>NZ_JBCNLG010000002.1:0-546800 GCF_039595595.1 Roseateles sp. | reverse complement strand
CCCGACCGCGACAGACGCTCGGATGGAACACGCCGCTTCAGGCCTTTGCGCTCACCTTGGCAAATGCGCATCAGGCTCCAGTATCAATTCAATGACAGGTGTTGCGGTTCAAACTTGAGACCGCCCGGCATATTCGAGAACGTTCTCTGGCATCAGTAATTGCGCAGCGAATGCATTCGCCTCACGCTCAATCGGAGAGAGCACACCGGAGAAATTGGAAGCTGGATCCTCGCGATGCTGAGCACATTCGGGGGATACATGTCCCAACGCCAGATGGCCGATCTCGTGGGCGATGGTGAATCGCTGGCGAATGGTCGACTCAGAACTATTGCAATAAATGTGTGGAAGACCGGCCACTAATTCGATCTTTCCGCTGAGGGGGCCGAGGTCTGGTGAGGAGAACACATGCGCGCCCATTTTCTGAGCAATCGCCACCACATCCACTGGCAGCTTGCCGTCCCAAAAGGCGGCCAGGACATCGATGGCTCGACGATGGGTCATCTTGCGCCCTTCTTTAGTCGACGTGGGGGATATACGTTCGCGAATCTGCGGGCGATCGTCAATCACTCGTTCTGGAGCACGAACCCCTTGGTATAAGTAGCCTAGCTAGCCTAAGAGAAGGGGCCGAAGCAAGTTGGGGCTTCAAGCCGTCTGCGCCGGACGAATGTTCACAAGCAAAAGGCCCCTGACTCCGTTCGGAATCAGGGGCTTCGAATCTTTGGTGGCCAAGGGCGGAATCGAACCACCGCCACGCGGATTTTCAATCTCGGCGGAAGTCGAGTCGTGACAGGCACTTAGGCGAGGTTGCGCGCTCTTATCGGATCTGCATTCGTCCCCGCGAGCGGCGCAGATCAGCACAGGCGCGGCGGTCTTGTAGATGCCTCTGATGTGCGCAGCCCGAGTGGCGGGTGCTTCGACAATGGCCGTCCCGACGCGTGCCGCGTCAAGGGAAGGACCGATGGAGAACACCCCGAAGGACGATCAGCGCGAAACCCCCGGCCGCAGACACGAGCGATGCCGCGATTGGCCGCCGCCTTCGCGAGGCGCGCGAAGCGAAGGGAATGACCCAGCAGCAGGTGAGCGTCCGTTCCAAGTGGTCCGATCCTGACGAAAAGGGCGTGTCGCGGACCGCCATCGTGGGCTACGAAAGTGGATCTTCTCGTCCAGGCACGCGTGAGCTGCGGATCCTTTGCGAGGCGTTGCATGTCACGCCGAACCATCTGATCTACGGGTCCGAACACCCATTCCAGACTTCCCACGCTGCCCTTGAAGGGCTGCGGACCAAGCGCCGAGCTATCAAGGCGGCCATCCAAGTTGCGTTTCTCGTCATGGTGCTACGGGATCACGAACGCGACGCCCTGCTGAACCTTGCGAATTCGTTGGGGGGCACACGCTTGGGGACGAGCGTCTCGCCGGCCTCAAGATGATGGGCCTCCTGCTCACTCAAGATGTGCAGGACAAGATCAGGTCAAGCTTCCCGGATCTCTCGGACGAGGAGTTCGCCGCAGTCCCATTGGCTGAGTTGGCACAACGTCTGTCCCGCGAGGTGCCGGCGAACATCGGCACGAAGTTGAAGTTCAACGACGATGGGGAAATCGTAGGGGGCGAGCGCTATGTCAGCGACGAGGAGTTCCGGGCCGTGTGGGAGCAGGCAGACCAAACGCTGCGCGATGCGATGGACCTGGCGCTTCTCAGCGGTCAGCGGCCGGCGGACGTGGTGAAGATCAAGCGCGAGGACCTGCGGGACGGGGCGTTGTGGATCGTGCAGAACAAGACGAAGGCCAAGCGTGCCATTGAGGTGACGGGCGAGCTGGCTGCGTTGATCGAACGCATCGACGCCAGACCGCGCGAGCGCCTAAGTGCCTGGCTGATTCAGGACGATGACGGGAAGCCGCTGGGCACATTTGCTCTACGCTCACGCTTCGACAAAGCGCGGCGTGCGGCCGGTGTGGATTTCCAGTTTCGGGACATCCGTGCCAAGGCCGCGACTGACACCGGGGACCTTGCGCACTCGCAAAAATTGCTCGGTCATCGAAATCGCGACATGACTGAACACTATGTGCGGGCTCGAATGGGCGAGCGCGTTCTTCCGCTCCGATAGGGCGAGGTCGGCCTGTCGCTATGCATCGGAGCTGAGCACCACTGACGTGCCTTCCAGCCCGAAGGTTGCACCGCCGACCAAGACTACGCCGTCGTCAAACCAGGAGCTGCCCTCTGGGTGGCTTGGGCGTTGTGGATAGGCGTACGCCTTGTCAAAAGCCCATGGTGCCACGCCGCTCAACGTCCTCAGTACGTCGTGCGCGATCTGCCGCATGCAATGCAATTCGATGTTTTTGATCGGGGTTGCTGGCATGCCGTTCTTGCTCACATTCCAGCCGAGCGAAACCCCAGACTTCCAGCCGACAAAGTGCTTATCGAGCTCTGCGTCAACGTGAGCGCCTCCGTCCGTCGAGGCGACATGCGAAACGAGATCTAGGCGGCTGGCCAAGTTGCCGCCCGTGTCACGCAATACGGGACTGGTCCACCAATCGGAGTAAGGGGCATTCGGAAACCTTGCCGGCTCCCGATTGTCAAGCGGCGCATAGAAGGCGGCTCCTCCCGGCCAGAAGACCAGGTTGACCAAGCCGCACGCTGGAATCAGCCCTTTCGGACGCTGATTTCCAATGACGCTCAGATGCTCAGCACGAATGGATGTTGCGGTATTCAAGAACCGATGCCGCACCAAGTTCAGTTGGTGCAGAAGTGGGCTAGTCCTGTTGCCCTTTCGGTTGGTGTTCGGCGCATAGAGGAGCGTTCTCAAAACCGCCGCGATCTGCTTTCCGGCAACTATCGCCCCCCCGTCGAAATTCTCGACTGCCAGCTGCAACATTGAAACCTGCTCATGGAGCGCTTCACGTAGCTCAGCAGGAGTGCGCCTCACGCGGTTGCTCATGGCTGCTCCGATTTGTAGACAAGCGGATCAAATAGTAGAAAAGCCCCGGGTAGACGAACTACGCGGGGCTTTTTGCAAGTGCGTGATGGCACTCATGAATTCTGGTGGCCAAGGGCGGAATCGAACCACCGACACGCGGATTTTCAATCCTCGCGTCTCAACGTGCATGGATGTGCGGCGACGTTCATGCTTCCTATACGAATCAATGAGTTGCCGTGTTCGTACTGTTCATATGTACAGTTTCTGTTATCATCCGTGTGCATCAAAATGCATTCGAATCGGCTACATGGCGGCTACATAGAGGCCGCGCTACTCGGTGGCACTCATGGCACGTCCATCCAAAAGCTCTCCTCTTGACCTGACGCAGCCGGCAGAGTTGACCACTGGCGTCATCGACCGGTTGATCTGTCCGACGGGAAAGACACAGGCATTCCTTCGCGACACCAAGGCTCCAGGCCTGCGGGTTCGAGTCACCGCCGCGGGCGCGAAAAGCTTCGTCTTCGAGGCCAAGGTCAACCAGAGGAACATGCGTCGCACGATCGGCGATGTCCGGTCCTGGACGATCGACGAGGCCCGCATCGAGGCGCGTCGGCTCGCAGTATTGAAGGACGCAGGGACCGATCCTAGGGACCTCGATCGAAAGACTCAGGCGGACAGGAAGGCGCGCGCCGCGGAGGATGCGGCGAACGCGCTGACCGTCGGCCAAGCTTGGGGGCGATACCTCGCGGACCGGCGACCACATTGGGGTGACCGCAACTATGCCGACCATGCCAAGATGACTCAGTCCGGAGGAGCACCCAGAAAGCGGATGCCCGGCGTGGTGACGAAGCCAGGCCCGCTGGCTCCCCTGATGGCCCTGCGGCTTGTCGATCTAACACCCCAAGCAGTTGAGCAGTGGGCCGTGAGGGAAGCGGTTGAGCGGCCAGCTCGTGTGCGCCTCGCGCTGCGTTTGTTGAAGGCATTCTTGCGCTGGGCCGAAGAGGAGCAGGACCTCAGGGGGCGGGTCCACGTGGCCGCGGCCAATGCGCGGAAGGCGAAGGAGGCAGCGGGGCGCCCTGGGGCGAAGGACGACGTGCTGCAGCGTGGCCAACTCGCGGCTTGGTTTGAGCAAGTTCAGAGCATCCCCAATGCAACGATCTCCGCCTATCTCCAGACGCTGCTTCTCGTTGGCGCGAGGCCAGGCGAAGTGCTCACTCTGAAATGGGAGGACGTTGACCTCCTTTGGAAGAGCCTGACGATCAGGGACAAGGTTGAGGGGGAGCGGGTCATCCCGCTGACGCCATACGTGGAGCGCCTCTTGGCCAGCCTTCCAAAGCGCAATGGTTGGGTCTTTGCAAGCCTCCGAGCGGTGAGCATGGAGGATCACCACGTCCAACGCCGTGGGCGTCGACGCGCCGCGGCTGGTCTGCCGGCCGAGGTGGATCCGCTGGTCGACCGAAGCGTGTCGGGGCACATTTCGGAGCCACGGGCAGCGCACTCGAGGGCATGCATGGCGGCGGGGATTGACGGCCTGACCCTTCACGGCCTTCGTCGCAGCTTCTCGAGCCTGACTGAGTGGCTGGAGATTCCGGCCGGCGTCGTGGCTCAGATCCAGGGACACAAACCGAGTGCGACCGCGGAGAAGCACTACAAGCGCAGGCCGCTTGATCTCCTGCGGGTGCATCACGTGAAGATTGAAGCCTGGATTCTTGAGCAGGCCGGTATCGAGATTGAAGAACATGCTGTTCAGCACGGTCCGCGTTTGGCTACAGGAGCACCCGCGTAGGACCACAGTCATGCCCCGGCTAGGCCCGCGAACCGAAGAGCGGGTAACCCTGCCCGCCTGCCGGGGTACCTCAATAGGGAAGCACTTAGGGCGTGCTGTGGGCGAAGATCAATCTGCTGATGGGTGGGAATGGGCGTCGCGCCCAGCTACTCGCCCGGTCCGCGCGAAGGACTTACTGGACGGAATCGGTTCAGAGATTCTGCGCGGCTTGCTCCTGTGCGAAGACCACGAGGAGATTCGATGGAGCCACGGTTGTTCGATCGATGAAGCTCGCGTCTCGCTCGCATGCAGCGACTTGGCGACGCTTCGAATGTGGGACCTTGAGGCACTCGTGCAGGCGGCAACTATCTGTTCGAGCGAAGAGCAACGGGTGAGCTGGGGGCACGAGACCCGAGAGGCAATGAACCGACGCGTCGCGCTAGCAATGTGCGTTCCAGGCACACCGCCATTGATGTCGCCAGCCGACGGAGTTCTGTTCCTTCGCGGCGCCGGCATCCACGTTTATTTCGAACTCGTCGATGCCGTCGCTGTGATGACGATCAGAGAGGAGGGAGGTATCTCGAAGTACCGAGAGCTCAAGCGCCTTTCGCCTGGTGCGTTGAGCGACCCTGCTATTGCATCCGAAGAGGGCGCCCCCAACCCCTTGACGCATTCGGCGTCGCCCCAGCAGTTGCCTTCTCAGGAGAGTGCCTCCTTCAAGAACTGGCGAAATCTTGTGAAGCCCTATGTTCTACACGTGCTCGGAAGCCGGCCAACGCTGACCGGCAAGGAGCTATTCAGGGCACTTGAGGCGGCGGCGAATGATGACCCAGATTGCCCATTTGAGATCGGCGTCGGCAGCGACCGCGGAAAGCTGGTCGTCCGCCAAATCCCTCAAGCAGTGAGCTCGAAGACCATCGAGAACTGGATGAAGGAACTGAAGCTCGCTCTCCGCAAGACGTAGTGAAGTCTTCCGTTTCCCCAGGGAGTCGAGGGAACGTCCCGGGAAATCGGGGAATGAAAACTTCGGAACCATCCAAGCAACGCCGAGCAGGCGAAGGATGTTTCCGATGTTCAACGATACCCACCAGGTCACCGCGACGACTGCAGCCTCCCATGGCACCTCGTTGTTCCCGGCGCTTGACCAAGAAACCAGACCCACTGTCACTACGGAGCAAGCGGCCTACTACCTGAGTCGCAAGCCCCGGACGTTGCGCGTCTGGGCCTGCTATGACAGCGGCCCACTCCAACCGCGGCGAGTCGGCGGCCGCCTCGCGTGGCCCATGGCCGACATCCGCCGTGTGCTGGGAGTCTCCGCCTGATGGCCGGAGAGGTCCTTCCCGGCGTCATCGCCGGATGCGTTGATCCCGACGCATTCGCCAGAAATGGGAAGGCCCGGTCAGCCGTTGCAGCGGCGCCGGGCCATCAGGAAGTCGAACGCCTTCATTTTCCACAGACCGACGCCGAACGCAAGAGCCTCCGGAATCTCCGCGACCTCCAAGCTCGATTCGCCTTGCTGGGTCTGGCACTTCATCGAACCGACGAAGGCTTCCTGCTGGTCGATTCCGTCGGCCGCGCCCGCGCGCTGCGCGAAGTTGAGCAGGCGGAGCGACTTCTCGAGGACCTGGGAGGTGCGCGATGAGCGACATCGACCAACGTCCGCTCTTCAACGCCGATGGGTCGCCGGCTGACACGCCATTCCTAGGTCCGAAGAGTCCGCGGCAGGAACGCGTCTTGGCGGCTCTCATGACAGGCGCCCCGCTCACGAACGCTCACGTCCGCAGGATCGCTGGAGCAGCGAACGGGCCCGACGTGGTTGCAAAGCTGCGCGCCCGTGGCCTCAGCGCCGCAAACGAGTTGATCACCGAATTCGTTGACGTTACTGATGTGGATGGCGAAGTGGCGCGTATCGGCCGCTGGCGATTGACCGACCGCGGACAAGCCAAGGTCGCCGCCTGGAAGGCTGGGCATCAGCCGAGGGAGGCCGCTTGAGCGTCAAGGCACTTTCCATCGTTTTCGATGCACCCATCCGACCGCCGACCAACAAGCTCCTCGCGGCCGTGATGGCGGACTGGTGCGACGACCGGGGCGGCAGTCTCTTTCCATCGATGTCCAGAATCGCCGAGAAGGTCGGTATCAGCCGCAGCCAGGCGCAGCGAATCGTCCATTCATTCATGGAGCAGGGCCTGCTGTCGGTGGTCGCCAACGGTGCGGGCGGCAAGCCCGGCATGGCTCCGCACTATCGCCTTCACCTCGAGCGCATCGCAGCCCTGGCCGAGACGGGTGGCGTCAGTGCGACGGGTCGCATAGATGCGACGGGTAGCGCCGGCGCGCAAGAGGGGTCGCATGGATGCGCGCAAGGGGTCGCACCCATGCACGAGACGGGTCGCACCGATGCGACCCTAACCACCATAGAACCGTTAGTGAACCACCATGTACCCGTAAAGGCACGCAAGTGTGGGGACGATTCGTTGGTCCTTCCCGATTGGATCTCTCAGGACACGTGGCGCGACTTCGAGCAGATGCGGAAGTCCATGCGCAAGCCGATGACGTCGGCGGCATCGCGCCTGATCGTCAAGAAGCTGGGAGAACTGCGCGAGCAGGGCCAAGAGCCGCAGCGAGTGCTGGAGCAGTCGATCCAGAACTCCTGGGTCGGAGTGTTCCCGCTCAAGGGAGCAAGAGGCACGCCGGCAAGCCGCCCTTCTCGCCATTCCGGCTTCGATGAGTTGGACTACAGCAAGGGGGTCGGCGATGACGGATCGCTCAACTGACGACGTTCCAAGCCCGCGCGCGGCGCTCTCGTCGCGCACGGACCTGGGCACGAAGGACGCGGTATGCCCGGAGCACGGGGAGTTCGGGTCGAAGGGGTTCCGCCTGGAGGCCTGGAAGCGGGAGATCTGGTTGCAGTGCCCGCAGTGCCAGCAGGCCGCCGAGCGCGAGCAGCGCGACGAGGAGCGCCGCCGGCAGGCGGACAGGCTGGCACGCGAGCGCCAAGAGGCTATCGGCCAGACCTGCATCCCGCTGCGGTTCCAGGACCGGACCTTCGAGTCCTTCCACGCGGCGGACGAGGTGCAGCTTCGAGCGCTGACGGTCGTCCGCGACTTCACCGAAGGATTCGTCGCCTACGCGTCGAAGGGAAGTGGCCTGATCCTCTCGGGCAAGCCCGGCACCGGCAAGACGCACCTCGCTTCGGCCGCGATGCTCGCGCTGATGGGCTCGGGCCGCTGGGTGCAGTACGTGACCTGCATGGGGATGATCCGCATGGTCCGCGAGACGTGGTCGCGCAATTCGGAGCGCACCGAGCGCGAGGTCCTTCGGCTGCTGGGATCGGAGATCGACCTGCTGGTGATCGATGAGGTCGGCGTGCAGTACGGTACCGAGGGCGAGCAGAACATCGTGTTCGATGTGCTGGACCGGCGGTATGCGGAGGTGCGGCCATCGATCCTCATCACGAACCAGGATGCGCAAGGGCTCAAGTCTTCGCTGGGCGAGCGCACCTTCGATCGACTGCGCCAGACCCATGCTCTGGTGAAGTTCGATTGGCCCAGCTACCGGCGTACGGCGCGCAAGGAGACCGAGGCATGAAGGTTCCCGCGATCCTCGGCGAGTCCGGGCTGGGAGAAGACGGTGAGCCGTATCCAACACGCACGGCCCCAGACACAGGATGACCGCGCAGTTCTGCGCAGTCCCGACGTTCATCAACCCAATCCATTAAACGCAATGCAAACCAACAACCGTCCCCAAACCCCCTCCGAGATCGAAGCAGAGAAGCGCCAACGCGAGCACGACCAGCGTTGGCCGTTGGCATCCGCTGACCGTGATGTCCGGCGTCAAGCCATCGCTGACTTCATGCGGCGAACTGCCGCGAAGACCGACGGCGCGAGCTCGCGCTGAGGAGGACACATGTCCCCAGCCGTCCTCACCGCCCCGGAGGTGTGTGCATGACCATCCTCAACTCCTTCTGCGATTCCCGCACGCTCATCGTCGAAGCCGGAGCCTCGGGATGGAAGCTTGCTGGAACGCGCACCGATGGAACACCCTTCGAAGAGGCTCTCGAGCCGGGGCCTAGGGTGCACGTTGTCGCGCGTTACGGTGCGGTCGTCGCTGCACGGGGCGACGAATCGTTCCTGACGGGGCTATCGCTGGCAGCTGAGCTCATGGCTCACAAGGACTTCGACGAGTTCATGGATGCGTTCGACGCGCTTCTCCGGGCCGTCTTTGATCAGCACCGAAGGGACATCCGCCCGACCCACGCGCCAGCAGAGAAAGGCGTTCGGTATCCCGAGGGGATCGTTGGCGGATTCTCGAAGTCGCGAGGGCGCATCAGAGCTGCGATCTTCTCCTTTGATCCGGAGTTGGACGAGTTCCAAATGACCGATCCCATCGTCCCTGGCTTCCTGATCACCCCATGGTTCGAGGACCTGACGCCACAGACCGCATCGGAATTTGCAGCGGTCGGGCTTGACGCGCTTCCTTTGAAGCAGTTCTGCCAAGCGCGGCAGAGGCACCCCAGCATCGCGACCGACGGATTAGTTCTGCGCGTGCACGTGTCCGATGCCGGGCTGACCCTTTCCACCCGCATTGTTGCGGGCGATTCGAACTAACAGACTGGCTACAACGATGGCTGACGAAATCACCACCCTCGGTCTAGGCGTCGACACCTCTGAGGTCAAGTCGGCGAACAAGGACCTGGACCAACTCACGAACTCGGCCAATCAAGCCGGGAGCGCGGCAGAGGCCATGCAGCAGGCGATGCTTGGCGCGGCGCAAGCCACGCAGGCCGCAGTCGCTCGCCTTGAGGCCATCGTCAAGGAATCCGCCAGCGCGACGCTGTCGCTGGCGGCCGCGATGTCCAAGGCTAGCGGAGCCAACGAGGATCTGGCCGCGTCCACGAAGAAGGTGGGCGATGCCGGCGATCGACTGCTTGACTCGCTGCGCGACCAGGTCGGCACCTTCGGGTTGTCGGTCGATCAACTGTTGCGGTATCGGGCCGCTCAGGCTGGCGTCACCGATGCTGCGGATCCGCTCATCACGAAGCTGACGCAGCAGCGCGCGGCCCAGAAGGCAGCGGCGGACGCCGCTGCGGCTGAAGCCGACGCGCTACGCAAGGTGGCGCAGGAGAAGCTCGCTGCTGAGCGTGCGCAGTCTGGCTTCCTGGATTCGCTGCGACAGCAGGCGGACACGCTCGGCATGTCGGCCACGGAGATCCTGCGCTACCGAGCCGCGCAACTGGGCGTCTCCGGAGACGCCGACACGTACATCAAGCGCATCGAGGCCGCGAACGACAAGACGCGCACGTACGGTGCAGGCATGAAGCTCACGGCCCACGAAGCCCAGCAACTGAGCTTCCAGCTGAATGATCTGTTCGTCCAGATCGCATCGGGTCAATCTCCGATCCAAGCCATCATTCAGCAGGGTTCGCAGCTGAGCGGGACTTTTGGTGGTCTCGGAAACACGTTCGCGGCGCTCTCGTCGGTGTTCACTCTCTCTCGCATCGCAACCGCTGGCGTAGTAGGAGCTATCGCGAGCGTCGCCGCGGCAGCCTACCAGGGCTCTCAGCAGAGCAATGAGTTGCGCAAGATGCTGGTTCTGACCGGCAACGCCGCAGGCTTGACGGAAGGCAAGTTCAACAGCTTGGCCGAGTCGATCGCAACCTCTACCCGCACCACAATCTCATCCAGCAGAGAGATCCTCCAGGGCGTTGCCGCTGGGGGGCAGTTGAGCGGTGATGCGCTGGAGGCCACGTCCAAAGCGGCGGCCTCCTTCGCAAAGGTGACCGGCCAGTCGACCGAGGAGGTCGTCAAAAACTTCGGATCGGTCGCTGATGGCGCCTCGGCTTGGGCCGAGCGCATGAACAAGTCGTACAACTTCCTCAGCGCGGAGCAACTGAAGTACATCCGCCAATTGGAGGACCAACAACGCGGTGATGAGGCGGTAATTCTCACGATGACCGCATTCAATCGTCGCCTGCTTGAGGCTGGCGAGAACGTGAGCACCCTTGAGAAGGTGTGGGGAGCCGCAAAGCGTGAGCTCTCAGGCTATGTGGAGGAACTTCAGAAGCTTGGCCGAACGCCGTCGATTGATGACCAGTTGACGAAGGCGAAGGAAACCTACGATTTCTGGTCCGGAATCACCGGTACCTCAGGTGGAATGACCGGGTTCAATCCGCTGAACGCTCTTTTCGGCGGGAAAACTGAGCAGGCCCGTGCAGCGCTCCAGGCGCTTCAGGATCAGAAGAAGGCTGCCGAGGATACGGCGAAGGCGCAGGCGGACTCAGCCGAGCTCGAGCGTACGCGCAAGACTCTCAACGATCAGATTACAGCGAGCAAGGGGAGGCAGGCTCGCTATGACAAGGCCATCGACGACGCGAACAAGTTGCTCGACAAGGCGCAGGCAACGCCAGAGCAGCGCAAGGCGCTACTCAAGAGTCTTGAGGACCAGTTCGATCCCGGCATTGCCGCTGCGCGTTCCGCGTCGAGCGTGCAGTCGATCCAGCGCACGCTTTCAACGCTCACCTCCTCCTACCAGGACGCCGAGTCGATTCTTGACGCGACCAGACAGGCGGGGCTGATCGCTGACCGCGAATACTACGATGCCAAGCGTGCGTTCATCAACCTGAATCGTGACGCGCAAGTGAAGGCGCTGAACGACGAGAACGCGGCGCTTCAGCTGGCATCACGCCGAGAGAACATCACCACTGCCGAGCGCATCGGATACCAGGACAAGATCAAGGACAACGCCGCGCAGATCGCGCAGATCAATGCCAAGGCTGGGGCTGCGACGGTGACGCTTGGAATGCAGCAGAGTTCCGCTGCCCAGGCGGCGGCTCGTGCGTATCAGGAGGCGCGCCAGTCAGCTCAGGACTATCTCGACACCCTGACGCGCTCTCAGAACCGGGAACTTGCGCTGATGGGCGCAGGCAATCAGGCACGCCAGCGCGAGCAGGGCCGCAGTCAGATCGAGGATCGCTACGACCAGCAGCGCCGCGCGCTGGAGAACAACAAGCAACTGCTCGAGCTGGAAGGCAAGTTCAACTCTGACGCCCGCAAGAAGTACGAGGACCAACTCAGCCTCATTGGCGAGTTCCGCGAGAAGGCTCTGACTGAGTGGGACAAGTACTACGACGCCAGGACGGCACGAGAGCAGGACTGGACGGTGGGCGCCAGCGAGGCCCTAGCGAACTACGCCGACAACGCAGCCAACACCGCCAAGCAGATGGAGCAGGTCTGGGGTAACGCTGCCAAGAGCATGGAGGACGCGCTTGTCACGTTCGCGACGACAGGGAAGCTGAACTTCAAGAGCCTGGCGAATTCGATCATTGCCGATCTGCTTCGGGTCGAGGCGCAGCGCGTCACGAGTTCCATCTTCAGCAGTGTCCTCGGCTTGGCTGGGTCGTTCTTCGGAGGCATCTCTGTGAGCCCTGGAAACGCCACCTCTGGCATCACGAGCGACACGATTCTTCCGAACGTGCTTCGCGGAGGTCGCGCTATCGGCGGACCGGTGTCGGCCGGAGGTGTCTACCGCATCAACGAGGAGAGCCGTCCGGAGGTCGCCACGGTGGGGGGGAAGGACTACCTGCTCACCGGAGGTCAGGGCGGCACCGTGCGCCCGGCGGCTGAAGCCGGACCTGCGGTCAACGTGAACGTGAACATTGGCCAGGGCGTGACACGCAATGAGGTTGCAGCCCTAGTCCCGACCATCGTCAAGCAAGTCCAGGCTGCCGTGCAGCGAGATCAGCGTCGCGAGTCGACATTTGGGCGTGGCTGAGGTCGGCCGGGCGGTTTCCAGCCTTGGTTTCCAGGGCTGGTTTCCACAAGAACGGCCGCGCCGGGTTAGGTCAGCGGTCTCCGTCGGGACCACTTCGCCGGCTGGTGCTGTGCAGACCAAAGTAGGTAGGCGATGAGCCGTCTGGCCGAATCTCCGGCCCGGTTCCACTCCTCGGCATTGAATCCCTCCACCTCAAGAGAGCCGACCCGCGATCTGACGCCGCGGGTGTTTGAGGTTTTGCCCCGGGCCGAACTGCCCGGGGTCTTTTCTTCTTTCTCCCTGTCCATGACCAACTGTCGCCCAGCGCGACGCACGGATCAACGTGAGGGTCGACTGACGATTCACTGGCGCGCGCCGGTTAGCGTTTGGCGGTTAGCGCGCTGGTTAGTGCGCACTGCCAGGTTGACGGCATTCGACCGTATCCCTCAGGCAAGCGGCGGAACCGTCAACCTTGGGTCAACCTTGACAGGGAAGGGCGGCCTTCACATCGCATCAACTGGAGCTGCCCTGGGATACCTGGGGGATACGGCTGCCAGGCGTTCGGAAAGTCCGTCAAGGCCTGGTCAAGGTGACGAAGTGGCGACTGGGCCATATGGCCGCGCTTCGCAACGGCTGATGAGCAGATAGCATCCGGCGCCAAAGGGAGTGCGAGATGCCAGCAGAGCAGATCTTCGGTCCCGGCGGCATGGGCCCGCTGGAGTTCATTGCGGACGTCGTCAGGTCATTGGCGTGGCCGGGCCTCATCGGATTGGGCTTCGTGCTGTACCGCCGGCAGCTCCGCCGGTTCCTGGTTAGCGCGGCAATCGCGGTGCGCCGGCTCAACCGCTTCAAGTACGGCGACTTCGAGGCTGGAGTCGCCGCACAGCAGGCGGCCCAGCAGGCAACCATCGCGCCAGCGATGACGGCCATCGAAAAGAGCATCGAAGCCGTGGCGGAGACGATCTCGTCGGAGAAGTCCCCGGAGGAGGCCAAGGAAGTCGCCCTATCCAAGCTCGACGACGTTTCCCGGCACCTGGGGGCCATCTGGTCGAAAACGGCGCCTCACCTTGTGACGTCACCTCGCTGGTGGGGAGGTGGTGAGGCGAACCACTTCGCCGTCGGGGAAGTCGTCCGAATGTCACATAGTGCAAGGCCGGGGTCGGTCGTGACGAGGGGCCAGCTCACATCGCTGCTGAAGATGACCGATTTCATGAGGACCGCCGAGAAGGAGGGGCTGGAACCGGCGATCCACGACCTGGAACGTCGCCTGAATATGCCGGAGAAGCTTTCGTCGTCGCCTGGCGTCGTAACTGTCGCGCACTTCCTGAAGCGGGCAGGGCTGGTCGATTCGGAAGGCCAGTTCACTCGGGCTGGCAGGACGGAGTTGCTCACGGCCTACGGCAAGATGATCCTCGACGAGGAGGGGCGCGGAAGGGCCGGGGAGGGGGCGAAGTTGCCGGGTAGCAATATCGGGCACCATGACGAAGAAGACCGCAAAGGGCCAGCCCCAGGAGACCCTCCAGCCCAGTGAGGGCGGCGAGTTCGGCCAGTGGCGCCTGATCCGAAGCTGCCGGCGGACAAGCGCGCCGTCGTCCACGTCGAGCCCGAGGACTGGGCGGCGTGGCTGACGGGGCCGGTCGAGGGTGCCATGGCGTTGATCCGGCCGCAGCCGGCCGACTTCTTCGATCAGACCGACGCGGTCAGGACGGACGCCCTGCTGGCGAGCTTGCTCTAGGGCATCCCGCGACATGTCGTGAGATGGCCGGACGCACACATCGGATCGTCAACCTGGCTTATTGGCGGACTGGCGAGCTACGGCGTCAGCATCAGCCAGGGCCTTGAGCAGGCGAGCGGTGAGCGCCATCTTGTTTCCACCGACGACGCGGAGTTCCGGCGACTTCCTTAGCTGCGACTGGATCTCAGCATTCAGCGAACGTTGCTGCTCGTGCGCCGCAGCCTGCTGCTGCGCGCGCAGGTCCGCGAGATCAGTCATGGCTCGGTCACGGTAGCCGTTGCCGTTGCACTTCAGTCTTTGGTTGTAGTGGCATCTACCCCCGCGGAACCCTCGGCATTTCCAGGTGGCACGGTCTGCTCATAATCGTCCGGCAAGGCGGACAGTGACGCTGCCTGCGAATCAAAGGGACAGAGGGATGAAACTAGTTCGCATGGCCGCGGTGTGCGGCCTTTCTATCGTCATGGCCGGCCCCGCGCTCGCGCAGCAAAAGGGTGCACTTCCATCGGCCGGTGCCGCTACTGGAACTGTTCCACAGACGAGTGACCAGGCTTGGGAGTACGTTGTGGTCAGCTATGGCAAGACGCTCTTCGGCGGGCCACAGAAAACCTTGGCCTACAGAGCTCTCGGCTTGCCCGATGGCAAGGAGGGATCCGAGTTGCAACGGAGTCTGGACATCCTCGGCCGGTTCGGTTGGGAGGTGGTTTCGGTCGTCGGCGCGATTGGCGGCGATCAGCAGCTCATCTTGAAGCGCCGGTTTGATCGGGCTCGATCAAACGGCGAGAGTGCAGCGATTCTGCGCGGCAAGGAGCTGTATATCAAGGACCTGATCGACATCCTCGAGAGGGAACAACGCGTACGTGAGGAGGCGGAGAAAGCTGCGGAAGCGGAGCGCGGCAAGCCGCGACTCGTCGATCTCGATGCAGTTGATGCACAGACTGCGCGGAAGCGACGAGTCGCCGAGATGCAAGCCGACTATATGGCCGTACTTCAGCGCGCTGAGATTGCCAAGTTCGCGACGCTCACCGCGGCGACGCTGACCCCGTACTCCGACAACCTCGTCGTCAACATCACAGTGGATCTGACGTTCATGAGTGATGGCAACACCTACCGTCGCAGCGTCGTATCAAAGTACCTGAAGGACCAATTGAGTCAATTCAAGTTCGGGCAACCGCTGGAGAGGTATGCGTCGATCCAGCTTCGCGGCACAGGATTCGTCAACTTTCAGGGGCAGCGCGTCGACGTTGCAACCTACAAGGCTGAATTCGATGGAATCAGCGGCCGATGGAGCGGGGACTGATCGGCTCTAACGCGGGCCTGATCCCCAAGATTGTCTCGGTATCCAGCCGATATCCACGAATACGCTCGTTAGAGCTCCGCTCTGAGGCTCTGCTCGCGCGGGCTTCGCACTTCGGTGCCTGGCCCCGCAGAGAGCCTTGCTAGACTCGTTCTCGATGCGACTTGGGCGCGCCGCAGTTCCCGGGTCGCAGTAGGCCGGAAACCGAAAGCGCTTGTGCTGATTCCACGCGCTCCGTCCACCGTCCGCCGATGCGCGCCGCGGAGATTCTGCGTGGCTTCGGGAGCCTCCCAGCACCACCTCTCGCTCGAACGCGCTCGCGCTCGCGCTCAATGCAAAAGCCGCTGCTGCTGCCGCAGTAGCGGTGGCGTTGTCTACGAGGATCGGTTCGAGGTTGAAGACCGGTCGGCACCTCGTTCGGAACGAATGCCCTCGCGGGTCGTAGCTCAAAGCACTCTCGATGAGTTGCGCCGCCGAGCGTCACAACTCTCTTCAGTTCGTCAGCCGGGCTTGTTTGCGAGTTGGCGTGCGATGGCGTCAGCGTCAGCCAGCGCCTTGAGCAAGCGCGCGGTGAGCGTCGCCTTGCTTCCCCCGAGGCCATCTAGCTCCAGCGACTTCTTCAGCCGAGCCTGGATCTCCGCATTCAGTGAACGCTGATGCTGATCCGCCGCCGCCTGCAGCTGCGCGCGAAGTTCCTCGTCAAGACGAAGCGGGTAGGACGGGGCTTGGTGTCGATCAGTGGCCATGCTGCATTGTGGACATCAAACAGATTCTTTACAAAGAATCTATTTGACATCCACAATGTGTGGAATCTATATTTCATCCACACACACGGAGAACGCCATGGCCCAAATCATCAACATTGATGTCGCCCGCCAAGCCAAGGAAGCTAACCGCATCCCTACGCCGCAAGGCAAGGTGAAGAAGGCCATCGCTGGCCGACTGGGCCTGGCCGCCTCCATCAAGCGCGACTGCGTGCGTCAGCGCGCGAAGGCCGCTCTCTAAATTGGCCCTAAGGAGAACCAACATGGACGAAGTCATCAGCCCTGCAATCTCCCGTCCGGCACGCCCGCAATTTGCAGAGGAGCGGCGCGCAGCGCGCGCCGCACGGGCGGCTGGATCGCCGGAAGTGCTGCAGTTGTTGCGGGATGCCCTCGGTACCGCGCAGGTCGCCTCGGAGGCTTGCCATGCGATCCTGACGATCCTCGATGACCGGGTCGACCCTCAGGAATTTGGCTTGATCGAAGCAATGCGGTCGTGTCTTCTTCGCATAGATCAGGCTGCGGAGGGAGCGCTGAAGAGCATGGAGAAGGCTGGTCCGGCGTACGACGGCTGATATGGCCCTTTCGCTCGTTCCGCCGGCAGATCAGCCCGAAGAAACGCCCGCCGACAAGATCCGCCGGCGAGTCGCTGCCAGCGCGCCGCGACACATGCTGGTGTGCCGCCGCTGCGGAGCGAGCGAGTTCATTGAGACCCGCGTGGGCGTCCTAGTCAACGCCGCGGGCAAGCCTGTCGGCGGAAAGAAGGCTCTGATCTGCCTTCACTGCATGGTCAGGCGCGCTGAGCGCGTCGAGGCTCCCTGACACGCCAGCGTTGCGCGTTTCTCATCGGTGAAATACGAAAAACCGGAAGCAAAACAAGGGCTTGCGTGCGTCGTAAGGCCGAGTAAGTTGCCGACGCCTAAACGTGCGGAACAGCCAGAATGTTCAAGGGCAAGAACCGCTAGCTAATCACTCTCAGGATTTGTGAGCGTGGCCAAGAAGGACGGCTGGAAGAGAGACCTCCAGTCCAAGATCCAAGCCAAGGCCGATGCGCTGGTCTCCAAGCGCGACGTATCCAACGGCCGTATCCACGGGGAAGGAGAGCGAGCTGGCCAGGAAGCTGCGCGCCGCGGCGATCAACGGTGATGCGTTCGCTCAAGCGGCCAGATCATGGAGCCCGAGCGGGCAGCTTCTTCGCGATTTGGTCGTCGATCTCCGCATCCGTCGCCACGCCGGCACGGAGAAGGTCGTCGGTGTATGCCTCGAAGACCTCCGCGCAGAAGATGGCCGTCTTTGCGAAGTACAAGGCGGCGGCCGCGAACAGGAGAATCACCCCCATCACCGGCCACTTCAATATGGGGAGTAGGGGAGCATCGCCCTTCGGTCCATACTCTAGAGCCCCAACCATGAGAACTGCGAAAGCCGAATAGAGGACGGCCCGGATCATGTAGTGCCGGTTCCGGGCAGCCAGCATGGGAGCCAGCCGAGGGTCTCGATGGCAATAGACGACGTGTCGTGCCAACTTGCGCTTACGGGCGGTGTGCTCCTCGGCGGTCGTCTTTTTGTCCCATTCGATAGCTGCCTTCACCTTTCCGAAGAACCAGCTCGCGATGCCATTTCCCACGATCCCCGCGACGATTACTGAGGCCCACCAGTAAGGCGTCACGACATCAGCCCAAAACCTCTCCATTCGCTCGCTCCCATTAGTGTTTCGGCAGAGCATAGCGCCCGCAGGCTTGATGCTGAGGGCCATCAATAGGCCGGAGTGGGCGCAAATTTAAGTGCCCGTGGCTTTCCCGCGCAATCCCCGTAGCTCTGCGGAGAATGCATCGCCAACGCAGAGGTGCTGGCCGCCTATGCGCGTCAGGCCAAGGACTCGGCGCTGATCCAGATGGCGACGGAGATCAAGGTGCGCGCAGAGCGTCGGTGCGGTGAACTGCTACGTCAGGTTGAGCGGAGCCCAGGTGAGCGCACGGATGCAACCTCGTCCAAGCGTGAGACCAAGTATCAGTAGGCATTGTCTGAGAACGATATTCCACGCGCCACGGCCGATCGTTGCCAGCAACTTGCCGCCATGCCGGCGGAGCACTTCGATCGGCATCCTCAATCTGTGGGAGGCAGCCGTCCCGTTCCTATGCTATGAACTAGCCACAACAAGCGGAGGGGTGAGGCATGGAATTCGTGGTCGTATGGGCGCTGCTCGCGATTGGCGTTGGCTGGTTGGCAACCGAGCGTGGGAGAAGCGGCGTAGGGTTTTGTCTTCTATCCGTAGTGCTATCCCCGTTGATCGGATTCGTTGCAGTGCTAGTGCTCCCGAATCTCGCCAAGCGCGATGAAGAGGAGCGCGAGAAGCGCGAGGCGGACCGGAAGAGCAAGCTGGAGAGCGAGCGACAGCATGAGCGGCAGCTCGAAGAGATTCGCGCGCTGTCGACTGCGGTGGCGAAGCCCGCTAGTGCACGTTCCGTCGCCGACGAGATCCAGAAGCTGCTCGCGCTCAAGCAGGCCGGAGCCCTGACAGAGGCGGAGTTTGAGGCGCAGAAGTCGCGGCTCCTCCAGCAGTGAGACCGCTTGCTTCTCGTCTGCGCAATTTTGGGCAGACGGTTTTCCCCGACGGAGGTCGGCGGGAAGCGGTCCGGTACGCCTTGCCTTATCAAGCCCGCGGAGGTTTGCGCGGTTTCACGACCGGAGGAATCACCCTGAAGCGTGGCTTCTCGATTGCACCGCGGCGCACAACCTCAAAGTGAGGCCGCTCGAGAACCACGACGCCGGCGCGCACGTAGGCCCGGCTGAAGCCGCGCTCGTGCAACTCGCGCAGTTGGTCTGCGGCTCGCTTATAGCCTGTGAGCGCCGCGAGTTCGGGATGCGTCAGTACAGCGGACCGCTGCTCCATAGCCTGGACCAGGCGCGTCACTAGGCCAGTCAGTTCGGGTAACACGTCTTCGAGGCGTCGACGATCGATCGAGGTCATGGTTGCACTTTCCGTGATGTGCTACGCGACCCTTCAGCGACGGCGGCCCGAGGTTACACCGCGTGGTTACACCCCCAGGTTGCACTCGTGGGAATGCAGTGCGGTGCCGGCCGGCCAGTTCATCACCGCTCTGCAGCGGAAGCGGACCAAGTTGAAGTAGGCTCAGCCCCCATGGACTACCACTTGACGGTCAACGAAGCTCTGGCTCGCCTCCCTGAGCTGGACGGTCTGGACATCCGCGTTGAGGGGGTCCTGAGTTTCAACTTTGAAGACGTGTGTGTGAGTCACTTCCCAGCCGACGAGCGAGCCGATGGGTATCGGTCCTCGATTTGGCTATGGGTCGGGACTGGCTCACTTGGATTCGACCGAGAAGCCTGTCCTCGTCTCAACGGGAGGCGGGTGGTGGTCGAAGGCTCACTGTCCGCCGCGACTCCCACCATGGGCTGTGGACACATGGGCCTGTGGCCGGCGGAGCTGCTCGTCAGGACTCTGAATCGTGCTTGATGTCCGTCCCTTTCAGCCGGAAGCGGTAGTCCGCAGAGCGTTGGTCGCCCTCGCGCGATGTCCCACGCCGCGGTATCCGGGAGCCCCAGAGTTTCGAAACCCAAAGTTCGCACCTGACTTGACCGCTAGACCGCATGGATCCTGGTGTTCGGCCTTGACGGTGCCCGCCGTAAGTGCGCAGTTCCGGAACTGTTCTGCCTGGTTCTGGCTGGCACATAGCGGGCCGATTGGTCCTTCGCCGCAGACGAAATCGGTACGCGGTACGCAGTCAGGTACGCGCCTGACCGTCAGTCCCGTCGCAACCGGTCTCTCGGGCAACCACGGGCAGACCTGAGCCCCGGTCGGTGTCACGATCAAGCTTTCAACGGCGCGGGGAGCGGGATGGGATGCGTGAAATCAGCGGCCGGCGGCCAACCCAGGCGAGCGCTACCGCCGCTGCTGGTGACCCGTGAGGAAGCGGCGGCGGCCGTGACCTTGAGTGTCCCAACGTTCTTGAAGGCGGTGCGGGAGGGGCGCATGCCTCCACCACGCCAGCTCTCCACGAATCGGGTCGGATGGCTATGGTCTGAACTGGAGGCGTCCGCCGCTGCGTTGCCGGCGTCCACGCTTCTACCGCCCTCCACGCTGCGAACCGAAGGGGAGAGAAGCTGGTTCAGAGATTTCGTGGAGAGCGCGCCACGCCAGGCTGATGAGAGCGGACTAGGCTTCGTCGGTGATGCGGAACTCAGTGCTTGAACCAGGAGCCGTCGGACTTCTTCTCGAAGACGACGGTCGCGTCTCCCACCGCGCGAACCAAGCGAATGCCGTTGAGTGCATCGGCCTTCGCCTTGTACCCTTCGCCACTCGTGGCGACCACGTCGACGTTGTTCGAAGCAATCAGGCGCCAGCGCCACTCGCTTGCGTTGTCCTGGAACAGTTCAAACTTCATGCTCGCTCTCCCGCGATGCTGGATGTGTCAGGCGGCGCACATGCTCCCAGCTTTCGTCGAGCGAGGATGGCGGCACGCTGCTTCCAGCGTACAACAGGGCGCGCACGGAGTGTCTAGCATGTGCGAGCGGCGACGATGCTCCGCCTGTTGACGATGAGCCGCTTGCCGGCGAAGGAGGGGTGGTGGATCTAGATCGACAGGTGCTCTTTGAGCAGGTATGGGCAACGCCCATTTCGAGGCTGTGTACAACCTATGGGTTGTCCGACCAGGGCTTGCGAAAGGCATGCTTGGCTCTACAGGTTCCTCTACCCGCTCGAGGCCACTGGGCGAAGATTGCCGCCGGCCATCAGATCAAGCGACCGACGCTGCCGCCGCTGCGCCAGCAGGAAGCCATCCCTGCCGTCCGTAAGCTGCGGAAGCAGGTGGAGGCTTCACTTCCTGTCCCGACGATGCCGATGCCCGACCTGTCAGCTTTGCAAAGCTTGGCCGGCCCGTTCCATCCACTGCTCCGTGCGCCCGTCGCGGACTATGTCGCCGCAGCCAAAGAAGCGCTGCAGCTGAAAGAGAAGTTCGAGTGGGAAGCGCTCAATCCGGGTCGGACCTATAAGGGACCGGCCCCTAGATTCCGAAGCTGGAAGTTCCTGCTGGACGACGGCCTGATTCTCAACAAGACCCACAAGAAGAGCTTCTTGCGCGTTTCGTTGTGGACATATCAGCGCGCCTTCCGAGTGCTGCAGCTTCTCGTCAAGAGGTTAGAAGGTGCGCGGTTCGCCGTCGAACTGGAGCCAGGCCGGGAACGGCTCAAGGCCTCGCGGAACGGAGCCTTTGTCTCTATTCGGCTCGCAGAGAAGATGCAGGTCGGCAAGCGTTCAGAGCAGCCGTCTTGGTCAAGGGAGCCTCACGTTGTCAGAGCCCTCACGCCTACCGGCCGGCTGTTCGTCAGCATTGAGCAAGAGGGCCTCGGCGAAGCCCAGGTGACCGAACGACCAGACGCGCCGCTGGAAGAGCAGTTGGACGCAATCCTTGCCGCCGTTGAGCAGCAGCATCAGCGCTCGATGGCCACGGTCGATCGATGGCGCGAAGAACGCGAGGCACGCGAGGAGAGTGCGCGTCACCATCTTGCGGAACGTCGGCAACAGGAAGAGGTAAAGCGTGCGGAGGAGGCCGAGCGGGCGTTGCGCGAGGCGCTAATCGGGGAGGCAGAAGACTGGCACCGGGGTCAAGTCTTGAGGTCGTATTTGGCGCGCTTGGACGAACGGCTCGCGGATGGCGGTAAGCCGGTGGGGGACTATGAAGTCTGGCGACGCTGGGCTGCCGAAGTTGCCGACTTCCTTGATCCAAGCACGCGGCGAGTCGTGCCTTCTGCGGTCTTGGGTGGGGTGGATCTCCGCGGCGATAGCGACGGTTGACGCCGTGACGCTGCTGCTCGACCGATTCGTGGTTCGCGTTGCGGGGCGAACTCAATCCGGATGAGGTACCGTCCGCCGTCATCGACACACTTTCGAGCAGGCGCACCGGGCGCTGCGGTGCATCACGGCCAGGCTCGGCGGCGAAGGTCGCGCGCTCTTCTCGCGGGCAACAAAAAGCCCGCGCGTGGCGGGCTCTCGCGAGGCTGCGCTGAACTCAGCGCCGAGCGGCGAGCGCTTGGGCCAAGTCCTGAGAATGAATCTCGACCGATTTGCGCTGGGCCAAGTAGGTTTGAGCCTGCTCGCGGGACAGGCCGCCGACGCTGGTCTCGGCCACGCGTCGTGCCTGCTGTGTCGCCTCGAACTGCGCCTTCAACGGCTGTTGGGGAAGGCCGCCCGCCTGCATCGCCGCGACCACTGCGGTCCTGAAGTTGTTTGCCATATGTCCCTCTCAACTACGCTGTAAACGATTGAAATAACGTGGGTTGATGTGAGGATCGAAGTACAGCTTGCGCTTGATCCAGACAAGTCCCTCTGACTTGGTGATGACAGCCACGTCAATCGGGCCGCCGACGGACTGTGTCCGCGCGGTGACCTTTTCCTTGAGTGATTCTAGCAAGACTAGGGTTTCCGCTAACTCTGCCAACTCTTCCACATTGAGACTCGCGATCGACGCAAACAGTGGATGCAGGTGGGCTCGAATCGTGGCACTCGTCCAGTTGTCCTGGAACAACTGCGCCTGCGCTTCGACGGAGGCTGTCACGACCGCCGGGTCCACTGCAACCACGCCGGAGGCCGTGCAAGCTGCTCGGGCTGCGTCAGCAGCGTGCTTCGCAAACGCATCCGCGACGGCTCCCCACACCTCGGGACTCGCTCCCAACGCGAAAGTTTCCACCATCGCCACTTGTGCGAAACCGGAGATAAGCGAGGGTTGCGTTGCGTTATTCACGCTTTCCGAATGGCCATCCTTCCACATGACCCGGCTGCCAACGAAACCATAAACGCTTTTCCCGATAAATCCAGGAAGAAAGTCATCCTCGCCATAACCGGCAATAACGATTCCTGTAGCGACCAAAACTGGCCGCTTGAAAGCCGATTCAGCCGCTATTTCCAACAGGCGTCCGACATCAATATGCGGCACGAGATGCGCGTCGTCGGTCGCAAGGTATTCACCAACCTGCTTAGTCAGATCGGCCCGATGGGTGGCCAACAGCGGCGCCTGTTCAGCAACCTCCAGGGCGGGGGACACTGGAAGCGCACCGAGGAGAGCCTCCACCTCCGCGAGCCCGTCAGCCCAGTTCTGCGCCAAATCCGGATCCGGCGTAGCGGGGGAGCTGAGCGCCTGCCGTTTAGATACGACGTCCCGCACTATTTGAGCAGCTGCCAGAGCTATCGCTGTTCCACCGGAGTTGCTGCGCAGCTCGGCGGTCAGCAGCCCATGCGCCGGTTCGTTGAGATACGTCAGGAAGTCTTCCCAATACGCTTGGAGCGTCGGAAACGTCCTATCTTTGAGCTGCTTGCGGTAAAGCTTGATGATCAACTCCCACGGAATGCCAGTCAGCGTGGAAGCGTTGTTGATCATGATGGCAACGGGTGCGTCGTTCGCCAACTGGAAAATCTTGTTGGCACCAGACGCATATGTCGTCTTGCCCGATTCCGTTGTCGTCACTGCGCTATCTGCAGCAAGCGCAATCGCCAAACGGTTCGCTACCGCCACCTCGCAGGTCATATCTCCCTCCGCCGTTTTCTGTTTGGTCGCAGTCTGCCCGCTCTACGAATCCGATCCAGAGGGAAAGCGAGATGTTGTCCGCGCGCCCGAAATCGACTGGGCGTGCTGCGCGCGCCCACCTGGACAGCGAACCGACACGCCAGCGAAGTCGGACTGACCACAGTGGCACCGACATCACTCCCCAAGCTTCGGGACTACTCGCCGCTGCTCCGATCGATCAGGACGGCGATGTGGCGCCTGTTCGCGGTCGAGTTCCTACGACTGCTAAAGTAGCGACGCAGGCGCATCCCATCATGGGCGCGACGGGGCCGACTCCTGACGCCCAGCCAGCATCGCCTGCAGCAGCTCGCGCTCGAGGTTTGCGGAGGTAGCGTAGCGACGCGCCGGCCGAACGCCTGGTCCGGAGCAACTCGCCGCTACACCGGGGCTACATGGGATGTGCACAAAGAAAAACGGGCTGCACCGATAAGTGCAACCCGTTGATTCTTTGAGAATTCTTGGTGGCCAAGGGCGGAATCGAACCACCGACACGCGGATTTTCAATCCGCTGCTCTACCAACTGAGCTACTTGGCCGTGAGACTGGGTCTCTGTCTCCGCTGTTCCGGGTCTTGCGACTCGTGCTGAACAACGAAGACCGCGACTATAACACTAAATTCCGCTGCCGCGCTTGTTTCTTGAAAGATCGACGCCGAGCTGCTTCAGCTTGCGGTACAGATGGGTGCGTTCCAGCCCCGTCTTCTCCGCCACCCGCGTCATCGAGCCGTTCTCCTTGGCCAGGTGGAACTCGAAGTAGCTCTTCTCGAACGCGTCGCGCGCCTCGCGCAGCGGGCGGTCCAGCTCGAACACCTGCTCCGACGCCAGGCCCTGGTGCGGCAGCGGCGTCACCGGCGCCAGGCCAGCCGACGGCATCGCCATCACGCCCTGTGAGATCGGCGGCAGCGCTTCAGGGCGCGGATAGCTGGCGGGGATGCCGACCGTGCCGATCACCGGCGCCGCCGGCGGCGCGGGACGCGGCGTCGTCTTCACCAGCGCCTGCTCCACCGCGCGCAGCAGCTTCTGCAGCGTGATGGGCTTTTCCAGGAAGGCCATCGCGCCGAACTTCGTCGCCTCGACCGCCGTGTCGATCGTGCCGTGGCCACTCATCATGATCACCGGCATCGTCAATTGGCCGGAACTGCCCCACTCCTTGAGCAGCGTCACGCCGTCGACGTCGGGCATCCAGATGTCCAGCAGCACCAGATCGGGCCGCGAGCGCTCTCGCGCCGCCCGCGCCTGCTGGGCGTTCTCCGCGAGTTCGATCGTGTGCCCCTCGTCCGAGAGGATTTCCGACAGGAGGGCGCGGATGCCCAATTCGTCGTCAACAACAAGAATGGTTGCCATGTATGCCTACTGTTCACGCGGGCCGAGGCGCGTCCTGCGCAGGGCTCGGTGCAGTCGCGAGTTTTGAAAATGATAACGAAACTTGTGCGCCGCTCGGCGGTAGATCGGCGCCGCTCACGCCTGGGAGATTCACCAGCCTGATGCGCGCGCCGTGCTCGTCGGCGATTTTCTTCACCACCGCCAGGCCCAGCCCCGTCCCCTTGGTCTTGGTCGTGACGTACGGCTCGAAAGCCCGCTTCAAGACGTGCTCGGCGAAGCCCGGACCGTTGTCCGTCAGGACCAGCCGAAGCGCCCGCAGCTCGCCGGCGTCGTTCAGCGCCTTCTGCGTGCGCACGACCACCTTGCCCTCCGGCCGCTCGCTGACCGCATCCAGCGCGTTCTGCACCAGGTTGTGGATTACCTGGCGCAGTTGCGGCGCGTCGCCCAGGATCAGCGGCGGATCGGTCGCCAGGTCGGCGCTCAACTGCCCCGACTCCTGCGCCTCGGCGTACAGCGTGAGCACTTCGGCCACGAGCGCGTTCAAGTCCAGCGGCGCCAGCTTGGCGGCCGGCAGCCGCGCGTAGTCGCGGAACTCGTTGACCAGCTGCTTCATGGCCTGCACCTGGTTGACGATGGTCCCGACCGAGCGCACCAGCATCGACTGATCGGCCCCCTCGAGCTTGGATTCCAGCTTGAACTGCAGCCGCTCCGCCGACAGCTGGATCGGCGTCAGCGGGTTCTTGATCTCGTGCGCCAGCCGCCGCGCGACCTCGCTCCAGGCCGCCGAGCGCTGCGCGGAAACGACCTCGCTGATGTCGTCGAACACCAGCAGCCGCGCGTCCTGCGGCAGCGGCGCGCCGCGCACCAGCAGCGTCAGCGCGGTCTTCTCGTCGAGCTGCAGCTCGAACGAGTCCTGCCAGTGCTCGCGCTCGCCGGCCTCGGGGCTCTGCAGCTCGAAGCGCTGCCAGATGTCCTTGCCGAACGCCGCCAGCGCCGGCAGGTCCTCCAGCGGCCGGCCGACGTAGGCCGACAGCGGCAGCTTCAGGATGCGCGTCGCGCCCGGGTTGACGGTCTCGATGCGGCGCTCGGCGTCGAACACGATCACACCGGCGGTCAGGTTGTCGAGGATGGTCTGCACGTGCGTGCGCGCGCTCTCGAGCTGCGTGACGCTGAGTTCCACCTGCGCCCGCGCGTCGGCGAGCTGCTGCGTCATGTCCGCGAACGAGCGCGTCAACCCGCCCAGCTCATCGCCCGAGCGGAACACCGGCTTGGCCTTCAGATCGCCCCGCGCGACCTCGCGCATGCCGTCGGCCAGCAGCAGCAGCGGCTGCACCAGCTGGTTGGACAGCGCCACCGCCAGCAGCAGCGCCGCGAACACCGCCAGGATCAGCACCAGCGTCAGCGTGCCCAGGTACATGCGCCGCAGCCCGTCGCGCAGCAGCGAGCGCTGCAGGTACTCCTGGTTGGCCGTCGAGACGTTCAGCGCGTTGCTGATGACCTTGCCCGAGATCTGCCGCACCACCATCAGGTAGCGGTCGCTGTTGGTCAGCTGCAGCGCGGTGCTCTGCAGCAGCGCGAGCGAACGGATGCGGGCCTCGCCCAGCACCGCCTGCTGCTCGTCCTCGAGCCCTTCGAGCCGCGAAGCCACGCCGTTGTTGCGCGCCTGCGCGAGCAGGGCGGCGCTCGGGCGCGCGGGCGTCTCGCTGGACTCGCCGCCAGCCGACAGCACGATCTGCCCGTTGCCCGCGACCAGCGACACGCTGCGCGCGCCCAGCTGGTCGCGCAGCCGCTCCAGCGCCAGCGGCGCCAGCGCGCCATCCTCCCAGCGCTCGGCCGCGGCGCGGGTCCGGGCGGTCTGCTCGGCGCGCAGGTTCTCCAGCGTGTCCTGGCCGAGCGCCAGGCCGGCCTCGAGCGCGCTCGCCAGGCGCTGGTCGAACAGGCTCTCGATGCTGCGGTTCACGAATTGATAGGAGACCGTGTAGATCAGCAGCCCCGGCGCGACGCCGACGAACGCGAAGATGCCGGCCAGCTTGAGCAGCAGCCGGCTGCCGAAGCGGCCGCGCCGCACGCGCAGCGCCAGCCGCGTGCCGGCCACGCCGATGACGATGATCAGCGCCGTGGCGACGGCGACGTTGACCCAGAACAGCCACAGGTAGTGGCGCTCCAGGAAGCCGCGCTGCGCGGTGGTGCTGATCGACAGCAGGAAGGCGAGCATGCCGATCGCGCCCGCGATCGCGGCCACGGAGATCAACCACGCCAGGCGTGCCGACTTGGTCACGGGTCAGGATCCTTGATGCGTCAAGAAGGTCGAAGGAGGGAAGGATCGATCAAGCGGCAACCGCGGGTCAGGGCTGCGGCTTGTTGGGCGGCGGCGCCGATGGCGTCTCGAGATTGAGCGTCAGCGTGCGCTCGACGCCCAGCGTCCAGCCCTGGCTGCCGCCCAGGCCGATCTGCATCGGGCGCGGCAGTTGGGCGGTGTCGAGCTTGTAGCTGAACTCCAGGTAGTAACGGCCATCGTCCTCGATCTCCTTGGCGTCGGCCACTCTCCAGCCCGAGACGCCGCGCAGCGACGCGACCGCCTCGCCCAGCGTGTCGAAGCTCTGATGCAGCCCGCCGGTACTGACCCGGTACTGGCGCGTCAGCGGCTGCCAGGTCAGGCGCCAGGTCCGCGAGGCCTGGGCGACGCGGGCGTCACGCCAGTACCAGCGGTTGCGCAAGACCTGGACCTCGGCGACGAAGTACACCGCCACGCCCTTGAGCAGCGCGTCCTCGGCCGCCTTGGGCAGCTCGAAGCGGGTGCTGAAGCTCAGCGCCAGCCCGTCGTCGCCGCGCTCGGCGTTGAGCAGCTGCAGCGTCACGCCTTGAGCCAGCGCCCAGCCGTGCAGCACCAGCAGCGCGCCGACGAGGGTCAGGCGCTGCCACCAGGATCGCAGCGGAACGGGACGGGATGGCGGAGACACGCGGACGGAGCAGGATCGTGGCGAGATTCCAGAGATCTGGGAGGAGTTCAGGCCTTCTGCAACAGGGCGTAATAGAAGCCGTCGGTGACGGCGGCCTCGCCCGGTGCGGAGTCCTGCGGGGCATTGTCCGCGAGCGGCAGCAGATGCCCGGCCCCCTGGTCGAACTGACGCGACCGCGCATCGCCATGGCGTTGCAAAAATGCGTCGATCTGGTCCTGTCCCTCGGACTTGAAGACCGAACAGGTCGCGTACAGCAGCCGCCCGCCGGGTTTCAGCGCCGGCCACAGCGCTTCCAGCAGCTCGGCCTGGATGCGTGCCAGCGCCGGGATGTCGCCGGGCCGGCGCAGCCAGCGCACGTCGGGATGGCGCCGCACGATGCCCGAGGCGCTGCACGGCGCGTCCAGCAGGATCGCGTCGAAGAGGCGGCCGTCCCACCAGCCGGCGGTGTCGCGCGCATCCGCGGCGCGCACCGCGCCCTCGAGCCCCAGCCGGTCCAGGTTCTGCCGAACGCGATCGAGCCGCTTGGCGTCGGCGTCCAATGCCAGCAGATCGAGGCCGTTGCCAGCGAGTTCCTGCAGGTGAGCGGTCTTGCCGCCAGGCGCGGCGCAAGCGTCCAGCACCCGGGCGCCGGCGCTCAGCGCCGGCCAGTCCTCGCCCGGGGCCAGGTCTTGCGGCCGGCGCAGGCCCAGCAACAGCGGCGCGGCGAGCTGGGCCGACGCGTCCTGGACGGAGGCATGGCCGGCGTCGAAGCCGGGCAGGGCCTGGACCGGGCGCGGCTCGTCGAGCACGACCGCCTGCGGGAACAGCGGGCCGGCGGCGTGGGCGCCGATGCCAGCCTCGCGCAGCCGGGCCAAATAGCCGGTGAGGTCGCCGTGCGCCGGATTGACGCGCAGCGTCATCGGCGGGCGCTGCTGGTTGGCCTGCAGCAGGCCTTCCCATTCGGCCGGCCAGTCGGCGCGCAGCCGGTCCTGCCACCAGCGCGGATGGTTGAAGCGGGCGATCGGATCCGATTCGGCGGCCGCCACGAGCGCCTCGCGCTCGCGCAGGAAGCGTCTGAGCACCGCATTGGCGAAGCCCGCGCTGTTGGGCGCGCGCTGGCGCACCGCGTGCACGGCCTGATCGACCAGGGTGTGGCCGGCATAGGCCGTCTCGCCGGGCCACAGCAGCGCCAGCGCGGTCACGAGCAGGGCGTCCACGCGTGCGGGCGGGTTCTTGGGCGCGAGTGCGGCGCGCACCGCCTGCGCCGCGCCGAGCCGGCGCAGCACGGTGAAGCTGAGCGCCTGCACGCCGGGGCGCAGCTCGGCGGGGCAGCGCGACAGCCAGTCGGTCAGCGACTGCCCGTCGCGCACGGCCTGGACGGCATCGGCGCAATGGGCCAGCAGGCGGTGCAGCGGCGGCGCCGGATTCTTGGGGGAGGGGGCGGAAGACACCGCGGGAGTTTAAGTGGCCGCCCCGGCCCGCCCGGCAGCCCCCGGCGCAAGGACCTTGCTTTCGCAATGCCTTCCGGATGCCGCGACAATCGCGGCTCACCCATAAGAACGCAGGCTCCATGACAGGCACCCCGATCCTGAGCCCCGAGGACCTGGCCGCGCGGCCGGCCTCGGACCGCATCCGTTACCGGCTGGTCCAGGCCGGCCGCCGGCACCATGCCAACGACAACATCGCCGAGTTCATCGAACCCGGCGAGCTCGAGCAGATCCAGGCCGAGGTGCAGGCGAAGATGCAGGAGGTCCTGCAGGCGCTGGTGATCGACACCGACAGCGACCACAACACGCAGGAGACGGCCAAGCGCGTGGCCAAGATGTTCGTGAAGGAGGTCTTCGCGGGCCGCTACGCGCCGCCGCCGCCGGTGACCGAGTTCCCCAACGCGGAGCGCCTGAACGAGCTGATGATCGTCGGCCCGATCACGGTGCGCAGCGCCTGCTCGCACCACCTCTGCCCGATCATCGGCAAGGTCTGGATCGGCCTGCTGCCCAGCGAGCATTCCAACCTGATCGGGCTGTCGAAGTACGTGCGCCTGACCGAATGGATCATGAGCCGCCCACAGATCCAGGAAGAGGCGGTCGTGATGCTGGCCGACGAACTGCAGGAGCGCGTCAAGCCGGACGGCCTGGCGATCGTGATGGACGCCGACCACTTCTGCATGCACTGGCGCGGCGTCAAGGACATGGAGTCCACGATGACCAACAGCGTGATGCGCGGCTCCTTCCTGAAGGACGCGACGCTGCGGGCGGAGTTCCTCGCGCTGATGAAGAGGAAGGGCTGAGCGCGCCAGCGGCGCTCGCCCGGCTCAGAGGCTGCGCGCCTCGGTGAAGCCGACGAAGCTCATCAGCACCCGGGTCGGGAACTGGCGGATCGCCAGGTTGTAGGCGTCCACGGCCTGGTTGAAGACCTGGCGCGAGAACGCGCGCTGGCGCTCGATCATCTTGAGCTCGTCGACGGCGCCGCCCAGGTCCGGGTCCGCGCTCAGTTCGGCATGGTGCTCGACCAGCGACACCAGCCGCGTGAGCGCCGCGCCATGCACCGCCGACGCGATCGCCAGCTGCGCCACCGGCTCCGCCGCATGGGGGCGGGCGCGCACCGCCTGCGTGGCGCTCTTGGCCTCCGCCTGCGCCGCGGCCAGCGCGTCCAGGCTGGCCTGCTCGCTGGGCAGGCGCTCGCGCAGGCGCTCCAGCAGCAGTTCGCCATGGGCGAAGCGGCGCGTCAGCGCGTCGTCCAGCTGCGCGAAGGCGCGGGCGATCTCATTGCGCAGCAGCATCACGCGGTTGTACGCGCCGATGCACCAGAACAGCAGGACCGCGCCCAGGCCCCAGAGCCACCAGTTCAGATGCAGCGTGCTCGCGTCGTTCATGCCGTTCATGCCGCCGGAGCCGGCCGTGCCGCGCCCGCGGCCTTGTCGCGCTGGAACTCGTGCCAGCCCTTGGCGCGCAGCTCGCAGGCCGGGCAGTGGCCGCAGCCCCAGCCCCAGCCGTGGCGCGAGCGGCGCTCGCCGAGGTAGCAGGTGTGCGTGTGCTCGACGATCAGGTCGTTGAGCGCCGTGCCGCCCAGCGCCTCGGTCAGCGCCCAGGTCTGCGCCTTGGTCAGGAACATCAGCGGCGTGTCCAGCGTCATCGGCGTGTCCAGCCCCAGCGACAGCGCGACCTGCAGCGCCTTGAGCGTGTTGTCGCGGCAGTCGGGGTAGCCGGAGAAATCGGTCTCGCACATGCCGCCGACCAGCACCGATGCGCCGCGGCGGTAGGCCAGCGTCGCGGCGAAGGTCAGGAACAGCAGGTTGCGTCCCGGCACGAAGGTGTTGGGCAGGCCGTTGGCCTGCAGCTCGATGGCGCGGTCCTGCGTCAGCGCGGTGTCGGAGATCTGGCCCAGCAGGCTCAGGTCGAGCAGATGGTCCTCGCCGAGCTTGGGCGCCCAGTGCGGGTACTGCGCGGCGATCTCGGCGCGCACGGTCTGGCGGCAGTCGAGCTCGATGCGATGGCGCTGGCCGTAGTCGAAGCCCAGGGTCTCGACCTCGGCGAAGCGGTCCAGCGCCCAGGCCAGGCAGGCGGTGGAATCCTGGCCGCCGGAGAACAGCACCAGCGCCTTGCGGCGCGAGGCGTGGACGGCGGGGATCGGAGCGGGGGCGGCGTCGGACATGGCGCGGATCAGGAAAAACGGCAGGCCGGAAGTGTGCCAGCACCGTGCTACCGTCGCCGGCCCAAGGAGGAAAAGCAATGCAACGACTGTTCACGACGCGCGCCGTCGCAAGCGCCGCGCTGGCGGCGCTGGCGGCAGGCCCGCTGGCCCTCGGCGAAGCGCGCGCGGCCGCCGGATCCGCGGGGGCGTCCGCCATTTCACAGGTGCTGCTGTACCCGGGCGGCGCGCAGGTCGACCGCACGTTGCGCGTGCCGGCTGGCGCGGTCCAGGCGCGCTTCGCCTGTCTGCCCGCCAGCCTGGAGCGCGACGCGCTGCAAGTCCAGGCGCCGGCGGGCGTGAATCTCGGCGAGCTCAAGATCGAGCGCGCCCCGCGCGACTCCCTGCCGGAATGCCGCCAGCGCGATCCGCGGGTGCGCGACATCGAGCAGCAGCGCGCCGCCGTGGAAGCGGAGATCGCCGGTGTCGACCTGGCGCTTGGCTACCTGAAGGGGCTCTCGGATCGCGAGGCGCGGCCCGGCGCCGCGCTCGGCGCCAGCCTGGACACGCTGCGCCGCAACGGACAGGAGCTGACCGCGCGGCGTCAGACGCTGAAGGACCGGCTGACCGATCTGGGCAACGACCTGGCGGCGGCGAAGGCCGTGGCGCCGACGGCGTCGGCCCAGGTGTCGGTGGTGACGCTGCGTCTGTCGACGGCCGAGGCGGCCGATGTCGGGCTCTCCTATCGGGTCGCGGGCGCCGGCTGGCAGCCGCAATATCGCGCGCGCCTGGATACCGCGACCGGCGCGCTGGCGATCGAGCGTCTGGCGCAGATCGCGCAGACCAGCGGCGAGGACTGGACCGACGTGAAGCTCAAGCTCTCGACGGTGCGGCCGCGCGACGCCGTCGCGCTCGAGCCGCTGGTGCCCTGGACGCTGGCGGTCCAGCAGGAAATCTTCGAGAAGACGACCCGTTCCCGGATGGCGATCGCACCGGTGGCGATGGCCGCACCGGCGCCGGCTGCGGATCTGCGTTCGGTCGAGGTGACGGGCTCGCGCGTCGCGGAGACGATCCGCTTCGATCCGAGCGTCTTCGAAGGGGAGTTCGGCGCCGAATACGACCTGCCGCAGCGCGTGACGTTGCGCGCCGACGGCGCGATGTCGACGGTCAGCCTGGGCCGCACGGCCGAGCAGGCCCGGGTGCTTGCACGCGTGCAACCGCGGACCGAGGCGGCGGCCTACCTCGTCGCCGAGCTGCCACGCCCGCAGGGCTCGTGGCCTGCGGGGCCGGTGCAGTTGTTCCGCGACAACGCGCTGATCGGCCAGGTGCCGCTGCAGTTCGGCGGCGAGACCACGTGGACGCTGCCCTTCGGTCTCGACGACCGGCTGCGCGTGCGCGTGGAGCCCGACAAGCGCGATGGCGCGAACGCCGGCTTCATCGGCGGGCGCCGCGAGGTCGTGGTGACGCGCCAATGGCAGGTCGAGAACCTGCGCGGCAAGCCGGTCACGCTGCAGGTGCTGGAGCCGGCGCCGGTGTCCGAGCACGAAGACATCCGCGTGCAGACGCAGTTCACGCCGCCGGTGACCAAGGCCGACTGGCGCGACCAGCGCGGGATCCAGATGTGGGAGCTGCCGCTCGCGCCGAACCAGACGCAGCGTTTCCAGGCGATCTACAAGGTCAGCGTGCCCAAGGACGCCAACGTCCCGAACCTGCCCTGAGGCCGCGTGCGGCCGGGCGGGCGGGACCGCGTCAGGTCCTGATCTCGCCCTGGCCCAGCACCACCCACTTCATCGAGGTCAGGCCCTCCAGGCCCACCGGGCCGCGGGCGTGGAACTTGTCGGTGGAGATGCCGATCTCGGCGCCCAGGCCGTACTCGAAGCCGTCGGCGAAGCGCGTGCTGGCATTGACCATCACGCTGGCCGAATCGACCTCGCGCAGGAAGCGCATGGCGTGGACGTGGTTCGTCGTCAGGATCGCGTCGGTGTGATGCGAGCCGTGGCGGTTGATGTGGGCGATGGCCTCGTCCAGCGAGTCCACCACCTTGATGCTGATCACCGGCGCGAGGTACTCGGTGTCCCAGTCCTCGGGCGTGGCCGGCTTGAGCAGCTCCCGCGGGACCGCGTCCAGGTGGGCGAGCGCGCGCTCGCAGCCGCGCATCTCGACGCCCTTGGCCGCGAACACCATGCCGATGCGCGGCAGGAAGTCCGCCGCGCGCGCGGCGTGGACCAGCAGCGATTCGGTGGCGTTGCAGGGGCTGTACTTCTGGGTCTTGGCGTTGTCGACGACGGTCACGGCCAGGTCCAGGTCGACCTCGGCATCGACGTAGCTGTGGCAGTTGCCGTCCAGGTGCTTGATCACCGGCACGCGGGCCTCGCGGCTGATGCGCTCGATCAGGCCCTTGCCGCCGCGCGGGATGATCACGTCGACGAAGGCCGGCATCGTGATGAGCAGGCCGACCGCCGCGCGGTCGGTGGTGTTGACCAGCTGCACGGCGCTGCGCGGCAGGCCGGCTTCCTCGAGGCTGTCGGCCACCAGCGCGGCGAGGGCCAGATTGCTGTGCAGGGCTTCGGAGCCGCCGCGCAGGATGCAGGCGTTGCCGCTCTTGATGGCGAGCGACGCGGCCTCGATGGTCACGTTCGGACGGCTCTCGTAGATCATGCCGAACACACCCAGCGGCACGCGCATCTGGCCGACGCTGATGCCAGTGGGGCGGCGCTTCACGCCGGTGATCTCGCCGATCGGGTCGGGCATCGAGGCGATCTGGTCGCAGCCCTCGGCGACAGTGGCGAGGACCTTGGGGGTCAGGCGCAGGCGGTCGACGAGGGGGGCGTCCAGGCCGGCTTCGGTGGCGGCGGCGAGGTCGCGCTCGTTCGCGGCGGCCAGGGCGGGGCCGGCTTCGCGCAGGCGGCGGGCGAGCGCGAGCAGCGCGCGGTTCTTGGCGGCGGTGGGGGCCGCGGCCATCAGCGTCGCGGCCGCGCGGGCCGCCTCGCCGACGCCGGTCATGTAGGCGGTGAGGTCGGTCATGGACGGGGATTCTGACGGATGCTCCGCGATCGCTGCCGCGCCGGGGCCATCGCAAGCGGCAAGGAGAGCCTTCGCGGTGCATGGCATGCCTCCGGTAGCGGCATGGCGAGGGAGTGGGCTGTCTTCGGGTTTGTCCCAGGATCACGGCGCTTGCAGCGGTCCGATTGGATCTTCTACAGTCGTAGTACGACACATGTAGAAACGCAGGAACGGTGATGGACGAGATCAATGACGGCGACGCCAAAGGCGACGTCTCGCTCAGCGAGCTGCAGTTGGCGCTGATGCGCGTGCTGTGGACCCGTGGCCGCGCCAGCACGGCCGAGGTGGCCGAGGCGATGCGCGAGCAGCAGCGCCCGCTCGCCCACACCACGGTGGCGACACTGCTCTCCCGCCTCGAAAAGCGCGGCCTGCTCGCCAGCGAGCGCGATGGCCGGGCGCTGGTCTACCGCGCCGCTGTCAGCGAGCCCGAGGTGCAGCGCTCCATGGTGTCGGGTCTGCTGAGCACGCTGTTCGGTGGCCGTCCCGAGGCGCTGCTCAGCCATCTGGTGGAAGAGGGCGAGCTCGGCGACGACGACCTGGCTCGCATGCGGGCCATGCTCAAGCGCAAGGGAGGCCGTCATGACTGAATGGCTCGCCGGCTGGCTGCTGAACTACCTGGTGCACAGCACGGTGCTGCTGGGCGGCGTCTGGGCGATCGAGCGCGCCGGCTGGCTGAAGCATCCGGCGTGGCGGGAGGCGTTCTGGCGCTGGGCCTTCTTCGGCGCGGTGCTGACCGCGAGCCTGCAGCCGCTGCTGCACGGGACACGCGTCACCCTGCCAAGCGAAGTCGCGGCTCCTTCCGCCCCATCGGCCGCGCTCGCGACCGCGGCGGCGCAGCCGGCCCTGCCTGCCGAACCGACGACCCTCCCGGCCGCCCATCCGGCGCCCGTCGTCGACGAATCGATGACGCGCCGCCGCCAACTGCTGCATGACGCGTTCGCCGCGCTGCTGCTGTCGTGGCCGCTGATTGCGGCGCTCGGCATGGCGCTGACGATGCTGCGCTGGCTGTCATTGCGGCGCGAGGTGCGCGCGCTCCCGCCGTGCGACGACGATGAGCTCCGGCAAGCCGCCGCCGAACTCGCCCGCAGCGCCGGCGTCGCGATGCCGGCGCTGCGCCTCAGCCCGGTCTGGCCGAGCCCGCTGGTCGCGCCTGGCGGCCAGATCTGCCTGCCCGCCTCCTTGATGCGCACGCTCGACGGCCAGCAGCGCGTGGCCGTGCTGGCGCACGAGATCGCCCATCTGCGACGCCGCGACCCCGGCTGGCGCCTGGCCGCGCGGCTCGTGTCGCAACTCGGCTGGCTGCAGCCGCTGAACCGGCTCGCCACGCGCCGGCTGGACCTGCTGGCCGAACTGTCCTGCGATGCCTGGGCCGCCGCCGAGGCCGGCGCGATGCCGCTGGCCGAAAGCCTCTACGTCTGCGCCCGCGACGGCGCCGCGACAGGCCGCGCGAAGCGCGGACGCCGCGCCATGCCGGTGCTCGCGAGCGCGATGGCCGCCGCCCGGTCCCCGTTGATGGCGCGGATGCACGCGCTGCTGGAGGAATTCCCGATGTCCGACTCCACCCCTTCGCGCCGCCGCCTCGGCCGGCTGGCGCTGGCCGCCGGCCTGTGCGCGCTGGCACTGTCGGTGCCGATGCTGGTCATCGGCAAGGTCCCGCGCCTCAAGATCGACGTCGGCGCCGTGCTCGGCGACCACAAGGTCACGCGCTATGTGCATGACGACAACGGCCACGAGCAGCGCGCCAGCTACGACGGCGACCTCGTGTTCAACGACGACGAGACCGACGTCGTGTCGCTGGACCGCAAGCTGGAGATCTCCGAAACCGAGCGCGGTGTGACGCGCCGCGCCGAGATCGTCAACGACGGCCGCGGCGGCACCACGCGCCGCTTCTGGATCGATGACAAGGAACAGCCGCTCGATGCCGACGCCCGGCAGTGGCTCTCCGGCCAGATCGGCCTCGTGGCCGAGCTGACGCAGGGCAGCGAGCCGCGCGCGCGCCGCCTGCTGCAGCGGGGCGGTACCGCGGCGGTGCTGGCCGACATCGAGAAGTCTCGCGACACCTTCGTGCGCCGCAGCCGCATCGAGGCGCTGCTCGCCGTGGGCCGGCAGGACGACGCGACGCTCTCGCGGCTGATCGCGCAGAGCGCGACGCTGGACGGCGATTTCGACCGCCGCAGCGCGCTCGATGCGGTGGTGGCGCACCGGACGCTGAGCCCGGCCTTGCAGCGCGAGGTGCTCCAGGCGACCGAACGGATGCAGGGCGCCTTCGAGCGTCGCCAAGTGCTTGAAGGCCTCGCGCCACAGCTCAGCCGCGATGCGGCGGTGATGGCCGAGTGGCAGCAGGCCGTGCGCGGCATCGATGGCGACTTCGAGAAGCGCTCGGCGATCGTCACGCTGGTCGAGGCGCAGAAGCGCGTGGACCGCGCGCTGGCGCTCAGCGTGCTGGGCGCGGTGGAGGCCATCCGCGGCGACTTCGAACGGGCCCAGGTGCTGATCGCGCTGGCCGAGCGCATGCCCGCCGATGCCGAACTCATCGCCCGCTACCGGCAGGCCGCGCGTGGCCTGTCGACGCACGAGCGCGGCCGCGTGGAAGAGGCGCTCGATCACCTGACGCCGGCCTGAGCGCCCTGCGGATCGCGGATCTCCAGCGGCTTGCGGCCGACGGCCTCGAGCTGCGGCAGCACCTTGTCCTTGTCGCCGACCGCCACGACGATCATCGCGGCGGGATCGACGTAGGTCCGCGTCGCCTTGTACGCGCTGGCGGCCGTCACCGCGCCGTACTTGCGCGGCAGCGAGGTGATGCTGTCCGCCGGCATGCCCACGGCCCACTCGCTCGCATAGCTCGACGCCACCACCCGGTTGGTGTCGAACAGCCCCGGCAGCGCCAGCAGCTGCGCGTTGCGCACCCGGTTCAGTTCGGCCGCGCCCATCGGCTTGGCGCGCATGCCGTCGATCTCCTTGAACATGTCGACCAGCGCCGGGCCCGTCACGTCGGTGCGCACGCTGCCGCGGATGCCGAACAGCCCGCTGTCGCGGTTCATCGTGTAGCCCGAGTAGATGCCGTAGGTGTAGCCCTTGACCTCGCGCAGTTGCGTGTTGATGCGCGACGTGAACAGCCCGCCCATCGCCGCGTTCATCACCTTGATGTCCTCGGCGTCCGGCGTGCCGGCCTTGGGCCCGGGGGCCACGACGCTCAACGCGGTCTGTGGCGCGTTCGGCTTGTCCACCAGCACCACGCGCGCCGTCACCGGCTTGGGCGGCGTCGCGTCGACCGCGGGCGCGGCCGTCTTCGGGCGCTCCCAGCCGCCGAACAGACGTTCGGCCAGCGATTTCAGCTCCTCGGCCGAGATGTCGCCCGCGACCACCAGCGCGGCCTCATCCGGCCGGTAGCGGGTGGACCAGAACTGGCGCAGCGCCGCGGCGTCGGTGGCCTTGACCGAGGCCTCGTCGCCGATCGAGGCCTGGGCCAGCGGGTGGCCCTCGCCATAGATCACGCGGTTGGACACGATCGCCGCCACGGCCGGCGGCTGCTCGCGCTGCTGCTGCAGCGCGGCCAGGCGCTGGTTCTGCATGCGCGCGATCTCGGTCGCGTCGAAGGCCGGATGCAGCGCCACGTCCGCCATCAGCGCCAGCGTCTGCGCGAAGTTGCGCTTGAGGCTGCTGGCCTCGATGCGAGCCTCGTCGCGCCCGGCGCCGCTGCTGATGGTGGCGCCCAGCGCGGCGGCCTCGTCGGCGATCTGCTGGGCGGTGCGCGTCTGCGTGCCCTGTTGCAGCATGCCGGCGGTGAAGCTCGACAGGCCCGGCTGCTGCGGCGGGTTGGCGGTCTGGCCGGCGCGCACGACCAGCGTCGCGCTCACCAGCGGCAGGCCCGGGTTGGGGATATGGATCAGCGTCAGCCCGTTGGCCAGCACGGTGCGATGGCCGTCGGGCAGCGACAGGGGCTTGGCCTTGCCCGCCTTGGGCTGCGTCTTGCGCCACGCGACATCGGCGTTCATCGACTCGCGCTCACCCTTGGCGGCCTTCTGCGGCATGGGCGGGGTCGGCACCTCGGGCGCCAGCTTCTGCTCGCCCGGCGTGGCCTGCACCACGACGCGCGCGTCCTTCTTCAGATACGTGGCGACGACATCGCGGACCTGGTCCGGCGTGACCGCCTGATACCGCGCCAGATCCTTGCCGATGAAGTTCGGATCGCCGGCCTGCTGGTTGTAGTAGTTGATCTGGTCGGCCAGCGCCTGGACCTTCTCCAGACGGGCCAGCGTGCCGGTCTCGATGGAGGCGCGCGCGCGCGCCATCTCGTCCGGGGTGGGCGGATTCACGGCCAGCTCGGCGACGGCGTCGTCGACGATCTTCTGGATCTCGTCCAGCGACTTGCCCGGCCGTGCGACCACCTCGACCGAGAACACCGAGCCCAGCGACAGCGAGTACTGCGACACCGCCACGGACTGCGCCAGCTGCTTGTCGTAGACCAGCGTCTTGTACAGGCGGCTGGACTTGCCGCCGCCCAGCACGTGCGAGGCGATGTCCAGTTCGGCATCGCCGGGCTTGAACACGGCCGGCGTGTGCCAGGCGATGTCCAGGCGCGAGAGCTCGATGCGGTCGGTGACGGCGACCCGTTTCTCCTCGGTCAGCCGGGGCTGTGGCACGTTGACCGGCGGCACCGGATCGCCGGCCTTCAGCGCGCCGAAGTACTTTTCGACCAACTGCCTGGCCTGCGCCGGATCGAAGTCGCCGGCCAGCACCAGCGTCGCGTTGTTGGGCCGGTAGTAGCTGCGCGCGAAGGCCTTCACGTCGTTGAGCTTGATGGACTGGATGTCGGCATGCGAGCCGATCACCGTCGCGCGATACGGGTGGCCTTCAGGGAACAGCGCCTGGTAGAGCGCTTCCTCGACGATGCCGTAGGGGCGGTTCTCGACCGACTGGCGGCGCTCGTTGCGGACCACGTCCTGCTGGTTGGCCAGTGACACCGAATCGACCTCGTCGATCATGTAGCCCAGCATGTCCGACTTCAGCCACAGGCCCAGTTCGAGCTGGTTGGACGGCAGCGTGAAGAAGTAGTTGGTGCGGTCGAAGTCGGTGGAGCCGTTGGAATCGGTGCCGCCGGCGGCGTCGATGATCTTGTCGGCCTGGCCGCGCGGGATGTGGCGGGTGCCGGCGAACATCAGGTGCTCGAACAGGTGGGCGAAGCCGGTCTGGCCGGGCGCCTCGTTGCGCGGGCCGGCATGCACCCACAGGTTGAAGGCCACCAGCGGCAGGCGGTGGTCCTCGACCAGGATCACCTCGAAGCCGTTGGCCAGCTTGATCTTCTCCAGCTTGACGCTGAGCGTGCCGCCCGCGGCGGAGACGGCGCTGGCGCCAGCGCCGGCTGCCGCCGCAGGGGCAGCGTGGGCGCCGCCAAGGGCGGTCAGGACGGCCAGGGTGATGGCGGCGGACGCCGCGGGCATGAATCGCATGGTGGGACGCTTCCCTTCTAGGTTGGAGCGGGGCACGCTATCCAAAGCGGGCGGCCCTCACAAGTGCCGGAACTCCGGAAGATCAAGATCTGGCGATCTCGAACCGCTTGCGCGGTCGAGGCTGCGTCAAGACCGCATCAAGACGGCGCGATCACAGCGGACGGCGCATCAACTGCTGATGGAGCGGCTGCGCCGTGGCTCCGAGCGCGCGCAGCGCGCTGCCGCCGAGGTCCTCGCGCTGCAGCTGCGGCACGCGCAGACGGCGCTCCGGATAGACCGCCGCCAGGGCCTGGATCAGCGCGCGGGCGCCGGTCTCGCGCGGCGCGACCAGGCTGTGGATCATCACGGTCTCGTCGGGCAGGCTGAAAACGACCTGTGCCTGGGTGGCGGCGGCGTCCCCGTCGCCCACCCGCCAGGCGTGGTAATCGACGCCGTGGCGCAGCGTGGCGGAGGTGACCTGGAGCGGCAGGTCCGGCAAGCGCTTCTCGGCCTCATCGAGCCATGCCAGCGCGGACGCCATGTCGATCGCGCGTGGCGTCTGGCCGGCCGCGTCCTGCACGGGTGAGGCGAGCGAGGCGGGTGCGATCGTGCCGGGCTCGGCGAGGAAGCCGAAGAGCTCGTGGAGTTTCTCGAAGCCCCGTCCTTCGTAGAGCTTGCGGGCGCGATCGTTCTGCGCGAAGACCTCCAGTTCGACGGCCTCGAGTCCGGCGGCGGCGGCGCGGGCGATGACGTCGTCGAGCAGCGCGGGCGCCGCGCCGGTGCCGCGCGCGGCGGGCAGGGCGCCCATCGTCGCGAGCCGCCAGCGCCGCGCGGCCGGCCGCGGTGCGACGAACGCGAAGGCCAGTGGCGCGCCGTCAGCGGCCAGCGCCACGCGCGACAGCGACAGATCGACGCCCTGGCGCGCAAGGAACATCGGCCACTGCTCGAAAGGAATCTGGAAAGGGCCGATCAGGTAATCCGCGAACGCGCGCGTGAAGGCGGCGTGGAGGGCCTCCGCGGCGACCGCGCCGCCTGGCGCGAAGGAAAGCGGGGAAGCCGAGGAGGAAACCGAATCCGTCATGTCGTCCTGGCGGGCGGGGTTGGGGGCAGGAGGGAACGGCTCAGTCTAGCCAAGCCGGAATCGCCAGCCAGATCGGCGCGGTGGCGGCGAACAGCATCGTGCCCAGCACGATGGCGCCGGAGGCCTCGGCCTCCAGCGTGCGGTAGCGCTGCGCGAACATCATCGCGTTGGACCCGGGCGGCAGCGCCGCCATCATGACGATCACCGCCAGCGGCATGCCTGACAGCCCGAAGCCCCAGTGCGCGATCCCCAGCACCAGCGCCGGCAGCACCAGCAGCTTCAGCGCCGCCAGCCCGAGCAACGAGCGCATCGCGCCGCGCGGCAGGCCGTAGTACGACAGCGACATCCCGATCAGCACCAGGCACAGCGGCACCACCGCGCTGCCCAGCATCTGCAGCACCTCGTCCAGCACCGGCGGCAGCGGAATGCCCGTCAGGTGCCAGCCGAAACCGCACAGCACCGGCAGCACCACCGGATGGATCACCGTGTTGCGCAGCGTCGTCAGGATGGTGCGCTTCAGGCTGGCGCCGCTCGCGCCACTGGCGGTATGGCGCGCCAGGTCCATCTCGACCAGGATGGTGGCGATGGTCAGCAGCGTCAGCGCGTGCAGACTCACCACCGTGATGTGCACCGCCAGGCCGCTCTCGCCGAACACGCCGGCCACCAGCGGCACGCCCACCTGCAGCGTGTTGCCGAAGCTGGCCGTGATCGAGCGCACCGCCGGCGCGGCCGGGCTCTCCGGATGGCGCTTGCGCTCGTAGAGGTAGACCGACACCAGCATCAGCAGCACCGGCGCGAAGAAAGCCGCCACGGTCAGCCAGGGCAGCGCGGCGAAATCCACCCGCGCCGTCGTGCGGAACATCAGCGCCGGGACGAAGAGGTAGAAGGCGATGTTCGAGAGGATGCGGGCGGGATCGTTCTCCCCGCCCGCCGGTCCCAGCCAGCGCATGTGACCGACGAACCAGCCCATTCCCGCGGCGATGAAGATCGCCAGCAGCTTGTAGAACAGGACGGCGTTCACGCGCGGGCCGGTCCGCTCACTTGGCCAGCGGCAGCGTGATCGCGTCCACGCGCGCCAGCAGCTCCGGCGTCAGCTTCGGCGTCACGGCCAGCGCGCCCAGGTTGTCCTGCAGCTGCGACAGCCGGCTCGCGCCCAGGATCACCGTCGACACGCGCGGGTTGCGGTTGATCCACGCGATCGCCAGCTGCGCCAGCGAGCAGCCCAGCTCCCGGGCGATCGTCTCGAGCTCGCCCACCGCTGCGTTGCGCTGCGGGTCCTGCAGCTGCTCGCGGATCCAGGCCATGCTCTCCAGCGACGCGCGGCTCCCCTCCGGGATGCCGTTGCGGTACTTGCCGGTCAGCAGGCCCGAGGCCAGCGGGCTCCAGGTCGTCAGGCCCAGGCCGATGTCCTCGTACAGCCGGGCGTACTCCTTCTCCACGCGCTGCCGGTGGAACAGGTGGTACTGCGGCTGCTCCATCACCGGCTTGTGCAGGTGATGGCGCTCGGCGATCTCCCAGGCGGCGCGGATCTCGTCGGCGCTCCACTCGCTCGTGCCCCAGTACAGCGCCTTGCCCTGCGTGATCATGTCGCTCATCGCGCGCACCGTTTCCTCGATCGGCGTGTGCGGATCCGGGCGATGGCAGTAGACGAGGTCGATCTCATCCAGGCCGAAGCGCTTGAGCGAGCCGTCGATGGCCTGCATCAGGTACTTGCGGTTGAGCGTGTCCTTGTAGTTGACGGTGGTGCCCGACTTGTCGAGGCCCCAGTAGAACTTGGTCGAGACGACATAGGTGTGGCGGCCCCAACCCAGCTGGCGCAGCACCTGACCCATGATCTCCTCGCTCTTGCCGAGCGCGTAGGCCTCGGCGTTGTCGAAGAAGTTGATGCCGGCGTCGCGGGCGGCGGCCATCAGCTCGACAGCCGAACCGGTATCGACCTGGTTGTGATACGTGACCCACGAGCCCAGGGAGAGTTCGGACACCTTCAGGCCGCTGCGGCCGAGTCGACGGTATTGCATGCGCTTCTCCTTTTCGAGGGGCGCAAGGGTAGCGGAGCGACGGCCGGCTGTCAGTCGGCACGGCGAATGCCCCGTCCCGCCAGTGGACGCGCGGGCGAATGGCGAAGACGCGCGCGCCGCCGTGAACGCCCAGCGCCCAGGGCAGCACTGCACGCGATTCCCTGAACCAGCCGGCTCACCGCCCGCCCGACATGAACAAGACGCCTTGGCATCCCCTGATCCGCAACGACGAGCGGGAGGCGCCGGCCGAGCCGATCGACCACGCCCGGCGCCATCTGGTGCGCGGGGCGCTGGCCGCCGGCGCGCTGGCCGGCCTGCCGCTGGCGGGATGCAGCGGTGGCGGCGAGGGCGAGGCCGCGGCGGGCGCCGTCGTCTTCAGCCATGGCGTCGCCAGCGGCGATCCGCTGAGCGACCGCGTGATCCTCTGGACCCGCGCGCTGGCGCAGGACGCCGCGGATCTGCGCGATGTGCCGCTGAGCTGGGAGGTGGCCAGCGACCCGGGATTCACGGCGCTGGTCGCCAGCGGCGGCGCCACCGCGCGGGCCGCGGCGGACTTCTGCGTCAAGGTCGATGCCATTGGGCTGAAGCCGGGCACGCGCTATTGGTATCGCTTCAAGGCGGGCGGGGCGACGTCCGAGGCCGGCCGCACGAAGACGCTCCCGGCCGGCGACGTGTCGCGGGTGAAGCTGGCGGTCTTTTCCTGCTCCAACTATCCGGCGGGCTACTTCAACGTCTACGCGGAGGCCGCCAAGCGCGTCGACGCCAAGGGCTACGACGCCGCCCTGCACTTGGGCGACTACATCTACGAGTACGGCCCCGATGGGTACGCGAGCAGCGAGGCGCAGTCGCTGGGCCGGGTGGTGGAGCCGGCACGCGAGACCGTCGCGCTGGAGGACTACCGCCGCCGCTATGCGCAGTACCGCTCGGACGCGGATCTGCAGGCGCTGCATGCGGCGCTGCCGATGATCGCCGTGTGGGACGACCACGAGTTCGCCAACGACGCCTGGAAAGACGGCGCCCAGAACCACCAGCCCGCTGCCGAGGGCGAGTTCGCCGCGCGCAAGGCGGCCGCGGCGCAGGCCTGGCGCGAGTGGCTGCCCGTGCGGGACGGCGCCGATCCGCTGACGATCCATCGCGGCTTCGATTTCGGCACGCTGTTGTCGCTGCACATGCTGGACACGCGCATGGCCGGGCGGGATCGCCAGCTGGACTATTCGGACTACCTCTCCGCCTCCGGGCAAGTCGACCGCGCGCGCTTCGAGACCGACATGGCGCGCCCTGATCGCTCGCTGCTCGGCGCGGCGCAGCAGCAATGGCTGCAAGGACGGATGCAGGCTTCGGCGGCGACCTGGCAGGTGCTGGGGCAGCAGGTGCTGATGGGCCGCATGTTGATTCCCGCGCCGATCCTGCTGAACGTGCGCGTGCCTGGCAGCGGCGTGACCGTGTCGCAGTTCGCCGCGATCGCCGCGAAGGCGCAGCGCGACCCGAACAGCCTCACGCCGCAGGAGCAGGCGGTGCTGGGCGCACCACGCATTCCGTACAACCTCGACGCCTGGGACGGCTACCCGGTCGCGCGTGAACAGGTGTTCGGCATGACGCGCCAGCTCGACCGGAATCTGGTCGTGCTCGCGGGCGACACGCACAACGCCTGGGCGAACAACCTGCGCGATGCGTCGGACATGCCGGTGGGTGTCGAGTTCGCCGTCGCCTCGGTGAGCTCGCCCGGCATCGAGCGCGTGCTCACCGGCGAGGATCCGCGGCAGTTGGCCGCCTCGCTGACGCAGTTGATCGAGCCGCTCGCCTTCGCCGACACCTCGCGGCGCGGCTACATGGTCGTCACCGCGACGCCGGCCGAGTGCCGCTGCGACTGGGTCTTCGTCAGCACGGTGCTGAGCCGCGAGTACGAAGTGGTGCCGGGGCCGTCGTGGCGCACGCTGCCCGGAGCCGGCCAGCGGCGGTTGATGCCGGCCTGAGCGCAGGGGCGCATGCCGGGCGCGCAGCACATGCGCGGCGCTATAGTGCCCCGACCATCGGCCGCCTGACGCGGCCGCCGCAGTTTCCGGGTCGATGCCATGTCCCAGTCTCAAGACGCCGCCGCTCCCGCCTTCGCGCAAGCTTCCGATGCCTTCGATGCCGCCTTCGACGGCCACGCGCCGCCGCTGCGGCTCGCGGTGGTCGGGGCCGGGCCGGCGGGACTCGCGCTGGCCTTGCTGGCCGCGCGCTACCTGCCTCAGGCGCAGGTGAGCCTGTTCGACGCCCGCCCGCTGGAGCGCGATGTCTCCGGCGATCCGCGCACGCTGGCGCTGTCGCTGGGCAGCGTGCAGCTGCTGCAGCGGCTGCGGGTCTGGCCGGCCGCGCAGGCGCAGGCGATCCGCGAAGTCCACGTGAGCCAGGCGCCGCCGACGCTGTCCAGCGCCTGGTTCGGTCCGTCGGGTGAGCCCGAGGTCCGCATCAGCGCCGCCGAGCAGCGGGTGCCGCAGCTGGGCGCGGTGCTGTCCTACGGGCAACTGGTCGCCCCGCTGCAGGCGGCCTGGCAGCAGGCGAGCGCGCTGGAGCCCCGGCGCCTGATCAGCCGCTTCGGCCAGGCGGTGGACGGCCTCAAGCAGGACCGGCCGGACGAGGTCGAGGTCGATGCCGGCATCGCCGAGCGCTTCGACCTGGTGGTGGTGGCCGAGGGCGGCGTGTTCTCCGAGCAGGCGCGCAAGGCGCTGACGCACGATTACCGCCAGAACGCCTGGGTGGGCACGGTGAACCTGTCGGCGGACAGTCCGGTGGGCGTTGCCTACGAGCGCTTCACGCGGCGCGGCCCGCTGGCGCTGCTGCCGCTGCCGGACCGCGATGGCCAGCGCCGTGCCGCGCTGATCTGGTGCCAGCCGCAGGACGAGGACGAGGTCGCCGGCCTGAGCGACGCGCAGCGGCTGACGGTGATCCAGCATCAGCTGCCGGCGCGCGTCGGACGCCTGACGGGCATCAGCCCGCTGAAGTGCTTTCCGCTCGGCTTGAACGCCGAGCGCACGCTGGTCGAAGGGCGGCGCATCCGCATCGGCAATGCCGCGCAGACACTGCATCCGGTGGCGGGGCAGGGGCTGAATCTCGGGCTGCGCGATGCCTTCGCGCTGGTCGAGGCGCTGCGGCGCGATCCGGTCGTCGACACGGCCCTGCGGCGCGTCGAGTGGCAGCGCGCGCCGGACCGCTGGGCGACGATCGTCACGACCGATTTCCTGGCCCGCAGCTTCGCGTGGCGCTGGCCGGGCCTGCCGGCGGCGCGCGGCCTTGGCCTGGCGGCGCTGCAGGCGCTGCCGCCGCTCAAGCGCGCGCTGGCCGGGCAGATGATGTTCGGCCGGCGCTGACCGGCTCCGATCTCCATTCCCGACGATGAGCAGTACCCCGGGCGGCGCGCCGCCCACCGGCGCCAGCGCCCATCCCGACTACGCCGAGCCCGGCAGCGCCGCCTATCGCCGGATCGCGTTCGCGCTGTTCCTGGCGGGCTTCACGACCTTCTCGCTGCTCTACAGCGTGCAGCCGCTGCTGCCGCTGTTCGCGGCGGAGTTCAAGGTCGGCGCGGCGGCCAGCGCCTTGTCGCTGTCGCTGGCGACGGGCGCGCTGGCCTTCGCGATCCTGTGCGCGGGCGCGCTGTCGGAGAGCATGGATCGACGGCGGCTGATGTTCGCGTCGATGGCGATGGCGGCGGCGCTGAACCTGATCGCGTCGGTGGTGCCGAGCTGGCACGCGATGCTGATCGCACGCGCGGTCGAGGGCCTGGTGCTTGGCGGCGTGCCGGCGGTGGCGATGGCCTATCTGGCCGAGGAGATTCATCCGAAGGGCCTGGGCCGTGCGATGGGGCAGTACGTCGGCGGCACGGCCTTCGGCGGGATGATGGGCCGGGTCGGCGTGAGCCTGCTGAGCGATGCCTTCGGCTGGCGGCCGGCGCTGTTCGCCGTCAGCGTGCTGGGGCTGCTGGCGGCGGTGGGGTTCTGGTTCCTGCTGCCGCCGTCGAAGCACTTCGTGCGCCGCAGCGGCGTGAAGCTGCCGGAGCATGTGGCGGCCTGGCGGGGGCATCTCACGCACCCGATGCTGCCGCTGCTGTTTGCGATGGGCTTCCTGATGATGGGCATGTTCGTCGCGGTCTACAACTACGCCGGCTTCCGGCTGATGAGGCCGCCGTTCTCGCTCAGCCAGAGCGCGATCGGACTGATCTTCTGCGCCTACCTGTTCGGCATCGCCGCCTCGGCGGCGGCGGGCGGCTTGTCGGACCGCTTCGGGCGAGCGCCCGCGCTGCTGTCGGGCATCGGGCTGGCGGCGGCGGGTGTGCTGCTCACGCTGCCGGCCTGGCTGCCGGCGGTGATCCTGGGCATCGTGCTGCTGACGATCGGCTTCTTCGTGGCGCACTCGGTGAGCAGCGCCTGGGTCGGGGCGCTCGGCGGCAGGAACAAGGGGCATGCGGCCTCGCTGTACCTGCTCGCGTACTACATCGGGTCGAGCACGCTCGGCGCGATGGGGGGATGGTTCTGGGATCACAGCGGCTGGCTGGCGCTGACGGGGTATGCGATGACGGTGCTGGCGGTCGCGACGATCGCCGCATGGATCCTGCGGCAACGCCAGCGCGTGAATGCGGATTGATGCAAGCGGCAGGCAGATAGAGGTCATTTCCCCTCGATCACGGATTCCAAGAATCCGGCATCTCACGACTCGCGAGATGCCCCATGCACGACGACGCTGTCCTTGCCCGCCGCAGCCCGGCGATCCCCCGCTTTCCGGACGAAGACCTCCACTTCTCCCGGCCCGCGCACGCGCGCCCGCCCGCGCCGTTCCGCGACGAACTCCTCGACCCTGAGCCCGGCCTGTCATGGCTGCAGGCCGGCCGTTGCGCCGGCATCCAGGAACTGGGCCGGCCGCTCGACCGGCAGTTCCTCGCCGAGTTCCTCGTCGACTTCACCTGGGCATCGTCGCTGCTCGAGGGAAGCAGCTACTCGGCGCTCGACACTGCGGCGCTGCTCAGGTGCGGCGAGCGCAACCAGGCCAAGCCGATGGACGAAGCAGTCCTCGCGCTGAACCATCAGCGCGCAGCGGAACACCTCTGGTCGCACCGGGACCTGTCGCTCGCCAATCTCTGCCAGATGCATGCGCTGCTGACGGACGACCACGGTCTGGCGGACATGTGCGACTCCGACCACTTCCTCCCGGTCGAGCAGCGCGGCAGGCCGCGGGAGTTCCAGGACATCCGCCTCCATCAGTCGGCCTACCTGCCGCCGTTCCGCCCCGGGACGGGGCACGCGACCCGTCTGCTGGAGCATGTGCTCGCGATCGCCCGGACTCCGCACCCGATACAGGCGGCCTTCTACCTGTTGACCCGCGTGGCGTATGTCCAGTCCTTCGCCAATGGCAACAAGCGCACCGCGCGGATCGCCGCCAACCTGCCGTTGCTCGAGTCGGGGATGCTTCCGCTGTCCTACGTCGATGTCGACAAGGCGGAATACCTCCGCGGCATGGTCGCGTTCTACGAACTGGGCAGCACGCGGACCATCGAGCGGGTCTTCATTGGCGCCTATGCGAAGTCGATCGTCCGCGCGAGCCGCCTGCCCGGCGGCATGAGCGCCCGCACCTGCGCAATCGCCGAGCTCAGTCAGCGCCTGGTCGACTACATCCGGACCGGCCGCGAACCGGCCGATCCCGATGCGCAGGCGTTCATCTGCCGCTTCGAGGACGACACGTCCACCTTGCTGACACGACGCTGAACGCCCGGATCGGGGTTTGCGAGTACGTAGTCGCATGCGTGCAAATCGATACGCTTGATGCACCATGCGGCGAGAAGGCTGACGCCGGGCGTCGTGCTGTCTGCTGTTCGTTGTGACCGACGCTCTCGGGTTGGCGTTCCGCCCCCCTTCCAGGACAAGACCATTCGGAGACACACATGAAGTTCAGCGCGCGTTGGATGACCGCTTCCGTACTGGCCGCCGCCAGCTTCGCCGCCCTCGCGGCCGACCCCATCAAGATCGGCGTCTCCGGACCCTACACCGGCGGATCGTCGTCCATGGGCGTCAGCATGCGCGACGGCGTGCGGTTGGCAGCCCAGGAAATCAACAAGAACGGCGGCATCCTCGGCCGCCAGATCCAGCTCATCGAGCGCGACGACGAAGCCAAGAACGAGCGCGGCGTCCAGATCGCCCAGGAGCTGATCAACCGCGAGAAGGTCGTCGCCACCGTCGGCTTCATCAACACCGGCGTCGCCCTGGCCGCCCAGCGCTTCTACCAGGACGCCAAGATCCCGGTCATGAACAACGTGGCCACCGGCTCCGTCATCACCCAGCAGTTCAAGGACCAGCCCGACAACTACGTCTTCCGCAACGCCGCCCACGACTCCATCCAGGCGCCGATGATCGTCGAGGAAGCCATCACCCGGCGCGGCTTCAAGAAGGTGGCCATCCTCGCCGACTCCACCAACTACGGCCAGCTCGGCCGCCAGGACCTGGAGAAGGCGCTCGAACTCAAGGGCATCAAGCCCGTCGCGGTCGAGAAGTTCAACATCAAGGACGTCGACATGACGGCCCAGCTGCTCAAGGCCAAGGAGGCCGGCGCCGAGGCCGTGCTCACCTACGGCATCGGCCCCGAGCTCGCCCAGATCGCCAACGGCATGACCAAGCTCGGATGGAAGGTGCCGATGATCGGTAGCTGGACGCTCTCGATGGCCAACTACATCGACAACGCCGGCCCCGGCGGCGAAGGCGCGCGCATGCCGCAGACCTTCATCCAGGAGCCGACCACGCCCAAGCGCCAGTCGTTCATCGTCAACTACCTGCGCACGTTCAACCCGAAGAACAGCCGCATCGACTCGCCGGTGTCGGCCGCGCAGGGCTACGACTCGATCTACCTGCTGGCCGCCGCCATCAAGCAGGCCGGCAGCACCGACGGCCCCAAGATCAAGGCCGCGCTCGAGGACCTGAAGGCCCCCGTCGAAGGCGTCGTGACGACCTACAACAAGCCCTTCACCAAGACCGACCACGAGGCCATCACCGCCAACATCCCGGTGCTCGGCGAAGTGAAGGGCCAGCGCGTCGTCTACGCCTATGAGGCCGACTTCAAGGCCGCCTCCGAGGTCAAGGTCAAGGACGTCAACGCCAAGGGCGCCCTGAGCCAGAAGAAGTGACCCCCGCGCAACGGCCGCCCCGCGCGGCCGTTTCTTCATCTCCAGCAGTTCCGGATTCCGTATGCAGATCCTGACCCAACTGGTGTTCAGCGGCATCGCGCTCGGCATGATCTACGCGGTCATCGCCTTCGGCTACCAGCTGACTTTCTCGACTTCCGACACCCTCAACTTCGGCCAGGGCGACGCGCTGATGCTCGGCGCGCTCGTGGGCCTGACGCTCGTCGGACATGGCGTCAACTACTGGCTCATGATCCCGCTGGTGTGCCTGTTCGGCGCGCTGCAGGGCGCCTTCGTCGAGCGCATCGGCGTGCGGCCGGCCATCAAGATCAAGTCGGAGTTCGGCTGGATCATGTCCACCATCGCGCTGGGCATCATCTTCAAGAACGTGGCCGAGAACGTCTGGGGCCGCGACGACCTGAAATTCCCCTCGCCGCTGCCCGAGGCGCCGATCAAGTTCCTCGGCGCCAACGTGCTGCCGATGGAGATCCTGGTCGTGGTCGGCGCGCTGCTGATGATGCTGGCCGTCGAGCTGTTCAACCGGCGCTCGATCTATGGCCGCGCCGTGGTCGCCACCTTCAACGACCGCGACGCCGCCAAGCTGATGGGCATCAACACGGGCCTGGTGATTACCTTCTCGTACGCGCTGTCCTCGCTGACCGCGGCCTTCGCCGGCGTGCTGATCGCGCCGCTCACGCTCACGGGCGCCACGATGGGCGCGGTGCTGGGCCTCAAGGCCTTCGCCGTGGCCATCATCGGCGGGCTGACCTCGGGGATGGGCATCATCGTCGGCGGGATCATCCTTGGCATCGCCGAGACCACCACCGGCTTCTATCTCTCCACCGGCTACAAGGACGTGCCGGGCCTGGTGCTGCTGCTGATCGTGCTGGCGCTCAAGCCGGCCGGCCTGTTCGGCAAGACCGCGATCAAGAAGGTCTGAGCCCATGACCGCCAAAGCCAAGATCGATCCGAAGAAGCTCGCCGCCGGCGCGGTGGCGATCGCCGCGCTGTTCGCCTTCCCGCTGGTGTCCGGCAACCCGTACTACATCCACCTGGTCGAGACCATCATGATCTACGCGATCGTGCTCTTCGGCCTGGACATCGTGGTGGGCTACACCGGCCAGGTCTCGCTGGGCCATGCGGGCCTGTTCGGCATCGGCGCCTACACGGCCGGCGTGCTGATCACCAAGTTCGGGCTCTGGGTGCTGCTGACGCTGCCGCTGGCGGTGGGCATCACGGCGGCCTTCGGCGCGCTGCTGGCGCTGCCGGCGCTGCGCGTGACGGGCCCCTACCTGGCGATGGTGACCCTGGCCTTCGGCACCATCATCCAGATCCTGATCAACGAGATGGACTTCCTGACCAACGGGCCCATGGGCATCACGCTCACCAAGCCCAAGCTGCTCGGGCACCAGCTCGACGAGACGGAGTTCTACTGGCTGGTGGCGGTGCTGCTGCTCGCGTCGCTGGTGTTCGTGCACCGCGTGCTGCGCTCGCACCTCGGGCGCGCGTTCGAGGCGCTGCGCGGCAGCCCGGTGGCGTCGGACTGCATGGGCGTCTCGGTCTACCGCTACAAGGTCTACGCCTTCGTGATCAGCGCCGGCCTGGCCGGTCTGGCGGGCGCGCTGTACGCCTACTCCGAGCAGTACATCTCGCCCAACACCTACAACTTCGAGCTGACGGTGCTCTTCCTGCTGGCCATCATCATGGGCGGCCGCAAGACCCGCACCGGCGCGCTGCTGGGCGCCGCGATCATCGTGCTGCTGCCCAAGCTGCTCGACGACCTGCAGCTGTTCCGCTACGTGTCGGTCGTCTTCGCGATGCTGGTGCTGGCGGTGACCGTCGTGGCGCTGCGCCGCGGCAAGGCCGGCGCGGCGCAGGCGGCCGTGCCGGTGGTCGGCAGCATCGCGCTGGCGGGGCTGTCCTTCGTGCTGGAGACGATGACCGACTGGCGGCTGTCGATCTTCGGCCTGATCACGCTCTTCGTCGTGTACTACCTGCAGGACGGCATCGTCGGCTTCGTGCGCGGCGCCCTGCACGTGAAGGCCAGGCCCGTGGGCGAGGGCGGCCCGGTGGCCGAGCGGCCGGCCGACGCGATCGCCGCGGCCAGCGGCGCGGACCAGGTGCTGATCGATGCGCGCGGCGTGCTGATGCAGTTCGGCGGCCTGAAGGCGCTGAACAACGTCGACCTGCAGGTGCGGCGCGGCACGATCCACGGCCTGATCGGGCCCAACGGCTCGGGCAAGAGCACGATGATGAATGTGCTCACCGGCATCTACGTGCCGACGGCGGGCGAGCTCAAATTCGGCGAGCGCTCGCTGGTGGGGCGGACCTCGTCCGACATCGCGCTGTCGGGCATCGCGCGGACCTTCCAGAACGTGCAGCTGTTCGGCGAGATGAGTGCCCTGCACAACGTGATGGTGGCGCTGCATCACAGCTTCGGCGCCAACCTGCTGCAGGTGGCGCTGCACTCGCCGCGCTACCGGACCGAGGACGCCCAGGCGCGCGCGCGCGCGCTCAGCCTGCTGGAATTCGTCGGCCTGGCGGACCTGGCCTTCGAGGAGGCGCGCAACCTGCCCTACGGCAAGCAGCGGCTGCTGGAGATCGCGCGGGCGCTGGCGCTGGACCCGAAGCTGCTGCTGCTCGACGAGCCGGCCGCCGGCCTGACCGCGCCCGACATCAAGGAGCTGATGCGCATCATCGGCAAGATCCGGGACCACGGCATCACGGTCATCCTGATCGAGCACCACATGGATGTGGTGATGGGCATCTGCGACACGGTGTCGGTGCTGGACTTCGGCCAGAAGATCGCCGAGGGCAGGCCCGCGCAGGTGCAGGCCGATCCCAAGGTGATCGAGGCCTACCTGGGCGGCCAGGCGGCCTGAGCGCGGAGCGGAACACGACATGCTGAAGATCGATCAACTGCATGCCGGCTACGGCAAGGTCGAGGTGTTGCACGGCATCACCGTGGAGGTGCCCAAGGGCCGAGTGGTGACGCTGATCGGCTCCAACGGGGCCGGCAAGACGACGACGATGCGCGCGGTGTCCGGGATGATCGCGCCCAGCGCCGGCGAGATCACGCTGAATGGCAAGCGCATCGACGGCCTGGAGTCGTATCACATCGCGCGGCTGGGGCTGGCGCATTCGCCGGAGGGGCGGCGCGTCTTCGCGACGATGAGCGTCACCGACAACCTGCGGCTGGGCGCGTTCCCGCGTTACACCGGCGCGCGGCCCAAGGGCGACGTGGAGGCCGACCTGGAGAAGGCGATGGAGCTCTTCCCGCGCCTGAAGGAGCGGCGCCAGCAGCTGGCGGGCACGCTCTCGGGCGGCGAGCAGCAGATGCTGGCGATGGCGCGCGCGACCATGCTCAATCCGGAGGTGGTGCTGCTGGACGAGCCCTCGATGGGGCTGGCGCCCATCCTGGTGGACGAGGTGTTCCGCATCATCGAGCGGCTCAAGGGGCAGGGCGTGACGATGCTGCTGGTGGAGCAGTTCGCCGCGGCCGCGCTGGCGGTGGCCGACTACGGCTACGTGCTGGAGAACGGGCGCATCTCGCTGCACGGTCCGGCGGAGAAGCTGCGCACCGATCCGGCGGTGAAGGCGGCCTATCTCGGCGGGGGGCATTGAGCCCGCGGACCACTTCGATCGGGTAGCCGACCACTTCGACCAGTCGGAATCGGCAGGGCGTCGACCGCGAACGCACAGGTGCGTCCCGGAAGGCGCCTGCCTAGAGTGCATGCATCGCCCGCTGGGCTTCATGCAACCGAGGTGCGCCGATGACGAATGACTCGACCCGCGAGCCGGATCTCCCGCCGGTTCAGGCGTGGAAGAACCAGGGCCTCTATCCGTTCGACCGCGATCCGCTGACGGCGGTCGAGGTGCTGGAGCGCCAGCTGTTCGATCAGGCGGCCTGGCATCTTTCGCGCTTTCATCCCGTGTTCCGCACGCTCGCGCCGGAGGCGGTCGCTTTCCAGTTCCGGCTGCTGAGGCAGGCCGTCGAATGCGGCCCCGAGGAACTCCAGGCCTTGCTGACCGAAGTGTTGGACCTGCCCCCGCAGGACCGTCAACGGATGGCGGAGGTGCTCAAGGACGTCTCGCTTTCATCGGTCATCCGGGAAGCCCACGTGGTCACGGAACGCCTGCTGCTGCTCGATGGCCTGGAGGCCATCGTCTTCGAGAAGGACCTGCAGCCGCACGTGAAGGAACGTGGCGAGCTGCATCGCATCGTCGCCAGGAACCCTTGGCTCTTTGGTGAGCGCTTCGCGCTGTCGGTGGACAACCTCTCCCTCACGGAGGTGCTGCGCAAGCATCGCGAGATGCTGGGTGAGGACATCCTGATCGATGAGCCTGTCGAAGGGGCCGCGCAAAAGCGCGCCTTCATCGACCTCATGTTTTCGCGTGCGACGCGGCGCCACCAGCCATCGACGCTGGAGCATCTCGTCGTGGAGCTGAAGGCGCCGCGCGTTCAGATCACCCACAAGGAGGTCAGCCAGATCTGCGACTACGCCTCACGGGTGGCGCGTGATGAGCGCTTCCGCTGCGTGGATGTGAGGTGGTCGTTCTGGCTGATCGCCCGGGAAATCGAGGAGGGCGTGCTCGACGTGACCGAACGTCGCAACCAGCTCGCGCTTCCACTGGCGTTCAATCACGCGGTCCGCGTGGTGACCTGGGCCCAGATCATTGACGAGAACCGCGCCCGTCTGCAATTCCTGCAGGAGAGCCTGGACTACAAGGCCAGCCGGCAGGCGGGTTTGAAGCATCTGCAGCGCCGCTACCCCGACTGCCTGGGGGACGTCGTGCAGCGCGCACAGGAGCCGCGGGCCTCCTATGCGCGCGCGGGGTGAGGACGATCAGACGAACATCCCGCCCGAGGCCTCCACGCGCTGCGCGTTGATCCAGTGGCAGTCCTGCGACAGCAACGAGGCGACGACCGGGCCGATGTCGTCGGGCAGACCGGCGCGGCCGAGCGCGGTTACCGAGGCGACCATCTGATTCACCGCCTCGTTGTCGCGCACCGCGCCGCCGCCGAAGTCGGTCTCGATCGCGCCAGGGGCCAGCGTGTTCACGCGGATGCCGCGGGCGCCGAATTCCTTGGCCATGTAGCGGCTGAGCACTTCAATCCCGCCCTTCATCGTCGCGTAGGCGCCGTAGCCGGGCAGGGCAAAGCGGGCCAAGCCGCTGGACACGTTCAGCACGCTGCCGCCATCGTTGATCAGCGGCAGCAGCGTCTGCGTCAGGAAGAACGGACCCTTCAAGTGCACGCGCATCAGTTCGTCGAACTGCGCTTCGCTGGTGTCCGCCAGCGGGGCATGCACGCCGACGCCGGCGTTGTTGACCAGGTGGTCGATGCGCTCGCGCTGCCAGTGCTGCTGCAGCGTCGTCTTCAGCGCCTGGGCGAAGGCCGGGAAGGTCGCGCTGTCGCCGACATCGAGCCGCAGCGCCGCCGCGCGGCCGCCCAGGCGCTCGATCTCGTCGATCACCGCTTGCGCTTCGTCCTGGCGGCTGTGGAAGGTGAGGATGCTGTCGATGCCTCGTCGGGCCAGGTGCAGCGCGGCGTTGCGGCCCAGGCCGCGGCTGCCACCGGTGATCAGCGCGATCTTGCGTGGCGAGGTGCTGGAAGCGGGGGAGGTCGTGGTCGTCGTCATGGAGAGCTCCTGTGAGCGGGTTGGATCGGATGCTGGAACTTTATTGATCGAGACTTGGCGTATAAATCGCCACAAAGTGATTTGACCGTTCATTCGGGATGAACAAATGAGCGATTCGAGCTCTCCGTTGGCGGGCCCTCCGCCGTCGATCGAGACGCTGCAGGTTTTCGTCCGCGTCGCGGAGCTGGCCAGCTTCACGCAGGCGGCGCAGAGCCTGGGGCTGCCGAAGGCGAGCGCCTCCACGGCGGTGCAGCGGCTGGAGGCCAGCCTGGGGACGCGGCTGTTCCACCGCACGACGCGGCGGGTGCAACTGACGCAGGACGGCCAAGCCTGCTACGAGCGCTGCAAGGACCTGCTGGCCGACCTGGACGACATGCAGACCATGTTCCAGCCGGCGGCGAGCGGGCTGCGGGGGCGGCTGCGGGCCGACATGCCGATGCGGGTGGCGCATGACCTCGTCATGCCGCGGCTGCCCGAGTTCCTGGCCGCGCATCCGGGTCTGGAGGTTGAACTCAGCAGCACGGACCGGCGCGTGGACCTGGTCCGCGAAGGCTTCGACTGCGTGCTGCGGGTGGGACCGCTGAGCGATTCCAGCCTCGTGGCGCGGCCGCTGGGCGCGATGGAGATGGTCAATCTCGCGAGCTCTGGCTACGTGGCGGCCTTCGGGACGCCGGCGTCGCTGGAGGACCTCGCGCATCACCGGCTGGTGCAGTACGTGGCGACGCTGGGTCAGCGCTGCCCGGGTTTTGAATGGCGCGATGAGGGCGGCGCGACGCACTTCGTGCCGATGCCTGGCGCGCTGACGGTCAGCGATTCGGGCTCGTACACGGCGGCGTGCCTGGCGGGGCTGGGAATCATCCAGGTGCCGCGCCACGGCCTGGAGGCGGAGGTGCTCGACGGCCGCCTGGTGGAGGTGCTGCCGGGCTTTCGCGCGGCGCCGATGCCGGTGCATCTGCTGTACGCCCACCGGCGCCAGTTGCCGCGCCGGGTGCAAGCCTTCATGCAATGGCTGGCGGAGCTGCTGGCCCCTCGGCTCTTGCCGCTATCCTCTGCATCCTCGGCCCCGTCCTCCTGAACCGCCTTGCGCTCCGAATCCCCCTTGGACCCCTTCGCCGTCGCTCATCAAGCCCTCGCCGCGCTGAACGCCGGGGATGCCGCCGCCGCGCAACCGGCGGGGGAGGAGTGGCTGCTGATGGCGCTCGAGCAGGGCGACGAGGCGCAGCAGGCGCGGGCGCTGCTGCTGCTGGCGCGCTGCGAGCGTGCGCTGCACCGGCCGGGCGACGCCAGAGGCCGCAGCGAGCAGGCGGCGCGGCTGTTCCGCCAGCAGGGCGATGCGGGCGGCGAGGCGGGCGCGCTGTCGGTGCTGGCGCACAGCGCGTCGCTGGCCGGGCATCACGAGGAAGCCATCGAAGCGGCGCTGCTCGGGCTGCGTCTGGCGCAGCAGCGGGGCGATGGTGCCGCGCTGGTGGTGGCGCTGCAGGACCTGGGCGCCTGCCATGTGTGGGCGCGCAATTTCGACAAGGCGGCCGAGGTGCTGCGTCAAGCGGCTGACGCGGCCAATGCCTGCAAGCCGCGGCTGAGCCCGCTGACCGCCTGCCTGTGGCTCGCGATGGGCACCTTGCTGGCCTTGGCGGGCGAGCGCGAGCAGCGCGGCCAGTTGCCGCCGCTGGGGCCGCTGGAGGGCCATCTGATCAATGCGCGGTATCTGCTGGCGGAAGGCGATGCGGAGGCGCAGTGCTGGTGGACGCTGATGCAGACGATGGCGCAGATCTGGAAGGGCGCGTCCGCGCTGGCGCAGCCGGAGCTGCAGCAGGCGCTGGCGCAGCTGCCGGAGCAGGATCGCCACTGGCTGGCGGCGCTGGCGGGCTGGGTGCAGGCGGAACTCGCGTGGGCGCGTCGGCTGTGGCCGCAGGCGCGGCGCGCGGCGGCGCAACTGGTGGCGCAGGCAGACGCGGTCCAGCACGAGCCGCTCGCGCAGCTGGGCGAGTTGATCGCGAGCCAGATCGAGGAACAGCAAGGGCAGCCGCAGCGCGCGCTGCAGCGGATGCGGGCGCTGCGCGAGCGTGAGGCGCGCGTGCGGATCGCCAGCCTCGCGAGCCGCGAGGCGACGGTGCAATGGCAGCTCGAGGCGCGCCGCAGCGAGCGCGACCGGGCGCAGCTCGCGGACGAGGCGCAGCGGCTGGAGAAGCTGTCGATGGAGGATCCGCTGACGGGTCTGGCGAACCGGCGCAGCTTCGAAGCGCATGCGCGGGCGCAGCTGGCGCATGGCGGCGTGGTGAGCCTGGCGCTGATCGACGTCGATCACTTCAAGCAGGTCAACGACCGGCACTCGCACCTGGTCGGCGATCAGGTGCTGAGCCAGATCGCGCGGCTGATGCGGCAGCACGTGCGGGAGCACGATGTCGCGGCGCGGCTGGCGGGCGACGAGTTCGTGCTGCTGCTGCGCGGCGCGACCGAAGAGATCGCGCAGCAGGCCTGCCTGCGCCTGGACGAAGCGGTGCGGCGGCACGACTGGAACGCGGTGTCGGACGGTCTGAGCGTGAGCATCAGCATCGGGGCGGCGCAGCGAGAGGAGGGCGACACGCTGGAGACGCTGATGGCGCGCAGCGATGCGGCGATGTACGCGTTCAAGCGGGAGCGCAAGGGTGGCGCGATGGCGCAGGCCTGGCTCACCGACGAGAGCGAAGGCGAGGGCGATTCGCCGGACTGAGGCGGCTTGACGGCCGCGATGGCCGTGGTGACCGGCGGTGCGGCGAAGACGCGAAAAGAAACGCAAGAACTTGCGTGTCCATTCCGCCGAAAAAGCGCCGTGGGTGAAAGCCGACCCGCTCGAACCATGCCAAGAATGATTGCTTCCGTTGCACCCGCCTGTAAGGAGGCTTCATGACTGTGTTTGTCGATGCCGAGATCAACTCCCATGACACGCGACCGCCGCCCGCGTTCACCGCGGGCAATCGAATGCTGAATGCATTCGATGTGATTTCTGGCCCCTATTCCGTCACTGCCCGACGTCAGCTTGAGGCCATCAACCGATTGATCCGACTTCGGGAAGAAAGGCGCCTCAAGCCGCGTCGCGAGGGGGCAGGCGAGGACACCCTGCGATATGACCTGCCGGAGCGCCTCCTCGAGATCTATGCGAAGCATCCGGAGGCTCTGGAGACGCCCCCTGGCGGGGCGGACGTCGTGGCTTGGATCCGGGAGTTCCGCGGTGAAATCAGTGGTGGTTGATTCCAATGTGGCGCTCGGATGGCTTGTGCTGGAAACAGACAAGGAAAGTCTTCATCGCTATGCAGACCGATTGGCCGATGCGGTAGCCCTTGAGGAAGCGGAGCTGATCGCGCCGTACGTCTTCAACGCCGAATGTGCCTACACCCTGCTAAAGAGGGGACGCGCACAGGACTGGTCCGAGTCGCTCATCCAGGCCTATGCGGAGTTGATTCCTCTGTACGCGGTGGGCATGGACGACGACATCATGCCGCTGCCTGAGCACGTCGAACTGGCCCTTGAACACAACGTCCAAGGTTTCGATGCGCTCTACTTGGCGCTCGCCATGGAGAGGAAGGCGGCACTCGCCACCGCGGACAAGGGCTTGCGTGCGGCGGCAGAAAGGGCAGGTGTCGAGCTGTTCTGACTTGCAGGGGCCTCAGTGCCCCTGCTCTCTTGCTCGCTTGAGCAGCAGCTCTTTCTCTCGCTCATTCGCCGTCATCGCGGCGGCGCGTTCGAATTCTTCTTTCGCTTCGGCACTGCGGCCGAGCTTGGCCAGCAGATCCGCGCGCACGCTGGGCAGCCAGTGGTACTGCTTCAGTGCCGGCTCGTCCATCAAACGATCGACGATCTCCAATCCCACCGCCGGACCGAAGGCCATTGACAGTGCCACCGCCCGGTTCAGCTCCACCACCGGCGACGGCTGCCGGATCGCCAGCGCTTCGTAGAGCGCGGCGATGCGCGTCCATTCGGTGTCCTCGGCGCGGCGCGCCCGCGCATGGCAGGCCGCGATCGCCGCCTGCAGCGCGTACGGCCCCAGGCCCTGCCCGTCGTCCGCTTCCATCGCCAGGCGATCCGCCGCCGCCAGCGCCACGAGGCCGCGCTCGATAGACGCCGCGTCCCACTGCGTCCGGTCCTGCTCCAGCAGCAGCACGGCCTGTCCCTGCGCGTCGACCCGCGCCGCCGCGCGCGAGGCCTGCAGCTCCATCAGCGCCAGCAGTCCCTGCACCTCGCTCTCGCGCGGGGCCAGCTTCACCAGCATGCGCGCCAGGCGCAAGGCCTCGTCGCAAAGGTCCTGCCGGATCCAGCGCTCGCCGCTGGTGGCCGCGTAGCCCTCGTTGAAGATCAGGTAGAGCACCTCCAGCACCGCCGCGAGCCGCTCCGTCAGCGCCTCGCCGCGCGGCAGCTCGAAGGGCACCTGCGCATCACCGAGCGTGCGCTTGGCGCGGACCAGCCGCTGCGCCACCGTCGGCTCCGACTGCAGGTAGGCCCGCGCGATCTCCGCCGTCGTCAGGCCGGCGACCATCTTCAGCGTCAGCGCCACGCGGGCCTCCAGGTTCAGCACCGGATGGCAGGCGCAGAACATCAGCCGCAGCACGTCGTCGCCGATCTCGCGCGCGGCGCGATCGTCGTCGAGGTGATCGACGAAGTCCGGCACGATCATGGCCTCGCGCGCGTCGAGCTCATGCCCGAGCTGCTCCAGCTTGTCGCCGCTGAGCTTGACGTGCCGCAGCCGGTCCAGCGCCCGGTGCTTGGCCGTCGTCATCAGCCAGGCGGCCGGCTTGTCCGGCAGGCCTTGCGAGGGCCAGGTCTCCAGCGCCGCGACCAGCGCGTCCTGCGCCAGTTCCTCGGCCAGCGGCACGTCGCGCGTCAGCCGCGACAGGGCGCCGATGATCTTGGCCGACTCCTGCCGCCAGACGGTCGTGATCGCGCGATGGGTGTCCTGGTTCATGCGCGCGATCGTACGGCCTGGGGCGGCCGCGCGTCGCGCCGGCGCTCAGGCGCCCGGGAACTGGGTGATGTCCATGTACATCAGCTCCCACATGTGGCCGTCCGGATCCGCGTAGGCCTGCGAGTACATGAAGCCCATGTCCTGCGGCGCGCGCGGCACGGTGCCGCCAGCAGCGACGGCCTTCTCGATCAGCGCGTCGACCTCGGCCCGGCTCTCGCAGGACAGGCAGGTCAGCACCTCGGTCGTGGTGTGCGCATCGGAGATCTTGCGCGGCGTGAAGGTCTGGAAGAACTCCTCGGCCAGCAGCATCGCGTAGATGTCCTCGGAGATCACCATCGAGAGCGCCTGCTCGTTGGAGAACTGCGGATTGAACTCGTAGCCCATGGCCGCGTAGAAGCGCTTGCTGCGCTCGACGTCCTTGACGGGCAGGTTCACGAAGATTTTCTGGTGACGCATGGTGGAAGTCCTCAATGGGTATGAAGTCGCAGAGCCCGTGCTGGCTGATCGGTGGTCGCATCGTGCCCTCCTGGTCGCGGCGCTCCAGTTCTGGAGCGTCCACACCAGCACGACGCGCGGGCGCGGCCGGTTTCGACAGGCCGCGACACGGGGGGCGAAAAAAACTTCAGCTGGTCAGGCGTTGGACTCGGCGTAGCACGGGATCATCGAGCGGACCTCGACCGTGCACCACTCGGCGGCCGGGCATTCGCGCGCGATGGCGAGCGCCTGCTCGCGGGTGTCGACCTTCAGCCAGAAGAAGCCGCCGACCATTTCCTTGGCTTCGGCGAAAGGGCCGTCGAGCGTGGTCAGCCGGCCGTCGCGCTTGCTGACGCGGGTCGAGCCGTTGACCGACTGCAGCGACTGGGCGGTGTGCAGCAGGCCTTGCGCCTTCAACTGGTCGGCATAGGCGGTCATGCGGGCATAAGCCTCGCGGCCCTCCTCGGGCGTGCGGGCCTCGCGTTGGCCGACGGGTTCATTGATCAGCAGGACGTAGCTCATGAGGATCTCCGGTGCGATGCGGGGGAACCGCCGACAAGCGGCCGACAAGCGGGCTATTGGACACCACGCGACCAAGCCATTGCCAAAGGTCAGGGCTTGGCGCCCGCGCGGCGGCAAGGGAGTTGAGATGCCCGTCGATCCATCGGCCGCGCTGTCGATCCGTCGTTTCCCCGTGCGGCCGGAGACGGCCCGCTCCCTACACTGCGCCGCATGACTCCCGCCCCGTCCCGTCCCCTCTGGCGCGATGCCCGGCGCCTGCGCGCCTCCTGGCATGCCTGGCTCAGCAACGAGGTCCAGCCCAGCGGACCCGGCTGGCTGCAATGGGTCTGGACGCTGGCCTTCTGCGCCGCGCTCGCCGCCGGCTTCACGCTGCTGGGCTTCGTCATGAACTTCCAGACCGTCGACTGGCTCTCCCCGCGCACCTGGGCCTGGTGGTACGGCAAGAACCTCACCGTGTGCCTGACCATCGGCGTGGTCATTCAGATCCTGTTCGCGATCCTGACCCCGCTGCTTGGCGGCCGCGCCCGCCTGCGCCGCTGGGACGGCTGGCGCCGCACGCTGTTCTTCTCCGGCGTGCCCCTGCTGGGCACCGTGATCGGCTGGCTGCCGGGGATGTGGCTCGCGGGCCTGACCGCGTGGGTGCGGCTGGACCTGTCGCAGGGCGGCAAGATCATCGGCATCACCTCGCTGCTGTCGCTGGGCGTCACCGTGATGCTGCACTACTGGTTCGCTTCCAGGAACCGCCAGCTCAAGGCCGAGCGCCGCGCCACCGAGGCCCAGTTGCGCCTGCTGCAAGGCCAGATCGAGCCGCACTTCCTGTTCAACACGCTGGCCAACGTCCATTCGCTGATCGACTACGACGCGCCCAAGGCCAAGGAGATGCTGGGCGCCTTCACCGCCTACCTGCGCGCCTCGCTGGGGGGGCTGCGGCGCGAGACCGGTCCGCTCGAGGACGAACTGGCGCTCGCCTCGGCCTATCTGACGGTGCTGCAGACGCGCATGGAAGACCGGCTGCGCTTCGAGATCCAGGCCTCGGCCGAGGCCCGCGCCGTCCCGCTGCCGCCGATGCTGCTGCAGCCACTGGTCGAGAACGCCGTGCACCACGGCCTGGAACCCAAGATCGAGGGCGGCACGGTTCGGGTGGACGCGGCGCTGCGCGACGGCTTCCTGGTCGTCGAGGTGCGCGATGACGGCGTCGGCCCGGGCGTGTCACGCCGCGGCGGCAATGGCATCGCGCTGTCCAACATCCGCGAGCGGCTGATGGCGCAGTACGGCGACCGCGCCACCCTGACCGTCGAACCCGCCGATCCCGGCTGCCGCGCGACGCTGCGCGTGCCGCTCGACGCCTGATCCCCGCTCCGCATTTCCCGCCTTCCCCATTCGCAGCCCCTTGAGACCATGACCGCACTCACCGCCCTCATCGCCGACGACGAACCCCACCTGGCCCGCGCCCTGGCCGCGCAACTGGCCACGGTCTGGCCGGAACTCGAGATCGTCCATGTCGCCCGCAACGGCATCGAGGCGGCCGAGCGGATCGCGGCGCTGCAGCCGGACCTTGCCTTCCTCGACATCCAGATGCCCGGCCTGACCGGCCTGGAAGTGGCGGAGGGCATTGAAGGCGCGACGCGAGTGGTCTTCGTCACCGCTTATGACCAGTACGCGGTGCAGGCCTTCGAGCGGGAAGCGATCGACTACGTGCTCAAGCCGGTCGAGGCGGAGCGCCTGGGCCGCACCGTCGAGCGCGTCCGGCGCGCGCTGGCCAGACGGGACGAGGACACCGCCGCCGGCATCGACGCACGGCTGCTGTCCGCGCTGCGCGCGCTGCACGGAACGGCGGGCAGCGAGCTCAAGCCGGCGGGCCCGCTGCGCTGGGTGCGCGCGACGCAGGGCGACTTGATGCATCAAGTGCCCGTGGACGAGGTGCTGTTCTTCCGCGCCGATGACAAGTACACCTGCGTGCAGACGGCCACCGCCGAGTACCTGATCCGCACGCCGATCCAGGAGCTGGCCGCGCAGCTCGACGGCGAGCGCTTCTGGCAGGTGCACCGCTCGACCATCGTGAACCTCGATCACGTGGCTGGCACGCGCCGCGATGAACTGAGCCGGCTGTTCGTCCGCGTGCGCGGCCACGCGAACGAACTGCCGGTGAGCCGCGCGTACGTGCATCTGTTCAAGGCGATGTGAACGGCGGTTCCGTCACGAGGCCGGCCTACACTGCCGGCCTCATGCAGCTCGATCCCCGCTCGATCACCGTCATGACCGCGCTGATGGCGGCGGTCCTGGGCGCGGTGCTGCTCGGCGTGCGGCGCAACTATCCGCCGAGCATCCGGGGCCTGCTCCCTTGGTCATTGGCGCCGATGGCCTGCGCGCTCGCCGCCGGTGTCTACGCGATGCAGGGACTGCTGCCCGATCCCGTCGTCGCGCAGAGCGGCAACGCGCTGCTGCTCGCGGGCTGCGGCCTCTTCTATTTCGGCTCGCAGCGCTTCTTCGGACGGCGCGTGACGTGGCGCCTGTGGGGCGGCATCGCGCTGCTGAGCCTGGCCGTGCTGACCTGGTTCCTGATCCGGCCGGACTACCGCCTCCGCGTCGCGGTGTTCACCGGCACGATGACGGCCTGCGTGCTCGCGCACGCGCGGCTGGTCCTGCGCGATGGCCGCGGCTTTGCGGCCCGGCTCATCGCGGGCACGCTGCTGCTGCAGGCGGCTGTCCTGATCGCTCGCGGGCTGGCGGCGTTCTGGGTGGATGGCCCGGCGTCGTCGCGCTTCGCGATGACCACGGTGCAGACGGCCTACATCGCGAGCTACTGCTTCAGCGCGCTGCTGCTGAGCGTGGGCGTGCTGCTGATGGCCAGCGAGCGCGTGCGCGAGGAGTTCGAACTGCTCGCCACGCGCGACGCGCTCACCGGCGCGCTGACACGCCGCGCGGTGCTGCAGGCCGGCGGCGAGGAGTTCGACCGCTGGCGCCGCTACGAACAGCCGCTGTCGCTGCTGCTGCTGGACATCGACCACTTCAAGCAGGTCAACGATCGCCATGGTCACCAGACCGGCGATCGCGTGCTGGCGGAGGCGGTCGCGGTGATGCGCGAGCAGCTGCGCGCGACGGACCGGCTCGGCCGCTATGGCGGCGAGGAGTTCGTGATCCTGCTTCCATCGACCGGCCCGGAGGCGGCGCGCGCCTCGGCGGAGCGGGTGCGCGAGGCGCTCGCGGCGCATGAGCCGGCGCCCGGCATTCCGCCGTGCTCGGCGAGCCTGGGCGTGGCCTGGACGCAGCCGGGCGACGCGAGCCTGGACGCGCTGCTCGCGCGCGCCGACGCGGCGCTCTACCGCGCCAAGGCCAAGGGCCGCAACCGCGTGGAATGACGGCGGTTCAGCTCACTTGAAGAACCAGTACCCGACCAGGATCGCGCCCACCAGCCCGACCGCGTCGGCCAGCAGCCCGCAGGTCAGCGCGTAGCGGGTCTTCCTGATGTTGACGCTGCCGAAGTAGACGGCCAGCACGTAGAAGGTGGTCTCCGTCGAGCCCTGGATGATCGCGGCCAGCTTGCCCTCGAAGCTGTCCACGCCATAGGTCTTGAGCACGTCCACCATCAGCCCGCGCGCGCCGCTGCCCGACAGCGTCTTCATCAGCCCCACCGGCAGCGCCGGCACGAAGTCCGTCGGCAGGCCCAGTGCGGCGACGCCGGCGGCGATGCCCTTGACGACGAATTCCATGCAGCCCGTCGTGCGGAACACCGAGATCGCCACCAAGATCGCGATCAGGTAGGGAATGATCTGCACGGCGACGCCGAAGCCCTCCTTGGCGCCCTCGACGAAGGCCTCGTAGACGTTGATCCGGCGCCAGGCGCCCACGGCGATGAACATCACGATGATGCTCAGGATCACGCCGCTGCCCAGCAGCCCGATGTACTGCGACATCACGTCCGGCGGATAGCCGTGCAGCCAGGTGAAGACGCCGCCCATGATCGCGATGAAGCCGCCGACGAAGACCAGCACCGGCGCGCTCAGCAGCTTGATCCGCTGCACCCAGGCCACTGCCACCAGCCCCGACATGAAGGAGATGAAGGTGGCGATCAGCGTCGGCAGGAAGATGTCCGCGGCGTTGAATCCGACCAGACCCTGGTCCACCGCCATCGCCTGTCGGATCGCGATCACCGAGGTCGGGATCAGCGTGATGCCGGCGGTGTTCAGCACCAGGAACATGATCATCGCGTTGGACGCGGTGTCCTTCTGCGGATTCAGCTCCTGCAGCTCCTTCATCGCCTTGAGCCCGAGCGGCGTGGCGGCGTTGTCCAGGCCGAGCATGTTGGCCGAGAAGTTCATCACCATCGAGCCGCCGGCCGGATGGCCGCGCGGCACCTCCGGAAAGATGCGCGCGAAGAACGGTCCCATCGCGCGCGCGAACAGCTGGATCACGCCGGCGTTCTCGCCGACCTTCATCAGGCCCAGCCACAGGCTCATCACGCCGACCAGGCCGAGCGAGATGTCGAAGCCGGTCTTGGCGGTGTCGAAGATGCCGGTCAGCACCTGCGTGAAGATGGTCAGGTCGCCCTGGACGAGCCGCGCCAGCGCGACCGCGAAGCCGATCAGGAAGAACCCGATCCAGATGAAGTTCAGCACCATGGGCGCGCATTATTCCGGCGCCGGCGCGAAAGCCGTGTTCGTTGACTCAGGTCCTGCGGTTGTCATTGGCCGCGCCCGTTCTGTCCGCTGCTGAGACTTCAGATGCCACGTCTTCCCCTTGTCGCCATCACCGCGCTTTGCGCATTTCCTCTTGCCGCATCGGCGACCCTTCCTTCTTTCCCCTCATTCAGCGAGAGCGACGTCCCGCGAGACCGCGCGCCAAAGTGGCTGATCGACAGCTATCGCGTGAAGGAGCCTTTCTCACATTTCCGGTACTGCGGGGGAACCTTCATCTCCTCCGATGTGCTGCTGATGAGCAGTGATTGCCCAGGCGTGGCGGCGCTGGATGCGGTCGACGTCCCCGTTCCCCTGCCAGGCGGGTGGGCGAACCGGTCACATCCGGCCCGGGCGCTCGCGGAAACTCCCCATTGGAACGCGAGCGGATCTCCGTCGCCGGTCACCGTGATCAAACTGTGGGATGCCGCCCCGTCCTCCGAGCCCGCCCGCATTGCGTCCTACCGCGCCGCGCGGGAATGGCGCAAGCGGGGTGGGATCCTCAGTCTCCATCGAGCCGCGAGGGTCACGGGCGACTTCTATCAGCGGCGCACCGATGGGCCAGTGAGCGTGCGCGGGCTCAGCCGTGCCGTCGCGACCGCTCCAGTGGCCGATGGCGATGGCACAAGGAGTCCGTCATGGCGGCTGTGGCTGGGCGGAGGCATCTTCGCGGAAGGACGCGACGATGCCCGGATGCTCACAGGGATCCTGCGCAATGACGGGACGGCGATGCCGCTGGATGCGGTGTGGCCGCGTGTCTATCGGACCTTGCTGGACCATGGCGCTCGGGATGCCGCATGGCGTCTGGCCTGGCACGTGCTCGATCCGTATGAAACGGATCGGTACAGCGCGCGCGCCACGGGCATGAGCAACCGGACGCGCGATCCGGAGCCGATGACCGTGACGATCGCGGGCCGCCAGCCCCGGCTCGGATCGATCCATCCGTTCGAGAATCCATCAACGAAGGCCATCGAGTTCTTCCGGCTCGTGCGAGCCCCTGTCGATGGTCAGATCCCGGACATTCCCTTGGTGAACAGAGACACGGCGGACTGGGAATACCTGGGTCGGGATCTGCCCAGCCGTCAGGCGCTCTTCGCGACATTTGCCACCTGGAACGATGCGACCAGAAGGGGACAAACCGGCGACGTCTACGTCTATCCCAACCGGCACAACGGCGATGTCGAGTATTTCCGGCTGACGGCAGTGGACGGAGGAGGCACCGAGGGCACGTACGGTTATTTCCCCACGGACAAGAGGAACAACCAGTACTGGACCTATCTTGGTACCGACCTGCTGGTGGAGGACACCGCGCGGCGCTGACGCGCGAGTTCCACCAGTCGAGGCCATCGCGGGGCCGCCGTCGCGCCCATCCCCGGTTGCCGGATCGCCGGGCGGGCACCACGCGCGTGCGGACATGGGATCCTGCCGATGTGAATCAAGTGCCGGGCAGGCCGGCCGGCCCGCGGGCTCAGAACGCCGGAACGACCGCGCCCTTGTACTGCGTCTGGATGAAGCGCTTGACCGCGTCCGACTGCAGCGCGGCGGCCAGCTTCTTCACGGCCGGGGCGTTCTGGTTGTCGTCGCGGGTCACCAGCCAGTTGGCGTAGGGCGACTCGCCGCCCTCGATCGCCAGCGCGTCCTTGGACGGGTTCAGCTTGGCTTCCAGCGCGTAGTTGGTGTTGATCAGCGCCAGGTCGACCTGCGGCAGGATGCGCGGCAGCGTGGCGGCCTCGATCTCGCGGAACTTCAGCTTCTTCGGGTTCTGCGCGATGTCCTTGGTCGTGGACAGGATGTTGGCCTTGTCCTTGAGCTGGATCACGCCGGCCTTGTCCAGCAGCAGCAGCGCGCGGCCGCCGTTGGTCGGATCGTTGGGGATCGCGACGGTGCCGCCCTCGGGCAGCGCGGCCAGCGACTTGTGCTTGGCCGAGTAGGCGCCGAAGGGCTCCACGTGCACCGCGGCCACGGCCACCAGGTGCGTGCCCTTGCCCTTGTTGAACTCGTTCAGATACGGCTTGTGCTGGAAGAAGTTGGCGTCCAGGCGCTTCTCGGCAACCTGCACGTTGGGCTGCACGTAGTCGGTGAAGACCTTGACCTCCAGCTCCACGCCCTGCTTGGCCAGCTCCGGCTTGACCAGGTTCAGGATCTCCGCGTGCGGCACCGCCGTGGCGGCGACGCTCAGCTTCTCGGCCGAGGCGGTGCCGGCGGCGGCCAGCGACAGGGCCGCGATGGCGGCGGCGAACAGTTTTTTCATGATTCCAACTCCTCTGATGGATCGAATGTGCGGGGGAATGACGCGAGGCCGGCAGGCCTCACCGATGCGAGACGCGCGAGACCAGCCAGTCGCCCAGCATCTGCAGCAACTGCACGAGCACCAGCAGCAGCACGACGGTGACGACCATCACCTCGGTCTGGAAACGCTGATAGCCGAAGCGGATGGCCAGGTCGCCCAGGCCGCCGCCGCCGATGACGCCGGACATGGCCGTGTAGCCGACAAGCGTGATCGCGGTGACGGTGAGCGCGGAGACGATGCCGGGCAGCGCCTCGGGCAGCAGCGCCTGCCAGACGATCTGGCGCGTGCTGGCGCCCATGGCCAGGCCCGCCTCGACGATGCCGCGGTCGACGCCGCGCAGCGCGGTCTCGACCAGTCTCGCCAGGAAGGGCGTCGCGCCGACGACCAGCGGCGGGATCGCGCCCGCCACGCCCAGCGAGGTGCCGGTCACCAGCAGCGTGAACGGGATCAGCACGATGAGCAGGATCACGAAGGGCAGCGAGCGCAGCACGTTCACGGCGAAGGACAGCAGCGCGTACAGCCGCGGCGAGGACACCAGCCGCCCGCGATCGAACAGGAACAGCGCGATGCCCAGCGGCAGGCCCAGCAGCGCGGTGAACAGCAGCGAGCCGCCCAGCATCAGCAGCGTGTCGCCGCCGGCGGTGGCGATCTCGGGCCAGTCGATGGCGCGCAGGGTGTCGAGCAGGGAGGGGTTGGTGAGCGAAGTCATGCGCGCAACTCCTCGACCTGCACGCCGCGGTCGGCCAGCAGCTGGCGCGCCGCGGCGCGGTCGCCGCCGCTGATCGCGATCGTCAACTGTCCGTAGGGTTCGCGCTTGATGCGGTCGATGCGGCCGGCCAGGATGCCGAAATCCAGATTCGCGTGGCGGGCGACCTCGCCGAGCAGCGGCTCGTAGGTGCGTTCGCCGTAGAAGGTCAGGCGCCAGAGGCTGCCGGCGACATGGGCGTAGTCGTCGCGCTGCTCGCCTTCGTCGACATGCTCCGCGGCGAGCACGAAACGCCGCGCCGTGTCCGAGCGCGGATGCAGGAAGACCTGCGCCACGGGGCCGGTCTCGACGATGCGGCCGCCCTCGAGCACGGCGACGCGGTCGCAGACGCGGCGCACCACGTCCATCTCATGCGTGATGAGCACGATGCTGAGGCCCAGTTCGTCGTTGAGCTCGGCCAGCAGGTCGAGGATGGAGCGCGTGGTCTCGGGATCGAGGGCGCTGGTGGCCTCGTCGCAGAGCAGCACCTGCGGGTCCAGCGCCAGCGCGCGCGCGATGCCCACGCGCTGCTTCTGGCCGCCGGAGAGCTGGGCCGGGTATTTGTCCGCCTGGTCGGCGAGGCCGACGCGCGCGAGCAGCTGATGCACGCGCGGGGCGATGCGCGCGGCGTCCCAGCCGGCGATGCGCAGCGGCCAGGCGACGTTCTGCGCGACGGTGCGCGAGCTCAGCAGGTTGAAGTGCTGGAAGATCATCGCGATCTTCTGGCGGGCGGCTCGCAGGCCCGCGGCGTCCAGCGCCTGCAGATCCTGGCCGTTCACCGTGACACGGCCGCTGTCGGGGCGCTCCAGCAGGTTGATCACGCGCAGCAGCGTGCTCTTGCCGGCACCCGAGGCGCCGATGATGCCGAACACCTCGCCTGATTCGATCCGGAGATCCACGCCGGTCAGCGCCGGGACGCGGCGTCCATCGACGTCATAGGACTTGTGCAGGTGCTGGAGTTCGATCACGGGAGACGGGGCGGCGAAAAACCCGAGATCGTAGGGATAACCCGGAGTTTGGCAAGCATTCAATGCTTATATGCATATGCCGGGGCGGGTAGCGATGCTGCTGCCCTTCGACGTTCCCCCTCTCCCCTGCCCTCTCCCCCCGAGGGGGCGAGGGAGTTCATGCGAGTGGTGCTCGCTGATTCTGAAGGATGCTCAGCGCCGGCAAGAACTCCCTCGCCCCAACGGGGAGAGGGCAGGGGAGAGGGGTCTGCGCAGTCCGCTGCTGCTGGAATCACCCCGGCAGCGGCAGCGACGCCAGTTCGCGAACCAGTTCCGCGATGTTGTTGCGCAGCGCCGATTCCGTCGCGATGCGCAATTGCTCGGTCGGGCTGAGGCTGTCATCCAGCCCCGCCTTCTGCGTCGTGCGCAGCGTGCGCTGATACAGCACGTGGCCGCCGCCAGCGGCGCGTTCCGTCAGCGTGTAGCGGACCGAGATCGCCACCTCCGGCGCCACCGGCACGTTCGGCTGCGCGAGCGCGAGCAGCTCCACCTTGAGCTGATAGCGCCCGGTGTCCGGCACATCCGGCATCAACCCCAGCCGCCGCAGCGATTCCTGATACGTCTGGTTCAGCGTCATCGCGTTGATGCGGCTGCCCCACCAGCGCGAGGTCTCCTCGCCGCCGGCCACCGGCAGCAGGTCGATGTTGCGGCGCAGTTGCGGACTGATCCACGAGCGCAGCTGCAGCGAGTCCATGTCGGTCAGCGACGACTCCAGCGGCCGGGCTGGCGCGCCGCAGCCGGCGATCAGCGCGCAGGCGCACAACGCCGCAGCGAGCGGCGCGGCCAGCGATCGGACGGTGGGAGCGGTGAGAGCGTGACGGCGGTCGAGCATGCCGGGCATCTTGCCTCCGCGAGCCGGGCGTCGATCGCCCGAAGTGGACCGGATATCGGGACCGGCGACGCGGACTGCCCCGCCGCCGGCCGCGTGCTCAAAGCCGCCGGTGCTGCAGCGCCGGCAACTGCTCCCGCACCTGCGCGATGCGCGCCGGATCGAGCTGCGCGACCGCGACGCCTTCGCCCTCGGGCACGCAGGCCAGCACCTCGCCCCAGGGGTCGACGATCATGCTGTGGCCCCAGGTGCGGCGGCCGTTCTCGTGCGTGCCGCCCTGCGCGGCGGCGATGACGTAGGCCTGGTTCTCCACCGCGCGGGCGCGCAGCAGCAGCTCCCAGTGCGCCTGCCCCGTCGTGAAGGTGAACGCCGCCGGCACGCTGATCAGGTCCAGCGGACGCGGTCCGCCGAAGTTCATCGCGCGATAGAGCTCGGGGAAGCGCAGGTCGTAGCAGATCGACAGCCCGATGCGCAGCGCCGGTCCGCCGGCGATGGCCGCTTCCATCGTGACCGGCGCTTCGCCGGCCTGCAGCACGCGGGCCTCGTCATAGCGCTCGCGGCCGTTGTCGTAGCAGAACAGGTGCAGCTTGTCGTAGCGCGCCGCCAGCGAGCCATCGGGCGCGAACACGCAGGTGGTATTGCGCACCCGCTCGGCCGGCGAGGGCGCGCCGTCGATCGCCATCGGCAGCGTGCCGCCGAGGATCCACACGCCGTGCTCCTGCGCCGCGCGGCTGAGCGCGCCCTGGATCGGCGCGCCCAGGTCGCCAGGCTGCTCCGCGAAGGGCAGCTTGTCGGTGTCCTGGTGGCCCATCAGGCAGAAGTACTCGGGCAGCGAGACGAGCCGCGCGCCCTGGCGCGCCGCCTCGGCGATCCAGTGGCGCGCGCGGGCCAGGTTGTCCTCGAGCCGCGGGCCCGAGACCATCTGGACCGCCGCGACGGTGACCGGCGCGGCTGGCGCGCCGAGTGTGCTGGAGCTGCTGGACTTGGTCATTGGACGGCTTCTCCTTGCGCGGTCGCGTTGTAGCTGCCCTGGGGCTGCGCGCGGCGCGGCAGTTGCTCGATGCGGGGATCGGACCAGGTGCCGGTGACGCGGAACTCCTCGGTGTTGGCCGCCGCCAGCGGCTTGCGCAGCAGCCACTGCGCGAGGAAGGCGCCCAGCCCGATCGCCGGATTCACCGCCGCGTAGGCGAGCGCGGCGCCGCCGGCATTGATCTCGGGCAGCACCAGCACGTGCAGGTCCTGGGTCTCGGCCGCGAGGTCGGCGCTGCCTTCCATCAGCACCGCCGCCTGCAGGCCCTTCATGCGCAGGTTGTCGCTGCGGGCCACGCCCTTGGCGATGCGGATGTCGCCGGTGACGCTGTCGAAGGCGAAGCCCTCCGAGAACACATCGCGGAAGTCCAGCATCAGGCGCCGCGGGATCGACTGCAGGCTCAGCACGCCCAGCAGCCGGCCGACACCGGGCTCCGCTTTCAGGAATTGGCCCGACTCCATCTCGACATTGAGCTGGCCGCCCATGCTGGCGTAATCCGGCGACAGCGGCGAGCCGTTCCAGGCCACCTGCCCGGTCAGCACGCCCTTGCCGCCGCGCAGCACCTGGCCCTGGCCCAGGCGCTCCATCAGCTTGCCGCCGTCGGCGACCTCGAGCTTCCAGTCCAGTTCGGTCCGGCGCGTCGGCAGGCCGGACTCCGGCGCCCATTTGCCGGAGGCGCTCAGCGTCGCGTCCGCGCTCTTGAGCACCAGGCGGTTGAGCTTCCAGTCGCGCGCGTCGCTCTGCTGCTGCGCGTCGATCTCAAGCCGGCCCAGGCGCTTGCCGCGCAGCTCGAAGTCCTCGACGACGATGTCCAGCGTCGGCACCGAGCGCGGCTGCTTGTCGAGCAACTGCTCGACGCCATCGACGTCGCTGCGCGGCACCGACAGCCGCGACAGCCGCGCGTAGACGCGGCCGGGGAGGTTGGGTTTGGCGGCGCGGACCTCGATCAGGCCGCTGAGCTGCTGCGCGTCCATCGACACCCGCCAGCCCGCGCCCGCGTCGTGCGAGACGCCGGCCGTGACGCCGTTGAGCGTGCGGCCCGACACCTGCAGCGTCTGCGCCTTGATCGTCAACTGCGAGGGCGAGTAGCCGCCCTCCGGCGCCGCTTCGAGGCCGCCGGCGTCCTTGTCGCCGGTGAGGCCGGGCAGCGCGGTCTGCCAGGCGTCGGCATTGAACTGGTCGAAGCTGGCGCGCGCGATCACGCCCTGCGCGGGCAGTTCGGGCAGCTTTTCGCGCACCGCGATCGCACCGCGCAGCACCTTGGCCTCATGCGTGACGTCGCGCTGGTAGAGCGCCTGCACCGGGCCGGCCTCGACGCGCAGCTCGTCGCGCTGCGTGCCGGCCGGGGCGCTGGTGGCCCGCGTGGCGACGCGCAGCGGCCAGCTTTCCTCCGGCGCCTTGTGCATCGGCGCCGGCAGGTTCAGCGCGATGCCCTGCATCGGGCTGGTCACCGTCACCTCGGTCTGCCCGCCCTTGAGCACGCCCAGTTCGAAGCGCACCGAGGTCTGTCCCGACATCGCCGAGGCGACCGTCTGCAGGCCGATCTCGGGCGCATTGCGCAGCGCCTCGGCGGTGACCGTGCCCTGGGCGCTGAAGCGCATCGTGCCGTCGGGCTGGCTGCCGCCGTCGAAGCTGGCGTCGCCGCCCAGCACGCGCGCCTGGCCGCCGCGGATCTGCAGGCCCTTCTGGTCGAAATCGACCCGTGCCCGGGCCTGGCCCAGCAGTGGCGTGTCGGGGCGGATGCGCACGTCGTTGCCGGTCAGCGCGACCTGACCTTTCACCGTGGTGTCGTCGATGTGCATCAGCGGCAGCCGCAGGTTGAGCTTCAACGCCATCGGGCCGGTGGCGGTGGTCGTGTCCAGCACATGACTGGTCAGCCCGGCCACCGGCGAGTTCTTCACGTAGCGCAGCGCGTCGGCCAGCGCGCCGCGCGCCTGGCCATCGATCTCCAGCACCGGCGCGTGGTGGTAGAGGTCGGGGATGGCGCCCTGCACGTTGACCAGGTCCACGCCCATCAGCCTGGCCTTGCCATTGCGGATGTTCATCGCCGCGCGGTCGAAGATCAACTCAGCATCGAGCTGCTCCATCTGCGGCCATGGCGACTGGAAGGCCGGCTGGTCGCCCTCGGCCGGATGGCTGGGCACGTAGGCCAGCGTCAGACCGCGCACCTGGCCGGAGACGCGGAACTGGCCCTTCGTGCGAGGCGCGTCGAAGGGGAAATCGATCAGGTCGCCCTGCAACCGGACCTGGATCTTGTGAACGCTGCCATCGCGGATCGCGTCGCGCACGTAGCGTCGCGCGTCCTGGCCCATCGAGGCCGGCAGGTAGCGCAGCACGCGCGGCGCGCGGATCTCGTCGATGCGCCCGGTCAGGTCCAGCCGGCCCGAGTCGTGCGGGCGCTTGCCGTCGCCGCTCTGCCAGGAGCCGTCGATCTCGGCGCGCAGGTCGTCGTTGACGATCCGGACGTCGTCGAACTGCACCGTCCACCGGGTGCGCGGCTCGCCGGGCGCCGAGGCGGACGAGGCCACCGGCGCCGCCGCCAGCGGGCTCGCCGCCAGCGCCGTGGCCGGCGGCGCGCGCTTGCCCGCGCCGAAGACCGGATGCTGCGCGCGCCAGCGCAGCGTGGCCTGCGCCTGCTTCACCGGCATGGCCGCTTCCTCGAACACGCCGGGCAGCGTGAGCTCGCCGTCATGGATCGCGAGCGTGGCGGTGCCGCCCTGCTCGTTGGCGTCGAATTGCAGGTCGGCGCCGCGCACGCCGGGGCGCCCGGTCGGCGGCGCGGAGCCCGGCTCGGCGGGCGGCTGCGGCTCGGCGGCCGTCAGCCGCAGGCCCTGCAACTGGCCCTTGGCCCGATAGCCGCGCGGCGCATCGAGCGGGCCGTCCCAGTTCAGATGCACGGCATTGAGCGCGCCCGACGGCTGCATGTCGGCGATCAGCTGGCGCTGCGACTCGGCCAGCGGCAGCCGCGCCAGGATCTGCGCGCCCAGCGCCAGGTCGAGCTGTTGAGCCTGGAAATCTCCGCCGGTCACGGCGCCGGTCTTGGGATCGCGCTTCACGTTCAGCGCCCAATCGGAGCGCGGCCAGTCCAGTCCGTCGCCGGCTTCGAAGCCGAGCTGCTTCGCTTCCAGCGACAGCGATTGCGGCGTCTGCTTCAGCACCAGCCGGCCGCCGATCTTCGCGAGCTCCAGCTCCGGCAGCCCCGGCGCGACGCGCAGCCGCACGGCGCGCAGGCCCATGTCCAGCGTCAGGTTGCGCGGTTCGCCGTGGTCCAGGTCCAGCCAGGCGCGCAGCGCGCCGTCGCCCTCGTTGAGCTCGAAAGGGAGGTCCACGTAGCGGCGCAGCTCGCGCACGTCGGTGCGCGGCAGGTGGCCGAAGAGCTGGCCGCTCCAGCGCTGCACCGCGCCCGGCCGGTCCAGCAGCGATTGCGTGAATTCGCCGCGCAGCGTGAAGCGCTCGCCCCAGCCGGCCGGCGGCGTCGCGTCCAGCCGCAGGCGGTGGCGGCGCAGGCCGTTGCGCAGCACCAGGTTCAGGTCGAACAGCTCCAGCGGCGGCGCCCCGCGCAGCTCGTCCACCCAGCGGATGCGGCCGTGCAGGATGGCGAACTCATGCTGCTCGAAGAACCAGTCGGTGGCGGCCTCGGAGGCCTGGGCATCGGAGGGGCCGTCGACGCTGAGGCCGGCGACGAAGACCCGGCCCTGCGCGTCGCGGCGCAGCAGCAGCTCGGGGCTGTCCAGCAGCAGTTGGGAGAAGCGCAGCTCCAGGGCCAGCAGCGAGCGCGGCGACAGCGCGGCGCTGATGCGCGGCAGGTGCAGCGCGTCGCGGCCGGCGGCGTCGACGACGCGGACATCGCGCAGGTCCAGCGTCGGGGTCCAGCCGGAGGATCTGGCGCTGATCGCGCCAATGCGCACCGGTACCCCCAATGCCCGGGTGGCTTGCTTTTCGAGCTCGGGCCGCCAGTCGTCGATGTGGGGCAGAATCGCCCAGTGCAATGCCAGCCAGGCCGCGATCAGCAGGGAGACGACCCCCAGCGAAGCCAGTCCGAGCCAGAGGGCGCAGCGTGTCCACCAGCGTCGCGTCGCGACCGCGGATCCGGAGTCAATACGGGTGACGGCGGGCGAAGACATGTAAGAGGGGACGGCGGTCGTCGAATCTAGCACAGCCATTCCCGGCCATGAGCCAGCGAGAGCTTTCTTTACCGATGGATTCAGTTGCCCCGGCCACCCCCGATACGGCGCGCGTTTCGACGCCCGCCGCCTCCGCGGACCACAGCCGTTTCGTTCAGCGCATCCGCCGCCGTTACGCGGCCGAACTCCCCTTGCTCGCGCCCGGCCTGCCGGACGACGCCGTCATGCGCGCGCTGGTCGAGCGGCTCGTTGGCGACGGCCGCCCGCTGCCCGCCGCGCTGCGCGTGATGCGCCAGCTCGTGATCGAGCGGCTGGCGGTGCTCGACGTCGAACAGGGCGCGCCGATGACCGGCATCACGCAGGCGATGACGCACCTGGCCGAAGTGGCGCTGGACATCGGCGTCGCGCACTGCCGCGCCGAGCTCGACGCCCAGTACGGCGCGCCACGCGACGCGGCCGGCCAGGACATCGACTTCTGGGTCGTGGGCATGGGCAAGCTCGGCGGGCGGGAGCTCAACGTCTCGTCCGACATCGACCTGATCTACGTCTACGAGGAAGACGGCCAGACCGACGGGATCGAGGGCCGTCAGAAGATCTCCGCGCACGAGTACTTCGCGCAGCTGTCGCGGCGGCTGTCGACGCTGATCGGCGACGTCACCGAGGACGGCCAGGTGTTCCGCGTCGACCTGGCGCTGCGCCCGAACGGCAATTCCGGCCCGCCGGCCGTCAGCATGGCGATGCTGGAGGAGTACTTCCTGGTCCAGGGCCGCGAGTGGGAACGCTTCGCCTGGCTCAAGAGCCGCGTGGTGGCGCCGCGCGCCAGTGTCAAGAGCGGGCGCGCGATGCAGCTGCGCAGCCTGGTGACGCCCTTCGTCTACCGGCGCTACCTGGACTACGGCGTCTTCGAGGGCCTGCGCCAGCTGCACCGCAAGATCCGCGACGAGGCGCAGCGCCGCGCCGCCGGCCGGCCCGAGCGCGCCAACGACGTGAAGCTCTCGCGCGGCGGCATCCGCGAGATCGAGTTCATCGTCCAGCTGCTGCAGGTGGTGCGCGGCGGGCAGTTCCCCGAGATCCGCACCCGCTCGACGCTGAAGGCGCTGCAGCGCCTGGCCGCGCGCGGACTGATGAAGCCCGAGACCGCCGCCGCGCTGGCCAAGGGCTACGACTTCCTGCGCCGCGTCGAGCACCGCATCCAGTACCTGGACGATCAGCAGACCCATTGCCTGCCCGCGGCCGACGAGGACATCGGCTGGATCGCGCGCAGCCTCTGCCTGACCTGCAACAGCCACGCCTGTCCGCTGCTGGACAAGCTGATGGAGGTGCGCGAGCTGGTCGCCACCGAGTTCGACGCGCTGCTGCATGACGGTGTCGCCCCGGGCGGCGGCGGTTGCCGCAACGGCATGTGCGGCGGTCCGCCGCTGCCGATCGACAGCGAGGAATTCCTGGAGAAGCTGCAGCCCGAGCTGGCCGCCAACGTGCGGCGCTGGGCGCAGCAGCCGCGGGTGCAGGGCCTGCGCGAGGAATCGCGGCTGCGCCTGGCCAAGCTGGTCGGCCGCGCGGCGCTGGCGGTGCGCCAGGGCGAATGCACGCTCGACGCGGCGCAGCGCTTCGTCGACTGGATCGAGCCGCTGCTGCGCCGCGAGAGCTACCTGGCGCTGCTGGTCGAGCGGCCGGCGGTGCAGGGCCGGCTGCTGCGTCTGCTGGGTCTGGCGCGCTGGCCGATGCGCTACCTGATGCAGCATCCCGGCGTCATCGACGAACTGGCCGATGCACGCCTGCTGCACGAGCGCTTCGACGGCGCGGCCTTCATCCAGGACCTGCAGGCGCGCCACGACGCCTGGGCCGAGCATGGCGAGGCGAGCGAGGACGCGCTGCTGGACAGCGTGCGCCGCGCGCATCACGCCGAGGTCTTCCGCACGCTGGTGCGCGACGTGGAAGGGCAGATCAGCGTCGAGCAGGTGGCGGACGAGCTGTCGCTGCTCGCCGACGCGACGGTGCAATGCGTGCTGGACTGGGCCTGGGACCGGCTCAAGCAGAAGCACCGGCCGTCGCCGCGGCTGGCGGTGATCGCCTACGGCAAGCTGGGTGGCAAGGAGCTGGGCTACGGCAGCGACCTCGACCTGGTCTTCCTGTTCGACGATGACGACGACAACGCGGCCGAGATCTACGGCGCCTTCATCCGCAAGCTGATCACCTGGCTGACGCTCCGCACCGCCGCGGGCGAACTGTTCGACATCGACACCGCGCTGCGGCCCAACGGCAACTCGGGGCTGCTGGTGACCTCGATCACCTCGTTCGAGAACTACCAGGGCGGCCGCGGCAGCAACACCGCGTGGACCTGGGAACACCAGGCGATCACGCGGGCGCGCTTCTGCGCTGGCGACGCGTCGCTGGCCGAGCGCTTCGAGGCCACGCGCCGCGCGGTGCTGACCGCGCCGCGCGATCCGGCCGCGCTGCGCGACGAGGTCGTCGCGATGCGCGAGAAGCTGCGCGCCGCGCGCGCGGTCAAGGCCGGACTGTTCGACGTCAAGCACAGCGCGGGCGGCATGGTGGACGCGGAGTTCGCGCTGCAATACCTGATCCTGGCGCATTCGGCGCGGCATCCGGAGCTGCTGGCCAACGCCGGCAACATCGCGCTGCTGCAGCGCGCCGAGTCCTTCGGACTGCTGCCGTCCCCGGTGGGCCGCGAGGCGGCCGATGCCTACCGCGAGCTGCGTCGCGTGCAGCACCGGGCGCGCCTGAACGAACAGGCCACCGCGCTCGACGGCGAGGCGGCCGAGGCGCTCGCGCCGCAGCGCGACGCAGTGCTGGCGCTCTGGCGCGCCGTCTTCGGCTGAAGCGGCGCGGAGGACCGATGCCGGGCCGCGCGTGGCTGCTCGTCGCGATGGCGCTGGCGGTGGGCGCGATGGCCGCCTGGATCCAGCCGCCCCAGGTTCAGGCCGCGATGGCCTGGCAGCCGGAACTCTTCGCGCGCGAGCCGTGGCGCGCGATCAGCGCGGCGCTGCTTCATTGGAGTCCGCAGCACCTGATCGCCAACCTCGCTGGCTGCGCGGTGGTGGGGCTGCTGGGCGTCGCCGCGCGGCTGACGGCGCGCGATGCGGCCGCCTGGCTGCTCGCCTGGCCGCTGACGCAGATCGGACTGTTGATCGAGCCCGCGCTGACGCGCTTTGGCGGCGCTTCCGGCGTGCTGCACGCGGGCGTGGCCGTCGCCGCGATCGGGATGATGCGGATGCGGGCCTCGCATGGCCGGGAGCGCGTCATCGGCGGGCTCATCGCGCTGGGTCTGGCCGTGAAGGTCGCGGCGGAGCGGCCCCTGTCCGGGCCGCCGCTGCGCGCCTGGGACGGCTGGGACATCGCGATCGCGCCGCTGGCCCATCTGACCGGCCTGCTGGCCGGCGTGGCGGCCGCGCTGTGCTGTGCCTTGGCCGCGCGGGCCTGGACGCGCCGGCGGCGGGGACTGTCATGGTGAACCGCTAGCATCGCGGAATGGGCGGCGCGGTTCTCCATCGAAACTCCATATATTCGCAGCGCGGCCTCCATCGTCGCCGACCAGACTCCGCTGCGCCGGCGCCGGGAACCTGGCCCCTCCTGCAATGAGCCCCCGCTGTGTCCGGCCCCCATTTGCCACGTCTTCCGTCCCGCCCCGTCAGGCGGATCCCGCGCGACGCGACCCGAGCCGGTCGTCGCGTTCGCCCTTCCGGGTTCGCCGCTTCCTGATGTCTGCCCCGTCCCGCCCCTTGGCCCTGAACGCGTTGCCCGTCCTGACGGCGGCGCTGCTGGCCGCCTGCGCCAGCCCGCCGCCGCCGGCGCTGCCCGGCGCGGCGCCCCAGGCCTGGTCCAACGCCGCCGCGCTGGCGCAGACGGCGCCCGCCGCCGCGCAGGCGCCGGCGGTCTCGCTGCGCGGCTGGTGGAAGGCCTTCAACGATCCGGTGCTGGACGCGCTGGTGGACAAGGCGCTGGCGCGCAACCTCGATCTCGCGCAGGCGGCGGCCCGCTTCAAGCAGGCGCAGGCGCTCGCGGGCGGCGAGCAGACGCGCTTCCGCCCCACGCTGAGCGCCAACGCCAAGACGCTGCAGGACACCTCGGCCACCGACACCTACGTCCACGCCAGCCTCAACATGGTCTGGGAGCTGGGCCTGTTCGGCGAGGCCGAGAGCGTTTCCCAGGCCTCGCGGGCCAGCCTGTTCAGCGCGCAGGTGCGCGGGCAGGCGCTGCGGGTCACGGTGGTGGCGGAGGTGGTGCAGCGCTACCTCGAGCTGCAGGTCCAGGCCAATGCGCTGCGCCTGCAGGACGAGGCGCTGGCGCTGGAGCAGGACGCGCTGCGGCTGGACCAGGCGCGCAAGGAGGCGCGGCTGTCCACGTCCGATGAGGCTGAGCAGATCGGCATCCGCGCCGCCCAGATCCGCGCGACGCAGGCGTCGATGCGCGACGCCCAGGAAGTCGCCGCGCGCGCGCTCGCGACGCTGCTGGGCGAGCCGTCGCCCGATCCGGCGTGGAAGCAGCTCGCGGCCGGCAGCGGCCCGGCCTCGCTGCGCCTGGCCGAACTGCCGCCGGACCTGCTGCGCACCCGCCCCGACATCCAGACCGCCGAAGCCGGCGTGCTGCAGGCCGCCGCCGATCTGGGCATCGCGCGCTCGGCGCTGTACCCGCGGCTCTACCTGGGCGGCTCCTTCCTGTACGCCTACAACCTCACGTCGAACCGGCGGACCAGCTCCGGCAGCGAGCCCGCGCTCGGGCCGGTGATCGACATCCCGCTGTGGGACTGGGGCGCGCGCCAGTTGCGTGTCGAGGCCAACCAGCATGAACTCGACGCCGCGCTGATCGGCTACCGCAAGGCGGTGCTGGACGGGGTGAGCGAGGTGGAGGTCTCGCTGTCCAGTCTGGCGCGCACGAGCGAGCGCGTCGCGGCGCTGGAAGCCGCCTGCGGTGGCGCCGAGCGCCGCCTGGGCACGCAGGCCACGCTGCAGGGGCTGGGCCTGTCCAGCCGTTTCGACCGGCTGGACCTGCAGCGTCAGCAGCTGCAATTGCAGAACGAGCTGGCGGCCGCGCGGCATGCGCGCTCGACCGCCTTCGTCGCGCTCTACAAGGCGCTCGGCGGGGCGCCGCTGCCGGAGGGCTGGGTCGACCTGCCCGACATGCCGGGCCGCGGCGCGGGAGGCCGCTCGTGATCGCGCTGGCCCGCAAGACGCTGGTCTACGAATGGCGGCGCTTCCTGCCGGTCGTCGTCTCGATCGGCTTCTCCGGCGTGCTGCTGCTGGTGCAGGCGGCGCTGGTGCTGGGCATCTTCGGCAGCGCCTCGCTGTACGTGACCGCGTCCTCGGGCGACCTGTGGGTCGGCTATCCGGGCACGCAGAGCGTCAACTTCGGCCGCGCCGTCAGCCCGGACCTGCCGATGCGGCTGCGCATGGATCCCGCCGTCACCGCCGTGGAGCCCTATCTCTGGGTCGACGCCGACTGGGCCGCCGAGCGCTCTGCCGGCAACGTGTCGGTCTACGTCTCCGGCATCTCCACGCAGCGCGACGCGATGATGTTCTCGCGCCTGCTGCCCGCGGCGCTGCGTGAACGCCTGCGCGAGCCCGGCGCCGTCATCGTCGATCCTGCCGACCTGGACACGCTGGCCGTCGAGACCGGCGGCCGCGCCTGGATCAACGCCCATCCGGTGCGGGTGGTGGGCACGCTGGCGGGCCTGCGCGGGCTGGGCGGCGTCAACATCCTGACCTCGCTGGACACGGCAGCCGCGATCGGCGGCCGCGGCGTCGACGACGGCGCGACCTACTACCTCGCGCGCACGGCCGATGCGGCCGCGGCCCAGGCCGCCCACGACCGGCTGCGCCGTCCGGACAGTCGCTTCGGTCCCTACGAGGTCTGGACCGCCCAGGCCTTCGCCGAACGCACGCAGCGCTACTGGCTGGTGGACACCGGCGCGGGCGTGGCGGTGCTGTTCATGTCCATCATCGTGTGCGCGGTCGGCGCGCTGATCACGGGCCAGTCGCTGGGCGCGGCGATCGCCAGCTCGGCGCGCGAGTACGCGACGCTCAACGCCATGGGCGTGAGCCGCGGCACGATGGTGCGGGTGGTGCTCGAGCAGGCGGCCTGGCTGGGCGGCGTGGGCGTGGTGCTCGCGGCGCTGGCCGGCACCGCGCTGCTGGTGGTGGCCCACGCCCATCAGGTGCCGGTGGCGATGACGCCGCTGGTCGGCCTGGCCTGCGTGGGCGTGGTCGCGGTGCTGGTGCTGCTCTCCAGCGTGTCGGCCGTGCGCCGCCAGCTCGACATCGAGCCGGCGATGCTGCTGCGATGACCGCGCCCGCGACGCAGGAGAGCCCCATGCCCGCCACCCATTCCTGGACCACCCCGGACGCCGGACCGCACGGCGCCTTGCCGACGATCGAGGCCAGGGCCTTGAGCAAGTCCTTTTCGACCGGCGCGCAGCGCGTGGACGTGCTGCGCGAGGTGTCGGTGTCGGTGCTGCCCGGCGAGTTGACGCTGGTGGCCGGGCCGTCGGGCTGCGGCAAGAGCACGCTGCTGGCGCTGCTGTCCGGGCTGCAGGCGCCGGACGGCGGCTCGGTCGTCGCCTGCGGCGAGGACCTGTCGACGCTGAGCCGCCGCGAGCGCGAGCGCTTCCGGCTCAAGACCAGCGCCTTCGTGTTCCAGAACTTCAATCTCTTTCCGGCGCTGACCTCGCTGGAGCAGGTCCAGCTGGCGCTGAGCTGCATGGGCATCGATCGCGCCGAAAGCGCGCGGCGCGCGCAGGAAGCGCTCGAGGAGGTCGGCATGGGCCACCGGCTGCGCATGCGGCCGGCCGAACTGTCCGGCGGCGAGAAGCAGCGCGTGGCGATCGCGCGCGCACTGGCCAAGCAGCCGCGGCTGCTGTTCGCGGACGAGCCGACCAGCGCGCTGGACGCGGCCAGCGGCCAGGTCGTCATCGACCTGCTGCACCGCATCGCGCGCGCGCACGGCTCGACGGTGCTGTGCGTGAGCCACGATCCGCGGCTGCTGCGTCACGCCGACCGGGTCATCGAAATGGAAGATGGCTCGCTGCTGGCGGATCGGCGGCTCACACCGCCGCCCAGCCCGGCCGCGTCTGCCTGCGCGCATCCCTCCGCCGTTTCCACCGCCGTTTCCGCCGCCGTTTCCGCCGCTCTGCCTGTGACTCCCGCGACTCCCGCGATCTCCAACCCGTGACGACCCCATGCCGTTTTCCGCGCGAGCCCTGAGCCGCCCCTTCACCGCCCGGACCGCTGATCGGTCCGGGTCCCGGTTGCCCGAACGCAGCCCGCTGCTCGCCGCCGCGCTGTGCGTGCTGGCCGCGCTGCCGCTGGCCGGCTGCGACCGGGCCGCGTCCAGCGCTCAGGCCGCCCCCTCGGCCGCCGCCCCGGCCAGCGGCGCCAAACCCGCGCTGGCGATGGCGCGCGGCCGCATCGATGTCGAGGGGGGCCTGCTGCGGCTGTCGCCGGCCACGTCCGGTGTCGCGCAGCAGGTGCTGGTGAGCGAAGGGCAGCGCATCAAGCGCGGCCAGACGCTGGTGATGCTCGACGCCCGGCTGGCCGATGCGGACGTGCAGGCCGCCGAGGCCGAATTGAAGGCCGCGCAGGTGCGCCTGCAGGTGCTGCGCGACCGGCTGCCGGCGCTGCGCGCCGCCGCCGAGCGCCTGCGCAAGGCGGCCCAGGCCGGTGCCGCGCAGGGCGTGCTCGGCGACGAGGCGCAGCAGAAGGTCGAGCAGGCGCAGTCGGAGGTGGCGATCGCCGACGCCGACCTGGGCACCGCCAAGGCCCGGCTCGCGCAGGCCGCCGCGCGGCGCGACCAGCTCGTACTGCGCGCGCCCGAGGACGGCCTGGTGCTGTCCGTGGCGGCGCATGCGGGCGCGCTGGTGCAGGCCGACACGCCGGCGATGGTGCTGCTGCCGTCGCGCAAGCTGATCGTGCGCGCCGAGGTCAACGAGAGCTTCCTGCCCTCGATCCGGCCGGGCATGCGCGCCGTCGTCCAGGGCGACGGCGAGGCCGCTTCGGCCCCATTCCCCGCCGCGCGCGTGCTGCGGCTGAGTCCGCTGTTCGGGCCCAGCCGGCTGCAGGACGATCAGCAGCGCGGCCCGGTGCGCACCGTCGAGTGCGTGATCGAATTCGAATCCGAACCCCAGGCCCGCGTGGGCCAGATTGTGCGAGTGAGTTTCCATGAGTAGCGCCGTGCCCGACGAGAACCCGATGACCCGCCCCGACGCCGGTCCCCGCCGCGAGTGGACCATCCAGTGCGACTTCGACGGCACGATCAACCTGAGCGACGTGACCGACACGCTGCTGCAGCGTTTCGGCCGGCCGGGCTGGCAGGAATTGGAAGAGGCCTGGGAGCAAGGCCGCATCGGCTCGCGCGACTGCATGCAGGGGCAGGTCGCGCTGATGGACATGAGCCGCGAGGAGTTCGAGGCCGAGCTCGCCGGCATGCGCATCGATCCGGGCTTTCCGGCCTTCGTCGCCGAAGCGCAGCGCATGGGCATCCCGGTCCAGGTGATCAGCGACGGCCTGGACGCGGCGATCCACGCGATCCTCGCGCGCCATGGCCTGGGCCATCTGCCGGTCATCGCCAACCACCTGGTGCAGGACGCCCCGCGCCAGTGGAGGCTGCACACGCCGTGGAGCAATCCGCAGTGCACCAAGGCCAGCGCCAACTGCAAGTGCAGCCGGCTCGCCGCGCAGCGCGAGACCAGCCGCAAGGTGCTGTTCGTGGGCGATGGCAGCTCGGACTTCTGCGTCTCGGGCAAGGCGGACTTCGTGCTCGCCAAGGACCGCCTGGTCGAGCACTGCCGGCGCAATGGCATCGCGCATGCCGCCTTCACCGATTTCCACGAGGCCACCGCGCTGCTGACGGCCACCGTCGAGGGCCTGGCCCTGGAGGCCGCGCGATGACGCCGAATGAATTCCTGATGGCGGGCGAGGGCCCGAACGCCCGCACCGGCGTGCTGCTGATCCATGGCCTGTCCGGCACGCCGATGGAGATGCGCATCCTGGCGCGCGGCTTGAACGCCGCCGGCTTCACCGTGTTCGCCGTCCAGCTGGCCGGCCACTGCGGGACCATGGACGACCTGCTGAACTCCAGCTGGGCCGAGTGGCTGGGCAGCGCCCGCGAGGGCCTGGACTGGCTGGGCACGCAGGTGGACCGGGTCTTCGTCGGCGGCCTGTCGATGGGCTCGGTGCTGGCGCTGGCGCTGGCGGAGGAACGCCCGGCGCAGGTCGCCGGCGTGCTGGCGCTGTCGACCACCTTCCGTCATGACGGCTGGAGCATGCCGGTCTACACGCGGCTGTCCTTCCTGCTGCCGCTGCTGCGCTCGCTGGGCATCGGCCGCCACCGCCAGTTCATGGAGCTGCCGCCCTACGGCATCAAGGACGAGGGCCTGCGCGAGCGCGTCGTCGGCCAGATGCATGGCGGCGACAGCGCGGCGGCGGGCCTGCCCGGCAATCCGTGGTGGTCGGTGGCCGAGCTGCAGGGGCTGTCGGCCCATGTGCGGCGAAGGCTCGATCGCGTGCGCTCGCCCTGCCTGGTGGTGCACGCGCGCCATGACGACATCGCCAGCATGTCCAACGCGCTCGACATCCAGCAGCGCGTGCGCCTCGCGCCGGTGGAGCTGCTGCTGCTGGACGACTGCTATCACATGATCACGATCGACCGCGAGCGGCGCACCGTGATCGCGCGCTGCGTCGAGTTCATGCAGCAGCACGCGCCGGCCAGGCCGGCCGCGTCCGCCGCGCCGGAGACCGCCGCCGGGCCCGACACGGAGCGCGCCCGCGCGCGCACGGCCGGGAGCCCGGCATGACGCCGCTGGTCATGGTGCTGTGGGCCGTCAACGTCGTGCTCGACAGCGTCGGCCAGATCGCCTTCAAGGCGGCCGCGGCCGATCCGCGGGCGCATGCGCTGGACGGCCTGGCGCGCTGGCGCGCGATGGCCTCGCGGCCCTGGCTCTGGGTCGGCATCGGCAGCTATGTCGCCGAGTTCCTGGTCTGGATCGCCTTCCTGTCGCTGGTGCCGCTGTCCGATGGCGTGCTGCTGGGCTCGATCAACATCGTCGCGGTGATGGTGCTGGGCCGCGTCCTCTTCCATGAACGCCTGACCCCGCTGCGCGTGGCGGGCGTGGCGCTGGTGTCCATCGGCGTGGCCGTGGTCGGCCTGGGAGGACGCTGAGATGCGGCGCTTCTACCTCGTGGGCTTCGTGCTGCTGCTGAGCTTCGACACGGTGGCGCAGCTCAGCCTCAAGTTCGTCGGTGACCAGGCGCTGCCGGTGGAGATGTCGGCCGCGTGGCTCGCGCGCGTGCTCGGGGAGCCCTGGATCCTCGGCGCGCTGGCCGGTTATGTCGGCGCGTTCTTCACGTGGATGACGCTGCTCAAGCATGCGCCGATCGGGCCGGCCTTCGCCGCCTCGCATCTGGAGATCGTGACGGTGATGGGGGCGTCGGCGCTGCTCTTCGACGAGCGCCTGCACTGGCCGCAGTTGGTCGGCGCGGCGCTGATCATCCTGGGCATCGTGCTGCTGGCGATGAGCGAATCCGAAGAGGCCGCCGGGACGGTCGCGCCGGAAGGGGCGCCGGCTTGAGGCCCACCGGGTCCGGCCGTCCGCCGTTCCCGGGCACGATGCCGCCGACGGCCGGGTTGCCGCTGCGCGCGGCCGACTGGCTGCCGGGCGCCCCCGGCTTCGAGGAGGCGCTCGCGCGCTTCCTGGGCGTCGAGGCCGTGCAGATCGCGTGCTCTGGCACGGCCGCATTCGTCGCCACGCTGGAGGCGCTGCACCGGCGCTCGCCGGGGCGCGATGGCGTGATCGTGCCGGCCTACACCTGCCCGTTGATGGCGCTGGCGGTCGCGCACTGCGGGCTGCGCCTGCTGCCCTGCGACCTGCTGCCAGCGTCGCTCGACCTGGATCCCGCCGCGCTCGAGCGCCTTTGCGATGGCCGGACGCTGGCCGTCGTGCCGACGCATCTGGCCGGGCGGGTCACCGACGTGCCGTCGGCGCGGCGCATCGCGCATGCCGCCGGCGCCTGGGTCATCGAGGACGCGGCCCAGGCGCTCGGCGCGACCGTGGGCGGGCAGACCGTCGGCCTTCAGGGCGACGTGGGCTTCTTCAGCCTGGCCGTGGGCAAGGGGCTGTCGATCTTCGAAGGCGGCGTGCTGGTGGCCAGGCGGCCCGAGCTGCATGCCGAGATCGGCACCCGGCTCGCCGCGCAGCGCGGCGGCTGGCTGCATGACCGGCTCTGGGACGGACGGCGCACGCTGGAGCTGCTCGCCTACACGGCGCTGTACCGGCCTTCGACGCTGGATTGGGTCTATGGGCGGCCGCTGCGGCGGGCGCTCGCGCGGCGCGATTGGATCGAGGCCGCGGGCGATGATTTCGACGCGAGCATTCCGCTGCATCCGGTGGGCCGGTGGCGCCGCGGTGTGGGCGCGCGGGCGCTCGCGCGGCTGCCCGATTTCCTCGCCGCGACCGAGGCGCAGGCGCAGCGCCGCTTGAAGCTGCTCGACGCCATCCCCGGCCTGACGCTGATCCGCGATTCAGTGCAAGGCGGTACGGCCGCGGGGGCCGGCGCGCCGCGCGGCACCTGGCCAGTGCTGCTCGCGCTGATGCCCAGCGGCGCGGCGAGGGACGCGCTGCTCGACGCGCAATGGGGCGAAGGCAGCGGCCTGGCACTGCCCTTCGTCCACGCCTTGCCCGACTACACGCGCTATGCGCCGGCAGTGCCCGCGATGGCGGCGGGCGAGATTCCGCGAGCGCGCGATCTCGCCGCGCGACTCTTCTCGATCAGCAACAGCCCCTGGCTGGACGACGCGCGTTTCGCGCATCTGCTGACGGCCATCAGGCGCGCGATCGGCGCGGGCTGATCGCCGAAGCCGCTGGCGCGCTCAGCGCGTCCGGCGCGCGAGCGCCTCCTGGATGCAGAGGTTGACCACGCCTTGACGCTGCTGCCAAGCCTGCAGCGCCGCGCCCTCGGCCGGTGGCGCCTGACCGTCGGCCGAGCTCAGCCAGCGCTTCCACGCGGTGCGGTAATGCCAGCTCGACACCTCGCCGCAGACGTCGCTGCCGACCACCGTGCCGGCCAGCGCGTCGCAGACGGCGTCCAGGTGCGGCAACCGCAGCTCGCCCTGGTCCCAGTTGGTCTTGAGCACGTCCTCGGAGAACGCGTCCTTGTCGATGCTCAGGTAGGTCGGCGCACGCGCGGCGCGCAGCGTCTCGCACAGCGCCTGGATCAGCGTGTCGACGTCCTTGAAGGACCGGAAGGCGGCGGACAGCCCGAGCCATCGCGCCCAGCCCGTGTCGACGCCGGCGCTCCAGTAGCTGAGCTTGCCCCGGCGCAGCGGCGTCAGGTAGTTCTCCCACGCATGGGCCAGGCCGATGTCGCCCGAGGTGATGCCCGCGACATGCACATGCGCGACCTCCGGCATCAGCGCGACGCGCCGCACCCAGGAGCCGCAGTGCACGCCCCAGGGGAAGCGCATGTTGTCGGGATGGTTGTCCAGCACGACCAGGCGCAGCGGCTGGGCGCTGGTGGCGCGCAGCGCCGCGACGCAGCGCTGCACCAGCGGCCAGCTCAGGTGGTGGAAGTCGCCGCTGCCGAAGAACACGGTGCCGTGGTCGTGGAAGCGCGGCATGCGCTGATCCAGGTCGCGGCGCAGCCAGCGCATGTCGCGCAGCGTGCAGCCGAAGCGGTAGGCCTCGTGCCACTGCGCCGAGAAGCTCAGCCGAAGCTCCTTGGGCAGCGGCGCGACCGAGGCGTCGAAATCGAGGATGACCGGCGGCCGGTTCATGACGCCGCCTTCCAGTCCTTGTCGTTCTCGAAGTGCCGCGAGAAGCGGCGCGCCACCGCGCGCAGCAGCGGGTTGCGCACATAGACCGCGTGGCGCGTGAAGGTGAAGCGCGCGCCCAGGCTGGCCTTGACCTGCGGGTCGGTCCAGCCGGCGACGTAATGCGTGAGCTGGCGTTCGAGCGCGTATTCCAGGTTGACCACCCAGCTGACGAAGTAGAGGTTGAGCTCGCGCGCGGCCGGGTAGGACAGGCCGATGTACTTGTCCACCAGCCGGCCGCCCTGCTCGTAGCAGAGGTTCCAGCCGACGAGCGCGTCATCCCCGGCGCGGCGGTATTCGAAGACGATGCCGCCGCTGGTGCCGTCCTGCAGCGCGCGGCGGAAGAAGGGCAGCGTCAGCTTGTCGAAGTGGATCTCGCTTTGCGCGTACACGGCCTCGTAGAGCGCGAAGTAGGCGTCGATGGTGGCGGGATCGGAGAAGCGCAGCCCGGTCGGGATGCGGCGCACGCGCAGCTGCTCGCGGCTGCGCAGCTTGCGGCGGATGTCCTTGCGGCGGCCCGCCGACAGGCGCGACAGGTAGGTGTCGATGCTGTCGAAGTCGATGGCCATGTAGGCCAGCGCCTGGCCTTCGACCAGCACGTAGCCGCGGCGCTCGCAGGCGTCGGCCAGCGCGCGCGCGTGGCGGTTGTCCTCGTCGAGCAGCAGCGGCGAGTCCTGCGGCAGGTCCTTCAGGATGGCGAGCTTGAAGGCGCGGCGCGCCGCGAGCTCGGCCACGCCGGCGGCCAGGCGGTCGGCGTCCGCGTCACGGGGCAGTGGCGCGTACTCGCTGACGGTGGTGCCGACGAAGAGCGTGCGCACCTTCAGCGCGCGCGACCACCAGCCGAAGAGCGGCAGCCGGCGCAGCCGCGCGCGCAGCGCGTCGTCGGCGGTGGTCAGCAGGTCGAAGCGCGCCTCGAAGGCGGGCAGGGGCAGGGCGTCGATCACGCGGAAGCCCTCGGGCGGGGCGGCCGCGAAGCCTTCCAGCAGCCCTTGGGGCTCGAGCTGATTGCGCCAGCGCATCACGCCTTTTTGGCGCGCGTGAGCAGTTGGTCGAGCAGCACCATCGCCTCGTCGATCTCGGCGCGGGTGATCATCAGCGACGGGGCGAAGGTGATCACGTTCTTGTAGTAGCCGCCGACGTCCAGCACCAGGCCGCGCTGCTGGCCCTTGTACTCGAGCGTGCCCTCCAGGCCGATGTCGACCATCTTGTCGAGCAGCGCGCGGTTGGGCGTGAAGCCGTCCTCGGTGCAGATCTCGGCGCGCAGCGCCAGGCCCATGCCGTCGACGTCGCCGATCTCGCGGTGGCGCTTCTGCAGCTCGCGCAGGCCTTCCAGGAAGTAGGCGCCGCGCTCGCGCACCTGGGCGCCGAAGTCGATCTCGTGGGTCATCTTCATGACCTCCAGGCCCAGGGCCGTGCCCAGCGGGTTGGAGGCGAAGGTCGAATGCGTCGAGCCGGGCGGGAAGATGGTCGGGTTGATCAGTTCCTCGCGGGCCCACAGGCCGGACAGCGCGTTCAGGCCGTTGGTCAGCGCCTTGGCGAAGACCAGCACGTCGGGTTTGACGCCGAAGTTCTCGACCGACCACAGCGTGCCGGTGCGCCAGAAGCCCATCTGGATCTCGTCGACGACGAGCAGCACGCCGTGCTGGTCCAGCACCTGCTTCAGGCCCTTGAAGAAGTTGGCGGGCGGGACGACGTAGCCGCCGGTGCCCTGGATGGGCTCGACGTAGAAGGCCGCGTACTCGCACTGGCCGGTCTTGGGGTCCCAGATGGCGTGGTACTCGTTCTCGAACTTGCGGGCGAACTCGCGCACGATCTGGTCGGCGTACTCCTCGGCCGTCATGCCCTTGGGGCGGCGGAAGGGGTAGGGGAAGGGGATGAACTGGGCGCGGTCGCCGAAGTGGCCGAAGCGGCGGCGATAGCGGTAGCTGGAGGTGATGGACGAGGCGCCGAGCGTGCGGCCGTGGTAGCCGCCCTCGAACGCGAACATCAGGCTCTTGCCGTTGGAGGCGTTGCGCACGACCTTGAGCGAGTCCTCGATGGCCTGGGCGCCGCCGACGTTGAAGTGCACGCGGCCGGCGTGGCCCCACTTGCGCTGGGCGTCCTCGGCGATGAACTTGGCGAGCTCGATCTTGGTGGGGTGCAGGTACTGGCTGGCGATCTGCGGCAGCGTCTGCAGCTGGCGGATCATGGTCTCTTCCAGGCGCGGATTCTTGTAGCCGAAGTTCACGGCGGAGTACCACATCTGGAGATCCAGATACTGGGTGCCGCGCTCGTCGATCATGTAGCTGCCGTTGCAGTCCGAGAAGACCTTGGGCGGATTCACGTAATGGACGGTGTCGCCGTGGGAGCAGTATTTCGCTTCGTCGGCCAGCAGTTGCTTGATGTCGGGGCTCATGGGGATCGCGGTTCCAAAGGCAAAGACCTGTCGCCAGTCTCGAAGGCCTGTATGGAGATGCCGTCGGGAATTTATGGAGGGTCTGTGGAGAGGGCCCGTCCTCGGGGAAAGGCCGCCGCCCGTGTTGCCGCGAAGTGTGGAACAGCGGCCGGAGTGGCCGCGTGAGGAGCGCGTCAAGAGCGTGTCATTCCTTGGCGACGGCCTCGACCTGGATGCGCAGGTTCACGGTCATGTCGAAGCCGTAGTCCTTGCCGGCGGCCAGGCCGAAGTCCTCGCGGTTGAAGCTGCCGGAGGCGTCGGCGCCGCAGTAGTCGCGCTTGAGCATCGGGTGGGGGATGCACTTGAGCCGATGGATGGTCAGCGTCACAGGGCGGGTCCTGCCGTTCAGGCTGAGCTCGCCGGCGACCTGGGTGGGCACGCCGTCCCTGGCGCCGTCGAAGCGGCCCTTGAAGCTGGCGCTGGGGTTCTTGTCGACGTTGAAGAAGTCCTTGCCCCTGGCCCAGCCGTTCATGGCGTCCAGGCCGAAGTCGACGGACGAGAGGTCCATCTGGACGTCGACGCTGCCGGCGCCGGTGGCCTTGTCGTAGACGATGGTGCCGGCGCTCTTGTTGAGCTTGCCACGCCAGTGAGACAGGCCCATATGGTCGGCCTCGAAGCTGGGGTAGGTGTGCGCCGGGTCGATGGCGTAGGTGACGGGGGCGGCCTGCGCGGTGGCCAGCGCGGAGGCGGCGAACAGGGCGTGGAGCAGCAGCAGCGGTTTCATGGTCGGTCCTTGTCTGAAGAAGCTTGGGCCGGAGCGCCTGTCTTGACGACGAACCGCGCGGGCGGAAATCGACAGCGCGGCACCGCGGCAGCATGGCCGCCGGGGTCGCCCGGTGCAACGCCTGGTAAGCGGCGCCTCGAAACGCACGCGGTGAAGATTCGGTGCCAAGCCCGGGCGTACAACGCCATGGCGCGCACGATGCCTTCGCACGTGGCGGCGATCGGCACCCTTCAACCAGGCTCGTCATGACCCTCAAGCACGACACTCATCCCGACCTTTCCCGGCGCGCGCTTGTCGCGGGTCTTGGCGCGCTCCCCGCCATGCCGCTGCTGGCCAGCGGCCCCGCCTCGGCGCAAACGGGCGCGACGCCGGCCTCGGTGAGCGGCGTCTTCCGCCATCCCGGACTGCTGATGGCGCAGACGGACTTCAAGCGCATCCGCGATCTCATCGCCGCCGGAGCGCAGCCCTGGACCGACTGGTGGAACAAGCTGTGCGCCGACCGGGCCACCGCGCTGGACGTCCAGCCCAATCCCCAGGCCGAGGTCTATCGCGCCGACAGCAGCAAGTACGCGATGTACCGGGACATCCAGCGCGCCTGGTGTCTGGCGCTGCGCTGGAAGCTCTCGGATGACCCGCGCTATGCCGACAAGGCGGTGGAAACGCTGGATGCCTGGTCGGAGAAGCTCAAGGTCATCGGCACCGTGCGGCCGGGGTCGACCGCGCATGACGATCACACTTTCATCCTGCTGGCCGGCATGCAGGGCCACCAGTGGGCCCAGTCCGGCGAGCTGCTGCGCGACTATCGCGGCTGGCCGCGCGCCAACCTGGCGCGGTTCCAGCACATGCTGAGCACGGTCTTCGCGCCCATCTCGGCGGCCTTCCTGAGCGAAGGACGGCTGGGCTCGCATGCCAACTGGGAGATGGCCTCGCTGTGCGGCGCGCTGGCCATCGGCGTGTTCTGCGACAAGCCCGAGCTGTACCGCCTGGCCTGCGACGTGTACGCGGGCAACAACCGCGGCAAGCTGCGCAACTTCGGCAACGGCTCGATCGTGCATGGCGTCTATTTCCTGCACCCGGGCCATCTCGGCCAGTGGGAGGAGAGCGGCCGCGACCAGGGCCACTCGACGCTGGGCATGTCGCTGGGCGGCGATCTGCTGGAGATGGCCTGGAACCAGGGCGACGACCTCTACGGCATGCACAACAACCGCTTCCTCGCCGCGGCCGAGTACGTCGCCCGCTCGAACCTGCTGGACGAGCACGGCCGGACTTATCCGATGCCGTTCTCGCGCGAGCACGACCCGTCGCAGCCGCATCCATCGATGTGGAAGGCCGTCAACCAGTCCTTCCAGCATGGCCGCAACGCCTGGGAGCCGATCTTCAATCACTACGTCAACCGCATGGGACTGGCCGCGCCGAACGTGGCGCGCATGGTGGTCCAGTGCGAGCCGAACTACTGGTCGGGCGGAGGCGATGACATGGTCTTCCCGACGCTGACGCACCGGCGGACCGCCTACGCGGGGCCGATGAAACCGCCGTCGGGACTCATCGCGCCGGTGCGCGACGGACGTCCGGTGCTGTCGTGGTGGGGCAGCGTCGGCGCGCACTCCTACGTGGTCAAGCGCGGCGCGAAGGCGGGCGGGCCCTTCACGCACCTGGCGACCATCGCCGCGGGCCAGTTGCTCACCTACACCGACAGCCCGGCTCCGGGCGTCTGGTTCTATCAGGTCACCGCGCTGGGCGGCGGGAGCGCCAGCGCCAGTTCCAACATCGCGCGCGCCGCGGTGCCGGGCGAGCCGCGCCTGTCGATGCCGCTCAATGGCGTGAACGGCACGGGCACGGCGGGCATGTTCCAGAGTCCCGCGGGCGGCTGGTCCGTGGTCGAAGGCAAGCTGCTGGACGGCGCGGTGTGGGGCGAAGGCCGTCTCAACGATCAGGCCATCGTCTTCGACGGCAAGAAGGCGGGGCTGCAGTTGCCCTCAGGGATCTTCAGCGGCCTGGACGACTTCAGCGTGTCGATGTGGGCCTATGCGAACTCGCTGCACTGGGACAGCTCGCTCTTCTTCGTCGGCCAGGATGATTTCTCGAGCATGGCGATCGTGCCCCAGGCGGGGAACGGCATGCGCTTCGTGATCTTCGGCGCCGGCTTCAACGATGCGCAGGTCGTGGAGGCGCCCGGCTTCATGCCCATCCGGCGCTGGGTCCATGTGGCGGTGACGCTCAAGGGCACCACCGGGCGGCTCTATCTCGATGGCAAGGAGGTGGCGGCTTCCCACGAGATCCTGCTTTCGCCGCGCCAGGTGGGGGATCAGGTGGCCTTCCTGGGCCGCAACTGGGCGCATCCTTCCTTCAATGGCCGCATCCAGGGCCTGCGCATCAACGCCGGCGCGCTGAGCGCCGCGGAGATCGCCACGCTGGCGAAGTGAGCCGCGCGGCCGGGGCGGCCGGGGCGGCTCGCGCCCTCCGGCCGCGTGGCGAGGATCACCGCCCCGCGCGGGTCATCAGCGTTTGCACAGATCGCTGATGGCGTTGCGGCCGGTGGCCGTGATGAGGCCCAGGCGATAAGGCAGCTCGATGTACTCGTACTTCTTGCCGGGCACCATGTCCAGGCCCTGGTAGAGGAACTGGAGCGGCTTGCACGGATCGATCGTGAGCGTCTGATCGATGCCCGCGCGGACCATCTCGCCGTGAGAGACGCCCTCCGACCAGACGCGGCCCTTGAACTTGACGTTCGAGGCGCCCGCGAACAGGTTCATGTCGCTGCCCGGGATGGGGCGCCATTCGCCGTCCAGGCGGTCAGCCAGCCAGGCACGGAAGTAGCGGCCGTCCGCACGCATCGCCTCGACCAGGGTCAGGTACTGCCCGCTGCCCTCGATCCGATAGGTGTTGCTCGCCTCGAAGAGGTCTTCGCGGCGCTCCTTCATCGCGACCACCGGCGTGGAGAAGCCCCGGGGGAATTGCTCGATCGAGGTCTCCGCGCGGAAGAAGCTGCCGTTGTCGTTGGTGAAGAAGAGATGGCACTTGCGCTCGTCGCAGATGATCCAGAAGTCCAGCCACCCGGCTTGGCCCTTGTCGTCCTTCACGTTGTCGGGAACGGCCGCGTAGAAGGGCTTCGGGGCCGTCCATGAACGGGGATCCGCCACGTTCGTGGTGGTGGAGTACATCGGATCGCCGCCCTGGTAGATGAGGTACCAGAGCTTCTGCGGCGCGAAATAGAAGACCTGCGGCGCGGCGCGGTAGCCGGGACCGATGGGCGACTTGTCGAGCATGAAGATCGGCGCCTGCGGCGCGTCCTTCCAGTCGGCGAAGCTCGTGTAGGCCAGGCCCCAGCCGCCCGCGCCGGCGGTGGTGAAGAAGACGTGGTACCGGTTGTCGTGGAAGACGATGGACGGATCCTTGACGCCGAACAGCTGGTCCGCGCCGGCGGGCGGGCGGATCAGGGGCTCGCTGGATTCCCAGGCGAAGGGCGGCGGCGGAGTCGTGGCCGGGTGAGCGGCCCGTTCAGCCGCCGATTCAGCCGCCGGTTCAGCCGCGTGGGCGGAAGAACCCAAGGCCGTGAAGCAGGCGAGCCACAGGGCGGGCCATCGGCGTGTCATCGAGAGGTGCTGGCGCATGTTCAGTTGCTGTAGAGGAGGCCGCGGCCGGTGCCGCTGACGTAGATGCGGCCGTAGAGATTCTGGTCCGCCGCCATCACGCCGATGCCGCCGAACTGGTGGGCGTCGTCGTTGAAGCGGGTCCAGGTGGCGCCGCCGTCGTCGGAGCGATAGACGCCCCAGACGCCGCTGACGGTGCCCACCACGTACACCGCGGCCGGGTACGGTGCGCCGGCCTTGGCCTTGCCCAGTGCCACGATGCTCGCGCCTTGCAGGTCGGGCCAGGGGTTGCCGCTTTGCACCGACGCGAACTGGCTGAGCTTCTGCCAGCTCGCGCCCGAGTCCACCGAGTGGTACAGCGCGTTGCCGTCGGCCAGCCAGATGTCGCCCTCGACGTTGGGGTTGACCGCCATCGAGGTGACGCCCCAGCCGTTCGGGGCGAGCGAGGCCGTGACCGAGCCCTGGCTCAGCGCGAAGCTGTGGCCGCCGTCGGTGGAGACGTAGAAGCGGCCGGCGGATGCCCACCAGGCGCCGCCCGAGTCGTAGGCATAGACCTTGTTCGGATTCTTGCGATCGGCCGCCAGGCGGTAGCCGCGGTTCCAGCCGACGGCCGCCAAGGCCGGCAGATTGGTCGCGGTCCAGGTGGCGCCGTTGTCGGTGGTGTACGAGGGCACGGAGTTCGCGGGTGCCCAGACGGCCTTGTTGCGCGCGGTGACGGCCATGCTGGATTCGCTGGAGGTGTTGGTCGCGGCGCCGGCGGGCAGGCTCGCGAAGGTGGTCCAGGTCTTGCCGCCGTCGCCGGACCAGTAGCCGGTGCCGGTGTTGCTCGAGTTGATGGCGCCGGAGGCGGCGATGTATTGCGGATCGGACCAGGCCATGTCGGCCGAGATGCCGTTGCTCCAGCCCAGTCCCGGCGCGCGTGTCGGCTTGGCCGCGACGTCCGTGTGCACCCAGGTGCCGACGTCGCCCGAGCTGTTGATCAGCAGGTAGGACGCGCCGGACGGCGGCGCCATGATGGACTGCGCGGCGATTTCCTCGATGCCGGCGATGTTGCCGTGCCAGGTCGGCGTGGTGGACGAGGCATTGCGCGTCTCGACGATGCCGCCGCCGTGCACGTGCAGGATGTGGTCGCGGTTGGAGGGATCGATCTCGACGTCGTCGACCCAGCCCGAGGCGGTCTCGCCGGGCATGGTGGCCTCGATCTCGCGCCAGGTCAGGCCGCCGTCGTCGGACAGCTGCACGATCTGCTGGCCGCTCCAGCTGCCCCAGGAGTTGGTCACGCCCAGCGCGATGCGCGTGCTGGCGCCGCTGCCGTGGACGGACAGGCCACCCAGGCCGAAGTTGGTGCCGCCGTTGGGGTCCTCGCTCTTGAGCAGGGTCCAGGTGGTGCCGTCGAACTTGTAGAGACGAGCCGGGCCGCCGGCGCCCGGGCCCGCGTCCTTGGTGAACACGATGTAGAGCGGACCGTCGGCGGAGCGCACGATGTGCGGGATGTGGTAGCCCGAGACCGGCGTGGTGAGCGCGGTCCAGCTGGCGCCGCCGTTGGTGGACCGGTACAGGTTGGAGCCCAGGCCGGCGACGCTGGCGTAGTCCGGCGCGACGGCGGCGTAGAGCGTTTGTGTCGCGGTGCCGGTGCCCTTGGTGCCGGTGTCGGCGACGACCAGCTCGATGCCCATCGCGCTGCCGCCCGCGGCCTTGATCTGGTCCTGGGTCATCTTGACGCTCGACAGCGAGGTGACCTGGGCCCAGGTGCGGCCCGAGTCCGCGCTCTTCCAAAGGCCCGCGGTGCGCGAGCCGTAGAACAGCGTCGACGGCTTGTTGGGGTCGACCATCAGGCGCTCGCCCATGGCGCGGCCGCCGTTGTTGCCGCCGGTGGAGAAGGGCAGGTTGACGAAGGTCCAGTGGTCGCCGCGATCGCTGGAGATGTAAAGGCGCGCGTCGGCCTTGTCGGTGTTGTACATGCCGGCCGCCATGTAGACGAGCCGGTCGTCGTTGGGATCGACGGCCATGCTTTCGATGCCGTGATAGGAGCTCTCCGCCCCGCCGAAGCCCAGGCCATCGGTGATCGGCGTCCACGAGGAGGCGGTTTGATTCCAGCGGTAGGCGCCGCCGATGTCGGTGCGCGCGTACAGGACGTTCGCCGAAGTCGGATGGAACACGAGCCCGGTCACGTAGCCGCCACCGCCGAAGGTGAGGCTGTTCCAGGTCGTGGCGGCTGCCGGAGCGGGGGCCGGAGCAGGCGCTGGAGCTGGACCAGGCGCCGGAGCGGGGTCAGGCGTCGGCGCTGGAGCGGGAGCAGGGCCGGGCGCAGGTGCGGGATCGGACGCCGGGCTCGACGCGGCGGGTGCGGGCGCAGGAGCGGCTGCGGGCGGGGTGCCGGAGCCGACCGCCGGGTTGGGGCTCGGCGCGTCGCTGGTGCCGGAGCTTCCGCCGCCTCCGCAGGCGGCGAGGCTGGCTGCGACGATGGACAGGGCGACGAGCCGTTGAGTAGAGGTGGTCATGGGTGGCCGAGGGGAGGGGGACGGACGGGGGGCGTTGAGCGTTGATATTGCGCTATATCAATCGCTCATATTAAGTTCGAGCGACGCATTAACTCTTTCAGGAAAACACCTATCGGGGCGCCGACGAGCGGCGCCCGGTGGCGGTCAGATGGGGGAATTCGGCAAGACGGAGCTCAGCGGCACGAAGGCCTTGCTGCAGTCGACGCTGGCGGCGGTGCCCGGGGTGCCTGTGACGGTCACGTCGGTTGACGGCGAGGCCGCGATCGCGGAGGCGAAGCTCACTGGACCGGGTCCGAACGTGAAGTGGACGTTCGCCGGCAGCGTCGAAGGGCCGCCGTTGTGGCCGGTGTCGAAGGTGGGCTGCTTGCCGTCGAAGACGACGTTGTCGAGCGTGATCGTGAGGGGGTTGTTCTGCCCGTTGAGCGCATAGCCCGCGAAGGTCATGAGTCCGCCGCCGTACTTCGCGCTGCCCAGGGAGTGGACGCCGCTGAGCTTGATGCCGTTGAAGTTCGGGTACTTCGATCCGGTCGCGCTGCTGTAGAAGGGATCGAACACGAGGGGCCGGCGCAGGTTGCGCAGGCAGATCTGGCTGTAGCTCACGTTGTGCACGTTGCCGCCGCGCGAGGCGTCCGACTTGATGCGAAGCCCGTTGCCATTGGGGCTGTCGTAGCCGTCGATGGACAGGTCGATCACGGCCAGGTCGCTCAGGCCGGCGTCGGTTTCGCTGCCGATGGACATGCCGTGGCCGTAATAGAAGTGGTTGTGCGCGAAGGTCAGCTGGGTCGATGCCGGGCTTCCGCCGGCCTTGACGGCGACGTCGTCGTCGCCGGTGCTGATGTACGAGTAGGCGAGGAGGACCTTGCTGGAGGTGCCGGGGTCGAAGCCATCGGTGTTCTTCACGGTGTCGGGCGTGAAGCAGGTGGCGGGGGTCAGCACGTCGGGGGTCGTGCCTGCGGGGCAGGCGTAGCTGGGCTTCGTGTAGACGGCGCTGGGCGAGAGGATCTTGATGCCCCAGGCGGTGACGCCGGAGACGCCGCTGGTGACGATGTGGAAGTTCGGCGAGTTCTGGACGGTGATGTTGTGGAGCGTGAAGTTGCTGCCCTTGTTCACCTGGATCAGGCGGGGGTTCTGCTGGTTCAAGCCGCTCTTGCTCTGCCAGGCGACGTCCCACCAGCTGCGCTTGCCGGCGTTGGGGCCGCTGGTGAGCAGGCTGCCGCCGCGGCCGTCGATGGCGCCGCCGCCGACGATGCCGCTGTTGATGGTGCCGCTGGCGAGGATGAACGGATTGCAGGCGTTGGGGTCGGACGAGGTGGCGGTGCCGCAGCTGCCGGGGCCGTTGTCGAAGTCGGCTGGATTGCGTGAGGCGAAGAGCGTCACGTTGGTGTCGATCCAGAGCTGGACGCCGGACTTCAAGGTCAGCGGGCCGCTCAGGAAGCCGGTTTCGCCGGAGGCGCCCGCGATGAGCTTGACCGCCTAGCCGGCGGGGCAGTTCGAGATGGCCTGCTGGATCCGGCTCGTGTCGGGCTGGGAGTTGGCGGGGTTGCTGTCGAAGCTGTCGACGGAGCCGCCGACCGGCGTGAACGAGGCACGCAGAGTCGCGCAAGGGGTGGAGGGGAGCGCGGGCTCGGTCACGGTGCCCCATTGGGTGGTCACCGGGGCGCCCGAAGAGGGGGCGGGCGCGGGAGACGGTGCCGGCGCTGGAGCCGGTCCTGGTGCTGGCGCGGGCGCAGGCGAAGGAGCTGGCGTAGGAGCGGGGGCCGGAGCCGGTGACGGCGCCGGACTCGGGCTCGGGCTTGGGCTCGGGCTTGGGCTCGGGCTTGGGCTTGGGCTTGGGCTCGGATCTGGCGTTGGAGCCGCGGTCGGGCTCGGAGCCGGCGCCGGATTCGGCGTGGGGGCAGGGGTCGGTGACGGCGTCGGGGACGCACTCGCGACGGTGGTGTCAGAACCCGAGCCGCCACCGCCGCACGCGGCGACGGCCAGGCAGAGCGCCGAGACAACCATGAAACGGCCATTCATCGAGCGACGAGGCGTGACTGTCGCGACGACGCGCGCCGTGGAAATCTCAGCGTCCATGTTTCTTGAGGGAGGAAAAAGCCACCGGACCTTAACGATTCCCCATCCGCAAGACTTGACCGGACTGTGACCAATGGTGGTCAACTGAATCGATTGGCAACCAGGGTCAGGCGCGGACGCTGAATTGGTTCGGGCTCCTGATCGGCGGCGGCACCAATCATCTGTCCTGCTTGCGATTCACCTTGACCGACATCTCTTGCGTATTCCCCTGCAAGGGCTCCCCGTTCGTCAGCGTCAGAGTACCCATCAACGATCCGTCCTTCAGGGCACCTTTGAACGCTCCAACCGAAAGCACCGGGGCCTCAGCCATGGGAACATCGAAGGTCAGGTCACCCGTGCGCAGATCCAGATGTCCATTGAAGATCGGACGGGGCGATTTATCGCAGTTGCCGTCAACCAGCCTGAGCAAGCCGGTGATATTTGAACGCGCCGACTTGCCTCGGATCGCCCAAAGCTCGATGTCGAAGCCTCCACAGTCCTGGGACTGCGAAGACTGCCGGATATCGGAGTAGAGCCCCAGATATTCAAACTCCACCGCTTGGGCATTGAAGGCGAGGGCGGCAAATATGAGGGGGATGAATGCGTTGATACGCATGGGGAAATCCATTCAAAGTCCGGGTGTTGGCTGGATGCCGATCCACAGAAGGTCCGCTCGGCTCAAGAATTGCATCTTGGTTGTTTCGATTTACGTCTCGTATACCAGTGAGTCTAGAAGGGCCGCTCGGGCATTCCAAACTCTGGCCTGAGCTGGATCACGAGGCTTTGCTGCCACGTACCACCGGGTTCGCTGCACCTCTTGTATCACGCCTTTCCAATAGTTCGCCTCGACAAGGGCACTCGCGGATCTATCAAGGAATCTAGCGAGCCCCCTCTTGCTTGCAAAATTAATCGAAACAAAGACGTCGGGCCTCCGAAGGGCGGCGATTCTTGTCGCCAACCCAAAGCCGAGGCTGCCCCGTCCGTTGTCGATCCGCCGGATCGCGGTCCAGTACTGGCGCCAGTGAATTTCGTTCACAGGTCCGTAGAGGGGAATGTTATCAATTGCGCCCGAAAAATCTTCCGGTTCGTCTACTACCAGGGCTTTGAAGTCCGGGCGCTGTTGGGCTACCTTCATGCTCCCAAAGTAATCCCAGTCGATCCGATCTGCAACGATTGTTCTCTGGCTCGCTAGGCCGGCGACTCGCATGCGATCCTCCTTTGGCATAGCGGCATAACTGGAGTGCATTCTGAAGAGCTGTGCCACGTAATCAAGCATGACCAAGCGGCGCTCGATGTCATGACTGGGCGGCATTTCTTGGGACAACTTCTCATAAAATTCGTCCCAAGTTAAATTGATGGGAAGACCTTCGCGCTGATTGGTCTCGTCTCGGCTAGAAGTGTCCTTTCGCAGATCGTCGATTTCCTTGCGCTTCTGCTTGCCAAGCTCGTAAAGGCGCTCATACTCTGCTAACCACTCCGGCGTGTACGTAACGCACAGCATATCTCGGGAGGCTTCCGCCATCCAATCAAGGAGCTCTTTAACCGACGGAGCTGTCTTATCAAGATCCGTCAGGATGCTCAATTCATCGTTGCACTCAAAAGCGCCGCGCGTGAGGTTATGGCTTCCGATAACTATCGAAAATCTATCTGCATGCTCGAACATGTAGATCTTTGGGTGGAAAAGTTCGGGGGAATTGCGGCGAATAAAGGCTTTGCCGGGGTGGCTGGCAAGCGCGCGAAGGCATTTGGGATGCGTCTGAGAACCATGTGTGCCGACAATGAGATGCTTGAATATATTCATGCGTGCGATAGCGGCATCAAAAACTTCATTCGGCGTCGCCCAAGCTACGGCCCAGGATGCGCTGATGCAAGTATTTGTCTGTTCAATCAAGACGCGGACAACATCGGCGTGGGCCGACAAGATGGTTGTGCTCATATTATTTCAGCCTCCCTTGTGTCGTTGAAATGCCAATCTATCGATGCTCTTGTCAGTAGCGATGACATATTGGATGCGCCAGTTCAATGCTTCAGCAAAAAAACATAGGTGAGTGTCCTCCTTGGGACTGGCGCAGGGCGCAACGGTGCAAGCGTGCGACCCATTTCTCCGTTGGATACTCCCGGTGAGAGGCGCTGAAGTTAAGTCAATCGGCTGAGAGTCGCATGACGTGGCGATGCTGACGCAATCCCTTAACGACCGGCCGAAAGAGCTTCTGCGCTCAAGGATGCGTAACGCCTAGCTGACGCTATCTCAGGCCCCTTCGAAACGCTCATTCATCTCGATGGCCCTTCCTCAAGCTTGAGGATTTCAGATCCGGCGCGCGCGGCTAGTCTGCGCCCGCTGCGATTCATGTCGCGGCGCAACACAGCATCAACGACAAGACACGCTCGACGTGTCACGCCCGGGTCCCTTGCAGCGGCATCGCGTCCTTGAGGGACGCGTGCTCGCCGCATTCGTCGCAACCCAGAGCGCTGGGTGTCGTGAGCACGGCTCGCGCATCACCTCCTTCCCGCCGTCCGTCAGACAGCTGTCCCACGAGACAGCCCGTCCATTCCGAACTGTTCGCCAATTCATTTCGCATGGGAGATCGTCATGATTCATGTCACCGCAGATGTGTTCTCGGGCCGCCCGAATCCCAGCTGGGAGATCGCCGACTCGAGCGAAATTCGCGCGGCTTTGTCCGAACTCGCGGGCAGCCAAAGCCTGCTCAGCGCGCCTTCCTCGGCACTCGACGGGCTCGGCCAGTTGCGAGGCTTTCACGTCGACATCCAGAGCGACGAAGCCGCAGCCGAGTTTGGCTTTGGTACCTCGGTCTTCGTTCCACTCTCCGCGGACCGCGGCGACGGCAAGCTGCACGCGCTGGCTGAGCGATTGATCGCCCTCGCGTCGGAGAGCGGTGTGGCCGCCGGCGCCGCGGCCGCCGGCGTGCACGCGTCGCAGGTGATCCCGCATGCCGACCTCCAGACCTTTCTGCGCGGCAAGCTCGGCCGCCAGACCGGCGTGACGGCCTCCGACTCGAATGCGCAGGCCGAAGCCGAGGCCGCCAGGGAGCAGGCCGCCGCCGCCGCGACCTGCATGATCGAACTCGGCGCCTACAACCCGGGCTTCTGGAACAACGATCCCACCGTCCGCGCACGCAACAACTGCTACAACTACGCGAGCAACAAGCGCACCAACACCTTCGCCCAGCCAGGGCGCGGAAGCGGCCACATGTACACCGCCATCACCTGCCCGGCGGTGACGAAGGCGGCGTTGAGCGACGGCTTGCATCAGCGCTTCGTGTGCTTCCCGGACTCCGAGAAGCCCCGATACCTGGTCGCCTTGGTGGTGGCGCCCGGGCCGGGTTTCATCGACTTCCACTGGTATCGCAAGAATTCCGAGGGCTTCTGGAGTCACAAGCCCGGCGGCACGGCGGCGCGCAACGTCGACAACAGCAATCACGTCATCACTGATCCTGCGACATGCGACCGTGGCCCCTACACGCAGTTCTGTGGCTACTTCTACACTTGCCGGTCGCAGCGCATCAACTGACGCCGCCCTCTGATCCGCCGGCCGCGGAGGCCGCTCCGGTGGGGCGGCCTCCACGTGTGGAGCCACGGATGATTGTTGAATTGGAGATCTACAGCGGCCGCGTCAATCCGTCGTGGCCGCTGACCCGCGAGGAGATGGGCGAGCTCCAGTTCCGGCTGGCCGGTCTGCCGGAGCGGCGTGCGACTTCCTTGCGCGATGAACCGCTCGGCTACCGCGGCCTGCGCGTCGTCGACGCGCCCGCCGAAGGGATGTCCTTGACCGTGAGTGCCGGGACGATCGAGTTCTCCGGGCCGGGCGGTCTCCTCCGCCAGTTCGACGACGCCGGCCGGCGCCTGGAGTGCTGGCTGGTCACGACCGCGGCAGGGCGGCTGGACGAGAGCCTGCGGCAGATCGCCCTCGCGGACATCGGATCGAGTTGCCCCTGAGGCCTCCTACAGACTGGGGATGAAACGCCGCGCGCTCCTCAAAGGGTGGGATGCCGCCCTCCGGGCCGTCTTGCAGACTGCGCTTCGCCGGGCAGCCAGCGAAACGCGCTCCGCCATGGCAGCCCCAGCAACCCCACGCGTTCCACACGCGGACAAGGAGACCGGTCATGCCCACCAAGCGTTCCAATCCCAAGCGCACCCAGACACAGTCCAACAGCGCCGCCCGGACATCGTCCACTGTGGAAGAGATGCTGCTGGCCGCCCAGGCCAGCGGCAGCGACTCCATGGAGACGGGCCGCTTCATCGTTACCTTCAAGGAAGGGGCGGTGGACGAAGGCATCAAGGCCATGCGGGCCCAGTCCATGCGCACCGCCGACGCGCGCGACTTCAATGACCAGTCAGTCGAACTCTCGGGGCTGGGCGACGCCGACGCGCTGGTCTTTCCGGAGATCGGTGCCGCCGTCGTCGGCGCCGCCGCAGCCCAGGAGCGCGGCATGAGCGCGGCGGCTGAGCTGGCATCCGACGACGCGATGCAGATCATCGAGCCCGAGTACTTCGTCTTCCCCGAGGGCAGCGAAGACTATCTCCGCGGCTTCCTGCGCGCCGCGGAGACCATCGCTCGCGACCTGGGCACCACCGTCGCCGTGGAAGCCAGCCCCGGCGAGGAGGCCGAGGTGGCCGGCAATACCTGGGGGCTGAGCGCCTGCCGGGTGCCGGCCAGCATCCGCAACGGCACCGGCATCAAGGTCGCCGTGCTAGACACCGGCTTCGCGATCGGCCATCCGGACTTCGTCGGCCGGGCCGTCGTCAGCGCCACCTTCGTGGGCCAGCCGGTGCAGGACCTGCACGGCCATGGCACGCATTGCATCGGCACCGCGCTCGGCCCGCAGGCGCCGGCTGGCGCCACGCCGCGCTACGGCATCGCCTTCCGCGGTTCCATCTTCGTCGGCAAGGTGCTGAGCAACTCCGGCGGCAGCGTGGGCGGCAGCGTGCTGGCGGGCATGAACTGGGCCATCGCCAACCGCTGCGAAGTCATTTCGATGTCGCTAGGCGGAGCCGGTCCCGTGCAGGCGGCCTACACCGCCGCGGGCCAGGCGGCCCTGCAGCGCGGCCTGCTCATCGTCGCCGCGGCCGGCAACGGCAGCGGCGCGCCCACCGGTTACCCGGCAAACTCGCCGACCATCATGGCGGTCGCGTCGCTGGACAGCAACCTGCGGCCGTCGTCCTTCAGCAACCGCGGCAAGATCGAGATCGCCGCGCCGGGCCGCGACGTGTTCTCTGCCGCGCCCATGCCGCGCCGCTACGCGACGATGAGCGGCACCAGCATGGCCACGCCGCATGTGTCCGGCTGCGCCGCGTTGTGGGCGCAGAGCAGCCCGGCGCTGCGCGGCATGGCGCTGTGGAACCGCCTGCGCGCGACGGCCCGTCCGCTTCCCTTCCCGGCCAGCCAGGTGGGCGCCGGCCTCGTGCAAGCCCCCTGACGCGTCGAGCCCGCAGCTGCCGGTGCACAATGCGCGGATCGCAATGCTGCCGCCCCGTGACGGCGCCCTGGAGGCTGCCATGAGCTCGATCCGACATACCGCCCACAAGGAATGGGTGGTCACGCTAGGCGCCGGCACGGAGGCCTCCCAGGCCCGTGCCGCGCTAGCCAAGGCCGGCTTGCGCATCGAACACGTACTCGGGGAGATCGGCGTCATCACCGGTCACGGTGGCGCTGAACTGGGCGAGGCGCTGCGCAAGATCAAGGGCGTGGCGGACGTGGCCGAGCAAGCCCCCATCGATGTCGGCCCGCCCGACTCCCCGGTGTCCTGACAGACGCCCCGAGGCGAGGACGCCACCTTCGCGGTGGTTCCGACATGGCAGCCCGAGGCCGGGTCTGCCTCGCCCTCCACCTCATCCCCCCATTTCTGCATCCTGTCGCTCCTAGGTAGGGCTTGCGGGGCCCGGTTGCTATGGTGTGCTACATCAGCAACACACCGGCGCCCTGGCGCCTTGCGTCATGCACAGCTGGAACGATCAAGCGCCGATCTATCAGCAGCTCGCCGACCGCCTGGCGACGCAGCTGCTCGACGGCGATCCGCCTGAAGGCGAGGCGCTCCCCTCGGTGCGCGCCCTCGCCAGCCAGTACCTCATCAACCCCCTGACCGTCAGCCGCGCCCTTCAGGCCCTCGTCGACGAGGGCCTGCTCGAGAGCCGCCGCGGCCTGGGCATGTACGTCCGCGACGGCGCCCGCGTCCGGCTCATGCGCAGCGAGCGGGAGCATTTCCTCCAGGACGAATGGCCCCGCCTGCGGGAGAAACTTCGCCGCCTCGGCCTGCGGCCCGAGGACCTGAATTGGGAGGACGCATGAATACGCTCATCGACGCCAAGCACCTGAGCTTGCGCTACGGCCGCAAGGCGGCCCTGCAGGACCTGACCTTCACCATCCCCGCCGGCCGCGTCGTCGGCCTGCTCGGCCACAACGGCGCCGGCAAGACCAGCCTCATGAAAACCCTCGTCGGCCTCAAGCGCCCCGAGGGCGAACTCCGCGTCCTCGGCCTGGACCCCCACACCCAGCGCGGCCAGCTCCTCACCTCCCTCTGCTACATCCCCGACGTCGCCGTCCTGCCCCGCTGGGCCCGCGCCGGCGAACTCATCCGCCTCATGGAGGGTCTGCAGCCCCGCTTCTCCGCCGACCGCGCCCGCCAGCTCCTCAAGCGCACCTCCGTCACCGAGTCCGACCGCGTCCGCCATCTCTCCAAAGGCATGGTCACGCAGCTCCACCTCGCGCTGGTCGCCGCCATCGACGCCAAACTCATGATCCTCGACGAGCCCACCCTCGGCCTGGACGTGATGTCCCGCAAGAGCTTCTACGAGATGCTCATCGACGAGTGGTGCGACGGCGAGCGCTCCGTGCTCATCTCCACCCACCAGGTCGAGGAGGTCGAGTCCCTGCTGTCCGACGTGATGATGCTCGACGAAGGACGCCTGGTCCTGAACATCTCCCTGGCCGAGATGGACCAGCGCTTCGTCGCCCTGTCGCACGACCCCGACGCCGCCGAGGCCGTCGCCGCCAGCCATCCGCTGCTGCGCTACCGCGTGCAGGGCCGGCCCGCCGCGCTGTTCGACGGCGTCGCCCCCGACACGGTCGCCCACCTCGGCCAGCGCGTGCGGCCCAGCCTGGTCGACCTGTTCATGGCCCTGACCCGCAAGCCCGAAATCCAGGCCAGCACGCCGGAATCGGCCTGATCCCCTCATCAAGGACATCCCCATGACGCTCTTCAACACGCTGCTGCTGCGCGAGTGGCTGCAATACAAGCGCGCCTGGATCGGCCTCGTGCTGGGTCCGGTGCTGCTGCTCCTGGCGCTGGTGCCGTTCAGCCAGGTCGAGGGCATCGACACCCCCGCGCCCGAACCCGTCGCGCTCATCGCCGGCCTGGTCACCGTCGCCCTCGTGCTGGTGCTGACCGTGGTCCTGTGCGGCTATCAGCTGATGGGCCTGGCCCGCCGCGACCAGCAGGACCGCTCCATCGAGTTCTGGGCCTCCCTGCCGGGCTCGCATGCCGCCAGCCTCGGCGCGCCCCTGCTGGCGCATGGCCTGCTGGTGCCGCTCGCGGCCACCGCGCTCGCCGTGCTCGGCGGCGCGCTGATCGGCGCCATCATGGCCTTCAAGGAATTCGGCCTCGCCGCGCTCCATCAGACGCAATGGGCCGTGCTCCTGCAGGTCACGATCTGGATGGGCCTGCGCCTGCTGGTCGGCCTGGCCGTCGCGGCGCTGTGGCTCGCGCCCTTCGTGGTCGCGCTGATGGCCGCCTCCGCCTGGCTCAAGCGCTGGGGCGCGCCGCTGCTGTTCATCGCGGTCGCCGCCTTCCTCAAGATCTACAAGAACGAGCCCGCCGCCGAGGCCCTCGCCCGCCTCCTGACCCGCCAGGTCGGCGGCGCCGCCCAGGCCATGTTCCTCGGCGCTCAGACGCTCCTGCTCAAGGACGAAGGCCGCGAGCACGTCGGCCTGCAGGAGTTCTTCGACGCGCTGTTCCGCCTGCCCGAGGTCGCCCGCGACACGGTGCCCGAGGTGCTTCAGCTGATGGCGCAGCCGCAGTTCATCGGCGGACTGGTCTTCGCCGCGCTGTGCTTCGGACTGCTGGTGCTGCAGCGCAAGCGCAGCCTCTGACGCTGACTCTGAGACGGGACGGCCGGCCGCCGGCCGTCCCGATCAAGCCAAGGCCGTGGCGAGCGGAACCAATGCCGGAGCAAGGACCTGGCGCAGGTCGCCTTCAGCCTGGTCGAGCAAGGCCATCGCGGCCAGCAGCGCCAGCACCGCGATCACGACGCCGATCGTGCGCAGCAGCACGCGGCGCCATCGATGAGGCCGGGCAGAGGACCGCGCGGGGACAGGCGGCACGGCGCCGCCCAGACGGGCAGGGGCTTTCATGGCGGACTCCGGAGTGAGAAGAGGAAGTCGCCGCCGCGCTCAGGGGAGCATCGCGCCGAGGCCCCACAGCAACGCCGGATAGACCGCGCCCCAGGCCACCGCGAGGATCGCGACGGCTTTCAAGCCGACAAGCAGCGGCGGGGTGTGGGGGGTGATGGCGGGGGGCTTCGTCATGGTGCGCTCCTGGAGCTGGCGACACATGTCGTGCAAACGGCATGCCAGCTCGCGCCGTTGACCACCGGCCCCCCCTAAAACATCACGTTACCCGCGCTCAACGAAGCGGACAGACGACGGCAGCGAAAGTAGCGGCGCGTGCCGGCCTCGATGGCCGCGCCTGTCTGCGGCAGTCTGCGCCTTCCCGCGCGTCACGCGCTGCGATCGACCCGCAGCGCCAGCAGCACCGAGGTGTGCGTCTTGATGACGCCCTCGATCTCCCCGATTTCATCGAGCAGCGCATCCAGCCGCGCCGTGCTGTCGGCGCGCAGCGTCGCCATGTAGTCGAACTCTCCGCTGACCGACGCCAGCTGGCGCAGCTCCGGCAGCCGCGACAGCCGCTTCACGACCTCCCGCCCCGCGCGTGGCTGCACCGTGATGCCCACGAAGGCCTGCACCCCGCGCTCCACCGCCTCGCCGCCCAGGCGCACCGTGTAGCCGGCGATCAAGCCCTCCGCCTCCAGCCGCGCCAGCCGCGCCACCACCGTGGTGCGTGCCACGCCCAATTGGCGGGCGAGGTCGGCGGTGCTCGCGCGGGCATTGGCCTGCAGCAGCGCGATCAACTCGCGGTCGGTCTGGTCGCGCAGCGTCGCCGGCGGGGCGGGCGAGGGCGCGCTCTTCTTCGCGTTCATGAGGGCTTGGCCAATCGTGATGAAGTGCTCGGGATAAACCCTTGTTTTCGCCGGAATGAATGATCACGCCGACGAATCGTCAGCATAGAGGCGTTTTTCGTCGAAGTCGCGCTTTCTTTCGTCAGCAGAGGTTCCGACACTGCGGCCATCGCATCTCTCCGGCGTGCTGCGCGCGCCGGGACCTCTTCTTCCAGGATCACAAGGAGCACGACATGAAAGTGGCATTGCTGGGCGCCGGACACATCGGCCAGACGATCGCGCGACTGCTGCAGGGCAGCGGCGACTACCAGGTCACCGTGATGGACAAGAACGCCGCCGCGCTCAAGCACCTGGCGGGCCAGGCCCTGTCGACGAAGACCGTCGACACCGAGGACAAGGGCCAGCTCGCCGCCGCGCTGCGCGGCCATGACGTCGTCGTCAACGCGCTGCCGTACCACCTGGCGATCACCGCCGCGCACATGGCGCTGGAAGCCGGCTGCCACTACTTCGACCTGACCGAGGACGTGGCCGCCACCAAGGAGATCAAGCGCATCGCCCAAGGCGCCAAGACCGCCTTCATGCCGCAATGCGGCCTCGCCCCCGGCTTCATCGGCATCGTGGCGCACCACCTGGCCAAGCGCTTCGATTCGCTCCAGGACGTGAAGATGCGCGTCGGCGCGCTGCCCGCCTTCCCGACCAATGCGCTGAAGTACAACCTGACCTGGTCGGTCGACGGCCTCATCAACGAGTACTGCCACCCCTGCGAGGCCATCCACGACGGCGCCGCGATCTCCGCGCTGCCGCTCGAGGGCCTGGAGCACTTCTCGCTCGATGGCGTCGAGTACGAGGCCTTCAACACCTCCGGCGGCCTGGGCACGCTGTGCGAGACCTGGGAGAACAAGGTCCGCAACCTGGACTACAAGACCGTCCGCTATCCGGGTCACCGCGACCTGATGATGTTCCTGCTCGACGACCTGGCGCTGAAGAACGACCAGGAGAAGCTCAAGGACATCATGCGCAAGAGCATGCCCGCCACGATGCAGGACGTGGTCCTCGTGTTCGTGACCGTCTCGGGCATGAAGAACGGCGTGCTGATGCAGGAGGTCTTCGCTCGCAAGATCTTTGCCGAGCGCGATGGCGAGCAGCCGCTGTCGGCCATCCAGATCACCACCGCCGCCGGCATCTGCGCCGCGGTCGACCTGTTCCGCGAAGGCAAGCTGCCGCAGTCCGGATTCATCCGCCAGGAAGAGGTCGCGCTGCCGGACTTCCTCGCCAACCGCTTCGGCAAGGCCTATCAGCAGTCGCGCCAGGTCGAATCGATCGGCTGAAGGAGAATCCCGCGATGACTACCACCACCGACCTGCTGGCCGCCCTGGGCGTGCCGAGCGCCGCCTTCACCGGCGGCTCCATGACCGTCCGCAGCCCGATCGACGGCGCGGTGATCGGCGCGGTCCACGAGGCCAAGGCCGCCGACATGACCGCCGCGATCGCCCGCGCGCAGCAAGCCTTCCTGGCCTGGCGCACCGTGCCGGCGCCCAAGCGCGGCGAGCTGGTCCGCCTGTTCGGCGAGGAACTGCGCGCCAACAAGGCCGCGCTCGCCCGCCTGGTGTCGCTGGAAGCCGGCAAGGTGACCAGCGAAGGCGAGGGCGAAGTGCAGGAGATGATCGACATCTGCGACTTCGCCGTCGGCCTGTCGCGCCAGCTGCATGGCCTGACCATCGCCAGCGAGCGCCCCGGCCACCGCATGATGGAGCAGTACCTGCCGCTGGGCGTGGTGGGCATCATCTCGGCCTTCAACTTCCCGGTCGCGGTGTGGGCGTGGAACTCGGCGCTCGCGCTGGTCTGCGGCGACACCTGCGTGTGGAAGCCCAGCGAGAAGACCCCGCTGACGGCCCTCGCGACGCAGGCGCTGTTCGAGAAGGCCGTCGCCCGCTATCAGGGCGCGCCGGCGCATCTGTCGCAGGTCCTCATCGGCGGCGCGGCCGTCGGCGAGGCGCTGGTCGACGACACGCGCGTCGCGCTGGTCTCGGCCACCGGCTCGACCCGCATGGGCCGCGCGGTCGGTCCGCGCGTCGCGGCGCGCTTCGGCCGCTGCCTGCTCGAGCTGGGCGGTAACAACGCGATCATCGTGACCCCGAGCGCCGACCTGGACCTGGCCGTGCGCGGCATCCTGTTCGGCGCCTACGGCACCGCCGGGCAGCGCTGCACGACGACGCGCCGCGTCATCGCGCACGAGTCCATCCATGACGAGCTGGTCGCCCGCCTGGACCGCGCCCGCGCGCAGCTCAAGATCGGCAGCCCGGTCGAGCCCGGCAACCTGATCGGCCCGCTGATCGACCAGGGCGCCTTCGACGCGATGCAGGCGGCGCTGAAGGCCGCGCGCGCGCAGGGCGGCGAAGTCAGCGGCGGCGAGCGCGCGCTGGCGTCGCAGTACCCGGAGGCGTTCTACGCGGTGCCGGCGCTGGTCCGCATGCCGGCGCAGACGGACATCGTCAAGCACGAGACCTTCGCGCCCATCCTGTACACGCTGAAGTACAAGACGCTGGACGAAGCGATCGCGCTGCAGAACGACGTGCCGCAGGGCCTGTCCTCGGCCATCTTCACGAACGACATCCGCGAGGCCGAGACTTTCGTCAGCGCCAGCGGTTCCGATTGCGGCATCGCCAACGTGAACATCGGCACCTCGGGCGCGGAGATCGGCGGCGCCTTCGGCGGCGAGAAGGAGACCGGCGGCGGGCGCGAGTCCGGCTCGGACGCGTGGAAGGCCTACATGCGCCGCAGCACCAACACCGTCAACTACTCGCGCGAGCTGCCGCTGGCGCAGGGCGTGAAGTTCGATGTCTGAGCGCGCGGGAGAACTGAAGGCGCAGAACGCGCTGAGCCTGCGCGTGGCCGAGGCCGCCGGCAGCGGTGTCTTCGCGCTGCTGCGCGGCGCGCTCGGCGTGGACGCGGCGCGGGCCGCGTTCGAGCGGCTGCACGTCGTGCCCGGCCTGCTGAAGGCGGCGGGCGAGCAGGTCTCTCGCGCCGAACTGGCGCAGGCGCTGAACATGGCGCTGTTCCTCGACGTCACCCGGCGCGTGCCGATGGCGGCGGCCTATGTCGCCGACCTGCAGCGCGACGGCCAGCAACTGGTCTTCGACCACGGCGCGCTGCGCACGGTGGCGTGGCCGAGCGGCGCGCTGCCGCCGGGCGAGGCCGCCATCACGCGCGTGCTGCGTCCGCTGGGCTTCACGATGGCGGCGACCTATCCGCTGCCGCGGCTGAAGATGACCGGCCGCGCCTGGCGCCATGCCGACTTCCCCGAGGACATCGCGCAGTTCTTCGTCTCGGAGCTGCATCCGGAGCGCTTCTCCGGCAGCTTCCAGGGCGCGGTGACGCGCGTGCTGGCGAGCTCGCGCGATCCGCTGGCGCCGGCCGACCTGGCGCTGCTGGAGCAGCTCGCGCGCGACGGCGCGCTGGCGCTTGACGCGGCGGTGGCGCTGCTGCCCAAGTTGATCGGCTGCTTCGCCCGTCAGCATGGGCTGTTCGAGGCGGATGACTATCAGGCGCTGCTGGCCGAGTCCGCCGAGATGGCCTGGATCGCGACCGAGGGCAATGCCTTCAACCACGCGACCGACCGCGTCGCCGACATCGAGGCGGTCGTCGCGGCGCAGCGCGCGCTGGACCGGCCGGTGAAGGACACGATCGAGACCTCCGCGACCGGGCGCGTGCGCCAGACCGCGTTCAAGGCGGCGCGCGTGATGCGCGAGTTCCTCGACCGCGGCCAGCGCGTGATGCTGGAGGTGCCGGGCAGCTTCCACGAGTTCATCCAGCGCGCGCCGCTGGAGGCCGGCGGCGGCGCGCTGGACCTGGCCTTCGACGCGGGCAACGCGACCGGCATCTTCAAGATGACGGCGGGCGCGGCGAAGGACGCCGACACGGCCGGTGAGGCCGCGGCGTGCTGAACGCGGCCGGCCCGTCAGGTCGCGTGAGCCGCTCCAGTTTCGTCGCCGAGGCGCGTGCCATCTGCGGCGAGGCCTTTGTGCAGGAGGGCGCGGCGATCGAGCCGCGCTTCCTGCAGCCAGCGCGCTACGCGGCCGGTCAGGCGGCGGCGCTGGTGCGGCCCGGCTCGCGCGACGAAGCAGCCCGCGTGATCGCGCTGGCCGCGGCGGCCGGGCTGCGCGTGGTGCTGCAGGGCGCGCACACGGGCCTGGTGCGCGCGGGCACGCCTGACGACGCGCAGGGCGAGGTGCTGCTGAGCACCGAGCGGCTGCGCGAGGTCTTCGAGCTCGACCTGCTGGACCGCACGCTGCGTGTGTCGGCGGGGTTCCGGCTCTCCGAGATCAATGAGCGGCTGGCACCGCATGGCCTGTGGTTCCCGGTCGATCTGAGCGCCGATCCGTCGATCGGCGGCATGGTCGCGCACAACACCGGCGGCACGCGGATGCTGCGCTACGGCGACGTGCGGGCCAACACGCTGGCGCTGGAGGTCGTGCTCGCGGAGCCGGCGGGCCAGGTCTTGCGCCTCGGCCAAGGGCTGCAGAAAGACAACTCGGCGCTGGCGCTGGGGCAGCTGTTCATCGGCTCCTCAGGCAGTCTCGGACTGGTCAGCGAGGTCACGATCAAGCTCGCCCCGCTGCCGCGGCAGCGCGCCGTCACGCTGGTCGCGCCAGCGGCGCTGGAGCACGTCTTCCCGCTCTACGCGGACGTGATGCAGCGCTGGGGCGGACTCGTCTCCGCTTTCGAGGGCATCAGTCGCGCGGCGCTCGAAGCCGGCCTGCACGGGCAGGACGTGGCGCGGTGGTTCGACGGGCAACTGCCGGACTACGCAATGCTCATCGAACTCAGCAGCGAGCTGCCGAGCGATCAACTCGATCTCGGCGGGCTGCTGCAAGGCTGGCTGGAGGCTGAATTCGAATCGGGGCGGGTGCGGGATGCGGTGCTCGATGCCGACGAGGCGATCTGGGGCCTGCGCCATCGCATCAGCGAAGGGCTGCGGGCGCAGGGGAAGGTGATCGGGCTCGATCTCTCGCTGCCCAGGCGGCACTTCATGGCCTTCCGCGAGCGCGGGGCGGCGTGGCTCGCGCAGCGCTTCCCGCAACTGCGGCTGGCGGACTTCGGCCACCTCGGGGACGGGGGCATGCACTTCAACATGGTGTGGCCGGCGTCGGCGGGCGCCTGGACGGGCGAGCAAGAGCTGACCCTGCGTGAGGGGCTCTATGCGCTGGTGGCGGAGCTGGGCGGGTCGATCAGCGCGGAGCATGGGGTTGGGCCGCAACTGCAGGCGGCGTACCGGGCGCACTGGGCGAGGGTGGAGCCGGGGGTGCTGGCGTGGGCGATGGCAGTACAGAAGTTGTGGGATCCGCACGCGCGAATGGGAAAAGTGGATTGGGGTGGGTGAATCGCTTGTCAGATTCTCAAATCGTGCTAAAGTCCAATTCTTCGCTGAGACGCGGTTGAAACGCAGGTTGAAACCCAGTTAAGGCGAAGACAAATCCTGAAAGCCCAGGTGGCGGAATTGGTAGACGCACTAGTTTCAGGTACTAGCGGGTAACTCCGTGGAGGTTCGAGTCCTCTCCTGGGCACCAAATCTGAAAAGCCGGCCATGAGCCGGCTTTTCTCATTCTGCTGCCCAGGAAGTGATGTCCGGTGGACATCACGGGGGGACTCGAATGGTTTGGACCGGGAGGTCCAAACCGGGGTCGCGCTTGCGTGACCGAGTCCTCTCCTCGTTGAAGTGCGGCTTGCTGCAGCGCGGCTTACTGCATTCTGGAGATGGCGGGGTCGACGCCGGAGGGCGGGGTGGCCATGGCTTCAAAGGCTGCATGGGCGGCCTGCCCGGCGCGTGCTGCGTCATCAAGGCTGACCTGCATCCGTCTGCGCATCCACGGCTTGAGGTCTTCCAACGGCCCCACATCCGGCAGCAAGCTCCAATCCTGCAGCGCCTGCACGGCATGCGGCACGGGCTCCTCCCCGGCGAGCGCGCGCTGGAGCCGCTTGGCCGCTTCCGGCATTTCCGCCATGAACGCTGCGTCGAGGTCCTTGGCGCGCCGCATCAGGCTCTGCCGCATCATCGACAGATGGGCCATCAACCGATACCCGTGATCCAGCACGGTATTGAGTTCCTGCAACGGCGGCCTGACGCGCTTGGGCTCTGCGGCGCTCCGCGTCAACGCGGCCGACAGGGCCGCCAGCGCGTCATACGCCTGCCGCCTGGCCATCCTCTGCGTCAACGCTCCGGCCGGTGTCATTTCCGCCGACATCGCCTGCACCGCGTACTGCTGCAACGCGCTCCTGGCCCGCTTCAGCGCCCTGGGCAGATTCCTCCGTTCCCAGCTCGGCAGCACATAGCTGAACGCCCACGCCAGCACCGCGCCCAGCACCGTATCCGCGAGCCGTTCCGAGATCGCGATCCCATGGGACGGATCCGCCAGATGCGACTGCAGCAGCGCCATCACGGTCGCCGCGATCGCGGTCACGAGATACCTTCTCGTCACGAACGCATGCGCCACGCCGACCGCGATCTGCAGCACGACGATCCACAGCGTGACGTGCTCGATCTGCGCGAGCCCGAGCATCACGCCGCACCCGATCGCGGTCCCGAGCACGCGCATGTTCCGCCGTTCCAGCGTCTGATCCAGGCTGCCCCGCAGCACCACCGCCACGGACAGCACCAGCCAATGCGGATGCGACGCCCACGGCAGCGCCAGCGCAATGAAATAAGCCGCCGACAAGGCCAGCGTGCTGCGCAGCGCATGCCGCATCACCGGCGAATCCAGATGCCACTGCGCCTTGAGCAGGCCCATCGGCCAGCCCACCGGCGTCACGAAGTTCCTCAGCGGTCCCGCGTCCACCGGCAATGGCGGCAGCGGCTGCGACATATCCAGCGCGCGCCCCATCGCCAGCACTTCCGTGTCCAGATGCGACAGCCGGTCCTGCAGCACCAGCTGCAAGCGCACCCTGGGATCCTGCGCCGGCAGATCCGGCCATCGCGTCGCCTTCACGCTCACCGCCGCCGGCGCGCGCTCATCGAGCAACGCATCCCGGTATTCATCCAGCAGCACCGCCAGCGCCTTCAGCCGCCCGACCAACTGCGCCCGCATCTCCTGCCCCAGCGGATCCTCTCCGAGCAGCTCCAGATCCAGCCGGCTGGCCAGCATCAGATCGCGCAGCTCCACCACATGCAGCAGCACCGCCGCGCTTCTCGGATCCGTCTTCGCCCGCGGGAACACCTGATCGCGCGCGGTCTGCAGCAGCTCCGCCAGTTGCGCCTCATTTCCCAGCCAATCGCGCATCGCATGCGCCGCGCCGCCGCTGCCCAGCAGCTCCGCGCGCGCGCTCAGCAGCTGCGCCAGTCCATGCAGCGCATCTGCCAGCGCCAGCCGATGGAAGCGCCTTTGCAGCAGCGCGCTCGAGATCACGCTCCACACCAGATAGAGCGCGATGCCCGCCGCCCCGCTGGCCATCACGATCGCCAAGGGCTGAGGCGGCCAGGCGAGCGCGAACACCATCGCCAGGATGGGCGCGAACGACACCGGCCCGGCGCGCGGTCCCCAGCTCAGCAGCATCGCGCTGCCGAACGCCAGCGCCGCCACCACCGCCCCCATCGCCGCGCGATACGGATGCAGCACCGCCACCAGTCCGACGGCGAGCAGCGTCATCGCTCCGGCCGTCAGCACGCGATTGCGGTTGCGCCGGACGCTGCCCGGCAGATCGGCCAGGCTGGCGCAGATGGCGCAGGCCATCGCCAGCTGCGAGGCGACCTGCGACAGCGCGGCCGGTGCCGCGTGCGACACGATCACCTGCACCAGCATCACCCCGAGGGCGACGCTCAGGCCGTTCCACCAGTGCGCCGGCCAGTGACGCCAGCGACCGGCCGACATCAGGCTTCCCGGATGCGCTGGTTCAGATGGGCCAGCGCTTCCTCGACCTGGTCGACCAGCACCAGGCACAGGTCACCCGGCTGCAGACGTTCCAGCGCGCGGTCGATCGCGACGAACTCGCCGCGGATCTCCTCGATGTGCTTGGTCCGCGTCGCGCCCTTCAGGCCCTGCTGCAGCAGCGCGAGCACTTCGCCGTCCTCGCGGCCGCGCTGGCAGGCGTCCTGGAACAGGATGGCCTCGTCGAAGGCCTCGCCCAGGATCTGCGTCTGCACGCGGATGTCCTCGTCGCGCCGGTCGCCGGCGCCCGAGATCACCACCGAGCGCTTGTTGGCCGGCAGCGCCTGCACCGCCTGCACCAGCGCGCGCATCGCGTCGCCGTTGTGGCCGTAGTCGGCGATGACGGTCGCGCCGCGGTAGTCCATCACGTTGAAACGTCCCGGCACGCTGTCCGGGTCGCTCATGAAGCTGGCCAGCCCGCGCCGGATCGTGTCCCAGTCCAGGCCCACGCCCCAGGCGGCGGCCACCGCCGCCATCGCGTTCTCGTTCTGGAACGGGATCGCGCCGCCGCGGGTGAAGGGGATGTCGCGCAGCGGGATGGACTCGCGCCATGCGCCCTGCGCCGCGACCAGCGCGTCGCCGTCGATGTACACGCAGCGCTTGCCCTGCGCGCGGTGCGTCGCCATCAGCGGGTGATGGCGGTCGCTGGCGAAATAGATCACCTGCCCCGGGCAGACATCGGCCATCCGCGCCACGACCGGATCGGCCGCGTTCAGCACCGCGTAGCCGTTGTCCGCCACGTTCTGCACGATCACGCGCTTGACCAGCGCCAGCTCCTCGACGGTGTTGAGGAAGTTCATGCCCAGGTGGTCGCCCTCGCCCAGGTTGGTCACCACCGCCACCTGGCAGCGGTCGAAGCCCAGGCCCTCGCGCAGCACGCCGCCGCGCGCGGTCTCGAAGACCGCGGCCTCGACGTCCGGATGCATCAGCACGTTGCGCGCGCTCTTCGGACCGGAGCAGTCGCCGCTGTCGGTCTGGCGGCCATCGACGTAGACGCCGTCGGTGTTGGTCATGCCCACGCGCAGCCCCTGGGTCGCGAACATGTGGGCCACCAGGCGCGAGGTCGTCGTCTTGCCGTTGGTGCCGGTCACCGCCACGATGGGGATGCGGCCGTCCTCGTTCGCGCTGCCGCGATTGCCCGGGCCGTAGATGCTCGAGATGATGGCCTCGCCGACATCGCGGCCCTTGCCGTAGGACGGGCTCAGGTGCATGCGCAGTCCCGGCGCGGCGTTGACCTCGACGATGCCGCCGCTCTGCTCCTCGAGCGGCTTGTGCACGCTCTCGGCCACCACGTCGACGCCGCAGACATGCAGCCCCACCACCGTCGCCGCCGCGATCGCGCGCGCCGCGACCTCGGGATGCACGTCATCGGTCACGTCCGTGGCGGTGCCGCCGGTGGAGAGGTTGGCGTTGTTGCGCAGGATCACGCGGCGGCCCTTGTCGGGCACCGACTCCGGCGTCAGGCCCTGCAGGTCCAGGCGCGCGATGGCGATGTCATCGAGGCGGATCTTCGTCAGCGAGGTGGCGTGGCCGTCGCCGCGGCGCGGGTCCTCGTTGACCTTGTCGACCAGCTGGCGCACGGTGTGCACGCCGTCGCCGATCACGTTGGGCGGATCGCGGCGCGCCGCGGCCACCAGCTTGTCGCCGACCACGAGCAGCCGGTAGTCGCTGCCGGGCAGGAACTTCTCGACCATCACGGTGCCGATCTCGTCGGCCGCCTTGTAGGCCATCTCCAGATGCTCGCGCGTGGCGACGTTGACGGTCACGCCCTTGCCCTGGTTGCCGTCCAGCGGCTTGACCACGACCGGCAGGCCGATCTCCTGCGCCAGCTCCCAGGCCTCGTCCACCGAGGACACCGGGGCGCCCACCGGCACCGGCACGCCGGCCGACTGCAGCAGGCGCTTGGACAGGTCCTTGTCCTGCGCGATCGATTCGGACACCGCGCTGGTCGCGTCGACCTCGGCGGCCCAGATGCGGCGTTGCTTCACTCCCCAGCCCAACTGCACCAGCGAGCCCTGCGTCAGGCGGCGGAACGGGATGCCGCGCTTGCAGGCGGCCTCGACGATGGAGCCCGTCGAGGGGCCGAGGCGGATGTCCTCGTCGGTCTCGCGCAGCGCCTTGATCGCGCCGTCCGCGTCGAAGGGGGCGCCCGACTGCGCGGCGGCGATCAGCTCGACCGCCTTGTCGAAGGCGGCGCGGCCCACGTCCTCCTCGCTGTACTCGACCACCACCTGGTAGGTGCCGGCCTCGGAGGTCGTGTGCGTGTGGCTGAAGGTCACCGGGCAGCCGGCCTGCGCCTGCAGCGCCAGCGCGGCCTGCTCCAGCACATGGGCCAGCGAGATCGGCGTCTTGGCGCTGCTGGCCGGCCGCAGCGGGCCGATGCCGGGGAAGCGCTCGCGCAGCCGGGTCTCGAAACCGTCCATGTCGGCGAGCGCGCGCTCGGTCTCGCTGCAGTGCACGACCGCCTCGATGGCGGTGTGGCGGCTCCACATGTTGGGGCCGCGGAGGGCGCGGGTGCGGGAGACTTCCATCTGTCGTCTTTCGGTTCGTCTGTTCTTGGAGTGTCGACGGGTCGGGTCAGGCGGTGGCCTTCAGCGCGGCAGCTCCGGCACGAAGGTGTCCAGGCCGGCCGAGATCAGCTCCGGCGAGATCCCCATCGCCCAGGCCGTGGCCACGGCCGCCAGCACGGAGTCGGTGTCGATCTCCTGCCCGGCGGCCCGGAAGCGCGCCTGCAGCGATTCCACGTTCGCGCCCGAGGTCTCCGCGCCGCCCTGCGCCAGCATCGCGGCGCCGCCGCGCAGGAACACGCCGCGGCCTTCCTTGGCGCGATGCCCGGCCAGCGCGGCGTTGTCGGCCGCGACGGCGTAGAAGATGACCTCGCCGTCGGACAACGGGCCCATCTCGACCAGCCGCGGCTCGTCGGCGTTGAGCACGGCGACGCCGTCGGACAGCACCACGTCGACCTGCGTGCGCAACACCTTGAAGAGCTGGTCCTCGGTCTGGATGTCGTGCTTGTCCAGCTCGGGCACGCGGCCCATGTCGGTGACCAGGCCGACCTGGCAGCGGTCATAGGCCAGACCGTCGCCCAGGATGGTGCCGGCGCCGTTCTCCACGACGATGGCGTCGACCGCGCGGTTCATCAGCAGGCGGTGGCTGGCGGCCCAGGTCGCGCTGGGCTTGCGCTCGACGCGGCGGGTGCCCAGGAACAGGCCGTCGCCGCAGGCCAGGCCGACGTGGCGGCCGTTCAGGTGCAGCAGCCAGCCGACCAGGCGCGCGATCTGCGCCGTGCCGCGCGAGCCCGCCACGCCCACGATGGGGATGCGGCCGTTCTCGTCCTCGGCGAACAGGTGGTCGATGATGGCCTGGCCCACCGGCTGGGGCATGCCCTCGGCCGGCTTCAGGTGCATCAGCAGGCCGGGGCCGGCGTTGACTTCGACGATGGCGCCGCCGGTCTCGGACAGCGGCCGCGCGATGTCGCTCGTGACCAGGTCCACGCCGGCGATGTCCAGGCCGACGGTGCGCACCGCCAGCGACACGGCATGCGCCACTTCCGGATGGATCTGCGCGGTGCAGTCGATCGCGACGTTGCCGTTGCGCTGGATCAGCACGCGGCGGCCGGCCTCGGGCACGGCGTCGCTGGACAGACCCTGGCGCTGCAGGTCCAGCTGCACGACCGCGTCGCCGGCGATGTCGATGCGGTTGAGCGGGAAGTCCTCGGTCGTGCCGCGGCGCGGGTCGGTGTTGATCTGCAGGTCGATCAGCTGCACGACGGTGTGAATGCCGTCGCCGGTGATCCAGGCCTCCTCGCCGCGCGCGGCGGCGACGACCTGGCCGCCGACCACCAGCAGCCGGTGCTCCATGCCGGGGATGTAGCTCTCCACCAGCACTTCCGAGCCTTCCTTCTCCGCCAGCGCGAAGGCGGCCTCGATGTCGGCCTGGTGGCGCAGGTCCAGCGTGACGCCGCGGCCATGGTTGCCGTCGGACGGCTTGACCACGACCGGCAGGCCCAGGTCCTGCGCGACCTCCCAGGCCTGGGCGGCGGTCTCGACCGCCTGGCCCGCCGGCACCGGCACGCCGACCGACTTGAGCAGCTCCTTGGTCAGGTCCTTGTCGCGCGCGATGCCCTCGGCGATCGCGCTGGTCATGTCGGTCTCGGCGGTCCAGATGCGGCGCTGGCGCGCGCCGTAGCCCAACTGGACCAGGTTGCCGTCGTTCAGCCGGATGTGGGGGATGCGGCGGTCGGTCGCGGCGGCGACGATGGCGGCGGTCGACGGGCCGAGGTAGCAGTCGTCGAGCTTGTCGCGGATCGCCTCGACGGCGGCATCGACGTCGAAGTCGTCGCCATTGATCGTGGCCATCAGCAACGCGTGGCCCTGCTCGAGCGCGCAGCGGGCGACCTGCTCGTCGCGGGCCCGGAACACCATCCGGTACACGCCGTGCTGCGAGGTCGAGCGCGTCTGGCCGAAGCCGGTCGGCATGCCGGCCAGGTTGAGCAGCTCGATGACGACATGCTCCAGCACGTGACCCATCCAGGTGCCCTCGGTCAGGCGCTGCAGGAAGCCGCCGCGCTCGCCGACGCCGCAGTGGTGCTCCTCCAGCGCCGGCAGCCGCGCGCACAGCCGGCCGGTGAATCCGGGGATCAGGTGGGAGGGATGTTCCTCCAGGCCGCCGAGGTCCAGCCAGGTTTCCAGCACCGGACGGTAGGTCCACATGTTGGGGCCGCGCAGGTAGTTGATGCGCAGGAGCTTGATGTCGTCGTGTCGGCTCATGAGGGGAGGGGGCGTGGAGGGGGACCGGCCAGAGGGCGGCTACTGGAATTTGAAGCGAAGCACAATTGTGCGCTTAAGAGAAAATCCGGCGAAACATCGCCAGAAGAATCACGAATGCAGCATCAACATCCTGTCTCGCCAGTTCCGGCCGGGTCGGCCGCCGAGGCCTTCGAATCACGCCATCGGCGTGGCGAGAACGTCCGGGCGACGCTGGAGGTTGACCTCGACAGGCAATTGCGCTTCCGCGCGGGCGCTCTGCAACTCACCGACCAGCGCCTGCTGGCCTGGACACCGTCCGGCAACGCGGATACCCCGGCCACGGATGACGCGCAGTTCCAGGAATGGCCGCTGTCGCCGGCGCTGCGCCTGCGGCTCTCCGACCACGCCGGGCTGGGCCTGCTGGAGCTGGTGGACGACTCGGGCCGGCTGGCGCTGTGGCGCTTCACGATGCAGGCCAACCTGCAGGCACAGCGCTTCCAGGACGCCTTCAACCGCCGCGACGAGCCGGCCCTGGACCAGGAGGCCGAGCCCGAGCTCTGCCCCAGCTGCCAGGCCGTGCTGCCCGAGGACAGCGAGGAATGCCCCTCCTGCGCCCGCGAGCTGCACACGCCGCCGTCCACCTGGGTGCTGCTGCGGCTGTGGCGCTTCGCGCGGCCCTACCAGGGTCAGCTGCTGCTGGGTTTCCTGCTGATGCTGGGCGCGACCGGCGCGACGCTGGTCTCCCCCTACCTGACCATGCCGCTGATGGACAAGGTGCTGATCCCCTTCCAGCAGGGCCAGCAGATCGATCCCGGCCTGGTGGCCCTCTACCTGGGCGGGCTGCTGGGGGCGGCGCTGGTGTCCTGGGTCCTGGGCTGGGCCAAGACCTACATCCTGGCGCTGGTGTCCGAGCGCATCGCCGCGGACCTGCGCACCGCCACCTTCGATCACCTGCTGGGGCTGTCGCTGGAGTACTTCGGCTCCAAGCGCACCGGCGACCTGATGAGCCGCATCGGCTCGGAGACCGACCGCATCAGCGTCTTCCTGTCGCTGCACGCGCTGGACTTCATCACCGATTGCCTGATGCTGCTGATGATCACGGTGATCCTGTTCTCCAACAACGCTTGGCTGGCGCTGGCCACGCTGGTGCCGCTGCCCTTCATCGCCTGGCTGATCCACCTGGTGCGCGACCGGCTGCGCACCGGCTTCGAGAAGATCGACCGCGTCTGGGGCGAGGTCACCTCGGTGCTGGCCGACACCATCCCCGGCATCCGCGTGGTCAAGGCCTTCGCCCAGGAGCGCCGCGAGGCCGAGCGTTTCCGCACCGCCAACAAGCACAACCTGGTCGTCAACGACCGGCTCAACAAGACCTGGAGCCTGTTCACGCCCAGCGTCTCGCTGCTGACCGAGATCGGCCTGCTGGTCGTGTGGGCCTTCGGCATCTGGCTGGTCGCGCATTCCCAGATCACGGTCGGCACGTTGACCGCGTTCCTGGCCTACATCGGCCGCTTCTACGGGCGGCTGGACTCGATGAGCCGGATCGTGTCGGTGACGCAGAAGGCCGCCTCCGGCGCCAAGCGCATCTTCGACATCCTGGACCACCACTCCAACGTGCCCGAGCCGGCGCAGCCGGTGACGCTGGACAAGGTCCAGGGCGGGCTGTCGCTGCAGGACATCGGCTTCCGCTACGGCAACCGGACGGTGATCCGCGATCTGAATCTCGAGATCAAGCCGGGCGAGATGATCGGCCTGGTCGGCCACAGCGGCTCGGGCAAGAGCACGATGGTCAACCTGATCTGCCGCTTCTACGACGTCACGGAAGGCGCGATCAAGCTCGACGGCGTCGACCTGCGCCGCTTCAAGCTCTCGGACTACCGCCGCCACATCGGCCTGGTGCTGCAGGAGCCCTTCCTGTTCTTCGGCACCATCGCGGAGAACATCGCCTACGGCAAGCCCGAGGCCACGCGCGAGGAGATCGTCGCCGCGGCGCGCGCCGCGCACGCGCATGAATTCATCCTGCGGCTGCCGCAGGGCTACGACTCGCTGGTGGGCGAGCGCGGCCAGGGGCTGTCCGGCGGCGAGCGCCAGCGCATCTCGATCGCCCGCGCGCTGCTGATCGATCCTCGCATCCTGATCATGGACGAGGCCACCTCGGCGGTGGACACCGAGACCGAGAAGGAGATCCAGAAGGCGCTGGACAACCTGGTGCGGGGCCGCACGACGATCGCGATCGCGCACCGCCTGTCGACGCTGCGCAAGGCCGACCGGCTGGTGGTCATGGACCGGGGCGAGGTCGTCGAGGTCGGTCCGCATGACGAGCTGATCGCCAAGCAGGGCGCCTACTGGCGGCTGTGGGAGGCGCAGGCCCGCCGCGTCGACGCGGAGGAGCAGGACAGCGTCGTGGTGGTCGCCCCCAACGTCAACGTCCACACGGCCACGCAGGCCTGATCGCGCCGAGGTTCCGACATGAGCAACATCCATTCCCTCGCGCGCGACGCCTTCGGCCGGCTGGCGCTGGTCGACGCGCAAGGCCTGACCCACGAGAACGTCAGCGCGGTGCGCGCGCATCCGCTGTCGGCGCCGGACGAGGGCATCTCCCTGATCGGCACCGATGGCCACGAGATCGCCTGGATCGACCGCCTGGCCGACCTGCCCGAGGCTCAGCGCGCGCTCCTGGACGAGGAACTCGCCCATCGCGAGATGACGCCGACGGTGCTGAAGCTGCTGGCGGTGTCGACCTTCTCGACGCCGTCCCAATGGACGGTCGAGACCGACCGCGGCCCGACCCGCTTCATCCTCAAGAGCGAGGAGGACATCCGTCGCCTCGGCGAGGGCCGGCTGCTGATCCACAGCAGCCATGGGCTGCACTTCCTGGTGCCGGACCGCTTCGGGCTGGACCGGCACTCGCGCCGGCTGCTCGAGCGCTTCCTGTAGCCGCCCCTTCAGCCGCCGCGCGGCTCAGTGCACCCGCAGCATCTGCAGCGCGGGCAGTTGCCAGCCGAAGCTCAGCGCCGCCAGGCGCAGCGCGGCCACGCCGATCATGCCCAGCACGAAGGCCCAGCGCATCGGCACGCCCAGCCCCTTGAGCAGGAAGTACAGCGCGATGCCGCCGATCGCGGCGGTGGCGTAGATGTCCTTGCGCAGCAGCAGCGGCGCCTGGCCGCTGAGCACGTCGCGCAGCACGCCGCCGCCGCAGGCGGTCAGCGTGCCCATCAGCGTCGCGGGCAGCGGCCGCAGGCCGTGCTCCTCGGCGATCTCGGTGCCGCACAGCGCGAACAGCGCCAGCCCCAGCGCGTCGGCCACCTTCAGCACCGCGATCGCGTGCTCCGGGAATGGCCCGACCAGCAGCGCCGCCAGCGCGCTGGCCATGATCACCAACAGGTAGCGCGTGTCCTTCATCCAGAACACCGGATGGCGGTTCAGCAGCAGGTCGCGCAGCGTGCCGCCGCCCACCGCCGTCATCGCCGCGATCACCATCAGGCCGAACAGGTCCAGCCCCGCCTGCATCGCGGCCAGCGCCCCGCTGACGGCGAACACCGCCACGCCCAGCAAATCGAACCAGTAGATCATCGGCATAGGGCGCGAAGTGTAGGGGCCGGCCCTTGAAACCGGGACCGGCAGTCCCATATGCCGCCGCGATAATCCAGCCCCCGCCGGGCCTGGCCCCGGCGGCCTCTCTCTCCACATCCTTCTCACGAACGATGGACAAGCAAACCCATTCCTTCCAGGCCGAGGTCAAGCAGATCCTGCACCTCGTGACGCACTCGCTCTACTCGAACAAGGAAATCTTCCTGCGCGAGCTGGTCAGCAACGCCTCCGACGCCTGCGACAAGCTGCGCTTCGAGGCGCTGGACCATCCCCAGCTGTTCGAGGACCAGCCCGATCTCCAGGTGCGCGTCTCCTTCGACGCCCAGGCCCGCACCGTCACCATCAGCGACAACGGCATCGGCCTGTCCGCGGAAGAGGCCATCGCCCACCTGGGCACCATCGCCAAGAGCGGCACACGCGAGTTCATGGCCAAGCTCGAAGGCGACCAGAAGAAGGACGCCAACCTGATCGGCCAGTTCGGCGTGGGCTTCTATTCCGGCTTCATCGTCGCCGACCGCATCACCGTCGAGTCGCGCCGCGCCGGCCTGCCGGCGGAGCAGGGCGTGCGCTGGAGCTCGGAAGGCACCGGTGACTTCGAGGTCGAGACCATCACCAAGCCCGGCCGAGGCACCGATGTGATCCTGCATCTGCGCGAGGGCGAGGATGAATTCCTCAAGACCTGGCGCCTGAAGTCGACGATCGCGAAGTATTCCGACCACATCTCGCTGCCCATCCTGATGCGCAAGGAAGAGTGGGACGCCGACAAGGCCGAGCAGGTCCTCAAGGACGAGTGGGAGCCGGTGAACAAGGCCTCGGCGCTGTGGACGCGCAGCAAGAGCGACATCACGCAGGCCGAGTACGACGCCTTCTATCAGCAGATCAGCTACGACACCGAGCCACCGCTGGCCTTCACGCACAACCGCGTCGAGGGCCGCAGCGAATACACGCAGCTGCTGTACATCCCGGCCAAGGCGCCCTTCGACCTGTGGAACCGCGACAAGCGCGGCGGCGTGAAGCTGTACGTCAAGCGCGTGTTCATCATGGATGACGCCGAGGCGCTGATGCCGGTCTACCTGCGCTTCGTCAAGGGCGTGATCGACTCGGCCGACCTGCCGCTGAACGTCAGCCGCGAACTGCTGCAGGAAAGCCGCGACGTGAAGGCGATCCGCGAAGGCTCGACCAAGCGCGTGCTGTCGATGCTCGAATCGCTGGCCAACAGCGAGGACGCCGCCGAGCGCGACAAGTACGCCCGCTTCTGGACCGACTTCGGCCAGGTGCTGAAGGAAGGCGTCGGCGAGGACCACGCCAACCAGGAGCGCCTGCTGAAGCTGCTGCGCTTCGCGTCGACCCATGCCGACACCGGCGTGAGCTTCGCCGACTACGTGTCGCGGATGAAGGAGGGCCAGGAGGCCATCTACTACATCACTGCCGACAGCCTGAGCGCCGCCAGAAACAGCCCGCAGCTCGAGATCTTCCGCAAGAAGGGCATCGAGGTGCTGCTGCTGACCGAGCGCGTGGACGAGTGGATGCTGTCGCATCTGTACGAGTTCGAGGGCAAGCCGCTGCAGTCCGTGGCCAAGGGCGCGGTCGACCTGGGCAAGCTCCAGGACGAGGACGAGAAGAAAAAGGCCGAGGAGGCCGCCGAGCAGTTCAAGCCGATGCTGGAGCGGCTCAAGACCGCGCTGGAAGGCCGCGCCAAGGACGTGCGCGTGACGACGCGGCTGGTCGACTCGCCGGCCTGCGTGGTCGTCGAGGAGGGCGACATCAGCGGCCACCTGGCCCGCATGCTGAAGCAGGCCGGCCAGACCGCGCCAGTGTCGCTGCCGACCCTGGAGGTCAACCCCGATCATGCGCTGGTGAAGAAGCTGGGCGCGATCGAGGGCGAGGACGCCCGCTTCGGCGACCTGGCCCAGGTGCTGTTCGACCAGGCGCTGCTGGCCGAGGGCGGCGTGCTCGAGGATCCGGCCGCCTACGTGCGCCGCGTCAACGCGCTGCTGCTGGGCTGAGGCTCATCCGGCCGGGAGTGCGGCGGCCGCGGTCAGCGCCGCCGCCGGTCTGACCGCCGGCCGCCAGACGAAGGGGTTGTCGGCGCCGCCGGCCGGCTCGAAGGCCGCCAGCTCGGCGGCGAAGCGCGCGCTGGCCAGACGCCAGGGGTCCTGCGGGCGCGATGACGGGCCCGCCGGCGAGCCGGTGTCGCGGCGGCTGCCATCCTCGTTCGCGCCCGGTTCCTGGCGCGCGAACAGCAGCGCGCCGCCGGCCGCGCGCGGGTCCGGCGCCAGTCGCCAGTCGCGGCCTTCGTCCTCGCGCGCCATCAGGTCCGCCAGCGCCGCCGGCAGCGCCGCCAGGCACCACCGGCCGCTCAGGCCGCGGTAGCGCAGGAGCGCCGCGGCCGGTCCCGTGCCGTCCACCGGCGGCTCGGTCCCGGACACCGGCGCCACATCGAGCACGCGCATCTCGTCCCACCCCTCCTGGTCGCCGATCCAGACATCGGTGCCATCGCGCCGCGCCGCAAGCCGCGTGCCGCGCGTGGTCAGCAGCGGCAGCGCCGGCGTGCCGGACGGCGACGGCCAGCGCAGGCGTTCGCGGCCGCCGCCGCGCGTGATGCGCAGGCCGGGATCGGGCACCTCGTCGTCGAGGGGATCCTCCGAGCCGGCCGTGAGCGCGCCTTGGATCCGGATCAGCCGCCCCGTGGCGCGCCGGTGCACGAGCAGATCGTCGCCGTCCATGAACACCTCGTGCTGGCGGTCGCCGCCGTCATCCAGGTCGATGCGCCGGGGCGCGCCGTCGGCCTCCTCCAGCACCACGATCTCGTCCGCGTCGAGCGCGTCCGCCCCATCCAGGTCCACCGGCCGTCCGTTGGTCTGGATCAGCAGCACGCGCAGCCGCGCCGTGCCGCCGGGGAACTGCCGCATCAGGGCGCGCAGCTCCGGATCGTCGGCCAGACGGAAGGGGGTGGTGTCGCCGTCGTCCAGGCTCGCGTACAGCATGCCGTCGTCGCTCAGACGCAGGCGCGTGCCTCCTGGGGTCGTGGCGTCGAACAGGTCGGGCCTCAGCTCGAAGTGCGCATAGCCCTCCGGCGCGGCGGCCAGGGAGAGTTGACGAAGCCACCAGGCGATCAGGCCGCGCGAGAAGCGCTGCGGCTCCAGCGACGCGGGACTGGCCGCGAGCGCCGCCAGCTCCGCCGGCGGCAGCGACCGCGAGGTGCCGATCGGCAGCCATTCGGCGCTGATCCGGCCCGGCGCGGGAAAGCTGCCGTAGCGCTCGCCATCGGTGCGCCGCAATCGGAAGAGCCGGTAGGCGCCGTCCACCGGCACCGGGTCCACGTAGACGCCGCCGGGCACCGGCGCCGGATCGTCGGCGCGCCAAGCCAGGTAGGCGGCCGGGTCGAAGTCCTCGAGCGCCGTCATCGGCGCCGGGGCGGGCCGCAGTCCCCGGTTCAGCAGGTCGCCGTCGCCGACATAGGCCCAGTAGCCGTTCTCGCTCCAGTGACCGTCGACTTGCTTCAGATGGGCGAAGCCGGTGTCCGTGCGCAGCATCAGCAGCACATGGACGCGGCCGTCGCCGTCGGTCGCCTTGAAGAGGTCGCCGGGCCGCCCGGCGTCCTTCCAGGCCTCGCGGACGGCGCCCGGGGCGGGGACCAGCCGTTGCAGCGCCGCCAGCAACTGGCGATTCACCAGGGCGTCCAACGCCAGCGGCGACTGCGCCCCGGCGACGGGCGGCAAGGCGTCCGAGATCCTGACCAGCCGGTCGCGCAGCGCTTCCGTGGCGGCCTCGCGCAGGGCGGCTTCCAGGGCGCTGTCCGGCATCGCGTGCCGCGCATACCAGGCGTCCAGCGGCAATCCCTGCAGCGCCGCCTGGGCCTGCCAGAGCCGGAAGGTCGCCGCGTCGATCTCCCGTCCCGCCGCGCTTTCGCGCACCTGCCCCAGCGCGGCGGGCGCCGCCTCGCCCCCGTTGTCGCGTACCGTCAGGCGCGCCAGCTTCACCTGCTCGAGCAAGGACGCCGGCAGTCCGGTCATCCGGGCCTGCGCCGAGGCGCCCGCCGTGGCACCCCAGGCCGCCAGCGCGCGCTGCAGCGGGCTTTCGGGGGGGCGGCCCGGCCGCGGCGCGGCCAGGGCGCGCGCGCCGCGCAGGTCCTGGTCAAGCAGGTCGGTGAGGTCCCGCATGAACAGCTGCACGCCCGCGACCTGCACGTCGTAGAAGTCCTCCGGCCCTTCGCGGTTGGTCTCCCGGACATCGGTCGTGCGCGCGAAGGCGTCGATGCGGATGTCGACGCCGGCGTCGCGCAGCCGATGCACCAGTTGCGAGGAGGATTCAGGCGTCGCGCCCAGGCGTATCCACGGCGAGGCGATGCCCGCGGCCCGATGCGCCTCCAGCAAGCGCCGGAGTTCGTTGAACAGGCGCATCAGCGCGCCGCGCTGCGCCTGGCTGAATCGCGGCGGCAGGGCTTGCACGCCGCTGGGGGGCACGCCCTGTTCAAGGCGGGACTGCCCTTCCATCAGCACCAGCCATTGCAGCGCGATCTCGACGTCGAGGGCCGCCGCGCGGGCGTCCGGACCGGCCTCGGCGAGCGCCGCGAAGCCCTCGATCCCCATGCGCGCCAGATCGCGCGCGAGCAGCGGATCGTCGCGCAGCGGCACGCCGCCGGCCGCGCCGGCGCGCTGGCGCAGACGATCCAGCCGCGCCCACAGGGCCAGGTAGGTGGCGCCGCCGGACGGCCGCCGGGTGGGGGCCGTGTGTCCGGCGAAACGGATCTCGCTCAGCGGTTCGGGGCTGCCCGCGCCGGGCCCGGCGAGATTCACGCCCGCGCCCAGCCGTGCGCTCAGGAAGTCCGTCAGGGCCTGCGCCGTCCACCCGGGGTGATCGCGCAGCCATCGCAGCAAGGCGTGCTCGCCGGCGCCCGACAACAGCTGCGGTGCCCGGATGAAGTCGCCCGACTCGCGGCGGAAGGTGTAGGTGACCGGCTCCAGGAAACGGCCGCCGTCGTAGCGGAGCGTGGGCCGGCCGTCCTCGTCGATGCCGGCCTGTCCGCCGTGCACGGGCGCGATGCCCCAGACGCCCTCCGCCGGCGTGACCCCCGGCTTGAAGAGCATCAGCTGCCGCTCGCCATGCAGCATGGCTTCGCCGCTGACGGGATCCATCAGGCCGGACAGCGGCGCGCCATCGCGCGAGCTCGACAGCCGGATCGGATGGCGCAGTTCAGCCGGCGTCGACGGGCGGAACAGACCGGCGGCCGCGCCGCCGCCCTCATGCCAGCGCAGTTGCCGCAGCGCCTCTTCGAGGGCCTGGACCGGACGCAGCGCCTCGCTCCACGGATCCAGCGCGAGCATCAACGCCGCGTCGCCTCGCGCCAGATCCAGCAGCAGGCGCACCCGGGGCGCTTCCGGGTCCAGCAGCTGGATCACGGCACCGTTCATCGCCTCGAACTGGATCTCCTGCCCGCCCCAGCGCAGGCCCAGGCGCCCGTCGCCGAGCAGCTCCAGCGGCTTGCCGCCGCGGGCCAGGCCGCCCTTGAGCAACAGGGTCCAGACGTCGCGGCCCTGCTCCGACGGCAGGATCCGCACCGGATTGCGCACCGTGCCGTCGGACGGCAAGGCCAGGATGTAGCGCCCGCCCCGGCCGAGCAGCCGCAGGTGCACCAGCGACTGGTCCAGCGGCCGGATGGCCTGGCGGCGGTCGTCGTCGAAGGTGAAGGAGACCGACTCCGCCTCCGACCGCGATGGCAGCGCGAGCACCCGCGGCTGATCGTCGAGCACCACCTCGCACAGCGTGGAGCGGTACTCGTAGCGCCACTGGTCGGCCGACTTGGCGAAGCTGCTGGAGCTCACGTAGTCGCCGACGAAGCGGGCATTGGTGTTCACCTGCATGCGCTCGATCAGCTCGTCGTGGGTGAGCGCGAAGTCGCCGCCCGCCCGTGACGAGGAATAGCCGTCGTAGTGGATGTCCACCGCCGGCGGCGTCAGCAGCAGCAGCACCAGGCCCGGGTCGAGCAGCGGCTCGGCCAGCGCGGCGCGCGGGATGGGCTGGCGGCCGGGCTTGTGCATCGCGGTCCACAGGTCCAGGTCCAGGCCGCGGCGCGCGTACTCCGCCTGCCGGTCGGAGCCGTCCTGCACCCACCAGTCGTGCAGCCGCGTGCCGCCGAACTGGAAGTACAGCTGATTCGGGTGCAGCGCCGAGGCACCCAGCGCCGCGTCGGCGAAGGTCACCGTCCGCGCCTGGAAATCGATGCGCCGGATCGGCGCCCAGCCGTTGATGAGCAGCACCTCGTGCGGCGCGCCGGACTGCGCCTTCATGCGCCGCAGCGGCGCGTCGTAGCCGCGGTCGATCTGATGCAGCGGGCGGAAGTCGCGGGCGACCCGGGCCCGCGCGCCGGACACCGCCTCGTCGAGCGCGGTGATGCCGATCGCCAGACCCGCCAGCGGCACGGTCAGGCCCTCGGCCACGAAGGCGAGCAGGGCCGCGCCGGCGAGGTCGGCCGCCGCCGCCAGGCCGGCCATCGTCGACCCCGCCGCGTCCAGCGCGAAGCGCACCGCCGCGCGCGACACCGCCGCGCTGTTGCCGGTATCCAGCGCCTGGATCAGCTGCTGCAGGTCGAGCGCCACGACACCGGTCTGGACCAGCGCGTTCAGTTCGGCCAGGGCCCGGGCCAGACGGGTGCTGAGCGTGCTCGTCTCGGTCAGTCCCGCGCCGGCGCCCGCGCTGATGGCCGACTGGATCGCGCCGGCCATCGCGGCGGTGTCGGCCGCCGCCTGCAGGCCGCCCTGCGTCATGCCCAGGTACCAGAGCGCGCGCTGATACCGGTCGCCGCCGGGCGCGCCGCCCGCCAGGTCGTGCAGGCCCAGCGCCAGCATGCCCAGGTTGAGCAGGTCCATGCCGGAGCCCCGGATGCCGGCCGCGCCCCGCTGGTCGATCCAGGACAGGCCGCCCTCGATCCAGGCCATGCCGGCGCTCAGCGCGCGCCGGTCCGCGGGCGCGGTGACCGCGCGCTGCTGGGTGCGGCCCGAGGCGAGGTCCAGGTAGCTCAGCATCGTGGCGCCATCGCCGCGCGCCTCCACGCGGGGCAGCAGCACCGAGCCGGCCGGACGCCGCGCGTCCACCACTTCGAGGAAGCGGCGGCGCAGCCGCAGCCGCTCCGTGACCCGCGCATTGGAGAGCATCGCGCCACGGCCGGTGGGCAGCCGGTCCGCGCCCCGCTCCAGGATGCCGCAGCAGGCGCTGTCCGCCAGCGCGCCGGCGCCGCCGGAGGGGAAGCGGTCGCGGACGTGGATCTCGCCGGTGGCGGGATCACGCCGGAACACCCAGGTGGTGCCCGCCGCGCGGCGCCGCGGCGCGACCGCGGGATGCGGGCGCGTGGACCGGCGCAGCCGCTGGCGGCCGTAATCCAGGATCAGCGTGTCCGAGTAGACCGTCGTCTCCATGTCGGGCCGGCCCAGCGCCAGCGCGGCCGCCGCGGCGGTGAACTCGCGCCCGTAACTGCGCTGCACCGCCGGCGTTTCCAGCGCGCAGCTGAGCAGCGCGATGCGCGAGACCTTCGGCAGCGGGCCGAGCCGGCGCATCAACCGGCTCAGTTGATCGGCCAGCGCGGGCGCGGAGCGGCCGCTCAGCAGCCGCTCCTTGGTCGACCACGACGTGTGGCCATGACCGTTCACGATGAGTTTGATCCGCGCGTCCGGCGGCGCGTTCGCGAGCAGCGACCGGCCGCGCACGATCTGGTGCTCGCCGTTCTCGTGCAGCCGCACCCACACGAGGTCATCCGGGTGGATGCGGCTGAGCGTCGCCCCGGTGGCGAGCATGACGGGGTCGTCCTCCATCTGGATGAAGATCCTCAGCCGCGCGCTGCGCGCGTCCGGGGCCGTGTCCGCCGGGAGGCGCGCGGTGTCCGTGGCGCCGCCGCCATGCCAGTCGGCGAGCTCGCGCCGCAGGGGCCCCTTGAAGGCGGGCTCGCCGTAGATGTGCCGGACCACGGCGGCGCCATGGGGGGCGAAGCGCCAGCGGCCATGACGGCCGCGCTTGACCACGGGGATGCTGCCGACCGTGAACGCGTCCTGCGTCAAGGTGGCCTCGCGCGGCAGCCGCTCGGGGTGGAAGGGCATCGGATCGCCGAACACCGCCACGCTGAAGGCGTCGAGCATCTCCAGCTGCCGGTTCTGCGCGCGGATCTGCTCGGCGGTCGGCACGGCGGGAACGGGCGGCAGGTGCAGCACGGCGCGCGGCGCGCCGGGGCCCTCGAACCCGCTCAGCAGCACCCGGCCGGCCTGCCGGTCCAGGGTCTGGTCCAGGTCGGGCGCGAGCGTGTGGAAGAGCGGCAGCGGGCGGTCCACCGAGGCGGGCAGCAGGGCCGGAGGCGGCGCGCCGGCGGCCTCGAAGGCCTGCCAGCGCGAGACCAGCAGCGACTGCAGCCGCGACTCGCCTTCGGTGGCGTAGACGCTTGGGGCGACACGGTCCCAGGCTGCGACCTCGTCGGGCTGCCGGGACAGGAAGAGCATCGGCCCGATCATGTCCAGGCGCGACAGCGCCCGCAGCGGACCCCACAGCGCGCGCAGCATGCGCAGGTGCGCCTTGGAGCGCGCGTCCGTCGCGACGGTGAGCGCGCCCAGCCGGTCGGCGTCGACCAGGAAGGGCAGCCCGGCGGCTCCGGCGTAGAGGGCGTTGCCCAGGATCTGCGCCGCCACGAGGCGGTCGACCAGCGCCGCCGCGGGCGTGCCGCCGATCGAGCGCTCGATGCCGGTGGCGGCCGCCAGCAGGGCGTCCGCGAGCAGCGCGCTGGCGCGGTGCACCGAGGATTTCACCCGCAGCAGCGGTGAGGGCGGGGCGCCCAGGGTGCCGAGCCCCACATCGCCGATGGTCCAGGGCTGCAGCGTTGCCTCGATGGACAGGGCCTGGGGCTGGAAGATCGCTGTGGACAGCGTGTCGCGCGGGCCGCCCCCGCCGAGCAGCTCGGCATAGCGTCCGTCCAGGACCGCCGCCACGACGCGCTGCGCCACCGCGTTCAGGAAGCGCCGTTCGCCGGCCTGGATGCGCGCTTCCCGCAGGCGGCCGATCAGCAGGTCCAGCACTTCGTTGCGGCAGGCTTCGCGCACGCTGTCCTGCACCTCGACGGACACCGCCAGCGCGGGCTGCAGGGCGTGCTGCGCGGCCAGCAGGATGACACGCAGCCGGCCCTCCTCGGTCTGCGGCGAGGGATCGTCCCGCGTCGCGGTCAACAGCCGCAGCACCGCCTCGCGGCTTTCACGGCCGCCGCGGCTCCCGCGTGCGGTGGCGCGGGTCGAGCCCGGCACGGGGGCGGGAAGCTGAGGCCGTTTGTCGCGCGCCGGCAGTTCCGGCAGCGCGATGCGCAGGCGCATCGGGGTGGGAGGGGCAGGCATGGGCGCGCTTCTCGCAAGGGGAGCGCCTCAGTCGCCCGGCCCCCCGCGCCCGGCGTGGCCGCGGCGATGCCCCAAGCCGGCGTTGCTGGCCCCGGCCGCTGCCCTGGATCAGTAGGGCGCTGCCCCGGCCCGCCCGGTGTCCGACTGCATGGCGTCCAACTGATCGCGCAGCTTGACCACCTGGTCGCTCCAGTAGTTCGGCGTGCCGAACCAGGGGAAGGCCAGCGGGAAGGCGGGGTCGTCCCAGCGCCGCGCCAGCCAGGCACTGTGGTGGATCATCCGCTGCGTGCGCAGCGCCTCCACCAGGCGCAGCTCGCGCCAGTCGAATTCGCGCACGCTCTCGTAGCCGTCGAGCAGCGCGTCGAGCTGGCGGCGCGCCGCCTCGGGCTCGCCCGACAGCAGCATCCACAGGTCCTGCACCGCCGGTCCCTGCATGGCGTCGTCCAGGTCGACGAAATGCGGCCCGCGGTCCGGCGTCCACAGGATGTTGCCGGGGTGGCAGTCGCCGTGCAGGCGCAGCGCGAGCCGGTCCGGCAGGCGGTCGAAGGCGGCGTCGATCGCGTCGATGCAGCGCGCGGCGGCGTCATGCCAGAGCGCCGACAGCTCCGGCGGCAGGGTGTCGTGGGCGCGCAGCCAGTCGCGCGCCTCGCGGGCCGGCGCGGCGCTGTTCCACGCCAGCCGGTGGCGGAAGGGCTCCGCCGCGCCGACGTCATGCAGCCGCGCCAGGAAGCGCCCGATCCAGCGCAGCACCTCGGGATCCTCGAGTTCGGGCGCGCGGCCGCCCTGGCGCGGCGTGACCGCGAAGCGCTGGCCCTCGAAATGGCCCAGCGTGGCGGCTCCGTCGCCGGTTGCCAGCGTCAGCGGCGCGACGACGGGGACCTCGGCTTCGGCCAGCGCGCGGGCGAAGGCGTGTTCCTCCAGGATCTGCGCGTCGGTCCAGCGGCCCGGGCGGTAGAACTTCGCCACCACCGCGGCGCCGTCCTCCAGGTGGGCGAGCAGCACGCGGTTCTCGTAGGAGTTCAGCTGCAGCAGCCGGCCGTCGGGGCGGAGCCCGGCGTGCTCGAGCGCGTCCAGCATCAATTCGGGCGTGAGAAGGCCGAAGCCGGCCGGGGAATCAGTCATCGAGGGGCGGGCGAACGCGGCGACAGCGCCGGAGCGCCATCGGGTCCGCCAGGAAAGCGGGGCAGGGCGCGTAGCTTAGCGCCGCATGAAGCGCGGACCGTCGACGACCACGCCGCCGATCTCGGGATCCGGCATGTCGCCGGGCAGCGTCGGGAAGTCGCGGCCGAACTGGGAGTCGCGATACGGCTCGCGCGGCGGGGCCTCCCGCAGCTGCGAGTCGCGGAATCCGGACGCGTCATGCGCGCCAGCGCGCGGGCGGTAGCCACGGGCTCGCGGCTCGGGCGGCGCCAGCGGCGCCTGCTGCGTCTCGCCGCCGTAGGCGTCGTAGCGGCTGTCGGGCGCGAAGAAGGAATCGCTGAACACCGGCGAATCGTTCCACAGCGTGTTGCGGGCGGCCGGCGCCGCCGGGGCGCTTCGGCGAGCGCCGGCGTGGAGGCCAGACGCCTGGCTCGCGCCGGCATGCGCCGCGCGCGGCATCGCCGCCATGCCGCCTCGGCTGCCCTGGTTGCTGTAAGGCACCAGCAATTGGAGCTCGGTCGCGCTGGGCAGGTTGTCCACGGCGCTGCGCAGGTAGCGGATGCGGCAGGCGGCCAGCACCGCCTGCTTGATCTGCAGGCTGCGCGTGGAGCCCGGGCGGTCGGTTTCGAGATCGATCGCGGCCAGTACCCGCCCGTTCGGGCTGCAGATCGCGAAATTCACGCTGATGCCGCCCAGCAGTTCATACCAGTAGCGGACATCGCGCGCCTCGGTCGGCTGGCAGAAGCGCACCATCGGCAGCTTGCACATCACGACGTGGTGGGGGAGCGCCTCGCGCAGCAGGCGGAAGACGCGGCGCTCGTCGGCGCTGAAGACCGGCCGCGGGCTCAGCGACCACTCGGTGGGGAGCGGCTTGCGCTCGCGCCGCGGGCGCCGCAGCAGCAGCGCGGCGAGCAGGCCCGCCACGGCCAGCGCCGACAGTCCCGCGATGATCCACGGCAACGTGTTCTGCATATCCCGACGAAGTGGACAGTGGAGGGGCGCCTCGGGCGCCAAGCGCTCGTGCGGCGGCGATGCCACGGCAACTGCCGTGCACCGTACCGGCGATGGGCGCGAATGTAGCGGAAACTCGTTACAAAATGCATCCACATTCCCCCCTGGATCCGGGTGGGAGCAAGGGAATGAATCGGCGGATGTGCGATCAGCGTTTCGGATCGTCGCCAGCGGCGCGGTCGCGGATCTTGCGGATGCGCGACTTGACTTCCGCCACGCCGTCCAGGAACTGGCCGACGGTGCGCATGTGGCGCTTGAATTGGAAGTCCCATTCCGCCATGTGGCGCTCCAGCGCTTCGTCGACATGCGAGGACACCGAGTCCGGCGGCAGGCGCAGCCAGGCTTCGGACTCGCCGCCGTCGCGCTCGACGGTCGCGCCGGCGTTGCGGGCGATCTTGAGCATCGGGGCGTTCTCGCTCAGCGCGTGAATGAACAGCGTGTCGATGCCGCGATTGCGGGCGTGCAGGGCGGCGCGCTCGAACAGCCGGCCGCCGAAACCCTTGCCGCGCGCGCTCGTGGCCACGGAGACGCCGAACTCGGCCATCGCCGCGCGGCCCCTGATCTGCGGCGCTGGGGCGTAGGCCAGGTGCGCCACGGCGATCAGTTGCAGCCGGCGGTTGAAGATGCCCAGGACTTCGTCGCGGACGAAATCCAGGCCGGCGACGTACTTCTGGATCTGTTCGTCCCGCGCCGGATAGCCGAAGCGCAGGTAGCGGTCGCGCTCGCCCAGCGCCAGCAGGTGCTGGAGGATGCGTTGGCGGTGGCGCCGGCCCAGCGAGCGGATCGGCACCCAGGCGGTCCAGCGCGCCAGCATCGACCGGGGATTCCAGCGCGACGGCGGGTCCTGTGCCGGAGGGGTCGGCTCGGAGGGTGCGGGGGGCGGATCGGACGGGGTGGGCATGGCGGGCGGGGCAGTGCGCACGGATGCTAGCGGGGAACGGCGCCGGCGCCGCTCCGAAGCGGTCAGGAACGGCCGTGGGAAGGCCTGGATTTGGCCTTTCCAGGCGGCTCTGCTAGACTCGCCGGCTTTCCCGTTCCCAAGGCAGCGGGAGAAACGTCCGTGAGAGGCCGCGCGATACGTTGCAAGACGTCGCTATAAGCGTGCACCGAGCGTACGGGGGCAGATCGCCCGGATTCAAGCCTTTTGAAAGAACCTCATGAAGACCTTCAGCGCCAAGCCGGCCGAAGTGACGCACGAGTGGTTTGTGATTGACGCCACCGACAAGGTGCTCGGACGTGTTGCCAGCGAAGTGGCACTCCGTTTGCGCGGCAAGCACAAGGCCATCTACACGCCTCACGTCGACACCGGTGACTTCATCGTCATCATCAACGCCGAGAAGCTCCGCGTCACCGGCAACAAGGCCACGGACAAGGTGTACTACCGTCACTCGGGTTTCCCGGGCGGCATCTACGCCACCAAGTTCAAGGACATGCAAGCCAAGCATCCGGGCCGCGCCCTGGAGAAGGCCGTCAAGGGCATGCTGCCCAAGGGTCCGCTGGGCTACGCGATGATCAAGAAGCTGAAGGTGTATGCGGGCGACACGCATCCGCACACCGCCCAGCAGCCCAAGGCTCTGGAAATCTAAGGAGCGGAGATGATCGGAAACTGGAACTACGGTACCGGCCGTCGCAAGTCGTCTGTGGCTCGTGTCTTCATCAAGAAGGGCACTGGCCAGATCACCGTCAATGGCCGCTCGATCGAGCAGTACTTCGGCCGTCAGACGTCGATCATGATTTCTCGCCAGCCGCTGCTGCTGACGAACAATGGCGAAGCGTTCGACATCAAGATCAACGTGCACGGCGGCGGCGAGTCCGGCCAGGCCGGTGCTGTCCGTCTGGGCATCACGCGCGCGCTGATCGACTACGACGCGGCCCTGAAGCCCGAACTGAGCCGCGCTGGCTTCGTCACGCGTGACGCGCGTGAAGTCGAGCGTAAGAAGGTCGGTCTGCACGGCGCCCGTCGCCGGAAGCAGTTCAGCAAGCGCTGATCGACTTTCGTTCGCTGGTGGAATCCGGGTTGGGATCTCATCAGCGACGCGAACTCCACAACAAGGCCGCTGCCCTCAGCGGCCTTGTTTTTTGGAGAAGGCCCGGCATGTGGCAGACATGTCTGGGTCAGGGCTTATTTCCAAGCATCGGGCGGCCGTCCGGGTGCTTTGACATAATTCCCGCCATTCCTCCGACACAACAGGATTCACGATGAGCGCAGTCCTCGAAACCCAAACCACCGGCATGGGCGACATGCCGGCTCCGCTGGTCTTCACCGACAGCGCGGCCGAGAAGGTGCGCGAGCTGGTGCTGGAAGAAGGCAATCCTGAACTGAAGCTGCGCGTGTTCGTGCAGGGTGGCGGTTGCTCCGGCTTCCAGTACGGTTTCACCTTCGATGAAGCGGTGAACGACGACGACACGCAAATGAACAAGAACGGCGTGACGCTGCTGATCGACGCGATGAGCCTGCAATACCTGGTCGGCGCTGAGATCGACTACAAGGAAGATCTGCAAGGCGCCCAGTTCGTGATCAAGAACCCGAACGCCCAGACCACCTGCGGGTGCGGTTCGAGCTTCTCGGTGTGATCGCGTGGCGCCTTGATGGCGCTTGCGCTGAAATGACAAAGGCCGCCCTCGGGCGGCCTTTGTCGTTTGCGGAAGGAGAGTGAGGCGCGGGCTCAGGCGGGCGTGTAGCTGCCCAGCACGCGCAGTCCGGAGGCGCCGGTCGCCGCCGGCAGGTTGCCGGGGAGGCCTCGCACATGACGCATCGCGAGCCAGGCGAACGCGGCTGCCTCCACTTGCATGGGGGGCAGGCCGCGGGCTGCGGTGGTGTCGATGGCGATCGTGGGCATCAGCGCCCGGAGGCGAGCCATGAGCGCGTCATTGAAAGAGCCGCCGCCACAGACGAGCAGTTCGCGCCACTGGCCTGGTGCGAAGGTGGCCAGGCTGTCCGCCACACAGCGGGCGCTCAATTCCAGCAGCGTGGCCTGAACGTCGACGGGTTTGGCCGGGCGAGCGAGAGCGGCCAGCTTCGCGTCCAGCCAGTCGAGATTGAACAGATCCCGTCCGGTGCTGCGTGGCGGAGGCTGCTGGAAGTAGGGATCGGCCAGCATCGCCTCGAGCAGCGTCTCATGCACGCGGCCTTGTGCCGCCCATCTGCCGGACACATCGTAGGCCTGCTGCTGGTGACGATCGATCCAATCGTCCATCAGGCAATTGCCCGGTCCGCAGTCGAAGCCGCCGGTGCGGCCATCGGCCCAGAGCAGGCTGACGTTGCTGATGCCACCGATGTTCAGCGCGACGACATCGGTGCCCTCCCGCGCCAGCGCGGCCCGGTGGAAGGCTGGCACCAGCGGCGCCCCCTGGCCGCCCGCAGCCAGATCGCGGCTGCGCAGATCGTGGACGACGGCGATGCCCGTGAGCTCCGCCAGCAGGGCCGGGTTGAGCAATTGGAGGGTGAACCCGGTGCCATCGAATTCACCCGGACGGTGGCGGACCGTTTGCCCGTGGGCGCCAAGAGCGCGGATCTGCTGGGGCAGCAACTGCGCGTCGCTGAGCAGCGAGTGGCAGACCTGCGCGTAGACCCGCGCCACGCCATTGCTGGCGAGTGCCGCGCGTTTCAGTTCGTCGTTGCCAGGTTGATTGAGCGCGAACAGTTCGTCCTGCAACCGGAGGCCGAAGCGCTCGTGGTGGTGAGCGAGGGCCTGAACACTGCCATCGGCCTCGGCGCGCAACAGGACGGCATCGACGCCGTCCAGCGATGTGCCGGACATCAGTCCGATGTAGAGCTCGGTGCCGGGCGTCGTCATGCCGAGGACTCGCGGCGAAGCGTCCCGCCGGCCGGCTTACTCGCCGACGACACCTTCGTTGATCGAAGCGGCCGCCGCCAGCTGCGCCTTGGCGCTGGCGACCTGCGACTTGAACGCGGCCTTGGCGGTCGCCGGCAGCGCCACGGCCTCGGAGGCGCGCGCGATCACGCGCGGATCCTGCTGCTTGCCGGCCACGCGGAACTCGAAGTGCAGATGCGGGCCGGTGGCCCAGCCGGTCGCCCCGACGGCGCCGATCTTCTGGCCCTGCTCGACCTTCTGGCCCTTCTTGACGTCGATGCGGCTCAGGTGCGCGTAGACCGTCATGCGGTTGCCGCTGTGCTTGAGCTGGATCACGTTGCCGAAGCCGTTCTGCCAGCCGGCGAACTCGACATTGCCGTCGCCGACGCTGCGCACCGCGGTGCCGGTGGGGGCGCCGTAGTCGATGCCCTGATGCTGGCGCCAGGTCTGAAGGATCGGATGGAAGCGCATCGCGAAACCGGAGGTCACGCGCGAGAACTCCATCGGGCTGGCCAGGAACGAGCGGCGCTTGCTCTCGCCGTCGAAGCCGTAGTAGTTGCCCTTGCCACTGGCCGGGTCGCGGAACCACACGGACTGATAGCTCTTGCCGTTGTTGACGAACTCGGCGGCCAGCAGGCGGCCGGCGCGGTTGCCCCAGGTGATGGGCTCGCCGTCGGCGGTCAGGGTCTCGTAGACCATCGAGAAGCGGTCGCCCTTGCGCAGCTCGCGATGGAAGTCGATGTCGCCGGAGAACATGTCCGCCAGTTGCGTCGCGATGGCGTCGGGCACGTTGGCCTCGTCGGTCGCGGCGAACAGCGAGGACTGGATCGTGCCGCTGCCCAGGCGGGTCTGGGTCTCGAGCGGCACGGTCTCGATCTTCGAGACGAACTTGTCGCCCTGGCGCGTGATGCTCAGGCGGGTGAAGTGGGTGTCCTGCTGCTCGGCCGACTCGGCGGCGTAGCGGGCGACCAGGCTCTGCACCTCGCCGCTGGCGGTGGCCACGACCTGCACGCGCTTGCCGACGCGGCCGGTCAGCAGCTTCTTCGCGACCTCGTCGCTGCGCAGGAAGGCGGCCGCGGCGGGATCGGAGGCGCCCATGCGCTTGAGCAGCGAATCGGCGGTGTCGGCGGCGCGGGTGAGGTCGCTGCGCGAGAGGCCCGGATCGAAGGCGGCCAGTTCGGCCAGTTGCTGGTCCAGCGACTGCAGCGGGATGGATTCGGAGACGACGGTCTGCGGCAGGTCGGCGGCGTCAGGGGCCATCGGCGCGACGCCGAAGGCGGTGACGGCGAAGCCGCTCAGGACACCGACCACCGTGCCGGTCAGGGCGCGGGGGTGTTTGGCCGCGAAGGATTCGGCGCGAGCGAGGGTGCGCTGCACGCGCTGCCATTCGTCAGTCCAATTCATCACGCGCCAAAGACCTTCTTTCTGGAGCCTGAAAACCCCGTCCGCCGCCACGCCGGATCAGCGTGGCCCGGACGGGCCGTGTGCTGGATTCACCGCCCTGTAAAGCGAAGGACGCCGGGGGGCGTCCACTAGAATCGCGCTCTTGCGGTGCAGCATCTGGATGGGCATGGTTTTTGCCCTCTGGGGCGCCCCGCAAAACAGCCGGCAGTATACCGGTGACCCCGGGAGACAGATGTCTAGAAAACCCGGCAAATCAAGACTTTACGTAACCCCGTGCGGGCTCTGAAGCGCCATGTCTGAAATCCGAACCGAGTCCTCGACGACCCCTGAATTCCCGATCACCGACCGGGTCCGTCACGCGCTGCAGCAGTCGCTGCGGGGCTGCGAGGAACTGCTCCCGCAGGACGAGTGGCTGAAGAAGCTGGCACGCTCGGAGGCGACCGGTCAGCCGCTGCGGATCAAGCTGGGCCTGGACCCGACGGCGCCGGACATCCACATCGGTCACACGGTGGTGCTGAACAAGATGCGCCAGTTGCAGGACCTGGGTCATCAGGTGATCTTCCTGATCGGCGACTTCACGTCGATGATCGGCGACCCCTCGGGCCGCAACGCCACGCGGCCCCCGCTCACGCCGGAGCAGATCAAGCACAACGCCGAGACCTATTACAAGCAGGCCAGTCTGGTGCTGGATCCGGCGCGGACCGAGATCCGCTACAACAGCGAGTGGTCCGATCCGCTGGGGGCGCGCGGGATGATCCAGCTGGCGGCCAAGTACACGGTCGCGCGGATGATGGAGCGGGACGACTTCACCAAGCGCTACGCGGCGGGCACGCCGATCTCGGTGCATGAGTTCCTGTACCCGCTGATGCAGGGCTACGACTCGGTGGCGCTGAAGTCCGATCTGGAGCTTGGCGGCACGGACCAGAAGTTCAACCTGCTGATGGGCCGGCACCTGCAGGCCGAGTACGGCCAGGAGCCGCAGTGCATCCTGACGATGCCGCTGCTGGAGGGACTGGATGGCGTCGAGAAGATGTCCAAGTCCAAGAACAACTACGTGGGCATCACCGAGCCGGCGAACAGCATGTTCGCGAAGATCCTGTCGATCAGCGACGTGCAGATGTGGAAGTGGTTCGACCTGCTGAGCTTCCGCTCGATCGAGGAGATCGCCGCGCTCAAGCGAGAGATCGAAGCCGGCCGCAATCCGAAGGAAGTGAAGGTGATGCTCGCCAAGGAGATCACCGCGCGCTTCCACAGCGCGGCAGCGGCCGATGCGGCCGAGGCCGATTTCGACAACCGCGCCAAGGGCGGCATCCCGGACGACATTCCCGAGCTGAGTCTGAGCGGCGCGCCGATGGGCGTTGCCGCCTTGCTGAAGGCGGCGAACCTGGTGCCCTCCAACGGCGAGGGCAACCGGATGATCGAACAGGGTGGCGTGAAGATCGACGGCACGACGATCAGTGACAAGGGGCTGAAGGTCGAGGCCGGCACGATGGTGTTGCAGGTGGGCAAGCGCAAGTTCGCGCGCGTCACCCTGAGCTGACCGACGCCAGGCCTTTCGCGCTCGCGCAGCGTCGCCCTGGCCCCGGGCCTCACTGCTTGATCGGCCGCAGATACGGTCCCGGCTTGGCCGTCTTGATCGGATCCTTGGCGATCGCGTCCTTGAGCCAGGCGATGGCTGCGTCGAGCTGCGCGTCCTGCCCATTGGCGGTGGCCCGGGGCGGGTTGTCCACGACGATATCCGGCGTGACGCCCTTGCCCTCGACGAGGAACTGCCCGTCGACGGTGATCTGGCCGTTCTCGGCGGCGCGCATCAAGCCGTTGTCCATCAGCCGGTTCTGGTCGGACAGCCACACGCCGGCGCCTGAGGTCGTGACGCCGATGACGGGTCCCAGTCCCAGCCGCTTGAAGCCTTCGGAGAAGGTCTCGCCGTCGGAGTAGGTTTCCTCGTTGGCCAGCACGACGACTTTGCCGCGGAACACCTGCTGCATGTTGGGATAGGCCTTGGCGCCGTGTGGCGAGCGCGGCTGCCAGAACGCCCAGGCGCGGCGCAGCAGCGTCTGGAGGATCCAGCTGTCGATGTTGCCGCCGTTGTTGTGGCGGACGTCGATGATCAGGCCCTCGCGCTCGCTCTGCGCGTAGAACTCGCGGACGAAGTCGCCGATGTCGTCCCGGGTCATCGCGCGCAGGTGGAGGTAGCCGATCTTGCCGTTGCTGGCGGTGTCGACGATCCGGGCGCGGCCATAGCGCCAGTCGTTGACGCGCAACTGGCCTTCGCGGCGCAGGTCGACTGGCGTGACGACCACGGGGCGCTCCTTGCCCGAGGGCTCGCGCACCTGCAGCAGCACCTGCTTGCCGGCCTGGCCGCGCATCAGCTCGCTGGGATCGGGCGCCTGGGCGGCGTCGCGGCCGTTGATCTGCGTGATGACGGTGCCCAGCGGGATGTTGAGTCCGGGCGCGGCGAGCGGGCCGGCCTCGGATGGCAGCTCCGGATCGCCGCTGAAGATGCGGGTGACTTTCCAGCCCTTGGCGTCGCGCTCGAGCTGCGCGCCCAGGCCGGCGAAGCCTGGTTCCTCGGCGCCCTTGCGGACCTCGCCCGGTGCGACCTGGCTGTGCAGCAGGCTGAGTTCGCCCACCATCTGCGCCATCACCTCGGCGAGTTCATTGCGCTCGGTGACGCGCTCGACCAGCGGGGCGTACTTGGCGCGCATGGCGGTCCAGTCCACGCCGTGCATGTCCTTGTCGTAGAAGAAGTCGCGCTGCATGCGCCAGGCGTCGTTGAACATCTGACGCCATTCGGCCTTGGGATCGACGGCGATCTGCCAGTCGGTCCAGCGCACGCGGGCCTTGTCGAGGTCGCCCGGAATGCGCGGGCCGGCGTCGACGATCAGGATCTCGGGCGCGGCGCCGGGGGCGGCCGGGCGGCGGATCATGAGCTTCTTGCCATCGGCGCTGAGGTCGAAGGCGGCGACCTGCTCGGCGAAGGTCTCGACCTTGGTTTCGCCCGGGCCGATCGGCAGCTGGCGCAGTGCGCCGGCCTCCTGCAGGTACAGGCGCTTGGAGTCGACGGCCAGGCCGCTGTAGTTGGCTGCGGCGATGGGCACCTCGTACAGGCGCAGCGACAGGCCGGGGATCTGGATTTCGGGCTTGCCCTTGGCGGCCGGTTTCTCTTCCTTCACCGCGGCGGCCTTGGCCTGATCGACCTTCTGCTTCGATTCCTTGTTGTCGGGCTTGTCCTTCTCCTGCTCGCGGACCTCGGCCTCCTCCTTGGCCTTCAGGCCTTGCAGCTCATCCGGTTGCGCGAAGGGGAAGCGCAGGCCCGGCTGCAGCGCCAGCGCGTAGACCTTCCAGCCCTTGTCGAAGAAGGGGCCCATGTTGCGGTCGCCCCAGGGGCCGGGGTTGCCGGTCACGTCGAAGCTGCGGCGCGAGAGGAAGTACAGCCATTGGCCATCGGGGCTGAAAGCCGGCGCGGTGGCGGCGTAGCGGTCGCTGCCGAGCTGGTGGACCTTGCCGTCGGCGACGGTCAGCAGGAGCAGTTGTTCGCGGTAGGGGTTGCTGGTCGAGCGCGTGAACGCGAGCGACTTGCCGTCGGCGGCCCAGGTGAGGGACGAGGCGCCATCGCCGGAGGGATCGTGGTCGACCTCGCGGGTGGCGGCGGCGCGGCTGGGGTTCTTCAGGTCGGTGAGGAAGAGCCGGCCTTCCTTGTCCGTGTGCGCGATCCAACGGCCATCGGGCGAGGGCACCAGCGAGCGCCGCATCGCGGTGGCGCCCTCGGTGATCTGCCGGGGCTGGCCGGTGCCGTTGGCGGCGAAGCGCCAGATCTCGATCTCGCCGCTGTAGTCGCACAGCGCGAAGACCTCGCGGCTGTCGGCGCTGAAGGCGGCCTCGCGGCAGCGGCCGGCGTCGCCGAGGGCGGCGGGCACGGGCAGCTCGGCGCGGCGCAGCGGGCCCGTGCCCTGCGTGGCCAGGCGGCCGCGGGCGGTCAGCACGACCTGCTCGCCGTTGGGCGACAGCGAGACGCCGGTCAGGAAGTCCTGCGGGCGGCTGATCCAGCGCTTGCGTTGCTGGTCGAAGTCTCCGCCCAGCGCGATGGTGAGCTTCTGCTCGGGCGCGTCGGCGGCCAGGTCCAGGCGGTAGAGGTCGGCGCCGGCGGCCAGGATGGCCTGCGTGCCGTCGACGCTGGCGTGGCGGACGTCCCAGCCCTTGAAGCGGGTGTGCTGGCGCAGGTCGGAGCCGTCGGCCTTGACGGACCAGACGTTGAAGGTGCCGTCGCGGTCGGACAGGAAGGCGACGCGGGCGGAGCCGGACGCGTCGGCGTAAGGCATCGGGCGGCGGTCGTTGGCGCCTTCGGCGACCAGGGGTCTGGCCTCGGCGGTGCCGGCCAGGTCCATCACCCACAGCCGGGCGAGCGCGCCGCCGCGGTACTGACGGGCGTTGTCGCCGCGCAGGCCGTTGCGGGTGAAGTACAGGGTCTTGCCGTCGGCGCTGAGCGCGCCATCGCTGGCCTGGCCGACGGGCAGCGCGCGGTGCGTGCCGGTGGCGATGTCCACGAGGTGGAGCTGGGTGCCGGGTTCGCCGCGTTCGGTGTTGCCGCTGTAGAGGATCTCGTTGCGGGCGGTGATGCCCCAGACACGCACGGCGCCGGTGTCCCAGGTCAGGCGGCGGGGCACACCGCCAGCGGCGGGCATGACGTAGACGTCGCTGGCACCTTCCTGCTGGCCGGTGAAGGCGATCCAGCGGCCGTCGGGCGACACGGCGGGGTAGGTCTCGGCGCCGCCGTGGGTGGTCAGCCGCTGCGCGGTGCCGCCGGTGATGGCGGTCTGCCAGAGGTCGCCCTCGGCGACGAAGACGACGCGGTCGCCGCGCAGCGCGGGCATGCGATAGAAGCCCAGCGAGGGGTCGGTCGAGGCGGGCTTGGCGGCGACGGTGCGCGCGGCGGCGTCGGCGGTACCGGCGAGGGCGGCCGAGCTGGAGATGGTGGTGATGTTGGCGGGGGCCTCGGCGGCGATGGCGAGGGTGGCCATCGAGCAGGCCGTGGCGATGGCCAGGCGGCGGAACGAAATGCGCATTGCGGGTCTTCCTTGCGGGGAGGTACGGCCGGACGGCAGCCGGAAGTCATGCGGCGCGGATTCTGGCGCCGGGCGGGGCGTCAGCGGTTCGTCACCCCCATCGTGACGTGGCCGGCGGGCACATGGGGGACGGCGTTCTGGATGTGGCCGTGCTGGTCGTCGAAGAAGAAGTCGGGCTCGAACTCGCGCAGGAATTCGCCCTTGGGCAGGCCGCCGAGGAACATGGCCTCGTCGACCTCGACCTCCCAGTCCATCAGCGTGCGGATGGCGCGCTCGTGGGCGGGCGCGCTGCGGGCGGTGACCAGCGCGGTGCGCAGCCGCATCGGCGCGGCGCCGGCCTGCAGCCGCTGCAGCGCGTGCAGGACTTCCTTGAACGGACCGGCGGGCAAGGGCGTCAGCTTGCGTTCGCGTTCATGGGCCTGGAAGGCGTCCAGGCCATCGCGCTGGTAGATCTGTTCGGCCTCGTCGGAGAACAGCACGGCATCGCCGTCGAAGGCGATGCGCAGTTCATCGGGATAGGCGGCCGAGGCGCGCGCCGACTGCGGGAAGACGCGGGCCGCGGCCACGCCGGCGGCGAGGGCGGAGCGCACGTCGTCCTCATTGGCGGAGAGGAACAGATCGGCCTTGAGCGGGCGCAGGTAGCGCCAGGGGCTCTGGCCGCGGGTGAAGACGCCGCGCTCGATGGACAGGCCGTAATGCTGCGCGGAGCGGAACACGCGCATGCCGGAGATCGGGTCGTTGCGCGAGAGCACAACGACCTCGACGCGCGGGGTCTGGCCATCGGCGTTGAACGCGAGCAGCTTGCGCGCGAGCGAGAAGGCGGTGCCGGGTTTGGCGGGATCGTCCAGGCGCTGCTGCTGCAGGCGCATGTAGGCGCGGTCGTCGCTGTTCTCGAAGAGCTGGTTCTCTTCCTCGAAGTCGAACAGTGCGCGGGAGGAAAGGGCCACCACCAGGCGGCCGTCGAGGGAGGCGGGCATGGGTGCGGATGATAGGCCGTGCGTGCCGGCGCTTTCGCACCGATCGTCACGCGCTCTTGATGGCGCAACGAAGTGGACATCTCTTGTTGATTTGGTGATTCGCGACAGCGCTGGCGGTGTCATCGATGGGACATCGGGGCCCTTCAGCATCGCCGGCTTTTGCACCTGTCGAATGCCGTTCATGCCGCTCCTTCTTCCCGCCCGTCTGTCCGTCCGCAGGCTCGCCGCCGCCGCCGCGGCGCTGGCCGTTCTCCCCTGCGCCCATGCCGACGAGGCCCGGCGCGCGCAGACGCTGGAAGCCGTCAGCGTCAGTGGCAATTCGGTGAACACGCTGGCTCCCAGCGCCGCGCCGCTCGACGCCAGCCAGCCCACCTCGGTGATCGATGAGCGCTTCATCCGCGATGCGCTGCGCTTCAACGCCAACTTCGACGACATCATCAAGTACGCGCCCAGCATGACCGTCACTTCGCCGGAAGGCACGGGGCTGGGCAAGAGCGAGGGCATCAGCCTGCGCGGCTTCCAGGACGGCCAGTTCAACATCACCTTCGACGGCATCCCGTTCGGCGACGCGAGCGATCTGCATCACACCACCTCGGCCTACTTCAGCAACCACGTGCTGGGCCAGGCGCAGATCGATCGCGGACCGGGGGGCGGCGCGTCGATCGGCAATGCCACCTTCGGCGGCACCGTCGCGCTGCGCACGCGCGACCCGGCCAGCATCGACGGCATCACGCCCTATTTCACCGCCGGCAGCTGGAACACCCGCGCGGCCGGGCTGTCGGTGGATCGCAACTTCGGCGAGACCGGCGTCTTCGCGGAGGTCTCGAAGGAGTCCAGCGACACCTTCCTGGCCAAGACCCGCGACGACCGCAAGCACCTGTTCCTGAAGACCGTCAGCCAGCTTGGCGACGACACCACGCTGAGCTTCGTCTCCAGCATCAACCGCGAAAGCCAGAACACCGTGCAGGGCGCGACGCTGGACCAGATCGCGCAATCCGGCTGGCGCTTCGGACTGGGCGACGATCCCGCGCTGCAGACCTACACCGGCTACAACGGCGCGACCTACCGCTCCAGCTTCAGCTACGTCGGCATCAGCTCGAAGCTCGGCGGCTGGTCCATCGACAACAAGGTCTACTTCAACGATTTCGATCACGCGTCGAGCAAGACCACCGATCCCACTGACACCGACCCGGCCCACAACGGCGTGCAGTTCTACGACGCCAACGGCAAGAAGACCTCCAAGGCCGCGAGCGACGTCCCCGGCAAGCAGGCCGACAACGGCTTCCACGCCTACGGCGACGTGCTGCGCCTGGCGCGCGATGCCGGTCCCGGCCGGCTGCAGATCGGCGCCTGGGTGGAGCGCAACGACGATGCGCGCTGGCAGACCCCCGTGGACTTCAGCACGGGCGCGGCCACCGGCACCAAGTACGGCTTCGCCGACAACTACCGGCTGAAGGACACGACCGACACCTTCCAGCCCTACGTGCAGTACGACTGGAAGGCGGCCGACGGCGTGACGGTGAGCCCTGGGCTGCGCTACTCGAGCGTGCGCCGTGGCATCGACGCCGAGCTCAACAAGTCGACGCCGCCCGCGCCGCTCAAGGCCAGCGCGACCTACGACGCCTGGCTGCCGTCGATCAGCGTGCACGACAAGCTGAGCCATCACTGGTCCGCCTACGCGCAGGTCGCCAAGGGCTTCCTGGCGCCGCCCATCAACGTGATCCAGCTCAACGGCGCGCGCGGGTTGGCGCCGGAGTTGACCACCAATGTCCAGGTGGGCACCGCCTATGCCACGAGCGGTTTCAACTTCGGCGCGGACGTCTATCACATCGACTTCGGCAACTACATCAGCCAGACGATGGTCGACACCGGTGCGGGCAGTGAGAGCGTCTATGTCAACGCGGGCGGTGCCGTCTACAAGGGCATCGAATTCGAGGGCACCTACGCCTTCACCCGCCAGCTCAGCGTGTACGCCAACGCCAGCCTCAACCAGGCGACCTACAAAGGCGGGACGGTGCGTGTCGCCGGGACGCCGCGGGCGACCGCAGCGATTGGCCTGATCTATGGCGACAAGCAGGGCGTGTTCGGCTCGCTGATGACCAAGATGGTCGGTGCGCAATACGGCCTCGACAACACGACCGATGCCAAGGGGAACACCGTCTTCGCCAACAGCCAACGCCTGGGCGGCTACAGCAGCGTGGATGCCGCGCTCGGCTACCGGGCGGACCAGGGGCCCTGGGGCACGAAGGGCTTCTCCGTCAGCCTCGACGTCAACAACCTGTTCAACGCGAGGAAGCTCACTGCGTTCGCCGGCAATCAGTCGGTGAGCGGCGCGCCCTTGTACTTCGGCCTGCCAGGCCGGGGCGCGTTCGTCGACATGGCGGTGAAGTTCTGATGGCCGCGCGCACGCTGATCGCGGCCGCGGTGCTGGCTTGGGCCGGAAGCGCCCGGGCTGCCGAGCCGCTGCCCGTGCTCGATCCGTCGCCGTCGCTGCGCATCGTGCTGATGCGCCATGGGGTGCGCTCGCCCACGAAGGCGCCCGAGGCGCTGGCGCCCTATGCCGACAAGCCCTGGGCGGCGTGGCCCGTCGCGCCGGGGCAGTTGACGCCGCATGGCGCGGCGGCAATGCGGGCCCTGGGCGGGTGGTGGCGACACGCGCTCGGGCTGGAGCGTCCGGAAGCGCACTGCACGGCGACGGCGCCAGTGCTGGTGATCTCGGACAGCACGCCGAGGAATCATGCGAGCGCGTCGGCGCTGGTCGCCGGCTTGCTGCCTGGTTGCGCGGCCGCGGGCCACTTCGGCTTGCCGCCGGGGGAACACGATCCGCTGTTCCAAGGCCGTTCGGCGGCGGACGAGGAGGAGGCCAACGCCGCGCAGGCGGGCGCGGTGCCGCAGGCGCGGCTGGCCGAGCTCCAGGCCGCGCTCATCGGAGGCGATGACGAGGCGCATCGACAGGCGGCACGTGCCGCGGGCCGTCGCCTGCTGATCGACCTGCCCGACCCGCGCAAGGCGATGGGCACGCTCGCGGAGAACCTGATGTTGGAGTACGCCGAGGGCCTGCCCATGCCGGCCTGGGGCCGGCTCGACGAGGCGGGCATCGGCCGGATCGTCGAGCTGCACAACGCCGCCTTCGAGCACGAGTGGAAGGCCGATCGGGCGGCTTCGCGCCGGCGGGCCTCGGATCTGCTCGCGCGGATCGCCGAGGCGCTGCGCGCAGGCGACGCGCGGCCCTTCGCGGCGGACGCGAAGGGGCCTGTCGGCGCTGCCGTGTTCCTGATCGGGCACGACACGAATCTGGCGGCGGTGGCGGGGCTGTTGGGGCTGGACTGGCATGACCCGGCGCGGCCGGACGACTATCCGCCGGGCGGCGCGCTGGTCTTCGATCTTGTCGCCGGCGCGGCGGGTCCGGCGGTTCGCCTCAGCGTTGCGATGCCGACGCTGTCGGCCCTCCGGCGTGGCGGCTTCGACGGGGCCGGCGACATGGTGGTGAAGAAGGTCGCGATCCCGCTGTGCGGCGCGGGGCCGTGCACGCCGTCGCGATTCGCCGAACTCGCCAGGCAGGCCATCGACCTCAAGGCCGTCTTGGCCTCCGAACCGGCTCGCTCATTCACGCCTTGACCGGCGCGGCGGCGGCCTACTGCGCCGCCAGCTTGTTCATGTCCATGATCGGCAGCAGCACCGACAGCACGATCAGCATGACCACGCCGCCCATCGCCACGATCAGCAGCGGCTCCAGCAGCGTCGCCAGCGTCATCGCGCGGCGCTTGACCTCGTTGCCCAGTTGCCGCGCGGCGCGCTGCAGCATGTCGGGCAACTGCCCTGTCTGCTCGCCCAGCCGCGCGAACATCGACAGCAGCCCCGGGAAGCGCTTCTTGCCCGCCAGCGCCGCACCCAGCGGCGCGCCCTCGCGCACCTGCGCCAGCGCGTCCAGCGCGTCCGCCCGCATCGCCTGGTTGGACAGCGTCTCCGCCGCCGCCTGCAGCGCCTTCAGGATCGGCACGCCCGCGCCCGCCAGCATCGCCAGCGTCCCCGAAAAGCGCGCCGCGTTGTAGCCGCGCGAGAGCCGGCCCAGCAGCGGCAGGTTCAGCCACGCCGCGTCGAAGCGCTGCCGCGGCCCCTCGCGCTTGAGAATCTGGCGGACCCCGAAGAAGCCGCCCCCCAGCACCGCCAGGATCGCCAGCCCCCAGGTCCGCAGCAGGTCGGACAGCCCCATCATGATCCGCGTCAGCAGCGGCAGCGTCTGCTTGGTCTGCGTGAACACCGCCGCCACCTGCGGCACCACGTACGTGAGCAGGAAACTCACCGCCAGCACCGCGATGATGCAGACGATCACGGGATACGCCAGCGCGCCGAACAGCTCCGAGCGCAGCCGCTGCTGCTCCTCCAGGTCGTCCGCCAGGCTCTCCAGCACCGGCCCCAGCGCGCCGCTCTGCTCGCCCGCCGCGACCACCGCGCGGTAGACATCGTCGAACTCGCGCGGCGCGATCGCCAGCGCCCGCGCGAACGACGAGCCCGCGTTCACCTCCGACTTCAGCTGCGACATCAGCTCGCGCTGGCGCGGATCCTCGGCCTCGTCGGCCAGCGCCGACAGCGAGCGCTCCAGCGGCAGCCCCGCCGACACCAGCCCCGCGAGCTGCCGCGTCCACACCGTCAGCCCCGCCGCCTTGAACGCGCGCCGCGCGAAACGCGACTGCTTGCCGGCCGGCGCCGCCACCGGCTTGACCTCCATCGGCACCAGTCCCTGCGCGCGCAGCTGCGAGCGCGCGGCTTTCACGGTGTCCGCCTCCAGCAGCCCCTGCCGGGGCTTGCCGGACGCGTCCAGGGCGTCGTACTTGAAAGCGGGCATCGCTCGGAACCTCGTCGTTTACTGCACGCGCGGCGGGATCGCGGCGATCACTCGCGCGTCACCCGCAGCACTTCCTCTTCGGACGTCACGCCCGCGGCCACGAGACGGTCACCGTCCTCGCGCATCGAGCGCAGGCCATTCGCCCGCGCCGCCGCCAGCAGCTCCGACTCGGGCGCCTGGTTGTGGATCAGCCCGCGGATCGCGTCGTCGCAGACCATCAGCTCGTACACGCCGGTGCGGCCCTTGTAGCCGCTGCTCGCGCAGGCCGGGCAGCCCACCGGGTGATAGCGCGCGCCGCCGCCAGGCAGCGGCTCCGGCGACTTGCACACCGGGCACAACTTGCGCACCAGCCGCTGCGCCAGCACGCCCAGCAGCGAGGAGCTCAACAGGAAGGGCTCCACGCCCATGTCCGTCAACCGCGTCACCGCGCTGACCGCGTCGTTCGTGTGCAGCGTCGCCAGCACCAGGTGACCCGTCAGCGAGGCCTGGATCGCGATCTGCGCCGTCTCGTAATCGCGGATCTCACCGATCATGATCACGTCCGGGTCCTGCCGCAGGATCGCCCGCAACGCCTTCGCGAACGTGAGGTCGATCCGCGCGTTCACCTGCGTCTGGCCGATGCCGGGCAGCTCGTACTCGATCGGGTCCTCGACGGTCAGCACGTTGGTCGTGGCCGTGTCCACCGTCTGCAGCGCCGCGTACAGCGTGGTCGTCTTGCCCGAGCCCGTCGGGCCAGTCACCAGCACGATGCCGTGCGGCTGCTGCACCAGGCGCTGGAAGCGCTCCAGCCGCTCGCCATCCATGCCCAGCGCCGCCAGCGTGAAGCGCGACTCGGACTTGTCCAGCAGACGCAGCACCGCGCGCTCGCCGTGCGCCGACGGCAGCGTGCTCACCCGCACGTCGATCGCGCGGCCGCCGATGCGCAGCGAGATCCGGCCGTCCTGCGGCAGCCGCTTCTCGGCGATGTCGAGCTCCGCCATGATCTTCAGCCGCGAGATCAGCGCCGCGTGCAGCGCGCGGTTCGGCCGCACCACCTCGCGCAGCGTGCCGTCGACGCGGAAACGCACCGAGCTCTCGCGCTCGTAGGGCTCGATGTGGATATCGCTCGCGCCGTTGTTCGCCGCCTGCGTCAGCAGCGCGTTGAGCATGCGGATGATGGGCGCGTCGTCGGCCGTCTCCAGCAGGTCCTCGACCGCGGGCAGGTCCTGCATGAGACGCGACAGGTCGACGGCGTTCTCGACCTCGCCGATCACCAGCGCCGCGTTGTCCTCGCCGCCCGCGTAGGCGGCCTGGATGCGCGCGGCAAGCTCTTGCGCGGCCAGGCATTCGATGCGCGAGGGCGCGTACACACGCTGCAGCTCCGACAGCACCGGCAGCGTCAGCGCCGGCGACGCCCACAGCGTGCGCTGCTGGCCGTCGTCCTCGAGCAGCACGTGCTGCGACTTGGCGACCGCGTAGGGAAGGGGATGGCGGGTGGCCATGCGCGCTCCCGCCTCAGCGGCCCTGCGGCGCGCTGGCCGGCGCGGCCGGCGCCGGCACCGGCGACGAGGCCGGATACACCGGCATCGGCAGCTGCGACGGCGTCGTCACGCCCGGGGCCGAGGCCGGCTTCTCCGGCAGCACCGGCGCGCCGGTGTCCGGCAGCACGAGGTTGGACTTGGGCTGCACCTCCTGCTGATAGGCGCGGATCGCGTCATAGCGGTCCAGGCTCAGCGCCGCGGCGTTCTCCGGCGTGCGCAGCACCACCGGGCGCAGGAAGATCATCAGGTTGGACTTCACCCGCTTGCGGCTCTGGCTCTTGAACAGATTGCCCAGCAGCGGGATGTCGCCCAGGCCGGGGACCTTGTCCTCGCCGTCGGTGTATTCGTCCTTGAGCAGGCCGCCCAGCACCAGCACCTGGCCGTCCTCCAGCGTCACGCTGGTCTCCACCGCGCTCTTGTCGAAGGTCGGCCCCTGCGTCGCGGAGTTCACCGTCGCCACGACGCTCGAGTTCTCCTGATAGACCTTCATCCGCACCGTGCCGTTCTCGCCCACGGTCGTGCGCACCTTCAGCCGCAGACCGACGTCGCGGCGCTCGAAGGTCTGGAAGGGGCTGCTCGAGGTGCCGGACTGCGTCAGGCCGTTGCCGGTCAGCACCGGCACGTTGCTGCCGATCAGCAGGTCGGCTTCCTCGTTGTCCTGCACCACCAGCGACGGCGTGGACAGCACGTTGGTGCCGGTGATCGAACCCAGCGCGTTGGCCACCGCGCCCAGCGTGTAGACGCTGCCCACCTTCTTCAGGAAGCCCAGGTTCAGGCCCGTGGGCACCTGGCCCGAACTCAGCGCGGTCGTCACGCCGGCCGAGCCGGTGGCCGTCGCGCCGCTCAGGTTCAGGATGTTGCTGTAGCCGGTGCCGAAGTTGGTGCCGAAGCCCGACACCGTCGAATCGCCCTTGTTGCCGAACAGCTGCGTGAACTGCACGCCGAACTCGCCCAGCTTGCTGGCGTCGACCTTGACCACCAGCGCCTCCACGTAGACCTGCGCGCGGCGCGTGTCGAGCTGCTCGACGACCGCGCGGATCTGGCGGTACATCGGCTCGGGCGCCGTGATGATCAGCGAGTTGGTGGCCGGATCGGCCTGCACGAAGCCGCCGGTGTTCACCTGCGCCGTCTGGCTGACCTGCGTCGAGGAATTGCCGCTGGCGCCGCCGCTGCTGCCGCTGGTGCCCGAGCTCGTCGAGCTGCCGCCGAACGACGAGCTGTTGCCCGCGAAGCCGCCGCTGCCCGCGCTGCCGGTCTGCGCGCCGGCGAAGCTGCCGGTGCCGCCCGTGCCGCTGTTGTTGGCGCCGCCGCCCGCGCCCGGGCCGGCGTTGTTCGTGTACGCCGCGCGCAGCACCGTGGCCAGGCGCACCGCGTCCGCGTTCTTCAGATAGATCACGCGGATGCTGCCGCCGGTGTCGCTGCTGGGCTGGTCCAGCTTGGCGATCATCGCGCGCAGCTGCATCAGCTTGGCCGGATTGGACGCGCGCACGATCAGCGCGTTGCTGCGCGGATCGGCCATCACGCTGCCGCTGCCGCCGGCCGCGCCGCCCTGCGCCACCGCCACGCCCGGCGTGCCGCTGCCCCCTTCGCTCAGGCGCTGCACCAGCTGCACGATGTCCGAGGCCACCGCGTTGCGCAGCGGGATCACCTCGATGTCGGTGTTGGACGGCTGGTCCAGCGCCGCCACGATGCGGCTGATGCGCTGCAGGTTCTCGGCGTAATCGGTGATCACCAGGCTGTTGTTGCCCGGGTTCGCGTTGATCGTGTTGTTCGGCGTGATCAGCGGACGCAGCACCGCGACCAGGTTGTTCGCGTTCTCATGGTTGAGCTTGAAGATCTGCGTCACGACCTGATCGCCGCCGCGCGCCTTGCCCTCGCCGGAGATCGTCACCGAGCCGGTCTGCAGCTTGGCCTCGGCCTCGGGCACCAGCTTGAGCAGCCCGCCCGACTCCACCATCGCGAAGCCCATGCCGCGCAGCGAGGCCAGGTAGCTCAGGTAGGCCTCTTGCACCGGCACCGGCTGCTCGGCGGTCAGCGTCATCGTCCCCTTGACCCGCGGGTCGACCAGGATCGGCTTGCCCAGCGCCGCCGACATCGCGCGCGAGACCGCCTCGATGTCGGTGTTGACGAAGTTCAGCGTCACCGGCGTGCTCGCGCGCACGGCCGGCTGTCGGCGGTTCTGCGGCTGATTCGACTGTGCGCCGGCCTGCAGCGGCAGGCTGCCCGCGATCAGGCTGATCGCCATGCCCAGCGCCGTCGGTCGCATCATGTGCTTGTTCATGCTCATCCCACCGAGATGATCGAGCGCGCTCCCTCGCGGCGCCCGATGATGTTCAACAAATTCGCCAGGGCGGCCTCGCTGCCCGGCGCGGCCGTGGCCTCGCCCCGGAACTGCGGCCGCGCGCCCAGGTTGCCCTGACCGCTGAGTTGCAGCGGCCCCTGCTGTGTCATGAGGATCAGTTGCGGCGCCTGACCGCCGCCCACCAGACTCATCCGGTAGCTGCCCAGCGGCGTCACCTGCGCCAGCCGCGACGAGAAGTCGCGCAGCTCCACCTGCGCCACCCCGGAGACGTTCACCGCCTTGCCCCGGCCATCGAACACGAAGCCCTGCGCGCTGATCGCGATCAGGCCCTGCGGCGCCACCGTGTTCCAGGGCGTGCCCAGACCTGTCAGCCAGCCCGCCGGCCAGCGGATCCAGGGCTGCTCCGGCGTGGCGTCGGGCAGGCGCACCGTCAGGCGGTCCAGCCCCAGGCGCGCCGTCACCGGGCTCGCCGGCTTGATGCAGCAGTCCTGCGCCAGCGTCAGCCGCGCGCCCGGGCCGCCATCGATCCAGGCCGGGCGCAACGCCCAGCCCAGCCGCTCGGGCAGCTCGCTCGCTTCGGCGCTGCCCGGTCCGGCGCTGAGGATGACCCGCGCGCTGCCATTCCACAGGCTGCCGCGCACGTCGGCGAGCAGCAGCCGCTGGCCCGACATCGACGCGACCGCCGAGGCCAGCCAGGCCGCCGGCGCCCACAGCGCGACCGCCACCAGCAGGCCCAGGACTGCGCCGAGCTGGGCCCAGCGGAAGCTGCGGACGAAGCCGGCCGTCGCGGCCGCGTTCGCCGGGGACGTCGTGAGGAGGGTGCTCGATCGCCGCGCCATCGTCAGTTCCCGGCCGCGGCGGGCAGCAGCAGCGTGATCCGGCCGGAGTAGCCCTGCGCGCCCGATTGCAGCTCGGCCTCCTGGGGCCGCGCGCGCGCGCCCTGGCGCGCCTCGCCGATCCACATCGCCAGCGCCCCGCCGGGCACGCCTCGCAGCCGCAGCTGCGCCTGCGTGCCGGTGATCGTCAGGTCGGCGGCCGGGCCCAGCCGCGCCGTCGCGGCGCGCAACGCGGTCGCCGACTGCTCGGCCGACACCGGCACCGCCTGCTTGAGCAGCTGCGTCTGCTGCGCCATCGCGCGCATCTGCTGCAGCTCGCGGTCGAGCCGGTCGAGCTCGCCCGGCGCCTTGCGCAGCGTGGCCCAGGCCGGTGCCAGCGCGATCAGCCACAGCAGCAGCAGGCCGATGAACGCGGCGGCCAGCCGGGCGATCAGGCGTTCGCGCGGCGCGGCCGCCTGCCAGCGGGCGTCGAAGTCCCGGCGCATCGTCGTGAAGCTGTTCATCGGTTCTCGGGTCGCAGGGTGACTTGCAGCGAGTCGCCATCCTCGGCGACCCGTAGCGCGGGGTCCTGGCCGAGCCGCTCGCGCAATTGCGCGCGCTGCGGCGGCGTCAGGCCGGAGAGTTGCAGCCGGCCCGGCTCGAAGCGCAGGCCGGGCAGCGGACCTTCGCCGGGCGGCGTCGCGCGGGCGACCGCCGCCAGCAGGTCCTCGAGGTCGCCCGGTCCGACCTGGCCGGCGCCGCCGCGCAGCGCCTCGGTCTCGCGCAGCATCTGGGCGCGGGCGTCGCGGATCACGCGCACCTGCGGGAAGCTCTGGCGCAGCAGCGCCTCCTGCTCGGCCTTGCGCGCGTCGATGGCGCGGCCCTGCTGCCAGGCCATTGCGTTCAGGCCGATCACCTGCACCGCGATCAGGCCGATCACGCCCCAGCGGAACGGCCGCCAGGCCGGCGACTGCAGCGTCTGCCAGGCCTGGTGGATGCGCTGCCAGCCGCGCTGGCGCGGCGTCAGGTCGAACTGCAGCAGGTTGACCGGCGCCTGGCGCGCGGCCCAGGCGCGATCGGTGTCGTTGAGCACCCGTACCGGCCGGCCCAGCCACTGCTCGGCGACGGCCGCGGCGGACGGGCTCGCGCTCACCGCCGCGCCGGTCCACCAGTCCTCGCCCAGCCAGCCGCGCAGCCCGCCGCTGTCCAGCGGCAGCGTCGCGACGCCGTCGGCCCGCGACACGCGCAGCCGCGGCCGGTCATCGGCCCCCGCGGACACGTAGCCGCTCATCGCGGCCTGCGGCCACGACAGCGGCAGCAGCGATTCGACCAGCAGCCCCGCCGCCTCGAACGCGGCCAGGTGCGCCCGCAGCGGCTCGCGCGCGGTCACGGCGACCCAGTGGGTGCGGCCGTCCTCGTCCGGGCTGTCGAGCAGCGCGAAGTGCAGCCGCTCGGCGTCCTCGAGCAACTGGTCCTCCATCACGCCGACGATCGCGCCGCGCAGCTTCGCGCCCTTGACCTTGGGCAACTGCGCGGGGAGCCAGCTCACCGCGTCGTCGCCGATCAAGGCCATCACGCGATCGGCGCGCGGCATCGCGGCCAGTTGCGCGCGCTGGCCATGGCCCCGGGCGTGGGCCGGCGCCTGCGCGTCGTGGCTGAACCAGTATTCGTAGTCTTGAGCGCCGTTGCCACTCTGAGGCGGGTGGGACGGCAGCAGGATGAGCAGGGTACTCATGAGTTCGCGGATTCTAGGAGGGCTTGCATGACGGATCGGCGCCGCGCGCCTCCGAACAAGCCCGTAGTCGCGGCTTTACATGTCCCGTGCATCCCATCCCTCTTGTGTCCAGTCGTGTCAATGCCGGCATCCCGCCGCGCCAGCCGCCGTGCGGGGTCAAGGCGTGGCCCCGCCGCCGGGGGCGCCCGGCAGCGCCGCGAAGCGCTGCAGGCGCTGGCGGTCCCTGACCTGGATGTCGTTGCCGTTGCCGCGCGAGACCAGCGATCGCTGCGCCAGCACGCGGTCGTCCATGCGGAGCTGGCCCTCGACGAAGAAATAGCTGGTGGTGGCCGCCGTCACCGCCGCGCTGGCGGTGGCCACGTCCTGCGGCAGCAGGCTCTTGAACCGGTCCATCGTCGTCGCCGTGAAAGCCTTGGACTGGCGGGTGCGCACGATCGCGTCGGCGACGCCCAGATCCACGCCCAGCACGTCGGCCAGCACCTCGCGCGGCGCGGTGTTCACGTTCAGCGGGGTGCTCGCCGGCAGCAGCACGGCGAACTTCGCCAGCCGCGCCACCTGCTCGTCGTTCAGACCGAACCAGCGCAGCTGCTCGATGCGGGCGGGCCGCAAGGGCGTGTTGCCCTGGCCCGGGTCGCCCTTGCCCGCGGTGCTCGCCGCGATCAACTTCTTGCGCACGTCCTCGGCCAGCGACGCCGGCATGCCGGCCCGCACGAAGATGCGCCGGGCCGCGTTCAGATGGAAGGCCTGCTTCGCGAGCGCGGCGGTGTCGTTGGACGGAGCCTGCTCCTCGAGGTTGCGCAGATTGAACAGCGCCTGCGCGTCCTCGATGTGGCCGGACAGGAAAGCGTCCGGACCGGCGTCCGCGGACTTGTTGTCGTCCTGCGCCAGGAAGCTCGACAGCCGCGCTTCCGCCAGCGGCACCGCCCAGACCTCGCCCAGGTTGTCGCTGGCGCCGCTGCTGGCGCGGGTATTGGCGAGGCCGTCCTCGCGCAGGATCAGCCGGGCCCAGTCCAGCGCCCCTTGCAGCACCCAGTCCGCCTGCGCGCGGCCGCGGTCCGCGATCTCGATCTGGATCGAGCGCGCCTGGCGCCAGAGCATCGCGGCGGACAGCGTCGTCACCAGCACCACGATCAGCAGCGCGGTGAGCAGCGCCGCGCCGCGCTGCGACGGCCGGCGTGGGGCGGGCAGGGCGCGCATCAGCTGCCGCTCTCCACCGCGACCTCGCGGATCAGTTCGCCGCGATAGCCGCTGTCCTCGCCGAACTGCAAGCGCATGCGAACGCCCTGGGGCGGCGCGGCAAGGCCGCTGCCCGCGTCGGAGGCCGCGCCGGCCGGGGGCATCGCGCCGGTCCCCGGTCCCGCATTGCCCTTGTCCCCGGTCGACTGCGCGTTGGCCCAGGCGTTGTTGATGAAGAAGTACATCTGCCAGCCGCTGACCCGGTCCAGTCCTGGCAGGCCGCGCAGGTCCTTCGCGTTGAGCTGCTGGCTGCGGAACCACGCGTCACGCAGATCGTCCGCGGTGGTCAGCGCCGGCGACTCCCAGCGCGACAGGCGTCCCTCGCGCAGCTGCCAGGCCACGAGCTGCAGTCCCGCGTCGCGCCGGCGCGTGATGCGCAGCGTGGCGCCGTCGAAGTTCACGGCCTCGAAGAGATGGCTCTGCTGCACCTCCCGCAGGTCCAGCTCCCATTGCTGGACCAGCGTCTGCAGCGTCTCGGCGCGCTCCATCGCCGCCTCGTTGCGTTCGCGGCTGGTGGCCAGCGCCGAGACCGCGCGCCAGGCCATCACCGACATCACCGCCATCACGACCAGCGCGACCACCACCTCGATCAGCGTGAAACCGCGCGCCGTCCGCTGGCGCATGCCTGGCTGGCGCCGCATCAGAAGCGCCCCACGATGGTGATGATGGTCAGCAGCGGCTGCTCGCGGTCGTCGAAGACCTGGGCCTCGACGCGGCGGAAGTTCGGATTCGGCGTCGCGGCCACGGTCATCTTTCCGGAGAAGTCGCGTCCGAGCTGCGTGCAGCTGAAAGGCTTTTCGCCGATGCCGGGGAAGGCCTTGGTCAGCCGCATCTCGGTGAGTTCGTTCTCGGCGCACCACTGCGCCAGCGAGTTCACCGCGAGGCGCTCGGCGTTCGACGTCATCGCACCGGCCGCGCGCAGGCCGGCCGCCAGGCACAGCGCGACGATGGTCACCGCGACCAGCACCTCGATGAGCGTGAAGCCGGCGGCCGGGCGCCGACCCCGGCGCGGCGGGGCCAGGTCTCGCGCCGGCCGGGATCGCGAGGCCGTCATGCGCCGTCCTTGGAGATCGAGAACGGTCTGAGCCCGTCCGTCACGAGGCTGATGCGGTGGTCGCCGCGGATCAGCGTCACGCGCTGCGCGCCGATCAGCGGCTCGGGCCCGAGCCGCACCGAGCGGCCATTCGCGGGCGCGCCCTGGATCTCGACGATCGGCGGCTCGCTGAGCCAGTCGCGCTCCAGGCCCAGGCGCTGGACCAGCTTCGGCGGCAGGCCGGTGACGCGGTAGTGCGCGGCATCCTGCCCGGATTCGGGCAGCCAGCGCACGTCCAGCGACGCGGCGCGCGCCTCGGCGCGGGCGGTTTCCAGCACCGAGGCCAGGTGCAGCGCCTCGCGCTCGAGCTGGACGTCCGCGCGATCGCGCACCGCCACCGCGACGGTCGCGCTGGCGATCGCCACGATGGTGATCGCCACGATCAGTTCGATCAGCGTGAAGCCGCGCTGGAGCAGACGGCCGGAGGGACGCGCGCGCACGGCTCGGGGCGGTCGGTGCCGGAGGCGAGGGAGGGGTCAGGAACGCGCGGCTGGCCGCGCGTTCATTCCCAGGAGCCGATGTCGGCGTCGTTGCCTTCGCCGCCCGGCTTGCCGTCGGCGCCCAGGCTGTAGACGTCGACCTCGCCCTTCAGGCCAGGGTTGTCGTATTGGTACGGATTGCCCCAGGGATCCTTGGGCAGCTTCTCGACGTAGACCTTCCAGTTCGGCGCGGCCGGTCCATTGGTCGGCTTGGTGACCAGCGCCGCCAGGCCTTGCTCGCCGCTCGGATAGCGGCCGTTGTCCATCTTGTAGAGCTTGAGCGCCTGCATCAGCGTGTTCACGTCGGAACGCGCCGCGGTGCGCCGGGCTTCGGACACATGGTTCATCACCGCCGGCACCACCACCGCGCCCATCACGGCGACGATGGTGATGGCGACGATCAGTTCGATCAGCGTGAAGCCGCGCGCGCGGCGCGGAGACAGGGGTCGGCGCATGGTGTTGCAATCCTCGCGGAGCCGCCCTCGGCGACTCATCGCGCTGCATCATAATCGTCGGATGCATGCACGATGGTTAAGCTTCGTCGTCTGGGCGCTGCTGGCGGCCAGCCTCGCGTATTGGGCGCTGACGCTGATGGCCAAGGGCCCTCAAGCGCCCGCGGCGACCCGTCCCGCGGTCACCGACGCAGCCGCTGCCGACTGGACCCGGCTATTCGCTGCCGCGAAAGCAGCAGAGGCCCCAGTCGAATCCACCTCTTCACGCTATCAGTTGCTCGGCGTCGTCGCGCCCACCGCGAACGGCCAGCATGCCGGCGAAGGCGTGGCGCTCATCGCCGTCACCGGCGGACTGCCCAAGCCGGTGCGCGTCGGGCAGGTCGTCGACGGCGATCTGAAGTTGATCGAGATCAACCGGCGCGACGTCGGACTTGGCGCCAGCGGCGCGGTCACGCTGAGACTGAGCCTCGCGCCCGGCGCGCCGGGCGCCGATGGCTCGCCCGTTCCGCCGCAGATGGCGCCTGGCGGCGCGATGGCGCCGCCGCCCAACTTCAACAACATGCCGCCGCAACCGGGCGCGCCCGGCCAGGAAAGCTACGTGCCGCCGACTGCGGTGACCGGATCGCTGCCGCAACAGCCGCCCGGCGACGGCGGGGCCAATCCGGTCAAGTGATCGAGGCGCCCGGCTGAGAGGGGAGCGCCCCCGAGGCCGTCGAGCCGGTGTCCCGCAGGTCCGAAGGACGGCTGTGGATGGGGCCGTCGGGGAGGTCGTGGACCTCCGTCAGCAACGCCGCGGCGCAGCGCACCAGCGGCCATGCGAGCGTCGCGCCCGTGCCATCGCCGCATTCCATCCCGAGCTCCAGCAGCGCCGCCGCGTGGAAGAGCTGCAGCGCCTCGTCCAGGCCGCGATGCGTCGTGCTGCGGCAGAACACCGCGTAGTCCGTCACCGGCGGCGCGATCATCGACGCCACCTTCAGCGCCGCGCAGGCGGGCATCCCATCGACCAGGATCAGTTGGCGCTTGGACGCCGCGACCAACATCGCGCCCACCATCACCGCCAGCTCGAAGCCGCCGAACGCGGCCAGCACGGCCATCGGCTCCTGCACGTCGCGATGGCGGGTCTGCGCGCCCTGCAGCACCAGCATCAGGTGCGACAGGTCTTCGTGCGGCATGTCGGGGCCGGAGATGATGAAGTCCTGCACCGGCATGTCCATCAGGCGTGAGAGCACCAGCGCGGACGCCTCCAGCGAGCCCTGCCCGAGACCCGCGCAGGCGATCACGTTGCCAGCCAGGTTGTCGGAGATCTCCATGCCGACGCGCACGCCGGCGTGGGCCTGTTCCAGCGTCATGGCCGGCCCGGCCCGCGAGTTGCGCGTGCCGTGCGCGATCTTGCGCGCCAGCAGCCGCTGCTGCGGGCTGAGCGGCTCGGCGATGCCGCAGTCGACCACCGTGACATGCATGCCCTGGTTGCGCGCGAACACCGTGGACGGCAGGCGATGCTGCAAGGCGAGCAGCGCCTGCTCGCGCGTGCTGCGGCCATTGGGCAGCGCGATCCCGTCGACCGCCAGGCCGTGGTCGGCCGCGAACAGCACCAGCGTCGGGTCCCGGAAGCGGGGCGTCTGCGTGCCCTGGATCAGTCCCAGCCGGATCGCGAGCGGCTCCAGCTCGCCGAGCCGTCCGGCCAGCGCGCAGCGGCGCTCCAGGCGCTGGCGCAGGGCGCGTTCCAGCTCCGGATTGGCGGTCGGCGAAATGAGGGACTGATGGATGGACATGGGGAGCGCCATTCTCGGCCAGCGCCGCGAGGCAGCCATCGGCAATTGCCCCCTCGCCCCGTTGCTGCCCCTCGTCCGAGGGGCAGCTGTTGGTGTCAAGCGGTAACGCCGCGGGGCCGTGCGCCGAGGCCGGCCCGGCTCAGCGCAGGAACAGGCGATACACCGGGTTGTCGGTCTCTTCGGTGCAGGGGTAGTTCAGCTGGTCCAGGAAGACCTTGAACGCCTTGCCGTCGCCCTTGGGCACCTGCAGGCCGACGAGGATGCGGCCGTAGTCGGCCCCCTGGTTGCGGTAATGGAACAGGCTGATGTTCCAGTCCGGGCTCATGCTCGACAGGAAGCGCATCAGCGCCCCGGGCCGCTCCGGGAAGATGAAGCGGAACAGCCGCTCGTTCTCCGCCAGTTCGGTGCGTCCGCCCACCATGTGACGCACGTGCTGCTTGGCGAGTTCGTCATCGGTCAGGTCGACGGTCGGGAAGCGGTGCTTCTCGAAGCTGCGTGCCAGCTTGTCGGCCTCCTCACGCTTGGCGATGGAGACACCGACGAAGACGTGCGCCTCATTGCGGTCGGAGATGCGGTAGTTGAACTCGGTGACGCTGCGGCCGCCGACCAGTTCGCAGAAGCGCCGGAAACTGCCGCGCTCCTCGGGAATGGTGACCGCGAACAGCGCCTCGCGCTCCTCGCCGACCTCGGCCCGCTCGGCGACGAAGCGCAGGCGGTCGAAGTTCATGTTGGCGCCGCAGGTGATCGCGATGTAGGTCTGGCCCTTGGTCCCGTGCTGCGCGGCGTACTGCTTGACCGCCGCCACGCCCAGGCCGCCAGCCGGCTCCAGGATGCTGCGGGTGTCGACGAAGACGTCCTTGATCGCCGCGCAGACGGCGTCGGTGTCGACGAGGACGTAGTCGTCGACCAGCTCGCGGCAGATGCGGAAGGTCTCCTCGCCGACCAGCTTCACCGCGGTGCCGTCCGAGAACAGGCCGACGTCGGTCAGCGCGACGCGCTTGCCGGCGCGCACCGATCGCACCATCGCGTCCGAGTCCTTGGTCTGGACACCGATGATCTTGATCTCCGGCCGCACGGCCTTGATGTAGGCCGCCACGCCAGAGATCAGGCCGCCGCCGCCGATGGCGACGAAGATCGCATCGATGGGGCCAGGGTGCTGGCGCAGCAGCTCCATCGCGATCGTGCCCTGGCCGGCGATCACGTCCGGATCGTCGAACGGGTGGACGAAGCTCAGGCCCTGCTCGCGCTCGAGTTCCAGCGCGCGCTCGTAGGCGTCGGTGAAGGACTCCCCCGCCAGCACGACTTCACCACCCAGCGCCTGGACGGCGTCGACCTTGACCTTGGGTGTTGTCACCGGCATCACGATGACCGCGCGGCAACCGAGTTTGCGTGCCGACAGCGCAACTCCCTGCGCATGATTGCCGGCCGAGGCGCAAATCACCCCCCTGGACAGTTGTTCAGGCGCGAGATTTGCCATCTTGTTATAGGCACCCCGCAATTTGAAGCTGAATACCGGCTGCTGATCTTCGCGTTTCAGCCAGACTTTGTTGCCGATGCGCTTGGAGAGATTGCGGGCGGCATCGAGGGAGGTTTCCTGCGCGACCTCATACACCTTCGCGTTAAGAATTCGTTGCAGATAACTCTGATCCGCAGGGAGTAACGCCGGATGTTGCGCCGAGGGGCGCGGCGAGGTGGTCTTGCGCGATGCGCGGCGGGTGCCGGCCATGGAAATCCCTCCAGTTCCCCTTCCGCGCGGAAGGCGGCGGAAGCCAGGGCGGACGATCATGCCAGGGTTTGCCCCAGGCGCCGACGATGCCGGCGGCGCGCCCGGCGGCCGGCTTTCGCGATTGGAGGAGCCAGCTTTCGGACGAAAAAAAGCCCAAGGCTTGTGGCCTTGGGCTGAATCCACCATGGAGGCGGTGGAGGAGACAATCGGTGCGAGGGCTGACCCCACAGAGTGAGGTAGCGCTATCGCATGCCTAGAATTCTAGGGGTGATGCATGTTGCGCTGCAATATTTTTTGGGTGTCCGCCGCTGGAGTCGGGCCTCTAATGCGAAAAATCACCGCCAGAGTGGCCAAGTCCCTCGCCCGGAAGGGTGAGAAATGGGGTCAGGCTCAGCGGCCGTGGCGCGTTCGGGCCAGGGCCGGCACAGTCATCACGAGAAGGATGGACGAATGGAATGCACGATCAACTGGATGGGCGCCGATGGCATGAGCTTCGTCGCCGAGACGGGCAGCGGTCACATGATCAACATGGACGGCGCGCCCGACGGCGGCGGCCGGAACCTGGCGCCGCGGCCGATGGAGACCGTCCTGGCCGGCACCGGCGGCTGCACGGCCTATGACGTGGTGCTGATCCTGAAGCGCGGCCGCCATGATGTGCGGGGTTGTCAGGTCAAGCTGAGCGCCGACCGCGCCGACGCCGATCCGAAGGTGTTCACGAAGATCCACATGCACTTCGTCGTCACCGGACGCGATCTGCCGCAGGCCGCCGTCGAACGCGCGGTGCAGCTGTCCCACGAGAAGTACTGTTCGGCCAGCATCATGCTGGCGAAGACGGCGGAAATCACCACTTCGGTGGAGATCGTCCAGGCCTGAACCTGGCGTCCCTGCTGGTCAGACGTGATGCGCGGTGCGCGTCATGACCTTGGCGGCCAGCCGCATCAGCCCCCGGACCGGGGCCGGCAGGTCGATGCCGCCCCGCTCGCGCGCCTCGTCGGCGTGGCGCGCTTCTTCCTCCTTCATCTGGGCGACGATGGCCCGGGAGCTGCGGTCCCCTTCCGGCAGGCGCTCCAGATGACTGGCCAGATGCGCTTCGACCTGGCGTTCCGTCTCGATGACGAACCCGAGGCTGACCTCGTCACTCACCAGCCCGGCCACGGTGCCGATCGCGAAAGCGCCGCCGTACCAGAGCGGATTCAGCAGACTGGGGCGGTCGCCCAGCGCTCTCAGCCGGCCCGCGCACCAGGCCAGGTGATCGATCTCTTCCTGGGCGGCGTGCTCGAGATGCTCCCGCAGCGCCTCGTCGCGAGTGCGCAGCGCCTGCGCGCGATAGAGCGCCTGGGCGCAGACCTCGCCGACGTGGTTGACACGCATCAGTGAGGCGGACAGCCGGCGTTGAGACTCGTCCAGCGGCTCATCCGGCGCGGACGCTGCGGGGGTGGGGCGCGCCATTGGCGCGACGCCGGCCAGGGTCTTCAGACCATGGTCGAGTGTGGATATCCACGCATCCGCGCGGGAAAGAATGCGCGCCGGGCGCCGGGATTGAAATTGCATCTTGAGCGCTGGCCGTGGCGATGGCTGGGGAGTTTAGAAGGGCGGGTTCAAGCCATTCCCCTTCAGCAGCTGATCCTTTGTGCGAATGCGTGATGACACATTTTTTTAACCTCATACGCGTTGCTTTGATCCAACGAAATCAGGACTTTTACGGGGTGGCTGCTGGTCAGGCGTGATCGGACCTGTTGCAATACGCCACAGCTTCATTGCAGGAGCTTGGTTTGCGGACGATCTACCGACCGCAGCCTCATTGAAGATCTAGGAGTCTCTAATGAAGAAATCTCTCGTCGCGCTGGCTGTGCTGGCCGGTTTCGCCGGTGCCGCTGCCGCTCAATCGTCGGTCACCCTGTTCGGCGTGGTTGACGTCGCCGCTCGTTACACCAAGGCCAATGGCAAGGACGTGAAGCAGCTGACCAACGACGGCAGCAGCTCCAGCCGCATCGGCGTCCGTGGCGTCGAAGACCTGGGTGGTGGCCTGAAGGCCGGCTTCTGGCTGGAAGGCGCTCTGGCGGCCGACACCGGCACCGCCGACAGCACCCGCTTCTGGGGCCGTCGCGCTTCGGTCAGCCTGATGGGCGACTTCGGTGAAGTGCGTCTGGGCCGCGGCAAGACCTCGACCCGTCTGGTCGTGGACGATTTCGACGTCTACAGCACCACTGGTCTGGGCGACGTGACCCGCGTCTACTCGACGTTCGGTCTGGCCAGCTCGGCCTACGACACCAACAACCGCGCTGACAACCTCGTGCAGTACTTCCTGCCGAGCGATCTGGGCGGTGTGTACGGCTCGTTCGACGTGGCTGCTGGCGAAGGCACCCAGGGCAAGAAGATGTTCGGCGGCCGCATCGGCTACAAGCTGGCTGACTTCAACGTCGCCGGCGGCTACCAGTCCACCGACACCGCGACCGGCAAGTTCAAGCAACTGTCGCTGGGCGGTTCGTACGACTTCAAGATGGTCAAGGTCTCTGGCCTGTGGAGCCAACTGAAGCTGGCGTCGCTGAAGCAGAACATCTACACCATCGGCGCCATCGTCCCCGTGACGGCCGCTGGCTCGGTGTCGGCACAGTTCAGCAAGTCTTCGACCAACAGCGCTGCTGACACCATCGTCGTCGCGCCGACCGCGTCGAACCCGACCCCGATCAACGGTGCCGGCGATGCCAAGATGTTCTCCATCGGCTACCAGCACAACCTGTCCAAGCGTACCGCTCTGTACACGACCGCTTCGTACATCAAGAACGACGGCCGCGCGAACTTCCGCGTTCAGGGCAACGCTGTCGCTGCTGCCAATGGCGGCAAGTCCGGTGGTCTGGACGTCGGTATCAAGCACAGCTTCTGATCCTCGGATCACTTGCGCAGAAAGCCGCCCTTCGGGGCGGCTTTTTTTCGTCTGTGCGGAGCGAGCCTCAGCCTGCTCCCGTGCAGATGGTGCTCGCTATCCGCCCGCGCTGCGGCGCGTCTGCATCGCTGCGAGGGCCAGGTCTTGCTTCGCACGATCAAGCACTGTCGCCGCAACGCACTGTTGTTGATTTTGTAAACACTGATCGCGGGTTTTCCCCCTATCGGGTCGTCACAAACTTGACAGGGTTTGCTCGCGTGGGCGATGTGCAACACAAAGCATCTCCGCTGGAGGGCTTCGCTGAGAATCGATCACGGCGACCAAACCAAACACAGGAGACATCACATGAAGAAAGCCGCCTTGGCGCTGAGCATCCTGGCAGCCAGCACCAGTGCCGCCTGGGCCCAGTCGACCGTGCAGCTATACGGCATCATGGACGTGGGTCTGCGCTGGACGAGCAACGCCAACGCCGGTTCCTCGGAAAAGCAGGTGATCCCCGGCGGCATGTCTCAAAGCCGGCTTGGCATCAACGTGACCGAGGACATGGGTGGCGGTCTGAAGGCGATCGCCAACCTCGAGCATCGTCTGAGCTCCGACACCGGCCAGGTGGCCGCGGCCGACTTCTGGCGTCAGTCGTGGGTGGGCCTGCAGTCGAGCGATTTCGGCCGTATCACCATTGGTCGCCAGTACAACATCCTGTTCGACATCTACACGTCGACCTACGCCTCCTTCAAGTACTCGCCCTACATCGAGGCCTACAAGCCCGAAATCGGTCTGTCGATGGGTGCCCGCCAGGACAACATGGTCAAGTACCTGATCGAGTCCGGCCCCATCCGCGGTGAGGTCCAGGTCTCCGCCGGCGAAGGCACGGGCCCGAACAAATCGGCCGGCGGCCTGCTGCGCTATGCCGACGGCCCCATCGCCCTGGGCGGGGCCTATCTGCAGGTCGAGGACCAGACGGGCCGCAAGGTCAAGGGCTGGACCGCTGGCGCCGGCTACACGGTCGGGCCCTGGTACATGAACCTCTCGTGGGCGACCAACAAGTTCGACGCGGGCGGCGCGATGGGCACGCTCTACACGGCCGGCCTGCTTGGCCCGGTGCTGAACGCCGCGGCCAACGACGTCAAGAAGCGCGACATGATCTCCGCCGGCTTCACCTACCAGATGACCCCTCAGTTGAATCTGGGCGCGCACTACTGGTACGCGCAGCAGACGCACTACGTGGTCAGCACGCAAAAGAGCAAGGGCCACTACTTCGCCGTCGTCGCCGACTACGCCTTCTCCAAGCGCACCGACGCGTATCTGGAGCTGGATTACACGAAGTACGCCTCCGACGGCGCGGTCCGTTTCGCCAACGGCGCCGAGAAGCGCGGCGGCTCGATCGTCGGTCTGCGTCACCGCTTCTGATCGCTCAGACTCCTGCAATCCAAGCGCATCGGCGTCCATCGCGGCGCCGCATGGAAACCGCCTTCGGGCGGTTTTTTCTTTGCGGCGTGACGGCCCGCACGACGCCGGGTTCGCGTGGCGTTAAGGAGTAACCCACTTGCCGGGCGTGAAACGCTCCTCGATGATGGTCCCCTTCTGAAGCGCCTCGCCTCCGGGGTCAGGTCGTGCCAGGGCCCAGGCCACGAGCCGTCACGCCCAAGCCGTCGCCGGAGGCCCTCGTCCATGCTGGTTTTCATTCTTCGCCGTCTGGCGCAGGCCGTCATCGTCATGCTGACGGTGGCCTTCATCGCCTTCATGCTGTTCCAGTATGTCGGCGACCCGGTCAACAACCTGCTCGGACAGGACGCGACGCCGGAGCAGCGCGAGCAACTGCGCAAGGACCTGGGCCTGGACCAATCCTTCGTCGTGCAGTTCGCGCACTTCGCCGCCAACGCGGCCCAGGGCGAATTCGGCGTCAGCCTGAAGCAGGGCCGCAAGGTGTCCGCGCTGATCGCCGAGCGCTTCCCGGCGACGCTCGAACTCTCCGCGGCGGCCGCGCTGATCGCGCTCGTGTTCGGCATCCCGCTCGGCGTCTATGCGGCGCTGCGCCGCGGCAGCTTCGGCGCGCAGGCGCTGATGACGCTGTCGCTGCTTGGCGTGGCGCTGCCGACCTTCCTGATCGGCATTCTGCTGATCCTGGTCTTCGCCGTACAGCTGACCTGGCTGCCAAGCTTCGGCCGCGGCGACGTGGTGATGTTCGGGACCTGGAGCACCGGCTTGCTCACCACCGACGGCCTGAAGCATCTGCTGCTGCCGAGCATCACGCTGGCCGTGTTCCAGTTGACGCTGATCATGCGCATCGTGCGGGCCGAGATGCTGGAAGTGCTGCGCGCCGACTACATCAAGTTCGCCCGCGCCCGCGGCCTGAGCGACCGCACGATCTACTTCGGCCATGCGCTGAAGAACACGCTGGTGCCGGTCATCACCATCACCGGCCTGCAATTGGGATCGCTGATTGCCTTTGCGATCATCACCGAGACCGTGTTTCAATGGCCCGGCATGGGTCTGCTGTTCATCCAGGCGGTGCAGTTCGCCGACATTCCGGTGATGGCGGCCTATCTGTGCCTGATCTCGCTGATCTTCGTGGTGATCAACCTCGTCGTCGACCTGCTGTACTTCGCCGTCGACCCGCGCCTGCGCGTGCGCGGCGGCGCCCACTGACATGAGCGAATCGCAGTTGCTGACCGCCCCGTCGGCGGGCACCTACCAACGGCTCTTCGAGTCGCGCGGCGAGCTGGTCGCGCTGCGCCGCGAGCTCCACGCGATGCCGGAACTCGGGTTCGAGGAGCACCGCACGGCGGCGCGCATCGTGCAGGCGCTCAAGGCTTGCGGCGTCGACGAGATCCACCAGGGCCTGGGCCGCACCGGCATCGTCGCGACCATCCATGGTCAGCAGCCGGCGGACGGGGAGGGCGCCGCGGCGCCGCGCCTGATCGGCCTGCGCGCCGACATGGACGCGCTGCCGCTGCGCGAGCAGAACGACTTCGCGTGGCGCTCCTCGACGCCCGGCCTGATGCATGCCTGCGGCCATGACGGCCACTGCGCGATGCTGGTCGGCGCGGCCCGCCACCTGGCGCAGACGCGCCGCTTCAGCGGGACCGCGGTGCTGGTGTTCCAGCCCGGCGAGGAAGGCTACGGGGGCGCGCGCGAGATGATCGCCGACGGCCTGTTCGACAGATTCCCGGTCGAGTCGATCTATGCGATGCACAACTGGCCGCACCTGCCGCCGGGCAAGATCGGCCTGAACCGCGGCGCCATGATGGCTGCGGCGGATCGCGTCACCATCACCATCCAGGGCCGCGGCGGCCATGGGGCGCATCCGCACCTCAGCATCGATCCGGTGCTGATCGCCGGCCACCTGATCACCGCCGTGCAAAGCTTGGTGTCGCGCAACATCGCTCCGATCGAACAGGCCGTGGTGAGCCTGTGCTCGATGCAGGCCGGCGAGTCCAGCGCGTTCAGCGTGATTCCGGAGGCCGCGCAGCTGACCGGCACCGTGCGCAGCTTCAAGCCCGAGGTGCAGCAATTGCTCGAGGAGCGCATGACGCGCCTGGTCGAATCGGTCGCGCTCGGTTTCGGCGCCAGCGCCAAGGTCGATTACCAGCGCCTCTATCCCGCCACGATCAACAGCGCGGCCGAGGCCGACTTCGCGGTGCGCGTCGCGCAGACGCTGGTCGGCGCCGAGAACGTCGACGACAAACTCGTGCCCAGCATGGGGTCGGAGGACTTCGCCTTCATGCTGCAAGCCCGGCCCGGCGCTTATCTGCGGCTGGGGCAGGGCGGTCCCTGCGGCCTGCACCAGCCACGCTACGACTTCAACGACGAGGTGCTGCCGCTGGGCTCCGCGCTGTTCGCGGCGCTTGTCGAGCAGGCGCTGCCCGTGGCGCCCCATTGAGCCGGCGACCCCGCCGCCCCGCCCTCGAACCGATCGCCCCGCGCGCCCTCGAATGACCGCTTCCCTGCCTCCTTCGCCGCCCCCGCCTGTCGCCCCGGCACCGAATGCGCTGCGGCGCTTCTTCGACGGGGACGTGTGGCACTCGTTCACCCGATCGAAGACCGCGATGGCCGCGGCCTTCGTCGCGCTCGTATGCCTGGTGTGCGCGCTGTTCGCGCCCTGGATCGCGCCGCACGATCCCTTCGATCTCGCGTCGCTGGAGCTGATGGACTCGCGTCTGCCGCCGGCCTGGGTCGAGGGCGGCTCCTCGAAGTACCTGCTCGGCACCGACGACCAGGGGCGCGACCTGCTGTCCGCGATCATGTATGGCTCGCGCATCTCGCTGCTGGTCGGCGTCGCGTCGGTGGTCCTGTCGATGGTGGTGGGCGTGGGGCTGGGCCTGCTCGCGGGCTTCGTCGGCGGCCGCGTCGACGCCTTCATCATGCGGGTCTGCGACGTGATGCTGTCCTTCCCGTCGATCCTGATCGCCCTGCTGATCGACGGCATCGGCCGCGTCGTCTTCAAGAACGCGCACGACACGCTGGCCTTCGCGGTGCTGGTGCTGGCGATCGGGCTGACGGGCTGGGTCCAGTACGCGCGCACGGTGCGCGGCTCGACGCTGGTCGAGCGCAACAAGGAATACGTCCAGGCTGCGCGCGTGATCGGCGCCAAGCCGATGGCGATCATGTGGCGCCACGTGCTGCCCAATGTCACCGGTCCGGTGATGGTGCTGGCCACGCTGCAGGTGGCTTCGGCGATCCTGATCGAGGCGACGCTGTCCTTCCTGGGCGTGGGCGTGCCGCCGACCAGCCCGTCGCTGGGCACGCTGATCCGCATCGGCAACGACTTCCTCTACTCCGGCGAGCTCTGGATCACCATCGCGCCGAGCGCCATGCTGATCCTGATCGCGCTGTCGGTGAACCTGCTCGGCGATTGGCTGCGTGATGCGCTCAATCCCCGCCTGCGTTGAGATGACGGACCGATCGATGACCGCTCCCCTGCTTCAAGTCCGCCATCTGCGCGTGGAATTCCCGACCCGGCGCGGCACGCTGCTCGCGCTGGACGACGTGTCCTTCGACATCGCGGCGGGCGAGGTGCTCGGCGTGGTGGGCGAGTCCGGCGCCGGCAAGTCGCTGACCGGCGCCGCGATCATCGGCCTGCTCGAACCGCCGGGCCGCATCGCTGGCGGCGAGATCCTGCTCGAGGGCCGCCGCATCGACAACCTGCCCGCCGACCAGATGCGGCGCGTGCGCGGCCGCCAGATCGGCGCGATCTTCCAGGACCCGCTGACCTCGCTGAATCCGCTCTACACGGTCGGCCGCCAACTGGTGGAGACGATCACGACGCATCTGGGCCTGACGCCGAAGCAGGCGCGCGCCCGCGCGATCGAGCTGCTCGCGGCGACCGGGATCCCCGCCCCCGAGGCGCGCGTGGACCAGTACCCGCATCAGTTCTCCGGCGGCATGCGCCAGCGCGTGGTGATCGCCCTGGCGCTCGCGGCCGATCCCAAGCTGATCGTGGCGGATGAGCCGACCACGGCGCTCGATGTGTCGATCCAGGCGCAGATCATTGCCTTGCTCAAGCGCGTGTGCCGCGAGCAGGGCGCATCGGTGATGCTGGTGACGCACGACATGGGCGTGATCGCCGAAACCTGCGATCGCGTGGCCGTGATGTATGCCGGCCGCGTCGCCGAGATCGGGCCGGTGCAGGAGGTGATCCACCGTCCGGGGCATCCGTACACGGCGGGGCTGATGGGATCGATTCCCTCGATGGACGAGGACCGCGAGCGGCTGGTGCAGATCGATGGCGCGATGCCGCGGCTCAACGCGATCCCGAGCGGTTGCGCCTTCCATCCACGCTGCCCCAAGGCGTTCGACCGCTGCCATCAGCAGCGTCCGGATTTGATGAGGGCGCCCGCGACCTCGGCCGCCTGCTGGCTGCATGCCGTGGCTGCCGCCGCTGTCGAGGGGGATGTCGCGCAGCAAGGAGGCGCCGCATGACGGTCCTGAGCGAGAAGACGAGCGCCGCCATCGAGGCGGAAGACCGCACGATGGCCGGCCAGGCAGGCGCCGCGCTGGTCGAGGTGCGCGACCTGGCCAAGACCTTCGATGTGTCCGCGCCCTGGCTGAACCGGGTGATCGAGCGCAAGCCGCGGCAGTTCGTCCACGCGGTGGACGGCGTCAGCTTCACGATCGAGAAGGGGCAGACGCTGGCACTCGTCGGCGAGTCCGGCTGTGGCAAGAGCACGGTGGCGCGCTTGCTGGTCGGTCTGTACGCGCCGACGCAGGGCGAGGTGCGTTTCGACGGCGCCGACATCGCGGCCACGCTGAAAGGGCCGACGGCGCTGGCGCTGCGGCGCCGGATGCAGATGATCTTCCAGGATCCCTATGCCAGCCTGAACCCGCGCTGGAAGGTGCAGGACATCGTCGCCGAGCCGCTGCGCGAGCACGGTCTCGTGCGCGATGTCGCCGGCCTGAAACGCCGCGTTGGCGAACTGCTCCAGTCGGTGGGACTGTCGCCGGCCGATGCCGAGAAATTCCCGCATCAGTTCTCCGGCGGGCAGCGGCAGCGGATCTCGATCGCGCGCGCGCTGGCCACCGAGCCGGAGTTCCTGGTCTGCGACGAGCCGACCTCGGCGCTGGACGTATCGGTGCAGGCGCAGGTGCTGAACATCATGAAGGACCTGCAGCGCAAGCAGGGCCTGACCTATCTGTTCATCTCGCACAACCTGGCGGTGGTGCGGCACGTCGCGGATCAGGTCGGGGTCATGTATCTCGGCCGGCTTGTCGAGCAGGCGGACAAGCGGACCCTGTTCGCGACGCCGCGGCATCCGTACACGCGGATGCTGCTCGACGCGATTCCGGACATCCACATGACGGGCCGGTCACGCACCCCGGTGCAAGGGGAGGTGCCCAACCCGCTGAATCCCCCGAGCGGGTGCAGCTTCCACCCCCGATGCCCCCACGCGAATGCGCGCTGCAGCAGCGAGCGGCCGCAGTTGCTGGCGCTCAAGGGGGTGCGCGTGGCCTGTCACGCGGTGGAGGAGGGGCGGATCTGACGATCCACTCCAGGCCGCGAGCTGTATCGCGCGCGGTCAGCGCGCCGCGCTGGCGGCGGAAGCCGCCGGAGCGGCGGACGTGGCCGGCGCCGATGCCGGGGCCGGATGCTTCACCGGCAATTGCAGCGGACGCTTCTGCCCGCAGGCGCCGAGGGCGAGCACGGCGGCGCACAACATCAAGGTCGTCAGGGCCTTGGCCGGGCGGGCGCGGGCCGGCGTGGAGGCTGCGCCTACACTTCGCGTCTTCACGTTCTTCATGGGCTCGCAGTCTAGTCGCCAACGAGCCCGCTTTCGACCGCACATGACCGCCACTCCGCTGACCGACGCCGAATACGACGCCCGCACCGACGCCGTGCTGGCCAGCATCGAAACCGAGATCGATGCCTGGCTCGATGGCGATGTGATCGATGTGGACCAGCATCGCACCGGTGGCCTGCTGGAATTGCAGTTCCCCGACCGCAGCAAGATCGTCGTCAACACGCAGCCGCCGTTGCATGAGTTGTGGCTGGCTTCGCGCCGGGGTGGCTATCACTTCAAGTTCGTCGACGGCCAGTGGCGCGACACCAAGGACGGCCAGGAGTTCTTCGCCCGGCTGTCCGACGAAGCCAGCCATCACGGCGGCAAGCCGCTGCGTTTCAGCGGCATTTGAGCCGGCTGCGTTCGAGCGACCTTCAATGAAAGGGCGCCCCGCGGGGCGCCTTTGCTTTCGTGCGCGCCGTTCAGCGCTTGAAGAGATCGAGGATGCTCTTCTTCTCTTCCTCGGAGCCGGTGGTCGGGACGTGCTCCTCGTTGCCGAGCGCCTTCACGCCGTTGTTGTTGGCGAACTCGTCGTAGTACCACTCGCCGCCGATGTTCACGACGCCCTCCGGCGGCTGGATCTCCTGCACCGGCGTGTTGCGCAGCGCGTACTGCATGAACTCGATCCAGACCGGCAGCGCCAGACCGCCCCCGGTCTCGCGATCGCCCAGCTTGCGCGGCTGGTCGTAGCCGATCCACACCACCGAGACCAGCTCCGGCTGGAAGCCCGCGAACCAGGCGTCCATCGAGTCGTTGGTCGTGCCGGTCTTGCCGTAGATGTCCGGACGCTTCAGCGTGGCCTGCGTGCGCGCGGCAGTGCCGCTGCGCGCCACCTCCTGCAGCAGGCTGTCCATCAGGAAGGCGTTGCGCGGCTCGATGGCGCGCTGCGCGTCCTCGAAGGCCTTGGCCTGTTGCTGATAGAGCACGCGGCCCGAGTGATCGGTGATTCGCTGCACCAGCTGCGGCGCGATCCGGTAGCCGCCGTTGGCGAAGACCGAGTAGGCCTGCGCCATCTGCATCGGCGTCACCGAGCCCGCGCCCAGCGCCATCGTCAGGTAGGCGGGATGCTTGTCCGCGTCGAAGCCGAAGCGGGTGATCCATTCCTGCGCGTACTTCACGCCGACGGACTGCAGCACGCGGATCGAGACCATGTTCTTCGACTTGGCCAGCGCGCGGCGCAGCGGCATCGGGCCTTCGAAGGTGCCGTCGTAGTTCTTGGGCTCCCAGGGCTGGCTGCCGGTGGTGGTCGCGTCGAAGAACAGCGGACCGTCGTTGACCACGGTCGCGCCGTTGAAGCCCTTCTCCAGCGCCGACGAGTAGATGAAGGGCTTGAAGCTGGAGCCCGGCTGGCGCCAGGCCTGGGTGACGTGGTTGAACTTGTTCTTGTTGTAGTCGAAGCCGCCGACCAGCGCGCGGACGCTGCCGTCCTTCGGGCTGAGCGCCACCATCGCGCCCTCGACCTCCGGCAACTGCGTGATCGTCCATTCGTCCTTGTTGTTCTTGACCAGCTTGATCACGCGGATGACCGCGCCGCGCCGGATGCGCGTCTTCGGATTGCCCTTCTCGGACAGGCCGGAGGTCGCCGGTTTCAAGCCGTCGCCGGTGATCGTCACCGATTCCCCGCTCTGCAGCGCGGCGACGACCTGCTTGGGACTGGCCTCCAGCACCACCGCCGCCAACAGCTCGTCATTGGCCGGGTGGTCGGACAGCGCCTCGGCGATGCGGGTATCCAGCTCCTTGGGGTCGGCCGGCAGGTCCACGTAGGCCTCGGGGCCGCGGTACACCTGGCGGCGCTCGTAGTCCATGATCCCGCGGCGCAGGGCGCGGTAGGCGCGCTCCTGCTCGTCGGCGTGCAGCGTCAGGTAGACGTTCAGGCCGCGCGTGTAGGCCTCGTCGCCGTACTGGCTGAAGATCAGCTGGCGCGCCAGTTCGGCGACGTATTCGGCGTGGCTGGCGGCTTCCTGCGGGGGGCGGATGCGCAGCTTCTCGGCCTTGGCGGCGGCGTGCTGCTCGGGCGTGATGAAGCCCATCTCCAGCATCCGGTCGATGATGTATTGCTGACGCAACACCGCCCGGCGCGGATTGTTGATGGGGTTGTAAGCAGATGGTGCTTTCGGCAACCCGGCCAGCATCGCGGCCTCGGCGATCGACAGATCCTTGAGCGGCTTGCCGAAGTAGACCTCGCTGGCCGCCGCGAAGCCGTAGGCGCGGTGTCCCAGGAAGATCTGGTTCATGTAGATCTCGAGGATCTTGTCCTTGGGCAGGGCGCTTTCGATCTTCAGCGCCAGCAGGATCTCGTAGATCTTGCGGGTGAAGGTCTTCTCCGTGGAGAGATAGAAGTTGCGCGCCACCTGCATGGTGATCGTCGACGCGCCCTGGCTCTTGGACTCGCTGAAGTTGGCCAGACCGGCGCGGATGACGCCCAGGTAGTCCACGCCGCCATGCTGATAGAAGCGCGCGTCCTCGATCGCCAGGATCGCGTCCTGCATCACCTTCGGGATCTCGCGGATGTCGGAGTAGCTGCGGCGCTCCTCGCCGTATTCGGCGAGCAACTGGCCTTCGCTGGACATGACGCGCAGCGGCAGCTTGGGCCGGTAGTCGGTCAGGCCGGAGATGTCCGGCAGCTGAGGGTAGGCCATGGCCAGCGCCATGCCGACCAGCAGCACGACCGCGCCAGCGCCTGCCAGGATCAGGCCGAACAGCCAGCCCAGCGCCCGGACGAACCAGGGGCGCCGTGTCCGGGCCTGGCCCTTGGGTGTCTTGCGCGGCGCGTCGCCTTGGACTTTCTTGGAGCCCGAGCCTGCGTCGGACGGGGCATCGAAGGAGGGTTCGGAGGGCTCTGGGGTTTTCTTCGAGGGCATGGGCCGGACGGAATGTGCAATCTTGCTGGCTGGCCGCCCCTATCAGGGCCTGTACGGGTGACGATGCGGGCCGCGAGCGGCGATTATAGGAAGGGCCCCGGAAGCGGGGTCCTGAGCTCCGGATCCTCGCTCCGAGTCTGTTACAGGAATTGACGGGAACTTCGCGGACACTCCGCGGCGGCGTTTTCAGCCCCTCGAGACATCCCTCACGAAGATGTCCGGCGGGAGATTTTGCGCCCCGTGAATCTGACGCGATACCGCCCGGAATGGGGAGCCCGAAGGCATTTTTTCGGTGCTTTACCACCCGTCGGTGGCGTGTATGTTACGCAACGCGGCGTTACGTGCTGTGACCGCTTTGCCTTGGGGCGACAAGGGCTTTGCTGATAGCATTCAAGTAACTTATTAACAAACCGGCGCATGAGCGGCGCGTTGGGGGAACGCATCATGGGGCTGTTGGACCTACTGCGCGGTCGCGCGCATCCGCCCATGATTGGCCTGGACATTTCATCGTCCAGTGTCAAGCTTGTGGAATTGAGTCAAAACTCGAGCGGCGAATACGTTCTGGAACGTTTCGCCACCGAGCCATTTGAAAAAGGCTGGATTACCGACGGCCAGATCGAGAAATTCGACGAGGTCGCGGACGCGGTTCGGCGGGTGGTGACGCGCAGTGGCAGCCGCACGCGGCAGGCCGCGCTGGCCATGCCGCAGAGCTCGGTGATCACCAAGAAGATCATGCTGCCGGCTGGCCTGCGCGAGGAAGAACTCGAGCTGCAGGTCGAGGCCGAGGCGAACCAGTACATCCCGTTCTCGCTGGACGAGGTGTCGCTGGACTTCTGCGTCATCGGCCCGAGCCCGACTTCGGTCGGCGACGTCGAGGTGCTGATCGCCGCGTCGCGCAAGGACCGAGTGCAGGATCGCCAGGCGCTGGCCGAGGCCGCCGGCCTGAAGCCGATCGTGCTCGACATCGAGTCGCATGCCTCGCGCATGGCGGTGGGCCGGCTGGTCGAAACCCTGCCCAACGAGGGCAAGGACGCGCTCGTCGCGCTGTTCGAGATCGGCGCCGACACGACGTCGCTCAAGGTGCTGCGTGACGACGAGATGCTGTACGACCGCGACCAGGCCTTTGGCGGCTCGCAACTGACCATGTTGATCTCGCGTCAATACGGCTTCTCGTTCGAGGAGGCCGAGCTCAAGAAGCTCAGCGGCGAACTGCCCGACGACTACGAGACGCAGGTGCTGAATCCCTTCGTCGACTCGCTGTCGCAGGAGATCGGCCGTGCGCTGCAGTACTTCTTCACCAGCACGCCACACCACAAGGTTCACTACGTGATGCTCGCGGGTGGCACCGCCACGCTGCCCGGCCTGAAGGAGCGCGTGACCGAGCTGACCGGCTTCGCCTGCATGGTGGTGAACCCGTTCGAGAACATGGTGCTGGGATCCGCGGTGCGCGAATCCAAGCTGCGCCGTGAAGCCCCGGCTTACCTGACGGCATGCGGCCTGGCCATGCGGAGGTTCTTTCAGTGATTCTGATCAACCTGCTCCCGCACCGCGAGGAGAAGCGCAAGCGCCGCAAGGCCGCGTTCTTCGTCGGGCTGGGAATGTCTTTCGCCGTCGGTCTGCTGATCGCCGGTTTCATTTATCTGCTGCTGGAGCAGCTCACTGCGGCGCAGGCCCAGCGCAACGACTATCTGAAGGCCGAGATCGCCAAGCTCGACGCGCAGATCAAGGACATTGCGACCCTGCGGGCGGAAATCGACGCGCTGCGCGCGCGACAGCGCGCGGTCGAGAACCTGCAGAGCGATCGCAACACTCCGGTCCACCTGCTCAATGAACTGGCCAAGTTCACGCCCGAAGGCGTGTTCCTGCAGTCCACGCGCCAGAACAACAAGTCGGTACTGATCACCGGCGTCGCGGCGTCCAATGAACGCGTGTCGGAGATGCTGCGCAATCTCAGCCGCGCCGAATGGGTCGAGAACCCGGATCTGGTCGAGATCAAGGCCGCGCCGGTGAACCCGCGCGATCCGCGCCGCCTGTACGATTTCTCGATTCAGGTCAGCATCAAGAGCGTCGCGCCGGAAGCGGCGGCGGGCGCGGCCAGCGGCGCTGCCGCCACGCCAGCGAAGAAGTCGTGAGGAGCCCATGGCAAGCTTGAAAAACCTGGACCTCAACGCCTGGTTCGCGGATTTCTCCGGGCAGTTCCAGAACCTGAACATGCAGGAGCCGGGCCAATGGCCGCCGGCGCCGCGTTACGTCGCCTTCATCTTCGTGATGCTGCTGACGGTGGGACTGGGCTGGTTCGCCGTCCTGTCGGATGAGCAGGCGGCGCTCGATGCCGAGCGCGATCGCGAGCCCCGCTTGAAGGAAGACTTCAACAACAAGCTGACCCAGGCGGTCAACCTGCCGGAGCTGCGCAAGCAGAAGGTGCAGGTCGAGGAGTACGTGCTGCAGCTTGAAAAGCAGCTGCCGGGCAAGGCCGAGATGGATGCGCTCCTGTCCGACATCAACCAGGCTGGATTGGGGCGCGGCTTGCAGTTCGAACTGTTCCGTCCTGGCCAGATCGCCATGCGGGACTACTACGCCGAGCAGCCGATCGCGATCAAGGTGACCGGCCGCTACCACGACATCGGCGCCTTCACGGCTGACGTGTCGAACCTGTCGCGCATCGTGACGCTGCATGACCTCGTGATCGCGGCGCCAGGTTCGGGCAATCAGGCGCCCCGCGCGGACACGAATGCCACGTTGACGATGGATGCGACCGCGCGGACCTACCGCTACCTCGATCCCAACGAGATCGAAGAGCAGAAGAAGGCCGCCGCGGCCGCGGAGAAGAAGAAATGACGAGCATTCTTCGATCTTCAGAGGCCCGGGGCCGATGGCTGGGCTGGGTGGGGCTCGCCTTGACCGGCACACTGCTCGCAGCCTGCACCGGCGGCACCGACGAACTCCAGCAGTGGATGGATGAGCAGCGGCAGCAGACGCGCCCGACGGTGAAACCGCTGACGCCGCCGAAGACCTTCCAGCCGCAGCCTTACGAGGCGCAGGCGGTGGTTGACCCGTTCAGCACCCAGAAGCTCACGGTGGCGCTCCGGCGCGAGGCAACGCAACCCAGTTCGCTGCTGGCTGCCGAGATGAAGCGCCGGCGTGAACCGCTGGAAGCCTTCCCGCTGGACACGATGACGATGGTGGGCAGTGTTGCACGCGACGGCCGCCCCTATGCGCTGCTGCGGGTGGACAACCTGCTTTACCAGGCCAAGGTGGGTGACTACCTGGGCCAGAACTTCGGCCGCATCACCAAGATCAGCGAGACCGAGATCACCTTGCGAGAAGTCGTCCAGGACGCTGCGGGCGAATGGATTGAACGCACCAGTACCCTCCAGCTTCAGGAGCAGGGACGATGAAGAACACCGTTGTGGAGAACGCTGCGATGAGCGTCGGTAAGAGGGAACAAGGGCGCGCCAAGCGCTGGCAGGCACTGGCCTGCGCGGTGGGTCTGGCGCTGGTGCTGCCGGTGCAGGCCTGGGCCCAGAACATGATCCGGTCGATCAGCGCGACGCAGCAGTCGGGCGCGGACATCGTCCGCATCGAGCTGGCACAGCCGCTGAAGGAAGTGCCGCGCGGTTTCGCCGTGCAGGTGCCGCCGCGCATCGCACTGGATCTGCCGGGCGTGACCAACGGGCTGGGCCGCAACGCGGTGGACATCAACTCCGGCAACATGCGCTCGGCCAACGTGGCGCAGGCTGGTGACCGCACCCGCGTGGTGCTGAACCTGCGCCAGGCGAGCACCTATCGCGCGCAGTTGCAGGACAACGCGCTGCTGATCTTCCTGGATGGCACGCCCGCCGCCGCGACGGCGGCCGCCCCAGCGGCCACGGGCGGCGCGGCGACCACGGAGCCGCTGCACTTCGCCCCCAGCCAGAACGCCGCCGCGCAGTCGCTGCAGGACATCGATTTCCGCCGCGGCAACGACGGCGCGGGTCGCGTGGTCGTGAACCTGCCCAGCAGCCAGGTTGGCGTGGACATCCAGCAGCAGGGGCAGAATCTGGTGGTGGAGTTCCTGCGCAGCACGCTGCCGGAGCGCCTGCGCCGCAAGCTCGACGTGACCGACTTCGGCACGCCGGTGCAGACGGTGGTGGCCACGCAGCAGGGCGACCGCGTCCGCCTCGTCGTGACCCCGAAGGGGGCGTGGGAGCACAGCGCCTACCAGAGCGACAACCAGTTCGTGCTGGAGGTGCGTCCGCAGAAGGTCGACCCGAACAAGCTCACTCAGGGTCCGGGCTACAGCGGCGACAAGCTGAGCCTGAACTTCCAGAACATCGACGTGCGGGCGCTGCTGCAGGTCATCGCCGACTTCACCAACTTCAACGTGGTGACCAGCGATACCGTGAGCGGCAACGTGACGCTGCGTCTCAAGGACGTGCCCTGGGACCAGGCGCTCGACATCATCCTGCAGGCCAAGGGGCTGGGTCTGCGCAAGTCCGGCAATGTGCTGTGGATCGCGCCCAAGGATGAACTCGCTGCCAAGGAGAAGGCTGAGCTCGAGGCCAAGCAGGCGGTGGCCCAGCTCGAGCCGCTGCGCACGCAGTCGTTCCAGATGAACTACACCAAGGCCGAGGACGTTGCCAAGGGGTTGACCGGCGCCAACAACCCTTCCAGTGGCGGTGGGAACAACGCCTCGCGCATCCTGTCGCCTCGCGGCAGCGTGATCTGGGAAACGCGCACGAACCAGCTGTTCGTGAGCGACATCCCATCGAAGCTTGAAGAAATCCAGGCGCTGATCGCCAAGATCGACGTGCCGGTGCGTCAGGTGCTGATCGAGGCCCGCATCGTCGAGGCGGACGACAAGTTCGGCCGGGCACTGGGTGTCAAGCTGGGCGCGACCGACTTGCGCGGCCGCAATGGTGGCATCCCCGGCTACAACGTCGGCGGCAGCAACTACGTGACGGTGGGGGGAAATTACTCCGCCGTCGGGTCGGCGACCAACCAGCAGACCACTTACAACTACAGCGATTCGCAGTTCGTGAGCCTGCCAGCGAACGTCTCGGGTGACGCTTTCGGCGGCGCCACGGCGGCCAACTTCGCGCTGTCGCTGTTCTCGGCCACTGCGAACCGCTTCCTGAACCTGGAAATCTCCGCTCTGGAGGCCGATGGCCGCGGCAAGGTGGTGTCCAGCCCGCGCGTCGTGACGGCGGACCAGACCAAGGCGTTGATCGAGCAGGGTGAAGAGATTCCCTATCAACAGTCCACGTCGAGCGGCGCGACCTCGGTCTCGTTCAAGAAGGCGGTGCTGAAGCTGGAAGTGACGCCGCAGATCACGCCGGAAGGCAACGTGATCCTGACGGTCGACGTGAACAAGGACAGCCGCGGCACGCTGACGCCGCAGGGTTACGCGATCAACAACAAGCATGTGCAGACGCTGGTGCTGGTCGAGAACGGCGGCACGGTCGTGATCGGCGGCATCTACACGCAGGAAGACCTCGAGACCGAGAACAAGGTTCCGTACCTCGGCGATATTCCGCTGCTGGGCAACCTGTTCAAGAACAAGTCGCGCAGCACGGCCAAGACCGAGTTGCTCATCTTCATCACGCCGAAGGTGGTGAGCGACCGGGTCAGCGCCACGCGCTGAAGCCAGGGCGTAACGTCATCAGGCACAGGGAGAATCTGCCCACCTCAAACGGGCAGAGCAGGAGTTCAGAGAAATGACTTTCCATCAGAAGTGGGTACGGCTGCTCAAGGCCGTGACGCTGACGGCCTTCGTGGCTGGCGGCTTGGCTGCATGCGGCGGCGGTGGCGGCTCGGCGGGCACCTCCGTTGTCGGCGGCGGCGGCACGGACGGCACGGGCGCGGCGATCAGTGACGTGGCGGTGGTGCTCAGCAAGGGCACCATGGCCAACGATGGCACGGAGACCCTGACGCTGACGGCCACGGCGCTCGATGCGAACCGTGGCGGCGTGGCAAACGCCAAGCTGGCGGTCGCGATCAGCGATCCGAACAATTCGGTCTTCGCGTCCTCCTCGTCGCTGACGACCGATACCTCCGGCGCGGGCACCGCGACCATCTCGCTGGGCGCGGATCACACGCTGCGCACGGTGACCGTGACGGTGGGCAATGGCTCCATCTCCAAGTCGGCGACCTTCAACGTCATCCAGACGACGACCCCGACGACGACTGCAGCGGATCTGTCGCTGTCGCTGGACAAGTACACGGTCTCCAATTCCGGCACCGACACGGTCGTGGCCACGGTGACGGCCGTCGACGCCAACCGCAATGTGCTGGCAGGCGTCCCGGTGTCGTTCTCCGTCAACAACGGCGCGACGATCGCCGTCACGAACGGCACCACCGACGCGTCCGGGCAGTCGGTGGCGAGCGTGAAGATCGGTGCCGACAAGTCGAATCGCGTCGTGACCATCACGGCGACCAGCAACACGCTGCAGCGCACGGCCAGCTTCCAGGTCAGCGGTGCGAAGCTGGTGGCCTCTCCGGTTCCGTCGACGCCGACGGCTGGCTCGACGGGCAACACGGTGCTGTATCGCCTGTCGGACACGAACGACAACGCCATCAGCGGCCAGGCGATCACCGTGACGGCTCCCGGCCAGACGGCGGTCAACGGCACGACAGACAACAGCGGCGCATTCACCTACACCTACACGGCTCCCACGACGCCCGGCGCCTACAACATCACCGCCGTGTCCGGCGGCGTGACGACCGTTTCGACGGTGACCATCCCCTCGGCGGGTACCAGTATTCCGGCGGTGACGACGAACGCGTCGTCCGTGACGGTGACTACCAATCCGACGGTCGTGGCCATCAATGCGCCTGGCTCGACGGCCAATCGCGTGGAACTGCGCGCACTGTTCCAGGCCGCTTCCAACGCGCCCATCCAGAACATGCGTGTGCGCTTCGAGCTGCTCGGCAGTGCGTCGCAGAGCGTCGGTGGCACGATCAGCTCGGGCACGTCGCTCGTGTACAGCGACGCGTCGGGCTATGCCACGTCGAGCTATTACCCGGCTGACCGCGCCAGCGGCACCAACGGCGTGACCTTCCGTGCTTGCTGGGACTACGCAGACTTCGCTGCGTCCGCTTGCCCGAACGAAAAGACGACGACGCTCACGGTGGTATCGAGCCCGCTGTCCATCACGATCGGCACGGACTCCACGCTGCTCGAAGGCGCCAGCAAGTTGACCTACGTTCAGCGTTTCGTGGTGTTGGTGGTCGATGCGTCCGGCAAGCCTTCGGCGGGCGTCGACATCTCTCCGCTGATTGACCTGAAGCGCTACTACAAGGGTGTCTACAACCTCGCGGGTGCGGCCTGGGCGCCGTTCTATTCTTACAACGGGTCTTCCCAATCTGGCGCGTGGGCCTGCTTGAATGAGGACGACGACCGCGATGGGCTTATCGATACGGGAGAGGACCGGAATGGCAACGGCCAGCTGGACCCTCGCAAGTCGGACGTCTCGATCGGCTTCGAAGGCACGACGACCAAGACGGATGCGTCGGGTCAACTGGTTCTGAAGATGGAATATCCGAAGAGCCTTGCGACATGGATCGATTACACGATCACCGCGTCGGCCACCGGTGTGGTGAGCCCTCCAGCAACGTTCAGCGGCAACCTCTCCGCGTTGGCGAGCGATTTCTCGACCATCACGACTTCGCCGCCCTTCCAGTTCAGCCCGTATGGACGCGTCCGCTCCTTGACGGACGTGGCTGGCTCCTACTGCTTCAGCCCGAACTGATCGTGCTGCCAATGCAGTGGCAATGATCCTGAGCCTGGTCGGCATGCCAGGCGGTGGCAAGTCCACCGTCGGGCGTCTGCTGGCCAGACAGCTGGACATCCCCTTCGTCGACTCCGACGCCGAGATCGAACGCGATCTCGGCGGCGAGTCGATCAAGGACTACTTCGCCCGGGAGGGCGAAGCGTCGTTTCGGGACCTCGAATCCGCAGTGATCGCCCGGCTCCTGGAACGTGCCAGGAGCGGTGAGGAAATGATCCTCGCCACCGGTGGCGGCGCAGTGTTGCGCGACATCAACCGCGACCGGCTCAAGGCGCTTTCGACAGTCGTGTACCTGCGCTCCTCGCCTGAAGAACTCTTCCGGCGTCTGCGCCACGACACCCAACGCCCGTTGCTGCAGGTCGCCAATCCGCTGGCGAAGCTGCGCGAACTCTATGGGCAGCGCGATCCGCTCTACCGCCGCTGCGCGCATTTCGTGCTCGAGTCGAGCCGTCCATCGGTGCATGGGCTCGCCAACATGATCCTGATGCAGCTGGAGTTGGCCGGCCTCATCGACCCGGCGCGGGTCGCGGCCACCGTCGGGGCGAGCGAGGCCCCGTACACTTCCGGGAATGACCGCACCGCTCCCTGATTCGGCGTCTTCCGTGGCGGGCTCGTCCGCCGCCGCCTCCACGGTCGCCATCGATCTCGGCGACCGCCGCTACGACATCCTCATCGGCTCCGGCCTTGTCGACGCCTCGTCGTCCTGGGCCGGCCTGCCGCGCGCGAGCGCCGCGCTCATCGTCACCAACGAGCTCGTGGCGCCGCTCTATCTGGAGCGACTCAAACGCCAGCTCGCGCCCCACTACCCGCGCGTCGAATCGGTCGTCCTGCCGGACGGCGAGCAGCACAAGAGCTGGGCATCGCTGGACGCCGTCATCGACCACCTGCTCGCCGGCGCGGCCGATCGCAAGACCGTCCTGTTCGCGCTGGGCGGCGGGGTGATCGGCGACCTGACCGGTTTCGCGGCCGCGATCTACATGCGCGGCGTCCCGTTCGTTCAGGTGCCGACCACGCTGCTCGCGCAGGTCGACTCGTCGGTCGGCGGCAAGACCGCGATCAACCACCCGCGCGGCAAGAACATGGTCGGCGCGTTCTACCAGCCGGTGCGCGTCATCGCCGACCTCGACACACTGGACACGCTGCCCGATCGCGAACTCTCGGCGGGACTGGCCGAGATCATCAAGTACGGCCCCATCGCTGATGCGACTTTCCTCGATTGGATCGAGAACAACCTCGACGCGCTGCTCGCGCGCGACAAGTCAGCGCTGGCTCACGCGGTACAGCGCAGTTGCGAGATCAAGGCCTGGGTCGTCGGCCAGGACGAGCGGGAAGCCGGCTTGCGGGCGATCCTGAATTTCGGCCACACCTTCGGCCACGCGATCGAGACCGGCCTGGGCTATGGCGAGTGGCTGCACGGAGAGGGCGTCGGCTGCGGCATGGTGCTGGCGTCGGAGCTCTCCGCGCGCTTGGGCCTGATGCCTGCGGCCTTCGTCGATCGCATGACCCGCCTGATCGAGCGGGCCAGGCTCCCGGTCAAGGCGCCGCCGATGCCGATCGATCGCTGGCTCGACCTGATGCGGGTCGACAAGAAGAACGAGGGCGGCGAGATCCGGTTCGTCGTCATCGAAGGCCTCGGCCGCGCCGGCATGCGGGGAGCGCCCGATGCGATGGTGGCCGAGGTGATCGCCGCTCACACCGGGCCGGCGTCCCGCTGAAGAGCTGAACCGACGATGACGATGCTGCGCGCGCCCTATGCCTCCGACCCCGCGCGCAGCCGCGGCCGCCGGCATGCCGAAGCCCCGGCGCCGACACGCAGCGAATTCCAGCGCGACCGCGACCGCATCGTCCACAGCACCGCCTTCCGGCGCCTGGTCTACAAGACGCAGGTCTTCCTCAACCACGAGGGCGACCTGTTCCGCACCCGGCTGACCCATTCGCTCGAGGTCGCCCAGCTGGGGCGCTCGATCGGCCGCAGCCTGGGGCTGGACGAGGACCTGATCGAGACCATCGCCCTGGCTCACGACCTGGGCCACACGCCTTTCGGCCACGCCGGCCAGGACGTGCTCGACGACTGCATGAAGGCCCATGGCGGTTTCGAGCACAACCTGCAGTCGCTGCGCGTCGTGGACAAGCTCGAGCAGCGTTATCCGGCGTTCGATGGGCTCAACCTCAGCTTCGAGAGCCGTGAAGGCATCCTCAAGCATTGCAGCAAGCGCGACGCGCAGCGGATCGAGGAGCGCGAGCCGGGCGGCGTCGCCGCGCGCTTCCTCGCGGGAGGCCAGCCGAGCCTGGAAGCGCAGCTGTGCAACCTCGCCGACGAGGTCGCGTACAACGCGCATGACGTCGACGATGGCGTGCGCTCGGGCCTGGTGACGCTGGAGCAACTGGAAGAGGTGCCGCTGGTGCATCGCCATCTGCGCGAGACGCTCGCTGCCTATCCGCGCCTGACCGGCAAGCGGCTGCTGGCCGAGACGATCCGCCGCATGTTGTCGCAACAGGTCTACGACGTCATCGACGCCACTCGCGCGGCGATCGAAGCGGCCGCGCCGGCCGACGCCGAGGACGCGCGCACCAAGGGGCCGCTGGTTCGATTCAGTCCTGACATGCGTCAGGCCAGCACCGAGCTCAAGCGCTTCCTCTTCGCCAACCTCTACCGGCATCCGGTGGTGCAAGCGCAACGCGATCGCGCCGAGCAGGTCCTGCGCGAGCTGTTCCAGCTCTACCTGACGGATCCGACGCGACTGCCCGCCGATTTCGCCGGGGACGAGGACCATGCGCGCGCCTGCGCCGACTACATCGCCGGCATGACGGACCGGTTCGCGCTCAAGGAGCATGAACGGCTCACGGGCAGGAAGCTGATCGCCGCATAATTGGGGACAGACTACTGTCCCGACCATGGCACGACTCCCTCGATTGGCGCTCGCCGGCCATCTGCACCACCTGATCCACCGCGGCCACAACCGGCAGCCGATCGTCCTCGACGACGAGGACCGCCGGGCGCTCCTGGCTGCGCTGCAGGACAGCGCCGCCACCCACAAGGTGGCCGTGCACGCCTACGTGGTGATGCCCAATCACCTGCATCTGCTGGCCACGCCGGCCACCGACGTCGGCCTGAGCCGGATGATGCAGGCCTTGGGGCGCCGCTACGTGGGCGCTTTCAACCTGCGGCATGGCCGGGCCGGCACCTTGTGGGAAGGGCGATTCCGCGCTGCGCCGCTGGAGGCGGACACCCATTTGCTCGCGGTGATGCGCAGCATCGAGCTGAATCCGCAGCGCGCCGGCCTGAGCGCCGATCCCGGCGATTTCACCTGGTCCTCGGCGGCGCACCATCTTGGCCGCCGCCGCGACCCCTTGGTCAGCGATCCGCCCGGATTCTGGGCGCTGGGCAACACCCCCTTCGAGCGCGAGCTGGCCTGGCGCCGCTGGTTGGAGGAGGGCGAGTCGGAGGCCGAGCGGCAAAAACTGATCGATTCGGCGCTGAAGGGTTGGCCGCTCGGTTCGGCACGTTTCCTGCAGCTGCTGGGCGAATCGAGTGAACGCCCCATGAGTCCACGCCCGAGGGGGCGCCCCCGCAAAACGCCGCCGCCAGAGGCGTCGCAATGATCTGTCCCCATTTAATCGAGACTGTGTGGCAACGTTCCTGCATATTCGAGACTGACCCCATTTAGTTCTGCTTGTGCCCTCCGTGGACGCGCCTTAACCTGCGCGGGTTTCGTTTTTCGAGAGTCCAGGAGGCCACCGATGTCGGCAGCTCAAGATCCGCGCCCCGCGCAAGCGTCGTCCCCCACCGCGACACCGTCCCAGAACGAGATTCGCGAGCTGGCCGCCCACGGCCTGTACAACGGCGCGAATGAGAAGGACGCCTGCGGCCTGGGCTTCGTGGCCCACATCAAGGGGCAGAAGGCGCATCACATCGTCCAGCAGGGCCTGAAGATCCTGGAGAACCTGGATCACCGCGGCGCGGTCGGCGCGGACAAGCTGATGGGCGACGGCGCCGGCATCCTGATCCAGATCCCCGATGAGTTCTATCGCGCCGAGATGGCCAAGCAGGGTGTCGTGCTGCCGCCCCCGGGCGAGTACGGCGTGGGCATGATCTTCCTGCCGAAGGAGCACGCCTCCCGCCTGGCCTGCGAGCAGGAACTGGCCCGCGCGATCAAGGCCGAAGGCCAGGTCCTGCTGGGCTGGCGCGATGTGCCGGTGGACCGCGACATGCCGATGTCGCCGACCGTGCGCGAGAAGGAACCGATCATCCGCCAGATCTTCATCGGCCGCGGTCCGGACATCATCGTCCCCGACGCGCTCGAGCGGAAGCTGTACGTGATCCGCAAGACCGCCTCGAGCGCGATCCAGGCGCTGAAGCTGACGCACAGCCGCGAGTACTACGTGCCCTCGATGAGCTGCCGCACGGTGATCTACAAGGGTCTGCTGCTGGCGGACCAGGTCGGCAAGTACTACCGCGACCTGGCCGACCCGCGCGTGGTCAGCGCGATCGCGCTGGTGCACCAGCGCTTCTCGACCAACACCTTCCCCGAGTGGCCGCTGGCCCACCCGTACCGCATGGTCGCCCACAACGGCGAGATCAACACGGTCAAGGGCAACTTCAACTGGATGCGCGCCCGCGAGGGCGTCATGAAGTCGCCGGTGCTCGGCGACGACCTGAAGAAGCTGTATCCGATCAGCTTTGAGCATCAGTCCGACACGGCCACCTTCGACAACGCCATCGAACTGCTGACGATGTCGGGTTATCCGCTCGCGCACGCCGCGATGATGATGATCCCGGAGGCCTGGGAGCAGCATGAGCTGATGGATGAACGCCGCCGGGCGTTCTACGAGTACCACGCCGCGATGATGGAGCCGTGGGACGGCCCCGCCGCGATGGTGTTTACCGATGGCCGCCAGGTCTGCGCCGCGCTGGACCGCAACGGCCTGCGGCCCGCGCGCTACTGGGTCACCGACGACGACCTCGTCGTGTTGGCATCCGAGTCCGGCGTGCTGCCGATCCCCGAATCCCGCATCGTCAAGAAGTGGCGCCTGCAGCCGGGCAAGATGTTCCTGATCGACCTGGAGCAGGGCCGCATCATCGATGACGAGGAACTGAAGACCCAGTACGCGAACGCGCGCCCGTACCGCCAGTGGATCGAGAACGTCCGCGTCAAGCTCGACGACATCCCGGCGCCCGAGGCCGTCGCGCCGGTGTTCCCCGCGTCGCTGCTGGATCGCCAGCAGGCCTTCGGCTTCACGCAGGAGGACATCAAGTTCCTGCTCGCGCCGATGGCCGCGAACGGCGAGGAAGGCATCGGCTCGATGGGCAACGACAGCCCGCTGGCCGTGCTGTCCGACAAGAACAAGCCGCTCTACAACTACTTCAAGCAGCTGTTCGCGCAGGTCACCAACCCGCCGATCGATCCGATCCGCGAGGCGATCGTGATGTCGCTGAACAGCTTCATCGGCCCGAAGCCCAACCTGCTCGACATCAACGCGGTGAACCCGCCGATGCGCCTGGAGGTGACGCAGCCGGTGCTGGACTTCGAGTCCATGGCCCGCCTGCGCGCGATCGAGCAGCACACCAACGGCAAGTTCAAGCCCTACGAGCTCGACATCACCTACCCGCTGGACTGGGGCCGGGAGGGGGTCGAAGCCCAATTGGCCTCGCTGTGCGCCGAGACCGTCGATGCGATCAAGGGCGGCCACAACATCCTGATCATCACCGACCGCCATCTGAGCGCGAATCGCGTGGCGATCCCCGCGCTGCTGGCGCTGTCGGCGGTGCACCACCATCTGGTCCGCGAGGGTCTGCGCACGACCGCTGGCCTGGTGGTCGAGACCGGCACCGCGCGCGAGGTCCATCACTTCGCCGTGCTGGCCGGCTTTGGCGCCGAGGCCGTGCATCCCTATCTCGCGCTCGAGACGCTGCAGGCGATGAGCGCCGAACTGCCGCCAGCCCTGTCGGCGGACAAGGCGATCTACAACTACATCAAGGCGGTGGGCAAGGGGCTGTCGAAGATCATGTCCAAGATGGGCATCTCGACCTACATGTCCTACTGCGGCGCCCAGATCTTCGAGGCCATCGGCCTGAAGGCGGAGTTCGTCCAGAAATACTTCCGCGGCACGCCGACCCAGGTCGGCGGCATCGGCGTGTTCGAGGTGGCGGAAGAGGCGCTGCGTCTGCATCGCGCCGCCTTCGGCGATGACCCGGTGCTGGAGCACATGCTGGATGCCGGCGGCGAGTATGCGTGGCGTACCCGTGGCGAGGAACACATGTGGACGCCCGACGTGATCGCCAAGCTGCAGCACAGCACGCGTTCGGGCAAGTTCGACACCTACAAGGAATACGCCCAACTGGTCAACGACCAGAGCAAGCGTCACATGACGCTGCGCGGCCTGTTCGAGTTCAAGTTCGACCCAGCCAAGGCGATTCCTCTCGAGGAGGTCGAGCCGGCCGCGGAGATCGTCAAGCGCTTCGCCACGGGGGCGATGTCGCTGGGCTCGATCTCGACCGAGGCGCACGCGACGCTGGCCGTCGCGATGAACCGCATCGGCGGCAAGAGCAACACCGGCGAGGGCGGCGAGGATCCGGCGCGCTATCGCAACGAGCTCAAGGGCATCAAGATCACGGCAGGCACCACGATGGCGGACGTCGTCGGCCGCAAGGTGGTCGAGGTCGACTACGAGCTGAAGGAGGGCGACTCGATGCGTTCACGCATCAAGCAGGTCGCGTCCGGCCGCTTCGGCGTCACGACCGAGTATCTGGTCAGCGCGGACCAGATCCAGATCAAGATGGCCCAAGGCGCCAAGCCTGGCGAAGGCGGCCAGCTGCCCGGCGGCAAGGTCACGGACTACATCGGCTTCCTGCGCCACTCGGTGCCCGGCGTGGGTCTGATCTCGCCGCCGCCTCACCACGACATCTATTCGATCGAGGACCTGGCCCAACTGATCCACGACCTGAAGAACGTCAACCAGCGCGCCGACATCTCGGTCAAGCTGGTGTCGGAAGTCGGCGTGGGCACGATCGCCGCGGGCGTCGCGAAGGCGAAGGCGGACCACATCGTGATTGCCGGCCATGACGGCGGCACCGGCGCCTCGCCGTGGTCGTCGATAAAGCACGCTGGCACCCCGTGGGAGCTGGGCCTGGCGGAAGCGCAGCAAACGCTGGTGCTGAACCGTCTGCGCGGGCGTGTGCGCGTGCAGGCCGACGGCCAGATGAAGACCGGCCGCGATGTCGTGATCGGTGCGCTGCTCGGTGCGGATGAATTCGGCTTCGCGACCGCGCCGCTGGTCGTCGAGGGCTGCATCATGATGCGCAAGTGCCACCTGAACACCTGCCCGGTCGGCGTCGCGACGCAAGACCCGGTGCTGCGCCGCAAGTTCAGCGGCAAGCCCGAGCATGTGGTGAACTACTTCTTCTTCGTCGCGGAAGAGGCGCGTCAGATCATGGCCCAGCTGGGCCTGCGCAAGTTCGACGAACTGATCGGCCGCGCCGACCTGCTCGACACGAAGAAGGGCATTCAGCACTGGAAGGCCAAGGGTCTGGACTTCAGCCGCGTGTTCCATCGTCCGGAGCTTCCGGCCGACGTGGCCCGCCTGCACAACGATCACCAGGATCATGGCCTGGATCGCGCGCTCGACGTCAAGCTGATCGAGAAGTGCCTGCCTGCCTTCGACAAGGGCGAGAAGGTGCAATTCATGCAGGAGGTGACGAACGTGCGCCGCACGGTGGGCGCGATGCTCTCCGGCGAGCTGATCCGCCGCAACCCCGAAGGCCTGCCGGACCACACGATCTTCATCCAGATGGAAGGGACGGGGGGCCAGAGCTTCGGCGCCTTCCTGGCGCCCGGCATCACCTTCTACCTGATCGGGGATGCCAACGACTACACCGGCAAGGGCCTGTCCGGCGGTCGCGTGGTGGTCCGTCCGTCGATCGACTTCCGCGGTGACGCGACGAAGAACATCATCGTCGGCAACACCGTGCTGTACGGCGCGACCAAGGGCGAGGCCTTCTTCCGCGGTGTCGCCGGCGAGCGCTTCGCGGTGCGGCTGTCGGGCGCGACGGCGGTCGTCGAAGGCACCGGCGATCACGGCTGCGAGTACATGACCGGCGGTACTGTCGCGGTGCTGGGCAAGACCGGCCGCAACTTCGCTGCGGGCATGAGCGGTGGCATCGCCTACGTCTTCGACGAGGACGGCCAGTTCGCCAAGCGCTGCAACACCAGCATGGTGTCGCTCGACAAACTGCTGCCCGCGCACGAGCAGGAAGCCACGATGGACCCCGCCATCTGGCACCGGCTTGGCGATGGCCAGGCGCGCACCGACGAGGCGATCGTCAAGAAGCTGATCGAGGACCACCACCGCTGGACCGGCAGCCAGCGCGCGCGGGACATCCTGGACCACTGGGCCGAATCGCGCGCCAAGTTCGTCAAGGTGTTCCCGAACGAATACCGCCGCGCGCTTGGTGAAATCAACGCCGCCAAGGAAACCGCCGCCACGATCGCCCATGCCAAGGCCCCGGCGGCCAAGGCCAAGGTCTGACCGTCCGCATCGCTTCAGAGCATCACGAAGATTCAGGAGAAAGCCGACATGGGAAAAGTCACCGGCTTCATGGAGTACGAGCGTCTGGAAGAGGGCTACGCGCCCGTCGAGGCGCGGCTCAAGCACTACAAGGAATTCGTCATCGGCCTGAACGTCGAGCAGGCGAAGCAGCAAGGCGCGAGATGCATGGACTGCGGCACGCCGTTCTGCAACAGCGGCTGCCCGGTCAACAACATCATTCCGGACTTCAACGACCTGGTGTACCGGGGCGGCGACGCGGACTGGAAGAACGCCATCGCGGTGCTGCATTCGACGAACAACTTCCCCGAGTTCACCGGCCGCATCTGCCCCGCGCCTTGCGAGGCGGCCTGCACGCTGAACGTCAATGACGACGCGGTGGGCATCAAGTCGATCGAGCACGCGATCATCGATCGCGCGTGGGCCGAGGGCTGGGTCACGCCCAGACCGGCGAAGCTCAAGACCGGGAAGAAGGTGGCGATTGTTGGCTCCGGGCCCGCCGGACTGGCTGCGGCACAGCAGCTGGCGCGCGCCGGTCATGAGGTCACCGTGTTCGAGAAGAACGATCGCGTCGGCGGCCTGCTGCGCTACGGCATCCCCGACTTCAAGATGGAGAAGAGCCACATCGACCGCCGCGTCCAGCAGATGGAAGCCGAGGGGGTGGTGTTCCGCACGGGCGTGATGGTGGCGCACCTGCCCGAGGGTTCGAAGGTGACGAACTGGGCCAAGGACGTGGTCACCGCCGACGAGTTGTCGCAGCAGTTCGACGCGGTGCTGCTCGCCGGAGGTGCCGAACAGTCGCGCGACCTGCCGGTCCCGGGCCGCGATCTGGCCGGCGTGCACTTCGCGATGGAGTTCCTGCCGCAACAGAACAAGCTGAACGCCGGCGACAAGCTCAAGAACCAGATCCGCGCCGACGGCAAGCACGTCGTCGTGATCGGCGGCGGCGACACCGGCAGCGACTGCGTCGGCACCAGCAACCGCCATGGCGCCAAGAGCGTCACCCAGTTCGAGCTGATGCCGCAGCCGCCCGAGGTCGAGGACCGGCCGCTGACCTGGCCCTACTGGCCGATCAAGCTGCGCACCTCCTCGAGCCACGAGGAAGGCTGCGAGCGCGAGTTCGCGATCGCGACCAAGGAATTCCTCGGTGAGAAGGGCAAGGTCACCGGGGTGAAGACGGTGCGCGTGGAATGGGTCAACGGCAAGATGAGCGAGGTCCCTGGCTCCGAACAGATCCTGAAGGCGGATCTGGTGCTGCTCGCGATGGGCTTCGTGAGCCCGGTGGCGTCGATCGTCGAGGCCTTCGGCGTCAGCAAGGATGCGCGCGGCAATGCCAAGGCGAGCACCGATTTCACCGGTGGCTACAAGACCAACGCGGCGAAGGTCTTTGCCGCTGGCGACATGCGCCGCGGCCAGTCGCTGGTGGTCTGGGCCATCCGCGAAGGCCGCCAGGCCGCCCGCGCGATCGACGAGTTCCTGATGGGCAACAGCGACCTGCCGCGTTGATTGATTCGGGGCTCGGTGAACGCCGGGCCGCTGACGCAGAAAGGCCCGCCGGTGCAAGCCGGCGGGCCTTGTCGCTTCTGGCGCTCGTGCGCTGGCAAGAAAAAACCCGCCGTCTTGCGAGGGCGGGTTTCAGGGGAGGCCAGGGCCGCGTCAGTTGCGCAGCGGGATCTCGCGCCAGTTGATCAGCCGCTTGGAGCCGCCGGTGCTGCCGTCGATGGACTTCGTGTAGTCGCCGGTCAGGTCCCGGCCATCGCCGCCGCCGCTACCGCCCCCCCCACCACCGGGCCTGCCCTGCACCAGGATCTTGATCGTTCCGTTGTCATCGATGAAGCGGACGTTGTCCACGGCGAACTGCGGATTGTCGACCGTGATGGTCCCGCCATTCAGATCCAGCACGAACACCTTGCTCGTGCCCCCCGGGCTGCAGGCGTTGTCCGACGAGGGCTTGACCGCCGCAATGACGGCCAGGTTGTCCAGCGCGTCCGCCTCGTTGATGACCTCGTAGCCCAGGCCGCCGGTCACGCGCTGCAGGTCGATGAAGAAGCCCACCTTGTCGGAGCGCAGCGGCACATTGCTGGTGGTTGTCACTTCCTGGAAGTCGTGGCGCCCGATATTGCTCTCCTGATACGGCATCGAGATGCCGGAGGGGAAGTCCGAGCTGATCGCCGGGCGGGCCTGGAAGCCGTCCAGCATCGCGTAGATGCGGTTGGCGCGGGTGCTGATCATGTCGTCGGTACTCAGCAACTGACCCGTGCCGACGACGATCCAGCGGCGGTTGCCCGTCGAATTCACCACCGGCGTCGGCATCGACGTGATCGGCAGCGGGGTGCCCGAGGCGTTCGTGAGCTGCGCGATCTTGGTCGGCGGGGGGTAATTGCCACTGGGCGCGGTCAGGTCCAGACGCCAGACGTTGCCTTTCAGATCACCGGCGTAGACGGACTCGACGGTCGCGTCATAGCGGTCGGTGTAGTAGGTCTGCAGGTAGGTCAGGCCGGTGGGCAGTTGGGGCGTGCCGGTGTCACCGGCGGCCGGCAGCGGCACCTTCTGCAGCAGTGCACCCGTGCGGGCGTCCAGGATGCTGAAGAAGCCCTTGCCGGACGGATTGTTGAGACCCGACCCCACGATCACCACCCAGCCGTACTGGGCCGTCTTGGTGATGACCGGGGTGCCGAAGGTGAAGCCCATGTCGGCTTCGGTGTACTCCCACATCACGCGGCTGACCGCGTCACGCTCCGTGGCCACCGTGTGGGCGGTGGTCAGGTCCAGCGCGTAGATGCTCTTGCCGCCCTTGCCCAGACCGCCGACCACGATGGTGCGCCAGTCCGGCGTGCCCGTCCGGTTGGCGCTCGTGCGGTTGAAGTCGATGTCCGCCGTGTTGGGACGGGCGTCGATCATGTAGTGGTGGACGAAGTCCGGGTTGCCGGTGCTGGCCAGGCCGTCCACGCTGGGCGTGCCGCTGGGCCCCATGATCACGGCGTTCGGGATGTACGCGAAGAGTTCACGGCCGCCGTTCGTGTCGCTGGTGGAGCCGTTGATCACATGCACGAGGCCGCTGTTGGCGCCGGCCACCAGGATGTTGGGCCGGTTGCCCTGGCCGCTCGACGACGCGTAGGCGTTGTAGCCCGGGTTGGTCGCTTCACTGATCAGACCCGGGATAGGCGGGCCGACCACGACCACCTGGCTGCTGACGATGTCGCCCACCAGACCGCCACGCACGCGGTAGGCCTTGGTGCTGTTGCTCGCCGTCGAGTTTTCCTCATTGCTGCGGTCGCCGCGCACGTAGTTGATGAAGTTCAGCGAATCGTCGCCGCTGTAGTAGGTGGTGTTCAGCGCCGTGATCTGCCCGCTGCTCAGGTTGTCGTGGCGGAACGCCACGCCAGTGCCAGTGTTGGGGCCGGTGGGCTTGTAGGTGACGATGTTGCGCGCGGTGTCCCAGCCGGTGCCGGAAGTGCCCACCTGCGCATTGAGCTTGTCCGTGAAGCGCCAGGCCAGCGTGTAACCGACCGGGGTGCCCATCACGTTGATCGTGTTGGCTTCGATCTGGCCGGTCCACGCCGACGAGTCATAGGACGAGCCATAAGCGGACGTGCCCACCGTCACGGCGTTGGACGCCGTGTTGGCCGACGAGGTGTAGGCCTGGATGTTGGCGGCGATGCTGGCGAAGACGCTGGTCAGGCCATTGACCATCAGGTCGGCCCGCGAGGCGGTGTAGTAGTTGTCCGGACGCAGTTGGCCGCCGCCCGCGATGGTGGTGTCTGTCGACGGGCCGGTATGCCACCAGCTCTGCGTAACGTCGACGGTGGTGCCCAGCGCATCCCACGTGGACGGCAGGTTCGCGCCGCCGTAGCGGGTGGCCAGATAGAACTGGTTGTTGTTCTTGTAGACCTGGTTTTCCTGCACGTCCAGCCAGTAGGTCTTGATGGTCTGCTTGCCCAGCAGATCCGGGCGGACGTCCTGGCTGTTGGCCCAATAGGCCATGCCGGCCATCAGCGCACCGTTGTTGCTGCAGCAGCCGCCGTAGTTCTGCGTGTTGCCGATGTTGCCGCCGGCGCCGCTGAGCGCGCCGACCTTGTTGGTCCACGCGATGGCGTCGAAGGCGGTGTCCGCAGCGACCGCGGCCGGCTTGGTCGGCTCAGAGCTGCCGCTGGCGCCGGGCACGTTGCGGTCGGCGTGGGTGTTGACGTCGCCGATGCCGAGGATGTAGTTCTTCTGGCACGAATAGAGGATCGGATCGCCCCAGTTGGTGATGACCGGGAAGCCATCCGCGAGCGCCTTCTTCGTATTGAGGTCGCTCGTATTGGGACTGGTCCATTCGGGCACGTTGCCGAGGTTGCGGTAGTACCGCAGTACGGCGTAATAGAGCTCGCCCACGGGGTCATAGGTCTTGTAGGACCCGGACGCGCCGAACTTGTTGAGATAGTTCATCACCCCGCTGTTCGCCACGGTTAAGCCGTAGTCGGACGAGGCCATGTCGAGCACGTCCTGCGGATTGGGGCTGGTCTTCATCACGCCGGTGTTGGCGTCCCACTCCGCGAGGGGGTTGGCTCTGGGCTGGGCGCCCGGCACGGGCTCGGTTGGCCCGATGAATTTCTGGCGCGCGCGCAGCACGCCACCGTCGCGGCTCAGTGAACTGTCGTTCAGGTAGCCGAAGGCGCTGAAGCGGATCTTCTGCGAATACTTCTGCATCAGCCCTTCGGGCTTGTAGTTGTCCCCGTATTGGGTGCAGTTGGCTTCCAGGCCGCCGGCGGCGTCGCTCGGGTCACAGACCTTCACGCGCACGCTGACCTCCCAGACCGTGGCGCCGTCCCACGGGCCGTTGGCGGAATTGAAGGCGACCGGGGTGTCGTTGTTGTAGTCACCCCTGCGTGTGAACCGCATCTTGTTGCCCAGGCCCTGAATGCGCATGAGCACGGCGTTCCAGGCCAGCGGCGTTGCGCCGGTGATCACGGTGCGGTCGGTCAGCGCACGGTTGGGGAAGTTGCCGGTTCCTCCCTGGCCGCTGGCCCAGGCCTTCTCGATGATCGTCGTCGTGGTGGTGTCGGTCACGCGCTGACCACCCGTCAGCGCCCACCGGAACGGGTCGATGGTCTGCATCGTTGCCCAGTTCAGGAAATTGCCGCTCCACTTGTTGGTGCAGGTGTGGTCTGACGTCGTGCCGGCGGGCTGGAAGTAGCGGTCGGCCTCCCTGTTCGCCCAGACGTAGGTGTAGCACTTGCCCGGGTCGAAGTAGCCCAGGTAGGTGGACGACACCGAGTAGTCGGCGTCCAGGTGGGCCGTGCTGACCGCAGTCGGGAATTCCACCGACAGCGCCAGCGCCAGGTTGCCCGGCACGGCGACCGAGGAAAAGATCGGCTGGTTGTCCAGCGCGGGCCGCACGGTCTGCGCCTGGGTCGTCAGCGCCGGCATCATCGCGCCCAGCGCGAGGGCGGCCGCGGCGCACAGGCCGCGAGGGAGGAAGGACTTGTTCATCGAAAACCTCAATTGCTGAACGTCGCCTGGTAGAAGGACTGCGAGCCACGCGGCCCGTCGACGCGCACCGTGACGCGGAACAGCGGCTTGGGCGGGCGCTTCACGTCCTTGGGGCCTTTGACGCCCTGGGTGTCGGTCGAGGCGGTCTGACAGTTGGTGGGGCTGACCGGGCCAGCGGCCTGGCACATGCGGTCGATGACGTAATAGAGCTTGAGCTGCGGGATGTTGGTCGAGCTCTCGCCGCTCTGAGCGGTGGTCAGGTCGATCACGTTGGCGGCGGAGCCATAGCCGCCGACCGCGCCGGGGTCGCTCGTATCCAGCAACACTTGCGGAATGCCTTCCGGCGTCGACGACAGCATCACCGCGCTGTAGTTGATCGACGGGTTGTTGGCGTCGGGCGCGCCGAGGGCGGTCAGCGTGTCCAAGGCCTTGCGCATCGCGCGGTCGGCCTGGTTGGCCATGTCGCGCTTGAAGCCGAAGTTGCCGACGTTGGTCAGCGACGAATTCATCGAGCGGATCGTCGCGATCGCGCCGATCATCAGGATCACCAGCGTGATCAGCGCGATCACCATGATCACGCCGCGTTCGCGGCGGTAGAGGGAAGGGGTCATGGTCGTTCGTAGGAGTGAGCGGACGGGCATGTCGACTCCCGGTTCAAGGGGGCGGCGGCCGGCCGCTGCTGGCGATCGCGTTGCGCAGCGGGATCGTGAACTCGAGCACCCGATGGCGGCGCATGCGGTCGGCCACGCGGTAGGTGACCTGCTGGGCGGCCGGCAGGCTGGGGAACATCGCCAGCGTGGCGGGGGCGACGGGGACGTCCTGCCCGTTCGTGGACTCGCGCAGTTCCGAGCGCAGGACCATGCTGACCTTGATGGCGAGGATGCGGGCCATCGTGGCCTGCGCAACCCCGGTGCCATTGCTGAGCGCGGCGCTGCCGAAGGTGGTCCCGGTGGGCTCGACCCAGGCGTCGACCGTGCCGTCGGCGGTCGCGGTGTTGTCCACGCCGTAGCGCACGCGCATGTCGACCACGCCATCGGTCAGCGGCACCGGGGTCTCGTTGTCGCCGTTGGTGAAGCGCAGCAGGTCGTAGCGCACCAGCTGATTGCTGCTGTTCACGCCCAGCAGCATCAGCTTGGGCGGATTGCCGTTGGCGGCGTTGCCCAGCACGGCCGCATTCGCGGTGGCTCCGGTGGAGCGGTCCAGCAGCGATTGCACGCCGATGCTGGACGAGTAGTACGCGCCCGCCAGATCCACTTGCTGAGAGGAGCCGCCCACGTAATTGGCGCTGACCTGGGCCAGCATGCAGGGGCGGGCGTTCTCGGTCACCAGCAGCAGGTCGTTGCCGCGGATGCCCACCGTCGTGGTCAGACGCAAACTGTTCGCCTGCACGCTGTTCTGGCGCACCTGGGATGCGGTTTCGCCGATGCCGCCCGTGCCGGTGATCACCTGCAGCACGTCCGAACCGCCATTGCCAGCGCCGGCGAAGACGAGCACCGGCAGCATGCGCACGGTCTGGTCGACCGTGGAGAACGGTGCGGGAAACGCGGCCGGCGACGGCAGGATCTGCGCGCCGCCCTTGGTGGCGAACAGGGCGCAGCCGAAGGTCTCCTGACGATTGACCGCGGTGAAACCCGAGCCGGCGCTGCGCACCTGGCGGTCGAAGTCGTAGGCCAGGTAGCCGGAGTTGGTGGACATGTCCGAGGTGGTCGTGTCCTGGCGCTTGCCGATTTCGAACTGGGCCGACACCTTGGTCATGGCGACGATGACGATCAGCGCGATCACGACCGAGACCATCAGCTCGATCAGCGAGAAGCCGCGTGCCGCTGCGGGCCGGCTGGAGGGGAGGTGCTGCTTCATGTCAGTTGGTCAGCCGGACGTCGGTGAAGTAGCGGCGCGGCGCGCCGTCGGGCGGCGTCCAGGTGATGGTGATGCGCGCGACATTGTTGGCGACGCTGATCGCGCCGGCGCCCGAAGGCAGCCCCATGTTGGTCGCGTCGGCGACGCGGGCGTTCCAGGCCGTGACCGTGGCCGCTGGCAGCGAGACGGTGCCCGACAGCCACATCTCGCTGGCGATCTCGTTGGCCAGCACGGCCGCGCGCTGGCTGTCGTCGGTGGCCAGGGTGGCCTGGGACGCGCGCGCCATCAGCGCCATCAGGCCGAGCAGGCCCACCGTCATGATGACGATGGCGCACAGCACCTCGATCAGCGTCATGCCGCGCGCGCGGCGCCGCCCGGGGCGGCGGTCGGGGATCGGAGTCATGAGGTGGGCGTCTGGTTGATTTCAGGGCATCCGTCCGGCACGGAATCCGACAGCTGGCGGGTCGATTCGCAGGAACGGACCGTGCCACCCAGCGTCAGCCAGACCTGGAGCTTGCGCAGGTTGCTGGTGGTGGTGTTCGGGGCGAAGCCATAGATGATCCGGCCGTTGGTGCCGCTGGAACAGGCCACGCCGACACCGGTCTCGGTGCTGGTGAGCTGGAGCGGGCGGCCGTTGGCGCCGAAGCACACGGCCGTGGGGCCGGACACGGTGAAGTTCTCGACGTTGTCCAGCATCACGCCGCACTGCGCGGCGGTGGCTGTGCCGCCCGTCACCAGCGGGAGGATCTTGACGACCCAGCGCATGCCGGCGGGATCGGCGGTGGAATTGGCGGAGCAGGTGGTGTCCGAGGTGCGATAGAACACGACCTGCCGGAAGCTGCGCACCGCTTCGGCCTGTGCCAGCTTGAGCGAGGCCTGCAGCGCCCCGGCGCTGTTGCGCATCTGGGCATTCGCGGTCCAGGTGCGCAGGCCCGGGACGGCCAGCGCCGTTCCCAGCGCGATGATGGCGACGACGATGAGCAGTTCGATCAGCGTCACGCCGCGGCTGCGGGTCAGCATGTGTCGCCCTTGCGCGTGATCCACTTCGACGTGCAGTTCCAGCCGTTGGGGGCCGCGCCGGGACCCGTGGTGCTTCTGACGTCCGCCTGCGTGACGGTATAGGTGAATCCGGCGGTGTTGCCGGAGCCCACGGCCTGGATGGTGTAGGTGTTGGCGGTGAGCGTCGGGCAACTGAGCGTGAAGGTGCCCGCCGCCGAGAGGTTGGAACAGGGACTGGTGGCCACACCGGCGACCGTCTGATAGGTGCGGAAGTCCTGGTAGTAGCGCTCCAGGTTGGCTCGGGTCAGGGTCAGCGCGGTGACCGCGTCCGTCAGTTGACCGCGAAGCACATAGCTGCGGTACGCCGGCAGCGCGATCGCCGCCAGGATCCCGATGATGGCCACGACCACCATCAATTCGATCAGCGTGAAGCCTCGCAGCGCGAGGTGGCGGCCCAGCCGCGAACGGTTCCCGGAAATCCCAGACATGTTGTGCTCCTTGTTGCGCAAATTATCGGTAGCCGCACACGGAAGGCGAGTCCGCTCGTCGTGCCTCGCGTCCCGCCCGTCTCGCGGCGGTTCCCGTTCGTGACCTTCATCACGGATGAGAGGTTCGATTACAAACTCCGCCGTCAATCCCCCTTTGCCGGGCTGTCGCGTATCGCCACCCCGCCCCAGAGGACCTCCGGCATCAATTCGGGCTTTACCCTATGATCCCGGCTCCCGGACGCCTGCCGCCCGGCTTCGTCCCGGATCCAAGCGCTAGGAAATGGCATTCACTGATCCCAATTCATCCAATAACGTCCGTCCGCTGATTGAAGTGAAGGATGTGACCGTCGGCTATGGCGATCGGGTCATCCTGAAGAATGTCAACGTGACGTTGCCGCGCGGCAAGGTGATGGCCCTGATCGGGTCGTCCGGCGGCGGCAAGACGACGCTGCTGCGGCTGCTGACCCGGCAGCTGCGGCCCCAGTCGGGGCAGGTGCTGTTCGACGGGCAGGACCTGGCGCCCATGGACCAGACCCAGCTCTACGCCCAGCGGCGCCGGATGGGCATGCTGTTCCAGTTCGGCGCGCTGTTCACCGACCTGAGCGTGTTCGAGAACGTCGCCTTCCCGCTGCGCGAGCACACCCGGCTGTCCGAGCCGATGATCCGCGACCTGGTCCTGATGAAGCTCAACGCCGTCGGCCTGCGCGGCGCCCGCGACCTGATGCCCAACGAGGTCTCCGGCGGCATGGCGCGCCGCGTCGCGCTGGCGCGCGCGATCGCGCTGGACCCGGACCTGGTGCTCTATGACGAGCCTTTCGCCGGCCTCGATCCGATCTCGCTGGGCGTCACCGCGCGCCTGATCCGCGACCTCAACGACGCGCTGGGCCTGACCAGCGTGATCGTGTCGCACGACATCCATGAGACCTTCGGCATCGCCGACCACGTGGTGATGGTGGCCAATGGCGGTGTCGTCGCCCAGGGCACGCCGGACGAACTGCGCCACAGCACCGACCCGCTGGTGCATCAGTTCGTCAATGCCGAATCCGACGGCCCGGTACGCTTCCACCAGCCCGCCAAGCCGGTGCGCGAGGACTTCGGCCTGCCCGAGGAGGCGTCCGCATGATCGGTCTGGCTACCTCGATCGGGCGCGGTCTGCGTCTGAAGCTTGTCGACTGGGGCTGGTCGGCCCGCCTGCTGGGCGCGCTGCTGCTGCACCTGGGCGCCTGCCTGCGCCGCTTCGCGCTGGTGCGCGAGCAGATCTATTTCCTGGGCAACCGCTCGCTGTCCATCATCGGCGTGTCAGGGCTGTTCGTCGGCTTCGTGCTGGCGCTGCAGGGCTACTACACGCTGCAGCGCTACGGCTCGGCCGAGGCGGTCGGCCTGCTGGTCGCGCTGAGTCTGGTGCGGGAACTGGGCCCGGTGGTGGCGGCGCTGCTGTTCGCCGGCCGCGCCGGCACCTCGCTGACCGCCGAGATCGGCCTGATGAAGGCCGGCGAGCAGCTCAGCGCCATGGAGATGATGGCGGTCGACCCGGTGCAGCGCGTGCTCGCGCCGCGCTTCTGGGCCGGCTTCATCGCGATGCCGCTGCTGGCGGCGGTGTTCTCGGCGGTGGGCATCCTGGGCGGCTGGCTGGTGGCGGTGCCGCTGATCGGCATCGACGCGGGCTCGTTCTGGTCGCAGATGCAAGGCGGCGTGGACGTGTTCAAGGACGTCGGCAACGGCTTCGTCAAGAGCGTCGTGTTCGGCATCACCGTCAGCTTCGTGGCGCTGCTGCAGGGCTACGCCTGCAAGCCCACGCCCGAGGGCGTGTCGCAGGCGACCACCCGGACCGTGGTGCTGTCCTCGCTCGCGGTGCTGGGCCTGGACTTCATCCTGACCGCCATGATGTTTTCGATCTGACGCGCGGCGCCGATCGATGACATGACAACTGAAATCAAGAGAACCCTCGGAGTTGCCTGATGCAATCCTCTCGTTATGACGCGCTGGTCGGCTTCTTCGTCCTGCTGGGCGGCGCGGCGCTGCTGTTCCTGGCGCTGAAGGCCGGCAACCTGCTGACGCTGAACTTCCAGGACACGTACACCGTCACGGCCAAGTTCGACAACATCGGCGGCCTGAAGCCGGGCGCCGCGGTCAAGAGCGCGGGCGTCGTGGTCGGCCGGGTGGGCGCGATCTCGTTCGACGACAAGAGCTTCCAGGCCCGCGTCATCCTGAAGATGAACGAAGGCGTGGCCTTCCCCAAGGACAGCTCGGCCAAGATCCTCACGTCCGGCCTGCTGGGCGAGCAGTACATCGGCCTGGAGCCGGGCGCGGCGGAAAAGAATCTCGCCACGGGCGACATCATCACGCAGACCCAGTCGGCGGTGGTGCTGGAGAACCTGATCGGCCAGTTCCTCTATAACAAGGCAGCCGACGCCTCCGCGGCGCCGGCCTCGGGAGAAAAACAATGACCACCACCACGACGGCCGGGGCACGGGTCCCGTCCGATCTCGCCGCCGCGCTGCTGAGCGCGGCCCTGCTGGGCGCTTCGCTGCCCGCGCTGGCGCAAGCCGGACAGGCGCTCGAACAGGACCTGGTTCGCGTCGATGCCGCGGTCTCTGCCGTGGAGACGGCGATCGTCCGCGCGGCCGGAGAGGGCGGCGAACTCCGCGAAGCACGCGAATCCGCCGATGGCGAACAGGCCGCCGCCGCCGCCGAGGACCAGGCGTCGCCGCCCGCTTCCGCCGCGTCCGCGGCCGAGCCCGCCGCCGCAGGCCAGGCCGGAGCGGCCGCCGCTGCCGCCGACGAGACGCCCGCGCCCGGACCGCGGGTGCGCAACCGTCTGGACCCGTGGGAGAACTGGAACCGCAAGGTCTTCAACTTCAACGAGAAGCTGGACGAGCACGTGCTGCGCCCCGTCGCCACCGCCTACTCGGACCTGGTGCCTCAGCCGGCGCGCCAGGCGGTGGACAACTTCTTCGGCAACTTCTCCGATGCCTGGTCGGCGATCAACCTGTTCCTGCAGGGCCGCTTCAAGAACGGCGCGACGCAGACGATGCGGGTGGCCGTCAACTCGGTGTTCGGCATCGCCGGCCTGATCGACATCGCCACGCCCGCCGGCCTGGAGAAGACCTCCGAGGACCTGGGCCGCACGCTCGGCTACTGGGGTGTCAAGACCGGGCCCTACATCGTGTGGCCGTTGCTGGGCCCGTCGTCGCTGCGCGATTCGGTGACGCTGCCGGTCAATGTCTACTACTCGCCGGCCTATCTCTTCGACGATGGCGAATACAAGTTCGCGATCACCGCGCTGCAGGTGATCAATACGCGGGCCAACCTGCTGCGCGTGACCGACATGCTGGATGGGATCGCGCTGGACAAGTACACCTTCGTGCGCGATGCCTACCTGCAGCGCCGCAACGTCAAGACGCACAAGGAACAGGAAGAAGAGGATGACTACGAGGTCATCTCGCCCGACGAGAAACCCGTCAATCCGCAGAGCGACCGCTGACGGCGGCTACAACCGGTAACGCCCCTCGGGACGTCCGGTGAACCGGCACCGGACTTGCCGCGTTGCGGATGGGTCCGTGTCATGAAGAGAGAGAAAGGACAACCATGAATGCCACCAAACGACTGCTGCTGAAGGCGGTCCTGTCGATCGCGGCACTGAGCCCGCTGGCCACCTTCGCCGCCGACGGCTCCGCGCCCGACCAACTGATCCGTCAGCTGTCGATCGAGACGCTGGACGCCGTCAAGAGCGACAAGGCGATCCAGGGCGGTGACGTCAACAAGATCATGCAGCTCGTCGATACCAAGGTCATGCCGCATGTGGACTTCCAGCGCATCACCGCGACGGCGGTGGGCCGCTTCTGGCGCCAGGCCACGCCGGAGCAGAAGCAGCGTCTGCAGGATGAGTTCAAGACGCTGCTGGTGCGCACCTACGCGGGCGCGCTGACGCAGGTCCGCGACCAGACCATCGCGATGAAGCCGATGCGCGCGGCGCCGGAAGACACGGAAGTCATCGTGCGCACGGAGATCCGCGGCAAGGGCGATCCGATCCAGCTGGACTACCGCCTGGAGAAGACCGACGCTGGCTGGAAGATCTACGACGTGAACGTGCTGGGCATCTGGCTGGCTGATCAATACAAGAACAGCTTTGCGCAGGAGATCAACGCCAAGGGCATCGACGGCCTGATCAAGTCGCTGGCCGAGCGCAATGCGCGTCCGGCAACGGCCGCCTCGGCGCCGAAGAAGGGCTGATGCGATGCTGAAGCTGCCGCAGCGGCTGCGCCTGGACAACCTGCCCGAGGAATGGGCACGGCTCGAGAGCACGCTGCGCGCCGAGCTGGCGCAGGTCGGCAATGCGGCCGGCCGCAGCGTGAGCCTCGATGCGAGCGGGCTGAACGACTTCGACTCGGCGGCGCTGAGCCTGCTGCTGAGCGCGCTGCGGCTGTGCGGCCAGGACGGCTGGCAGTTGACGCTGCTTCAGGCGCCGCGCGCGCTGCGGGAACTGGCGCGGGTCTATGCGCTGGAACATCTGTTCTGGCCAGACGCGCAAGTCCCCGCCGAAGCCGCCTGAGCGCGCTCGCGCGTGCGCTAAAAGCCGCCTTCGGGCGGCTTTTCCCTTTCCGGATGAGGTCGCCGCTTCAGCGCACAGCGCGCTGGAGCACGCGGCGCGACAAGCCCGCAGCCAAGGCAGCGACACCGATGAGCAGCAGCGCGTTCGGTTCCGGCACGTCGCCGCCGCCACCGGCCCCACCGCCACCACCTCCTCCCCCGCAACCGGCCGTGCTGGCGACGCAGCCGGCGAATTCAATCGAATTGCCCTTGGTGCCGACGCCCTGGAACTTGATCGAGTAGGGGCTGATGAAGCTGATCCCGCTCGTCATGAAGTTGTGGGTCGCGTCGGTGGTCAGCGTCAGGTTGAACGACGATGTCGCGTTCATGCCGATGCCGCCGTTGATCGAGCCGCCCGCGCAGTTGTTCCCGGTCATCACGCACAGGTCGATGTTCTGGAAGGACGGGAAGTTGGTGTCGAGTTCCGCGCCCCAGGCGGCGGTGTTCGTGCTGGCGCCATTGAGCGTCGGCGACACCGCCGTGATGCCGAAGGCCATCAGCACGTTCTGGCCGGGACCGAAAGACGTGTTGTTGACGATGGCGGCGAAGGTGGCGCTGGTGGCGGTCCAGTTGGTCAGTGTCAACTTGACCGACGCCTGCAGCGTCGCCCCGTCCTGGGAGCCGGAGAACAACAGCGTCGCCGTATCGGTCGGGGCGTTGAACATCACCGCGGCGGCTTGCGCCTGACTGCAGAGGGCGAGCGCGGCAGCGGCTGCGACCCAACGAATCCGGATTGGCTTCATGATTCACCCCTTTCCGAGCGATTCACGTGGCTGCTTGTTCTCCCTGTGCCGGGGGTTACGCATAACTCGGGCCAGTTCAGCAAGTGCTTGATTTGCCGTCACATCTGATAAAGACGGTAATTCATCTGTAAAAAATGGCGACAACGTCCGGCATGCTGATTGCCGTGCGCGTTGCCGGTGGTCATGGGGGCCAGCAGACCCTCGACGGAATCCCGGCGCGCGGGCGCCTCTATGATCCCGGCCGCCATGAAAGACCTGTCCAAGCGCCTTGCCGTGCTGCTGCTGACCTTGCTGGTGGCCTCGGCGCTGATCTTCGGCGCGCTGGAATGGCTGCCTGGCAACGCGGCTCAATTGATCATGGGCCCCGAGGCGCCGCCCGAGGCCGTCGCCACGCTGGCGCGCCAACTGGGGCTCGATCAACCGGCCTGGCATCGCTACCTGGCGTGGCTGGCCGGCCTGATGCGCGGCGACATGGGTCTGTCCTACGCCTACGGCGCGCCGGTGGCCGACCTGATCCTGGAGCGCCTGGCGCTGACCTTGCCGCTGGCGCTGCTGGCGATGGCGCTCACCGTCGTGGTGGCCTTGACCGCCGGGTGGTGGGCTGCGAGCCAGCACGGCCGCGCGGGCGATCACCTCGTCATGGGCGCGACGCAGCTTGGGCTGGCCGTGCCGAGTTTCTGGCTCGGGATGCTGCTGGTGCTGGTCTTCGCGGTGAAGCTGCAATGGGTCGACGCGGGCGGCTTCCCGGGCTGGCGCGAAGACGTCGGCGGCGGCCTGTGGCCCGGGCTACGCGCGCTGCTGCTGCCGGCGATCGCGCTGGCGCTGGTGCAGGCGGCGATCCTGGCGCGGATCGCGCGCTCGGCGATGCTCGACATCGCCCGCGAGGACTTCATGCGCAGCGCCCGCGCCAAGGGCCTGTCGCGCCGCGCCGCGCTCTGGCGCCACGGACTGCGCCACGCCGCGATTCCGCTGCTGACGCTGGGCGGGCTTCAGTTCGCCAACCTGCTGGCCGGGACCATCGTCATTGAAAACGTCTTCACGCTCCCTGGGCTGGGCCGGTTGATGGCGCAGGCGATCGCCAACCGCGATCTGATCGTCGTGCGCAACGGGGTGATGGGATTGGCGGCGCTGGTACTGGTGCTCAACTTCACGATCGACCTGCTGCATGGCTGGATCGATCCCCGTCTGCGCGCGAGGGCCGAACCATGAGGCGCGCCGCCTTCGTCGCGGGCGCCGTGCTGACGGCGTTGCTGCTGCTCTCGGCGCTGCTGTCGCTGGCCTGGACGCCCTGGCCGCCCGAGCAGATCGACATGGCTCGCCGCCTCGCGCCGCCGAGCCTGGCGCATTGGCTGGGCTGCGACCAGTTGGGCCGGGACGTCTTCAGCCGCCTGATGGCGGGCGCGCGCAGCGCCTGGCTGGTGGGCGTGGTTGCCGTGGGCATCGGGCTGATCGCCGGGACCGCGCTGGGCCTGCTCGCCGCCGCGCGGCGCGGCTGGGTCGAAGCGCTGGTGCTGCGCGGCGCCGATCTCGGCTACGCCTTTCCCGCGCTGCTGCTGGCCATCCTGCTCGCGGCGGCGCTCGGTCCCGGCATGAGCGTCGCGATGGCGGCGATCGGCCTGCATGCGGTGCCGTCGTTCGCCCGGCTGGTCAATGGCAGCGCCAAGAGCTGGTGGGCGCGCGATTTCGTGCTCGCCGCGCGGGTGGCGGGCCAAGGCCTGCTGTCGATCACGCTGAGGCATGTGCTGCCGCAGCTGCTGCCCTTGCTGGTGGTGCAGGGCACGACCAGCTTCGCGCTGGCCATCCTGGCCGAAGCCGGGCTGTCCTACCTCGGCCTCGGGACCCAGCCGCCGCAGGCGAGCTGGGGCCGCCTGCTGGCCGAGGCGCAGACGCTGATGTTCGAGGCGCCCCAGCTCGCCCTCGCGCCGGGTGTCGCGATCACGCTGGCGGTGCTGGGGCTGAACCTGCTCGGCGACGGCCTGCGCGACCGGCTCGATCCGAAGGAGCAAGCCCGATGAGCGCGCCGCTGCTCGAGCTCCGTGATCTGCATGTGCGCCTGACCGCGCCCGGCGGCGCAAGGCTGCATGCGCTGCGCGGCCTGGATCTGACGCTGGCCCGGGGCGAGAGCCTCGCGCTGATCGGCGAATCCGGCAGCGGCAAGACGCTCACCGCGCTGGCCGTGATGGGGCTGCTGCCCGAGGGGGCGGAGGTCTCCGGCCGCGTCGCGCTCGAGGGACGCGACCTGCTCGCGCTGGACGACGACGCTTGGTGCGCCGTGCGTGGCCGCCGTGTCGCGATGGTGTTCCAGGAGCCGCTCACCGCCTTGAATCCGCTGCAGCGCGTGCTGGCCCAGGTGATGGAGCCGATCCGCATCCACCGGCTCGCGCCCGATCGCGACAGCGCCCGCCAGCGCGCGATGGCGCTGCTCGCGCGGGTGGGCCTGGACGAGCGCCAGGCGCGCGCCTATCCGCATCAGCTCTCCGGCGGCCAGCGCCAGCGCGCGCTGATCGCGATGGCGCTGGCCGGCGAGCCCGATCTGCTGATCGCCGACGAGCCGACCACGGCGCTGGATGCGCGGCTGCGCGTGCAGGTGCTGGACCTGCTGCGCGAGCTGGTGGCGGAGCGCGGCATGGCGCTGCTGCTGATCTCGCATGACCTGGCGCTGACCGCGCGGCGCGTCGATCGGCTGTTGATCCTGTACGGTGGCCGTGCCATGGAGGAGGGCCGCGCCGCCGAGCTGCTCCAGCATCCGCGCCATCCGTACACGCAGGCGCTGTGGGCGGCGCGTCCCCGGCTCGGCGCCGGACGCGACCAGCCGCTGCATCCGCTCAAGGGCAACGTGCCGTCGCTGAAGCAGCTTGGCGCGGGTTGCCCCTTCGCGCCGCGATGCCCGCTCGCCACCGCGCGCTGCGCCGCCGAGCCGCCCCCGTTCCACCGCCAGCTCGCCTGCTGGGAGGTGTCGCCATGAGCGCCGCCCCGCTGCTGCAGGTGCAGGGGCTGGGCCAGCGCTACGGCGGCCGCAGCGTGCTGCGCGACATCTCGTTCACGCTGCCGGCGGGCGAATCGCTCGGCGTCATCGGCGAATCGGGCGCCGGCAAGAGCACGCTGGCGCGGCTCCTCATGGCGCTGGAGCGGCCGCATCGCGGCAGCGTGCGGTGGTCCGGCGAAGACGTCCACGCCATGCCCGCGCGCGCGCGCCGCGCGCTGCGTCCGCAGGTGCAGATGGTGTTCCAGGATCCGTACGGCTCGCTCGATCCGCGCTGGCGCGTCGGGCGCAGCGTCATCGAGCCGCTGGCCGCGCTGCCGATGACCGGCGCCGAGCGCCAGACGCGTCTGGCCGAGGTGCTGGCCGCGGTCGGCCTCGAGGCCGATGCCGCGCTGCGCTTTCCGCATCAGTTCTCAGGCGGGCAGCGGCAGCGGCTTGCGATCGCTCGGGCACTGTCGACGCGGCCGCGGCTGATCGTCGCCGACGAGCCGCTGTCGGCGCTGGACGTCTCGGTGCAGGCGCAGATCCTGGCGCTGCTGCGCGAGTTGCAGCGGCGTGAGGGCATCAGCCTGGTCGTCGTCAGCCACGACCTGCCGGCCATCGAGGTGCTGTGCGACCACGCGCTGGTGCTGCGCGGCGGCGAGGCCGTCGAGCAGGGGCCGGCCGCGCGGGTGCTGGGCGAACCGCATCATCCCTACACGCAGGACCTGCTGGCCGCTTTGGCATGATCGGCGCCCATGGACAAGACCCTGGACCGACGCCGCTTCCACCTGCTCTCGCTCGGCGCCGCCGGCGCGACGCTGGGCACCGCGCTGCCCGTCTTCGCGCAGGGCAACGCGGCGCGGCCGCTGGTGCTCGGCATGACGCTGGAGCCGCCCGGCCTGGACCCGACTGCGGGCGCCGCTGCCGCGATCGGCGAGATCGTGCTCTACAACGTGATGGAGCCGCTGACCAAGGTGGCCGAGGACGGCAGCGCGCAGCCGCTGCTGGCGCTGCGCTGGACCGGGTCGGCGGACCAGAAGATCTGGACCTTCGCGCTGCGGCCGAACGTGCGCTTCCACAACGGCGAGCCCTTCGACGCCAAGGCGGTGAAGTTCAGCTTCGAGCGCGCCGCCGCGCCGGACAGCCTGAACAAGGATCGCCGCGTGTTCGAGAACATCGCCGCGATCGCCACGCCCGATCCGCTGAGCGTCGTGCTCACGCTGAAGCATCCGGAGCCTGAGCTGCCGGCGCTGCTGGCGCAGTCGACCGCCGTGATCGTGGAGCCGCGCAGCGCCGCCGGCAACGCGCAGACGCCGGTGGGCACGGGGCCTTACCGCGTCGCGCAGTGGCAGCGCGGCGCGAGCCTCTCGCTCGCGGCCTGGCCGGCCTTCCGCGACGCCGCGTCGATCAGGATCGCGCGCGTGCAGTTCCGCTTCATCAGCGAGCCGGCGGCGCAGGTCGCGGCACTGCTGGCGGGCGATGTCGACGTCTTCCCGCGTGTGGCCGCGGCCCGCGCGCTCGCGCAGTTCAAGGCGCAGCCCCGGCGCTTCCAGGTGATCACCGCGTCCTCGCGCGCGAAGACCATCCTGGCGATCAACCACCAGCGCGCGCCGCTGGGCGACGCGCGCGTGCGCCGCGCCATCGCGATGGCGATCGACCGCAAGGCCGTCATCCAGGCCAGCGCCGATGGCTACGGCGTGCCGATCGGCAGCTTTGTCACGCCGGACACGCCGGGCTACGTCGACTGCACCGCGATCAATGCCCACAACCCGGCGGCGGCCAAGGCGCTGCTGGCCGAGGCCAAGGCCACCGGGCTGACGCTGTCGCTGAAGCTGCCGCCGGTGCCTTATGCGCGCCAGGGTGGCGAGCTGATCGCGGCGCAGCTGGCGGCGGTCGGCATCACGGCGCGCATCGAGCAGATCGAGTGGGCGCAGTGGCTCTCCAGCGTCTACGGCAGCAAGGCGTATGACCTGACGGTGATCTCGCATGTCGAGCCGCACGACTTCGGCAACCTGGCGCGGCCCGATTACTACTGGGGCTATCGCAGCCCGGCCTTCAGCGCGCTGTATGCGCGGCTGCAGGCCGCGGCCGATCCGGCCGAACGCGCGAAGCTGTTCGGCCAGGCGCAGCGCCTGGTCGCGCAGGACGCGGTCGCCGCCTTCCTGTACCAGCCGCAATGGATCACGATCGCGCGCGCGGGCCTGCAAGGGCTGTGGACGAAGACGCCGCTGTTCGCCAATGACCTCTCGGTGATGCGCTGGGCCTGAAGCCCGTCCATGCCCCCTGATGCGGGGACGGCGCGGCGGTCCGCTGTGGCGCGGCGCCGACGCGCTCGGCGGCTTGTCGGGCGTCACCCACCGGCCATCAAGTCAGAGGGCTTTTCCTCTACAGTGCGCCGCCTCGCCGGTGTACCGTGCCCGGTTCGGAGGAGTCGGAGAGAGCCGCATGCCGTTTGATTTGCCTGAGACCCTGCAGCCATTCCTGCTGCCGCTGCTGATCGTCGTCCCGCTGGCCATCGTGATCATCATCATCACCGTGCGCCGCGGCGATTACCGCGACGTCGGCGCGCCGCCGCCGGCTCCGCGTCCGCTGCCTCCCGGCCCTGCCGCCCGCGGCGCCGCGCCGGCGCCCGCCGCGCCCGCGCCGCGCCCGGGCGAACGCCTGCCGCTGCTGGTGGTCGACGATTCGGCCGTGGTGCGCGCCAAGCTGCTCAAGCTGTTCAGCGAGGCCGGCCATGAAGTGGTCGCCGCGCGCGACGGCGTCGAGGCCATGGAGCTGCTGGGCCAGACCCGCTTCGGCGTGCTGATCACCGACCTCGAGATGCCCAACATGGATGGCTTCGAGCTGATCAAGGCGGTGCAGGGCGCGATGGAGACCGAGGACCTGCCCATCATCGCCATCAGCGGCCACGAGGAACTGCACGCGCGGCTGCATCAGATCCAGGGGCTGTACGGCATGTTCCACAAGCCGTGGAACGACCGGGAGCTGATCAAGCGCGTCGAGGCGCTGGCCCAGTTGAGACAGCCGGTCCGCACATGAGCCTGGGCCGCTGGCTGAAGCGCGGCGCGATCACGATCGGCGTGCTTGTCGCGATCGGCGCCGCGGGCGCCGCCTGGCATGTCCATCAGAAGCTGCCGCGCCGCGATGGCGAACTGCAGCTCTCGGGGCTGAGCGCGCCGGTCACGGTCCGCTACGACGAATGGGGCGTGCCGCACATCGACGCACGCAATGAGGACGACCTCTACCGCGCGCTCGGCTATCTGCATGCGCAGGACCGGCTGTTCCAGATGGAGATGCTGCGCCGGCTCGCGCGCGGCGAACTGGCCGAGGTGCTGGGTCCCAAGCTGGTCGAGACCGACCGCCTGTTCCGCACGCTGGGCATCCGGCATCGGGCCGACGAACTGGCCGAGGCCACGGCCGCCATCACCGCGCAGCCGGGCGCGGTGCGCGCGCTCTACGCCTACCTGGACGGGGTCAACCAGTACCAGGCGACCCGCCCGGCGCCGCTGGAGTTCGAGATCCTGGGCATCCCGAAGCGGCCCTTCACGGCCGCCGACACCTACAGCATCGCCGGCTACCTGGCCTACAGCTTCGCGGCGGCCTTCCGCACCGAGCCGGCGCTGACCGCGATCCGCGACCAGCTCGGTCCGGAGTACCTGCGCATCTTCGATCTGGACTGGCATCCGAACGGAGCGATCGAACAGCAGGCGCTGAACACCTCGCGGGAACGCTCCGGCGAGGTCGCGCCGATGCTGGCACGGCTCGCGGCCGCCGGAGACCGCGCGGCCGCGCTCGCGGGCCTGCCGCAGTTCGAGGGCAGCAACGCCTGGGTGGTCGCGGGCAGCCGCACCGTCAGCGGCAAGCCGCTGCTGGCCGGCGATCCGCACATCTCGTACTCGGCGCCGGCGGTGTGGTGGGAAGCCCATCTGCGCACGCCGCAGTTCGAGCTCTACGGCCATCACCTCGCGCTCAATCCGATGGCCCTGCTCGGGCACAACCGGCGCTTCGGCTGGAGCCTGACCATGTTCCAGAACGACGACGTCGATCTGGTGGCCGAGAAGATCAACCCGGCCAATCCGAACCAGGTCTGGTTCAAGGGCCAGTGGGTGGCGATGAGCTCGCGCCAGGAGACGCTCAAGGTCAAGGGGCAGCCGGACCAGGTGCTGACGCTGCGGCGCTCGCCGCATGGGCCGATCATCAACGACGCGATCCCGGGCGATCGCGGCGAGCGCCCGGTGGCGATGTGGTGGGCCTTCCTGGAGACCGAGAACCCGGTGATGGACGGCTTCTACCGGCTGGGCCGCGCCGACACGCTGGCGCGGGCGCGCGAGGCGTCGAGCCTGATCCACGCGCCGGGCCTGAACATCGTGTGGGCCAACGCCAGCGGCGACATCGCCTGGTGGGCCGCGGCGAAGCTGCCGATCCGGCCCGAGGGCGTGAATCCGGCCTTCGTGCTGGACGGGTCGACGGACGAGGCGGACAAGCTCGGCTTCCTGCCGTTCTCCGCCAATCCGCACGAGGAGAACCCGGCGCGCGGCTACATCGTCTCGGCCAATTTCCAGCCGGCCTCGGACACGCCGGTGCCGGGCTACTACAACCTGGCGGAGCGCGGCCGGCGCCTGGACGGTCTGCTGAATCAAGGCAAGCGCTGGGACATCCACAACAGCCAGGCGCTGCAGCTCGACGTGCAGACCGATTACGGTCCGCGCGTGCTGCGGCCGCTGATTCCGCTGCTGCGCGGCTCGGCCTCGCTGGAGGAGCAGCCGCTCGTCGAGGCGCTGGTGCGCTGGAACGGCGCTTACAAGGCCGATGGCGTGGCGCCGGTGCTGTTCCAGCAATTCAGCGCGGAGCTGCTGCGCGCGGCGATGAAGGACGAACTCGGCGACGCGCAGTTCGAGAACCTGCGCCGTACGCGGGCGCTGGACCACGCGCTGCCGCGGCTGACCGCCGACGCCAATTCGCCGTGGTGGGACGACCGCTCGACGCCGCAGCGCGAGACGCAGACGGACATCGTGCGCCGTGCCTGGAAGGCGGCGATCGCGCATCTGCAGGCCACGCTCGGGCCGGACAGCGCGGCGTGGCGATGGGATGTCGCGCACACGCTCACGCATGAGCATCCGCTGGGCAAGCAGAAGCCGCTGGACAGGCTCTTCAACGTCGGCCCCTTCGCGGTGCCGGGCGGGCACGAGGTGCCCAACAACTTTGCGCAGCGCAATGGCAGCGGGCCATGGCCGGTGGTCTACGGGCCGTCGACGCGGCGGCTGATCGATTTCGCGCGGCCGCAGGAGGCGCTGGGTGTCAATCCGGTCGGGCAGAGCGGGGTCTGGCCCGACGCCCACTACGGCGACCAGGCCGCGTTGCTCGCCAAGGGCTTGTACCGCCGCGAATGGCTGGACGAGTCCGATGTGCAGGCGCACTCGCGCGGGATGCTGGTCTTGAAACCATGAACGCTGAACGACTTCGCCGCCCCGCGCGGGCGCTCGCAGGGATCTTCACGCTCGCCGCGGCGTGCGTCGCAACGATGGCCGTGGCCGTCGAACTGCCGCAGCCGGCGCAGCTCACGCGGCAACTGGGCGCGAAGGGGACGGCCGCCGAGGTCACGGTCACCGTGCTGGAGCCGCATCTGATGCGCGACGGCCGCATGCCCGAGGTGCGCTATGTCGGCGTGCCGGCGGACGCCGCGCTGGCGGCGGTGCTCGGCAAGGGCTGGAACGCGCCGGGGCAGGAGCTGGAGTTCCGCGCGCTCGACGGCTTCGTGTCGCGCATTCCGGTCGAGCGCTTCGCCCAGCATCGCGCGTGGCTGGTCCATGCGCGCGCCGACGGTCAGCCCTTCCAGGTGGACAACCACCTCCAGGGCGAGCGGCAGGTGCCGCTCGGGCCGTTCTATCTGGTGTGGGACAACCGCGCCTCGAAGGCGCTGCAGGCGGAAGGCGGCGCGCTGTGGCCGTATCAGGTGGCGTCGGTGAGCGTGGGACCGTCGTCGACACGCGCGCTGCTGCCCGGCGACATGGCCGCGCGCTACGCCGGCGCGGCCGACCTGGCCCGGGTGCACTGCCTGAGCTGTCACCGCATCCGCGGCTATGGCGGCGACAAGATGCCGCTGGATCTTGAGGTCGTCGTCAAGGGCTACGACGCGGCGGCGTGGAAGCGCTGGCTGCTCGAACCGTCGGCGGTCAGGCCCGGCACCACGATGCCGGCGCTGGCCGAGGCGATGCCACCCGCCGAACGCGCCGAGATCGCGCAGCGGCTCTACGACTACCTGCGCGCGCTGCCGCCGCGCTGAAGGCCAGGCCCCGGTTCAGAACCAGGGCTTGGGGAGCTGCTCGGTCTCGATGGCGCGCAGCAGCGCGGGGCGCTCGGCCATGCGTGCCAGGAACGCCGCGAGCGCCGGCCGGCTGCGCGCGGGATCGCTGAAGTTGCGCGTCCAGCGGCACAGCATGAAGGCGAATGGATCCAGCACCGAGAAGCGCTCGCCGAGCAGGAAGGGGCCGCCGTGGCGCTCGAACTCGGCGGCCAGCAGGTCCAGCTGCGCAGCGGCGCGGACCTGGGCCTGCTGCTTGACCTCGGCGCTGCCGGCGGTGTTGCCGGGGGCGACGAAGCGGTCGGGGTAGTAGTAGCTGATGATGGTGGGCTGCAGCGTGTTGGTCAGCCACATCAGCCACTTGTAGGCCTGCGCGCGTTCGGCGCTGCCGAGCGCGGGCATCAGGCCCGCGTCGGGATGCGTGTCGGCCAGGTGCAGCAGGATGGCGGCGGTCTCGAACAGCACCAGCTCGCCCTGGCGCGTGTCGCGCAGCGCCGGCAGCAGGCCGTTGGGATTGATCTTCAGGAACTCGGGGGACTTGTGCTCGTCCTTGTCGCGGTCGACGAGGCGCAGCTGGAACGGCACGCCCAGCTCGTGCAGGACGACGTGGGGCGCGAAGCTGGCGTTGCTGGGGTAGTAGAAGAGCTCGATCATGGCGGCGGTGGACGCGGCGGATGCGCGTGTTGATCGGGTGAAAGTGAGGTGGAGGAATCGTTCAGCCGGAGCGCGCGGAGCGTGGCCGCGGGCTGGCGGGGCGCATCATCGCCGATCCGGATGCCGCGTCCGGCGGTCACGTTTCGCGAGGGGACCGGGTCGCTTGCCGACGCGCGGAGGCTGGGGAAGCAATGGTTCTTTACCCCGGCGAAACCCCCTTTCGTAGACGTGGCCGGGCGGGGGAGCGTTGAATCGTTCATCTGGACTACCTGGACGCCGCGCGCGCGGCGCACCGATCATGAGCAAGCTCCGTTGGTTGATTCCCCTCGCGCTGGCCCTCACCGCGGGCGTAGCGTCGGCGCAGCATCACGGCGGGACGCGGGTCGACATCGGCCTGCGCTTCGACAGCCGCTATCACCACGACCACTACTACCCGGCGCCGGGCTATGTCGCGCGCGGCCTGCCGGGCGGGGCGGTGTTCGTGGGCGGCCGCTACTGGTACCACGGCGGTGTCTGGTACCGGCCCTGGGGGCCCAGCTTCCAGGTGATCGCGCCGCCGATCGGCGTGGTGGTGCCGGTGCTGCCGAGCGCTTTCGTGACGCTGCGCATTGGCGGTTATCCGTACTACTACGCCAACGGCGCGTACTACACGGTGGCGTCGCCAGGGCCGGGCTACGTGGTGGTCGCGCCGCCGCCGGGCGCCGAAGTCGCGACGCCGGCGCCGGTCGCGCCGCCGCGGCCGGATCCCATCATCTATCCGCGCAACGGCCAGTCGGCCGCGCAGACCGAGGCGGACCGCCAGGAATGCAACCGCTGGGCGACCACCCAGCCCTCCGCGATGAACGACGCCGGCATCTTCAACCGCGCGGTGGAGGCTTGCATGGATGGGCGCGGGTACAGCATGAGGTGACGAAGTCCTCCCCGATGCGCATGCCATGGCACGGCCGCCGAGATGCGAATTCCGGGCTGCTCAGGGGTTTCGCGCAACGTGTTGCGACCTGATCGCGCGGTTTTCTGACGCAGGACAAACGTTGATGGAATCGCGTGGGCTCGTGCGGCGATGTGACGGAGGGGCGTCCTAGACTGGCCAGCCCTCCCGCTCTCACTGCCTTGCCCGATGAGTCCAATGTCGTCGCCCGCGGAGCGCTTTCCGTTTCCCACTTCACGCTCCCATCCTGCTACCGCGCTCACGCCTCCGGGTGATGATGCGCCGCCTCCGAAGCGGCGCATCCGCTTTGGCGTGCTCAAAGGGCAGATCTGGATCGGTGATGACTTCGATGCACCGCTGCCTGAGCCTGTTCTCGCGAGTTTCGGAAGCGTTCAATGACCCTGCTCCTCGATACGCACATCTTCCTGTGGGCGGTCGAGGGGTCAGACCGTCTGAAAGCGTCGGCCCGCCTGCTGATCGAGACGGCCGATGCGGTGTTCGTCTCCGCCGCATCTCGTCACCGCCGATGGTCAGTTGCCGCAATACAGCGAGTTGATTCTTCAGGTCTGATGGCGAGGTCGAACGCGCTTGAACGGCGCGATGTGCTTCACACCGCGCATCCCGCCTCGCCCCGATCCGCGGGCTGCGCGGTGCTGCTGAGCGTCACGCCATACCGCTCGGCGGTCATGTGGGCGAGGATGGCCAGCGCGATCTCCGGCGGCGTGCGCGCGCCGATGTGCAGACCCACCGGCCCGTGCAGCCGATCCAGCTGCGCCTGCGTGAGATCGAAGTGCTCCTTGAGCCGGGCGCGGCGCTTGGCCTGGTTCACCCGCGAGCCGATCGCGCCGACATAGAACGCCGGACTCTTCAGCGCTTCCATCAGCGCGAGGTCGTCGAGCTTGGGATCATGCGTCAGCGCGACGATCGCCGTGTGTCCGTCGGGCTTGAGCCGCAGCACCACGTCGTCCGGCATGTCGCGCGTCAGCGGCGCGGCGATCAGCGTCCAGGGATAGTCGTCGCGCGGATCGCAGACCTGCACCTGGTAGTCGAGCGCCAGCGCCATCTGCGCCAGGTATTGGCTCAACTGCCCCGCGCCGATGATCAGCAGCCGCCACTGCGGCCCGTGATGCGTCACCAGCCGCGTGTCGCTCAGGACCAGCCGGTCCGCGCCGTCGCGCGAATGCGCCGCCGGCGGCTCCTCGAGCGTCACCGCGCCGGTCGCCAGCTCCAAAGTGCGCAGCACCCGCTCGCCGCGCGCGAGCCGCTCCAGCAGCGGCTCGATCGCCGAATGCGGCCCCACCGGCTCCAGCATCAGCTCCAGCGTGCCGCCGCAGGGCAGGCCGAAGCGCTGCGCCGCCTCGGCGCCGACGCCGTAACGGATCAGCTCCGGCGCCTTCAGCGTCAAGGCGCCTTCGCGGATCTTGGCAACCAGGTCGTCCTCGATGCATCCGCCCGAGACCGAGCCGGCGATCAATCCGTCCCCGCGCACCGCGACGATCGATCCCACCGGCCGCGGCGCCGAGCCCCAGGTCCGCGTGATCGTGCCCAGCACCACGCGCTGATCCGCGGCGAGCCATTGCTGCACCTGGCGCAGCACCTGCAGGTCCATGTTGTCCATCCGCGCACCATAGCGAAATTCGCCGGCGCGCGCCGCGCGCCGCGTCAGAGGCCGACAATCGCCGCCATGCCCACGCTCGCCCTCAACGACGACCTGGTCCTTCCCGTGCCGCAGGCGCTGGCCTGGCAGGCGCTGCACGACCTGACCCTGCTCGCCGCCAGCCTGCCGGAAGGCGCCGGGTCGCTGCGCGCCGGCGAGGCGCCGCGGTCCTTCGACCTGCGCTTTCCCGGCTTCGAGGGCCGCGTGCTGCTGCTCGATCTCGACGCGCCCAGCCGCTTGCGGTTGCGCTTCGACGGCAGCGGCCCGCGCACCGGCGGCGCCACCGGCCAGGCGCAGCTTCGGCTTGAATCGCTGGGCGAAGACCGGACGCTGCTCCACGTCGCGCTCGTGCTTCAGGCGGAGCGCGAGACGCCATCGAAGGTCGCGGGGCTGATGGCGCTGCGGGAACGGCTCGCCGGCTTCGCTGCTGCCGTCGAGTTGCGCCATCCCAGCGCCCGCCCCAAGCCCGTCAAGCCGCCACCCAAACCTTGGCCTCAGCGGCTCCTCGACTGGTATCTGGGCTGGTTCGCGGGGATGTTCAACGGCACGCTGTTTCCGCCGCCGAAACCGCGTCCGCCCCGTCCTCGGGTGAAGCGCTGATCCTTGTCCCGGGTCTGACGCGGGCGTCACGCGTTCATCACGAATTCTGTTCGTTGATGTAACTCGTTGATTTTCTTATAGAATCCGGCGCATTCAACGGCCACCCTGAGGTGGCCGCTTCGTTTTCGCCGATTCCCGATGGCCTCTCGCCTTTTCCCGCTGGACGCGCTGCGCGCCGTCGCCGCGCAATTGATCGTGCTGCATCACCTCTCGGTCTATGGACCGATCGCCGAGGCGATGCACGCGCTGTTCCCCTCGCTCACCGGCTGGCTGTACGACTACGGCCGCATGGCGGTGCAGGTCTTCCTGGTGCTGGGCGGTTACCTCAGCGCCCGGGCGCTGTCGGCGCAGGAGCCGCAGCTCCACCGCTCGGCGCCGGCACTGCTGGCGCAGCGCTATTGGCGGCTGGTGCCGCCGTTCATGGCGGCGGTCGGGCTGACGCTGCTCGCGTCGTGGCTGGTCGAGCCGCTGCTGCCGGAGCTGGTGCCGGCGGACATCCATCTGACCCAGATCCTGGCCCACGCGCTGCTGCTGCACGACCTGATGTCGGTCGAATCGCTGACCGTCGGCGCCTGGTACGTGGCCATCGACTTCCAGCTGTTCGCGCTGCTCGTGCTCGTGATGTGGGGCCTGCGCTGCCTGCCGCTCAGGCGCACGGCGCGCCGCTGGCTGGCGCCGGCGGTGGTCGGCGCGCTCTGCGCAGCGTCGCTGCTCAAGTTCAATCGCATGGCGGCCCTGGATGCCTACGCGATCTATTTCTTCGGCGCCTACGGCCTGGGCGTGCTGCTGTGCTGGTGCCAGGGCTGGACGCCGGCCGCGCGCCGCGCCGGCCTGCTCGCGCTGGGCGGGCTGATGGCCGCGGCGCTCGCGCTGCAGTTCCGCGAGCGTCTTGTCGTCGCCGCGCTGACCGCGGCCATCATCGCCGGGTGGCGCCGGGGCGCGCTGCCGGGTTGGTTCCAGCGCCATGGCCAGGCGCCGGTGCAGACGCTGGCGCGCCATGCCTACGCGCTGTTCCTCGTCCATTTCCCGGTCTGCCTGCTGGTCAACGCGCTCTACGAGCACCGCGCCGAGAGCCCCGCGCCGATGCTGGATGCGCTCGCGCCGCTGGCGCTGCTCACCGCCTGGGGGCTGAGCAACGCTGCGGCGGTGCCCTTCCATCGCTGGATCGAGGCGCCGCTGCTGCGCTGGCGGCCGAGCGCCGCAGCGCTGCCGGCGCGCGTCGCGGTGCGCTGAACGGGCGGCCGCTCAGGCCCAGTTCTCGCGCGCGTTCTCGCGCCGCTGCAGGTCGGCGAGCGTCTTGCCTGGCTCGTCGCGGAAGCGCTCTTCCATCACCTCCAGTTGCTGCACCCGGTCGACGCGGAAGCTGCGGAAGTCCTCGCGCAACTCGCACCAGGCGGAGAAGGTCCACACCGGTCCCCAGAAGAAGCAGGCCAGCGGACGCACGACGCGCGAGCTCGTCTGATCGCTCAGGTCCAGGTAATGGAGCCGCAGCTTGGTGCGGGACTCGGTGGCCTGGCGCAGTTGGGTGAGGCGTTCGCGCGTGGCGCCGTCCAGCCCGCGCTGCGGTGCGTAGACGGTGAGGCTTTCCGCCGCCGCGCGCGCCGTGCTCGGGAGCACCGCGAAGATCTTGCCGAGCGCCTCCTCGGCGCGCTGGCCGAGCACCGCGTCCAGCTGTGGCTGGGCCAGGCGCACCGCGGCGACCAGCGACTGCGCTTCCTCGGCGCTGAACATCAGCGGCGGCAACTCGAAGCCCACCCGCATGCGGTAGCCCACGCCGGCCTCACCGTCGATCGGCACGCCCTGCTGCTGCAGGGCCGCGACGTCGCGATAGACGGTGCGGATGGAGACCTCCAGCCGCTGCGAGAGGAACTCGGCGGTCGTGAGGCGGCGTCCTCGGATGAGCTGGACGATCTGGAACAGGCGGTCGGCGCGGCGCATCGCGCGATTGTCGGCGATGGAACTGACCTATACGGGTCGTCATCCCCGCTAGGATGTGCTGCATGGATGACCCTCATGCCGCGCTTCCCCATGTCGTGATCGTCGGTTGTGGTTTCGGAGGCCTGGAGGCGACGAAAGTCCTCGACGGCGCCCCGGTCCGCATCACCCTGATCGACCGCAGCAACCACCACCTGTTCCAGCCGCTGCTGTATCAGGTCGCCACGGCGGGCCTGTCGGCGCCGTCGATCGCGTCGCCGATCCGGCACATGCGGCGCCATCAGCGCAACCTCACCGTGCTGATGGCGGAGGTCGAGGCCATCGACAAGACGGCGCGCGACGTCGTCCTCGCCGACGGCCAGCGCCTGCGCTACGACCACCTGATCCTCGCCGCCGGCGCGACGCACAGCTACTTCGGCAACGACCACTGGCAGGCCCACGCGCCGGGCCTCAAGACGCTGGCCGACGCCTTCCAGCTGCGCGCCCGGCTGCTGAGCGCCTTCGAGCGCGCCGAGACCCTGCCCGACGCGGACCGCCGGGCGCCGTGGCTGAATTTCGTCGTCATCGGCGGCGGTCCGACCGGCGTCGAGATGGCCGGCACACTGGCCGAAATCGCCCGTCACACGCTGCGCGACGAGTTCCGCCGCATCGATCCCAGCCGCGCGCAGGTGCTGCTGGTGGAGGGCTCGGACCGCGTGCTGTCGGCGTTCAAGCCCGAGCAGTCGGCGCTGGCCAAGGCGCAGTTGGAGCGGATCGGCGTGCAGGTGCGCACCGGCTGCCGCGTCGTCGGCATCGACGAGGAGGGCGTGGACCTGCAGACCGCCGAAGGCGCCAGGGAGCGCATCGCGTCCCGGACCAAGGTGTGGGCGGCCGGCGTGGCGGCCTCGCCGCTGGCGCGCACGCTGGACGTGCCGCTGGACCGCGCCGGGCGGGTGGCCGTCGACGAGCACATGAACCTCCCGGGCCATCCCGAGATCTACGTCGTCGGCGACATGGCCGCGGCGACCAGCCTCGAAAAGGACGGCAGCCGCAAGCCGGTACCCGGCGTCAGCCCCGGTGCCAAGCAGGCCGGCCGCCACGCGGCCCGCCAGATCCTGGCGCGGATGCGCGGACGCTCGGAGGCGCCGTTCCGCTATCGCGACTACGGCAACCTCGCGACGATCGGCCGCAAGGCGGCGGTCGCCGACCTGGGACGGATCCAGTTCAGCGGCTTCTCCGCCTGGCTGTTCTGGCTGTTCGTGCACGTCTATTTCCTGATCGGATTCCGCAACCGGGTCCGCGTCTTCGCCGATTGGGCCTGGGCGTACTTCACCTTCCAGCGCCATGCGCGGATCGTGGTGGAGCCGCGCCAGGGCGCGCGCGACGAGGCCTGAGCCGACGGCGGCCGCGCGTCAGATCGGCGTGCAGATCTCCACCAGCGTGCCGTCGGGGCAGCGCACGTAGGCCACCACCTGGCCCCAGGGCTTGGTGGTCGGCGGGGTCAGACCTTGCGCGCCGGCTGCCAGCGCCTGCGCGTAGGCGGCGGGCACGTCCGGCGTCGACAGGCCGACCTCGATGCCCAGCGGCGCGCCCTCGTCGGCGCGGCGGTAGTCCTGCCCCAGGTTGCCCCGCGCGATGTCGTGCCGCGCGAAGGACAGCGTGGTGGCGCCGGTCTCCAGTTCGCCATAGGCGCCGGACTCGTGCAGGAAGCGGCGCTGGAGACCGAAGGCGCGCTCGAGGAAGTCGAGCGACGCGGCCACGTCCTCGACGTAGACGATGGTGTAGGCGAATTTCATGGTGGGCTCCTCCAAAGGCAAGACGATGAAGGCCGGATGGCCTGTCCCATGCGCGCGGGGCATGCCCCCCTTGCGGGGGCGCAGCGCCCGCTCACGCTGTCGCGCCGATGATGCGGACCGTCTGCTGACAGCGGAATGGCAGCTAGGATGCCGCCCATGCCTGTCTCGATCTTTGAGCCACAACGGCTTCCGAACGGCCTGCTCTGGCTGGCGCGACCCGTCGCGGGCGCGCAGGCCGCGGTACGCGTCGTCTACCGCTGCGGCGGACGCGATGACCCGACCGGGCGCAGCGGGCTGTCGCACCTGGTGTTGCGGCTCATCGCTGGCGCCAGCCGCTACCTGGAGCCGGGCCAGTTCCAGCGCTTGATCGCCTCGGCCGGCGGCCGCTCGCGGCTCGAGGTCGACGAAGATTTCTCCGCGCTGCAGACCGTCGTGCCGGCCCATCAGCTCGAACGCCTGCTCTGGGCCGAGGCCGAACGGATGAGCAATCCGCGCATCGATCCGGACACGCTCGCCAGCGCGCGGCTGCAGCTGCGCCAGGCGGTGCAGGAACCGCAGCTCAATCCCTACGCGCGGCTGGACCTGGCCGTGCAGCGGCAGGGCTATCTGACGCATCCGTACCAGCGCGGCGCGCTGGGCGATCCGGACCAGTTGAAGGAGGTCGACGTCGAGACCGTGCGCGCGTTCCACGCCGCGCGCTTCGGCTGCGACCGGGCGCTGCTGGTCGTGACCGGCGCGTTCGACGAGGCCACGCTGTCGCGCTGGGTGATGCACTACTTCGGCTCGATCCGGGCGCCGATGCCGGGGCAGGGGGCGGCGTCCGCCGCGGCTTCATCCGCCTCATCCCCCTCATTCGCCTTGCCTGCTTCGGATGCCGGCTCGAGTCCGCCCACGCCGGGCTCGGCGCCCCTGCCGGCACCCGCCTCCGCGGCCAGTCCGCCGCGGGCCTCGATGCCGCCGGCCTCCGGCGCCGACGCGCGCGACTTCCGCGAGGCGCGCCGGCCGCAGAACCAGACCCTGAAGCTGTCGCTCGCGCGGGCGCCGCTGCCAGCCGCGGCGCTGGTCTGGCAGATGCCGCGCGCCGACGATCCGTCCACGCCGATGTGGCAGATGGCGCGCGCGCTGCTGGGACTCGGGCGCTCCGGACGCCTGACCGACACGCTGGTCGATGAAAAGGCGCTCGCGCACCAGCTCAGCCTGCGCCTGGAGCAGCACCGCGACGCCGGCCTGATGGTGGTGCAGGCGCTCGCCGCGCACGGGCAGACCGCCGCGCCGCTGGCGCAGGCGCTGCAGCAGGAGGTGCTTCGTCTGGCCGATGAACCGGTGACCGATGAAGAGCTCGACAAGGCCAAGGCCATGCTCAAGCGGGAAACGCTGTCGGTGGAATGGACCGCCGACCGGCTCGCCCGCGCGCTCGGCACGGCTTGGGCGGTGCGGGGCGATGCCGGTGCGCCGGCGCGGGACATGGCGGTGTGGGTCAAGCTCAGCGGCGCCGAGCTGCAGCAGTTCTGGCGCAAGCAGGTGGTGCAGGCGCCGGTGCTGACCTTGCTGGCGGACATCGGGGCTGCCGCGGGAGTGGCTGCATGACGCTCGATCTGAATCGCCGCGGCTGGATGGTCGGGGCCGCGCTGGTGTCGGGGGCGGCGGCATGGCCGGCGCTGGCGCAGGACGGATTCGAACGGCCGCCCGAAGCGCCGCCGGCGCCTGTGCCGCCACCGCTCACGATCGAGCAGGCCAGGCTGCAGAACGGTCTTCGCATCGTGGTGCTGCCGCGTCCAGGGGCGCCGCGCACGGCGATCCGCTTGATCGGCGAGGGTGGCTGGCTTCGCGATCCCGCCGGCAAGGAAGGTCTCGCGGAGGTGGCGCTGTCGATGCTCGCGCAGGGCGCGAAGCGCGATGGCGAGGAAATGGAGTCGGCCGACATCGCCTACGCGGCCGATCTGCTCGGTCTGCCGCTGCGGCTGGAGCTGACGCCGTCGACGGCGGAGATCGCGCTGGAGGCCCTGCCGGACCAGTGCGATGACGCGGTGAATCTGATGGCCGACCTGACGCAACGGCCGCAACTGGCCTTCGAGGCCCTGGAGCACATCCGCAGCCGCGCAGCCGATGCGCTGGTGCTGCGGCGCGCCGATGCGCTGCTGCTGGCGCCGTGGGCGGCGCGGCGGCAGTTCTGGGGCCGCGCGCAGCCGGTGCAGACCTCGGCGAGCCTGAAGCGGCTGCGGCGCGAGGACGTGCTCGCCTTCCATCGCCAGTACTGGAGACCGGAGCGCGCGGTGCTGGTCTTCGCGGGCGATCTGACGCTGCAGGCCGCGAGGGGTCTGGCCGAGGACTTCATGGGCGATTGGCGCGTCCCGAAAGCGGCGCCGGCCGGTCCGACGCCGGCGTTGGCGCTCGCGACGGCGACACCCGCCGCGACGGCGGCGCAGTTCGTGTCGCTGCCGCAGGGGCAGGGCTGCCGGCTGATCGTGCAGACGCCGGTGCCGCGCGGCACGCCGCCCGCGCTGCGCGAGTTGGCGCGCACGCTCATGCATCAGCGGCTGGCCGCGAAGCTGCCCTGGCCGTGGGAGAGCGAAATGGAGTCGCTCGGCGGCGGTTTGTGCTGGCGCATGAGCGTCACGCTGCCGGCGCCGGCGGTGCCGGAGCAATTGGCCCTGCTCAAGGAGCAACTGCCGCTGCTGTCGGCGGAGGCGGTGACGCCTGAGGATCTCGCGATGGCGCAGGCGCTGGCCCTTGGCGACTGGCAGGCGCAGCTGGCGGAGGCGCCGGACGAGGGCCTGGCCGCTGCGATCGCCGCGGGCGGGCTGGACGATTTCCTGCAATGGCCGCAGCGGACGAAGGCGGTCAGCGCGCCGGTGTTGCAGCTGTTGATGTCGGCGAGCTGGCGCGAGAACCGCACGCATCTGCTGCTGCTGGGCGATGCAGGCGCCCCTGCGCCGGCCCAGCGCGCATGGCCGGGACTGACGCTGGCTACAATGCGCGCCGTCATTGGGGAGTAGCCGCTGCACCCCGCCCGTCGGACGACGGGCCGATTCAGCAGACCCGCGTCAACAGACTTGAGCTCCGGCTCATGGCGCGAGGTAGCCAGGAACCCTCGGGTTCCCAGCCTGGCGAGACCTTTGACCATGCCCCCGGTGTTGCGGCCGGCGGCGGCATGGTCAATGGTTCGTCCCGGCCGCTGAGTGATTCATGGAAGCCTTCCTCATCTCCACCGGCCTCGTGGCGCTCGCCGAGATCGGCGACAAGACCCAATTGCTGGCCTTCATCCTGGCGGCGCGATTCCGCAAGCCGGGCCCGATCATCCTGGGCATCCTGATCGCGACGCTGGTCAATCACGCCTGCGCCGGCGCGGTCGGCAGCTGGATCACGACCCAGGTGTCGCCGCACACGCTGCGCTGGGTGCTGGGTGTGGGCTTCATCGCGATGGCGGTGTGGACGCTGATTCCCGACAAGATCGAGGAAGAGGAGACCGGCGGCAAATTCCGCATGGGCGTGCTGGGCACGACGATCGTGGCGTTCTTCCTGGCCGAGATGGGCGACAAGACCCAGATCGCCACGGTGGCGCTGGCGGCGCGCTTCAACGACCTGTGGGCGGTGGTTGCCGGGACGACTTTCGGGATGATGGTGGCCAACGTGCCGGCGGTGCTGGTGGGCGACAAGCTCGCGCACCAGCTGCCGGTGCGGGTTGTTCACGCCGTCGCGGCGGCGATCTTCGCGGTCCTCGGGACGCTCACGCTTCTGGGTGCAGGTGAGTCGTTGGGGCTCTGACCTACCAGCGTCATGCCGGCGGAGCTTGCCGCGCCGCGGTGATGGCGCGCCCCTCTGGATGGGGTACTCCGAATGGGGACGCGCTCAGCGGGCCGACGCTTGCCTCACCGCGCGCTCCCACTGCGCCATCAGCTCCTGGGCGCGCTCGCGCGACATGGTCGGGCGGAACACGCGTTCCGCCTGCCAGTTGCGGCCGATGTCCTCGAGGTTGCCGTACACGCCCGCCGTGAGCCCCGCCAGATAGGCCGCGCCCAGCGCCGTCGTCTCGATCACCTTCGGCCGCACGACCGGAATGCCGAGCAGGTCCGCCTGGAACTGCATCAGCAGGTCGTTCACGCAGGCGCCGCCATCGACACGCAGCTCGCTGACCGGCGCGCCGCCCGCGCCGACCGCGTCACGGCTCATCGCCTGCAGCAGCGCGGCGCTCTGGAACGCGATGCTCTCCAGCGCCGCGCGCGCGATGTGCGCCACCGTCGATCCACGCGTCAGTCCCACGATCGCACCGCGCGCCTCCGCGTCCCAGTACGGCGCGCCCAGGCCGGTGAAGGCCGGCACGAACATCACGCCGCCCGCATCCGGCACGCTCTCCGCGAGGCCCTGCACTTCGCCGCTGGCCTTGATCGCGTTGAGCCCGTCGCGCAGCCATTGCACCACCGCGCCGCCGATGAAGACGCTGCCCTCGAGCGCATAACGCGGCGTCGCGTCGATCTGCGCCGCGCTCGTCGTGATCAGCCCATTGGCGCTGGTCTGGAAGCGTCCGCCGGTGTGCATCAGCATGAAGCAGCCGGTGCCATAGGTGTTCTTCGCCATGCCCGCCTCGAAGCAGGCCTGCCCGAACAGCGCGCTCTGCTGGTCGCCGCCGATGCCGCCGATCATCAGCGCGGCGCCGAGATGCTCCGGCGCGACGCGGCCGAAGTCGTGCGCCGAGGGCTTCACCGCCGGCAGCATCGACGCGGGAATCCGCAGCAGCGCGAGCAGGTCCTCATCCCAGCGGTTCTCGCGCACGTTGAACAGCATCGTCCGCGACGCGTTGCTGACGTCGGTGACGTGGACCTCGCCATTCGTGAGCTTCCAGATCAGCCAGCTGTCGATCGTGCCGAAGGCCAGCTCACCGCGCTCGGCCTGTTCGCGCGCGCCGGCGACGTGATCGAGGATCCACTGCAGCTTCGTGCCCGAGAAGTACGCGTCGACCACCAGCCCCGTCTTGGCCTGGATCGCCGCGCCGTGGCCCTGCTCGCGCAGCGCCGCGCACTGCGGCTCGGCGCGCCGGTCCTGCCACACGATCGCGTGGTGGATCGGGCGGCCGGTCTTGCGGTTCCACACCAGCGTCGTCTCGCGCTGGTTGGTGATGCCGAGCGCCTTCAGGTCGGACGCCTTCAGCGACGCCTTGGCCAGCACCTCGCGCGCGACCGCGAGCTGCGTGTCCCAGATCTCGTCCGCGTCGTGCTCGACCCAGCCGGGCTGCGGGTAGATCTGGCGGAACTCGCGCTGCGCCATCGCGACGATGCGCCCCTGCGCGTCGAAGACGATCGCGCGCGAACTCGAAGTGCCCTGGTCCAGGGCCAGCAGGTAGGTCATGTCAGTCTCGCTCTTGTCTTGTGAGGTCCGGTACGGCGAGGGCTACGGCGCCACCACCAGTTCCACGCCGGCATCGGCCATCAGCGCGGGGAAGGGCGCTGGTGGCGCCTCGTCGGTGAACAGCGCGTCGATCTGCGGCAGCCGCGCGACCTCCGCCATCGCGGGCCGGTTGAACTTGGTCGCGTCCGCCGCGACCCAGACCTCGCGCGAGTGCTCGACGATGGTCCGCGCCACCATCACCTCACGGTAGTCGAAATCGCGCAGGCTGCCGTCGGACTCGATGCCCGAGATCCCGATCAGCCCGATGTCCACCTTGAACTGGCGGATGAAGTCGACCGCCGCCTCGCCGACGATGCCGCGGTCGCGGTGCCGCACCGAGCCGCCCACCATCACCAGCTCGCAGTCGGGGTTGTCGCTCAGGATCATCGCGACGTTGAGGTTGTTGGTGATCACGCGCAGGCCCTGGTGACGCAGCAGCGCGTGCGCCACCGCCTCGGTGGTCGTGCCCAGGTTCAGGATCAGCGAGCAGCCCGCCGGAATGCGCGCCGCGATCGCCCGCGCGATGCGCGCCTTGCCATCGGCCTGCATCGCCTGGCGCTGGCGGTAGGCGATGTTCTCGGTCGTCGACGAGGGCACGCGCACGCCGCCGTGGAAGCGCTGCACCAGGCCGGCCTCGGCCAGGCGCTGCACGTCGCGCCGCACCGTCTGCAGCGTCACGCCGAAGCGCTCGGCCAGCGCCTCCACGCTCACCGAGCCGCGCGCGCGCACCTCCTGCAGCAGATCGTTCTGACGAGGGTTGGGATTCATGGCGCGCAGGCTAAAGGAACCAAAACGAACAAATGATCGGGTTTACCCTGGCATGAAACGCGCTTATTCGCGCTAAAAAGAAAAAAGAAGAACAGAATTGCGAACTTCCCGTTCGCGTCCAGGAGATCACCGTGTCCTTGAATCCCCCGCCCGACCAGGCCGCGCCCGGCGACTGCGACGTGCTCGTCGTGGGCGGCGGCATCAACGGCGCCGGCATCGCGCGCGACCTGGCCGGCCGGGGCTGGAAGGTCGTGCTGGCGGAGGCCTCGGACTTCGCCGCGCACACCTCGTCCTCGTCGACCAAGCTGATCCACGGCGGGCTGCGTTATCTCGAGTACTACGAGTTCTCGCTGGTGCGCAAGGCGCTGCAGGAGCGCGAGGTGCTGCTGCGCAGCGCGCCGCACATCATGTGGCCGCTGCGCTTCGTGATGCCGCATGACGCGGCGATGCGGCCGGCCTGGATGATCCGCATCGGGCTGTTCCTGTACGACCACCTGGCGCGCCGCGAGGTGCTGCCCGGTTCGACCGGCATCGACCTGCGCGGCTCCCCCTACGGCGAGCCGCTCAAGCCCGTCTACACGAAGGGCTTCGTCTACTCCGACGGCTGGGTCGATGACGCGCGCCTGGTGCTGCTGAACGCGCTCGACGCGCGCGAGCATGGCGCGGTGCTGCATACCCGCACGGCAGTCACCGGCGCGCAACGCCACGCGGACCACTGGACCGCGACGCTGCGCTGCGCCGATGGCGAGCGCACGCTGAAGGCGCGCGCGCTGGTGAACGCGGCCGGCCCCTGGGCCGAAGGCTTCCTGCGCGAAGTCGCCCATCCGGCGCGCGGCGAGGCGCTGGCCACCAAGAGCCTGCGGCTCGTCAAGGGCAGCCACATCATCGTGCGCAAGCGCTTCCAGCACGACCACGCCTACATCTTCCAGAACCCGGACAAGCGGATCATCTTCGCCATCCCCTACGAGGACGAATTCACGCTGATCGGCACCACCGACGTGGAATTGCCGGCCGACGCGCTGGCCGGCTTCGGCAAGGCCCGCATCGACGAGGGCGAGATCGCCTATCTCTGCGAGCAGGCCAGCCGCTACTTCCGCGAGCCGGTGGCCGCGTCCGACGTGGTCTGGACCTACGCCGGCGTGCGCCCGCTGCTGGACGACGCCTCTGGCGATCCTTCGGCCGTGACGCGCGACTACCTGCTCGAGACCCATGCCGAAGGCGGCGCGCCGCTGCTGAGCGTGTGGGGCGGCAAGATCACGACCTTCCGCAAGCTGGCCGAGGACGCCGCCGACCTGGTCGGCGCGCTGCTCGGCGACCGCCGCCGCGCCTGGACCGAGCACGCTCACCTGCCGGGCGGCGACCTGCGCGACTGGATCGGGGCGCCGCAGCGGCCCGACACCGACTTTCAGCGCCTGCTGTCCGCGATCGGCCAGCGCCATCCGTGGCTGCCGCCGTCGCTGGCGCGGCGCATGGCGCGGGCCTACGGCGCGCGCGTCGGGCGGGTGCTCGGCGGCGCGGAGCGGCTGGAGGACCTAGGCCCGGAGATTGCCCCCGGCCTGCACCAGGCCGAACTCGACTACCTGGTCCGCGAGGAATGGGCCCGCGCGGCCGACGACGTGCTGTGGCGCCGCTCGAAACTGGGACTGCATTACACCGAGGCGCAGCGGATGGCGGTGGTCCAGTGGTTCGCCGAGCGCGAGCACCTCTGGGTCCGTCCGGCCGCGGTCGCATGACCTGACCCTCCGATCCACGAAGAACGATGCGAAGAGAGACAACGATGGAGCCGAGCTCATGGAACTGAGCCTGCGCGGCGTGAGCCACAAGGTCGGCGCGCAGCAGCACCTGTACCCGATGGACCTGCGGCTGGCGCCGAACGCGGTCACCGTGCTGCTGGGCGCGACGCAGGCCGGCAAGACGACGCTGATGCGCCTGATGGCGGGCCTGGACCGGCCCAGCGAGGGCGCCATCACGGTCGATGGCACCGACGTCACGGGCTGGCCGGTGCGCAAGCGCGACGTGGCGATGGTCTACCAGCAGTTCATCAACTATCCGTCGATGACGGTGCGCGACAACATCGCCTCGCCGCTTCGATTGCGCCCCTCGACCGCGGGTACGCGGTCGGCCCCCCGAGGGGGCATGGCCGTCCTTGGGGGCGGCCCGGCGGACGGCCAGTCATTGCACCCCTCTCGCGGCCAGCTCGACCGCGACGCGATCCGCCGCCGCGTGGACGAGCTCGCCACCAAGCTGCACATCGAGATGCACCTGGACAAGCTGCCCGCGCAGCTCTCCGGCGGCCAGCAGCAGCGCGTCGCGCTGGCGCGGGCGCTGGCCAAGCAGGCGCCGCTGATGCTGCTGGACGAGCCGCTGGTGAACCTGGACTACAAGCTGCGCGAGGAATTGCGCGAAGAACTGGGCCAGCTCTTCGCCACCGGCGAGTCGACGGTGGTCTACGCGACCACCGAGCCGGCCGAGGCGCTGCAGCTCGGCGGCTACACCGCGGTGATGGACGCCGGCGAGCTGCTGCAGTACGGCCCCACCGCCGAAGTCTTCCACCGTCCCGCGTCGCTGCGCGTGGCGCGGGCCTTCAGCGATCCGCCGATGAACCTGGTCATCGCGCAGGGCCTGGGCGACCGGCTGCAGCTGCGGCCGGGCGTCGAGCTGGCGCTGCCGGGGCAGGGCGGCGTCACCGTCGGCGTGCGCGCCAACGCGCTGCGCGTCACCGGGCAGCCCGGCGACCTCGCGATCAAGGGCGAGGTCGAACTGGCCGAGATCTCCGGCTCCGACACCTTCGTCCACGCGCGCACCGAGATCGGCGAGCTCGTCGCCCAGTTGACCGGCGTGCATGACTTCGAACTCGGCGCGCCATTGACGCTGTATCTCAACGCGGCCCATGTCCACGTCTTCGACGCGGCCGGGCTGCTCACGCGGGCGCCCGAGCGCCAGGGAGCCCGCTGATGGCCCGCATCGACCTGGACCTCGCCCACGCCTATCGGCCCGATCCCAAGGAGGATGCCGACTACGCGCTGCTGCCGCTCAAGATGAGCTTCGAGGACGGCGGCGCCTATGCGCTGCTGGGCCCGTCGGGCTGCGGCAAGACGACCATGCTGAACATCGTGTCGGGGCTGCTCAGGCCCTCGCACGGCACCGTGCGCTTCGACGGCCGCGACGTGACCGCGCTGACGCCGCAGCAGCGCAACATCGCGCAGGTGTTCCAGTTCCCCGTCATCTACGACACGATGACGGTGGCCGAGAACCTCGCCTTTCCGCTGCGCAACCGCGGCGTGCCGGCGGACCGCATCAAGGCGCGCGTCGGCCGCATCGCCGAGATGCTGGAGCTCAACGGCCAGTTGAACCAGCGCGCCGCCGGCCTGTCCGCCGACGCCAAGCAGAAGATCTCGCTCGGCCGCGGGCTGGTGCGGGAGGACGTGTCGGCGGTGCTCTTCGACGAGCCGCTGACCGTCATCGATCCGCATCTGAAGTGGCAGCTGCGGCGCAAGCTCAAGCAGATCCACCAGGAGCTCAAGCTGACGCTGGTCTACGTCACGCACGACCAAGTCGAGGCGCTGACCTTCGCCGACCGCATCGTCGTCATGACGCGCGGCCGCGCAGTGCAGGTCGGCACGGCGGGCGAGCTCTTCGAGCGCCCGAGTCATCGCTTCGTCGGCCACTTCATCGGCTCGCCCGGCATGAACTTCCTGCCGGCGGCGCTGGAGGAGGGCGGCGGCCTGAGCGTGGCCGGACAGCCGGTGGCGGGCGCGGTCGACGCGGTCACTGGCGCGGCGCTGTCGCGCGCCGAGCCCTTCGCGCTGGGCATCCGGCCCGAATATGTCGAACTCGAGGACATCGGTGAAGGCGGCGCCAGCCCCGCGCGGCCCGGCACGATCACCGGCACCGTGGCCCAGGTGCAGGACATCGGCACCTACTGGCTGGTCACGGCGCAGGCCGGCCCGCACACGCTCAAGGCGCGGCTGAGCGCGCATGCGCGGCCGCCGGCGCCGGGCGCGTCCATCGCGCTGCGCGTGCTCAATCCCCACACCTGCTTCTACGGCGCGGACGAGCAACTGATCGCCGCCGCGACGGTGGCCGCCGCCCAGGAGGGCCTCGCATGAAACCGATCAATCAGAAGGCCTGGTTCCTCGTCCTGCCCGTGTTCCTGTGCGTGGCCTTCTCGGCCATCCTGCCGCTGATGACGGTGGTGAACTACTCGGTGCAGGACATCATCTCGCCGGAGCGGCGGGTCTTCGTCGGCACCGAGTGGTTCGCCGCGGTGCTGCGCGACGAGGAGCTGCACGGCGCGCTGCTGCGCCAGCTGGGCTTCTCGCTGGCGGTGCTGCTGGTGGAGATCCCGCTGGGCATCTGCCTGGCGCTGTCCATGCCCGCGCAGGGCTGGCGCGCGTCGGCGGTGCTGGTGGTGGTGGCGCTGTCCTTGCTGATCCCGTGGAACGTCGTGGGCACGATCTGGCAGATCTACGGCCGCGCCGACATCGGACTGCTGGGCGCGGCGCTGCAGGCGCTGGGCGTGGACTACAACTACACCGGCGACGCCACCGACGCCTGGATCACGGTGCTGGTCATGGACGTGTGGCACTGGACGCCGCTGGTGGCGCTGCTGTGCTTCGCCGGACTGCGCTCCATCCCCGATGCCTACTACCAGGCCGCGCGCATCGACGGCGCCAGCAAGTTCGCGGTGTTCCGCTACATCCAACTGCCCAAGATGCGGGGCGTGCTGATGATCGCGGTGCTGCTGCGCTTCATGGACAGCTTCATGATCTACACCGAGCCCTTCGTGCTCACCGGCGGCGGTCCCGGCAACGCCACGACCTTCCTCAGCCAGTACCTGACGCAGAAGGCGGTCGGCCAGTTCGACCTGGGCCCGGCGGCGGCGTTCTCGCTGATCTACTTCCTGATCATCCTGCTGCTGTGCTTCATCCTCTACAACTGGATGCAGTCGGTCGGCACCCAAGACAAGAGCGAGGTGGCCCATGGATGAGCGCCGTTTCCGCAAGCGGTCGATCTTCCTGATCGCGTACCTGCTGTTCGCGCTGCTGCCCATCTACTGGATGGTCAACATGAGCTTCCGAAGCAACGAGGAGATCCTGTCCAGCTTCAGCCTGTGGCCGCAGCATTTCACGCTGGCCAGCTACAAGACCATCTTCACCGACCCGTCCTGGTACGACGGCTACATCAACAGCCTGATCTACGTCGCGATCAACACGGTGATCTCGATCGGCGTGGCGCTGCCGGCGGCGTACGCCTTCAGCCGCTACTCGTTCCTGGGCGACAAGCATGTGTTCTTCTGGCTGCTGACCAACCGCATGACGCCGCCGGCGGTGTTCCTGCTGCCCTTCTTCCAGCTCTACACGACGCTGGGCCTGATGGACACGCACATCGCGGTGGCGCTGGCGCACCTGCTGTTCAACGTGCCGCTGGCGGTGTGGATCCTGGAAGGCTTCATGAGCGGCATCCCGCGCGAGATCGACGAGACCGCCTACATCGATGGCTACGGCTTTCCGCGCTTCTTCCTGACGGTGTTCCTGCCGCTGATCAAGGCGGGCGTGGGCGTGGCGGCGTTCTTCTGCTTCATGTTCTCGTGGGTGGAGCTGCTGCTGGCGCGCACGCTGACCAGCGTCAACGCCAAGCCCATCGTCGCGACGATGACGCGCACGGTGAGCGCCTCCGGCATGGATTGGGCGACGCTGGCGGCCGCGGGCACGCTGACCATCGTGCCCGGCGCCATCGTGATCTGGTTCGTGCGGCATTACATCGCGAAGGGTTTCGCGATGGGCCGGGTGTAAGGGAGGTCCGCGATGTTCGATTGGATGGTGTGGACCACGCCGGTGGCGATCTTCTTCAGCGGCATCGTGCTGATGCTGATCGGCATGACGGTCTGGGAGATCAAGTCCCCGACGACGCTGCGCAAGGGCTGGCTGCCGATGCGCACGACGCGCGGCGACCGGCTCTTCATCGGGCTGCTGACGGCCGCGTACATCAACCTGGCCTTCGTCGGGCTGGGCGAGAAGATGGCGCAGTGGTTCAAGCTCGAGAGCGAGCCCAGCATCTGGATCAGCTTCGCCGTGTCGATGCTGGTGCTGGGACTGATCCTGCGCAAGGGCTGACCCCGGCGCGAGAGGATCGTTGAAGGTTCAAGGAATTCGGCTCCCATTTCCCCCGGAGCCGCGATTCGTCCTCAAGCAGGGGGAGATGCGACAGACAGAGGAGACAAGCGTGAACAAGAGCAAGTATTCCGCGCTGGCCGTGGCGGCGCTGCTGGCGCTCGGCGCGCATGGCGCGTGGGCCGGCGAGGCGGAGGCGAAGAAGTGGGTGGACGGCGAGTTCCAGCCCTCGACCCTGTCCAAGGACAAGCAACTGGCCGAGATGAAGTGGTTCATCGAGGCGGCCAAGAAGCTGCAGGCCAAGGGCGTGAAGGAGATCTCGGTCGTGTCCGAGACGCTGACCACGCACGAGTACGAGAGCAAGGTGCTGGCCAAGGCCTTCGAGGAGATCACCGGCATCAAGGTCAAGCACGACATCATCCAGGAGGGTGACGTCGTCGAGAAGCTGCAGACCTCGATGCAGTCGGGCAAGAGCATCTATGACGGCTGGATCTCCGACTCCGACCTGATCGGCACGCACTTCCGCTACGGCAAGATCATGAACCTCACCGACTACATGGCCGGTGCGGGCAAGGAGTGGACCAATCCGGGCCTCGATCTGAAGGACTTCATCGGCACCAGCTTCACGACGGCGCCGGACGGCAAGCTGTACCAGCTGCCGGACCAGCAGTTCGCCAACCTGTACTGGTTCCGGGCCGACCTGTTCGCGCGCAAGGATCTGCAGGACAAGTTCAAGGCCAAGTACGGCTATGAGCTGGGCGTGCCGCTGAACTGGAGCGCCTACGAGGACATCGCCGAGTTCTTCTCCAATGACGTGAAGACCATCGACGGCAAGCCGATCTACGGTCACATGGACTACGGCAAGAAGGATCCGTCGCTGGGCTGGCGCTTCACCGATGCGTGGCTGTCGATGGCGGGCGCGGCCGACAAGGGCATCCCGAACGGCATGCCGGTGGACGAGTGGGGCATCCGCGTGGCCGACGACAAGTGCACGCCGGTGGGCGCGTCGATGGCGCGGGGCGGGGCGACGAACTCGCCGGCGGCGGTCTTCGCGCTGACGAAGTACGTCGACTGGATGAAGAAGTACGCGCCGAAGGAAGCCACGGGCATGACCTTCGGCGAGGCCGGTCCGGTGCCGGCGCAGGGGCAGATCGCGCAGCAGATCTTCTGGTACACGGCCTTCACGGCGGACATGGTCAAGCCGGGCCTGCCGGTGGTGAACGCGGACGGCACGCCGAAGTGGCGCATGGCGCCGGGGCCCAATGGTCCGTACTGGAAGGCCGGCATGCAGAACGGCTACCAGGACGTGGGCAGCTGGACCTTCTTCGCCAACAGCGACCCGAACCGCACGGCGGCGGCGTGGCTGTATGCGCAGTTCGTGACGGCCAAGACGGTGAGCCTGAAGAAGAGCATCCAGGGCCTGACCTTCATCCGCGACAGCGACATCCGCAGCGACTACTTCACGAAGAACGCGAACAAGTACGGCGGCCTGATCGAGTTCTACCGCTCGCCGGCGCGGGTGGCGTGGACGCCCACGGGCACGAACGTGCCGGACTATCCGAAGCTGGCGCAGCTGTGGTGGAAGAACGTGGCGCAGGCGGTGACGGGCGAGAAGACGCCGCAGGCCGCGATGGACACGCTGGCGGACGAGATGGACGCGGTGATGGCGCGGCTGGAGCGCGCGGGCATGGCCAAGTGCGCGCCGAAGCTGAACAAGAAGGAGGACCCGAAGAAGTGGCTCTCCGACAAGGGCGCGCCGTGGGCCAAGCTGGCCAACGAGAAGCCCAAGGGCGAGACCATCGCGTACGACAAGCTGCTGAACGCGTGGAAGGAAGGGAAGGTGCGCTGAGCGCCTGAACGATTCCTGGATAGGAACCGCTTCCCTTTGGTGCGCCGCCGTGGCTGGTCCCGGCGGCGCATTGTCTTTTGGGGCCGCCCCGAGGGGGTAGCATTTGCTCCCCGTTTGTCGACAGGCGTCGAGCGGGCTTCACCAAGGTCCAAGATGACGAACCCCTTATTCCTGACCCGTGTCGTGCTACGCAACTACAAGAGCATCGGGCTCTGCGATGTGCGCCTGCGTCCGCTGACGTATCTGGTCGGCGCGAACGGATCGGGAAAGAGCAATTTCCTGGATGCACTTCATCTGGTGCGAGATGCATTGGGCGGATCGTTGGACAACGCTTTGAATGAGCGGGGAGGCTTGGCGGAGGTGCGGCGCAGGTCCACGGGCCATCCGATGACCTTCGGGGTAAGACTCGAGTTCATCCTGCCGTCCGGTCAGGAAGGGCATTACGCCTTCAGCGTGAGTTCTCAAGCTGCGGGCAGCTATGTGGTGCACGCCGAGGAGTGCTCCCTCGGGAGAAAAGGGGCGGGCCCCTCGTATCGCATCGAAAGGGGCGTCGTCAAATCCACGAGCGAAGCGACCTTTCCTGCCGTGACGCCGGATCGCCTGGCCTTGGTGGCGCTCTCGGGCGTGGCGGCATTCCGGCCGGCCTACGATGCACTGACCTCCATGGGTTTCTACAACTTGAACCCGAAGGTCATGCGTGAACTGCAGAAGCCTCAGGAAGGAAAGCTTCTGAAGCCAGTCGGCGAGAACATCGCGAGCGTCATCGGCCATCTCGAGCGCGTTTCACCAGAAGGCCTGGCGCGAATCAGGGAGTATCTGCAAACAGTGGTGCCGATGGTGCATGGCATTCATCGCAAGCAGATCGGCCATATGGAGACGCTCGAATTCAGCCAGGAAACAAAGGGCTCGGAACACCCCTGGCGTTTCATGGCGCAGAACATGTCTGACGGCACGCTGCGAGCGTTGGGCGTGCTGACGGCGCTTTATCAAGGGAATCGGGACTACGCGCCCACCCTGGTGGGGATCGAGGAACCTGAGACCGCGCTTCATCCCGCGGCCAGTGCCGCGTTGCGTGAGGCGCTTGGGCGTGCGTCGGAAAGCACGCAGATCATTGTCACGAGTCACAGCCCCGATCTCCTGGACGACCAGAGCATCGGCGCGGACGCTCTGTTGGCCGTGGCTTCCGAGGGCGGGGAGACGCACATCGCGCCGATCGACGAAGGCGCTCGCACCGCACTGCGCGAACGACTCTTCTCCGCAGGTGAATTGCTGAGGATGAATCAGTTGGTTCCGGACCCCGTGGAGGTGCGGCGGCAAAGTCTCTCCCAGGGAGAGCTATTTGGAGACCCCCATTCATGAAGGCAGTCTGTGCCATTGTCGAAGGAGATGGCGAGGTTGCCGCGATGCCTGTCGTGTTGCGCCGGCTGCATCAACGATTCGGGCCCGTCGACCACGTGAATGTCCTCGCGCCGATTCGGGTTCACAAGGATCGCTTCCTCAATCGGCAGGAAGAGTTTCGGCGGCATCTGTTGCTCGCCGCCGCAAAGAGTGGCGATGAAGGATGGATCCTGATCGTTCTGGATGCGGACGACGCTTGTCCAATGGCCCTCGCGGCTGATATCCGCAAGCGAGCGAGGGAGGTGCTCCCTTTTCGGGAAGTTGCGGTGGTCATTCCGAATCGAGAATTCGAAGCCTGGTTTATCGCCGCCGCCGAATCGCTGGACGGTGTCCGCGGGTTCGCCTGGGATGCGAAGGATCGGATCGACGCGGAGACACCGCGGAACGCCAAAGGCTGGATGAAAGAGCGGATGGTCTCCCGCAGCTACGGCGAGACGACGGATCAACCCGCCTTCTCGGCTCGCTTCGACCTGGATCAGGCCGCGAAGAACAGCAGGTCTTTTCGAAAGATGTGCAGCGAGTGGAAGAAGAACTTCCAGCTGGCCGAGGCGACTTGAAGGCGGCCTGTCGAGCCGCGGCTTAAGACGTGCGTAAGGCCCGGGCGTTCGGAGCTGCCACCATCAGGGCATGTTCAAGTCGCTGATGGACCTCTTCGAGACGCTGGCGCCGGACGACGCGTTCGGCCGGCGCGTGGGTGCGCCGTCGCTGCCGCTGTCGGCGGCGGTGCTGCTCGTCGAGGTGATGCGCGCCGACGCCAATTTCTCCGAGCTCGAACGCGGCGCCGTGAGGCGTGCGCTGACGGCGCTGTTCGCGCTGGCCGACGACGAGGCCGACGCGCTCACCGCGCAGGCTGAGCGCACCGCGCGCACGGCCTCGGATCTCTTCGCCTTCACCTCGCCGATCGACGAGCGCTGGGACATGCCCGCCAAGCTGCGGCTGGTGGAGCTGATGTGGGGCGTGGCCTACGCCGACGGCCAGCTCGGCGACATCGAGCGCCACACGATGTGGCGCATCGCCGATCTGCTGCACATCCCGCAGGGCGCGTATGTCCATGCGCGGATGCGCGCGAAGGCGGCCGCCGGGCTCGGCGAGGACGACTGAACGCCAGGCCAGGGCCCCGGACGGCCCGGCCCGAGTTCAGCGCGGGTTCTGGAACACCACCCGCTCGGCGAGCTCGCGCGGCGCGACGGCGGCGCGCTGGATATGGTCCAGCACCTGGACCGCCCGCTCGCAGCTGACCGGCGCGGCACCGCTGTTGCCTCCGGTCCAGAGCTTGGAGAACGCCCCGGCCGCGGTCGAGCCGACGCTGCGGCTCAACACCTCCAGTTCGAGCGGCGTCGGCATGGCGGCGCGCGTGCGCTGGGGCGGCGGATCGTCCGCGGACTCGATCAGCCAGCGGGCCTCCCAGGCGAGCGCCTCATCCGGCAGCAGCCGGCGCGGCACCGGCGAGCCGGACAGCCACGCTTGGCAGGTGTCCGCGCCGAGCGCCTGCGCCGCGGTCAGCTGGGCGCGCAGCACCTGCAGGTAGCTGCGGCGCAGCGCGGGTGAGCCATTGAGCAGCAGCTCGCGCACATGCGGCGCGAGCACGTCCTGTGCCGCGATCTGCGCGGCGGTGGAGGCGTGTTCGGACCCGGCCAGCGCCACATGCGCGTCGCGCATGCGGCCGGCGGCTTCGTCGATGAGGCCGGGGAAGCGCTGGTCGAGCTTGAACCACGCGTCGCTGGCGCGCAGCGCGTTGACGTAGTCGCTGAGCGGCGCATGCTGGCCGGCACCGTCGCCCTCGGGCAGCGCGACGTCCAGCGTCTTGGGCGGCGGCAGGATCAGCGAGTGGCGCACCAGGTCGGCGGCCGCCGGGTACCACATGCTGCGCGAAGAGGTCTCGAGCGTCTTGCGGATGAAGTCCTCGGGGAGCTCCATGCGGCGATAGGTGCGGGCAAGTTCCTGGTTGGCGATCTCGTCGAAGGCCGGATTGAAGGAGCCGCTGCTGGCGCGATGGAAGCCGAGCTGCGCGCCGGGCATCATCTGGCGCCGGTTGCCGGCGAGGAAGACCAGCGTGCAGGCGCTCTCGCAATTGCCGATGGCGCGGGTACCGAGGGTGCGCTGGCGGATCAGCGCGACCATGCGTTCGGCCTCGGTGACGCGGCCGCCGGGCGAGGCGACCTCGAGCAGCTTCACGCCAGGCGAGGTCTCGAGCAGCGCGCCGAGCCGGCCGGCGTCGCCGGCGCCGATCGGGCCATTGAGCTGCATCGTGCGGCCGTCGGTGCTGACGCTCAGGCGCACGTTGCCGATGGGGTCGATGCCGCGGGCGAGTTTCCAGAGCTCGGGCAGTTCGCCGAAGACGCCGAAAGCCAGCGAGAACGCGATCTGCAAGAACGAGCCGAACAGCGACAAGCGCGCCAGGCCGGACATCAGCAGGGAGCCGCCGGCGTCGACGTAGCCGCGCACCGCGCGCCAGGTGCCGACGGCGCTCCAGATCTCGACGACGATCAGCAGCGGCCAGGTGATCAGCAGCGCGATCGCGACGCCCTGCAGGCCGTCGCTCTTGGTCGACAGCCAGGCGACGAGGCCCTGCACGCCGCCGGCGAGCGGCCAGGTGAGCAGGACGTGGTTGATCCAGAAGCTCTGCGCCAGGCTCTGTTCGCCGCGCCAGTGGCTGCCGATGTAGCCGAGCAGCAGGCCTTCGCCGTCGGCGGGGGCGTCGCGGCTGCGCAGGACTTCGGTGCGGGAGAGGCGGTCATGCCAGGTGCGGCCCTCGGCGTCGACGCGGGCCCAGAGGAAGCCGGCGAACAGCGGGATCGCGGAGATCAGATAACCGAACCAGCGCAGGGCGGCCTGGGCGGGGGAGGGGCGCTGGCCGCTGCGGGCATCGACGACCTTGAGGCCGGCGACGAGCTTGCCGGGCGTGGCGCCCTGCCAGCTCCAGAACACGACGCAGACGACGAGCGGCAGCAGCCACTGGATCGCGAGCGTGGCGGGCCGCAGGTCGTTCCATTTGGCGACCGGGTCGCCGTAGACGGCCCACATCAACAAGGTGCTCGCGGCGATCATCAGCACGCCGTCGATCACCATGGCCAATGCGCGGGGCGCCAGGCCGACGGATTGATTCGACATCCTCTTCACTCCCTCCAGGGCGGCGAGTGTAAAGAGCGGATGCCGGATGCAGCTTGTCAGAACGGTGGCGGCGATGGGGGCTGTATTGAATCCGTCACAGGCGACGGGGGTGGCGTCCCCCTTTGGGAGGAGATCGCCCGGGCGATCGGCGCTTCGGGCCGCCGAGCATGGTGATTGCAGCGGCCGGGCGAACGATCGGCACGTACCTCACATTCCCAAGCGCCAAGAGATGGGCGTCACCCGTGACCAGTAGATGAGCCTGGCCGGCAAGGGCGGTGGCGACGACGATGTCATCATCCGGATCCTCATGCACCGTGGGTGGAATGCTGGCTGGTGCGACCAGGGTCGTCCGCTGCGCATAGTCATTGACGAAGGCGTCGGCGCTGGTGGCCTTCAGCGAGAGGCGCCTTGAAAACTTTCGGCGGCCGATGATGTCGCGCAACTCCGTGAGCATGGCTTGACTGCAAATAAGCTCGACATTCCATGGACCATCAGTTGTCAGTTCAAAGAGCCGCGCGGTCGCGCCATCCCACATCAGGCCGGATGCGACGACATTCGTGTCAAGCACGAGCCGCACGACGCTTCGCTGCACGCTTTTCTGCTCGGACTGCATCGACTTCCGCCTGGATTTCTGCCATGGACATCAACTCGAAGGCGTCGTCCTCACGAGCCAGGGAGGCCAGGAGCCTTTCGGTTTGCAGTTGTCTGGCGAACATGGCCTCGATGCGTTCGGGAGCGAAGAGACCCGCAACGGCGGCTTCCTGCGCCAGGCAGTCGGGCAGTTGAATCTGAACGGAGGTCATGGAGCTGCTTCCTTTCTCTCGACGTCGCACCCATGGACATCGGGATCGGGCATCGTCTCCAGGACCGGGGCGCGATTCAATGACTCGACTTGCGTCGTGACCGACTCGAAGCTGTGTATTTGTCGGAGGCGCGCGACAGGGCGCGCTTGGCGCTTCAGTCGTCCCAGAAGAAGCGGCGGCTCGGATAGACCGCGCTCTGCGAGGTGCGCAGCACCACCCCATCCTTGAAGTGCACGTTGAAGCGCAGCAGGTAGCCGTTCATGTCGGGCTCGATGTTCCAGTCCCAGACGTCCTCGCCGCTGAGCTTGAAGAACACGCGGGTGCGCTCGCGGCCGAGCACGCGCAGCACCTGCTCGGGCGTCATGCCGGGCTCGATGCGCGCGCGGCTCGCGGCGGAGAGGCCGTCGACGCTGCTCACGAAGCGGTCCTGCGCGTCTAGCCGCACCATGTAGCAGGTGCGGCCGAAGGGCTGGGTCGCGTATTCGAGGGTGTGGCCGCCGTCCGCTTCGGGCCAGACGCGCGACGGCGCGCCGTAGTACTGCTGGACTTCCGCGCTGGTGGTGACGCCGGGTCTGAGGCGCTCGTCGCGCACGGGCGTCGCGCAGCCGCTCAGCGTCACGATCGCCGCGGCGAACGCCGCCATACCCACGGTTCTCCAGGTCGTCCACTCGCGCATTGCGTCGCTCCAGCCGGTCGGAGCGGCCATTGTGCGGCGATCGAGGCGGCGCACAATTCGCGTCCATGTCGAATCCGCACTGCCGTCAGGCTTTCCTTTTCAGCGCGTTGCTGGCCGTCTTCGCGGGCGCCGCGCCGGCGAGGGCGCAGTTCTCACTGCCGGGTGCGTCGGCGGCGGTCTCATCCGCGTCCGCGCCGGTGCCGGGCCAGCCTTGCGTGATGCTGTTCGGGCAGGGCCGGAACTTCGATCCCGCTCAGCCGGCGGCCAACCGCCAATGGGACGAGGCCAACAGCGCCTTCAATCTCGCGGCGCGCGAGCCGCTGGTGGCCGCGGGCCTGCCGGTGGTGAACGTGATGCTGCCGGTCGCCGCGACGGACGTGCCGGCGAACCTGCAGGGCCTGCTCGCGGAGGTGCGGCGGCTGGGCTGCACGCGGGTGCTGGAGACGGCGGTCTTTGCGGACGCGGCGCAGGGACTGTTGATCGCGCGGCTGCGCGTCTATCCGGTGCTCGGGGTGCTGGGGCCGCAGGCGCCGGGCAGCGAGCCGAGGATCGGCGCGGTGGCCTACACGCAGCAGAAGGAATTCGCGCTCGACGCGCGCGTGATGGAGCGGGTGAACCCGTCCCGGCTGGGACGGGCGATGGCGGAGGAGGCTCTCCCGAGCTTCGCTCCTGCCGGCGCGCGGCCTTGAAGGGCCGCGCGCTCGGGCCTCAGGGGCAGGCCGATGCGTCGTTGATCACCTGCGGGTCCGAACTCGGGTAGAGGTTCTCGACGACGCCGGGCGTGGAAAACAGCAGCACGACGCCCTTGGTGATGACGGTGTTCGTCGGCATCGCGAAGGTCACTTGGCCATCGTCATTGGCCGGCGCGAAGTTGCTCGCATTCATGCCAGCCGCCGTTCCGAGGGTCTTGAAGGTGGCGCCGATCAGCGACAGGCTGCCCTTCAGCGACTGTTCGAACGTGAACGCGCCCGCAGTCATGGGGATGTGGATCTCGGACCCCTCGATGGGCTCGTCGCCCTCGTGGTCGCGGTAGTAAGTGCAGTCGGCGAAGTTGCCATCGGCGCTGACGTCGGCTCCGACATAGACGGTCACGGTCATGATTTCCCTCTCCTTGTTGAATCGATTGAAAGATCAGGGAGAGGACTCTGCCGATCGGTCTCGCTGCAGCCAAGCCACCGCGCGCTTCACGTCTTCTCTTTCTCCCTGACCCAGACAGGATTGGGCCTCAACCCACGCTTGGGTGATCTGCTGATGAACCCGGACAGCAGGGGCTATCTTCACGACGGCGTCATCGATCTCCTTGCAGGCGGTCCGGGTTTCCTCACTGATCGCGCCGCGTTTCGACGCGGCATCCAGCGTGATGCGGAGTCGCCGGGTCTCGACATAGTCGGCCACGAAGCCCAAGTCGGTGGAGCGGGAGCCCAGGATCTTGGCCTGCTTGCGTCTCTGCTCATCGATCACCTCCAAGGCTGCATCGGTCTGGCCTTGCCGTTGCAGTGCGCGGGCGATCAAGCCGGAGAGCGACGACTGGGAGTCGGTCACCTTGTTGCCCGCGCCTTCCTGGCGATACCGCGCGAGCCGGTTCTCGAGTTCGCGTGCCTGGCTCAGTTGCTGAGAGGTCGAGAGACTCGGTGCCCGTATCGACAGATCGACGACCTCGGAAACGAAGCCGTTGAAGCGCCATTGGGAATTCGAGGGATCCTGTCGCTGCAGCTCCTGAAGAATCGCCACCGATGTTCGGGACTCCGTCATGGCGGCATCGCGGTGTCCGAGTTCGGACAGTGCCGTCGCCTGCCAGCGACGCATGATGGCTTCACGGTAAGCCCATGCGTCGTCCCGCGGGGCGCCTGCGCGGACGGCGGCAATGATGGACGCGCCTTCAGAGAACAGACGTTCCGCTGCCCGATGGAGCCCCTGCTGCAAATAGGCCGTGCCCAGCCAGCTGAGGCTGTCCGCCAAGCCCATGTGGGCGGCAGCATCGGGCTTCGGGTCCGAAGCGATGCTTCGGCGTTTCATCTCGATCGAACGCTTGAAGTAGGACGACGCGCCCTGGAGGTCCACGCTCAACAGGCGGGCCGACCCGAGGCTGTTATAGGCGTAGGAGAGTTCAATCAGCGCTTCTCTGTTGTCGGGTTGGGCATCTACCCAAGCCTGCTCTGCATCCCGATACGCGAGCCAGGCGTCGGTGGCCTTGTCCAGTTCACGGGTGTAGTAATGGACATGGCCGACCCAGAAGGCGGCAGCCCCCTTGGCCTTGAGCCATTCGCCAGTAAGGTCGGCTGACGGCGGCGGCCCCTCCAGCAGCGTGCGCGCGGCGATCAGCGGCTCCAGCGCCTCTTTCAGATTCCGCTTGGAAACACGCACCTCGCCAATGACAGTCAACGCCTTCGCGCGCTGCAGCCTTTCCTGCGGCGACGCATCCTGATCCTGCGCGAGGTAGGTCAGCGCCTTGCTTCCCACGCTGTCGAGCAGTTCCAGCCGGCCAATCGGGCGCAGCTTGTCCGCGAACTCCCCCAGCATGAAGCTCAGCAGATCGTCCGCCCGCTGCCTTCGCTCCTGCGCCTGATGCTCCGCCCGTTCCGCCCGCCGCGCCTGCAGCACGCTCACGCCGGTGAGCCCCACCAGCGCCAGCACGGCCGCGCTGCTCGCCGCCACGCTCCACCGGTGCCGGCGCACGAACCTGCGCAGCACGTAGAACCGCGTGTCCGGCCGCGCCGTGATCGGCTCATGCGCCAGCCAGTGCCGCAGATCCACCGCCATCGACTCCGCGTTGGCATAGCGCTCCGAGGGCTTCTTCTTCAGCGCCTTCGCGACGATCGTGTCCAGATCCCCGCGCAGCAGCTTCGCCTGCCGCGCGATCGCCGGATCGAGTTGATCGCCCGCCACGTCCGACAGCCGCTTGGGCACCAGCTCCACCACCGCGCGCAGCCGGTCCAGGTGGGTCTGCGTGTCGTCCGCCGTCGGATGCCGGCCGCCCAGCATCTGGTACAGCAGCACGCCCAGCGCGTACACATCCGTCGCCGTCGTCACATCCGCCTGCTGCACCTGCTCCGGAGCCGCGTACTGCGGCGTGAACGCGCTGCCCGCGCGCTGCGTCAGCTCCGTCGCCGCGCCCGATTGCGTCGCGTCGTCCAGCAGCTTGGCGATGCCGAAATCCAGCAGCTTCACCTGCCCGTCGTGCGTGACCAGGATGTTGCTCGGCTTCAGGTCCCGATGCAGGATCAGCCGCTGATGCGCGTGCGCCACCGCCGACAGCACGTCCAGGAACAGCTTGATCCGCGACTCGACGTCCAGTCCGTTGATCTGGCAGTACCGGTCGATCGGCAGCCCGTCGACGTACTCCAGCACCAGATACGGCTGATGCCCGTGATGCACGCCCGCATCCAGCAGGCGCGCGATGTTCGGATGCGACAGCCGCGCCAGGATCTGCCCTTCGCGCTCGAAGCGGCCGCTGTCGCCCTTGCCGAACAGCCCCGACTTCAGGAACTTGACCGCCACCTGACCCTCGAAGCGGCCATCCGCGCGGCTCGCCAGCCAGACCGCGCCCATCCCGCCCTGGCCGAGCTCGCGCTCCAGCACGTAAGGCCCGAGCGACTCGCCCGCGAAGTCCAGCGGCGGCAGTGCCGGCGGCGTCGGGCCCTGCAGCGCCTCCGCGGCGGGCTGCTCGAGGAATCCGTCCTCGCCCAGCGCCGCGTCGCGCGCCAGCAGCGCCTCCAGATGCTCGGCCATGGCGACGTCGCCCGCGCGGATCTCCGCGAGGCGGCGGCTCCGCTCGTGTTCCTCCAGATCCAGCAGCTCGTCGAGCAGCGGACTCAGCGCGATCCAGCGCTGTTTGTCGAGTGCGTCCATCGGGGGGCGTCTTGTGCGTTGGAAACGAGCCCCGGCTCCCCCAGCAGGGTCAGGCCTTGAGGCTCATCGAAAGCAGGATTCTCGCCTTCTGCCAGTCGCGTTGCACGGTCCGTTCGGTGACCCCGAGCGCTTCCGCGATTTCCTGCTCCAGCAGGCCGCCGAAATAGCGCATCTCCACCACCTGCGCGAGCCGCGCATCCACCGTCGCCAGCTCCTCCAGCGCCTCGTGCACCCGCAGCACCTGGTCATCGGACTGCGGCGTGCCCTCGACCACGGCCGTGTTCAGCGTCAGGTCCGGCTGGTCGCCGCCGCGGCGCTCGGCCTGACGCGCCCGCACCAGATCGATCACGACATGGCGCATGGTCCGAGCCGCATAGGCCAGGAAATGGCGCCGGTCCGGGAAGTTCTGGCCCTGCGTGCCGGCCAGCCTCAGCCAGGCCTCGTGCACCAGGGCGGTGGTGTCCAGCAGCGTCATCTCCCCGGCCTGCCGGATCCGCTGCCGCGCCAGGCGCTGAAGGTCGCCGTACAGCTGCGCCACCACCTGGTCGGCAGCCGCCCGGTCGCCTTGGCCCGCGTCGTGCAGCAGTTGGGTGATGTCCTTCATGGAGCGGCACTCTAGCGGCCCTGTGCGACCTCTCTACAAGAACCTGTGTGAGCCATGACATGAACAGGTGGGTGCCGATGTCATTCCAAGGGTTTTCACCTAGAAGATTTTTGCTGGCCGATTGTCGGGAGCGAGGTTGGCAATCCGTTTTGAATAAGTGAGGACACGGCTGGTCAGTGTGGCAAGGGAGGCCGGCAAGGATCGGGCTGCTATCAGCAGGCCGTGTTCTCACCCATCAACCGCACCCGCGCAGGGCCGGCAACGGCAGGCGAGCGTGCTTCGTCCATCCGCCTGGAGTCTGCGTGCATGAACCTGTCGCCCGTCACCGCCGCGCCCGCCGCCGGGGAAGAGGGCCAGGCGTCATGCGCCAAGCCGGCGCGCACGACGCCGGCGCTGTGGGTGCCGCGGGTGGACTCGCTGGCCGAGTTCGGTCTGATGATTTCGCGCCAGCTGACGCAGTGCCGCCGCTACGGCGGCCACCTCTCGGTGCTGTGGCTGGAGACCGAACCCGCGAACGGTCCTGTCGCCGCGGTCGCGGCTGACGAGTCCTTGCCGGGCGATGCCGGCGCGCAGGCCGATGACGCCGCCGCCGAGGTCCGTGAAGAAGCGGACCAGGCCCGCGCCGCGCTGGTGACGGCGGTAGGCCGCCGCCTGCGCAGCCGCGTGCGCGGCACCGACCTCGTGCTGCAGGTGGGCGAATCGAGTTTCGCCGTGCTGCTGCTGGATGCCGGACTGTCCGAGGCCCATCTGGTGCATCACCGCCTGTCGGTGGCGCTCAATGGCCCGTATGGCGTGGACGCGCACACGATGCATGTGCGCCTGCGCATGGGCAGCGCGACCTTCCCCGAAGGCGGCGTGCGCGGCTCCGACCTGGCCGAGAGCGCGCGCCAGGACCTGCATCGCCGCATGGTCTGACGGCCCGCGCCGGGCCTGGCGGGATCAGAAGTCCTGGCCGTAGATGATGAATCCCTTGTGCTCCGCGACGCGGTCATACAGCGCGCGGCCGGCGGCGTTGGTCACGTGCGTCTGCCAGTAGAGGCGGTGGCCGCCACGCGCCTTCACCGCATCGGTGACCGCCGCGATCAGCGCGCGGCCGACCCCGCGGCCGCGCACGTCATCGGCGGTGAACAGGTCCTGCAGGTAGCAGGTGTCCTCGATCCGCGTCGTGCTGCGGTGGAACAGGAAATGCGTCAGGCCGACGAGCCGGCCGTCCAGCTCGGCGACGAAGGCATGCACCGGCTCGCGCTCATCGAAGAAGCGCGCCCAGGTCGACGCGGTGACGGCCTCGGGCAGGGCGGTCTCGCCAATGCGGCCGTAGAAGGCGTTGTAGCCGTCCCAGAGCGGACGCCAGGCGGCGAGGTCGGACGGGGCGATCGGGCGGACGCGGATGGGACTGTTCATCGGGTACTCATGAGGATCTACGGGGCCGGCAGGATCACCACCGTGCCGACAATGCGGCCCCTCGGTCCAGGCGCTCGAGCACGGTCTCTCGCACCCGCCCGGGGGCGTCGCGGAGTATCCCGGGCCATCGCGCCCGTGCCTGAAGTACCGTGTCGCGGCAATGCGGCCTACGAGCGCGAGGTTGAGCGCGCCGCGTTAGAACATCCGGCGCAACACCCTGTCGATGCGTCGATTCAGCCGCTTGTACCAGCGCTCCCGGCGCTCGGGCGGCGGCGTCGCGATGGCGTTGCCGTCTGTCGGACCGGCCACGGCGCCGGTGCCCTCGGGCCCCATCGGCCGCTGTGTCGACGGCGGGATCACGGTGTCGGTGACCGGGTCCGGCTGCCGCGTGCCGGGCGTGGGGCTTGGCCCGTCATCGACCTTGCTCCAGTCGCGCAGGTTGCAGGTCCTGGCCGGCTGCTGGCCGGGCACGCGCACATTGCCCCAGGCGGCGAAGGTGCGTCCGGGCTGGCTTGGGAGCGGAGCGGCGATCAGGCATCGCGTCGGATCGCGGCTGTCGAAACTGTTGAAGGAGAAGCTCAGGTCCTTGATGGTCGTGTGAGTCTCGTCGTCGCCCGTGACCGGCTGGCGCGTGTCCATCGCGGCGCCGACCGCCATGTTGCCGCTGACGTCGCTGCGCTTGAGCGGCCGCGTGCCGTCGGGATCCGGCGTCAGCAGCAGATCCACGAGCTGCAGGGTGTTCCCGCTGATGAGGGTGTCCTGCGGCGCCTGGACGGTGAATGGCAGCGCCGAGCCCGCATCGCCTCGCACGGAGAGCTTGTTGCGTTCGAACTTCATCCGGTTGACATTGACCAGCGCCGCCGTCTGGCGCTGTGCGCCGGGCACGGCGTCCACCGTGATGACGTTATCGCTGACCGTGGTGGCGCCGGTCCCGCGGATGTCGAGTGCGGCCGTGAATTGGCCGAGCGGCTCCGTCGCCAGCGGGATGGCCGCATCGCGGGTGACCAGCACCGCCATCTCCTTCACCCGCGCCGGGGTAGCGCCCGCCATGTCGTCGCGCGCGCCCAGCAGATTGCCGCGCACCGTCGCGCCTTCGCCGCCGTGTCCGGACGCCACCAGGCCCACGCGGATGCCGGCGCCAGGGTGGCCCGGCTCGCGCCAAAGGACGTTGCCCTCGACCCGGTCCGCGCCGTTCACGCTGATCTGCGGCTCCGGCGAGGCCGTCTGCCGGAAACCGTTGTTGCGGATGACGCTGCCGCTGCGATGGAAGAAGTGAATAGCGATGTTGTCGAAGACCAGGCTGTCGATCAGCAGCTTGTTTGCACTGTGGAAGGTCTGGGTGACGAATGTCGTGCGATCCGACGGATTGACGAAATGCGTGATCCCGAAGCGGCTTCCCACCAGCACGTTGCCGGTGCGCAGCGGCAGATTCCCGCCGACGACATAGCGGCCCTGGGGGAAGTACAGACCGGTCTCTTGCGACACCAACTGGTCGAGCGCCGCACGGATGCGGTCCCCCTGATCGATCGGCGAATTGGCGAGGACGCCGTGATCGAGCGCGCAGACCATCCGGTAAGGGGCCTCGATGGGGGGCATCGGCTCGTTGCCGCACAGGGACCCGGGCAGCGGCAGCACGGGGGACATGGCGGTTGCGCCCAACGGCATCAGCAGCGCGGCGGCAAGGGGGGTCAGAAGATGCGAACGGTTCGGCATGAAGCCCTCCGGGGATGTGGCCAAGCCACGGGAGGGGAATGAGTGGGAGGGGCGCGGTGTTCGTGCGAAGGCTCGCGGCGATGGCGCGGCCCTGGCATGCGCCAGCCGGGCATAGACTCGCGCCCATGCCCACGGCGTTCGAGCATCCCGAGGATCAGGCCCAGTACCGCCGCCCTGCGCATCGCGCGGGCGTCGAGCTCTATCACGCCCACATCCTGCGCCACAGCTTCGAGCCGCACACGCACGAGGCCTACGGCCTGGGCGCGATCACCGATGGCGTCGGCCGCTTCCGCTGGCGCGGCGGCGAGCACCTGGCCCCGCGCGCGACGCTGATGCTGATGAACCCCGAGGACATCCACACCGGCGAGGCCGCCACCGCCCAGGCGTGGAGCTACCGCATGGTCTACCTCGACGAGGCGCTGCTGGCCGAGCTCTACGGCGGGCCGGCCTGGCGCTTTGACGCGGCCGTCGCGCATGACGCGGCGTCGGCCACGCGCGCGGCGGCGTTGATCGCGGCGCTGTGGCGCGCGCAGGAGCCGCTGGCCTTCGACAGCGCACTGCTGGAGCTGGTCCAGGACCTGAGCCGCCACGCGCATCGCGCGCCGGTGCGCCCCGACGGCGGCGCGCCGCGCTTCGCGCCCGTCATCGAGCACATGCGGGCCCACCTTGGCGAGTCGCTGGACACCGCCCGCCTGGCCGCCGTCGCGGGCTTGAGCCCCTTCCACTTCCTGCGCAGCTTCAAGGCGCAGCATCACGCGACGCCGCAGCAGGCGCTGATGGCGCTGCGCCTGAACGAGGCCAAGCGCCAGCTCGCCGCGGGACAGGCGCCGGCAATGGTCGCGGCCGCCGTGGGACTCACCGATCAGGCGCATCTGACGCGCGCGTTCGCGCGCCGCTATGGCGTCACGCCCGCGCGCTACCAGCAGCAACTGGGTACAAGACGCCGGGCCTGACGCGGCGCGACACTGCGCCATGTTGTCCGGATTCCTGTTCGCGCTCGCCGCCGGCCTGATGTGGGGCCTGGTGTTCGTCACGCCGCTGCTGCTGCCCGATTACCCGCCCGCCATGCTGATGGCTGGCCGCTACCTGGCCTTCGGCCTGCTGGCGCTGCCGCTGGCGCTGATCGACCGCCGCGAACTGCGGCGCCTGACGCGCGCCGACTGGCTCGACGCGGTCAAGCTCAGCGCCATCGGCAACTTCCTCTACTACCTGACACTGGCCGGCGCCATCCAGCGCGCCGGCGGCCCGCTGCCGACGATGATCATCGGCACGCTGCCCGTCGTGATCGCGATCTGTTCCAACCACCGCAACGCGGCGCGCGACGGCCACTACCGCTGGCGCGACCTGGCTCCCGCGCTGCTGCTCATCGCGGCCGGCATCGGCTGCGTGAATCAGGTCGAACAGGCGGCGCTCGCGCCACAGGCGATGGGCCGCTATCTGCAGGGCGCCGGCCTGGCGCTGATCGCGCTGGCCTGCTGGACCTGGTATCCGATCCGCAACGCCGACTGGCTGCGCGACCACGCCGGCCGCAGCCCGCGCGCCTGGGCCACCGCGCAGGGCCTGGTGACGCTGCCGATGGCGGCGCTCGCGTTCGCGGTCCTGGCCGTCGCCGACCGAACCGGATGGCCGCTGCTGCCCGCTGGCTTCGACTTCCCGGCGGGGCCTCGCCCGTGGCCCTTCATCGGGCTGATGGCGGCCGTCGGTCTGTTCGCGTCCTGGCTGGGCACGCTGTGCTGGAACGAGGCCAGCCAGCGCCTGCCCACCGCGCTGGTCGGCCAACTGATCGTGTTCGAGACGCTGGTCGCGCTGGCCTACGCGCAACTGCATCGCGGCGAGTGGCCGCCGCTGCTCGGCGCCGCGGGCGTGGCGCTGCTGATCGGCGGCGTCTGCTGGGCGCTGCGCCTCAAGCCGGTGCCGCCAGCGCGGGAACGGCAACTGCCCGCGTCGTCGGCATGAATTTTTTTCCTGACGATCCCCTCCGCCGCGCGCTGCTCCGGCGCGCTTCCTCCTGGTCGGCGCTCTGCGCCGCGTCGGCGGCCACCGTCTGGCTGCCGGCCCTGGCGCAACAGCCGCCCGACAGCGGCGTCCAGCAAGGCCAGTGGCGCGATCAATCGCGACTGCGCGACATCCCCTGGCGGCTGCGCCTGCCCGAAGGCGACCGGCCCGTCCCGCTGGTGGTCTTCTCGCACGGGCTGGGCGGGAGCCTGGACGGCGGGACCGAATGGGCGCGCGCCTGGGCCGAGGCCGGCGTCGCGACCCTGCATCTGCAGCATCCGGGCAGCGATCGCGCGATCTGGCGCGGCGGACTGCCGGCGGTGAAGGCGGCCGCCAGCGCCGAGCAACTGATCGAGCGCGGCCACGACGTGCAGTTCGCGGTCGAGCAACTCCTCAAGTTGCAGAAGGAACGCCAGGGACCCTGGGCGCGCGTGCGGCCGGACGCGCTCGGCATGTCGGGCCACTCCTTCGGCGCGCAGACGGCACTGGCGACGGCCGGCCGCGATTTCCAGCTGCGCAGCGCGCCCGACCTGACGGTGTCCGCCTTCAAGGCCTTCGCGGCCTTCAGCCCCTCGGCGGGGCATTTTCCCGGCAGCATCAAGAGCATCACGCGCCCGATGCTGTGCCTGACGGGCAGCCTCGATGGCAATCCGCTCGGCCAGGAGCGCGACGGCCACTACCGCCGCGCGGTCTACGACGCGCTGCCTGCCGGCGCGAAGGCGCAACTGTGGCTCGAGGGCGCCGATCACATGAGCTTTGGCGGCGGCGAGCGGGGCGCGGGATTCGGCCAGCGTCTGCTGGGCCGCGAGCGCGAGCGCGCGCCCGAGAAGCTCGCCGCGCATCACGAGGCGCTCATCAAGTCGATCACGACGGACTGGTGGCGCTGGCGGCTGCTCGACGACGAGGGCGCCAGCGCCCGGCTCAAATCGCCCAAGGGCCTGAACGCCGACGACGAGTGGCTCCAGGGCTGATCGCGCCGATCACGCCGATCGCGCCTAGGCGGCGAGCTCGTCGCTGCCGGGATTCATCAGCAGCGTCCGCGCCAGCGCGCCGATGCGGCGCAGCGCCTGCGGATGCTCCGGACCCCATCGCCCGCCCACGCCCAGCCGCACGCAATGCCGGAAGCGCGGGCTCGCCGAAAACATCAGGCCCGGCGCGATCACGATCTGCTCGGCCAGGCAGGCCTCGTAGAGCTGCGCCGCATCGAGCGACTCCGGCAGCTCCAGCCACAGGATGAAGCCGCCGGCCGGATCCGACACCCGCGTGCCCTTGGGGAAGCTTTCCGCGATCAGCCGCCGCGCCTGGTCGACCCGCGCCGCGATGGTCGCGCGCATCTGGCGCAGCGCCGCGCCGCCGCCGGCCTGCGTCAGCAGATCCGCCAGCGCCAGCTCCAGCACGCCCGACTGCGCGCCCGACTGCACCGCCTTGGTCTGGCGCAAGACCCGGCCCCAGCGGCCCGCCTCCACCCAGCCCATGCGCAGGCCCGGCGCGATCGTCTTCGAGAACGAGCCGCAGATCATCACGTGTCCGGTCGTGTCGAAGGACTTCACCGCGCGGCGCTTGTCCTCCTGCTCGGCCAGGTCGTTGTAGAGCACGTCCTCGATCAGCGCGACGTCGTGGCGCGCCAGCATCGCGGCCAGGCGCCGGCGCTCGGCCACCGGCAGGCTGGCGCCAAGCGGATTCGACAGCGTCGGCACCGTCAGCACCGCCTTGACCTGCTGCGTCTCGAAGGCCAGCTGCAGCGCGTCCAGCGACATGCCGTGGCGCGGATGCGTGGGGATTTCCAGCGCGCGCAGATGCAGGCTCTGCAGGATCTCGAGGAAGCCGTAATAGGTCGGCGATTCGAGTGCCACCACGTCGCCAGGCTTGCACACGACGCGCAGGCACAGGCTGATGGCCTCGATGCAGCTGTTGGTGATGACCACCTCGTCCGGATCCAGCACGCAGCCCAGGCCCAGCGCGTGGCGTGCGACCGCGCGGCGCGCCTCTTCCATGCCGGGACCGATCGGATAGGTGCACAGCAGCTCGCGATGCCGCATCACCGCCCGCGCCATCGCGCGGCGCACGCGGTCCTGGTCGAACAGCTCCGGCCCCGGACAGGCCGCCCCGAAGGAGACGAACGCCGGGTCCTGCGACAGCGCCATCACCTGCGCGCCGAGGTGGTCCAGCTCCACCATGCGGGAGGCCGCATCGGGCCGCGAGACCTTGGGCTCGGGCAGCCGCGGCGGGCGCGCGGCGACGAAGTAGCCGGAGCGCGGACGCGCCTCGATCAGCCGGGCGTCCTCGAGCCAGCGGTAGGCCTGCACCGCCGTCGACAGCGAGACGCCATGCTGGCCGGCGAGCTCGCGCACCGAGGGCAGCCGCTCGCCGCGCTTCAGGGTGCCGGCGCGGATCGACCGGGCCATCCGGTCGGCGAGTTGCATGTACAGCGGTAACAGCGGCGCGTCCATGCGCTGATTCTGTGTGTGGTCGCCCGCCGCCAACCAGTACAGATGAGCGGCAAGCCGGCCAGCACAGGCGATCCGCGTGCGTCTGCTGTACGCGCCGCCTTGGCCGGCGGCTGTGGATGGAGCGCCATGCAGCCGCTTTCTATCGTGGGGACATGCAACCGCTGCGCCTCCTCCCCCCACCGTTCCGGCTTCGGCTTTCGTCCGCGCCGGCCTTTGTTCCTCCCGCGCCGGAGCCGGACGCCGTCGTGCTGCCGACCGACGGACGCCCGCTCTCGCTGCGCGTGCGGCGCCCCGTGCGGCTGCGGGTGTTCGGCGGCCGCGCCTGGATCACCCGCGACGGCCACCCGGACGATCACTGGCTGCTTCCCGGTCAGACGCTGGATCTGCCCGCATCGCCGCGATGGGGCGGGTGGCGCCTCGTCGTCAGTGGCGAGGGCGCGTCACTCGTCACCCTGAAGGCGGAATCGCTCGGTTGAGATCGCCGCTCGTGGGTGGTTTGCCGCTATAACTCGCGCCTCAAAGTGGTCGGGTGACCCCCATAAGGGGTGAGCCGACAGAACAGATGACCGGGGACAAGTTCCCCACGAGGGAGTAGCGATGAATCGATCCGCGATGGTGCGGGTGACGCGTCTGGCCGTGGCCAGCGCCGTCGCCGCGATGGTGCTGACCGCCTGCGGGGGGGGCGGCGGTTCGGCGGGGGCGCCGGTGGTGGGCACCAATGGTGCCGGCAGCAGCGGCGGCAGCACGGGCGGTAGCAGCGGGAACAGCGGCGGAAGCACTGGCGGCAACGCGTCGATCCAGCCCAGCTCGAGCTACGCGCAGCAGTGCGCGCCGGGCAATCCCGAAGCGACGGCCAATCTCCGCGGCGGATCGCTGACGGCGGAGAAGAACTGGATCCGCGCCTACTTCGACGAGGTCTATCTCTGGCGCGAAGATGTGCCCACGCTCGATGCCTCGGCCGCGGCGTACAGCGGCAGCGATGTCGCCGTCGCGCTGAACAACTACTTCAGCGACCTGAAGTCGCAGCAGACCACGGCCAGCGGCAAGCGCAAGGACCAATTCAGCTTCATGCTCAGTACGCGCGAGTGGAACGCGCTGTCGCAGGGCGGCGTCGAACTGGGCTATGGGATCGACTGGCGCATGGCGTCGCCGACACCCCCGCGCGGCCTGCGCGTGCAGTTCGTCGAGCCCGGCAGCGCGGCCGACCGCGCCGGCGTGCGCCGCGGCGACACGCTGGTGTCCGTCGACGGCGCTGCCGCCGATGCCAGCGACGCGGCCGGCGTGGATACGCTCAATGCGGGCCTGTTCCCGGAGACGGCGGGATCCACGCACCGCTTCGTGCTGAGCGCGACCGGCGGCGCGACGCGCAGCATCTCGCTGACGGCCGGCGACGTCACAAAGACGCCGGTGCCGATCTCGCAGGTGCTGACCGGCGCCGATGGCGCGAAGGTGGGCTACATGGTCTTCAACGACCACATCCTGCCGGCCGAGGCGCAGCTGATCACCGCGGTGCAGGGCTTGCGCGCCAGCAACGTCAGCGACCTGATCGTCGACCTGCGCTACAACGGCGGCGGCTACCTGTTCATCGCCAGCGAACTGGCCTACATGATCGCGGGCAGCGGGCCGACCTCGGGCAAGACCTTCGAGCAACTGCGCTACAACAGCCGCCGCGCGGCCGAGACCAACAGCCAGGATGCCAAGACGCCGTTCTACGACACCTCGTCGACCAAGCAGCCGCTGCCGGCGCTGAACCTCAAGCGCGTGTTCGTGCTGGCGCAGTCGGGCACCTGCTCGGCCAGCGAGGCGCTGATCAACGGCCTGCGCGGCGTGGACGTCGAGGTCATCCTGATCGGCGGCACCACCTGCGGCAAGCCCTATGGCTTCACCGCCAAGGACAACTGCGGCTACAGCTACTTCCCGATCGAGTTCGTCGGCACCAACAACAAGGGCTTCGGCGACTACGCCGACGGCTTCGTGCCCGCTGGCGCCGGCGCGACCGGCATCAAGGGCTGCGCGGTGGCGGACGACCTCGAGCACGCGCTGGGCGACTCGGGCGAAGGCATGCTGGCCGCGGCGATGCAGTACCGCGCGAGCGGCATCTGCCCGGTGGCGCGAGGATCAGAGAGCGCAGGCATGGCGCGCGCGACCGCCGCGCGGGCGGTCGGGGCCGATGCCGTGGCGCTCAGGCCCAGAACGCTCGAGGCGCGCAGCAACCGCATCCTCGGCGGCCGCAACTGACCAGCGGGCGCCGTGGCCCCGGGGCTGCGGCGCGCCGGCGCCCTGCGCGCCATGACGCGCCATGACGCGCTATTGCGCGTAGCGCTTGGTGCGCAGGTTGCGCTTGATCTCCTGCAGCATTGGCCGCAGGTGCTCGCCCAGCCGCAGCGCGACGCCGGTGGTCAGCACGTCCACCACGATCAGGTGCAGCAGCCGCGACACCATCGGGCTGTAGCGGTCGTAGTCCTCGGGGTGGTCGACGGCCAGCAGCACCTGGCCGGGGAGCTGCCCCATCTGCGCCAGCGGCGAGCCGCTGGCGGTGATGATGATGGTCGTCGCGCCCTTCTTGCGGGCGATCTCGGCGGCGTCCATCAGGTCGCGGCTGCGGCCCGAGTTGGAGATGACCACCGCGCAGTCGCCGCTGTCCAGCATGGTCGCGCTCATCAGCTGGACGTGGCCGTCGCTGCACGCGAAGGTGTTCACGCCCAAGCGGAAGAACTTGTGCTGCGCGTCCTGCGCCACGATGCCGGAGTTGCCGACGCCGTAGAACTCGATGCGGCGGTGCTGGCGCGCGGCCTCGGACAGCGCCGTGATGGCGCGCTCGAACGCATGGCTGGCGGCGTCGTTGCGGTAGTGCAGCAGCGCCGCCACCGCGTTGTCCACCACCTTGACGATCAGGTCGCCGGGCTTGTCGTCCTCGTCGACGGCGCGGTGCACGAAGGGCACGCCCTCGTTGACGCTGCCAGCCAGCTTCAGCTTGAAGTCGGCCAGCCCGTCGTAGCCCACGCTGCGGCAGAAGCGCACGACGGTGGGCTTGCTCACGTGCGAGCGGTCGGCGAGCTCGCTGACCGGCAGGTTCGCGAACGAGCGCGGATCCGCCAGCAGCAGCTTGGCGACCCGCTGCTCCGCCGGCGGCAGTGCCGGCAGCGCGGCCTTGATGCGTTCGAGCATGCTCATCGCGTCAGCATTCCTCGATCCACGAGTGACCGTCGCGCGCCACCAGCGCGCTGGAGGCCGGCGGGCCCCAGCTGCCGGCGACATAGGTGCGCGGACCGGTGCTGTCCTGCTTCCAGAAGTTCAGGATCGGCTCGACCCAGCGCCAGGCCTGCTCCTGCTCGTCGCTGCGCACGAACAGGTTCAGGCGGCCGGCGATCGCGTCCAGCAGCAGCCGCTCATAGGCGCCCACGCGGGTGTGGGCGAAGGCCTTGTCGAAGTCCAGGTCCAGCGAGACCGGGCTCAGCGCCTCGTTGCTGGAGCCGCCCTTGTTGGCCATCAGTTGCAGCTCCAGGCCGTCCTCGGGCTGCAGCTTGATGATCAGCCGGTTGGGGCAGCTGCCGCCCGGGAAGATCGGATGCGGCACCGGGCGGAAGTTGATGACGATCTGCGCGTCGCGCGCCGCCAGGCGCTTGCCGGTGCGCAGGTAGAAGGGCACGCCGGCCCAGCGCCAGTTCTGGATCTCGGTCTTGAGCGCGACGAAGGTCTCGGTGTGGCTGTCGGCGGGGATCTTGCCCTCGTCGAGATAACCCGGCACCTGCCGGCCGTCCACAGTGCCGGCGCGGTACTGGCCGCGCACCACGTCGCGCGCGACGCTCTCGGCGGTGAAGGGCTTGAGCGCGCGCAGCACCTTGAGCTTCTCGTCGCGGATCGCGTCGGCGTCGTTGGAAGAGGGCGCCTCCATCGCGATCATCGTCAGCAGCTGCAGCGCGTGGTTCTGGATCATGTCGCGCAGCGCGCCGGTGCCGTCGTAGAACGGTCCCCGGGTGCCCACGCCCAGGCCTTCGGCCAGCGTGATCTGGATGTTGGCGATGCTCTCGCGGCGCCACAGCGGCTCGAACAGCGCGTTGCCGAAGCGCAGCGCCATCAGGTTCTGCACCGAAGGCTTGCCCAGGTAGTGGTCGATGCGGAAGGCCTGCGTCTCGGCGAACACCGAGCGCACCACGCGGTTGATCTCCTGGGCGCTGGCCAGGTCGTGCCCCAGCGGCTTCTCCAGCACGACGCGCACGTTCTCGCCGTTCAGGCCGGCGGCGCCGAGCTGCTGGCAGATCTGCGTGAACAGGTGGGGGCTGGTGGCCAGGTAGAGCACGACCGTGTCGGCATTGCGCTCGCCCAGCCACTCCTTGAGGCGCGCGTAATGGTCCGGCTGCGAAAGGTCCATGCGGCGGTAATGCACCAGCTCGGAGAAGCGGGCGAACTCCTCGTCGTTGGGCCGCTTGCCGGCCTCGACCTCCTGGAAGCGCTCCTTGAGCCACTCGCGGTAGCGCTCGTCGGACTGGTCGTCGCGCGCGACGGCCAGGATGCGGCCGCCCTCGGGCAGCTTGCCGTGCCGGAACGCCTGGAAGAGCGCGGGCATCAGCTTGCGCCAGGTCAGGTCACCGGTGCCACCAAAGAAGACGAGATCGAAGGACATGAGCGCGGCGCCCGCATCCGGGCGTAAGAGTTGTTGGCGATGTCTTGATGTAACGAAGTTACCGGAATTATGATGCCCCAGTTTCTTGGGCCGGTCAACGTGCCACCCGGCACCCGGACCGCTCGGCACGAGCGGGTCTAATACGGGGTTTCCCGCCTGCGGCAAAGCCGATTCCCTCACCTCCGCCACGCACATGAACCAGCTCGACCAACTGAAGGCCTTCACCACCGTCGTCGCCGATACCGGCAACTTCAAGCAACTGGCGCAGTTCACGCCGCGCGACGCGACGACCAACCCGTCGCTGATCCTCAAGGCGGTGCAGTCGCCCGACTACGCCCACCTGCTCGAGGACACCGTGGCCGCCAGCAAGACCGACGCGCTGGACCTGATCGTGGACAAGGTGCTGGTGGCCTTCGGCCTGGAGATTCTGAAGGTCGTGCCGGGCCGCGTGTCGACCGAGGTGGACGCGCGCCTGAGCTTCGACACCGTCGCGACGCTGGCCCGCGCGCGCCGCCTGATCCAGATGTACGAGGACGCCGGCATCGGCCGCGAGCGCGTGCTGATCAAGATCGCCTCCACCTGGGAGGGCATCCAGGCCGCGCGCGAACTGGAGCTGGAAGGCATCCGCACCAACCTGACGCTGCTGTTCTCGTTCTGCCAGGCCGTGGCCTGTGGGGAGAACGGCATCCAGCTGATCTCGCCCTTCGTCGGCCGGATCTACGACTGGTACAAGAAGTCCGCCGGCGCGAACTGGGACGAGGCCGCCCATGCCGGCGTGAACGATCCGGGCGTGAAGTCGGTGACCGCGATCTACAACTATTTCAAGAAGCAGGGCATCAAGACCGAGGTCATGGGCGCGAGTTTCCGCAACATCGGCCAGATCCAGGCGCTGGCCGGCTGCGACCTGCTGACGATCAGCCCCGATCTGCTGGCCCAGCTGCAGGCCAGTGAAGCCCCGCTGACGCACGCGCTGGACGCCGAGGCCGCCAAGGCCCTGGATTTGCCCAAGGTCTCCTTCAACGAAGCGGCCTTCCGCTTCGCCCTCAACCAGGACGCCATGGCCACCGAGAAGCTGGCCGAAGGCATCCGCCTGTTTGCCGCCGACGCCGGCAAGCTGGACCAGATGATCGAAAGCCTGCGATGACCGAGTTCCCGCGTTGCGACCGCAGCCCGACCTGGGCGGCCCTGCACACCCATTTCCAGCAATCCGGCCGCGCGTTCGACGTGCGCCAGGCCTTCGCCGCGGATCCGGAGCGCTTTGCCGCCTGGTCGCTGCAGGCGCCGGAGGTGTTCGCGGACCTGTCGAAGAACCGCATCGACGCCCGCACGCTGGAACTGCTGCTGCAGTTGGCCCGGGACGTGCAGCTCGAGTCGCAACGCGAGGCGCTCTTCCATGGCGATCCCATCAACGCGACCGAGGGCCGCGCGGTGCTGCACACCGCGCTGCGCGCGCCGGCGGGGCAGGGGCCGTTCTCCGGAGAGGTGCAGGAGGCGCTCGCGCGCATGCTGGCCTTCGCCGACCGCGTCCGTGATCAGGCCAGCAGCGGCATCACCGATGTCGTGCACATCGGCATCGGCGGCTCGGACCTCGGCCCGGCGATGGTGGTGCAGGCCTTGCAGTCATATGTGCCGGCGGGCCTGAAGCTGCATTTCGTCTCCAACGTCGACGGGCACGACCTGGCCCCGGTGCTGCGCGGTCTCGATCCGAAGACGACGCAGTTCATCGTCGCGTCCAAGACCTTCACGACGCAGGAGACGCTGGCCAACGCGATGGCCGCCAAGGCCTGGTTCCTGAACAGCGGCGGCACCGACATCGCGCGGCACTTCGCCGCGACCACCAGCAATGCAAAGGCTGCCGCCGAGTTCGGCATCGACACGACCTTTGGTTTCTGGGACTGGGTTGGCGGCCGCTACTCGCTGTGGTCGGTGATCGGCCTGCCGATCGCGATCGCCGTGGGCTCGCAGCAGTTCCGCGCGCTGCTCGCGGGCGCCCATGCGATGGACCGCCATTTCCGCGAGGCGCCGCTGGCGCGCAACCTGCCGGTGCTGCTGGGCCTGCTGGACGTCTGGTATCGCAACTTCCACGGTTTCGGCAGCCGCTCGGTGGCCCCCTACCACCAAGGCCTGCGCCGGCTGCCCGCCTACCTCCAGCAACTGGAGATGGAGAGCAACGGCAAGGGCGTCGACCGCGAGGGCGCGCCGCTCCCCTTCGGCACCAGCCCCGTGGTCTGGGGCGAGGCCGGCACCAATGGCCAGCACGCCTACTTCCAGATGCTGCACCAGGGCACGGACGTGATCCCGGTCGAGTTCATCGCGGTGAAGACGCCCAACTTCGGCGACCACGTGCGGGGTGAACTGCTGGACAAGCTCAAGGACCAGCACGTCAAGCTGCTGGCGAACTGCCTGGCGCAGTCGCAGGCGCTGATGCAAGGCAAGACCGCCGAGGCCGCGCGCGCCGAGTCGGCGCCGACCGCGTCGAAGGACCTCGATCCCGAAGTGCTCGCCCGCCATCGCAGCTTCCCGGGCAACCGTCCGAGCACGACGCTGCTGCTGGACGCGCTCACGCCGTCCTCGCTGGGCGCGCTGATCGCGCTGTACGAGCACCGCGTGTTCGTCAGCGGCGCCGTGTGGAACATCAACAGCTTCGACCAGTGGGGCGTGGAGCTCGGCAAGGCGCTGTGCAACAGCCTGCTGCCGCGGCTGACCAGCGGTGATGCCTCGGGCCTGGACGCGTCCACCGCCGGCCTGCTCGCCAAGGTGCGCGGCTGACCCCCTTCCCCTTCAGCAGTAGAGATCCCCATAGATGAAGATCGTGTTCGACTTCGGCGCGGTGCTGTTCCATTGGCACCCGCCGAGTTTCCTGGCCCGGGTCTGGGCCCATCGCGTTCCCGATGAGATCGAAGGCGCCGAGATCGCCAAGCATTTCTTCCAGGCCTACAGCGGCGACTGGGGCGCCTTCGACCAGGGGTTGATCGACGCGCCGACGACCGCCGATCGCATCCACGCCCGCACCGGCTGGCCGCGCGAGGAGATCGTGGCGGTGATGGATGCGGTGCCGTCGGAGCTCAAGCTGATCGAAGGCACGGCCGCCTTGATCCGCGAGCTGAAGGCGCAGGGGCACACGCTGCACTTCCTGTCGAACATGCCGGAACCGTACGCGGATTACCTCGAGCAGACCTTCCCGCTGAAGGAGTGGTTCGTGTCGGGCGTGTTCTCGGGCCGGGTGAAGCAGTCCAAGCCGTCGAAGGCCATCTTCGATCTGGCGCTCGCGCAGTTCGGCGCGAAGGCGGACGAGCTGCTCTTCCTCGACGACCATCCGGCCAACATCGCCGCGGCGAAGGAACTCGGGTGGCACACCCACCTGTTCACGACGCCGGAGCTTGCTCGCCAGGATCTCGTGCGGCGCGCGTTGCTGCCCGCCTGAGGCGCTCAATGAAGCACCGGCCTGACGGCCGGTGTCTTCATTTGGAGGCGTCGTCCTCGTCGACGGTGGTGGGCGGCGCGGCCACGCGGAAGGACTCGTCGGACCAATGGCCCAGGTCGATCTGGCGGCAGCGCTCGCTGCAGAACGGACGCCAGAGGTTGTCCGGCGAGAACAGGCTGTCGCCGCCACAGGTCGGGCAGGGGACGATGCGCGGCGCCGCAGTGGCGGGGATGAATCGCTCGGTCATGACGATACGGCTGTCAGGAACACAGGGTGAGTTCGAAGGTGGCGTCGACGGGTGCCGGTTTCAAGCGCCCGTCTTCGTCCTGGCGCATCAGCCGGATCGAGACCATCAGGCGGTGGCCGCTGATCTCCGGGACCAGGCCCAGGCTGGGGTCGATGCGCATGCGCAGCAACTGGAAGCTGCGTCCGGGCGGCAGGCTTTGCTGGTACTGACCGGCGTGGGCCGCCACCTTGTGCGGCGAGCCGCTGTCGCGCAGCAGGCCCAGCAGCACGTTCAGCGCCTCGGCCATCGGCATCAAGGTCTGCGCCCACTGCATCAGGTCATTGCGCCGCCGCACCGGCAGCAACTGCTGCCAGGCGTAGTAGGCGGGCAGGTCGAACTCGCAGGTGCCGCCGGGGATGGAGATGCGGCTGCGGATGCTCATCAGCCATTCATGGGTCGTGAGCGCGTGGCCGGCCTTGCCGGGGAGCTGGTTGAGCTTGTCGAACGCGGCGTCGATGCGGCCGACCACCTCGTCCAGCACCGCTTCCGAGACCGCCGGGTTGCCCCGGTAGCCGTTGAATTGGGTGCGATGGCGCTCCAGTTCCTTGAGCAGGTCCGCTTTCAAGTCGGCGCGCGACGCGACGTCCATCACTTCGAAGATGGTGGCGAGCGCGTAGTGGTGATCCAGCGCGGTGTCTCGCGCCATCAGCTGTCCCAGCCGATCGAACAGGTGTTCGAGCCTGAGCATCGTGCGGATGCTCTCGTTGAACGGGTATTCGTAGAGGACCAAGTCGACCATCCCTTTGCGGCAAGCGGCCATTGTTCCACAGCATGCCGGCGCATCACCCCGATCGGGGCAGGGGTGGTCAGAACAAGGGACTGGCGAGCAGATCCCTGAGCTCTTGATGGAGTTCAGGCAGCGTGAGCCCCTCGTTATGGATCACGGCGTCGGCGGCGGCGCGCCGCTGAGTGCGCGTGGCCTGCTGGGCGAGGATGGCCCGCACGGCCGCCTCGCTCAGGCCCGACCGCGCCATGACGCGCGCGATCTGTGTCTCCTCGCGGCAGTCCACGACCAGGACGCGGTCCACCAGACGGCGCCAGCGGCCGGACTCGACCAGCAGGGGGACATCGAACACCACCCGCTGGCCTGGCGCCGCGAGCGCGGCCTGGCGGGTTGTCTCGGCGCCAATCATCGGGTGCAGGATGGCTTCGAGCGCCTGCTTGGCTGTGGGGTCGCGGAAGGCCAGGTCGCGCATCGCGGCGCGATCCAGCGCGCCGTCTGCGGAGACGAAAGCCGGGCCGAAGCGCGCCTCGATCGCCGCCATCGCCGCGCCCCCCGGGACGGTCAGCGCGCGCGAGATGGCATCCGTGTCCACCAGCAGCGCGCCTCCGAGCTCGACCAGCGCCGCCGCAACGGTGCTCTTGCCGCTGCCGATGCCGCCGGTCAGGCCGATGCGCACGGTGGATGGGCCGCGAGAACGATCAGACCGGCTGCAGGCCGAGCCATGCGGCCACGCGCGTGGTCCCGGTCAGCAGCACCGCCAGTCCGCCTCCGGCGAGGAAGGGGCCGAAGGGCACATAGCGGCCCTCGCGCAGACCGCCGCTCATCTTCAGGCCGATGCCGACGAAGGCGCCGATCAGCGATGCGAACAAGGCCACCGGCAGCACCATCTGCCAGCCCAGCCAGGCACCCAACGCGGCCAGCAGCTTGAAATCGCCGTAGCCCATGCCTTCCTTGCCGGTCGCCAGCTTGAAGACCCAGTAGATCGTCCACAGCGCCAGATAGCCCACCACCGCGCCGATCAGCGCATCCTGCAGCGAGACCGGAATCCACTGGGCATAGGCGGCGATCAGGCCAGCCCAGAGCAGCGGCTGGTTGATGCTGTCGGGCAGCAGCGTCGTGTCCCAATCGATGCCGGCCAGCGCCACCAGCGCCGCGGCGAAGCCGCAATACAGCAGCGTCGCCGGCTGGGCGCCGAAGCGCCACGCGACACCGGCGAACAACAGGCCGGTCAGCAGTTCGACGAAGGGATAGCGCTTGGAAATCGGGGCCTTGCACGAGGCGCACTTGCCGCCCAGCCGCAGCCAGCCAAGGACCGGCAGGTTCTCGTGCCAGCGCAGCCCGTGGCCGCAATGTGGGCAGCGGGATGCCGGGCGGATCAGCGAAAAAACCGGGAGCCGATCGAGTGCCTCGCGCAGCGGCACGGCGGACGCGGCCAGCCGCTGGGCCTGGGCCGCGTCGAGTCCGGCGTGCGTGCGCAGGTCGTCCTCCTGCGACAGCTGATCGGCGCAGTCGGACAGCCAGGTGCGCTGCAGCATCACCGGCAGCCGGTAGATCACCACGTTCAGGAAGCTGCCCACGCACAGGCCGATGAGGCCGAGGTACGCGGGCGAGAGCAGCGCTTCCAGCAGAGGCTGGTCCAGCACTTAGACCACCGCGCCCAGCTTGAAGATCGGCAAGTACATCGAGACGACGATGCCACCGATCAAGCCGCCGAGGAAGACGATGATCAGCGGCTCCATCAGGCTGGACAGCGCCTTCACCGCGTCGTCCACTTCTTCTTCGTAGAAGTCGGCCGCCTTGCCCAGCATGTGATCCAGCGATCCGGACTCCTCGCCGATCGATGCCATCTGCAGCACCATGATCGGGAAAATGCCGGTGGTCTGCATCGAGGTGGTCAGCGAGGCGCCGGTCGACACGTCGCGCTGGATCTTCTCCGTCGCCTCGACGAACACCGCATTGCCCGAGGCGCCGCCGACGGAGTCGAGCGCTTCGACCAGCGGCACACCTGCGGCGAACATCGTCGCCAGCGTGCGCGTCCAGCGGGCCACCGCCGACTTGTAGATCAGCTGTCCGAAGATGGGGACTTTCAGCAGCAGCCGGTCCATGAACTTCTGCATCTTCTCCGAGCGTTTCCAGCTCTGAAAGAAGAAATAGAGGCCGCCGCCGATCACGCCGAAGATCAGCCACCAGTACGCGACGAAGATCTCCGACATCGCCATCACGAACAGCGTGGGAGCGGGGAGGTCCGCGCCGAAGGACTTGAACACGTCCTTGAAGGCCGGGATGACGAAGATCATGATCACGGCGGTCACGACGAAGGCCACGATCATCACCGCGATCGGGTAGGTCAGTGCCGACTTGATCTTGCCCTTCAGCGCGACGGTCTTTTCCTGGTAGATCGCCAGGCGATCCAGCAGCGCTTCCAGGATGCCGCCCTGCTCGCCGGCCTCGACCAGGTTGCAGTACAGCGCGTCGAAGTAGAGCGGGTGCTTGCGGAAGGCGGCCGACAGCGAAGTGCCGGTCTCGACATCCTGCCGGATGTCGGTCAGCAGCTTGGTCAGCCGCGGGTTCGGCGAGCCCCGCGCCACGATGTCGAAGGCCTGCAGCAGGGGCACGCCGGCGCGCATCATCGTCGCCAACTGGCGCGTGAAGACGGCGATGTCCTTCTGCTTGATGGACTTGCCGCCTGAACTGCGGCGCTTCTTGACCTTCGTGACCAGGATGCCCTGGCGGCGCAGCGAGGCGCTGATGACGGCCTCGCCGCCGGCGCGCATCTCACCGCGGACGATCTTGCCGTTGCGGTCCTTGCCTTCCCATTCGAAGACGAATTCCTTGATGCCCTTGGAAGAGCTCCTGCCGCTCGCGGTGGTCGTTGCCATATCACCTCCTGCCGTCGCGCCGGTTGACCGGCGCTCCCAATCTTTGACTCGTTCGAACGGTCCCGGTGGCCCGATGCCAGACGCGCAAACGCGGCGCCCGCGAGCGCCGCGTCATCCGCCTGGCCTCATTCGTTGGTGGCCGCCAGCACCTCTTCCAGTGTCGTGACGCCCGCCCGGACCTTCACCAGCCCCGACTGCCGCAGATCGCGCACGCCATCCGCGCGCGCCTGCTCGGCAATGTCCATGGCCGTTCCCTCGGACAGGATGATCCGCTGGATTGCCTCGCTGATGGGCATCACTTGGTAAAGGCCGACACGTCCCCGATAACCATTGTTGCAACTTGAGCAGCCCACCGCGCGGTAAGGCTTCCAGCTGCCGTCCAGATCGCTCTCCGCGAAGCCGGCGCGCAGCAGCGCGTCGCGCGGATAGTCGGCCGGCGCCTTGCAGTTCTCGCACAGCCGCCGCGCCAGGCGCTGCGCGGTGATCAGCAGCACGCTCGACGCGATGTTGAACGGCGCCACACCCATGTTCAGCAAACGGGTGAGCGTCGTCGGCGCGTCGTTGGTGTGCAGCGTCGACATCACCATGTGGCCGGTCTGCGCGGCCTTGATGGCAATGTCCGCGGTTTCCAGGTCCCGGATTTCGCCGACCATGATGATGTCGGGATCCTGGCGCAGGAAGGCCTTCAGCGCTGCGGAGAAGGTCAGCCCCGCCTTGTCGTTGACGTTGACCTGGTTGATGCCGGGCAGGTTGATTTCCGCCGGGTCCTCGACGGTCGAGATGTTGGTGCCGGGCTGGTTCAGGATGTTCAGGCAGGTGTACAGCGACACCGTCTTGCCCGAGCCCGTGGGACCGGTCACCAGGATCATCCCGTAGGGCCGGTGGATGCACTGCAGCAGCCGTTCCTTCTCGATCTTCTCGTAGCCCAGCGCCTCGATGCCGAGCTTGGCCGAGGAGGGATCCAGGATACGGATCACGATCTTCTCGCCGAACAGCGTCGGCAGCGTGGAGACCCGGAAGTCGATCGCCTTGGAGCCGAACTTGAGCTTCATCCGCCCGTCCTGGGGGATGCGTTTCTCGGAGATGTCCAGCCGCGAGATGACCTTGATCCGCGACGCCAGCTTGTCCTTGATCGCGATCGGCGGCTGCGTGATCTCACGCAGTTCCCCGTCGACGCGGAAACGGACACGATAGTGGTACTCGAAGGGCTCGAAATGCAGGTCCGACGCCCGCATGTTGATGGCGTCCACGAGCATCTTCTGAAGGAAGCGCACAACCGGCGCGTCCTCCACGTCGGTGATGTCCTGCGTTTCCTCGGGAGGCGGTGCGTCGTCCTCGGCGATGTCGAAGTCGAAGTCCTCGCCGGAGATCGCCTCGAGCGCTTCCGACGCCGAGGCCGCCGAGATGCCGAGCAGCTTCACCAGCTTGTCGTGCTCGACGATGATCCATTCCGGAGTCAGCTGCGTCGCGAACTTGATGCGTTCGACGACCTCCTGCTCGGTCGGATCCGCGCCGCCGATGAACAAGCGATTGCCCCGGCGCGCCAGCACCACGACCTGGTACTGCGCGGCCAGCTTGGCATCGATGATGTTCTGCGGGAGCTTGTGCGCATCGACGGCGCTCAGGTCCAGCAGCGGCAGCGCCAACGCGTGCGACAGCGTGTGGGCCAGGTCGGTCGGGGACACGCCGCCGGAGCCGATGACGGCATTGACGAAGCTGGTTTTCTTCTCACGGGCGAGCTTGACCAGGTCCTCGGCGGCCTGTGGCTTGAGCTTGCCGGCATGCACCAGCACGCGCGCAACGCCGGACAGGGCGGACTGAGGGGGTTCGGCCAATGTGGTGTCCACGGATATCGCCATCGGGTTGGTCTTGCCGTAGGCCGGCGGTGAGCCGGGAGGAACCCCTCACTTTACCCCCATGGACGGAGGGGTGGCGGCAGGGTGCTCCCGGGCATTCGATGAAGTTACACGCTTCGTGCAATTTCGGCGTTGGGCACTGGAAATTGAGCGCGAAATGTGCGAAGGGGAGGCCTTCCGGCGGAGCGTCTACCAGTGGAACGTCAGACCCACGCTGCCCTGCGGCGAGGCGTTGATCCGCGACCCGCCCCCACTGGCGGCGAGGCGCCCCAACTCGCCGTAGACGCTGGCGGACGGAGAGAGGGTCAGCGTGAAGCCCGCCGCGAGTTCGGTGGCGGCGCCGCCGCCGTTGGTCGCGACGTCGGTCGTCCACGCCGGACCGGCGAAGCTCGTGAGGTCGCGTCCGCCGCTCGTGCGGTACAGGTTGAGGCGCGCGTAGGGTTGCAGGCGGCCGGCGCTGGTCGCCATCTCGCCTTTGAGGCGCAGGCCCAGCCGTCCCGTCCACCGGCCTTCGACCGCCTGCCGCACCGTGGCGCCGCTGATCTGCGCGTCGTCGAAGCGGCTCTTCTGATAGATCAACTGGGCTTGGGGTTCGACGCTCCACCCGATGGAGACGGGGAAGGCCTTGCCGGCTTCGACGGAGGCGGTGATCCCGCCAGCACGAACGGAGGAGTTCGTGTCATCGCCGGGGCGCACCTGGTAGCGATGGCTTCCCAGTTGCAGCACGCCATCGGCGTAGATGCCGTCGGTACCGCTCCACGTCGCGTAGCCACCCAGATGACGCAATTGCAGGCGGGTGGTGCCGGCGCGTCCATCGGTCTCGCCGAACCGGCCATCCACGTCCGCCCGGCTGTCCATCAGACCGAAGAAGACGCCCGCGCGCCATGCGGCGTTCGCCAGCAGATCGGTGCCGGCCTGCATGCCGGAGACGTGATCCCGGCTTCGCGGAGCGGCGTCGCCGGTCTGGCGGATGTCGAGGTCGCTGTGCAGGGCCCGTGCCCAGGTGCGGCGACCGGCGTGGTCGCCCGTTTCGTCGCCCATCCGGCGGTGAAGATTGCCCAGCATCGTCATGTCGGCCTGGCGCAGCTGCGCCGGCAGTGCGGCGTAGACCGGCACGTCGGTCCGATACGTGGAGCGCAGATACCAGTCCTGACCAGCGCCCGCCGCGTCGGCCGCGTGAAGTTCGTACCTGTAGGCGCCGGCGTCCACATGACCGCCATCCAGCGCGAACGCGTCCTTGGTGGTCTGCGCTGTCGTCGTGGCGCCATTGATGGCTTCGACGATCCGGATGCCGTCGCCGGAAGTCGGTGCGCCCAGACCGCCGACGTTGGTGATCTGCAGCGTGGTGTGGCCGCTTGCCGTGCCGCCATTGACCACGATGCGATCGGTCGGCGAGCCGGAATCGCCCAACGCGCTGCGAAGTTGCACCGTGCCGCCCTGGCCGGCCCAGTCGCCGGTGACGGTGAGCGTGTGGGGCGAGAAGACCTCTGCGGACGACGGCATCGCGATGTGGCCCGCGAGTTCGAGGCCGCTCAAGGTGGAGTCGGCGGTCATCGTCCATTGACTCGTGCGGTCGACGGCGAGACGGGCACCCGCGATGCCGCCCGCGAGGCGTGACGATTCGAGCAGCCGCAGGTTCAGCGAGCTCGAGGCATCGGCGGAGACACTGCCGTTCAAGGTGCTGCGACTTGCCGTCGCGGTGAACGTGCTGCCGTTGATGGCGTTGAGCAGATGCTGCCCGTCGATGGCGCTTGCCGTGGTGTCGTTCAACGAGAGTGCGCCACCCGAGGCGCCGTCGACACGGATGAGATCGCCCGAGGTGTTGCTGATGACGAAGCGGTCAAAGCGAGCTTGCTGCGAGGCGCCGGGGGTGAAACCGATGGCGACGCCCGCCGCCCGGATCGTGCCGCCGCCGGTCGCGGCGATGGCGGCGTTGTCGCCGATGAGCAGTGCGCCGTAGCTGGTGGTGTCGGTCGTGTTGATCTGCAGCGTGCCCGTTGCGCTGATCGCGCCACCCACGTCGGCCAGCAGACCGGCCGCATACGCTTCGGGATTGCCCGCGGGAGTGTCCGCCTGCGTGGCGCCGCTGACGCTGATCGTCATCGCGCCAGCCAGATTCACTTGCGAGCCGCTGTCTCTCGCGGAGATGCCCTGGCCATTGACGCTGCTGACGGTGATGGTGGTGGTTGACGTTGCGCCTGCATTCACGATGCCGCCCGTCACCGTCCGGATGCCGGATCCGTTGACGCCGTTCACGGTGATCTCGGCTGGGCCGTTGTAGGTGATGGTGCCCGCCGTCTTCACCTTCAGGCCCGACGCCTGGAGCCCACTGGCGCTGAGGTTCAGTCCGCCGTTCAATGTGACGGCGCCTGCGGTGTCGGCGACAACGGCGTCGGACCTCGAATCGCCCATCGTGCTGACGGTGACATCGCCGTTGGCGATCAGGGTTCCGCTGATCGCGCGCAAGCCCGGCGAGTAGGCGCCGCCGCTGCCCATCGTGATCTGGCTCGCGCCGTTGAGTGTGATCGTGCTGCCGGCATCCTGGGCCAGCACGCCATGATTACCCGAGCCATCGGGCAGCGTGATCGACAGCGGTCCGTCGACGGTGATGGACGCGCCCGCGGCTGCGACGAGCCCCAGGTTGCCGGCCCCGTTGACGCCGGTTCGGCCGATGGTGGCGCCTTGTTGCAGGCCAATCTGCGAGCCGGGCCCGGCGGCGTAGACACCGGATATCGCGTTGCCCGACAGCAGCATGGAGACCGCGGACGGCGCATTGATCGCTGCGCCGTTCAGCGAGGACAGAACGCCCGTGCCAGATGCCGCGCCAGCGCCCGAATAGCTGCCGCCTGCGGCGGAGCACGTCGAGCCATCACTGGCCTGCAGCCAGGCGCCGGTCTTCACGGTGCATGACGCGAAGGCCTCGTGGGGGACGAACGCCGCGGCGATCAGTGCCGCGATCAGCAGGCGGGAGGGTGCGCCGGCATCGAGAGCAGGCAACGAGATGGGAGAGCGGCGTCCTCGCATGATGGATTCCTTGACAACACGAATGGCATTCGGCTGGCTCAAGGAGATGGGTCCCGCGAGCCGTGGCCGGGGACGTGAATGTAGGGAGCGACGCAGCGCGCGTCCTGTCGGACTTCCAACGATGCGATGTCGGGGTGACATCGAAGGCCGGGCAAGGCGCTGGCGCGCAGGTCGGGCTTCGATCGGACAAGGAAAAGCCCAGACAAAGAAAAAGCCCAAGTGGGTGATCCACTTGGGCTTTTCATTGAATCCTGGTCGGGGTGAGAGGATTCGAACCTCCGGCCTCTACGTCCCGAACGTAGCGCTCTACCAGGCTAAGCTACACCCCGTTTTGGTCATTCGATCGAGATTCTGTTCAAGAACTTCTCTCCACCGACTGAGCCGCAAATTCTAGCAGGCTTTCTTTCCACTTGGAAAGAGGGAGTGCCGACAAATGTTGTCTCGCCTGTGCGACCTCCGCGCGAGCCGCCTCGCGGGTCGCCTCCAGGGCGCCGGTGCGGCGCACGATGCCGACGATGTCCTGCAGGCGCTCGACCTCGCCGTGCTCGATCGCGTGCCGGATGAGTGCGCGATCGTCGGGCGTGCCGCGCTCCATGGCGATCAGCAGCGGCAGCGTGGGTTTGCCTTCACGCAGATCGTCGCCCACGTTCTTGCCGAGCGCCTCGCTGGTGCCTTCGTAATCAAGCGCATCGTCGATCAGTTGGAAGGCCGTGCCCAGCGAGCGACCGTAGCCGGCGCATGCCTCCTCCAGTTCGGCCGGCGCGTCGGCGAGCACTGCGCCCAGACGCGCGCTGGCCTCGAACAGCTTGGCGGTCTTGTAGCGGATGACACGCAGGTAGTTGTCGACGGCGACATCCGGGTCATGCATGTTCATCAACTGCAGGACCTCGCCCTCGGCGATCACATTGGTCGCGTCGGCCAGCACCTCGAGCACCCGCATGCGGTTCACCGAGACCATCATCTGGAAGGCGCGCGAGTAAAGGAAGTCGCCGACCAGCACGCTGGCGGCATTGCCGAACAGCGCGTTGGCGGTCTGCTTGCCGCGGCGCAGCGCGGATTCGTCCACGACGTCGTCGTGTAGCAGCGTCGCAGTGTGGATGAACTCCACCACGGCCGCCAGTTCCCGGCTGGCGGGGGAGTCGGCGCCCAGAGCGTTGGCGAACATCAGCACCAGCTTCGGCCGCATCCGCTTGCCGCCGGCATGAATGATGTAAGCGGAGATCTGATTGATCAGCGCGACGTCGGAGCGAAGCCGTTGTGCGATCACGGCGTCGACTTCATTCATCTGCGCGTTCAGCGCCTCGAGGACCTCGGCAACTGGGGTAGAGGCCATGGGCTGCACTCTGGACTCACTGTGAGGGGAAGCGCGGATTATAGGAAGGCGCGGGCGTATCCCGGACCGCGCCGTCGCCGCCTTCGCACAGCGCGAGCGCCGCGTGGCGAAAGGCGCCGCGTTCATGGCGAACCGCACGCGGGAGGGCGTGAAGGCCCATGGCTGCGGGCTTTGCGGGCACCCCGGGTTTGCGTCCGGCGGCATGCCTGTGCTACATTCTCGGGCTCCGCATCTCCATGCGGTGTTTTTTCTTGGGCGGTCGGCGAGTCTCTCGTGGTCCGCTCGCATGTGAAAGGGCTGATATGTACGCGGTCATAAAAACCGGTGGCAAGCAATACAAGGTTGCTGCTGGCGAAAAGATCAAGGTAGAACAGATTGCTGCGGAAGTTGGCCAAGAGATCGTGATTGACCAGGTGCTGGCTGTCGGAAACGGCGCTGACCTGAAGATCGGGACTCCCTTGGTTGCTGGCGCCAGCGTCAAGGCCACCGTGGTGGCTCATGGCAAGCACGACAAGGTGCGCATCTTCAAGCTGCGTCGTCGCAAGCACTACAAGAAGAGCCAAGGCCATCGCCAGACGTTCACCGAGCTGGAAATCAGCGCGGTCAACGGCTGATCCCCTGACTCTCTCGTAATCTGATCAAGGAGTAATCCATGGCACAGAAAAAGGGCGGCGGCTCGACACGAAACGGCCGCGACTCGAAGCCGAAGATGCTTGGCGTCAAGGTGTACGGCGGCCAGACCGTCTCGGCAGGCTCGATCATCGTCCGCCAACGCGGCACGAAGTTCCACGCCGGCACCAACGTGGGCATGGGCAAGGACCACACGCTGTTCGCGCTGATCGACGGCACGGTGTCCTTCGCCGTCAAGGGCGAAAACAACCGCTCGACCGTCGTCGTCACGGCGATCTGAGCTTGTTGATGTCCTGACGCCGCGTCGCGGGGGTGATCCTCCCGCGCTCGGCGGACGCAGAGCCCCGGCTTCGCCCGGGGCTTTGCTTTTTCGGAACTCGCCACGCCGCGAGGTCCGCGCCGACCGCGAGCTCCGGCGAAACCTGACTCGCCCCGATTCAAAGCATGAGCTCGCGCGGGAGCGCGAGGGCGTGAATTACGATAGCCCGGCTCCGGGACTGAAGGCCATCCATGAAGTTCGTTGACGAAGCCACCATTGATATCGCTGCCGGCAACGGCGGCGCGGGTTGCGCCAGCTTCCGCCGCGAGAAGTTCATCCCCTTCGGCGGCCCGGATGGCGGCGACGGCGGCCGCGGAGGCAGTGTCTACGCGATGGCCGACCGCAACCTCAACACGTTGATCGACTACCGCTACGCGCGCCGTCACGAGGCGCGCAATGGGGAAGCCGGCCGAGGCTCGGACCAATTTGGCGCCGCGGCCGAAGACATCATCCTCAAGGTGCCCGTCGGCACCATCGTGCGTGATCTGGAAACCGACGAGATCATCGCCGAGTTGCTCGAGCCGGACGTGCCGGTGCTGCTGGCCAAGGGCGGCGACGGCGGGTTCGGCAACCTGCACTTCAAGACCAGCACCAACCGCGCGCCGCGGCAGAAGACGCCCGGCTGGCCCGGCGAAGTGAAGAAGGTCAAGATGGAGTTGCGCGTGCTGGCCGACGTCGGCCTGCTCGGGCAGCCCAATGCCGGCAAGTCGACGCTGATCGCGGCCGTCTCCAACGCCCGGCCCAAGATTGCCGACTACCCGTTCACCACGCTCTATCCGAACCTGGGTGTCGTGCGCGTCGCGCCGGAGAAGAGCTTCGTCATCGCCGACATCCCCGGCCTGATCGAGGGTGCCGCCGAAGGCGCCGGCCTTGGTCACCAGTTCCTGCGCCATCTGCAGCGCACCCGGGTGCTGCTGCACGTGGTCGATCTGGCGCCGTTCAATCCGGACGTCGACCCGGTCGCGGAGGCCAAGGCCATCGTCAAGGAGCTGAAGAAGTACGACGAGGCGCTCTATGAGAAGCCGCGCTGGCTGGTGCTGAACAAGCTCGACATGGTGCCGGCCGAGGAGCGCGCCGCGCGGGTCAAGGACTTCGTGAAGCGCTACAAGTGGAAGGGGCCGGTGTTTGAGATTTCCGCGCTGACGCGCGAGGGCTGCGAGCCGCTGATCCGCGCCATCTACGAGCATGTGGCGGCGCTGCAGGCGCCGCCGGTCGAGGATCCGGATGCGCGTTTCGACGAACCGGTGATCGATCCGCCGAAGGCCTTCCAGGAGACGCGCAAGACGCGCGCCGCCAAGGTGAAGGCGATCAAGGCCGCGAAGGCGGGAGCCGAAGGCGCGCCGGCCGCCGCGAAATCGACGAAGGGCAAGAAGGGCGGGTCGCCGGAGAAGGCAGAAAAGCCGCCCGAGCGCGATCCGCGTTTCGACCCGCTGCCCTGACTTCCGGTTTCACCCCTCCGATCCCCTGATCCTTCCAGCGCATGAGCAACGGCAATCCCCACGGTGAACTGACTGGTGTCCTGAAGGACGCGCGACGAATCGTCGTGAAGGTCGGATCGAGTCTGGTCACCAACGAAGGCCGAGGCGTTGATGCCGAGGCCATCGGCAATTGGTGCCGCCAGCTCGCCGAACTCGCGCGCGAAGGGCGCGAGGTTGTGATGGTCTCGAGCGGGGCGATCGCCGAGGGCATGAAGCGCCTCGGATGGGCGAGCCGCCCGAAGGAGCTGCATGAACTGCAGGCGGCGGCGGCGGTCGGCCAGATGGGCCTGGCGCAGATGTACGAAACCAAGCTGCGCGAACAGGGGCTCACCAGTGCGCAGGTGCTGCTCACGCACGCCGACCTGGCGGACCGCGAGCGCTATCTGAATGCCCGCTCGACACTGCTGGCGCTGCTGCAGCATCGCGTGCTGCCGGTGATCAACGAGAACGACACCGTCGTCAACGACGAGATCAAGTTCGGCGACAACGACACGCTGGGCGCGCTGGTCGCGAACCTGGTCGAAGCGGATGCGCTGGTCATCCTGACCGACCAGAAGGGGCTGTACTCCGCCGATCCGCGCAAGGACCCGAACGCGCGCTTCATCGATCGCGCGACGGCTGGCAAGCCCGAGCTCGAGGAGATGGCTGGCGGCGCCGGCTCCAGCATCGGGCGCGGCGGCATGATCACGAAGATCCTGGCCGCCAAGCGCGCGGCCAGCAGCGGCGCGAACACCGTGATCGCCTGGGGGCGCGAGCCCGACGTGCTGCTGCGCCTCGCGGCGGGTGAATCGATCGGCACGGCGCTGCTGGCCTCGACGGCGAAACTGGCGGCGCGCAAGCAGTGGATGGTCGACCACCTGCAGCTGCGCGGCAAGGTCGTCGTCGACGCGGGCGCGGCCATCAAGCTGCGCGAGGAAGGCAAGAGTCTGCTCCCGATTGGCGTGCAGGAGGTGTCGGGGGAATTCCACCGGGGCGATGTCATCGCCGTCGTGGACATGGCCGGCAAGGAGCTGGCGCGCGGACTGACCAACTACGGCAGCGCCGAAGCGAGGCTCATCGCGCGCAAGCCGTCATTCGACATCGAGCGCGTGCTCGGCTACTCGGCCGAGCCGGAATTGATCCATCGCGACAACCTCGTGCTGCGCTGACGCTGAGCGTCGCGAGCCGAAAAGACAGGCGCCCCGCGGGGCGCCTTCGTGTTTCTGTCTCGGTGAGAAGCCTCAGCCCTTGCCGGACTCCGAGCTGCCGTCCTGAGTGATGCCGGGCGGGGCGGCGCCATGTGCCTCCTGGGGCTCGCGCGGCGCGGATCCAGCAGCGTCCGGTGGACGCGGGTGACCCGGGTCCTGCCGCTGATGATCCTGCGGCTCGCCGTGGCTGCCATGCCGGTCGCCGCGCGGTGGCGGCCGCATGCCGGCGCGCAGGTAGCGGTTGTGATGGTTCAGCCTCGGCAGGAACCGCGCGAGCTCCGTCAGCGCCATCTGGTAGACGCCGCGCTTGAACTCGATCACGGCCTCGAGCGGCACCCAGTACTCGTTCCAGCGCCAGGCGTCGAACTCGGGGTGGTCGGTGGCGCGCAGGTTCATGTCGCTGTCGCGCCCCATCATCTGCAGCAGGAACCAGATCTGCTTCTGGCCGCGGTAATGGCCGCGGGCGTCGCGCCGGATGAAATGGTCCGGCACTTCATAGCGCAACCAATCCCGCGTACGCGCGATGATGCGCACATGGTCTGCAGTGAGGCCCACTTCCTCATGCAGCTCTCGAAACATCGCCTGCTCGGGCGTTTCTCCATGCTTGATGCCCCCTTGGGGGAACTGCCAAGAATGGGTGCGTATGCGCTTGCCCCAGAACACCTCGTTCTTGTGGTTGAGCAGGATGATGCCGACGTTGGGCCGGAAGCCTTCACGGTCGAGCATAATCAACCTCAAATCATTCGTTGGATTGATTATTGCACCGGGGCTACAGCCCGGCGCGATCATCGCTAACCCTCGGTGGTGAACGGTCTTTCCGCGGCGGCATGGCTGACCGCGGACTTTTATTTTCTGCGCCCATGAAAGCCTCCCAGTTCTTCATCTCCACGCTCAAGGAAGCCCCCGCCGACGCGGAAATCGTCAGCCACAAGCTCATGATGCGGGCCGGCATGATCAAGCGCCTGGGCGCCGGCATCTACAACTACATGCCGATGGGGCTGCGCGTGATCCGCAAGGTGGAGAACATCATCCGCGGCGAGATGAATCGCGCCGGCGCGGTGGAGTTGCTGATGCCGGTCGTGCAACCGGCCGAGCTGTGGCAGGAGACCGGCCGCTTCGACAAGATGGGCCCCGAGCTGCTGCGCGTGAAGGATCGCCATGGCCGCGACTTCATCATCCAGCCGACGTCGGAAGAGGTCATCACCGACATCGCCCGCCAGGAGCTGCGCAGCTACAAGCAGCTGCCCAAGAACTTCTATCACATCCAGACGAAGTTCCGCGACGAGCGCCGGCCCCGCTTCGGCATCATGCGCGGGCGCGAGTTCACGATGAAGGACGCGTACTCGTTCGACCGGGACAAGGACGCGGCCGGCCGCAGCTACGACAACATGTACGCGGCCTACTGCCGCATCTTCGACCGGCTGGGCCTGCAGTACCGCGCCGTCGCGGCCGACACCGGCGCGATCGGGGGCGATCGCTCGCACGAGTTCCAGGTCATCGCCGAGACCGGCGAAGACGCGATCATCTACTGCCCGACCAGCGACTACGCGGCCAACATCGAGCTGGCCGAGGCGCTGTCGCTGATCGCCTCGCGTGGTGCCGCGACGCAGGCGCTGACGAAGACGCCGACGCCCGGCAAGGCGACCTGCGCGGATGTGGCCGAGCTGCTGAAGCTGCCGCTGTCGCAGACGGTGAAGTCGCTGGTGCTGGCGACCGACGAATTCGATGAGCACGGCACGATCGTCAAGTCGCAGGTCTGGCTGCTGCTGGTGCGCGGCGACCACGACCTGAACGAAGTGAAGGCCGGCAAGCTCGAAGGCCTGAAGGGCGGTTTCCGCTTCGCCACCGCCGCCGAGATCGACGCCCATTTCGGCTGCAAGCCCGGCTACCTGGGCCCGATCGGCCTGAAGCAGCCGGTCAAGGTCATCGCGGACCGCACGGTCGCGAACATGTCCGACTTCGTCTGCGGTGCCAACGAGGCGGACTTCCACTTCACCGGCGCGAACTGGGGCCGCGATCTGCCCGAGCCCGACCTGGTCGCCGACATCCGCAATGTCGTCGAGGGTGATCCCTCGCCGGACGGCAAGGGCGTGCTCGCGATCCAGCGCGGCATCGAGGTTGGCCATGTGTTCTATCTCGGCACGAAGTACTCGGCCGCGATGGACGCGACCTATCTGGACGAGAACGGCAAGCCGCAACTGATGGAGATGGGCTGCTACGGCATCGGCGTCACCCGCATCCTGGGCGCGGCGATCGAGCAGAACCATGATGAGCGCGGGATCATCTGGCCCGACGCGATCGCGCCGTTCACCGTCGTGATCTGCCCGATCGGGATGGACCGCAACGAGGACGTGAAGGCCGCCGCGAGCAAGCTGCATGACGAGCTGCTTGAACTGGGCGTCGACGTGCTGCTGGACGACCGCGGCGAGCGGCCGGGTGCCATGTTCGCCGACTGGGAGCTGGTTGGCGTGCCGCATCGCGTGGTGATCTCCGACCGCGGCCTGAAGGAAGGCCAGGTCGAATATCAGGGCCGGCGCGACGCCGCGGCGACCAAGCTGGCGCTGGCCGAGGTCGTCGCTCACCTGAAGCAACGCCTGGCGTGAGCCCGGCCCGTCCGCCGCAGCGCGTCGCGGTGGTGGACGCGCTTCGCGCGCTGGCGCTGCTGCCGGTCGTTGCGATCAACTGGGTGGGCTACCCCGCGCTGCCCGACGGCGGCCCCATGAGCCCGCCTTCCCCGGTGGGAAGCCCGGTCGCGGAGGCGCTGAGCTGGTTCCTGCATGCGCTGGTCGCGGGCAAGGGCATCGCGCTGCTGGCCTTCCTGTTCGGGTATAGCCAGGGACTGTCGCAGACACGCGGCGCGCAAGCGCTGGCCAAGCGCCGGCGGCGGCTCGCGAAGATGCTGACGCTGGGCCTGCTGCACGGGACGCTGCTCTACATGGGCGACATCCTGACCCTCTATGCGATCGCCGGCTCGGTGCTGGCGCTGTGGGCGGGGCACTCGATGGCGAGGCTCAAAGTCAGACTGCGAGTGCTGATCGCCCTGGAGCTGGCCGTCATCGCGCTGACCGTGGTGCTCGCCAGCCTCCCCTTGTCCGGTGAGCCCTCGATGTCGCTGTCGGTGCCGGCCCCGTGGGGGGATTGGGTGCTGCGCAACGCCGGCCACTTCCTGGCGACCACGATCGCCTTCGCGACGCTCGGCCTGCCCGTGCCGCTGCTGCTGATGACGGCGGGACTGATGGCATCACGGCTTCGTCTGTTGTCGCATCCGCGCTGGGAGCCCGCGCTGCGTCGCTGGTCGCGCCGCTGGCTCTGGCTGGCCGTGGCGGTGAACGTCGCGTTCGTTTCGCTGCTCTGGCCAGGCCTGCGCGACGGCGACGTCGCGATCACGAGCCGCTTCGCGATCTTCTATCTCTATCCGACCCTGCTGCTGCTGAGCGCCGCGGTCCCCGCCCTCGTGTTGCGGCTGCGGCAGGAGCCCCGCTGGCTGGAAGCGCTGGCGCCACTTGGCCGGCATACCCTGACGCTTTATCTGCTCAGTTCGGTGCTGAGCTGCGCGCTGTTCAGTGGCGCCGGCCTGGCGTGGCAGCCGGGCACTGCCGTCGTCGCCGGGCTCGCCCTGGCTTACTGGGTCAGCGGCCTGCTGGTTGCGCAGGCGCTCGGACCGCGACGTTTGCCGCTGGAGCGCTGGCTCTCTCGCTGACGGCCGGGCGCGGCGCCGTTATGCTGCCGCGCCGCCTTCCCTGACTTTCCGATCGAATCCGATCCCGTTGTTTCCGTGACTGTTCCTGGCTCCAAGACGATGTCTCCGACCACGCGTCGCGCGCTGCTGTTGGCGGGCGCCGCGGCCTGCCTGCCTCGCCCGGCTTTCGCCGGGGCGCAGGTCGAGGAGCCGCTGGCCGATTCGGTCCGCTCGGCGTTGTCGGCGGCGATCGCCTCGGACGCACCGCCCAAGCCGCGCTTCGACGCGATCGAGCCGCGGCTGGCCTACCTGCGCTGGCTCGGGGAAATGAGCGAGCGCATGAAGCGCAAGAAGAGCGAAGCGCAGACGCGGATCGAGTTCCTCGAGACGATCTGGTACGAGAGCGCGCGGGCGGGCCTCGAGCCGGCGCTGGTGCTGGGCCTGGTCCAGGTCGAGAGCGGCTTCCGCAAGTACGCGATCAGCGTCGCCGGCGCGCGCGGCTACATGCAGGTGATGCCGTTCTGGTCCAAGCTGATCGGCGACGGACAGGCCTCCCGGCTCTTCCACATGCAGACCAACCTGAGATTCGGCTGCGTGATCCTGCGCCACTACCTGGACCTGGAGAAGGGCAACCTCTACCTGGCACTGGGCCGCTACAACGGCAGCCGAGGGCGGCCGGAATACCCCAACATGGTGATGGGCGCGCGCAAGGGCTGGCTGATGCCCGGCCAGACCTGAGCGGCCGGCGCGGCCGCCACGGGGCCTCAGGCGTTCGGACGCAGTCCTTGCCAAGCGCGCGGCGTCGCGCCGGGCAACTGGGCCAGTTCGAGTACCCGCTCGACGGTTTCGGCGACCATCTCCTCGATCGAGGCGGGATGTAGATACAAGGCTGGGAGCGGCGGGAAGATGATGCCGCCCATCTCGGTCACCGCGGTCATGTTGCGCAGATGGGCGAGATTGAAGGGCGTCTCGCGGACCATCAGGATCAGCCGGCGGCGCTCCTTGAGCGTGACGTCGGCGGCCCGCGTCATGAGGTTGTCCGACAGCCCGTGGGCGACGGCAGCCAGCGTTCTCATCGAACACGGGGCGACCACCATGGCCGCCGTCGGGAAGCTGCCGCTGGCGACACAGGCGCCGACGTCGCCGGGTGCATAGGCGAAGTCCGCCTCGCGCTCGAGCGCGTCGCGCGCCAGTCCGAGCTCGTGATGCGCGTTGAGCACACCGGCGGGGCTGAGCACCAGATGCGTTTCCGCGCCGAGGGCGCGGGCACGGCGCAGCAGCTGCAGTCCGTAGGCCGCGCCGGTTGCGCCGGTGATGCCGACGATCAGGCGCGGACGCTGCGGCGCGGGCGTCGTCATCAGGCCTTGGCCAGCAACTGCTGCAGCTCGCCGCTCTCGTACATCTCCATCATGATGTCGGAGCCGCCGACGAACTCGCCGTCGATGTAGAGCTGCGGGATGGTGGGCCAGTTGGCGTATTCCTTGATGCCCTGGCGGACGGCCTCGTCCTCGAGCACGTTGAAGGTCTTCAGCTCGGAAGCGCCGCTGGCCTTCAGGATCTGGATCGCGCGACCGGAGAAGCCGCACATCGGGAACTGGGCCGTGCCCTTCATGAAGAGCATGACGCGATTGCCCTTGACCAGGTCATCGATGCGTTGCTGAACGTCGCTCATGGGGAATCCTCTGGAAGCTTGGGGGAAGGCGGGTACGCAAGCGCGGCAGGTGCCGTGCCAAGCCCGCTTCTGGATAGCGAGCCGCAAGGGAGCCGGCACCGGCGCTGCGCGATCCGGCGATTATCGGGCAGCGGACAAGCCCGCGCTCGGCGCGGCCCAAGGCGCCCGGACCACGCTCAGATGCCGCTGGCGATCAGAAGCTGTAGCTGACGCCGAACTGGACGATCGGCTTGTAGCGCAGGTCCGAGGACAGATCGGACTGGGGCGCGCTGTTGCCCAGCCGCAGGCCCGCGGCTCCGCCGCCGACCATGCCCACGTCGGCGCTGAAGCCCCAGCCGCCGCGCAGCGAATAGCTGGTGTAGCCGACGCCCACGTACGACAGCGACAGGTTGGGCTCGCGCTCGGGGCCGGTCAGCAGGCTGAGGCTGCGGCTGCCGGCGGAGAGCGACGGCGTGAGCGTCGCGCCGCGTCCGAGCGCGAGGCCGGAGCTGCTCTGCAGCAGCGACATCGGCCCCAGCATCAGCCCGCCGGTGGCGCGCAGGCCACCGCGCGTGCCGGCGCCCAGGCCGGAGCCGGTCAGATAGTAGTCGGCCAGCAGGTTGGCGCTCAGCAGCCGGCTGCCGCGGCGGGCGTCGAAGGAGAGGCTCTCGTCGTCCTGGCTCTGGCTCACCTGCAGGCGCGCCTGCCAGCTCGTGAAGGCGTGTGGATTCGGCTTCAACTGCAGGCCCTGCTGAGCCCATGCGGCGCCGGCCATGCAGACACTGCCGGCCAGGACCACGGCAAGGCGCAGGAGCAAGGGGGCGGCGCGCATGACAGGTCTCCCAGACTGACGGAATCCGCCCGACCAATTTCGGGCGTCGTTTCGAATCATGCTACGCCCGAGCCGGTTACGGCGCCAGATCGAGTTGCGGGGGTTTCACCGCGGTGTTGCAGATTCCCGGCGCGGTTTCCCGCAGTGTGGAAACAAGGTGTGAGGCCGGTTGCTTTCGGCCGCGCGGCAAGTCAGCCGGGCCAGCGGCCGCCGCTCGCGCGCGGCTGGCCGCCCAGGTCGCGGCGGTTCTCGACGTCGACGAAACCGCGTTCGCGCAGGAGTGCCATCACGGCGTCGGCCTGGTCCCAGCCGTGCTCCAGCAGCAGCCAGCCGTCCGCGCGCAGCCAGGCCGGCGCCCCCTCGATCAGGTGGCGCAGGTCGTCCAGACCATCCCCTTCGGGGGTGAGCGCCGTGCGCGGTTCGTGCTTCAGCGCGTCCAGGTGCTGGTCGTCCCCCGCCACGTACGGGGGATTGCTGACGATCAGGTTGAAGGGAACCTGTCCCGCCAGGGGCTCGAACCAGCTTCCCAGGTGTCCGTCGACCTGCAGGCCGAGCCGCTGTGCGTTGTCCAGCGCCACGGCGAGCGCGCCCGGACTGAAGTCGACCATGCGGACATCGGCGTCCGGCCGCTGCGACTTGATCGACAGCGCGATCGCGCCGGTGCCGGTGCCCAGGTCCACGACGCGCTGCGCGCGCGGGCCGTCCAGGCGCTCCAGCGCCCACTGCACCAGCAGCTCGGTGTCGGGGCGCGGGATCAGCGTGTCCGGCGTGACGCGCAGGGTCAGGCCGAAGAACTCCTTCTCGCCGGTGAGATAGGCCAGCGGTACGCCGTCCAGACGGCGTGCCAGCCAGTGATGGAAGCGCTCCGCCGCCGCCGCGTCGAGCAGGTCCGTGTCGTGTCCGATCAGCCAGGCGCGCGAGACCCCCAGCAGCGCCTGCAGCAGGTATTGCGCCTCGGCGCGCGGCAGGCCGGCGGCGATCGCGGCACGCTCGGCGCCGGCCAGCGTCGTCAGCGGGGCGCCTTGTGTGGCGCTCATGCCGCGCCGCCTTCCAGCGCCGCCAGTTGCTCCGCCGCCTGCGCCTGCTGTAGTCCCAGCAGCACGTCGCGCAGATCGCCATCCATGATGGCGCCGAGCTTGTACAGCGTCAGATTGATGCGGTGGTCGGTGAGCCGGCCCTGCGGGAAGTTGTAGGTGCGGATGCGGTCGCTGCGGTCGCCGCTGCCGATCAGGCTCTTGCGCTGGGCGGCCTCCTTGGCGGCGCGCTCGCTGCGGTCCTTCTCGCGCAATCGCGCGGCGAGCACCGCCATCGCCTTGGCCTTGTTGCGGTGCTGGCTGCGATCGTCCTGGCACTCGGCGACCAGGCCGGTGGGCAGGTGCGTGATCCGGATCGCGCTGTCGGTCTTGTTGACGTGCTGCCCGCCGGCGCCGCTGGCGCGGAAGGTGTCGATGCGCAGGTCGGCGGGATTGAGCTGGATCTCCTCGGCCTCGTCCGGCTCGGGCATCACGGCGACGGTGCAGGCGCTGGTGTGGATGCGGCCCTGCGACTCGGTGGCCGGCACGCGCTGCACGCGATGGCCGCCCGACTCGAACTTCAGCTGGCCGTAGACGCCGTCGCCATCGAGCCGCAGCACGATCTCCTTGAAGCCGCCCAGATCCGACGCGTTGGCCGACAGCACCTCGCAGCGCCAGCCCTGGGCTTCGGCGAAGCGGGTGTACATGCGGGTCAGGTCGCCGGCGAACAGCGCCGACTCGTCGCCGCCGGTGCCGGCGCGGATCTCGAGGAAGGCGGGCCGGTCGTCGTCCGGATCCTTGGGGATGAGCGCGAGCTGGAGTTCCTGGTCGAGCTGCTCGAGGTCCGCCTGGGCGGCGGTGATCTCCTCGCGCGCCATCGCCGCCATGTCGGCGTCGCCGCTGTCGAGCAGTTCGCGCGCCGCGGCGAGGTCCTGCTCGCGCTGGAGGTAGCGCCGGTAGCGCTCGACCAGTGAGGCCACCTCGGCCTGCTCGCGCGTCAGCGCGCGGTAGCGCTTCATGTCGGCGGCGATGCTGCCGTCGGCGAGCGTGGTGTCGAGTTCCGCCAGCCGGTAGCCGAGGCGGTCGAACTGCTGGCGCAGGGCGTCTTTCATGTGGGGAATGGGGGAGCGGAAGGGGTGACCGGTGCGGTCACGGAAGCGGCGCAAGGGCTCGCGAAGCTGCGAGCGGACAGTGAGCGCCGCTACGAGTCCGCTTCGTCGCCGAGGAGGTCCGGCCGCAGCGCCGGGGTTCTCGCGCTGCCGCGCAGGAACAGCCGCGAGACGGTCTGCGCCATCTGCAGGCGCTGCTCGCCGTCGCTGGCGTTGAGCTCGGCCATCGCGCCATGCAGCATCTTCTGCGTCAGGCCGCGCGAGAGCGCCTCCAGCACGCTGTCGATGTCCTCCCCCTTGGCGATCAGCTTGCGGGCACGCTGGATCTCGGCTTCGCGCCAGCTGTCGGCCTGCTGGTGCAGCGCCTGGATCAGCGGCACCGTGTGGCGCTGGCCCAGCCAGTGGATGAAGCTCTGCACGCCCGTCTCGATGATGGCCTCGGCCTGCTGGACCGCCGCCTGGCGCTTCTCGCCGGCGGTCTGGACCAGCTTGGACAGGTCGTCCACGGTGTACAGGTAGACGTCGTCGAGCTGGGCGACCTCCTGCTCGATGTCGCGCGGGACCGCCAGGTCGACCATGAACATCGGCCGGTGGCGGCGCTTCTTCAGCGCGCGCTCGACGGCGCCCAGGCCGATCAGCGGGAGGCTGGAGGCGGTGCAGGAGATCACCGCGTCGAATTCATGCAGGCGGTCGGGCAGGTCGGCCAGGCGGAAGGCTTCGGCGCCAAGATGAAGGGCGAGCTTCTCGCCGCGCTCCAGCGTCCGGTTCGCCACCGAGATCGACTTCGGTCCCTTGGCCGCGAAATGCGTGCCGACCAGTTCGATCATCTCGCCCGCGCCCACCAGCAGCACGCGCAGGTCAGCCAGGTTCTCGAACAGCTGAGCGGCCAGCCGCACCGACGCGGCCGCCATGCTGATCGAGTGGCTGCCGATCTCGGTCGAGCTGCGGACTTCCTTGGCCACCGAGAAGCTGCGCTGGAACAGCTGATGCAGCGTGGTGCCGAGGGTGCCGGCCGAATCGGCCTCGCGCACGGCCTGCTTGAGCTGGCCGAGGATCTGCGGCTCGCCCAGCACCATCGAATCCAGTCCGCTGGCGACCCGGAACGCATGGCGGGCGGCGGCGCTGTCCTCGACCACGTACGCATGGTCCATCAGCGTCGCGCTGCCGACGCCGCCCACCTGGGCGAGCCAGTCGACGGCGGGGCGGACCATGTCGGCGTCGCCGGCGACGTAGAGTTCGGTGCGGTTGCAGGTGGAGAGGATGGCGGCTTCGGCCGAGGGCGCCGCGCGGCGGCGGCCGGCGGCGATCTGGTCCTGGAAGCGGGTCAGCGTCGGCGCCAGTTGCTCGAGCGTGAACGCGAAACGTCCGCGCAGATCGAGCGGCGCGGACGTGTGGTTCAGACCGAGGGCGAAGACGGACATGGGCGCGATTATAAAATTCCGCCCCGGCCCGTGCACCGCGCGGGCCTTGGCGGCGCGCACTTCGCCCGGGGGAGCCCCGGAAAGCGTCAAGAACGGCCCTTTCGCCGCCAATTCCGTCACCCATTTCCCTCGCGCGGAGCGAACCGACCCGTGGACCCACTCGACGCCGTCTGGCATTTCGGCAACCTGATCCTGCCCGCCTGGGGTGTGGCCGCGCTGATGGCGATGGCGCTCAAGCTGATCTGGCGCGAGACCACCGCCGGCATGCGCTGGCGCACGCTGACCGGCTGGGGCGGCTTGGGCGGGACCATGGGCACGGCCGCGGCGCTGATGCTGCTGGGCAGCGACGGCACGATGGCCGGCTACGCGCTGATGCTGATCGGCATCACCGCCGCCCAGTGGGGCGTCAGCTACAAGCGCTGATCAGGCGTCCGCGGCGAGCGGCACCTCGCCGCGCAGCGAGTGCGCGAAGGCCTCGGTGATGCGCATCGGGATGATCTGGTGCATCAGCCGCTCGTTGCCCTTGAAGTTGACGATGCGGTTGCACTCGGTGCGCCCCATCAGCTCGGTGGCGTCCTTGCGCGCATGGCCCGAGACCAGCACCGGCACCGTCTTGCCGACCATGCTCTCGTTGTAGCGCACGGCGGTGGCCTCGATCTCGGCCTGCAGCTCCTGCAGGCGGCGCACCTTCACTTCATGAGGCGTGTCGTCCGCCAGATTGGCGGCCGGCGTGCCGGGGCGCGGGCTGAAGATGAAGCTGAACGAGGCATCGAAGGCGACGTCGCGCACCAGTTGCATGGTCTTCTGGTGGTCTTCGTCAGTCTCGCCGGGGAAGCCGACGATGAAGTCCGACGCGATCCGGATGTCCGGCCGCACCGCGCGCAGCTTGCGCACGATGCTCTTGAACTGCAGCGCGGTGTAGCCGCGCTTCATCGCCATCAGGATGCGGTCCGAGCCGTGCTGCACCGGCAGATGCACATGGTTCACCAGCTGCGGGATCTTGCCGTAGGCGTCGATCAGGCGCTGGCTGAACTCGTTGGGATGGCTGGTGGTGTAGCGGATGCGCTCGATGCCGGGGATCTCGGCCACGTATTCGAGCAGCAGCGCGAAGTCGGCGATCTCGTCCGAGCCGCCCATCGTCCCGCGGTAGGCATTGACGTTCTGGCCGAGCAGCGTCACCTCCTTGACGCCCTGGTCGGCCAGGCCGGCGACTTCCTCGAGCACGTCCTCGAAGGGGCGGCTGACTTCCTCGCCGCGGGTGTAGGGCACGACGCAGTACGAGCAGTACTTCGAGCAGCCTTCCATGATGGACACGAAGGCGGATGCGCCCTCGACCTTGGCGGGCGGCAGGTTGTCGAACTTCTCGATCTCCGGGAAGGAGATGTCCACCTGCGGGCGGAGCTGCTCCCGGCGCTGGGCCAGCATCTGCGGCAGGCGGTGCAGGGTCTGCGGGCCGAAGACGACGTCGACATAGGGCGCGCGCTCGATGATGGCGGCGCCTTCCTGGCTGGCGACGCAGCCGCCGACGCCGATCATCACGCCCTTGGCCTTCAGGTGCTTGATGCGGCCCAGGTCGGAGAACACCTTCTCCTGCGCCTTCTCGCGGACCGAGCAGGTGTTGAACAGGACGAGGTCGGCCTGCTCGACGTCGGTGGTGGGTTCGTAGCCTTCGGCGGCGCGCAGGACGTCGGCCATCTTGTCCGAGTCGTACTCGTTCATCTGGCAGCCGAAGGTCTTGATGAAGACTTTCTTGCTCATGGGGCGGGACGTCCGTGGTTCAGGGCTTGCGCCAGACCTGGCTGGCCTGGTCGAAGACCAGGCGGGAGGCCTGCTCGGGCGTGGTCGGCCAGGTCTTGTTGGCCAGTTCGACGTCGTTGAGCAGCCAGACTTCCATCAGCAGGCCGTTGATGTCGGTCGTGTAGAGCACGGTCGCCTTCTGGTCGAAGAGCGAGCCTGGCGTCGCGACCAGGTCGACGGCGTTGCGGATGCGGGCGCCGGGCGCGAGGCGCGCCGGCTTGCCGTTGAGCCGGACGTCGGGCGTGACGCCGAAGACGATCTCGCCGCGCAGCGCGCGCTGCGGAAAGTAGCGGTGTCCGGGAGCGGCCTGCGCCTGGGCGGTCGCGGGCACCGCGAGCGGGGCGATGCCGGCGAAGGCCGTGACGAGGGCGAGGAGGGCAGTGCTGGCGGCGGCCGCCATCGGCAGGCGACGGCGGGGCAGGTCGGGCGAGGCACAGCGGGACATGGTGTAGATCCAGTGGCTGCGGAAATGCGCAAGGGCGCAAGTGTAGCGGCGGCCCGTCCGCCGGGGCGGGACCGGCCTCGCGAGCCGTTACAGGCGGCCGGGGATGGCGGCCTGCGCGATGGCGGCGGGCGCCGGCTCGGGCAGCACGTAGACAACGCCATGGCCGCGCCCCAGCACCGGGGTCACGACGCGGTCGAAGAACTCGCCGGCGACGATCACGCAGCCCAGCGAGATCCGGTTGTCGTCCGGAGAGGGTGAGGCCAGGCGCTCGGCGCGGCGCTCCTGGGCCGGGCTCGGGCGCAGGCGGTGGATGGCGAAGGCGGCGTCGTAGTCGACCCAGATGACGGTCTCGCCCTTGAGGTTGGGGCCGGGCTGGCTGTCGTAGCGCCCGGCGGGCGTGGTGCGCCAGGCCGGCGGGATGCCGGCGGCGACCATCTGGCCGACGCCCGGCGCGACGCTGTCGCCGCGGGCCAGGCCCAGCAGCGCGGGTGCGGTGCCGGCGAGCCGGCCATCGGCGTGGAAGACGAAGAGCCGGGCCTCCTTCTTGTCGACGACCGCGAAGGGCAGCCCCCGGGCATCGCCGCGTTCGAAGGCGGTGCGCGCCATCGCGCGGGCTTCCGGCGAGACGGATTCGCCGCGGAAGTCGACGGCGGGCGCGGCCCCGGCGGCCATCGCGAACAGCGGCAAGCCCGCCAGCATCCAGACCAGTCCGCGCCGCAGCGCGGGCCCCAACGACCCGATCGACTTCATGTACTGCCCGATGTCCTTCTGGCGGACCGTTTCTGCTTGCCTCGGCAAGGGCCGGGCTGTCCGCTGGGGCCGCATATTAAGGAGCAACGGCCTGTTTCAAATGTCGATCTGTGCGCGGAAACGCCCGGACTTTCCCGGGAATTTGTAAACCGGGCGAAGAGCGGCAGGAATCGGCGTACGTTAGCGGGCGCCAAACCCCGTACGCGTACGGCCATTACCGGCCAGCAACATCGGCGCGCGCGCGGACACACAAAATCCGCGCTCCACCTCGCCTGGCGCGTGCCGGCAAGAAGAGAGCAACGATGACAACGATCGTGGGAATCCGGCCATGCTGATGGCCGCCGTGCGCGTCGCGCTGCGACGCCCGTACACCTTCTTCGTGCTGGCGCTGCTGCTGCTGATCCTTGGTCCGCTGGCGGCGATGCGCACGCCCACGGACATCTTCCCGGAGATCCGCGTCCCGGTGATCGCCGTGGCCTGGCAGTACACCGGGCTGCCGCCGGACCAGATGGCGGGACGCATCTCGACGCTGTTCCAGCGCTCGCTGACGACCACCGTCAACGACATCGAGCACATCGAGGCCAACACCTATCCCGGCGTCTCGGTGGTGAAGATCTTCTTCCAGCCGGGCGTGAACATCTCGGTGGCCAACGCGCAGGTGACCGCGATCGCGCAGGTCGCGGTGCGCCAGATGCCGGCCGGCACGACGCCGCCGCTGATCCTGAACTACAACGCGGCCACGGTGCCCATCCTGCAGCTCGCGCTGTCGGGCAAGGGGCTGTCGGAACAGCAGCTGTTCGACCTGGGTTTCAACACCATCCGCACGCCGCTGGTGACCGTGCCCGGCGCGGCGCTGCCGCTGCCCTACGGCGGCAAGCAGCGCCAGGTGCAGATCGACGTGAACCCCGCCGCGCTGCAGGCGCGCGGGCTGTCGGCGCAGGATGTCGCCAGCGCGCTGGCGGCGCAGAACGTGCTGACGCCGATCGGCACGCAGAAGATCGGCGAGCTCGAATACACGCTGCAGCTCAACAGCGCGCCCTCCGCGATCGAGGATCTGGGCCGGCTGCCGGTGAAGGTGGCCGGCGGCTCGACCGTCTACCTGCGCGACGTCGCCGACGTGCATGACGGCAACGCGCCGCAGACCAACATCGTCCACGTCGACGGCGGCCGCTCGGTGCTGATGTCGGTGCTGAAGAACGGCGCGGCCTCCACGCTCGCGATCGTCGACGGCGTGCGCGCCAAGCTCGCCGAGCTGCGGCCCTCGCTGCCCGATGAACTCGAGGTCAAGCCGATCAACGACCAGTCGGTGTTCGTGCGGGCGGCCATCAAGGGCGTCGCCATCGAGGGCGCGATCGCCGCCGCGCTGACCAGCGCGATGATCCTGCTGTTCCTGGGCAGCTGGCGCTCGACGGTGATCATCGCGGTGTCGATCCCGCTGTCGATCCTGGGATCGATCATCGGCCTGGCGGCGATCGGCGAGACGCTGAACCTGATGACGCTGGGCGGCCTGGCGCTGGCGGTGGGCATCCTGGTCGACGACGCGACCGTGACCATCGAGAACATCAACTGGCACCTGGAGCACGGCAAGGGCGTGGAAGCGTCGATCATGGATGGCGCGCGCCAGATCGTGACGCCGGCCTTCGTGTCGCTGCTGTGCATCTGCATCGTGTTCATCCCGATGTTCTTCCTGGAAGGCGTGTCGCGCTTCCTGTTCGTGCCGATGGCCGAGGCGGTGATCTTCGCGATGGTGTGCTCGTTCATCCTGTCGCGCACGCTGGTGCCGACGATGGCCAAGTACCTGCTGCGTCCGCATGCGCCGCTGACCGATGGCCACGGCCACTTGGCGCAACCGCCGTCGCGCAATCCGCTGGTGCGCTTCCAGCGCGACTTCGAGGCGCGCTTCGAGCGCGTGCGCGAGGGCTATCGGGCGCTGCTGGAGACGGCGCTCGGCCGGCGCCGGCCCTTCCTGGTCGGCTTTGCCGCGGTGGTGCTGGTGTCCTTCGCGCTGGTGCCCTTCATCGGCAGCAACTTCTTCCCGCAGGTGGATTCGGGCCAGATCCTGATGCATGCGCGGGTGCCGGTGGGCACGCGGGTGGAGGAGACCGCGGCGCGCTTCGCGCGCATCGAGCAGGCGATCCGCCGCGTCATTCCGTCCGAAGGCATCGAGACCATGGTCGACAACATCGGCCTGCCGCCGTCGTCGATCAACCTGACCTACAACAACACCGGCGTGCTGGGCACCTCCGATGGCGACTTCCAGATCGCGCTGAAGGAAGGCCACCCGCCGACGGCCGACTACGTCCGCCGCCTGCGCGAGGCGCTGCCGCGCGAATTCCCGGACACGACCTTCTCGTTCCCGCCGGCCGACATCGTCAGCCAGATCCTGAACTTCGGCGCGCCGGCGCCGATCGACGTGCAGGTGCGCGGGCGCGACGTCGACGCGAACTTCGTCTACGCACAGCAGTTGCTCAAGCGGATCAAAGCGATCCCCGGCGTGGCGGACGCGCGCATCCAGCAGTCCAACAAGGCGCCGGTGTTCAACGTCGACGTCGATCGCACGCAGGCGCAGCTGCTGGGCCTGACCACGCGCGACGTCGCCAACAGCCTGGTGGTGAATCTGGCCGGCAGCAGCCAGGTCGCGCCGACCTTCTGGCTGAATCCGCAGAACGGCGTGAGCTACTCGATCGTGATGCAGACGCCGCAGCACCAGCTCGATTCGCTCGCCGCGCTGGGCAATCTGCCGATCGGCAACGGCGCGGCGGCGGGCGGCTCGACGCTGGGCGGGCTGGCCAGCTTCCAGCGCGCGACCGGTCCGGCGCTGATCAGCCAGTACGACGTGCAGACCATGGTGCAGATCCACGCGACGACGCAGGATCGCGACCTCGGCGCGGTCGCGGGCGACATCCGCCGCGTGCTCGCGGAGACGAAGGCCGAGGTGCCCAAGGGCTCGAACGTGCAGTTGCTCGGCCAGGTGCGCACGATGGACCGCGCGTTCTCGGGCCTGCTGTTCGGGCTGCTCGGCGCGGTGGTGCTGATCTACCTGCTGATCGTCGTGAACTTCCAGTCCTGGCTGGATCCGGCGGTGATCGTGTCGGCGCTGCCCGCGGCGCTGGCCGGCATCGTGTGGATGCTGTTCGCGACCGGCACCACGCTGTCGGTGCCGGCGCTGACCGGCGCGATCATGTGCATGGGCGTGGCCACGGCCAACAGCGTGCTGGTGATCAGCTTCGCGCGCGAGCGCCTGGAGGTCCTGGGCGACGCCACCGCCGCCGCGCTGGAGGCGGGCTTCGTGCGCTTCCGGCCGGTGCTGATGACGGCGCTCGCGATGGTGATCGGCATGCTGCCGATGGCGCTGGGCCTGGGCGAAGGCGGCGAGCAGAACGCGCCGCTGGGACGCGCGGTGATCGGCGGGCTGATCTTCGCGACCTTCGCGACGCTGGTCTTCGTGCCGGTGGTGTTCAGCCTCGTGCATCGCCATCACCGCGGGACCGCGGCCGCTGCCGGCTCCCTCGAACCGAACGACTTGACCGCCGGCGCCGCGACCGCGCTGCCCGGGGCCGGAGATCCCTCCCATGCGAACTGATGCCAAGGCCGCCGAGGCCACCCGTCCTCCACGTTTCAAGCTCGCCGCGACTGTCGCGGTGATGGCGGCGATCGTCATCGTCGCGGCCGGCCTGTGGTCCCGCAGGTCCAACGCCGAGCAACTGCGCGGCGCGGCCGAGGCGCGCGGCCAGCCGACTGTCGCGCTGATCGCGCCGCAGCCGCTGGCCGAGGGCGGGCTCGAGTTGCCCGCGCGCATCGAAGCCTGGTCGCGCGCACCGATCTACGCGCGCGTCAGCGGCTACCTGAAGCGCTGGAACGTCGACATCGGCGGCAAGGTGAAGGCGGGACAGCAGCTTGCCGAGATCGAGACCCCCGACCTCGACCAGCAACTGATGCAGGCGAAGGCCGAGCTCGCGACGGCGCGCAGCAACGCGGCGCTGGCGGCGAGCACGGCCAAGCGCTGGCAGGGGCTGCTGGCGTCGGATTCGGTGTCCAAGCAGGAGGTGGATGAGCGCACCGGCGACATGGCCGCGAAGCAGTCGCAGGCGGCGGCGCTGCAGGCCAACGTCGAGCGCATCGAGGCGCTGAAGCGCTTCACGCAACTGAGCGCGCCCTTCGATGGCGTCGTGACCGCGCGCAATACCGACGTGGGCGCGCTGATCAACGTGGGCGGTGCGCCGGGGAGCGAGCTGTTCGTCGTGTCGGACATGCGGCGGCTGCGGGTCTACGTGAACGTGCCACAGCGACAGGTCGCGCAGGTGCGCACCGGCGACAAGGCTGTGCTGACCGTGCCCGAGCGGCCGGGCCAGCGTTTCGCGGCGACGGTGCAGTCGCTGGCGCAGTCCATCAACACGGCGAGCGGGGCGATGCTGGTGCAGCTCGCCGTCGACAACGACAAGGACGAACTGCTGCCGGGCGGCTTCGCGACGGTGCGCTTCGAAGGGGCGGCCAAGGGCGAGGCGGCCCAGGCGGCGGGCGGCGTGTCGCTGCCGCCGGGCGCGGTGATCATCAACAAGGATGGCGTGCAGGTCGCGACCGTCGACGCGGGCAACCGCGTGCGCCTGCGCAAGATCACGATCGCGCGAGACATGGGCACCCGGATCGAAGTGGGCGCGGGGCTCAGTCCCGCTGATCGCGTCATCGCGAATCCTCCGGACGGGCTCGCCGAGGGCGACCTCGTGCGCGTCGCGCAGCCGGCGGCATCGCCGACCGCGTCGACGTCCGTGGGCGCGCCGAAGGGACGGTCATGAGCACGTGCGGCAAGCGGCACCTGAGCGCGGGGATCGCGCTCGCCGTGACGGCATGGCTGGCCGGCTGCGCGCAGGCGCCGCGGACGCAACTGCCCGACGTGCCGATGGCCTCGGCCTTCAAGGAGGCGCGTGGCCCTTGGATTGAAGCGGGCGGCTCGACGGCGGCGATCGCCTTCGACGGCTGGTGGCAGGGATACGGCGATCCCGAGCTCGACGCGCTGCAGCGGCGGCTGATCGAGAACAGTCCCGATCTCGCCTCGGCGCTGGCGCGCTATCAGCAGGCGAAGGCGGCCACCGACAGCCTGCGCGCCGCGCAGTCGCCGACGCTCAACACCTCGCTCAATGCGCAGCGCGACCGGCAGTCGGAGAGGCGGCCGCTGCGGGTGCTCGGGCCGACCTCGCCCGATTGGTACAACAGCGCGACGCTGGGCCTGGACCTCAGCTATGAGGTCGATCTGTGGGGCCGGGTGTCCCGGCAGGTCGAGGCGGGTGTGGCTTCGGAGCGCGCCGCCGCGGCGGATCTCGCCGCCGCGCGGCTGGCGCTGCAGGCGCAGCTGGCCGACTCGCTGCTGCAGCTGCGTGGACTCGATCGCGACAACGCCTTGCTCGCCGATGCCGAGGAGGCCTACACGCGCGCCTTCGATCTGATCTCGCGCCGGCACGAGGCCGGCATCGCCTCGGGCCTGGATCAGGCGCGGGCGCAAGGGCAACTGGAATCGGCGCGCTCGCAGCGGCGCCAGTCGCAGGCGCAGCGCGCGGTGCTGGAGCACGCGATCGCCGCGCTGGTCGGCGCGAACGCGTCGAGCTTGCGCATCGAGCCGGCGCCGGCGCTGCGGCTGGCGACGCCGGTGGTGCCGCCCGGCTTGCCGTCGACGCTGCTGGAGCGGCGTCCCGACATCGCGGCCGCCCGCCAGCGCGTCGTGGCGGCGACGGCGACGCTGGGCGTCGCGCGGACGGCGTTCTTTCCGTCGGTCGTGCTGAGCGCGCAGGGCGGCTTCCAGAGCAGCGATCTGGGCCGCTTCATCGAGGCGCCCAACCTGTTCTGGGCGATCGGTCCGACGCTGGCGATGAACCTGCTCGACGGCGGGCGGCGCAAGGCGGAGGAAGCGCGCGCGAAGGCGGCGCTCGATGAATCGGCGCAGCGTTATCGCGGCACGGTGCTGGCGGCGTTCCAGCAGGTGGAGGACCAGCTCGTGCTGCTGGATCGCTATGGCGAGGCGCTCGAGGCGGAGAAGAGATCGGTCGATGCGGCCGAGCGCGCGCTGGCGCTGGCGACGAACCGCTATCGCGCGGGCGCGGCGGCGTATCTGGAGGTCGTCACCTCGCAGACGGCGGGCCTGCAGGCCAGGCGCAGCGCGGTCGATCTGGAGACCAGGCAGAGACGGGCGACGGTGGCGCTGGTGAAGGCGCTTGGCGGTGGTTGGAACGCCGAGACCGAGTTGAAGGCCAGTGCTGCGCGCTGATCGAGTCGCCGTGCTTTGATGTACCCGTAACGCCAGATCGGCAAATGTAAAACGCCTTTCCGAAATCTGGCGTTCTCGTTAGTCTGCGCCCCGTTGTCGACATGGCCGCGCCTGCGCGCTGGCGTGTCGGCACATGGCCGCTGCCCACGGCCACCGTCCCCGATGCGGATCCTGCTGGTCCGCGCCGCGCGAGGCGGGATCGGCTGTTGGGTGTTCCCGAGCAGTTTTTTGATTCACCGGTGACCGGTGGTGGCGGAGCCATGCCCGCGCCCCGGTTCGCCTCAACGAGACATTGGGAGACAAGCGATGAAGCGCATTCATTTGAACGAGTCCACCGACTTGGTCGCACCGAAGCCGCCGCAGGCCGGCCCACTGCGCGCGCCGAGTCCACGGCACGGTCTGGCGGCCATGGCGGTCGCGGTCGGTGTCGTGGCGCCGATGGGCGCCGCGCAGGCCGTCGACTGGCCGTCAGGCTTCTCCAAGTGCGCCGATGAAGGCGGCACCTGCAAGGTCGGCGATACCGCTCGGCAGGTGTCCTTCGGCGTGAAGGACAAGTGGGTGATCAAGACGCTCAGCGGCAGCGTGGCGTGCACGTCGGCGACCTTCGGCGGCGCCGATCCCAACCCGGGCGTGAACGAGAAATGCGCGGTGGGGCCGGCGGGCTCGCCAGCTCCTGCGCCTTCGCCGTCTCCAGCGCCAGCCCCTGCGCCTTCGCCGGCTCCCGCTCCATCACCGGCTCCGGCGGGGCAGAGCGGCGGCTACGCGGGCGCGGTCACGGGCGGCGGCAGCACGACGCCGGTCACCGTGAAGACCGCCGCCGAGATGCAGGCCGCGATCAACGCCTACAGCGGCAGCGGCGGCCTGGTGATCCGCTACGCGGGCACCTTCGACTTCGGCACCATTCCCGATCCCTGCGCGCAATGGAAGAAGCCCGCAGGCGCGGTCGTCGAGATCAAGAACAAGAGCGACGTCACCATCGAGGGCGTCAACGGTTCGGCGGCGAACTTCGGTCTGGCGGTCAAGGCGGCGGCGAGCAACATCATCATCCGCAACATGACGATCGGACTGCTGCCCGGCTCCATCGACGCCATCGGCATCGAAGGGCAGAGTGGCAAGTTCCCGAGCAATGTCTGGATCGATCACAACACGCTGTTCAGCTCGCTGGCCGAGTGCTCGGGCGCGGGCGACCTGGAGTTCGACGGCCTGGTCGACAACAAGGCGGGCGCGCATCACCTGACCTACTCGTACAACTACATCCACGACCATCACAAGGTCGGGCTGATCGGCTCGAGCGACAGCGACGCGAGCGACCGCTACATCACTTTCCACCACAACGTGTACAGCAACGTCGGCTCACGCATGCCGCTGCAGCGCGCGGGCTATACGCACCTGTACAACAACCTCTATTCGAAGGTCCTCACGTCGGGCGCGAATATCCGGATGGGCGGTTACTCGCTGATCGAGGGCAACTACTTCGAGCAATCGCAGAATCCGGTGACCTCGCGCGACAGCCCCTCGATTGGTTATTGGGAACTGCGGAACAACAACGTGAAGAGCCCGGCCGATTTCGCGACCTACGGCATCACATGGGTGGCGAGCGAGTCCAGTCCGTCGCGCGACGCGACCGACTGGAAGTCGACGGCGAACTTCCCGGTGGGGATTCCGTATTCGTACACCGTGCACGACCCCGCGTGCGTCAAGCAGAAGCTTCCGAGCGTGGCCGGAGCAGGGAAGAACCTGGCGACGCTGAGCTGCAATTGATGGGCTGATGAATAAGGGCCTTCGGGTGCGAAGGCCCTCGGCGCCGATATTCAATTGCGGCCCAAACGAAAAACCCCGCAAGACTTGCGTCTTGCGGGGTTTTGTATTTGGTGGCGCTTCAGGGATTCGAACCCCGGACCTGCGGATTATGATTCCGTCGCTCTAACCGGCTGAGCTAAAGCGCCTTGCGAAGAACGCGACTATAGCAAGCTTTTCGCGGACAATGCAAGTCCCGCCGACGCCGACAACAAAAATAGTTCGGCGGCCCGTCCCTCGCGAGCACCTCATGTTCAGCTTCCTCAAGAAAAAACTCGGCTTCGGCTCGTCCGATCCCACACCCGCGCCCGAACCCGCGCCGGCTCCCGAAGCCGCCCCTGCGCCCGCGCCGATCGCAGCCCCCGCCGTCGAGTCCCCCCCGGCTCCGCCGCCCGCCGTCCCGCAAGTCCTGGCCCCCACGCCTGAACTGGCGCCTCAGCCGGCACCTCCGTCCGCGCCTGTCCCCGCGCCGGCTCCGACTCCGACTCCGACTCCGACTCCCGCTCCCGCTCCCGCTCCCGCTCCCGCTCCAATCGTCAAGCCTGTCCTCGCCCCAGTACCGGCTCCCGCTCCCGTCGTCAAACCCGCCCCTGCGCCGGCACCGGCCCCGGTGGCCGCGCCCGCTCCGGTCGTCGAGCCCGAGCCCGAACCCGCGCCTCGCAAGAGCTGGATGGACAAGCTCCGCCAGGGGCTGCGCAAGACCGGTTCGAGCATCGCGCAGGTCTTCACCGGCACGCAGATCGACGACGCGCTCTATGAGGAGCTTGAGGCCGCGCTGCTGATGGCCGACACCGGCGTGAAGGCCACCGAGTTCCTGCTCGAGGACCTCAAGCGCCGCGTCAAGGAGGCCAAGGCCACCGACCCCGCCGCCGTGCGCCACCTGCTGGTGGACGCGCTGACCGAACTGCTGCAGCCGCTTCAGCGCCAGTTGGTGATCGGCGAGCAGTCGCCGATGGTGATGATGGTCGTGGGCGTCAACGGAGCCGGCAAGACGACCAGCATCGGCAAACTCACGCGCCACCTGGCCGACGCCCAGGCCAACGTGCTGCTCGCCGCCGCCGACACCTTCCGCGCCGCCGCGCGCGAGCAGCTCGCCGTCTGGGCCGATCGCAACCGCGTGCAGATCGTCAGCCAGGAAGGCGGCGATCCGTCCGCGGTGACCTTCGATGCGGTCGTGGCTGGCAAGGCGCGTGGCTGCGATGTCGTGATCGCCGACACCGCCGGCCGCCTGCCGACGCAGCTCCATCTGATGGAGGAGCTCAAGAAGATCAAGCGCGTGATTGGCAAGGCGCAGGAGGCCGCGCCGCACGAGGTGCTGCTGGTCGTCGACGGCAACACCGGTCAGAACGCGCTCACCCAGGTCAAGGCCTTCGACGACGCGCTCGGCCTGACCGGCCTGATCGTCACCAAGCTCGACGGCACGGCCAAGGGCGGCGTGCTGGCGGCCATCGCGCGCGAGCGCCCGATCCCCGTCTACTTCATCGGCGTGGGCGAGAAGCTCGAGGACCTGCAGACCTTCGATCCCCGCGAGTTCGCGCTCGCGCTGCTGGAATGACGTCGAAGTCCCCGGTCGCCAATCCGTCGAAGGACGGCAGTGATTGGGGACGGTGAGGTGTGAGGTTTCGGCGCTTGCCGCCGGGGCCTCATACCTCGGCGGCCAACGCCCGGGCCTTCGCAGGACACGTGAAGGCTCGGACAGCAAAAGAGCTCCCAAGTGGAGCTCTTTGCATTTACATCGGGAAGCCGCCGCCCCCGCCGCCCATGAGGTTCTTCAGCCCGCCCATCTTCTTCATCATCTTCATCAGGCCGCCGCCCTTCATCTTCTTCATCATCCCCTGCATCTGGTCGAACTGATTGAGCAGGCGGTTGACCTCCTGGATCTGCACGCCGGCGCCGGCGGCGATGCGGCGTTTGCGGCTGGCCTTGGTCTTGCCGTCCATCAGCAGCGCGGGCTGGCGGCGTTCCTTGGCGGTCATCGCGTTCAGGATGCCTTCCATGCGCTTCATGTCGCGTTCGGCCTTGTCCATGTCGGCGGCGCCGGCCTTGGCGGTCATCTGCGTGGGCAGCTTGTCCATCAGTCCCGACAGCCCGCCCATCTTCTTCATCTGCGAGATCTGCGCCAGGAAGTCGTTCAGGTCGAAGCCGTCGCCCGACTTGAGCTTTTCCGCCAGCTTCTGCGCCGCTTCGACGTCCACGCCCTTCTGGACTTCCTCGACCAGCGCGACGATGTCGCCCATGCCGAGCACGCGGCCCGCGTGGCGGTCGGCGTCGAAGACCTCCAGGCCGTCGATCTTCTCGGACACGCCCGCGAACTTGATCGGTGCGCCGGTGACCTGCTTGACCGACAGCGCCGCGCCGCCGCGCGAGTCGCCGTCGAGCTTGGTCAGCACGATGCCGGTCAGCGGCAGGGCCTCCTTGAACGCCTTGGCCGTGTTGACCGCGTCCTGACCCTGCATGGCGTCGACGACGAACAGCGTCTCCACCGGCTTGAGCGTCGCGTGCAGGTCGCGGATCTCGGCCATCAGCGCCTCGTCGATCGCCAGACGGCCGGCCGTGTCCACCAGCAGCACGTCGAAGAAGTGGCGCTTCGCGTGGTCGAGCGCGGCCAGCGCGATGTCATGCGGCTTCTGGTCCGGCGCCGACGGGAACCACTCGGCGCCCGCCTGCTTCGTCACCGTCTTGAGCTGCTCGATCGCGGCCGGGCGGTACACATCCGCCGAAACCGTCAGCACCTTCTTCTTGCGTTTCTCGGTCAGGTGCTTGGCCAGCTTGGCGGTCGTTGTCGTCTTGCCGGCGCCCTGCAGGCCGGCCATCAGGATGATGGCGGGCGGCTGTGCGGCGAGGTTGATGTCGGCGATGCCCTCGCCCATCGTCGCCGCCAGTTCCTTATGGACCACGGAGACCAGGACCTGGCCCGGATTCAGCGAGCCGGCCACCTCCTGGCCCAGGGCCTTCTCCTTCACGCGGGCGACGAAGTCGCGCACCACCGGCAGCGCGACGTCGGCCTCCAGCAGCGCCATGCGCACTTCGCGCAGCATGTCCTGCACATTGGACTCGGTGATGCGGGCTTGGCCTCGCATCGTCTTGACGAGCCGGCTCAGTCGATCGGTCAGGGTGGATGCCATCGTAGAAGCGCCCCCGTGAAAGAGGGCGCGCGTCATTACACTTTGCGGATGATTTTATCGTTCGCCTCCGCAGAGCCCAGCGGCCCCCTCCTGGCCGCCCTCAGCGCCGCCGGGGCTCTGGCCTACGCGGCGGCCGCCGCCTTCGCTCACCGGCGGCCGCTCACCTGGCGCCCGGTGCTGATTCTGGCCTGGGTGCTGCACCTGGCCGCGCTGGTCGTGGACGTCGGCGGCATTGGCGCCGCGCCGGTCAATGGCGGCCACGCCGCGCGCTTCGGCTTCGCCCCCTCGCTGTCCATGACGGTCTGGCTGGTGACCGGCGTCTACCTGGTCGAGAGCCGCTTCCTGCCGCTCCCCTCGGCCCAGCGCCTGCTCAGCGTGCTCGGCCTGGCGGTGATGCTGGTGGCCTGGATGTTCCCCGGCGAATACCGCCCCCAGGCCGGCTCGCCGCTGGCGCCGCTGCACTGGGCGATGGGGCTGGCCTCGTACGGGCTGTGCGGCGTCGCGGTGATGCACGCGGTGATGCTCAATCGCGCCGAGCGCCAGATGCGCGCGCAGAAAGGGCAGGGCGCGCCGATGCTCGGCACGCCGCTGCTGCGCCTGGAGCGGCTGACCTTCCAGTTCGTCGGCGCCGGCGTCGTCGTGCTGTCGATCGCGCTGCTGCTGGGCGTGGCGTTCACGCCGCACTGGAAGTGGGACCACAAGACGCTGTTCGCCGTGCTGGGCTGGCTCGTGTTGACCGGCCTCCTGACCGGCCGGCGCGTGTTCGGCTGGCGCGGCAGGCGCGCCACGCGCTGGCTCTACTTCGGCGCCGCGCTGCTGCTGCTGTCCTATGCGGGCTCGCGCTTCGTGCTCGAGGTCATCCTCCAGCGTCCGCCCACCTGACCCCTTCCGGCCTCCTCATCGTGATCAAGCTGCTCTTCTGGATCGTCCTGCTGGCGGTGGTCGCCTTCGTGCTCGGCTTCAAGCGCGGCCGTCCGGCGCCGCGCGAGGAGCAGCCGGACCGCCGTCCCGCCCCGCCGCAGGCGCTGCCGGAGTCCATGGTCCGCTGCGCCGAGTGCGGCACGCACCTGCCCGAGAGCGAGGCGCTGCCCGGCCGCGGCGGCCACTTCTGCGGTGCTGCGCACCGCGCCGCGCACGAGGCCCGCCTCGAGGCGGCCGACGCCGCCCGCGCGCGCGGCGGCGCCTGACGCCGGCGGCCCGCATGGCGACCTCCGAGTCCGGCAGCGCGATCAGCGCCAGCACCATCCAGCGGCTGTACCGCGCCTTCATGGGCGCGCGCGCGGCGCTGGGCCTGGCGCTGCTCGCGACGCAGTCGATCGCCAGCCTGATGGGCGCCAAGCCCACGGGCTGGGCCGCGCTGTTCTCGCTGGTCTACGGCGCGCAGGCGGTGCTCGCGTGGGTGCTGCCGCGCTGGTTCGGCGGTGGCGACACGCCGCCCAAGGATCGCGCCGGACTGACGACACGCCAGTTCATGGTCAGCATCGGCGCGGACCTGCTGCTGTTCACGCTGCTGCAGGTGCGCGATCCGGTCGGCCCGTATGGCGCTCTGTTCTTCATGCCGGCGCTGATGGCCGGCGCGTTGCAGCCGCGGCTGCGCGCGCTCGCCTGCGCCGCGCTGCCCAGCCTGGTGCTGCTCCTGCTGTCGGGCTGGGCGGTGTTCAACGACCATGACGGCGCGCTGCACATCAGTCAGGCGGGGCTGCTTGGCTGCGGCCTGTTCGTCGTCACGCTGCTGGCCAACGAGATCGCCGCCCGCCTCGCCCGCGAGGAGCGCGCCGCGCGCGGCAGCCTCGAGTACGCGCGCCAGCAGGCCGATCTGAACCGGCTCGTCATCGAGGAGATGGAGGAGGGCGTGCTCGTGGCCGATCGCCGCGGCCTCGTGCGCACCGCCAATCCAGCGGCCCGCGCGCTGCTGTCGGAGGGCGCGTCGCTGCGTTCGGGCTCGTTCCGGCTCGACGCGGCGCCGGCGTGGAAGCCGCTGCTGCGCGCGATCGAGAAGGCCTTCGCCGGCGAGCTCTGGCCCGAGTCCGGCCGCGACCTGCTGCTCGACTTCGGCCGCGGCTCGCAGCGCTCGCTGCGGGTGCGGATGCGCTTCACGCTGCGCCCGCTGGATGGCGACGACCTGTGCGTGCTCTTCCTCGAGGACAACCGTCACCTCGAGGCTCGCAACCGCCAGGAAAAGCTGGCCGCGATGGGACGCGTGTCGGCCGGCATCGCGCACGAGATCCGCAATCCGCTCACTGCCATCGCGCAGGCCAACGCGCTGCTGTCCGAGGACGTCGCGCAGGAGCCCCGGCTGGAGCAGTTGACGCGGATGATCGCGTCCAACGTCGAGCGGCTCAAGCGGCTGGTCGACGACGTGATGGAGGTGGCGCCCGGCATCGCGCCGGTCGCGCTGACGCTGGCCGCCGCGCCGCTGGTGCGCGAGTACTGCGCCGACTGGAGTGCCACGCAGCGCCTGCCCGAGGGCGAGGCCAGCCCGCTGCGCGTCGAGGTCCAGCGCGACACGCTGCTGGTCAGCTTCGAGCCGGAGCATCTGCGCCGCGTGCTGATCAATCTGCTGGACAACGGCCTGCGCCATGCGCGCCCCGGACCCGGCGCGCTGCGCGTGCAGCTGGCCGAGGACGGCGAGTGGGTGCGGCTGTCAGTGTTCAGCCGCGCCGAGCCCATCCCGGCCGAGGTCGAAAGACACTTGTTCGAGCCCTTCTTCTCGACGCGCAGCCGTGGCTCGGGCCTGGGCCTGTACATTTGCCGCGAGCTCTGCGAGCGTTACGGCGCGCGCATCGATTACCACCGGCGCTCCGCCGACGCGGGCAGCGGCCCGGATGCCGGAATGAACGAGTTCCGCGTGCTGCTGCCGCGGCCGTCCTCGACGCCGTCCATGCTGGCCTCGATCCCGTCGATGGGGCCGGACTCCCACTTCCCCGATACCGAACTCCATGAGCGCTGATCCCCGCCTGCTGGTCGTCGACGACGAGCCCGACCTGCGCACCCTCTACGAGATGACGCTGCTGCGCGAAGGCTTCACGCTGGACAGCGCCGGCACCGTCGAGGACGCGCTCGAGCGGCTGAGCGCGCGCCGCTACGACGCCGTCATCACCGACATGCGGCTGCCCGACGGCAGCGGGCTGGACATCCTGCGCTGGCTCGAGCAGCAGGGGCGCAGCGAGCGCGCGCTGGTCATCACCGCCTACGGTTCGGCGGAGAACGCCGTCGAGGCGCTCAAGGCCGGCGCCTACGACTACCTGACCAAGCCGGTGGACCTGCGCCAGTTCCGCATGGTCGTGGCCTCGGCGCTGGGCCGCGCGCCCAAGGCCGAGGGCACCGTGCCCAAGCCGTTCTCGTCCGCGCCCGCACCGGTGGCGCCCGCGGCTCCCGTCGCTCCCGTCGCTTCCGCGGCGGCGCGGACTTCCTTCAACGACGACGAGCCGGACGCGTTCGCGCCCACCCAGCCGGCCGGGCTGGATCCGCTGCCGGCGCGGGAAGCGCCCGCGGCCGCGCGCGCGCCGGCGCTGGAGCGCCGCAAGGCGCCGCGCACGCCGCCGCTGACCGGATCCGCGTCGGCGCTGGACCGGCTCGTGGGCGACTCGGCGCCGATGCGGCAGGTGCGCGATCTGATCGAGAAGGTCGCGCGCAGCATGGCGCCGGTGCTGCTCAATGGCGAGTCGGGCACCGGCAAGGAGCTCGTCGCGCGCGCGATCCACGACGTCAGCGCGCGCCGCCCGCAGCCCTTCATCGCGGTCAACTGCGGCGCCATCCCGGAGCAACTGCTCGAAGCCGAGTTCTTCGGCTACCGCAAGGGCGCATTCACCGGCGCGACCGAGGACCGCGAAGGCTTCTTCCAGGCCGCGCAGGGCGGCACGCTGTTCCTCGACGAAATCGGCGACCTGCCGCTGGCGATGCAGTCCAAGCTGCTGCGCGCGCTGCAGGAGCGCTCGGTGCGGCCGGTCGGCGCGGTCGCGGAAATGCCGGTCAACGTGCGGCTGCTGAGCGCCACGCACAAGGATCTGGCCGCCGAGGTCGGGGCGGGGCGCTTCCGCCAGGACTTGTATTACCGGCTCAACGTGATCCAGATCCGCGTGCCGCCGCTGCGCGAGCGCATGGAGGACCTGGCGCCGATCAGCGCCCGCATCCTGCAGCGCATCGCCGCCGACGCCGGCGTGTCACCGGTGCCCGCGCTGACGGGCGCGGCGCTGGCGACGCTGTCGCGCTACAGCTTCCCGGGCAATGTCCGTGAACTGGAGAACCTGCTGCATCGCGCGCTGGCGCTGTCCAGCGGCGAGGGCATCGACCTGGCCGACCTCGGTCTGCCCGACAGCGTGCTGGGCCCGGACGACGCGGCCGGCGAGCCGCCCTTCGCCGCGATGGCGCCCGCGTCCGGCGCCGCGCCGTCGGCCGAGGCGAACGGCGGCGCGGCGCTGCCGACCGACCTGGCGAAATACCTCGACGAGGTCGAGAAGCAGATCCTGCTGCGCGCGCTCGAGCAGCACCGCTACAACCGCACCGCGGCCGGCGCGAGCCTGGGGCTGTCGCTGCGGCAGATGCGCTACCGGATGGCGCGGCTGGAGATCTCGGTCGGCGGCGACGAGGCTTGAAAGGCCTTTTGATGCCACGCCCGGCGCCTCGCGCTGGGCGCATGGCGACCATGACCCCACCGCCGATGGCGGCTAAGGGAAGGTCCTAGGCGGTACTTGTCCTAGCCCCCGGGGACGCGGGGCCGGACCGTCATCGAACCGCCATCGCCGCGAGTGCAGCAACCATCGACGTTTGCAGACCATTCCGTCCCGCAACCCGCGTCAATCCTCGCGCTCCGAACTCGATGCGCGAATCCATCGGGCCTGTGCGGGGTCAGGTCTTCCCGCTAGCCCAGCGCATGGACCGAGTCAAGCGGTGACGCCACTAGCGGTAGTTCCTTGAAGGTCCCGCGACCACTAGATATAGTGTTTTGCATGCTATCCTGCTGACCTTCGCAAACACGGCGATGAATGCTCCAACAGATGTCTTGCCCGCGGCGCCGGCCCCCCAGCCGGAGCACCGGGACTCCCAAGCCCAGGCGCATCAACAGCATCGCGAACATCACCTGACCCCCTGATCGTTTGGCCCCTCGCTTACCCGGGGCCGGGCGAAGCCTTTTTGTTTTTTCGAATCCAGAACAGACGAGGATCCCATGCAGACTGTCGCCGCCACACCGACTGCTGAAACGGGCCTGGCTCAGACTCCGCGCGAGTCCGCCGCCGCTTCGGCCAGCTTCCCGCAGCACCAGATCATCCGCCGCAACGGCGCGGTGGTGCACTTCGAGCCGAGCAAGGTGGCCGTGGCGATGATGAAGGCGTTCCTGGCGGTGCACGGCACCAGCGGCGCCGCCTCCGCCAGCGTGCGCGAGACGGTCGACGCGCTGACCGAGTCGGTCGTGAAGGCGCTGGTGCGCTCGCGTCCGGGCGGCGGCACCTTCCACATCGAGGACGTGCAGGATCACGTCGAACTGGCGCTGATGCGCGGCGGCCACCACGAAGTGGCGCGCGCCTACGTGCTGTACCGCGAGCGCCGCACCCAGGAGCGCGCCGCTCAGGGCGAGCAGCGCCAGGCCGCGGTGCTGGAGTCCGGCATCTCGGTGACCGAGAACGGCGTGCGCGTGCCGCTCGACCTGAACAAGCTGTCCGCGCTGATCTCGTCGAGCTGCGAGAACCTGGGCGCCGACGTCAAGCCGGATCCGATCCTGGCCGAGACCAAGCGCAACCTGTACGACGGCGTCCCGATGGACGAGGTCTACAAGGCCGCGATCCTGGCCGCCCGCACGCTGATCGAGAAGGACCCGGGCTACACCCGCGCCACCGCCCGCCTGCTGCTGCACACGATCCGCAAGGAGATCCTGGGCCGCGAGGTCACGCAGGCCGAGATGGCCACCCAGTACGCCGACTACTTCCCGACCTTCATCAAGAAGGGCGTGCAGGCCGAGCTGCTGGACGAGAAGCTGCAGCAGTACGACCTGGCCAAGCTGGGCGCCGCGCTGAAGGCCGAACGCGACCTGCAGTTCGACTACCTGGGCCTGCAGACGCTGTTCGACCGCTACTTCCTGCACGTGGACGGCACCCGCATCGAGATGCCGCAGGCCTTCTTCATGCGCGTGGCCATGGGCCTGGCGCTGAACGAGATCGACCGCGAAGCGCGCGCCATCGAGTTCTACGAAGTCCTGTCGACCTTCGACTTCATGAGCTCCACGCCGACGCTGTTCAACTCCGGCACGCGCCGCTCGCAGCTGTCGAGCTGCTACCTGACGACGGTGGCCGACGACCTGGACGGCATCTACGAGGCGCTGAAGGAAAACGCGCTGCTGTCCAAGTTCGCCGGCGGCCTGGGCAACGACTGGACCCCGGTGCGCGCGCTGGGCTCGCACATCAAGGGCACGAACGGCAAATCGCAAGGCGTCGTCCCCTTCCTGAAGGTGGTCAACGACACCGCCGTCGCGGTGAACCAGGGCGGCAAGCGCAAGGGCGCCGTCTGCGCCTATCTGGAGACGTGGCACCTGGACATCGAGGAATTCCTCGAGCTGCGCAAGAACACCGGCGACGACCGCCGCCGCACCCACGACATGAACACGGCGAATTGGATTCCCGACCTGTTCATGAAGCGCGTCATCGAAGGCGGCGAGTGGACGCTGTTCAGCCCGTCGACCTGCCCGGACCTGCACGACCTGTTCGGCAAGGCCTTCGAGACCGCCTACACGGCCTATGAAGCCAAGGTCGACCGCGGCGAGCTCAAGCTCTACAAGCGCATGCCGGCCCGCGACCTGTGGCGCAAGATGCTGACGATGCTGTTCGAGACCGGCCATCCCTGGATCACGTTCAAGGACGCCTGCAACGTCCGCAGCCCGCAGCAGCATGTCGGCGTCGTGCACTCGTCCAACCTGTGCACCGAGATCACGCTGAACACCAACGACAACGAGATCGCGGTCTGCAACCTCGGCTCGGTGAACCTGGCGCAGCACCTGAAGGACGGCAAGATCGACCAGGAGAAGCTGAAGAAGACGGTGGCGACGGCGATGCGCATGCTCGACAACGTCATCGACATCAACTACTACGCGGTCAAGAAGGCGCGCGACTCGAACCTGCGCCACCGTCCGGTGGGCCTGGGCATCATGGGCTTCCAGGATGCGCTCTATCAACTGCGCGTGCCCTACGCGTCCGACGCCGCCGTCGAGTTCGCCGACCGGTCGATGGAAGCCGTCTGCTACCACGCCTACTGGGCCTCGACCGAGCTGGCCGCCGAGCGTGGCCGCTACAGCAGCTACCGCGGCTCGCTGTGGGACCGCGGCATCCTGCCGATCGACTCGCTGGACCTGCTGGCCGAAGCCCGCGGCGGCTACGTCGACGTGGACCGCTCGTCGTCGCTGGACTGGGACGCGCTGCGCGCCAAGATCGCCCGTGACGGCATGCGCAACAGCAACTGCGTGGCGATCGCGCCGACCGCGACGATCTCCAACATCATCGGCGTCGACGCGTCGATCGAGCCCTGCTTCGGCAACCTGTCGGTGAAGTCCAACCTGTCGGGCGAGTTCACCGTCGTGAACGAGCACCTGGTGCGCGATCTCAAGAAGCTGGGCCTGTGGGACGACGTGATGGTGATGGACCTCAAGCACTTCGACGGCTCGCTGCGCCGCATCGACCGCGTGCCCGAGGACCTCAAGCAGCTCTACGCGACCGCCTTCGAGGTCGACACCGTGTGGCTGGTCGAAGCCGCCGCGCGCCGCCAGAAGTGGATCGACCAGGCCCAGAGCCTGAACATCTACATGGCCGGCGCGTCGGGCAAGCGCCTGGACGAGACCTACAAGCTGGCCTGGCAGCGCGGTCTGAAGACGACCTACTACCTGCGCACGATGGGCGCGACGCATGCCGAGAAGAGCACCGTGCAGAACGCGGGTCAGCTCAACGCGGTGAGCAGCTCGATCGGCGGCATGAGCGCCGCGCCGGCCGCGAGCGCGCCCATCGCCGCCGCGCCGGTGCAGACCGCGACTGCGCCGTCGATCGATGACGTGACGCCGGCCACCGACGTCAAGTTCTGCGCCATCGACGACCCCGGTTGCGAGGCCTGCCAGTAATCGGAACAGGAGCTGCCGGCGCTGCGCGCTGGCAGCTCCGACGCTCGCGATGCGAGCGTTCATCGATGTTTGCGGCGATCGGCGATTTTTTCCGCCGGTCCTCGCGAGCGATCGATGAACGCTTGATCAGACCTTCGCTCCGGCTCCCGCCGCGCGCCGTGATCGCGCGGCATCGCACTCATCAGGAGATGCGGCGCACACGGTTCAGCGCATCGAATGCGATGCGGACCAGCAACAGCGAAGCGGCGTCAAAGTCAAGAAGTCCTTTGTGTTTGAACACAACACTCCGATAATCCGCGACCATAGGAAGACCACCATGCTGGTTTGGGAAGAAGACCGTCAACCTTCGAGCAACGCGCCGCAGTCGGGCGCATCGATCCACGCAGCGACGCACGCCGTCGCGCGTGATGCCGCCGCCTCCGCGGCTGGCTCGGTGTCCTCTTCCGCGGCGTCGATCGGCAGCGCCAGCGAGCGCCGCGTGAACGTCGCCGACAAGCGCATCATCAACGGCCAGACCGACGTCAACCAACTGGTCCCGTTCAAGTACAAGTGGGCGTGGGAGAAGTACCTCGCCACCTGCGCGAATCACTGGATGCCGCAGGAAGTGAACATGTCCCGCGACATCGCGCTGTGGAAGGATCCGAACGGCCTGAGCGAGGACGAGCGCCGGATCATCAAGCGCAACCTCGGCTTCTTCGTGACCGCCGATTCGCTGGCCGCCAACAACATCGTGCTGGGCACCTACCGCCACATCACGGCTCCCGAAGCGCGCCAGTTCCTGCTGCGCCAAGCCTTCGAGGAAGCGATCCACACCCACGCCTATCAGTACATCGTCGAGTCGCTGGGCCTGGACGAGAGCGAGATCTTCAACGCCTATCACGAGGTGCAGTCGATCCGCGACAAGGACGAATTCCTGATCCCGTTCATCGACGCGATCATGGATCCCAACTTCGTCACCGGCACCCCGGAAGCAGACCAGACGCTGCTCAAGTCGCTGATCGTCTTCGCCTGCCTGATGGAAGGCCTGTTCTTCTACGTCGGCTTCACGCAGATCCTGGCGCTGGGCCGTCAGAACAAGATGACCGGCGCCGCCGAGCAGTACCAGTACATCCTGCGCGACGAGTCGATGCACTGCAATTTCGGCATCGACCTGATCAACCAGATCAAGCTCGAGAACCCCCATCTGTGGACCCCGGAATTCCGCGCCGAGATCAAGGCGCTGTTCCAGAAGGCCGTGGAGCTCGAGTACCGCTACGCCGAGGACACCATGCCGCGCGGCGTGCTGGGCCTGAACGCGGCGATGTTCAAAGGCTACTTGCGCTACATCGCGAATCGTCGCGCGACGCAGATCGGCCTCGAGGCGCTCTTCCCGAACGAGGAAAACCCGTTCCCGTGGATGAGCGAAATGATTGACCTGAAGAAGGAACGCAACTTCTTCGAAACGCGAGTGATCGAATACCAATCGGGTGGCGCGCTGTCCTGGGATTGAGTCCCGGGGCGGAGCGACCCTCGAGCATTGTTTGTTGAAGAAGAGATCAAGCTTGGCGATGCGCCGACCGACCGACATAGAAGCGGCGGAGGCGCAGCGCAACCCGATTCACCGCACCGCGGAGCGCAACTCCCGCGCGTCGTGGGCGGTGAATACCTGCACCGGCATCAACCGGTTGATGACGGGCAGGGCTATTTCCACTTGATCAAGGAGAACTGAAATGGCAACTGCGAAGAAGGCCGCTCCGGCCAAGAAGGCGGCTCCGGCCAAGAAGGCCGCCGCGAAGAAGGCTCCGGCCGCGAAGAAGGCCGCTCCGGCCAAGAAGGCTCCGGCCGCCAAGAAGGCCGCTCCGGCCAAGAAGGCTGCCGCGCCGGCGAAGAAGGCCGCTGCCGCCAAGAAGGCTGCTCCGGCGAAGAAGGCCGCTCCGGCCAAGAAGGCTGCGGCTGCGAAGAAGGCCGCTCCGGCGAAGAAGGTCGCTGCTGCCAAGAAGGCGGCTCCGGCCAAGAAGGTCGCCGCGAAGAAGGCTCCGGCCGCCAAGAAGACCGCTGCCGCCAAGAAGCCGCCGATCAAGGCGACCGCTGCCAAGGCTGCGAAGCCCGCCGCGAAGAAGGCTGCTCCGGCGAAGAAGGCCGCTGCCCCCAAGAAGGCCGCTGCTGCGAAGAAGGCTGCTCCCAAGGCCGCCGCGAAGCCCGCTGCGAAGCCGGCCGCCAAGAAGGCTGCTGCTCCGAAGAAGGCTGCCGCCAAGCCTGCCGCTGCCCCTGCCGCGAAGCCCGCTGCTGCGCCGGCTCCTGCCGCGAAGACCGCGCTGAGCCCGCAAGCCGCGTGGCCCTTCCCGACCGGCAACAAGCCCTGAGCTTGAACGATGACCGGACCCGCGGGTCCGGTTCATCTCCCTCGAAAACCCGGCGCAAGCCGGGTTTTTTCTTTGGGGTCAGGGATAGAAGAGTTCGACCGAGTAGCCGCTGATCTTCAGCGCGCCGCTGTCGAAGACGAGCTGCAGCTGCTGGTCCGCGCCGCCGGGCAGCGAGGCGCGTCCAGCCTGCATCTCCGCCGGGGACAGCATGCGCCGCACGACGAGCGCGCCGCTGGCGTCGGTCAGGCTCAGGTCCACCCACGGCTGGGCAACTTCCCAGTTGCTGCGGTTGCGCAGGCTGATGCTGAAGCGGTAATGATTGGCCGTGCCTGCCGGATTGAGGCTGCTGCTCTCGACGCTGAGCGCCTCGATGTGCTGCCAGGGCTTGAGTTCCTGGCCCATCGCCTGCGCCATCGACACAAGCACCGGCTTGGCCGCCGGATACTGCGCAGCGATCGCCTCGCGCGCATGCCACAGCAGCTGACCCATCAGGCCGAGCGCCAGCACGGTCGTGGCCGCGACCAGCGCGATGCGGACGCCGGGACGGTTCCAGCGGCGGGCCGCCTCCGCCTGACGCATGAAGCTGGGCAACTGATCAGGGAGCACGCTCGGCGCGCCCGGCTCGGCCGCGGCTTCCGCGGCGGCGCGCGCGGCCATCAACTCCGACTCGGCGGCCAACACCGTCATCGTCGTCTCGGGACTCGCCACCGGCGCGCGTGCGCGCGGCCGGCGCTTGAAGGGATTCCACGAGCGGCGTGGCTTCGCGGCCTTGGCGGCACGCTTGGCCTCGGCGATCGTCTCCTCGTCCGGCGGCATCATCGACGAGGTCGGCTCAAGCGAGGGCTCCAGCGCCGGCTCGTCCGCGCGCAGCTGCGCGGCGGTCGCCGGGCTGAGCGCGAAGGTCACGTCGGGCCGGTCGTCGTCGATCATCGGCGGCGGCAGCTCGTCCTCTTCGAAGCGCATGCCCTTGGGTTCGGGCAGATGGGCGCGCGGATCGGGCGCTGGAGGCGGCTGGTCGAGGAAGGGCTCGCGGCGCGCCTCGTGGGCCTCGTCGTCGAAGGCGCTGCTGGCGGCATGGAAGCGCGACTCGAGCAGGCTGTCCGCCGGATCGTCGTCGGCCACGCGCCGTGGGGGCGCGAAGGGGTTCAGTGCCTCGTCGTCATCGGCGATCCAGCCGCTGTCGCGATGGCTGGGCGGCGAGGGCGGCGCAGGCGCGAAGATCGGCGTGGGTTGCAGCGCCATCGGGGGCGGCGCCACGGGCGCAGGCAGCGGCGCCGGCCGGCTCGGCTGGAAGTCGCCATGAAAGGGTGGATGGGACGCAGCGGGCGCCACGGGCGCGGGTGGTGCCGGCTGACGCGCGACAGGGGCCGGCTCGGCCGGCGCACCCAGCGGCGGCCAGGGCGGCGGGCTGTCGCGCTCCAGGTCGAACAGCTGTTCGCGCGCGTCGAACACCTCGGCGCAACGGCCGCAGCGCACCCAGCCCTCGGAGACGCGCAGCTGGTCCTGCACCACCCGGAAGATGGTGCCGCAGGTCGTGCAGCGGGTCGCGAGATTCATGGGTGCGATGATGCCACGAAGCAGGGTCAGTCCTTGCCGCGCCCCGCCCGTGGGTGACACGCGGTCACCAGGTGGCGGATGGCGCGCAAGCGGCTGTTCATCGGGTCAAACGGGCGTCGGGGGGGAGGCTGGCGGTCAGGCGGCGCGGCGCGCGGTCATCAGGATCCAGCCGTCCTCGCGGTCCGAGACTTCGAGCTGGACGTACGGCGCATACGCCGCCTTGAGCTCGTCGGCCTGGCGCTCGAGGATGCCGGCCAGCACCAGATGGGCGCCTGGCCGCAGATGGTTGCACAGCAGCGGCGCGAGCAGCTTCAGCGGCGTCGCCAGGATGTTGGCCAGCACGACGGGGTACTCGCCCTGCGCGGCATCGGGCATCGCGGCGTTCAGCGTCACGCCGTTGTCCTTGGCGTTGTGCGTCGAGGCGATCAGCGCGGCCGGGTCGATGTCGACGGCGTCGATGGACTTCGCGCCGAACAGGCCAGCCGCGATGGCCAGGATGCCGGAACCGCAGCCGTAATCGAGCACGCGATCCCAGTGGGCGGCCTCGGCGCCATGGCGCGCGATCCAGCGCAGGCACATGCGCGTCGTCGGATGGGTGCCGGTGCCGAAGGCCAGGCCCGGATCCAGGCGCATGACCTGCCTGGCCTGCGCCGGAGCCTGGTGCCAGGACGGGACGATCCAGAACTCGGGCGTGATCTCCACCGGCGCGAACTGCGATTGCGTCAGCCGCACCCAGTCCTGCTGCGCCACGGTCTGGATCGCCTGCACGTGGACGTCGGTGGCCCAATCCTGCGCCAGGATCAGCGTCGCGGCCTCGGTGGCCTCGGCTTCCTCGGCGAACAGCGCCTTCACCACCGAGCGCTCCCAGCCCGCGCGCGGCGCCGGCATGCCGGGCTCGCCGAACAGCGCGCGCTCCGCGGGCGTGTCGGCATCGGCATCCTCGACGGAGACGGCCAGCGCGTCGATCTCCATCAGCGCGTCGCTGACGGTCTCGACATCCTCCTCGCGGCAGATCAGCACGAGTTCGTGCAGCAGGGGATCGTTGGCGTGGTCTTCGCCGTGGTTTTCGCTCATGGCGGCTCCGGAACTTCGGGGACTTCTGAAATGGAGAAGCCCTCAAGGCGGACCAGCGTCCACGCTTGAGGGCCTGCGCATTGTCGCTCAGCGACGGTCGGCGCCGATGGGGCTCAGCGCTTGTGGGCGGCCATCCACTGCTCGAGGTAGTGGATGTCCGTGCCGCCTTCGATGAACTTGGCGTCGGCCATCAACTCGCGGTGCAGCGGGATGTTGGTCTGGATGCCTTCGACGACGGTCTCCGACAGCGCGATGCGCATGCGGGCCAGGGCCTGCTCGCGGGTGTCGCCGTGGACGATGATCTTGCCGATCATCGAGTCGTAGTTCGGCGGCACGAAGTAGTTGGTGTACGCATGCGAGTCCACGCGCACGCCGGGACCGCCTGGCGGGTGCCACATCGTGATACGGCCGGGGGACGGGATGAACTTGACCGGGTCCTCGGCGTTGATGCGGCACTCGATCGAATGACCGCGCATCGTGATGTTGCGCTGGGTGAAGGGCAGCTTCTCGCCGGCGGCGATGCGGATCTGCATCTGCACGATGTCGACGCCGGTCACCAGTTCGGTCACCGGGTGCTCGACCTGCACGCGGGTGTTCATCTCGATGAAGTAGAACTCGCCGTTTTCGTACAGGAACTCGAAGGTGCCCGCGCCGCGGTAGCCCATCTTCTTGCAGGCCGCGGCGCAGCGGTCGCCGACGCGCTCGATCAGGCGGCGCGGGATGCCGGGCGCCGGCGCTTCCTCGATGATCTTCTGGTGGCGGCGCTGCATGGAGCAGTCGCGCTCGCCCAGCCAGACGGCGTTCTTGTGACCGTCGGCCAGCACCTGGATTTCCACGTGGCGCGGATGCTCCAGGAACTTCTCCATGTAGACCTGCGGGTTGCCGAAGGCCGCGGCCGCCTCGGCCTTGGTCATCTGCACCGCGTTGACCAGCGCGGCCTCGGTGTGGACCACCCGCATGCCGCGGCCGCCGCCGCCGCCAGCGGCCTTGATGATCACCGGATAGCCGATCGCGCGGGCGATGCGGACGATCTCCTTGGGGTCGTCGGGCAGGGCGCCTTCGGAGCCGGGGACGCAGGGCACGCCAGCCTTGATCATGGCCTGCTTGGCCGAGACCTTGTCGCCCATGGTCCGGATGTTGTCCGGGGTCGGGCCGATGAAGGTGAAGCCGCTGCGCTCGACGCGTTCGGCGAAGTCCGCGTTCTCGGACAGGAAGCCGTAGCCGGGGTGGATCGCTTCCGCGTCGGTCACCTCGGCCGTAGCGATGATGGCCGGCATCGACAGGTAGCTCTGCGCGGAGGGGGCGGGGCCGATGCAGACGGCCTCGTCGGCCAGCTTCACGTACTTCGCGTCGCGGTCCGCTTCCGAATACACGACGACCGACTTCACGCCCAGCTCGCGGCACGCGCGCTGGATGCGGAGCGCGATCTCGCCGCGATTCGCAATGAGGATCTTCTTGAACATCTCGGGCGCCTTACTCGATGATGATCAGCGCCTGGCCGAATTCCACCGGTTGGCCGTTCTCGATCAGGATCTTCGTGATCGTGCCGGACTTGTCGGCCTCGATCTCGTTCATGATCTTCATCGCTTCGATGATGCAGATCGGGTCGCCTTCCTTGACCTGCTGGCCGACTTCCGCGAACGGTTTGGCGTTGGGGCTCGACGCGCGGTAGAAGGTGCCGACCATCGGCGACTTCACGACATGGCCGGCCTCGACGGCCGGCGCTGGCGCGACCGCCGGGGCAGCCGGCGCGGCGGCGGCCGCTGGGGCCATCGGGGCGGCGACCATCTGCGGCGCGGCCTGCATCATGGGCATGCCCGCCACGACGGGCTGGCCATCGGACTTGACGATGCGCACCTTGCCATCGGCTTCGGTGATTTCAAGTTCAGAGATGTTCGACTCGGAAACCAGGTCGATCAGGGTCTTGAGCTTGCGCAAATCCATAAGAACTCTCCAACGGGGATCGGTTGTGATCTTCGGTGACGTCTTCCGGTCCGTCATGCGGGTCGACGGACCGCGGCGCTCAGGGGGACGAGGCCGGCCGGCTCAACTGCTCGATCGCGAACTGCAGCGCCAGCCGGTAGCCGGCCGGGCCGAGCCCGCAGATCACGCCTTGCGCGATCGCCGACACGTAGCTGTGGTGGCGGAACGGTTCGCGCTTGTGGACATTGGACAGGTGCACTTCGACCACCGGCAACGCCACCGCCGCCAGCGCATCGCGGATCGCGACGCTGGTGTGGGTGTAGGCCGCCGGATTGATGAGGATGAAGCGCGTGCCGTCGCGTCCGGCCGCCTGAATGCGGTCCACCAGCGCACCTTCGTGGTTGCTCTGGTAGCTCTCCAGCGCTACGCCGGCTTCCTGCGCGATCCGGCGAAGATCTGCATCGATCTCCGCCAAAGTGGTCGCGCCATACACCCCGGGCTCGCGGGTGCCGAGCAGATTGAGGTTGGGGCCGTGTAGTACCAGGACTTGCATTCAGCGACCGGTCCCGCCAATTAGAGCGAAGACACTAGAAGCGTAAAAGGGTGGACTTTACGCCTTTTGACCCCAGATCCCTGCAGCAGCGCAAAAATAAATGGCTTGACCCGGCGAGGGGCGGCCGCTATGGCCGCTCGCCCCTGCTTCTCGGGGTTGACCCGGAGTCAGGCCGCGACGGAGCGCGCCATCTCGCGCAGTTCGTCGAGGTGGGTGGCGCCGAGTTTGCGCCAGATCGGTTCGCCTTGCGGGCCGAACGCGACGGTAAATGGCAGGCCGCCCTTGGCGTTGCCCAGCGTCTTCGACAAGTCGGTCCCCGTGAGCCCGGCCAGCGCGACCGGGAATTTCAACGGAATCTTTTCAAGGAAGCCGCGCACCGGCGTCGGCGCGTCGACCGCCAGACCCAGCACCTGCCAGCCCTTCGGCGCGAACTCGTCGTGGAACTGATTGATCTCCGGCAGCTCCTTGACGCAGGGGGCGCACCAGGTCGCCCAGAAGTTCAGCAGCAGCGGCTTGCCGCGCAGGTGATTGGCGGGCTGATAGGTTTGCTGGTCGAGCGTGTCGAAGCTGGCATTCCAGAAGGCGGCGGCCTGCGCGGAGAGCGGTCCGGCCGCGTTGCCGGCCGCTTCAGCGGCTTGGCGTTCGTGACGCAGCGCGACGAACGCCCCGCCGCCAGCCGCCAGCACGCCGGCGGCGCCCAATCCCAGCACTGCGCGTCGTTGCATTCAATGGTCCTCGTTGGTCATCAATTGGCGCAGGGCCGCCAGATCGCCGCGTTCGGTCCGGCCGCGCGCGTCGGGCTTGAGCGCACCGCGCAGGTCGTCGTGGTCCAGGATGGTCAGGGCGATCGTGACCCGTTCGTTCAGCGCGCGGCAGGGCGCGTCCAGGATCAACTGGTCGACGGTCTGACCCTTGGCATTGCGCGACTGGCCGACGTCATAGTCGATGCCCTGGTTGAGCAGCGCGATCTCCGCCGATTTGCTGTCATCGCAATACAGCTGCAGATGGATATGGGAGAGCCGCGTCGCAGTGCCGCGCCACACGGCGCCGCTCAGGTGCGGGCGGAATTCCGCCAGACGCTCCATCCAGGTGGCGGCCAGTTCGCGCAGCGCCTGCAATTCGGCCGGCTGCGTGTCGGCGCAGAAGATGTCCAGGTACTCGCGCACCTGGTCCTCGAGTTCGTCGTTGCTCGGCAGTGCGGTGCGGGGCGGCAGGCCCAGCACCTTCAGCGCACGCGACTTGGCGGGGCCGTATTCCAGGCCTTCCTCCACCACCAGCCGGGCGGCGGCAGCGGCGATCTCGGTGGTCAGTTCGGTGGTCATGGCGTTCTGGTCGCTCGGCGGGAAGCTCGGCGGGAAGTCCGGGCGGGAGCGCTCAGGGTACCTCGACCGCGCCCATCCGGGCCTCGATGGTGCCAGCCCGGCCGATCACGTAGGGCGAGCCAGGGCGTTTCTCGAACCGCTTGGGCGCCGGCAGCATCACCGCCAGCCGGGCCGCCTGGTTCGGACCGAGCTTCGACGCGTCGACGCGGTAGTAATGACGGGCCGCGGCCTGGGCGCCGAACACGCCTTCGCCCCATTCGACGTTGTTCAGATAGATCTCGAGGATGCGCTGCTTGCTCAGCAGCGCCTCCAGCATGAAGGTCAGCACGAACTCCTGGCCCTTGCGCACGAGGGTGCGCTCGGAGTTCAGGAACAGGTTCTTGGCCAATTGCTGCGTGATCGTCGAGCCGCCGATGACCTTGGGGACCGGCGGCGGCCGGCTGGAGCTGGCCTTCGTGAGCCGGGCGGCGCGCTTGTCGGCCTGCTCCTGAGCGCGCTGGTTCTTGTCCCAGGCCTTCTCGATCGCGTCCCAGTCGACGCCGCCATGCTCGCTGAAGCCGGCATCCTCGCTGGCGATGACGGCGCGCTTGAGGTGGCGGCTGATCAGGTCGTCGTCGACCCACTGCTGCGCCCAGAGGATCTGGTGCTTCTCGCGCAGCAGGCGCAGCGCTTCCGAGCGCTGGAAGGTGGTCGACTGCGGCGACACCACCGCCATCAGCGCGATGCGGGCGGCGAAGAACAGCTGCAGGCAGACGAGGCTGACCAGCAGCATGCCGGCGAAACGCCAGAACTGCTTCATGCCGGCGCCTCAGTGCGCGCCGAGCTGCCGCCGCACGCCGGCCAGCACGGTCGCGCTGTCCGGGCGCACGCCGCGCCAGACGAAGAAGGCCTCGGCGGCCTGTTCGACCAGCATGCCGAGTCCGTCGAGCGTGAGCCCGCCCGGGCCCGCCTGATCGGCCGCCCAGGTCAGGAAGGGGGCGGCGGAGGCGCCATACATCATGTCCACCGCCAAGCCGCCGCGTGCCAGCACCGGCAGGTCCGGGTCCGGTAGCGGCAGGCCCGCGCCGCTGAGCGAGGCGCTGGTGCCGTTGATCAGCACGTCATGCCGGCCTTCGGGCGCGGCGGCGTCCAGACCCCCCGCGCTCAGGCGCACGCCATGCTGGCCGGCCCAGTCGCGGTGGCTCTCGGCGAGCGCCAGCGCCTTGTCCGCGCTGCGGTTGACGATGCGGATCTCCGCCGGCCGGCCGCCGATCAGCGGACCCAGCACGCCGGCCGACGCGCCGCCGGCGCCGATCAGCAGCACGCGCAGCCCGCGCAGCGGCCGCTGCGCGTTGCGTTCGATGTCGGCGACCAGGCCGGCGCCGTCGGTGTTGTCGCCGAGCCAGCCGCCCGCCGCCTCGTCATCGAAGCGCATCGTGTTGACCGCGCCGGCCAGTTGCGCGCGCGGCGTCTTGCGCGCGGCGAGGCGGAAGGCTTCGAACTTGAACGGCACCGTGACATTGCAGCCGCAGCCGCCCGCCGCGACGAAGGCGCGGATCGAGGCTTCGAACGCGTCCAGCGGACACAGGAGCCGTTCATACACCAGCGACTGGCCGGTCTGCGCGGCGAAGGCGGCATGGATCTCGGGCGATCGGCTGTGCGCGACCGGATTGCCGGCGACCGCGTAGCGGTCGACGCCGGCGTCGAAGGCGGAAGGGGCAGCGCTCATGACGGCTCGGGCTCCAGGCTCTATCTCTCTATCTATATAAGGGGGCGGCCGTCAGGACGGCTGCGCGCTGAGTGTCGTCTCGAGGTTCTCGTCGCGGGTGAAGCGGAAGCGCGAGGTGATGACCAGCACTTCGGCGCCCTGGCGCATCTGCGCCGTGAACTGGCCGAACGGCGCGCTGGCGCGGACGATGGCGACGGCGCGCCGGTCCAGCACCGCATTGCCGGAGCTCTGCACGATGTCGGTCTCGACCACGCGGCCGCGCGCGTCGACGTGGATGTTCATGGTCAGCTCGCCGTAGAGCTTGCGTCCCTGGTAGGTCGGAAAGTCGCGGGTGCCGCGGGCTTCGATGCGGCGGCGGAGCTGGTCGTAATACTGCGCGTAGACCACTTCGCGGGTGGCCGGGCTGACATAGCGCTTCTTGGGGCGCGAGTTCTCGTCGTTGACGCGCTTTTCGATCTCGGCGAGCAACTGCACGAGCTGCCGGCGGCGTTCGGCCTGCTGGCGCGCCTCGGGCGTGCCCTTGTCGCGCAGCGGATCGGGCACCGGCAGGATCGCGAGCTCGCGCCGCACGCGCGTCAGCAGCTGCTCCTGCGCTTCCTGCAGCTGCTGGATCTGGCTGTGCTGGACCTCGGTGCTGTCGCCCGTCTCGATCCTGGGCGACGGCGGCAGCGGCGAGGTGGCGCGCACGTCGCCGGCCACCTCGCCGCCGCCGGCCAGGCTGGCCTGCGCGAGCGCCTGCGCCTTGACGGGCGCCTCCTGGCCGCGCGCGTTGACGAGGATCACCTCCAGCGGTGTGTCCTGGAACAGGCGGTCGAACTGGTCGGGCGCGACGAACTTCAGCGTGCCCAGTCCGACGTGCACGCCGACCGAGAAGATCAGCGCGGCGGACAGGGGGCTGAGCTTGGACAGGGCGGCGAGCTTGGGCATGGCGTCGGGGTTCAGGCCGCGCTGGACGGCGCGGGGGCCGCGGCGGTGCTGCCGTCGGTGCCTTCGTCGTTGACGTCGATCGCCAGCGTCAGCACGCCGCTCGGCTCTTCGTCTTCCTCGGTGTCATCGGCTCCGGCCGGGGCGGCCTCGGCATCCAGGCGCTCGACCAGGCTGGCGTGGACGTCCAGCGTCAGCTCGTCCAGTCCGGTGATGCGCACCTTCACGTGGCTGTTGCGCGGCAGGCTCTCGCAGCCGAGCGCGCGGAACACCAGCGGCAACTCGTCGGCGCGCACCAGGCCGTCCTTCAGCACGGAGGCGGTGAGCTCGGTGATGCCCTGCTGCTGCAGATGGCGCAGCGTCCAGTAGCGTTCGATGCCGGACTGGAAGCCGTTGTAGGCGCTGTAGGCGGCGTCGAAGCCCGAGATGATCGAGAACAGCTGCGCGTCCTTGGGCTTGAACGGTGCGGCCAGCGCGGCGGTGCGGCCGTGGCGGGCGCAGGCGATGATCTGCCACTGGTTCACGAGGTCGACGTAGCGGCGCAGCGGCGAGGTGGCCCAGGTGTACTGCGCCACGCCCATGCCGGCGTGCGGCGCCGGCTTGGTGCCCATGCGCACCTTCATGCCGGGCGCGAGGCTGGCCTGGCTGCGGTAGATGCCGGGCACGCCGCAGTCGGCGAGGATGCCGCCCCAGCTCGAGTTGGCCAGGATCATGGCCTCGGCCACGATCAGGTCCAGCGCGGCGCCGCGTTGCCGCACGCTGATGGTGACTTGCTCGGTGCCCGCCGGCTCGTGTGCGCCATCGCTGTCGAGGCGGAAGTTGTAGTCCGGCCGGTTGAAGGTCTCGGGCTTGCCGCGCACGACCTCGCGCTTGGCCTTCAGGTCCTTGGCCAGGCGGTAGGCGAAGGCCAGCTCCGCCGCGAAGGCGTAGTCCGCCGGCGCGGCGCCCGTGAGCGTCGCGTCGGTGATGACGTGGTCGAGCTTGTCGTGGCGCAGATTGGCGGCGATGGGCACGCGCTCGAGCCTGGTCTCGCGGGCGGTGATCTCGAGCGTGGCCTCGTCCATGGTCAGGTAGATGCTGACGGCGGGGCAGTCGCGGCCTTCGATCAGCGTGTAGGCCTGGACGACCTCGTCGGGCAGCATGGTCAGCTTCCAGCCCGGCATGTAGACGGTGGAGAAGCGTTCGCGCGCGACCTTGTCGACCGGCGAGTCCGGCTGGATCGCCAGGCCCGGCGCCGCGATGTGCACGCCGAAGATCACCGTGCCGGTGCCCAGGCCCTGGACGGACAGCGCGTCGTCGATCTCGGTGGTGGCGGAGTCGTCGATCGAGAAGGCCTGGACGGGCGCCAGCGGCAGCTCGTCCTTGATCTCGGGCGCGGACAGCGCGGGGAAGCCGGTGCCTTTGGGGAAGTGCTCGAAGAGGAAGCGCTTCCAGTGGAACTGGTAGGGGCTGGCGATGGCGCCGGCGTCCTTGAGCAGGTCCAGCGGCGCTTTCTGGCTGCGCCGGGCGGCTTCGACGACGGCCTTGTACTCGGCGCCGTTCTTGTCCGGACGGAACAGGATCTTGTAGATCTGGTCGGCGATCGGCGCCGGGCACTGGCCCGCGGCCAGCTCGACGGCCCACTGTTCGATCTGGGCGGCGATCTGCTTCTTGCGCTCGATGCCCAGCAGCGCGGCCTTGACGATGTCGGCCGGCGCCTTCTTGAACTGGCCCTTGCCGACGCGGCGGAAGTAGTGCGGCGCCTCGAACAGCCGGAACAGCGCGCCGGCCTGCTGGCTGAGCGTCGCTTTCGCGTCGAAGTAGTCGCGCGCCAGGTCGGCGAAGCCGAACTCGCCTTCGGGCGCGAACTCCCAGGCCAGATCGAGGTCGATCTCCTGGGCCAGACGCTGGCCGTCCGCAATCAGTTCGGCCGGGGAGGGCTTGTCGAACTTGAGCAGGACATGGGCGGCTTTCACTTTGACGCGCTTGCCCGAATCGAGCTCGATCTGCATCGAGGATTCGGCTTCGGACAGGATGCGGCCGGCGAGAAATTTTCCGGCGTCTTCGAACAGGGCAAACATAGCTGCGGGATTGTCGCTGATCGTGGAGGGGGGACCCGATGGGTGCGCGTGGGGGGCGTGTCAATTCGTTGTCAACGCGCGGTCACGCCGGCTTCGCATACTCGCCGCGCTCTGTCCGCCTTCATGCCACCGCGTTTCCACACCCTCATTGCCGCGCAGTTCTTTTCCGCGTTGGCCGACAACGCGCTCCTGATCGTCGGCATCGCGTTGCTGCGCGAGATGGGGCAGCCGGCCTGGTGGGCGCCGCTGCTCAAGCTGTCCTTCACCGTGGCCTATGTGGGACTGGCGCCGGTGGTGGGCCTGATCGCCGACGCCTGGCCCAAGGTCGCGCTGATGACCTGCATGAATGGGCTGAAGGCGGCGGGTGTCGGCGCGATGGCCCTGGGGCTGGACCCCTTGCTGGCCTTCGGCATCGTCGGCACGGCCGCGGCCTGCTACGCGCCGGCCAAGTACGGGCTGATCACGGAGATCGTGCCGCCGACGAAGCTGGTTGCGGCCAATGGCTGGATCGAGGTGTCGGTCGTGTGCTCGGTGCTGCTGGGGACGCTGGTGGGCGGGCTGCTGGTGAGTCCGTGGTGGATGGCGGCGATCGGCACGCTGGGCGCCGGCCGGCCGCTGGTGGCATCGCTGTGCGCGCTGCTCGGGATTTATGGGCTGGCGGCACTGCTCCAGCTGCGCGTGCCGGAGAGCGGCATCCGGTATCCAAGGCCGCCGCGCCGGGCGCGGGAGATCCTGGGCGATTTCCGCGTGGCCAATCGCGCGTTGTGGCGGGACCGGCTGGGCGGACGGCTGTCGCTGTCGATGACGACGCTCTTCTGGGGCGCGGGGGCGACCTTGCAGCTGGCCGTGCTGCAGTGGGCGCAGGAGGTGCTCGGGCTGCGCTTGAATCAAGGGGCCTACCTGCAGGCGACGGTGGCGATCGGCGTCGTCGCGGGGGCGGGCCTTGCCGGGCGGTGGATCGCGCTGCACCACTCGCTGCGGGTGATGCCGCTGGGGCTGATGCTGGGGGCCTTGATGCTGGCGACGCCGTGGGTGACGTCGCTGGGCGGGGCGCTGCCGGCGATGGTGCTGGTGGGGGCGGTCGGCGGCGCGATGGTGGTGCCGATGAATGCGCTGTTGCAGCACCGGGGCGTGCAGATCCTGAGCGCGGGCCGTTCGATCGCGGTGCAGGGCTTCAACGAGAACCTGAGCATCCTGCTGATGCTCGGGGCCTGCGCGGTGCTGCAGGCGCTCGGCGTGCCGCTGGTGTGGCTGATGAGCGGCCTGGGGCTGTTCGTCTTCCTGTGCGTGCTGGTGCTGATGATCCGGCGCCGCGCGCGTCACGAGACGCTGGTGCCCGGTGCCGCCGAGGGCGGCATCTCCGGTTGATTCAGAGCGCCCGCGCTTGCATCCGCGAGAGCTGCGATCCCGCGCGCAGCGCGATGGACGTGCCGTCGATCGCCGAGGCGTAGACCTGCTCGATTCCTTGCACGATGCTGTCCCAGTCGAGCGACTCCGCGCTCTCGCGCGCCGCGAGCGCCATGGCGCGCAGCCGCGGCGGCTCCTCGAGCAGCGCGAGCGTGCGGGCATGGAAGGCATTGGCATCGTTGAACGGCGCCAGTCCGCCGTTGACGCCGTCGCGCAGCAGCAGCGCGGCCGCGGCGTATTGATAGGCCATCACCGGCATGCCGCTGGCGAGCGCTTCCGGCGTGACGTTGCCGTAGGTCTCGGTGATCGAAGGGAAGACGAACAGATCGCCGCTGGCATAGCAGGCGGCGAGGTCCTCGCCATGGCGCATGCCGGCGAAGACCACGTTGGCCGATGGCGGCAGCGCCTGCTCGAGTTCGGCGCGCGCCGGCCCATCCCCCACCAGCACGAGCCGCGCGCGCGGCTGGCGCTGTCGGATCGCGGGCCACAGGTCGACGAGCAACTGGAGATTCTTCTCCGCCGCGAGCCGCCCCACGTGCACGAGCACCGGATCCCCCGGCGCGGCGCCCCAGCTGTCGCGCAGCGCCTCGCTGCGGCGCGACGGATGGAAGAGCTGTGTGTCGACGCCGCGCGCGATCACGCTCACGTGGCGGAAGCCCTGCGCCATCAACTCGCTGGCGAGCGCGGCATTGGGCACCATCGTCGAGTGGCAACGGTTGTGGAACTTGCGCAGGTAGGCCAGCAGCGGCCGGCGCAGCCAGCCGATGCCGTAATGCTGCGCATAGGCATGGAAGTTGGTGCGGAACTCCGACACCACCGGCAGCTTGAGCTGGCGCGCGGCCTGCAGCGCGGACCAGCCCATCGGCCCCTCGGTGGCAATGTGGACGATGTCGGGCCGCTTGCTGGCCCAGAGGTTCACCAGCGTGCGCTTGGACACGACGCCCATGCGCAGGTGCGGGTAGCGCGGCACCGGCAGGCCGCGCATCAGCACCTCGTCCACGGGCGCGCCGGCCTGTGCGGGCGCGCCGGCCGGGGCCTGCCGAGGGCGCAGCAGCTGCACCGCGTGATCGCGCGCCTGCAGCCCCTTCACGACGCACGCGATGCTGCGCGCCACGCCGTTCACCTCGGGCGGATAGGTCTCCGTCACGACCGCGACGCGGAAATGCCGCTGGCGGGTGGGGAGCTCGTCGACTTCGAGTTCGATCGGCGGGGTCGTCATGGCGCGGATGATGGGCACCCAACGCAACAGTTCTGTGACGGCGCGCACCGTCACGCGCCTGAAACACCCGATGGACACAGTCGCCACGCGTCCGTCATCGAGCCATCGCCGCACCGTCACGGCGTTGCCATCGATCGGCGTCACGCTCCACCGCTCATCTCAAGGACGAGGCCCGCATGAAGGACTTTCTGGCACTTCTGAACGAACAGCGTTGGGACGACCACCGCTACTACCACCATTGCCGCATCAACCAGTCGCTGCATCTGCTGAGCGCCTGCTGCTTCGTGATCGCCTATGGACTGCTGCTGGTCGATCCCGCCTGGTCGGCGCTGCTGGCGTGGGGCGTGTCGATGACCAGCCGGCAGGCCGGCCATTTCTTCTTCGAGCCCAAAGGCTATGACCACGTCAACCAGGCGACCCACGAGCACAAGGAAGAGATCAAGGTCGGCTACAACCTGCGCCGCAAGGTCGTGCTGATGGCGCTGTGGGCCGCGTCGCCGATCGCGCTGTGGCTGCAGCCGGGGTTGTTCGGTCTGTTCGAGCCGGCCGCCAGCTTCGTCGACTACCTGCACCAGCTCGGCCTGGTGTGGTTCTGGTTGGGCGTGGGCGGCCTGGTGTTCCGCGTGCTTCAGCTGGCGGTGATCCGCGACCTGCGCACAGGCCTGGCCTGGGCGGCGAAGATCATCACCGACCCCTTCCACGACATCCAGCTGTACCACCGGGCGCCGTTGCAACTGTTGCGCGGAGAGCGGCTCGATCCGGCGCTGTGGCCGCGCGGCGATGGGCACAATGCCGGCAACGGCGAACAGGCGGCCTGACTCATCCGCGCGAAGATGCGGGGCTCCGGCCGGCCCGCCGGGCCCAAGGAGTCTTCCGCATGACCTCAGCTCAACGGCGCCCACGGGCGCCGATGTCTTTGGTGCTGACGGCCGCCGCCGCCATCGCGGCGCTGGCTGGCTGCGCCACGCCACTGCCCAATACCGGCAATCTCCGGACCGTCGGCGGTCCGATCGTCTACACCAAGGTCGGCCATGGCGAGCCGACCGTGGTCTTGCAGTCCGGCCTGGGCGACGGGCGAGATCCCTGGGCGGGCATCGTGCAGTCGCTGCGCGGCGAGTACAGCGTCTTCGCCTACGACCGGCCCGGTTACGGTGAAAGCACCGCCACGCCGCCGGTGCCGCGCAATCCCTGCGGCATCGCGACCGAGCTGCACGGCCTGCTGCAGAGCGCGGGCATCAAGCCGCCGTACGTGCTGGTCGGGCACTCGATCGGCGGTCTCTATCAGTACGCCTACTCGCGCCTGTATCCCGAGGAGGTGGCGGGGCTGGTGCTCGTCGACGCGACGCATCCGATGCATCTGCGGCGCATGCAGGTCGAGGTACCGGTGATGGCCAATGCGCTGGACAGCATGAGCCGGCGCGTGTTCCGGGGAATGATGCAGGCGGAGTTCCTGCAGCAGCAGGACTGCGTCGATGCGCTGCTGCAGAAGCCGCGGCCGGACGTGCCGGTGCGCGTGCTGACGCGGACGGTGTATTCGCCGACGGAGACGGCGAGCGGCTTCGAGACCATGGTCCACGGCCTGGAGCCGAACTGGCTGCCGCTGGTCGGAGGCAAGGAGCTCCAGCCGGTGGAGGGGGCCGGGCACTACATCCAGCGCGACAAGCCGGAAGCGGTGGTGGAGGCGATCAAGGAGGTCGTCAAGGCAGCGCGGGAGCGGGCCCATCCTTCCCTGCCTCCCGGCCCGGAAACAGCCCTCGGATCACCCCCAGGAACGCCGCCAGCACGCTGACGGTGACACCGGTGGTGACGGCGATCAGGACTTGATCGGACCACATCTCGATGCCGAGCGTGGCCTTGATGCTGCCTTGGAGCAGCAACAGGCAGGTCCACATGACGATGCAGGCTGCCGCCATGCCATAGGCCTTGGCGGCGTAGATTTGCCGCAGGCGGCGATTGGCAGCCATGTCCGCCGCCTGCTGGGCTTTCGCGTCGGTATCGAGGGATTTCTCGCGGGCCCTGTACGGCCCCTCTTCATGCTCGAGGTGATCCGGCGAAGAGCTGCACGCACCTAGCATCCAGTCATTCAAACGGGCGTCCATGATCAAAGCGTCGGGTCGTTGCGGATGTCTTCGTTGAGCATGGGCCCGCCGTCCGCCGGTCCCTGGGACCAAGCCGAGTTCGGCAGGTGGGTGAGGTCGGAGAGGGCGAGACCGGACTTGTCGCCATAGGCGGACACAATGGCATCGACAAGCTCCCTCGCCTTGACCGCCGTCTCCGGCAGATAGGGTTCATTCCACACGAGCGGGTCGTCATGCTGGGTGAGAGTCCGGATCAACTGGCCGACGCGTTGTGATCCGTACGCGTTCAGTTGGTACTCGATCGATGGAAGCACAGGACCGTGCTTCTCGCGGATGAACGTGTCCTGGAAGAGTGGACGTCCCAGACCCTTGAGATGCCACGCTTGGGCGAAGTACATGAGCTTCTGCAGCTTCATCGAGTTCAGGCCGTGCAGTTGGCCATCGATGGCTCGCTGGATGAAGGCATTGGCGACGGAATAGGCGGAAAACATGCGACGACTCCTCACGGCACCCGCGAATGCGCATGCCAGGCGGAGCAGTCTAGGAATCGCGCCTCGCCAATGACAGCGGGCCGCGCTGACATTCGTCAATGAACGCCCGGAAGCCCGCTTTGGGGGGAAGGCGTCAGCTTCGATTCAGTTTCGACTCAGCTTCACGCGCATCAGCCGTGCAAGCCCAGCGTTTCCATCAGCACGCGGCGCTTGATCGCCTGGTTGCTCGGCAGCGCGGGGCTGCTCCACCAGCCGCCGTCGCGCATCGCGCGGGCCGCGGCGACGATGCGGCGCTGGACCTCGGCGAAGTCCTCGTCGCTGAAGTCCAGGCTGAAGATCAGCCGCCCCGTTCCCACCCAGCTCAGGGCCAGGCCTTGCTCGCGCAGGAAGTACTGCAGCATCCAGTTGTAGCGCGAGGGCTCGGTGTAGCAGAGCGTCCAGATCGACGACATGTTGGCCGCGCGCAGCGGCAGCTGCTCGGCCTGGAGCGCGGCGTTCAGGCGCGTGCGGCGCGCGTCCTGCTGCTCGTCCTGCGCGTCGATCTGGCGCAGCCGCTCGGGGTCCTCCAGCGCGTCGAGGAACACGGACATCGCCCCCATCACATGCGGATGCGTGTTGAAGGTCCCGCGCGCGAAGCAGATGTCGGCTGGACGCTCCTCGCGGAAGCGCTTCATCCACGCCGCGCGGCCGCAGACCACGCCCACGGGCAGGCCGCCGCCCAGCGTCTTGCCGTACGTGACCAGGTCGGCCTGCACGCCGAAATAGGCCTGCGCGCCGCCGGCTCCCAGGCGGAAGCCCATGAAGACCTCGTCGAAGATCAGCGCGATGCCGCGCTCGGTGCAGACCTCGCGCAGCGCGCGCAGCCAGGCGGCGTACGCGGCCTTGTCGTAGGACGCCCGGCGCGAGCTGTCCACCAGCGAGCCGTCGCCCGGCGCCGGCTTGTTCGGATGCAGCGCCTGCAGCGGATTCACCAGCACGCAGGCGATGTCGCGCCGCGTGCGCAGCACCTGCAGGCTGCGCGCATGCATGTCGCGCAGCGTGTAGGTGCGCTCGGCCGGCAGCGGATTTCCGGGGCCCGGCTGCGCCTCGTCCCACCAGCCGTGGTACGCGCCGCAGAAGCGCACCAGATGCGTCTTCCCCGTGTGATAGCGGGCCAGGCGCACTGCCTGCATCACCGCCTCGGTCCCGGACATGTGGAAGGACAACTGGTCCATCCGCGCGTGCGCCAGGATGCGGCGCACGTTGTCCTCCACCAGCGGGTGATAGACGCCGAGCACCGGCCCGAGCGCCTCGACCCGCTTCGCGCCTTCGGCGATGCAGTGCTGATAGAAGCGGTAGCCGAACAGGTTCACGCCATAGCTGCCCGCCAGGTCGATGAAGCGCTCGCCATCGAGGTCGGTGAGCCAATGGCCGTCGCTGGACGCCATCACCGGGCCCAGCGGCAGCTCGCGCTGCACGAGCGGGCTGAACGGCGGCGGCACGCGATAGCTGCTGGTGAACTGCAGGTCGGGCAGCGAGGGCTTCATCGCCTGCGTGGCCGCGATGCTGCGCGCGTGGCGCGTCTTCAAGGTGCGCGACAGCGCGCTGAAGCTGGCACGCCGCCGGGCGACGATCTCGGCGGGCGCGTCGTCGGCGCTGAAGAATCGCGCGTCGTCGAAGCGCTGCGTCTTCATCAGCCGCGCCAGCCGCACCGCCATGCGCGAATGGCCCGCCAGCGACGGATGCTTGGCGCGCGACAGCTGCAGCCGGCGCCAGCCGGCGGGCGCGCAATAGAGCGCCGTCAGCCCCGCCACGGCGGCGGCCACCGGCAGCAGATCGAAGGTGAAGAACGTCGCGGACATGGGCATGGACCTCCGGAGCCTCGTTCAGCTGTCACACAGCGTTGGCAAATTACGGAGATATGTATCCGACGGAATTGACATGTCCATGAAACTGGCCCGCTGGCGCGATCGTCTGACCCAGCAGGAAGACCTCAATTTCCTTCTCACCAACCGGGTGCCGCGCCTGGCGCTGACCCGCTTCATGGGCTGGTACAGCCGCATCGACAGTCCCGCGCTGACGCGCCTGAGCGTCGCGGTGTGGCGGCTGTTCACCGACCTGGACCTGAGCGAGGCCGAGCCGCCCGCGCGGGGCTACCGCTCGCTGCGGGATGTCTTCACGCGGCGGCTCAAGCCGGGCCGCCGGCCGGTCGATCCGGCGCTGGCGGCCCTCGTCAGCCCCTGCGACGCCATCGTCGGCGCTTTCGGCCCGGTGACGCGCGGCATGGCGCTGCAGGCCAAGGGCATGGACTACCGCATCGCCGAGCTCTTCGGCGACGCCGCGCGCGCCGCGCCCTATCTCGACGGCAGCTACCTGACGCTGCGGCTGACCTCGGCGATGTACCACCGCTTCCATGCGCCGGCGGACCTGCGCATCCAGCGCGTGACCCACATCGCCGGCGACACCTGGAACGTCAATCCGATCGCGCTGAAGCGGGTCGAGCGGCTGTTCTGCCGCAACGTCCGCGCGGCGGTCGAATGCGCCTTGCCGGACGGCACGCCGATCGCGCTGGTGCCGGTGGCGGCCATCCTCGTGGCCAGCCTGCGTCTGCACGCGCTCGATCTGACGCTGCGGCCGGACCATCCGGGACCGCACCGCTTCGAGCTCGGCCACGATCACGTCCGCGGCGAGGAGATGGGCTGGTTCGAGCAGGGCTCGACCATCATCGTGTTCCTGCCGCCGGGCGTGAAGCTGTCGCCAGCCTTGCGCACCGGGTCGCGTCTTCGCATGGGCGAAGCGATCGCGCATCTACCATCCGCGGATGGCGATGAATGACACGATGCAGCCTCCCGCGCTCCGCGCGCTCGACGTGCCCTACGGCGGCGACGAGCACGGGCTGATCTGCGGCTTCTGGATCCACCCCGGGCAGCCGACCGAGGCGCTGCCCACGCTCGCGCTGGCGCAGGCGCGGCTGGCGCGGCCGGAGGGCGGCTTCCTGTGGCTGCATCTGAACCTGGCCCACGCCGGCGCGCTGCCCTGGCTGCGGCGCCACGCGGCACTGGCCGAGAGCTTCGACGAGGCGCAGCAGCAGGGCTCGCGCTCCTCGCGCATCGAGCGCGTGGGCGATCACCTGTTCGCGGTGCTCAACGACGTGACCTTCGATTTCGCGTTCGATGTCGGCGACGTCTCGACGCTGTGGATGCAGGTCAGCGAGCATCTGGTGCTGAGCGTGCGGCGCGCGCCGCTGCGCTCGGTGGACCGGCTGCGCATGGCGATCAAGCGCGGCGACCAGCCGCGCTCCAGCGTCGCGCTGCTCGATCATCTGCTGCGCGATCAGGCCGACGAGCTGCAGCGCATCGTGCGCCAGGCCACCGAGCGCGTCGACGACATCGAGGACGCGCTGCTGGCCGGCCGCCATGTCGGCCATGAGACCGAGGTCGCCGCGCTGCGCCGGCTGATGGTGCGGCTGCAGCGGCTGCTCGCGCCGGAACCGAGCGCGCTGCTGCGCATGCTCTCCAATCCGCCCGGCTGGGTCGCGGAGCAGGACAAGCAGCAGCTGCAGCAGGCGAGCGAGGAGTTCGCGCTGGTGCTGCGCGACATCCAGGCGCTGCAGGAACGCATCCGCGCGGTGCAGGACGAGACTTCGGCGCGCGTCGCGCAGGAGAACAACCAGACGCTGTACGTGCTGACGATGGTGACGGTGCTGGCGCTGCCCATCAACCTGATCAGCGGGCTGTTCGGCATGAACGTCGGCGGGTTGCCGCTGCTCGAGCACAAGCACGGGTTCTGGGTCGTCGTCGGTCTGATCGTCGTGCTGACGGCGGCGCTGACCGTGCTGGTGCTGCGCGCGACAGGCCGGCGCAAGTAGCCCGCGCGGCGGGCGCGGTCAGAGTCCGAGGAAGGCCGTCAATTCATCGAGGTGGTCGTCGAAGTTCGCCAGACCGTGATCGCTGCCCTCGAGCAGCTTGATCCGGCAGCGCGCATAGCGCGCCTGCATCTCGCGCCAGTCGAGCACCTCGTCGCCCTTGGCGATCACCGCCATGATCCGGTCCGGGTGCGCGAGCTCGCCGGCGCTCAGCGCGACCAGTTCCCCGACGAACTCGGGCCGGAAGAAGAAGTGCTCCTCCGGGTTCTGCCAACAGGTCTGCTTGCCGATGTAATGGGCGAGGTCCCGCGCCGGATCGACGGCCGGATTCAGCAGCGCGGTCCGCGCGCCGGTGCGCTGCGCGACCCAGGTCGCATAGAAGCCGCCGAGCGAACTGCCCATCACCGCCATCGTGTCGCGCGGCCAGTCGCGGATCAGCGTGTCGACGAGTGCCATCGCCTCGCGCGGCGAGGGCGGCAGCTGCGGTGCGGCGAAGACCAGGTCCGGCCGGTGATCGGCGGCCCAGCGCGCCATCCGCTGGGCCTTCGCCGAGCGTGGCGACGAGCGGAAGCCATGCAGGTAGAGCAGGTGGGTGCGGCGCGCGGGCGTGGGGGAGGGCGCTGACATCGAGGCGGGACTCATGGGCCGGCAGTGTAGGGCGCGCACATTCGTCAAGAACGGGAAGGGTCACTTCCGGCAGGGGGTGTCCCGCGGGCGATCATCGCCACCCGCGCGGTTGACGAGGGCCGCGCGCTCGTTAGTGCGCATTGACGCGACGGCGCCCGCCCCGCACATTGCCGGCTTCGCCGGGACGCACGCAGCCACGGGACTGCGGCGCCCGCTTTCTCAACCGGGCCCGGCCGGCCGTTCCGGACGGACCCCCGACCACATCGATCCATGATCCATCGGGACACGATCCAGCTGACGGCCATCGCGGCCGCGGCCTTGCTGCTCACCGCCTGCGCCACGACCGGCACGACCAGCTCTCCTTCCGCGCCGGCCGCCCCGGCGCAGGCGGCTTCCGCGCCGGCCACCGCCGCCTCCGGCGCGCCGGGCCAGCCAGGCGCCAGTTCGCCGATGACCGCGCCGCGTCCCCCCGCCGATCCCTCCGCGCCCAAGCCCTATGCCGAAGTCAGCCGCGACGCCAAGCGCACCGACGGCCTGTTCCCGGTGGTGCGAAAGGACGAGAAGGTCTGGCTCGAGATCCCGCGCGCGATGCTGAACAAGCCCTTCCTGTTCACCATCAACATCTCCAGCTCGATCGGCGAGCGCGGCTTCTACGCCAGCCAGATGGGCCCCGAGATGCTGGTCGAGTGGCGCCGCGTGGGCAACATGATCCAGCTGGTGGCGCTGAACACCGAGTTCCGCGGCGAAGGCGGCGGCAAGCGCGCCGTCGACGAGGCCTTCTCGCCCAGCCTGATCGCCGCCGGCCCGGTCGCGAGCGCCGACCACCCCGAGCGCAAGGCCTTCCTGGTCGACGCCGGCATGCTGCTGACCGACATCCCGGGCATGTCCACGCGCATGGAAATGGCCTACCGGCTGCCCTACAACGTCGATCGCAGCAACTCGTACTTCGAGCAGACCCGCGCCGACGAGCAACTGACCACGCTCAACGCCAAGGTCCATTACTTCACGCCGCGCATCCCTGCGCCGCCGCTGGTCCCGCCGCCGGTGCCCGTGCCGTCGCCGCCGCAGTCGGCGCCGGATCCGCGCTCGATGTTCATGGGCTTCGTCTACAACTTCCGCGCGCTGCCGGCGGAGCCGATGGCGCCGCGCCGCGCCGACGGCCGGCTGGGCCACTTCACCGAGACCTTCACCGACCTGGGCGACGACGTGAAGCCCAATCCGCGGGTGCACTACATCAACCGCTGGCGCCTGGAGAAAAAGGATCCGGCGGCGGCGCTGTCCGAGCCGGTGCAGCCCATCGTCTACTGGATGGACAAGAACATCCCGCCGAAATACCGCGCCGCGGTCGAGGCCGGCATCCTCGAATGGAACAAGGCCTTCGAGAAGATCGGCTTCAAGGAGGCGATCGTCGCGAAGCAGCAGCCCGACGACGCGGACTGGGACAACATGGACGCGTCGCATGCGTCGATCCGCTGGTTCGTGGGCGCGGACGTGGGCTTCGCCATCGGCCCGAGCCACATCGATCCGCGCACTGGCGAGATCCTGGACGCCGACATCGGCATGAGCGACGTGTTCGCCCGTGGCGGACGCGCCTTCATCAGCGAGGACGCGCCGCGCGGCATGAACGGCCAGATGGTGTCGTCGCTGGGCGAGGAGGCGCAGGCGCTGGCCGCGCTGAACAAGGGCTGGCGCGAGGGCCGCAACGCGACCTACTGCACCTACGCGCATGACGCGGCGGCGGAGATGGATTTCGCGTTGGACGTGCTCGAGGCGCGCGGCGACATCGCGCCCGACAGTCCCGAGGCCGAGGCCTTCATCCAGGCGCGGATCAAGGACGTGATCATGCATGAGGTGGGTCACACGCTGGGGCTGAAGCACAACTTCAAGGCCTCGACGCAGGTGACGCAGGCGCAGCTCAAGGACAAGGCCTGGACCGAGGCGCATGGCCTGTCGGCCTCGGTGATGGACTACAACGCCTACAACATCCCGCTGGAGGGCGAGGCGCCGACCACCTACAACAACACGACTCTGGGCGCCTACGACTACTGGGCGATCGAGTACGCCTACAAGCAGCTGCCCAGGGAGCAGGAGGCGGCCGAGCTGCAGCGCATCGCGTCGCAGAACACCCAGCCTGGCCATGCCTACGCGGACGACACCGACGCCGGCGGTTTCGGGCCGTTCGACGGCATGGATCCGACGATCAACCGCTTCGACCTGGGCGACGATCCGCTGGCCTATTTCCGCAAGCGGCTGAAGCTGACGCAGGAGCTGTGGACGCGGGTGCAGAACCGGCCGCCGGTGGCCTCGGATGATCCGCTGCGGCAGCGCCGCCAGCTGGCCAGCGGCTTCAACCAGCTGGCGCGCGCGTCGGACCTGGTGGGCAAGTACGTCGGCGGCATGTACACGCACCGCGACGTGCCGGGCTCAAGCGTCGCGGCGATGCGGCCGGTCGATCCGGCGCGTCAGCGCGAGGCGCTGCGCTTCCTGGCCTCGGGCATCTTCAGCGCCGACAGCTTCCGCTTCAAGCCGGAGTTCCTGACCTCGATCACGACGGACTACGTCGAGTTCAACCGCGCGGGCTTCGTCAACATCCCGGCGGCGGTGGCGCGGGTGCAACTCGGCGCGCTGGACCGGCTGCTGCAGGCGCAGACGGCGATCCGCCTGATGGAGCTGCCGAACTACGTGCCGGCGTCGCAGCGCAAGGGGCTGATCACGATCAACGAGGTCTACGGCACGCTGCAGGCCTCGATCTGGAGCGAGCTCAAGAGCGGCGCCGACATCGACCCGCTGCGCCGCAACCTGCAGCGCGAGTATCTGCGCCGGCTGCAGGCCAACCTGACCAAGGGCGGGGCGGCTTCGGGCCAGTTCGCCGATGCCTACGCGATGCTGCGCCTGCATGCCGTGCAGCTGCAAAGCGAGCTGCGCGCGGCGCAGGGCAAGGGCTCGCCGGAGACACGCGCCCATCTGGCCGAGAGCCTGGACATGCTCAGCAGCGTGCTGAAGGCGACGATGCTGAGGACCTGAGGGCGGACGCAGCCACTGGGCTCGGTCCATCAGCGCAAAGGCCGGCGAAAGCCGGCCTTTTCCGTTGGCGTTCCGTCGCGGAACGCGGTGCCCGTGTCATGCCAGGGGCATCAATTCTTTTCATGGGCCCGGCGGGCATTCGGGCGCCGGGCTCAGCGGTTCGGGCAAGAGGTCGCCGCCGGGCAGGATGCGGGCGACGCGGATCACGCATCGGCGGGCCTCGCGCTGCACGTCCAGCCAGGCTTCGTAATTGACGCCCGGCTCGGGCACGAAGGTCGCGCGGATCTGCGGGCAGGTACCGCCTTCGCTGCCCACTCCGCCGTACCCGTAGTCCACGGACACCGGCATGTCCGCGTCGATGAAGCGCTCGACGTGATAGCCGTTGAAACCGCGCCTGGACTCCGTCTGCTTGGAGGGCGCCATGCCGATGGTCTGGTCCTCCGGGCGCGAGCCGATCGACGTCAGCGCGGTCAGCAGATTCCCGCTGCCCGCGGCCTTGCGGGAATCCGGCGCGACGCAGGCCGCGCCGTTGGTCAGCCCGCCGATCAGGCCGTTGTCCTGGAACATCCGGATGCGGGCCTTGCCGGCCAGCGTTGACGGGCGCCGGTTCGAGGCGATGGCGAACAGGTTGGAGGCGGGAGGGCCGCCTTCGGCCTGCGCGCCGGACGAGGCAGGCGAAGCAGGCGAGCTCGCAGAAGCGCCCGGCGCCGCCGATGCTGCCGCGGCGCCAATCTCAGCGGCGAGCCGCTCGACCATCTGCGCGGCGGCCAACTGCTGCGCCGTCGGCGCTGGCGGTGCAAGGACCTGCTCCAGCCGTTGCCGGCCGGAGTCCTCGCCGAGCGCGGCGGCGAAGACCGGCGCGCAGACGGCGCGGAACTCGGCTTCCATCGGTGCGGCCAGACGCTGCGCACGCGCGTCGCGCACGCGGGGCTGCTCGTAATTGAGCTCGGCCGCATAGGGCACGCCTTGCGCGTCCAGCGACGCGAAGCGCAAGGTCCCGCCTTCGATGATGCGGCCGGGGTCGCATTGGACGAAGCGGCGGTACGCCGTCGAGAACTGCCGGTTGGCGGGGCGGCCCGGCGCGGGCGTCACCACTTCCCGCACCCAGTAGGTCTGCCAGGTGCCCGGTCCCGTCGGCGGCGCCTTGGTCAGCGGATGCTCGATGGCACGCAGCGCCGCGGCGGGCACCGGCACCGCCGCCGAGATCAGCCGCTCGATGGTGCGGCTGCGGTCGCGCCCGAGATCGGCCGGCCCCAAGGATTGCGCGGTCACGGGCGTTGCGTCGTTCCACACCGTGATGAGCCGCCGTTCGCTCAGGCCATAGCCGAACAGCGTCCCATTGGGATAGTCGACAGCCTGGAGGACCGAGCCATAGGCGTCGGTGTAGGCGAACGCCGGCGCGTGGCAGATCACGGCGAGGGTCGCCGCGCACAGCGCGGTCAGGCGGGGACGGCGTGGTCCCGATGCTGCTTGATTCATTCCAGCCGGGCCTCCCTGGCCCCCTTCAATCAGAAGGGACCCACCTTAGCGAGGTAACGCCGGCCAGACCATCGCCCTTGGGGGAGAGGGACGGCATGAAGGCCGTCTGCGTGAAGGAATGCGGCGCGCCGTGCCGCAGAGTGATGCAGGAAGCAGACAGCGCGCCGGCATCATCCGGCCGCGGAGCGCGGGCTCAGTGCTGATCGCCGACCGGGTAACGCCGCTCCGCGGCGACGATGTCCCACACGGCGATGAACATCGCCGCGATCAGCGGGCCGATGACGAAACCATTGATGCCGAACACCGCCATCCCGCCCAGCGTCGACAGCAGCACGACGTAGTCCGGCATCTTCGTGTCCTTGCCGACCAGCAGCGGCCGCAGCAGGTTGTCCACCAGCCCGATCACCACCGTGCCGAACAGCAGCAGCCCCACGCCCGACGCCACCTGTCCAGTCGCCAGCAGGTAGATCGCCACCGGCGCCCACACCAGCGCCGCCCCCACCGCCGGCAGCAGCGACAGGAAGGCCATCAGCACCGCCCACAGCACCGGCGCGTGGATGCCCAGCACCCAGAACGCGAAACCGCCCAGCGCGCCCTGGATCGCCGCCACTGCAATGTTGCCCTTCACCGTCGCGCGGATCACCGTCCGGAACTTCTCGCCCAACTGGCGCTTGTAGGAGTCCTGCAGCGGCAGCGCGTCGCGGATGCGCAGCGACAGCTGCTCGCCATCCCGCAGCAGGAAGAACAGCAGATAGAGCATCACGCAGAAGCTCACCAGGAAATCGAAGGTGTCCTGGCCGAAGCCCAGCGCCTTGGTCGCCATGAACTGGCTGCCCTGATTCAACGCCGCGCCCAGCTTCTCCTGCAGGTTGGACAGATCGTGCAGGCCGAGCCGCCCCAGCACCTCCAGCAGCCACGACGGCAGCGCCGCGTAGACCTGCGCCACGTAGGTGCCGAAGTTGAACTTGCCGGACTTCACCATCTCGAAGACCACGGCCGCCTCCCGCACCAGCGCGCCCATCACGTAGGTCATCGGCAACACGACCAGCAGCAGGATCACTAGGATCGTCAGCCCCGATGACACCCCCGAGCGCCCTGTCTTGCGCAGCAGCCGCCGGTACAGCGGCTGGAACACGATGGCCAGCGCCACCGCCCACAGCACCGCGCTCAGCATCGGCCACAGGATCCAGCCGAACGCCACCGTCACCAGCGCCAGCAGGCACAGGAAGGACCGGTTCTGCAGCGCAGGCACCAGCTTGCCAGGACCACTCATCGTGTCGTTGCTCCTTGGGGGTCAGGCGGGCCCTCGGCCCGCGGGGGCGCAGGATCGCCGGTTTACTTCAGCGCGTCCAGCAGCTTTTCGTGGATGCCGCCGAAACCGCCGTTGCTCATGCACAGCACATGGTCGCCCGGCCGCGCCACGCGCTTGACCATGGCCACCAGCGCATCGACATCGGCGCCCACCAGGCCTTGCTCGCCCAGCGGGGCCAGCACCTCGGCGGCGTCCCAGCTCAGGCCGTCCTGGTTGCAGAAGCTGAGGTCGGCTTCCTCCAGCGCCCAGGGCAACTGCGCCTTCATGGTGCCCAGCTTCATCGTGTTGGAGCGCGGTTCGAAGACCGCCAGGATGCGTTCCTGCGGCGCGATGCGCCGGCGCAGGCCGTCGATCGTCGTGTGGATCGCTGTCGGGTGGTGCGCGAAGTCGTCGTAGACCTTCACGCCGCCGGCCTCGCCGCGCAGTTCCAGCCGGCGCCGCACGTTCTTGAACGCGCCCAGCGCCTCGGCGGCCCGCTCAGGATCCACGCCCACATGCTCCGCCGCCGAGATCGCCGCCAGCGCATTGAGCTGGTTGTGCTCGCCCAGCAGCTCCCAGTTGACGTGACCGACCTTCAGGCTGCCCCGCAGCACGTCGAAGGACTGCGGCTCGCCGCGGGCGCGCAGCGCGCCGGGCTCCTCCTTGCGCGCGCCGAAGCGCTGCACCTCGCTCCAGCAGCCGCGCGCGAGCACCCGCTGCAGCGATTCCTCCCGCGCGTTCACCACCAGCCGCCCCGCCGCGGGCACCGTCCGCACCAGGTGGTGGAACTGGGTCTCGATGGCCGCCAGGTCCGGGAAGATGTCCGCGTGGTCGTGCTCGAGGTTGTTCAGGATCGCCGTGCGCGGCCGGTAATGGACGAACTTGCTGCGCTTGTCGAAGAAGGCGGTGTCGTATTCGTCGGCCTCGATGACGAAGTATGTTCCGCCCCCCAGGCGCGCCGACACGCCAAAGTTTTGCGGCACGCCGCCGATCAGGAATCCGGGTTCGAGCCCTGCCGACTCCAGGATCCAGGTCAGCATCGACGTCGTGGACGTCTTGCCGTGCGTGCCGGCGACGGCCATCACGTGCTTGCCTTGCAGCACGTGCTCGGCCAGCCACTGCGGTCCGCTGGTGTAGGGCAGGCCGTCGTCCAGGATCGCCTCCATCAGCGGGAAGCGGCCTTCCGACGAGCGCGTCACCACGTTGCCGATGACGAACAGGTCCGGTTTGAGCGCCAGTTGCTCCGCGCCGAAGCCCTGGATCAGGTCGATGCCCAGCGCCTCGAGCTGCGTGGACATCGGCGGATAGACGTTGGCGTCGCAACCGGTCACGGTGTGGCCGGCCTCTCGCGCGAGCGCCGCCAAACCGCCCATGAAGGTGCCGCAGATGCCAAGGATGTGGATATGCATGTCTGTCTCTCAGCCGCTGTACCAATGGGTAAGCAAGCGTAATGCCTGTCGCTAAACGAAAAGTTTGCGACAACCTGGTCCGTCGTTTGCCCTGGCGCGTGAGGGAATGGTGTCAAACCGGTGTTGTGTGGGCGTCAGCGCAGGGCCTGACGCGCCGCCTCCAGCGTGGCGTCGATGTCCGCGTCGGTATGGGCGGCGGACACGAAGCCGGCCTCGTAAAGCGCCGGCGCCAGGTACACGCCGGCTTCCAGCATCGCGTGGAAGAAGCGGTTGAAGCGCTCCTTGTCGGTGACCATCACCGCGGTGTAGTTCTGCGGCAGCTCCGGCAGCAGGAAGAAGCCGAACATCCCGCCCTCACTGTCAGCGCTGAACGGCACGCCGTTCTCGGCAGCGACCGTTTTCAGGCCGTCCACCAGGCGGCGCGTGCGCGCGGACAGGGCCTCGAAGAATCCCGGCTTTCTGATTTCGCGCAGCGTCGCCAAGCCGCAGGCCGTGGCCACCGGGTTGCCCGACAGCGTGCCCGCCTGATAGACGCCGCCCAGCGGGGCGAGGTGGCGCATGATCTCGCGGCTCGCGCCGAAGGCCGCCAGCGGCATGCCGCCGCCAATGACCTTGCCGAACACGCTGATGTCCGGCACGAAGCCCGGGATCAGCTCGGCATAGACGCCCTGCGCGCTGCGCAGGCCGACGCGGAAGCCGGTCATGACCTCATCCAGCACCAACAGCGCGCCGTGCTCGCGGCACAACTCGCGCAGACGCTTCATGAAGGGCACGCTGGCGCGCACGAAATTCATGTTGCCGGCAATCGGTTCGACGATCACGCACGCCAATTCCCGGCCGTGCAGCGCAAAGGCTTCTTCGAGCTGGGCGACGTTGTTGTATTCCAGCACGATGGTGTGCTGGGCGGTCGCCTCGGGCACGCCGGCCGAGGTCGGATGGCCGAAGGTCGCCAGGCCCGAGCCCGCCTTCACCAGCAGCGCGTCGGTGTGGCCGTGGTAGCAGCCCTCGAACTTGATGAACTTGTCGCGCTGCGTCGCGCCGCGCGCCAGGCGGATGGCGCTCATCGTCGCCTCGGTGCCGGAGCTCACCAGCCGGATCTGCTCGCAACTGGGCACCAGCGACAGGATCTCCTCGGCCAGCTCGATCTCGCGCTCGGTCGGCGCGCCGAACGAAAAGCCCTCCAGCGCCGCGCGCTGCACCGCCTCGAGCACCGCCGGATGGCCATGACCCAGGATCATCGGGCCCCAGGAGCCGATGTAGTCGATATAGCGCTTGCCGTCGGCGTCGACGATGTGCGCGCCTTCCCCGCGCGCGATGAAGCGCGGCGTGCCACCCACCGCGCGGAACGCGCGCACCGGCGAGTTCACGCCGCCAGGAATGACGCGCTGGGCGCGGGCGAACAGGGTCTCGTTCTGGCTCATATCGGAAATTCGGTACTGCTTGAAAAGCTGATGCTCGAAAAGCCGAAGGCGCCGCGCGGGCGCCTTCGTCAGTCTCAATGGATCCGGCGCGGGCCGCGGCTGGGCGGCTCCTCGATCGCCAGGTCCTCGGGGGAGGGGGCCGCTTCGGCGCCTTCCTCACCCTCTTCGCCGGGCGGCAGCGCCCAGAAGAAGCGGTCGGGCACCACGTTGCCCATGCCGGGGCGGAAGCCCGCCTCCAGGGACTGGTCCAGGAAGGCCAGCGCCTCGCCGACGGCATCGTGGGGCTCGGAGCCGACCGACAACAGCGCCGCCAGCGCCGCCGACAGCGTGTCGCCGGAGCCGACGAAGCTGGCTTCGAAGCGCTCGAACTTCTCGCCGGTGATCGCGCCCTGGGCGTTGGCCAGGACGTTGTCGATGTATTGATTCGGCAGCTGGATGCCGGTCACCAGCACGTGCGCGGCGCCGTGCTGCTGTGCCGCGACCGCCAGCTCGCGCGGCGAGGCGGGGCGGTCGGCGTCCCAATCCGGGAGCAGGCAGTCGAGCAGCGTCTTCTGGTTGCCCACCAGCACCAGCGTCTGCGGCAGCACCAGCTCGCGGAACGCGTCCAGGTAGCTCTGCTGCTGTTCCTCGTCGAGCCAGGAGATGCTCGGCAGATAGGCCACCAGGGGCACGTCGGGATAGTCGGACAGCACTTCCGCGACCGAGGACACGCCCTCGGCGCTGCCCAGGAAGCCGACCTTCCAGGCGGCGACGGGGACGTCCTCGAGGATGGAGCGGGCCTGCTCGACGATGCAGTCGCCGTCCAGCGTCTGGTGGTCGAAGACCTCGGCGGTGTCGCGCATGACGATGGCGGTGACCACCGGCAACGCATGCGCGCCCATCGCGGCGATGGTCGCGACGTCGCCGGCGCTGCCGCCGGCCCCGCTGGGGTCGGACGCGTTGAAGCTCATCACGCAGGCCGGCGGCGGGGACTCTTGCTCGTCGATGGCGGCGGCGTCCTGGGGATCTTGCTGGTGCGGGTCTGGGCGGCTCATGGATGGTTGGCGCGAAGCCGTGAACTGATGCGCATAACGTGAAGAAGCACCGCTACCGACTGTTGTTTCATCGGTACTTCCGCCCACCGGCTCGGACCGGGTGCGTGGCTACAATCTTTCGATCATTGTAGTGATGCAAAGTCAACCCATCGTGAGCGAAGCAAGGACCTGGATGTGCCTGATCTGCGGCTGGATCTATGACGAGGCCGCGGGCGATCCCGAACACGGCATCGCCGCCGGCACGCGCTGGGAGGATGTCGACATGAACTGGACCTGCCCCGAATGCGGTGCCCGCAAGGAAGACTTCGAAATGGTCCAGATCTGATCCATCGATGGTCCGGCGCCTGGCGCCGCGCGAGTCTCAGGCGTCCTCGCCTGTCGCGAGCCTGAAATCTCTCTGACAACCGACACCTGAACAATACGGAGAACAGCTTGGATTCGAGCGCGAGCCCCCGCACGGCGACCAAGGTGCTGGTCATCGACGACAGCAACACGATCCGCCGCAGCGCCGAGATCTTCCTGAAGCAGGGCGGCCATGAGGTCGTGCTGGCCGAGGACGGTTTCGATGCGCTGGCCAAGCTGAGCGATTACCAGCCCGACCTGGTGTTCTGCGACATCCTGATGCCCCGCCTGGACGGCTACCAGACCTGCGCCATCATCAAGCGCAATCCGCAGTTCGCCTCGGTGCCGGTGATCATGCTGTCCTCCAAGGACGGACTCTTCGACAAGGCCCGCGGCCGCATGGTGGGCTCGCAGGACTACCTGACCAAGCCGTTCACCAAAGACCAGTTGCTGCAGGCCGTGCAGCAGCACCGCAGGGAGGGCTGACCGCCACGGCGGACGACCCTCCACCCCCGACCCCATACCCCCGTAATCCAACGACGCTCACGCCAGGCTCGACCGACGACCCCATCGACGCGATTCGACGAGCCATGCAAGAGGGAAATCCCATGCCCATCCACAAGATCCTGCTGGTCGACGACTCGAAGACCGAGCTGCACGCGCTGAGTGACCTGCTGACCAAGCGCGGCTTCACCGTCCGCACCGCCGAGAACGGCGAAGAGGCCATGAAGCGCCTGGCCGAGGACAAGCCCGACCTGATCCTGATGGACGTGGTCATGCCCGGCCAGAACGGCTTCCAGCTGACCCGCGCGATCACCCGCGACGAGCGCTACGCCGATGTGCCGGTGATCATGTGCACCAGCAAGAACCAGGAGACCGACAAGGTCTGGGGCATGCGCCAGGGCGCGCGCGACTACGTCGTCAAGCCGGTCAAGGCGGACGACCTCCTGGCCAAGATCAAGGCGCTGGGCTGACACCATGGCCAACAAGCAAGCACTGCGCGAACTTCAACAACGGCTGGCGCAGCGCATGCAGGCGGCGCGCGAGGCGCCCCAGGCCGCCAGCTGGCTGGCGGTGGAATGCGCGGGCCTGGGCCTGCTGCTTCCTCTGAAGCAGTCCGGCGAGATCTTCACGCCCGTGCCGCTGCAGGCCGTGCCCTACACCCAGCCGTGGATGCTGGGCGTGGCCAACCTGCGCGGCGGGTTGCACACAGTGGTGGACCTGTCGGCCTTCCTGGGCCTGCGCGGTCCGGCCCCGCTGACGTCAGCCCACCGGCTGGTGTCGATCAACCCGGACCTGGGCATCAACTGCGCGCTGCTGGTGGACCAGCTGCTGGGGCTGCGCGGCGACGAACAACTGCAGGCCGAGCCCGACGCGGGCGGCCATCCCGATTTCGCCCCTGCCCGCATGCGCGACGGGCAGGGCCGGCGCTGGCAAGTGCTGGACCTGGATGCCTTGACGCAGCATCCGCAATTCCTGCGCATTGTGTTGAACTGAAGAGCCAGACGACGGTCCGTTTCCGGCGCCGATTCGACGAACGAGATGAACGAGGGTGAGATGAGCTTCCTGGACAAGATCAAGAACAAGGGCAAAACCGAGGGCAACGACGAAGTCGACGCCAGTTCCCGCACGGAGCATCCCGCTTCGGTGCCGGCGGACACGCAAGACTTCCAGCCCTCGATCATCACGGCGGCCCAGCCCACGCCGGAATTCCAGGACACGTCCGCGGGCTATCAGCCTTCGGCCAGCGCCCCGGAGGCCCAGACCCCGATGCCGGCGGTCAAGCAGCCCGAACACCGCCGCACCGGCCTGTTCACGGCGCTGGTGGCGGTCGGTCTGATCGGCACGGCCACCTTCGTGTCGACGGCGCTGATCAGCTCCAACCGCTCGGCGGCGCAGGTGCGCGGCGCCGGTCAGGCCGCGACGCAGTCGCAGCGTCTGGCCAAGGCGGTCTCGACCGCGCTGCTGGGCAACAAGAACGCCTTCCCCGAGATGAAGGAGGCGTCGGAGATCCTGACCGGCGTGACCGGCTCGCTGCATGACGGCAGCGGCGAGTTGGCCAAGGCGCCGGGTTCGGTCGAGCCGCTGATCGAGAAGATCCTGCCGATGGTGGCGCGCGCCGACAAGAACACCAAAGTGATGCTGGCGCAGGAGAAGGTGCTGACGCAGGTCGGCGCCGCGCTGCGCGCGATCAACCGGCAGTCGTCCGACCTGCTGGAAAGCGCCGAGGCGGTGGCCTCGCTGTCGCTGCAGAGCTCGGCCCCGACCGGCGAAGTCGCCGCGGTCGGACAGCTGGTGATGCTGACGCAGCGCATCGGCAAGTCCGCCAACGAATTCCTGACGCAGGAAGGCGTGAGCCCCGAGGCCGTGTTCCTGCTCGGCAAGGACTTGAACGCCTTCCGCGAGATCGCCCAGGCGCTGCTGAACGGCAACCCCGAGCTGCGTCTGAACGGCGCCAAGGACCCGCAGGTGCGCGAGCGCCTGAAGGTGCTGCTGACCCAGTACGACCAGACCCGCACGCAGGCCACCGCGATCCTGTCGAACCTGCAGGGCCTGGTGTCCGCGCGTGAGGCGCAGACGGCGATCCTCAACGACTCCGAACTGCTGCGCAAGGACCTGGACGACCTGGGTCAGGGCCTGGAATCCGCCGGCGGCATGAACCCGCTGGTACTGATCGGCATGGTGGCCTCGCTGGCGCTGCTGGTGGTGGGCGCGCTGGGCTTCCTGCGGCTGTACGTCTCCGACCAGGCGCGCCGCGCCCAGATGGCGGAAGAGCAGCGCCGCGAGGCCGAGGCGCAGGAGCAGGAAGCCAAGCGCGTCAACGACGCGAACCAGGCCGCGATTCTGCGACTGATGAACGAACTGCAGACCGTCGCGGAAGGCGACCTGACGCACCAGGCGACGGTGACGGAGGACATCACGGGCGCGATCGCCGACTCGGTGAACTACACCGTGGAAGAACTGCGCTCGCTGGTGCATCAGGTGCAGACGACGGCGGTGCGGGTGACGGACACGACGGCTCAGGTCGACCAGACCTCGACCGAGCTGCTGGCCGCGTCGACCGAACAGCTGCACGAGATCCGCGCCACCGGCGAGGCGGTGCTGCAGATGGCGCACCGGATCAACGACGTGTCCGCGCAGGCGCAGCAGACCGCCGACGTGGCCCGCCAGTCCCGGCAGGCCGCCGAGCAGGGTCTGCAGGCGATGCAGAACAACATCGGCGGTATGAACCAGATCCGCGACCAGATCCAGGAAACCTCCAAGCGGATCAAGCGCCTGGGCGAGTCCTCGCAGGAGATCGGCGAGATCACCGAGCTGATTTCGGACATTACCGAGCAGACCAACGTGCTGGCGCTGAACGCGGCCATCCAGGCCGCGTCCGCGGGCGAAGCGGGCCGCGGCTTCTCGGTGGTGGCGGAAGAAGTGCAGCGGCTGGCGGAACGCTCGGCCGACGCGACGCGCCGGATCGCGGCGCTGGTCAAGACCATTCAGACCGACACGCACGACGCGGTGGCCGCCATGGAGCGTTCGACGCTGGGCGTGGTGGAGGGCACGAAGCTGTCCGACGCGGCCGGCCGCGCGCTGGAAGACATCGACTCGGTGTCGCGTCGCCTGGACGAGCTGATCGGCCAGATCTCGGCGGTGGCGCAAAACGAAGCGCGCGCCGCCAACGAGGTCGGTGCCAACATCCAGCACATCTTCGCGGTGACGGAGCAGACTTCCGACGGTACGCGTTCGACCGCCCAGATGGTGCATGAGCTGTCGCGGTCGGCCGAGGCGCTGAAGCAGTCGGTGGCCCGGTTCAAGGTGTCCTGACCGGCGGCGCCGGCAGATCAGGGAACGCCCCGCACCTCGACGACATAAAAGACAGAACATAGAGCGAGCATGGACCTTACGCGCGAATCCGAGTTCCCCGCCGACCTGAGCCCCTTGGCCTGGGTCCAGGAGGAGCTGCGCCGCACGCTGGAATCGGTGCACAAGGCCCTTCGCCGGGTGCTGCGTGACACCGATGCGCGGTCGACGACCCTGGGTGGCGATGGCCAGCCCAGCCCGGCGCTGCAAGGCGCGGCCCAGCAGATGCACCAGGCGGCCGGCGTGCTGTCGGTGGTCAGCCTGCCGGCGGCGGCGCACCTGCTGCGCGCGGCCGAGGCGACGCTGTTCCGCCTGGCCGAGCATCCGGCCGGCGTGACCATCGCCGAGGTCGAGGCCGTCGAACGGGCCGACTTCGCGGTGCTGGCGTTCATCGCCAAGACGCTGGCCGGCGGCCAGCCCAGTTCGCTGGCGCTGTTCCCCGCCTACCAGACGCTGCAGGAACTCAACGGGGCGGGCCGCATTCACCCGGCCGACCTGTGGACCGAGGAATTCCGCTGGCGCGAGCTGCCGCTGGACCGCAAGGTCCGCGCGCTGACGCCCGAGCAGATGCGCGCCCCGTTCGAGGCGCTGCTGCTCAAGCAGATGCGGGCGCCGGCGCCCGGCCAGGGCCAGTTGCTGAGCGACCTGTGCGCCGGCTTGGCGCTGACCCAGTCGCAGCCGAACGGGCGCACGCTGTGGATGCTGGCCGCAGGCCAGTTCGAGGCCCAGTCGCGCGGTCTGCTGCCGGTGGACACCCTGGTCAAGCGGCTGGGGTCGCGCCTGCTGGCGCAGCTGCGCGCCGGCTCCGACGCGGCGCCATCCGAGCGCCTGGCCAAGGACCTGCTGTTCTTCTGCGCGGCCGCCAAGCACGCCGAGCCCGGCGCCGCGCCGCGTCTGGACGCGGTGCAGCAGGCCTACGGGCTGGTCGAGCCGGCCGCCGTCGACTACCGTGACGACACGCTGGGCCGCATCGATCCGAACTGGGTCGCCGCCGCCAAGAAGCGCGTCGCCGCCGCGAAGGAATCCTGGGCCTCCGCCGCCGAAGGCGAGACGCATCGCCTGGGCGGCCTGGACGAGCAGTTCGCACAGGTCTCCGAATCGCTGCAGAAGCTGTTCCCGAGCGGCGAGGTGCTGGGCGACACGCTGCGCCGCGCCGTCGTGGCGACGCTGCGCTCGGGCCGCGCGCCCGAGCCCGCGCTGGCGATGGAAGTCGCCACGTCCATGCTGTATCTGGAAGCGGCCCTCGAGGACGAGGCCTTCGACCAGCCCGAGCAGGGCGAGCGCGTCAAGAGCCTGGCCCGCCGCATCGAATCGAGCGGCCACGGCGAAGCGCCGCTGCCGCTCGAGAGCTGGATGGAGGAGCTCTACCGCCGTGTCGCCGACCGGCAGACGCTGGGCTCCGTGGTGCATGAACTGCGCGCCAGCCTGTCCGAGGTCGAGCGCCAGTGCGACGAATATTTCCGCGACCCGAGCAAGCGCGACCTGCTGATCCCCGTGCCGGGACAGCTGCAGGCGATGCGCGGCGTCTTCAGCGTGCTGGGGCTGTCGCAGGCCGCGCAGGCGACGCTGCGGATGCGTGATCAGGTCGACGAACTGGCCAATACCGAGGTCGATCCGACACTGCCCGGCCCGCGTGCGCAGTTCGACCGGCTCGCCCACAACCTGGGCGCGCTCGGCTTCCTGATCGACATGCTCAGCGTGCAGCCGCAACTGGCCAAGCGCATGTTCCGCTTCGAGGAAGACACCGGGCTGCTGCAGTCCCTGGTCGGCCGCGAGAGCGAGCAGCACGCCCCTGCGCTGGAAATGGCCGCCGACGATGCCGCGGCGCAGCCGCAGCTGCTCGACCAGTTGCAGGCGACGGCGCAGGCCGTCGCGCAGGGCGAGCGTCCGGCTGAGGAGCTGGCGCGCGACCTGGAGCGGATCTCCAACGAAGCCCGCGCCGCCGACGACCTCGGCCTGGCGCAGGCGGCGCAGCAGGCGCAGCAACAGCTGCTGGCCTCCGGCGGCGACGCCGCTGGCAGCCACGCGGCCGAGTCGCTGCAGCAGTTCATCGAGGCGGCCGCGCCGGTCGCCCCGCCGGCGCCCGCGCCAAGCGCCCCGATCCCGCAGGCCGAGGCCGCCATCGACGAGGAGATGCTGGGCATCTTCCTGGAAGAGGCCGCCGAGGTCGTGACGACCGCCCGCGAGGCGCTCGCCGCGCTGGCCCGCAGCGGCAGCGACAAGGAACAGCTCACGACGGTGCGCCGCGCCTTCCACACGCTGAAGGGCAGCTCGCGCATGGTCGGGCTGAACGAGTTCGGCGAAGCCGGCTGGGCCTTCGAGCAGCTCTACAACCATCGCCTGTCGGAGCATCCGCAGGCCGATTCGGATCTGCTGCGCGCCAGCAACGAGGCGCTGGACGCCTTCCAGGCCTGGGCCGAGGCCATTGGCGACGGCCGTCCGCACGGCTTCCACAGCGCGCCGTTCCGCGCCGCGGCCGATGCGCTGCGTCTGGAGAACCGCTACGCGCCGCTGGCGGTGTCGGCCGAGCCGGCCGCTCCGGCTGTGGAGATCCCTGAACTGGTCGAGGTGGCGGAAGTCGCCGAGCTTCCGGCGCTGGCCGAGGTGCCCGATGTGGTCGACGTCGTCGAGGCCGCCGAGGTGCCGGAGGTCCAGGAGATCGCGGCGCTGGACACCGCGCACGAGGTCGATCTCTCGGGCCTGTCGGCGCTGCCGGAACTGTCGCTGGCCGACGAGGTCGCCGCGCCGGCGCTGGCGGCGTCCGACCTGCCCGCGCTGGACCTGCCGGGCCTGGACGTGGCCCCGCTGCCGGTGCCCGACCTGGACGTGGTCACCGCGATCGACGCCGCCGCGGCGAGCGACCTGTCGCTGGACTTCCCGAGCGAAGTGCCCGAACTGACACAGGCCGTGCCGGAGCTCGTCGCGACGGTCGACCTGGACGCGCTGTCCGCGGCCGATCTGCCCGCGTTGACGGTGGAGCCGCCGGTGCTCGACACGCCGATGGCGCTGCCAACGGTGGCGGACGAGGTCGAGCCGGCGCTGCTGGAACCGGCTGCGGCCGAGATTCCGGCCGCCGACGCGACCGTCACGATGGACCTGCCCGAAGGCTGGCCGTCGGATGCCTCGCTGCTCGAGATCGAGGCCACGACGCCGATGACGCTGGACGAGGTGGGCATCGAGCCGGCCGCCGGCGAGCCAGCGCTGGACCTGCTGGATCTGTCCGACCTGAACACCGAGCCGGTCGCCGCGATCGAGCCGCTGTCCGCGCCGGATCTGTCGCTGACGCTGGATCTGGGCAACGAACTGGTGTCCGCGCCGGCCGAGGAGGCCCAGGCCGCCGAAGCGCCGTCCGCACCGCAGACGCACGAGGCCTTCCCCGACGAGGCGACGCTCGACCTGAGCGGTCTTGATCAGGCGGATGACACGGCCGCCGCGACGCCGCCGGAAGGCCTGTCGCCGCGCAGCCTGTCCGACCTGGACCTGCCCGATCTCAGCCTGGACACGCCGGCAGAGCCGGCGGAGCCCGTGACTCACGCGGCGCCCGCGCTGAGCCTAGTGGGCGGCACCGCCGTCACGCCGCCCGCGGACGAGGCCGCCGCCGAGGCGCCCGCCGCCGAGGACAGCGACGAAGGCGTCAAGGTCATCGGCCCGCTGCGCATCAGCATCGCGCTGTTCAACATCTTCCTGAACGAAGCCGACGAGCGTTCGCGCCGCCTGCAGGTGGAGTTGAGCGAGTGGGCGCTGCTGCCGCAATCGCCGCTGCCGCAGGACGCGGAAGCGCTGGCGCACGGCCTGGCCGGCAGCGCCGCGACGGTGGGCTTCGATGATCTGTCGACGCTCGCCCGCGCGCTGGAGCACACGCTGGAGCGTGCGCAAGGGCATGAGGTCGCCGATCCGGCGCTGTTCCAGCGCGCCGCGGACGAAATCCGCCGTCTGCTGCACCAGTTCGCCGCCGGTTTCCTGAAGGAGGCCGATGCCGGCCTGCTGGCAGAGCTGCAGGCCTTCGAGCCAGGCGCCGCGCTGCCCGATGGCCACGCCGACAGCGATGAAGGCCTGTTGGCCATGTCGCTGGAGGAGGTCTCGACGGCCTCGCTGCCGCCCAGCCTGCTGAGCGTGCCGGCCGAGCCGGTCGCCGTGACCGGTCCAGCCTCGTTCCACGAGGCCGCCGAAGCCACCGACGACGATTTCGACTTCAGCCAGCCCGACCAGATCGAGCCGGAGCTGATGCCGTTCTTCGAGGAAGAGGCCGAGGACCTGGTGAGCCAGCTGCACGCCGCGCTGCGCGAGTGGGCGGCCCAACCGGCCGACACCGGCCGCGCCGCCGCCTGCATGCGGGTGCTGCACACCTTCAAGGGCGGCGCCCGTCTGGCCGGCGCGATGCGCCTGGGCGAGCAGGCGCACCGTCTGGAATCGCAGATCGAACATCTGGTGGCCAATGGCGAGCCGAGCTACGAGCAACTGCTCGCGCTGCAGGACGCTGGTGATGGCCTGGAGCACAGCTTCACGACGCTGCAGCGCACCTGGCGCAACCCGGCGCCGGTGACGCCCGCGCCGATGGCGCCGCCGGCACCGGCCGCTCCGGTGGCCGCGCCGGTGGTGGATCTGCCCGCGCCGATTCCGCCGACCGAAGCGGTGGAAACCGTGCAGGCGCCGGCTGAAGGCTCCGACGCGATTCCCGCACCGGTGGCCGAGCCCGAAATCGCTCAGCTGTCGGACGCCGCGGAGCTCGTCGAACCGGCACCGCAGGTCGCCGAAGCGATCGACGAGCCTGTTGTTGAGTCTGCCGCCGAACCGGTGGTCGAGGCCGTCGAGCCCGTGGCCCAGGCGGTCGTCGAAGCGCCGGCCCCCGCGCCCGCCGTGGCCGCGCCGCCCGCCGACATCGAGATCGACTGGGCTCACTTCAGCGAGGTCGCCGAACTCGGCCAGCCGCTGGAGAGCGCCCCGGTGGCGCCCGCCGCGCAAGTGCGCGTGCGTGGCGTGCTGCTGGAACGCATGGCTGCGCTGTCCGGCGAAGTGTCGATCCGCCGCGCCCGTCTGGAATCCGAAATGGGCCAGATGCGCACGTCGCTGTCCGACCTCGACGACAACCTGGAGCGCCTGCGCACCCAGCTGCGCGAGCTCGAATTGCAGGCCGAGGCCCGCATCGCCGCGCGCCAGGAAGCCGCCCATGCCACCGGCAAGGACTTCGACCCGCTCGAATTCGACCGCTACACCCGCTTCCAGGAACTGACCCGGATGCTGGCCGAGTCGGTCAACGACGTGGCGACGGTCCAGCGCGGACTGCAACGCAACGTCGCGGCCGGTGAAGACGAACTGGCCGCCCAGGCACGGTTGAACCGCGAGCTGCAGGACGATCTGCTGCGCACGCGGATGGTGGAGTTCGACAGCAGCTTGGCCGAGCGCCTGCACCGCGTCGTCCGCCAGGCGTCCCGCGAGAGCGGCAAGCAGGCGCAGCTCGAGATCCGCGGTGGCGGCGTCGAACTGGACCGCGCGGTGCTGGAGCGTCTGACCGGCGCCTTCGAGCACCTGCTGCGCAACAGCGTCGTGCATGGCATCGAGACGCCGGAGGTGCGCCAGCAGGCGGGCAAGGCGCCGGCGGGCCGCATCGTGCTGAATCTGCATCAGGAAGGCAACGAGATCCAGGTCCGCTTCAGCGATGACGGCGCCGGCCTGAACCTGGCCCGCATCCGCGCCCGCGGCGAGAGCCAGGGCCTGATCCAGCCGGGTCAGGAGCTGAGCGACGCGCAGTTGATGGACCTGATCTACGAGCCGGGCTTCTCGACCGCCGAGTCGCTGACCGAGATGGCTGGCCGCGGCGTCGGCATGGACGTGGTCCGGTCCGAGGTGAACACGCTGGGCGGCTACGTGCTGACGCAGTCGACCGCCGGGCAGGGCGCCAGCTTCGAGCTGCGCGTTCCGCTGACGACGGCGCTGACGCAGGTCGTCGTGCTGCGCTACGGCGATCGCAAGGTCGCGGTGCCGGCCAGCCTGATGCTGTCGGTGCAGCGCCTGTCGGCCGAGCAGGTCGAGCAGGCCTATGTCGACGGCTCGCTGATGGCGGCCGGCGAGCGCATGCCGTTCTACTGGCTCGGCGGCCTGATGCACCACAGCGACCGCGGCACGCCGCACGGCAAGACGCTGCCGGTGGCGCTGGTGCACAGCGCGCAGCAGCGCCTGGCGCTGCATGTCGACGAAGTGCTGGGCAACCAGGAAGTCGTCATCAAGAACCTGGGCCCGCAGCTGATGCAGGTGCCGGGCCTGGCGGGCATCAGCCTGCTGGCGTCGGGCGACGTGGCTCTGATCTACAACCCGGTGGCGCTGGCCAACCGCTATGGCCATGCCGCGCAGCAGCGCGTGCACGACGCCGAGGCGGCCGCGCGCCAGGTGCTGATCGAGGAGTCCAAGGTCGCGCTGGCGCCGCTGGTGATGGTGGTGGACGACTCGCTGACGGTGCGCCGCGTGACGCAGCGCCTGCTCGAACGCGAGGGCTACCGCGTGCTGCTGGCCAAGGACGGTCTGGACGCGATGGAGCGTCTGGCGGGCGACGAGCTGCCGGCGGTGGTGCTGTCGGACATCGAGATGCCGCGCATGGACGGTTTCGACCTGGTGCGCAACCTGCGTGCCGACGCGCGCCTGGCGGGGCTTCCCGTGATCATGATCACGTCCCGCATCGCGCAGAAACACCGCGACTATGCACAACAGCTCGGAGTCGACGATTACCTGGGCAAGCCCTATGACGAGGAGCACCTGCTGGGTCTGATCGCCCGATACACTTCGCACCAATCCGCCGGAGCACCGGCGAGGGCGTAGCGTCCGGACTCCCCGGACATCGGTCGAAGCCGGCGCCAATCCCACACGCCACGCTGAGAACACCATGTCCGGGGTCGTCGACCATCTTGCCGAACTGACGGGCTTCCGTGATCGCGACGTCATGGACGTCACGCTAGTCACCGCGCTGCGTGATCTGCTCAGCGGCCCGGCGGCGGCGGTGGCGATCTACCGCGTCGTCGGCGAACCCGGCCAGCAGCGCTGGCTGACCCGCGCCCGGCTCCATGCCGGCGATGCCGTCGCCACGGCGGACTCTCTCTGGGTCGATCCCGACACGCTGCCCGCGCTGGGCGCCTTTCCGCGTCGGCTCGACTGCCTGACCCAGCGCAGCGTGCTGCAGCAGCGCGAAAACAACCTGTGGGTGACGCTGTTCCCGCTCGCGACCGAGCGCGAGATCGTCGGCGTGCTGGAACTGCACACCGCGCGCCGGCTGAAGGCCGACGCGCAGCGCATGGTGAGCAGCGTGCTGCGGATCTATCACAACTTCCAGGGCCTGCTGGACTACAGCGAGCGCGACACGCTGACCGGCCTGCTCAATCGCAAGACCTTCGACGAGAGCTTCCTGAAGGCCGTGTCGGAACTGCCAATGCGTTCGGCCGCGCCGGACGAGTCCGGCGACGACCGCCGCCATGCCGCGGTGCATCCGCGCTACTGGCTGGGCGTCATCGACATTGACCACTTCAAGTCGATCAACGACCGCTTCGGCCATCTGATCGGCGACGAAGTGCTGCTGCTGCTCTCGCGCCTGATGCGCAGCAGCTTCCGCTTCAACGACCTGCTCTACCGTTTCGGCGGCGAGGAGTTCGTCGTGCTGATGCGCTGCGAGGACGAACCCGACGCGGCCCACGCGTTCGAGCGCTTCCGGCACAACACGGCGCACTACGCGTTCCCGCAGGTGGGGCGCATCACCGTCAGCATCGGCTTCACGCAGATCCGCGGCGGCGACTCGCCGGCCGCGGCCTTCGAGCGCGCGGACAAGGCGGTCTATCACGCCAAGGGCGCTGGCCGGAATCAGCTGCAGAGCTATGCCGCGCTCGTCGCGCAGGGCACGATGGTCGAGCCGAGCCATCTGAGCGACGTCGAGCTCTTCTGAGCTGCGACGCGGCGCCGTCCTCCCAGGCCCGCCCGCGCCATCCGCCACCTTGTTTCCCGGCCGTCCCCGGGCAAGTCCTGACCCTGGCCGTACGCCCTCAGGCAACCGCCTTGCAGCGGGCCGGGCGCCGGCGTGGCGTTCGCCGCACGCGACCTGTGAGCGGGGACTTGCTTTTCCTGCGCGGCCCCTCTAGCGTTAGGCCCATGTGAGCGTCCCCCGCGAGGGGCGCCGCGTGACGCCCCGCTCGAAGGGCGCGAGAGAGAAGCGCGACGAGCCGTCGCGATGTCGAATGCAGTGGGGTGGATGCCAGTGCCGTTGTCATCGGTTGAGCGCAGGCATCCACGGGGTGGTATGCAAACGGGCCACGACGCCCGACCTTCCATGCGCTTGCTGACCTTTCCGGTGGCTGCAGGGCTGTTGCTGGCCGGCTGTGTCGCCTTCGTGGCCACTGCCTACGGCGAGTACCGCAGTCTGGGCGAACTGACGCGTCAGGAGGGCCTGCGCGCGCATGCGCTGCGCACGCAGCAGCTGATCTCCGACCTCAATGCGCTGCTCATCGACCTGGAGACCGGCACCCGCGGCTTCCTGATCACGGGCGATGCCGTCTTCCTGCAGCCCTATGAGCGGGCACGGCAGGATCTGGACGCGAGCTACAACCAGCTCAAGGAGGCGCTGGCGCGCTCGGGCGACGCGCAGGAAGCGGCCTTCACGCGGCTGGACCGCTTCATCGCCGAGCGCCGGCTGCAGGTCGAGAGCAACGTTGAGAACCGCTGGCGCCGCGGCGAATCGGCGCTGAAGGACCGCCAGGCCTATGTCGCGGGCAAGCAGTTGATGGATGAAATCCGGGGCGAACTGGGCCGTTTGAAATCCTTGCAGCAACGCCGGATCGACGGCATCGAGTCGGCGGTCGCGCTGCAGACGCGGGAGACCACCTTGCTGGCGCAGGTGCTGCTGCTGGCCGGGGGACTGATGGTGGCGGCGGCGATGGGCGCGCTGTGGGTCGAGCGCGAACGCCGCGACAGCGCCGAACGCGCGCTGCGCGAGAGCCATGCGCGGCTGGAAGGGGCGGTCGCTGAGCGCACCCGCGAGCTGAGCGAGGCGCTCGGCCGCATCCAGAGCTTCGCCGCGGAGCTGGATCGCAGCGTCGAGGCCGAGCGGCGCCGGCTCGCGCGCGAGGTCCATGACCATCTGGGCCAACTGGGGACGGCGGCCAAGATGCTGGCCCTGTCGATGGCGCGCAAGATCGCGCCGGCCAAGGAGCCGATGCATGACGAGATGCTCGCCATCGCCGACGAGGTCATCGGTGCCGCCCGCCGCATCTCCAACACCTTGCGGCCGCCGTTGCTGGACGATTTCGGCTTCGGTGCCGCGGTGCAGCATTACGTGCAGGGGCTGCAGCGGCAGAGCGAGCTGGTCGTGGACCTGGACCTCGCGCCGGACGACGCGCTCAGCAGTGAGCAACACAACCAGTTGTTCCGCCTGCTGCAGGAAGCTGCCACCAATGTGCTGCGGCATGCGCAGGCGCACCAGCTCTCCATCGAATCCCGCGTGGAGGACGGGGCCTACCGGCTGCGCATCGAGGATGACGGCGTCGGGCCTGGGGATGTGCGCGCCGATGCGTCCGGCTTGCGCAACATGCGGGAGCGCGCCGTGCTCGCCGGGGGGGAGTTGAGCTTCGGCCCGGCCCCCCGGCGCGGCACGCGGATCGAGGTCCGCGTGCCGCTGGCGGCCGCGGATCGGCAGGAGGACGGTGCCGGCGACGGCCCGGATCGGGAGAACGAGGAGGGCTGGAATGAGGTTTCTGATCGTTGACGACCATCCGATCATGCGGCTCGGGGTCAAGCAGTTGATCCAGGGCCAGTGGCCGCAGGCAGTGATCGACGAAGCGTCGACCATCGCCGAGGCGCTTCAGCAGGGTCAGGCCCACAAGCCCGACGCGCTGGTGCTGGACCTGTCCCTGCCCGACGCCAGCGGCACCGAGGGCGCGAGCCGCATGCTGCGGGCGCTCAAGGGCGTGCCGGTGCTGGTGCTGAGCCTGAACGCGGAGTCGGCCTACGCGGCGCGGCTGCTGCAGATGGGCGTGTCGGGCTACCTGCCCAAGGACAAGGCTTCGGAGGAGCTCACCGTCGCGCTGCAGCGGCTGCTGCAGGGGGGGCGTTACGTCACGGCGGCGATGGCGGACCACCTGCTGGGCTTGCTCAGCGGGGCCACGCCCAGCCAGCTTCCGCACGAGCAGTTGTCGGCGCAGGAGCACCGCGTGATGCTGCTGATCGCCGCGGGCAAGACGCCGGCGGAGATCGCCGACACCATGCACCTCTCGGCCAAGACGGTGGGGACTTACCGGGCGCGGATCCTGGAGAAGACCGGCTGGCGCAACAACACCGAACTGACCAAGTACTGCGTCCAGCACGGGCTCACCGACATCCAGTGAGCGGGCCGCGGCTGTAGGCGATTGCCGGACAAATGCTGCGGACGGACCCCGACAGCAGCTTGCGCGGGGTGCCGCTGATGCGCGCGAGGGGCCTCGCGCAAGATGCCGGACAGGCGGTGACGACCGGTTGCCGCCGCGCTCCGGAGATCCCTTTCATGGATATTTTTCTCGTCGAGGACTCGTCGGCCATCCGGCGCCTCCTGGCACGGCGGCTCGAGGACATGCCCGGCGTGCGCGTCGTCGGCGAGGCGGATTCCGCGCCTCAGGCGATCGCGCTGATCGACTGGCTGCAGCCCGACACGGTGCTGCTGGACATGACGCTGCTGACGGGGACGGGGGTCGACGTGCTGCGCGCGCTGCGGCGCAAGGGCTTCGGCGGCCGCATCCTGATGTTGACGCACCATGCGATGGACGCCTATCGCGACATGTGCATGCAGGCCGGCGCCGACGGCTTCTACGACAAGGGCAGCGGCCTGGAATCGCTGTTCGGCGACCTCGACGAGCTGCTGCAGAGCGAGCGCGCCACGGGCCGGCAGTCGCGGCCCTCGGCGCTGCTGCGCGACACGGCCACGGGCTTGCTGGGCCAGGTGGCACTGCTGGAGCGGCTCGACCAGGTGCTGCGCATGGTCAACGCGGAGGCCGGCAAGGTGGCCGTGACCGTCATCGTGCTCAAGGGGCTGGAAGCGCTGCTGCGCAGCCAGGGCGTGCAGGCGGCGGCGCCGGTGCTGGTCGAGATCGGCCGGCGGCTGTCGGGCTGCGCGGGTCCGGCGGATCTGCTGGCCCGGCATGCCAACGAGCAGTTCGCGCTCGTCGTCTCGCGCGCCGGCTCGCCGCAGGAGGCCGAGGCGATGGCGGAACGGATCCGGGAGTCGCTGGTCCATCCCTTAGACCTGGGCGGGCATCCAGTGCGGCTGGACAGCCATGTCGGGCTGGCGCTGTATCCCCGCGACGCGGTCTCGGCGCGCGGTCTGCTGATCCTGGCCGAGGCGCGCGCGCACGGCGCGCGACTGCCGGAGCGGGGCAGCGCCGTCGTGCACTGACCCGCCGCGGGCCGCGCTTCATTCGAAGGCGCGGTCCTTCACGACGGCGTAGCGGTCCATGGTCGCCATGCGCGCCGTCTCGTGACGCACGATCGGCTCGGGGTAGTCGCGGCCCAGCACGACGCCGCAGGCGGCCAGTTCGGCCGGCTTTGCGAGCCAGGGCGCGTGGATCAGCTTCGGCGGCAGTTTCGCGAGCTGCGGCAGGTAGCGCTTGATGAACTTCCCGTCCGGATCGAACTTCTCGCTCTGATTCACCGGATTGAAGATGCGGAAGTAGGGCTGCGCATCACAGCCGCTCGACGCGGCCCACTGCCAACCGCCGTTGTTGGCGGCCAGGTCGAAGTCGATCAGCTGCTTCGCGAAATAGGCTTCACCGCGGCGCCAGTCGATCCCGAGGTCCTTGATCAGGAAACTCGCGGTGACCATGCGCAACCGGTTGTGCATGTAGCCGGTTTCATTGATCTGATGCATGGCCGCGTCGACCAGCGGATAGCCGGTTCGGCCCTGGCACCAGGCCTCGAAGTCCGCGTCGGCATCAGGCCCGTCGGCCCACTGGATGCGGTCGTACTCGGAGCGGAACGCGCGCTCGGCCACGCGCGGATGGTGGTGCAGCACCTGGTGGTAGAAGTCGCGCCAGATCAGCTCGGACAGCCAGGTCCTGGCGCCCTCGCTGCCGCCGTCCGGTGCGTAGCCGCGCTGCCAGGCCTCGCGCGCCAGGCGCCGGATCGAGATCGTCCCGAAGCGCAGATGCGTGCTCAGATAGCTCGGGCCCTTCGCCGCCGGGAAGTCGCGCGTGTCGGCGTAGCGGTCGATGCGCTCGAGGAACTCGTCGAACAGGCGCCGCGCGCCCGCGCTGCCGCCCGTCAGCGCCGCGGACAAGCCGGCGGGCTCGAAACCGATGTCGCCCAGTGAGGGGATCGCGCGCGGCGCGATGCCGGCGCGGTTGGCGAGCGCCGTCAGATCGGCGAGCCGCGCCGCATGCCGCTCGACGGGATAGCTGTTCAGGAAGAAGGGCGTGATCTCGCGCAGCCACGCGTTCTTGTAGGGCGTGAAGACGCCGTAAGGCTTGCCCGAGCCGGTCAGGATCTCCGAGCGCTCGAAGACGACGTGGTCCTTGAAGCTCTCGACCTGCACGCCGCGCGCGAGCAGCGCCTCGCCCACGGCGGCGTCGCGGCGCAGCGCGGCGGGCTCGTCGTCGTGGTTGAAGTACAGCGCGTCCACGCCCAGCGCGGCGGCCAGCGCCGGGATCTCCGCCTGCGCGGCGCCGTGGCGCACGATCAAGCCGGCGCCGGGCGCCAGCGCCGCCAGCTCGGCGTCCAGCGCCCGCAGCGCATCCAGGATGAATGCCACGCGGCGGTCGGCGCGCGGCAGCGCGTCGAGGATCTCGGTGTCCAGCACGAAGGCGCAGTAGACCCGTTCGTGCCGCCGGAGCGCGTGGTACAGCGCGGCGTGATCGTCCGCGCGCAGATCGCGCCGGAACCAGACAAGGGCGTTCATGGAGACGGAGTGTCGGTGAAATAGAATCCGCGCCTATGTCCAAGGAACGCATCGACCTCACCAATCAGTTCCTGATCGCCATGCCAGGCATGGTGGACGAGACCTTTGCCGGCTCCGTCGTGTATCTGTGCGAGCACAACGAGAAAGGCGCGCTGGGATTGGTCATCAACAAGCCGATCTCGCTCACGCTGGGCAACCTGTTCGAGAAGGTCGAGCTCGAACTGAACGACGAGGACATGGCCGCGCGGCCAGTGTTCTTCGGCGGCCCGGTCCAGACGGAGCGCGGCTTCGTGCTGCACGAGCCGCTGGACGAGCAGGGCAACCACTACAACGCGACGCTGGCCGTGCCGGGCGGGCTCGAAATGACCACCAGCCGCGACGTGCTGGAGGCGCTGTCCAGCGGCGCGGGTCCCAAGCGCGTGCTGGTCACGCTGGGCTACAGCGGCTGGGCCGCCGGCCAGCTCGAGGAGGAGATCGGCCGCAACGGCTGGATCACCGTCGACGCGACGCCCGAGATCATCTTCGACACGCCCATCGAGGAGCGCTACGACAAGGCGCTGGCGCTGCTGGGCATCGATCCGCGCATGCTCAGCCAGGAGGCCGGGCACGCATGAGAACCGTGAGCCCCCCAGTCGCTTCGCTCCTGCCCCCGAGGGGCGCTGCCCGACTTGGGGCGGCCCGGCGGCGGGCATGACAGGTCGCGTCGCCATGAGCACGGCCGCGTCTCCTGCTTCTTTCGTTTCTCCTCTCGCATTCGACTTCGGTACCAAGCGTCTCGGCGTGGCGACCGGCAACCGGATGCTGGGCAGCGCGCGCGGGTTGCGGACGATCACGGAGCAGGGCGATGCGCGCTGGGCCGCGATCGCGGCGCTGATCCAGGAGTGGCAGCCCGATGCGCTGGTCGTCGGCGTGCCGCGTCATCCCGACGGCGCCCCGCATGAGATGACCGCCCGCGCGCTCAAGTTCGCCGGGCAGTTGCGCGGCCGCTACCGGCTGCCGGTGGTCGAAGTCGACGAACGCTACACCAGCGCGGAAGCCCAGTCCCAGGGCGCGCGCGACCTCGATGCCGCCAGCGCGGCATTGATCCTCGAACAATTCTTCCGGGAACACCCATGAGCACATTGCACCTCGATGCGGAAGCGCTCTACGCCGACCTCGCGCGCGGCGTCCAGCGCCTGCTGCAACCCGACTGCGCGCTGGTCGGCATCTGGTCCGGCGGCGCTTGGCTCGCCGAGCGCCTCCAGCAGGACCTGAAGCTGCCGGGCCAGCACGGCGTCATCTCCAGCGCGCTGCATCGCGATGACTTCGGCAGCAAGGGCATGAACGCCAGCGCCGATCACACCAAGCTGCCCTTCGAGGTCGAGGGCCGCCACATCCTGCTCATCGACGACGTGCTCTACACCGGCCGCACCACGCGCGCCGTCATCAACGAGCTGTTCGACTTCGGCCGGCCCGCGAGCGTGACGCTGGCGGTGCTGGTGGACCGCGGCGGCCGCGAGCTGCCGATCGAGCCGGCCTTCTCGGCCGCGCGGGTCGCGGTCGCGCCCAACCAGCGCCTGAGCCTGGCCAAGGACGAGGCGGGCCGATTCAGCTTCGACGTGAAGGGGGACTGAACCCATGCTGAGCAAACGCAACCCCCAGCTCAACAAGCATGGCGAGCTGATCCACCTGCTGTCCACCGAGGGCCTGCCCAAGGCCATCCTGCATCAGATCCTGGACACGGCGGGGACCTTCCTGTCGGTCAACGACCGCGAGGTCAAGAAGGTGCCGCTGCTGCGCGGCAAGTCGGTGTTCAACCTGTTCTTCGAGAACAGCACCCGCACCCGCACCACCTTCGAGATCGCCGCCAAGCGCCTGTCGGCGGACGTGATCAACCTGGACATCGCGCGCTCCAGCACCGCCAAGGGCGAGACGCTGCTGGACACCGTGTCCAACCTGTCGGCCATGCATGCCGACATGTTCGTTGTGCGCCACAGCGAATCGGGCGCCCCCTATCTGATCGCGCAGCACTGCGCGCCGCATGTCCACGTGGTCAACGCCGGTGATGGCCGCCACGCGCATCCGACGCAGGGCCTGCTCGACATGTACACGATCCGTCACTACAAGAAGGACTTCAGCAATCTGACGGTGGCGATCGTCGGCGACATCGTCCACTCGCGCGTCGCGCGCAGCGACATCCACGCGCTGACCACGCTGGGCGTGCCGGAGATCCGCGCCGTCGGACCGAAGACGCTGGTGCCGGGCGACCTCAAGGACATGGGCGTGCGCGTCTGCCACGACATGGCCGAGGGCGTGAAGGATGCCGACGTCATCATCATGCTGCGCCTGCAGAACGAGCGCATGGGCGGCGCGATGCTGCCCAGCGCGGGCGAGTACTTCAAGAGTTTCGGCCTCACGCCGGAGAAGCTGGCGCTGGCCAAGCCCGATGCCATCGTCATGCATCCGGGCCCGATCAACCGCGGGGTGGAGATCTCGTCCACCGTCGCCGACGGCCAGCACAGCGTGATCCTGCCGCAGGTCACCTTCGGCATCGCGGTGCGCATGGCGGTGATGTCCATCCTCGCGGGGAACGAAGCATGAAGATCCTGATCCAGAACGGCCGCCTGCTCGATCCCGCATCGGGCCTCGACCAGACCGGCGACCTCGCCATCGCTTCGGGCCGCATCGTCGGCCTGGGCCAGGTCGGCGACTTCAACGCCGAGCGCGTCATCGACGCCACGGGCCTGGTCGTCGCGCCGGGCCTGGTGGACCTGGCCGCGCGGCTGCGCGAGCCGGGCCACGAACACGAGGGCATGCTGGAGAGCGAGCTTGCCGCCGCGGCGGCCGGCGGCGTGACCAGCCTGGTCTGCCCGCCCGACACCGATCCGGCGCTGGACGAGCCCGGCCTGGTCGAGATGCTGAAGTTCCGCGCCCGCAAGCTCAGCCGCTGCCGGCTGTTCCCGCTGGGCGCGCTGACGCGCGGCCTGGCCGGCGAGGCGCTGACCGAAATGGCAGAACTGACCGAGGCCGGCTGCGTCGGCTTCTCGCAGGCCGCCGAGCCGGTGCGCAACACGCTGACCTTGCAGCGCGCGATGCAGTACGCCGCGAGCTTCGGCTACGCGCTGTGGCTGCATCCGCGTGATCCCTGGCTGAGCGGCGGCGTCGCGGCGAGCGGCGCGGTGGCGACGCGGCTGGGCCTGTCCGGCGAGCCGGTCGCGGCCGAGACCATCGCGCTGCACACCATCCTGGAACTGGTCCGCGTGACCGGCTGCCGCGTCCACCTGTGCCGCCTGAGCAGCGCCGCTGGCGTGGAGCTGGTGCGAGCCGCCAAGCGCGATGGTCTGCCGGTCACGGCGGACGTCTCGATCAACTCGCTGCATCTGACCGATGTCGACATCGGCTACTTCAACCCCTCGATGCGCGTGCTGCCGCCGCTGCGCCAGCAGCGCGACCGGGACGCGCTGCGCGCCGCGCTGGCCGACGGCACGATCGATGCGCTGGTCAGCGATCACAACCCGGTCGCGGCGGACGAGAAGTCGCTGCCCTTCGCCGAGGCCACGCCGGGCGCGACCGGTCTGGAACTGCTGCTGAGCCTGGCGCTGCGCTGGGGCCAGGACGAAGGCCTGTCGCTGGCGCGCACGCTGGACACCATCACCGGCCGTCCGGTCAAGGTGCTGGGCGGTGCGCTGGGCTCGCTGTCCGCGAGCGCGGGGCGGCTGGTCGAGGGCGGTGTCGGCGACGTCGTTGTCTTCGACGCCGAGGCCACGGGCGCGGTGACGCCGGAGCGCCTGGTCAGCCAGGGCAAGCACACGCCGTTCTCGTTCGACATCACCGGCTTCGAGCTGCCGGGCCGGGTGCGCTACACGCTGGTGGCCGGCACGGTTGCCTTTGAATCGCTGGTCACCGGCGTCGAGCGGACGGTCTGATGCGCGCGCTTGTCGGTGTGTGGCGGGCGCTGCGGATGCTGGCGCACATCGGCCACGGCGTGTATCTGGTGCAGGTGCGTTGGCGCGGTTTCGACGTGCCGACGAAGCAGCGGTATGTCGGCTGGTGGTCGGGCAAGCTGCTGAGGGTGCTGGGTGTGAAGCTCGAGTCGCCGGGCCCGCAGGCGCCGGCGCCGCGCCTGATCACGGCGAATCACATCTCGTGGCTGGACATCGCGGCGATGCACGCGGTGATGCCGGAGGCGCGTTTCGTCTCGAAGGCGGACATCGCGACGTGGCCGCTGGTCGGCTCGCTGGCGACGGCGGTGGGCACGCTCTACATCGAGCGTGCCAGCAAGCGCGACGCGCTGCGCGTGGTGCACAAGACGGCGGAGGCGCTGGCTGCTGGCGAAACGGTGGCGGTGTTCCCGGAAGGCACGACGGGAGCGGGTTACCCGCTGCTGCCGCTGCACGGCAATCTGCTGCAGGCGGCGATCAGCACGCATACGCCGCTGCAGCCGGTGGTGCTGCGCTGGCACCAGCCGGGCAAGCCGTACAGCGAGGCCGCGCAGTACATCGGCCAGATGTCCTTGATGGAGAGTCTGTGGCGCATCCTGACCGCGAAGGACCTGGCGGTGGAAGTACGCTCGCTGCCGGCGATGCCGACGGAAGGCCTGGATCGCCGCCACTTGGCGGAGGCCCTGGCCGAGCGGATTTCAAGCGCACTCCCCAGGCCCTGAGTCCTCGGTCGTTCGGGGACGGCAAGGCATGGGGTTTCGGCGCTTGCCGCCGGGGCCCCATGCCTTGGCGGCCAAGCGCGCCGCTGTTCGCAGGCAGGCGGTCACCGAAGAACGCGGGTACGCCGGATGCCCTGGCCCGGCCGAATTGATGTGAGGAACCGGCGATGCTGCTGTGCTTCGACGACGAACAGGAATTGGCCACCCGTCTGGCCCGGGAACTGGGTCGCCCATTGGGTGTGATTGCGCGCCACCGTTTCCCGGATGGTGAGGTCCGCCTGGTGCTTCCGAAGCCGTTGCCATCGGACATCATCGTGCTGCGCGGTTTGCAGCATCAGCCCAATGACCGGCTGGTCGAGTTGCTGATCGCTGCGCCGGCGGCGCGAGGCTGGGGTGTCAAGCATCTGATGCTGGTGGTCCCCTACCTGGCCTACATGCGGCAGGACATGGAGTTCACGCCGGGTGAGGCGGTGAGTCAGCGCCATGTGGCGGCGCTGCTGTCGGCGCAGTTCGATCGTGTGGTGACGGTGGATCCGCACCTGCACCGGATTGCGAGCCTGGATGAAGTGATGCCGCCGGGGCGCGGGGTCGCGCTGTCGGCGGCGGCCTTGCTGGGCCGTTTCATCGCGGGGCAGGTGCCGGGTGCGGTGCTGGTGGGCCCGGACGAGGAGTCGGCGCAGTGGGTGGCCGAGGCGGCGCGCGCTGGCAAGCTGGAGCATGCGATTGGCCGCAAGGTGCGGTTTGGGGATACGCAGGTGCAACTGGCATTCCCTGATCTGGATGTGCGGGGTCGCGCGGTGGTGCTGCTGGATGACATGGCGTCGACGGGCCGGACGCTGATCGGCACGGCGCGCGAGGCGCTCGAGCGGGGCGCGGCGAGCGTCGACGTGGCGGTGACGCATGCGCTGTTCAATGGCGATGCGCTGCCGGCACTGCGCGAGGCGGGAGTCCGGCATGTGTGGAGCAGCAATGCGGTGCCGCACGAGAGCAATGCGGTCTGCGTCGCGGAGCTGCTGGCGACGGCGTTGCGGAGGAAGTGACTGTCCGGATGATCCGGGCGCTCCGAACGAAAAAGCCCGGCATCGCCGGGCTTTCGTCTCGTGGAGGGGCGCGAGAAGCGGCGTTACGCCTTGCCCTGGCTGGCCACGGCGGCGGCGGCCTTGGCCGCGGCTTCCGCGTCGCCGAGGTAGTAGCTCTTGATCGGCTTCAGGTCCTTGTCCAGCTCGTAGACCAGCGGAATGCCGTTGGGAATGTTCACCCCGACGATCGCGTCGTCGGCGATGCCGTCCAGGTACTTCACCAGCGCCCGGATCGAGTTGCCGTGCGCCGCGATCAGCACGCGCTGCCCCGACCGGATCGCCGGCGCGATCTGCTCGTTCCAGTAGGGCAGCACCCGCGCCACCGTGTCCTTCAGGCATTCCGTCAGCGGAATGTCCGAGGGCTGCAGCCCCGCGTAGCGGATGTCGCCGCGCTCGCTGCGCGGGTCCGAGGCCTCCAGCGCCGGCGGCGGCGTGTCGTAGCTGCGGCGCCAGACCAGCACCTGCTCGTCGCCGTACTGCTTGGCCATGTCGGCCTTGTTCAGCCCCTGCAGGCCGCCGTAATGGCGCTCGTTCAGGCGCCAGCTGTGACGCACCGGCAGCCATTGGCGATCCATCTGGTCCAGGCAGTGCCACAGCGTCCAGATCGCGCGCTTGAGCACCGAGGTGTGCGCGACGTCGAAGTCCAGCCCGGCCTCCTTCAGCAGACGGCCCGCCTGCTTGGCCTGTTCCACGCCGGTCGGCGTCAGATCCACATCGGTCCAGCCGGTGAAGCGGTTCTCGAGATTCCAGGTCGATTCGCCATGGCGAATCAGCACGAGCTTGTACATGGGTCTTGAATGGGGGTTCGTGAAGGGGGCCGGGGACCGGCAGGCCCGGCGGATTCTAGGGGCTGCCTTTCGTCGATCCCGGCCGCGCCCGCCGCGCCCAGGCTTCCGGAGCGCCGACGCGTGCTTTCGTTTCAGGCGAAACAACGGCGTTTCTATAATCCGCGGCTTTTGGATTCACCGTACAGGCCCCGCCTTGAAGTTTCTTCTTGAAAACTGGTATCTCGTGCTCGCCGCCCTGGTGTCGGGCGGTCTGCTGCTGTGGCCGATGCTGCGCGGCAAGGGCGGCGGCGTGGCGACCTCCGAGGCCGTGCGCCTGGTCAACCGCGAGAAGGGCGTGCTGATCGACGTCAGCGAGCCCGACGAATTCGCCGCCGCGCACGCCACCGGCGCTCGCAACGTGCCGCTGTCGACGCTGACTGGCACGGAGCTGCCGGCTAAGCAACTGCCCGGCAACAAGGCCCTGCCCGTGGTGCTGATGTGCAAGACCGGCGCGCGCGCGCAGCGCGCCGCTGGCATCCTTCAGAAACAGGGCTACGCGAACGCGGTCGCGGTCCAGGGCGGTCTGGCCGCCTGGCGCGAAGCGAGTTTGCCGGTCGAGAAGTCCGCGGCCTGACCGCCCTGGCGACCGCACCGGCCCCTGGGCCGGCACACGAAGACGCTCGACACGATTCTTGGAGAACAGGCGATGGCCGCCGTGAAGATGTATACGACCCTGGTCTGCCCGTACTGCGTGCGGGCGAAGTCCCTGCTCAAGCAACGCGGCGTGGACCGGATCGAGGAGGTCCGCGTGGACCTGGATCCGGCGCAGCGCGACGCGATGATCCAGCTGACCGGCCGGCGCACCGTGCCGCAGATCTTCATCGGGGACACCCATGTCGGCGGTTGCGACGACCTGATCGCGCTGGACCAGCGCGGCGGACTTCAGCCGCTGCTGGCCGCCTGACCGGCTGGCGTGCGGCCAGCCTCCGGCTCGCCGCGCGACTCTCGCGAACCCTTCACGGAGCGTCCCGGGCGCTCGGTCATAATGCCCGCCACGGCTCGCCGCTGGCGGGCTTTTTCATTTGGATGACCCTCATGGCCGACGACACCAACACCCCCGTGTTCCAGATTCAGCGCATGTACCTGAAGGACCTGTCGCTGGAGCAGCCGAACGCCCCCGCGATCCTGCTAGAGCAGGCGCCGCCGCAGGTCGACATCAAGCTCTCGCTGGCCGCCGAGCCGGTGGCCGACGGCCTCTTCGAGGTCAGCGTCACCGCCACCGTGACCACGACGGTGCAGGACAAGACCCTGTTCCTGATCGAGGCCAAGCAGGCCGGCATCTTCGAGATCCGCAACCTGCCGCAGGACCAGCTGGAAGGCATCCTGGCCATCGTGTGCCCGCAGATGATCTATCCGTACCTGCGCGCCATCGTCTCCGACGTCTGCACCCGCGCCGGCTTCCCGCCGGTGATGCTGACCGAAGTGAACTTCCAGGCGATGTTCGAGGCGCAGCAGGCGCAGATGGCCGGCGGACAGATCAACGGCGAAGCCGCTGTCCCGAACTGAGCCCCGGCCCATGAACGCGCCGGCCTCGCGGACCCGTCCGCCGGCCGGCGTGTTTCATTCCGAGCGACGAATCGAGTGTCCGACTCTGAATCCGAATCCCGATGCCTGACTCCCGATCGCAGGATCCGACGATGACTGCTCCGCGCATGAAGATCAGCGTGCTGGGCGCCGGTGCCTGGGGCACGGCGCTGGCGATCGCCGCCAGCGCACGTCACGAGGTGACGCTGTGGGCGCGCGATGCCGCCGCGGTCGCCGCGATGCGCGCGGCCCGGCGCAATGCGCGCTATCTCCCTGAGTCGCCGCTGCCTGAGGCGCTCGCCTTGACCGGCGATCTCGACGCCGCGCTCGCGCATGGCCGCGAGGGATTGATCGTGATCGCGACGCCGATGTCGGGCCTGCGCGGCATGCTGGCCCGGTTGCCCGATGGTGCGCGGGCGCAATGGCTGTGCAAGGGCTTCGAAGCCGGGACCGGGCTGCTCGGGCACGAGATCGCGCGCGAGGTCGCGCCGCGGCTGGCCACCGGCATCCTGTCGGGACCGAGCTTCGCGCAGGAGGTCGCCGCGGGGCAGCCGACCGCGCTGGTGTCGGCGTCCGGCGACGCGGCGCTGGCGGCGCTGGGCGTGCAGGCCTTCCACAGCGAGCGGCTGCGGGTGTACTCGTCGGCCGATCCGGTCGGCGTGGAGGTCGGCGGCGCGGTGAAGAACGTCCTCGCGATCGCGGTCGGCATCGCTGATGGACTGCGGCTGGCGGCTGAAGCGAAGGGGCTCAAGGGGCCTGGACTCAACGCGCGTGCCGCGCTGATCACGCGCGGTCTGGCGGAGATGCAACGGCTCGCCCTGGCGCTCGGCGCGCAGCCGGAAACGCTGCTGGGACTCGCCGGACTGGGCGATCTGGTGCTCACCGCGACGGGGGATCTGTCGCGCAACCGGCGCGTCGGTCTGCTGCTGGCCGAGGGCCTGGACCTGCCGGCCATCCTCGCCAAGCTGGGCCACGTGGCTGAAGGCGTGTACAGCGCGGCGACCGTGCTGGCGCGCGCCCGGCGGGCCGGCGTCGACATGCCGATCACCGCCGCGGTCGTCGAGGTCCTGGAGGGCCGCCTGACGACGCACGCGGCCATGGACGCGCTGATGGGCCGGCAGGCCAAGGCGGAGTGGCAATGAGGCGCCGTGAGCTGCTCTACGCCGCGGGCGCCGCCGCGCTGGGCGCGATGTCAAGTGGCGCGGACGCCGCAGCGGGCTGGCCGTCGCGGCCGATCCGGCTGGTCGTGCCATTCCCGGGCGGCAGCTCGCCGGACCTGATCGCGCGCTATCTCGCCGAGCCGCTCGCGCAGGCGCTCGGGCAACCTGTCGTCGTCGACAACAAGCCTGGCGCTGGCGGCAACATCGGCACCGGCGCGGTCGCCAAGGCCGCGCCCGATGGCCACACGCTGCTGTTCACGATCCAGGGACCGCTGATCACCGCGCCCTTGCTGTCGAAGGGGCTGCCCTACGACCCGCAGCGCGAACTGCGTTCGGTGAGCTTCATCGCGAGCTCGCCGAACGTGCTCGCCGTGCCGCCGTCGCTGGGGGTGGACACGCTGGCGCAGTTCGTGGCGCTCGCCAGGCGCCGGGCCGGTGAATTCAACTACGGCAGCGTCGGCAACGGCAGCGCCGCGCATCTGGCGATGGAGGCCTTCATCGCCCGCGCCGGATTGCGGATCGTCCATGTGCCGTATGCCGGCTTCCCGCAGGTCGTCAACGCGATGCTCGCCGGCCAGGTGCAGGCGGGCTTCATGGTGCCCGCGATCGCGATGCCGCAGGTCAAGGCGGGCAAGCTCAAGGCGCTCGCGGTGACGAGCGCCGGACGCTTTGGCGCGCTGGCCGAGCTGCCCACTGTCGCCGAGTCGGGCTATCCCGGGTTCGAGGCGACGTCGTGGCAGGCGCTGCTCGCGCCCGCCGGCACGCCGGATGCGATCGTGCGGCGGGTGTCGGATGAAGTGGTGCGCATCGTCCGCGGCGAGACGTTCCGGCACGAGTTGCTGCCGCTGTATTTCAGCGCCGCCGGCACCTCGCCCGAAGGGCTCGACGGCCTGATGCGCGACGAGCGCGTGCGCTGGGGCGCGCTGATCAAACAGTTGAAGCTCGAGCGCGAGTAGGACGCCCGATCACACGCCGTCCGCGTAGCCGTTCTGGCGCCAGCCCTCGAAGACCGAGACCGCCACCGCGTTGCTCAGATTCAGGCTGCGCTGGCCTTCGCGCATGGGCAGCCGCACGCGCTGTTCCAGCGGGAAGCCATCGCGCAGCGCCGGCGGCAGGCCGGAGGTTTCGCATCCGAAGATCAACCAGTCCCCTGGCTTCAGCGCCACCGTCGGCAGCAGCCGGCTGCCGCGCGTCGTGAACGCGAACATCCGTGCCGCATCCGGCTGCTCCGCCGCGAGGAAGCTCGCCCAGTCCGCATGCCGCAGCACCGGCGCGTACTCGTGATAGTCCAACCCGGCGCGCTGCAGCAGCCGGTCCTCCATCGAGAACCCCAGTGGCTCGATCAGATGCAGCCGGCAACCGGTGTTGGCCGCCAGCCGGATCACGTTGCCGGTGTTGGGCGGAATCTCCGGATGGACCAGCACGATGTTGAACATGGAGGGAACGCTCTTCTCGAAAAGGGAATGGGATCTCGCGGACCACGGCTATGGCTACGGCTACGGCGTGCGCGCCGCCACCCAGGCCTGCACGTCCGCCGCGCCGGCGCGCCGCAGCGCGTCCGCCGCCTCGTGCAGCGTGGCGCCGCTGGTCATGACGTCGTCGACGATCGCGACCCGCAGTCCGCGCACCGGCTTCACGACGGCAAAGGCGCCGCGCAGGTTGCGGCGGCGCTCGTCCAGCGGCAGTTGCGCCTGCTGTCCGGTGTGCCGCACCCGCATCAGCGTCAGCGCGCAGAGCCGGGATTGTCGCCGCGCGCCCGCGAGGCGGCGTGCGAGCTCGTGCGCCTGGTTGTAGCCGCGCTCGCGCAGCCGCTCGGCGGACAGCGGAATCGGCAGGATCAGATCCGGCGGCTCGACCGCCGCCAACGCCAGCGCGCGCGACAGCCTGCCGGCCAGCAGCGGCGCGAGTTCCAATCGCGCGCCGAACTTCAGCCCCAGCAGCAGCCGGTCCCACGGGAAGCAGTAATCCATCGCCGCGACGCAACGTGACAGCGGCGGCGCATGCGCCGCGCAGCGCCCGCAACGAGCCAGACTCGCGCCGGGCGGCAGCCGCAGGGCGCAGCGCGCGCATCGCGGCCCATCCGCGACGGGATGCAGCGCCTGGCAATCGGAACACAAGGGTCCCCGGCACCAGCAGCGGCACAGCACGCATTGCCCGGGCCATTCGAAGGCCCGTCCGATCCCCGCGATCCCGCGCGCCATCGAGGATCGCGCCAATGACCAGCGCCGCCAGAGGTCAAGCATGGCCGCCTACAATCGCGCCCCATGACTGGGAACGAGGCCTTGCCGCCAAGCACACAGCAGATCGATGCGGGCGCGGCGCGGCGGCAGCGCCGCCGCCTGGCCGCGTCCGGCGAAGCGCCCTGGCTGCATCAGGAAGTGGCCTCGCGCATGCTGGACCGCCTGCCGGTGATCCGTCTTCAACCGACCGCCGTGCTGCAGAGCCGCCCTTCGACGGGCGGTGGCGACGCCGGCCTGCGCCAGCACTATCCGCAGGCGACGCAGCTGTGGCTCGAGCCCGAATCCGACATCCGCGCGCTGCAGCAGCCGCGCGCACGGCGCGGCTTCATGCAGTCGGTGATGGACAAGCTGCGCGGCGGCAGCGCCACCGAGCTCGTCGCCGAGCCGCCGGCCGGTGCCGCGCAGCTCGCGTGGTCCAACATGGAATTGCATGCCGAGGCCGACAAGCCCGCGCTGGTCAAGCGCTGGCACGCGGGCCTCGCGGTCGAAGGCTGCCTGATGTTCTCGTGCCTGGGGCCCGACAGCTTCATCGAGCTGCGCCCCATCTACGCCCGCGAGGGCTGGGGCCCGCCGGCGCCGGACTGGGTCGACATGCATGACCTGGGCGACCTGCTCGTGCATGCCGGCTTCGCCGATCCGGTGATGGACCAGGAGCACCTGCGCCTGACCTGGGGCTCGCCGCAGGACCTGCTGCGCGACCTGCGCGCGCTCGGCGGCAACCTCGCGCCGGCCCGCATGCGCGGTCTGCGCACACAGGCCTGGCGCGACCGGCTGCTGGCCGCGCTCGAGTCGCTGCGCGGCCCCGACGGCCGTCTGGCGCTGAGCATCGAACTGGTCTATGGCCACGCGTTCAAGCCTCAACCGAAGGTGAAGGTCGCGGCCACCACCGAGGTGTCGCTGGACCAGATGCGCGCCATGGTGCGCGGCGCGGGCAAACACTGACCCCCATCGCGCGCGGGCTCGGCTAGGCCGCCGCGCACCGTGCGCCGTCAGAGCGGATGTCAGAGGGAAAGAGCGTCCATTCTGAGGGTAATCCTGGGCCGTTCGGCGCGCGGGGGGCGGTCATAGTGCGGCAGGGGAGTGGACTAGAATCCGCGCCCGACTGGAGTACGTCTGCTGGCCCCGTAGGTTTCTGCCACCGCTTGGCATCGAAGCCCGCGCTACAAGCGGGATCGAGCGCCGCAGCCGCCTGGAAGAGACACCGGGTGACACGAGCTTGAGAAAGACAGGATAAAGAGACGACCATGACGATTGACAACAGTTGTGTGCAACTGGGGCGCCGCTGCAGCCAGCTCGCGTTCGGCCTGATGGCCGCGCTGGCCAGCCGGGCCGCCCTGGCGGTCGGAGATCTCCCCGGAGGCCCGGCCGTCAACCAGCTGAACCTGCAGCCGCCGGTCACCAAGATCGCGCACGAGCAGATGTGGCTGCACAACATGATGCTGATCCTGTGCCTGGCGATCTTCATCGCCGTGTTCGGGGTCATGTTCTATTCGATCTTCAAGCACCGGAAGTCCAAGGGCGCCGTCCCCGCCAACTTCCACGAGAGCGTGAAGGTCGAGATCGCCTGGACCATCGTCCCCTTCATCATCGTCATCCTGATGGCGCTGCCCGCGACCAAGGTCGTGGTGGCGATGAAGGACACCACCAACTCCGACCTCACCATCAAGGCCACCGGCTACCAGTGGAAGTGGGGCTACGACTACCTGAAGGGCGAGGGCGAGGGCATCGGCTTCGTCTCGACGCTGGACGCCTCGCACCGTGCGCTGTCCGACAGCGGCAAGCCCGGCGACGTCGACAACTACCTGCTCAAGGTCGACAACCCGCTGGTGGTGCCCGTGGGCAAGAAGGTCCGCATCATCACCACCGCCGACGACGTCATCCACGCGTGGATGGTGCCGGCCTTCGGCGTCAAGCAGGACGCGATCCCCGGCTACGTGCGCGACACCTGGTTCAAGGCCGAGCAGACCGGCGACTTCTACGGTCAGTGCGCCGAGCTCTGCGGCAAGGAGCACGCGTACATGCCCATCCACGTGCGCGTGCTCAGCGCCAAGGACTACAGCGCCTGGGTCGCGGGCGAGATGAAGAAGATCGCCGCCAAGGCCGACGATCCCAGCAAGGTCTGGACGATGGACGAGCTGATGGCCCGCGGCCAGAAGCTCTTCGACGCCAACTGCGCGGTCTGCCACAAGGCCGACGGCAAGGGCGCGGGCCAGTTCCCGGCGCTGGACGGCTCCGCGATCGTGAAGAACGAGGATCACACCCAGCAGCTGCACCTGGTGCTCAACGGCAAGGGCCAGATGCCGGCCTGGAAGACGGTGCTCAAGGACAGCGAGCTCGCGGCCGTCGTCACGTACACGAAGAACGCGTGGTCCAACAAGACGGGCCAGATCGTGCAGCCGTCGGAAGTCGTGGCCGAACGCGCCAAGTGACCCGACCCGCCACCGAGGAATTGACATGAGTGCAGTGCTCGACCACCCGACCGGTCATGCCCATGACCATGACGATCACCACGACCATCACGCCCCGACAGGCTGGCGGCGCTGGGTCTTCGCCACGAACCACAAGGACATCGGCACGATGTACCTGCTGTTCAGCTTCACGATGCTGATGATCGGCGGCATCCTGGCGCTGTGCATCCGCGCGGAGCTGTTCCAGCCCGGGCTGCAGTTCTTCAATCCGGAACTGTTCAACCAGTTCACCACCATGCACGGGCTGATCATGGTGTTCGGCGCGATCATGCCGGCCTTCGTCGGCTTCGCGAACTGGATGATCCCGCTGCAGATCGGCGCGTCGGACATGGCCTTCGCGCGGATGAACAACTTCAGCTTCTGGCTGATGATCCCCGCCGCGCTGATGCTGGTGAGCTCGTTCTTCATGCCCGGCGGCGCGCCCGCCGCCGGCTGGACGCTCTACGCGCCGCTGACGCTGCAGATGGGCCCGTCGATGGACGCCGGCATCTTCGCGATGCACATCCTGGGCGCGTCCTCGATCATGGGCTCGATCAACATCATCGTGACCATCCTCAACATGCGGGCCCCCGGCATGACGCTGATGAAGATGCCGATGTTCGCGTGGACCTGGCTGATCACCGCCTACCTGCTGATCGCGGTGATGCCGGTGCTCGCGGGCGCGATCACGATGACGCTGACCGATCGCCACTTCGGCACCAGCTTCTTCACGCCCTCGGGCGGCGGCGACCCGGTGATGTACCAGCACATCTTCTGGTTCTTCGGCCACCCCGAGGTCTACATCATGATCCTGCCGGCCTTCGGCATCGTGAGCCAGATCGTCCCGGCCTTCGCGCGCAAGCGGCTGTTCGGCTACGCCTCGATGGTGTACGCCACCGCCTCGATCGCGATCCTGTCCTTCATCGTGTGGGCGCACCACATGTTCGCCACCGGCATGCCGGTGACGGGCCAGCTCTTCTTCATGTACGCGACGATGCTGATCGCGGTGCCTACCGGCGTGAAGATCTTCAACTGGCTGGCGACGATGTGGCGCGGCTCGATGACCTTCGAGACCCCGATGCTGTGGGCCGTGGGCTTCATCTTCGTGTTCACGATGGGCGGCTTCACCGGCCTGATCTGCGCGATGGCGCCGATCGACATCCAGATCCAGGACACCTATTACGTCGTGGCCCACTTCCACTACGTGCTGGTGGCCGGCTCGCTGTATGCGCTGTTCGCCGGCGTCTACTACTGGGGGCCGAAGTGGACCGGCGTCATGTACTCGGAGACGCGCGGCAAGATCCACTTCTGGGGCTCGCTGATCACGTTCAACGTGACCTTCTTCCCGATGCACTTCCTGGGCCTGGCCGGCATGCCGCGCCGCTATGCCGACTACCCGATGCAGTTCGCCGACTTCAACATGCTGGCATCGATCGGCGCCTTCGGCTTCGGGTTGATGCAGGTCTACTTCTTCCTGTTCGTGGCGATCCCGATGATGCGCGGCAAGGGCGCGAAGGCGCCGCAGAAGCCCTGGGAAGCGGCCGAGGGCCTGGAGTGGGAGGTGCCGTCGCCGGCGCCGTTCCACACCTTCGAGACCCCGCCCAAGATCGACGTCACCGCGACGAAGATCATCGGCTGAGCCCCGGACGCCCCTGGACGCCGACATCGAGGACCGAGCCATGGCCCTGACGCCCGAGCAACGCCGCAGCAATCTGCGCCTGGCGCTGATCCTGGCCAGCGTGGCCGCCGTGTTCGCGATCGGCTTCGTCGTCAAGATCGCGTTCTACGGCGTGTCCTGAGCGGCGCGAACGAGCGATGAGCACGCCCAAGCTGTCCGCCTGGATCCGCCGGGAGAACCTGCGGATGACCGGCAAGCTGCTGGTGGTGGTGGCGGTGATGTCGTGCTTCGGCTATGCGCTGGTGCCGATGTACCGCGCGATCTGCACGGCGCTGGGCATCAACGTGCTGTCGCTGTCCGAGCGCCAGCACGCGGTGCGCGCCGAGGACGTGAAGAACACGCAGGTCGACTACAGCCGCCAGATCACGATCGAGTTCGACGCCAACGCGCGCGGCCCCTGGGACTTCAAGCCGGCCACGCGCCACCTGGTGGTCCATCCGGGCGAGTTGACGACGGTGATGTACACCTTCCAGAACATCCAGACGCGGACCATGTCGGCGCAGGCGATCCCGAGCTACGCGCCCAAGCAGGCGACGCCGTATTTCAACAAGCTGGAGTGCTTCTGCTTCAACGAGTACACGCTGAAGCCGGGCGAGCAGAAGGAATGGCCGGTGGTGTTCGTCATCGACCCGAAGATCCCGAAGGACGTGCGCACGATCACGCTGTCCTACACCTTCTTCGAGGTCGCGGGCAAGGGCAAGGCGCAGGCGGCGGCCCCTGCCGTGCGCGGCGAGCCGCGCAGTTGAGCGCGACCGGTGGAAACGACGATGTCCGAAGACCTGAGGCCGGGCGAGGATCTGAAGCAGGCGATGCAGCGCAGGGGATCCTTCCTGGGCACGCTGCGCGCGGTGGCCTGGTCCTTCTTCGGCGTGAGGAAGGGATCGGACTACGAGAAGGATGTGTCGCAGCTCAATCCGCTGCACGTGATCGCGGCCGGCGTCATCGCCGCGGCGCTGTTCGTGGTCGGATTGATCCTGCTGGTCCGCTGGGTGGTGAGCAGCGGTGCGGCAATGAACTGAGAACCGAGTTCGAGGAGAAGAACGCATGTCGGCAACGACGACTCATGGGAATACGCCTTACTACTTCGTGCCCGGCCCGTCGCGGCACCCGGCGATGGCCGCCTTCGGCCTGTTCTGGGTGATCCTGGGCGCGGCGCAATGGATCAATGGCCATGACTGGGGCAAGTGGTCGCTGCTGGTGGGCCTGCTGTGGTGGGCCTTCACGCTGAAGCAGTGGTTTGGCGACGCCATCCGCGAGAGCGAGGGCGGCCTGTACAGCGACCGCATCGACGTGTCGTTCCGCTGGAGCATGGGCTGGTTCATCTTCTCGGAGGTGATGTTCTTCGCGGCCTTCTTCGGCGCGCTGTTCTGGTCGCGCGGCTACAGCATCCCGACGCTGGGCAGCCTGGACAACGCGCTGCTGTGGCCGGACTTCAACGGCCTGTGGCCCAGCGTCGCGGCTGGCGCGACGGCCTCGCCGGCCGGCACGGTGGAGGCGTTCTCGACCATGGGCCCGTGGCCGATCCCGACGATCAACACGGCGCTGCTGCTGACCTCGGGCGTGACGCTGACGATCGCGCACCACGCGCTGATCGCCGGCCACCGCGCCAAGACCATCGGCTGGATGTGGGCGACGGTGATCCTGGGCCTGACCTTCCTGGGCTTCCAGGCCTACGAGTACGTGCACGCGTACCACGAGCTCAACCTGAAGCTGAACTCGGGCATCTTCGGCTCGACCTTCTTCATGCTGACCGGCTTCCACGGCTTCCACGTGTTCGTGGGCATGCTGATGCTGCTGTTCATCACGCTGCGGCTGATGAAGGGGCACTTCACGCCGGACCGCCACTTCGGCTTCGAGGGCGCGGCCTGGTACTGGCACTTCGTCGACGTGGTGTGGCTGGGCCTGTACGTCGTCGTGTACTGGATGTGATGGCGCTGCACAGCGCGCGATGAAGAAGCGCCGCTCGATGCGGCGCTTTTTCTTTTCGCACGGTCCGGCGATCGGTCGGCTACTTGCCGACGGGCAGGCCGGTCGGATGGATCCAGCCCATCCAGGCGCTGAAGAGGATGAACAGGAACAGCGCCACCGAGAGCGCGACCCGCACCGCCAGCGCCCGGGCCATGGTGGCCCGGCCCTTGTGCTTGCGCAGCATCAGGACGCCCGCCGAGAACAGGGCGCCCAGGATGCCGATGAACGCGATGAGGACGATGAATTTCATGGCGGACGATTATTCCCACCGAAGCGCGGCCGCGACATCGGGCCGGCCCCGAAGGCGCCATGGCGCCGTGGTGATGGCGACGCTGGCCGGCGTGGCGGCGGCGGTGTCGCTGGGGCTCTGGCAACTCGATCGCGCCGATCAGAAAAAGGCGATGCAGCGCGCGATCGACGAGCGCGGCCGGATGGCGCCGCTGTCCACGGCCGCGCTGCCGCCGGCCGACCAGCCGCCCGCGCCCGCGCTGGAGCACCGGCGGGCCGCGCTCGCCGGCCGCTGGGACACGGCGCACACGGTCTACCTCGACAACCGCGTCATGGACGGCCGCACTGGCTTCTACGTGGTGACGCCGCTCCGGCTCGAGGGACGCCAGGACGCGATCCTGGTGCAGCGCGGCTGGGGGCCGCGCAACGCCGCGCAGCGCGAGGCACTGCCGCCGGTGTCGACCTCCACGGGCGATGTGCGGATCGAGGGGCGGCTGGAGGCCGCCGTGTCGCGCGCCTATGCGCTGGGCCGGGACGCGGAGACGGGACCGATCCGGCAGAATGTCGACCTCGCGGCCTTCCAGGCCGAGACGGGCCTGCGCCTGCTGCCGCTGGTGCTGCTGCAGACGGAGCCCGACCGCGTGGATGGCGCGCAGGCCCGGCAGCCGCCCGTGCCGCCCGCCGACGGGCTGCTGCGCCACTGGCCGCCGCCGGCGGTCGACCTCCACAAGCATTACGGCTACGCGTTTCAATGGTTTGCGCTCGCGGCGCTGATCCTGGGTCTTTATGTCTGGTTCCAAGTCCTCGCTCCCTACCGCGCTGGCCGAGCCGCCCGTGCCCACGAGTCTCCCGATGACCAACGCCCTGTCTGACGGCCAGGATCATGGCCGCGACGCCGCGCCGGCGCCCGCCGACACGCCGCTGCCGCCGGCCGGCCCGGTGACGCTGGCGGTGCACACGCTGCCGATGCCCGAGCTCGACCCGCCCCGGCGATCGCGCTGGACGCTGTGGCTGGTGCTGCTGGTGTGCGCGGCGCCGGTGGTGGCGTCCTACTTCAGCTTCTACGTGCTGGACCTGCGCGGCCGAGCCTATGGCGACCTGATCACGCCGACGCGCGACCTGCCGGCGGCGATGGCGCTGACGACGCTGCAGGGCGCGCCGGTGGCGGCGGACTCGCTCAAAGGCCAGTGGCTGCTGACCTACGTGCCGGACCGCGCCTGCGACACGGGCTGCGAGCGCATGCTGTTCATGCAGCGTCAGCTGCGCGAGATGCTGGGCAAGGACCGCGACCGGCTCGACAAGCTGGTGCTGGTGCCCGACGACGTCACGCTGACGCCGGCGCAGGTCGACGCGCTGACCGCGCATGGCGCGCCGGCCACGGTGCTGCGCGCCAGCCGCGCCGCGATCGAGGGCTGGCTGATGGCCGCGCCGGGCCACCGGATGGGCGAGCACCTGTTCCTGGTCGATCCGATGGGGCGCTGGATGCTGCGCTCGCCGGCGGCGCCGGATCCGTCCTCGATGAAGAAGGACCTCGAGCGCCTGATGCGCGCCAACGCCGGCTGGGACAAGCCGGGCCGTTGAGAACAGGAACGCAGGCGCGCATGAACGGATTGGCGATCGGTTTCGATTTCGAGCCGCTGCTGGAGCTGCTGGCGATGGCCGCGCTCATCGGCGCGGTGCCGCTGCTGGCGTGGCAGTGGCGCCATCGCGGCGATCCGGCGGCGAAGCGGCTGCGCGCGCTGACGCTGCTCGCGACCTTCCTGACCTTCGACCTGATCCTGATCGGCGCGCTGACGCGGCTGACCGATTCCGGGCTGGGCTGCCCGGACTGGCCGGGCTGCTATGGCAGCGCGTCGCCGCTGGGCGCGCGCGACGAGATCCATGCCGCCCAGTCGGCCATGCCCACCGGGCCGGTCACGCATGGCAAGGCCTGGATGGAGATGGTCCACCGCTACATGGCGGGCGGCGTCGGCTTCCTGCTGGTGGTGCTGGCCGGGCTGAGCTGGTGGCTGTGGCGGCGCAGCCGGCGCGAGGGCGGGACGACGCCATCGCCGTGGTGGGCGACGCTGTCGCTGGTCTGGGTGCTGGTGCAGGGGCTGTTCGGCGCCTGGACGGTGACGATGAAGCTGTTTCCCGTGATCGTCACGACCCACCTGCTGCTGGCGCTCGGATTGCTGATGCTGCTGGCCTGGCAGGCCGAAGCCTATGAGCCCCGGCCGCTGCGCTGGCCGGCGGGCCTGCGGCGCGCGTTCGCGGCGTTCACGCTGCTGGTGATCGCGCAGGTGGCGCTGGGCGGCTGGGTCAGCACGAATTACGCGGTGCTGGCCTGCCAGGACTTTCCGACCTGCCAGGGACAATGGCTGCCGCCGGCCGATTTCGGCCATGGCTTCACGCTGTGGCGGGAACTGGGCCGCGGCGCGCAGGGCGGTTTCCTGCCCTTCGAGGCGCTGACGGCCATCCACCTGACGCACCGCGGTGGCGCGATGATCGTTCTGGCCGCGATGCTGGCGCTGGCCTGGACGCTGTGGCGCCACGACGGCGACGATCGCCGCGAGGCCCGCCGCTGGGCGCGCCGCCTGCTGGCGGTGGGCGCGTGGCAACTGGCCTCGGGCCTTTCCAACGTGGTGCTGGGCTGGCCGCTGGTGGCGGCCCTGGCCCATACCGGCGGCGCCGCGGCGCTGCTGCTGATGTGTTCCATCGTGCTGGCGCGGCTGCGCGCCGGCACCCTGACGGTGAATCTGAAATGAGTTCCGCGACGCAGGCCGCCATGCCCTCCCGCTGGTGGCAGTTCTACCAACTGACCAAGCCCAAGGTCGTGCAGCTGATCGTGTTCTGCGCGGTCATCGGCATGGCGCTCGCGATCCCCGGACTGCCGCAGGGCAGCGAGTGGACACGGCTGGTCGCGGCGACCGCCGGCATCTGGCTGGTGGCCGGCGCGGCGGCGGCGTTCAACTGCTTGATCGAGCAGCACATCGACGCCAAGATGAAGCGCACCGCCTGGCGGCCGACCGCCCGCGGCGAGTTGAGCCGCAATCAGACGCTGGCGTTCTCGGGGCTGCTGTGCGCGCTGGGCTCCGGGATCCTGTACCTGCTGGTGAACCCGCTGACGATGTGGCTCACCTTCGCCACCTTCGTCGGCTACGCGATCATCTACACGGTGATCCTGAAGCCGATGACGCCGCAGAACATCGTGATCGGTGGCGCCTCGGGCGCGATGCCGCCGGTGCTGGGATGGGCCGCGATGCGCGGCGAGCTGGGCGCCGAGGCCTGGCTGATGTGCCTGATCATCTTCCTGTGGACGCCGCCGCACTTCTGGGCGCTGGCGCTGTACCGCAGCGAGGACTACCGCAAGGCCGGCCTGCCGATGCTGCCGGTGACGCATGGCAACGAGTTCACGCGGCTGCAGATCTTCCTGTACACCTGGATCCTGTTCGCCGCGACGCTGCTGCCCTTCCTGACCGGCATGAGCGGCTGGATCTATCTGGCCGCGGCCATCGTGCTGGGGCTGATGTTCTGCCATCACGCGTTCAAGCTGTGGCGGGCCTACTCGGAAGCGCTGGCGCGCAAGACCTTCCTGTTCTCGATCCTGCATCTGTCGCTGCTCTTCGGCGCGCTGCTGCTCGATCACTACGTCAGTCCCTGGCTCGCCTGAACGGGCGGGACCTCCTTTTCGGATCGGATGTGCCGATGATCTCGCGACGTCATCTCTGCGCCGGCGCCCTGGGCGCCGCGGCGCTGCTGTCAGGCTGCGACAAGCTGGGCTTCTCGTCGGCGCCCAAGACCAGCTTCCAGGGCGTGGACCTGACGGGCGCCTCCTACGCGCGCGGCTTCAGCCTGCCCGATCAGAACGGGCGCACGCGCACGCTCGAGGACTTCAAGGGCAAAGTCGTCGTGGTGTTCTTCGGCTTCACGCAATGCCCGGACGTGTGTCCGACCACGCTGGCCGAGCTCGCCCAGGTGAAGAAGGCGCTCGGACCCGACGGCGACAAGGTGCAAGGCGTGTTCATCACCGTCGACCCGGAACGCGACAAGCCGGAATTGCTCAAGGCCTATCTGGAAAGCTTCGATCCCGCCTTCGTCGCGCTGCGCGGGACGCCGGAACAGGTCAAGGAAGTGGCCAAGGAGTTCAAGGTCTATTACGCCAAGGTGCCAGGGAAGACGCCAGACAGCTACACCATGGACCACACGGCGGCCAGCTTCCTGTTCGATCCGCAGGGACGCATCCGGGTGTTCTCGCGCTATGGGGCAGGGGCGACGGCGCTCATGGGGGATATCAGGGCGCTGCTCGCGGGGCAGTGATCGAGCGATCGGCCGGCGAGGGCCAGGGGGCCGGCCCTCATACGTCTCGCAGGCTCCACAAATCGGGCCGGCCCCCTGGCCCTCGCCGGCCTCCGGCACGAGACGGGACCTGCGGACGCGGAATGCAGAAGGCCTCGCACTGCGAGGCCTTCGTGCTTGGGCGCGGGAGAGCGCTTAGGCGGTGGCCGTCATGGCCTTGCGCATCTTCTTCATCGCCGCCACCTCGATCTGGCGGATGCGCTCGGCGGAGACACCGTATTCAGCCGCCAGTTCGTGCAGCGTCATGCCGCCCGAGCTGTCATCGTTCACCTTGAGCCAGCGCTCCTCGACGATGCGCCGGCTGCGGGGATCCAGCACGTCCAGCGCCTGCTGCAGACCATCGCTGGCCAGGTGATCGCGCGAACGCGACTCCAGCACCCGCGTCGGCTCCTGCGTGTCGTCCGCCAGATAGGCGATCGGCGCGAAGCTCTCGCCGTCGTCGTCGGTCTGCGGCTCCAGCGCCACGTCGCCGCCAGACAGCCGCGTCTCCATCTCCAGCACCTCCTCACGCTTGACGTTGAGCTGCTCCGCCACCTGGGCGATCTCACTCTCGGTCAGCGAGGCGCGCTGCTGGTTCTCGGCGCCTTCCTTCAGCGCATGCTTCATCGAGCGCAGATTGAAGAACAGCTTGCGCTGCGCCTTGGTCGTCGCGACCTTGACCATGCGCCAGTTCTTCAGGATGTACTCGTGGATCTCGGCCTTGATCCAGTGCATCGCGTAGGACACCAGGCGGACGTTCTGGTCCGGGTCGAAGCGCTTGACCGCCTTCATCAGACCGACGTTGCCTTCCTGGATCAGGTCGCCCTGCGGCAACCCGTAGCCCAGATATTGGCGCGAGATCGACACCACCAGCCGCAGGTGCGACAGCACCAGCCGGCCCGCGGCATCCACGTCGCCCTTTTCCTTCAGGCGCGTGGCGTAATCCTTCTCTTCCTCCGGCGTCAACAGCGGAATGCGGTTGATCGCCGTGATGTACGCATCCAGATTCCCCAGCGAAGGCACCAGGGACCAGGGATCGCGGACCGTCAATGCGAGGTTGGTGGACATGTGTTCATTTCTCCTTATCGGACCCGGTCCTCCGGGCCGATGAGCGGGAATATTAGCACTCATGCCCGACGAGTGCTAAAGCTCCTCGATTCGGGTCGGTCCCGGAAGGGGTTCCTCATCGAATGAGTGTGGACGGCCCGTCTTAGAGCCTGCTTAAGTCATTGATTTACCGAAGAAACAGGCAGCTCGAAACTGAAAGTCGAGCCCTCTCCGGGCACGCTGGCGACCTGCAGGCGGCTGCCCATCAGTCCCAGCAGGCGCTGCGTGATGACCAGCCCGATGCCGGTGCCCTCGATGCCGCCGACCTCCCGGCCCAGCCGGTTGAAGGGCTGGAAGAGCTGCGCCATCTGCGCCTCGGTCATGCCCGGGCCGGTGTCGGTGACGCTGAGTTCCACCCTCTCATCCCCGGATCGCCGCGCGCGCAGCCAGACCCGGCCGCCGTCATGGTTGTATTTGATGGCGTTGCTCAGCAGGTTGGTGAGGACCTGGCGCAGGCGGGTGTCATCGGCGCGCAGGACGCAGGCTTCAGGCGCGAGTTCGACCTCGATCGAGATGCCGCGCCGCCGCCGCTGGCTCTCGACCATGGCGAGGCTGTCCGCGGCGATCGGCTCCAGGTCATGCGTCTGCATCTGCACGCGCATCTGCCCGGCGTCGAGCCGGGACAGGTCCAGCGTGTCGTCGATCATCTGCAGCAGATGCCAGCCCGACTGCTGGATCTGCGCGAGCCAGCCGCGCTGACGCGGGCTGAGGTCCGGATCCCGATCCGCCTCCAGCAGTTGAGCGAAGCCCAGCATCGCATTGAGCGGTGTGCGCAACTCGTGGCTCATGCGGGACAGGAACTCGTTCTTGGCGCGGTTGGCGGCGAGCTCGGCCTCATGGGCGCGCTCGAGTTCGGCCAGCCTTCGCTGTTCGCCGATGTCCTCGACCACGCCCAGCAGCCGGTACGGCTGCCCCTGCGGATCGCGCAGCAGGCTGACGGTGGAGCGGACCGTGATCACCTGCCCCTGGGCGCCGACGTAGCGCTTGATACGGCTGTAGCGGTCGAGCTCGCCTCGGATCAGCGCCATCCCGAGCCGGCTGTCCTCGGCGCGGTCGTCGGGATGGGTGATCGCCATGATGGAGCGCGCCTTCAACTGCTCGGCGCTCATGCCCAGCAGGTGGCAGAAGTAGGGGTTGATCTCCTGCGGCCGGGCGTTGACGTCGCAGGAGACGACGCCGATGGGCGCGTGCTCGACGATGGTCCGGAAGCGCTCCTCGCTGGCGCGCAGGCGGTGGGTGGCCTCGTCGACACGGCGCGCGATCCGGGCGGTGTTGCCGGTGACGGAGAGCAGCAGCAAGCCCAGCAGCGCCGTGCCCACCAGTCCGGCCAGGGCGAAGGGCAGGGCGGCGCCGCCGTCGAGCGCCGGCAGGCCCGCCGGGCTGTAGACGATCAGCCGCCAGGCGCGGCCGGAGAAGTCGAGGTCGCGCGTGCGGCTGGGCAGCGAGGCGGGCAGGCGCAGGCAGCGTTCGTCGCCAGCGAGCAGCGGATGGCGGCTGCCCGCGGTGATGTCGAGCAGGCAGTAGTCCAGCCCGCCCGCGCGCGGCCCGAGCGCGTCGTGCAGCAGCTCCTCGGGTCTGAGCGTCGCGAAGGCCAGGCCCAGCGGCCGGCGCGCGCGGCCGGCGGCGTCGCGCGGCTCGGCGCTGCCGCCCTCATAGAGCGCCCGGTAGATCACCACCCCCATCAGCGTCACGCCGACATCCTGCGACAGCGCGAAGCTCTCGCTGGCCGACGGCTGGCCGGTGGCGATCGCCCGGTCCTGCGCTGGATGCGCGGCGGCGATCGCGCGGATGTTGGCGCCCAGCGCCGGCCGGTTGCGGGCGAAGGGCGCGATCAGGCGGATCGGCAGGACGTCCGCCGCGGGATCCACCGGCAGGTCGCCAGGCCGCCGGCGCTCGTAGACGCGATAGGTGTCGTAGCCGTCGGCGCGGGCGGCGCGTTCGAAGGCGGTGATGTCGCCCGGCGCCACGAACGGCGCCCAGCCAACCGCGTAGACCGCGCCACCGCCGCGCGCGCGCTCGGCGTGGGCGCGCTCGAAATCGGCCCGGCTGATGCCGGGCGCGACCATGAGCAGGCTGTGGTTGGCCTCGAGCGCCGTGAGCGGCATCGCGAGCGCGTTCGCCATCGTGTTGAGCGCGTTGGCCGCCTCGAGGTCGAAGGCATGTCGGCGGCGGCCCTCCTCGTTGCGGACGACATGCAGGGTGGCGCCGAACAGCAACGCGCAGGCCACCACGAGCGGCAGCGCGACGCTCAATCGCCGCGGCGCCCAGTGCGCGCGCGGGCGGCCGAACAGCGCCAGCGCGACCGGCGCGCCGATCAGCACGCCGATCGCGTCGCCCACCCACCAGCCCAGCCAGTGCGGCAGCAACTGCGGCGTGCCGATCGCGCCGGTGAGCCACAGCCCCGCGACACCGATGCTCGGCGCGATCAGGCAGGCGATGCCGGCCGTGGCCAGCAGGAAGCGCAGCAGCTCGGCGGGCTCGCACAGCGGGGGATCGCGCTCGGTCCAGCGCTGCGCGAGCGCGGCGCCCACCCAGGCCTGCAGCGCGCCGCCGATGCCCACGACGATCGGCTGCAGGCCGTTCAACTGCCCCCGTTCGAGTCCGATCGCGGCGCTGACCGCCATGCCGCCGGCGACGATGCCCGGCAGCACGCCGGGCCCCCATCGCAGCACGGCCGCGACGGCCAGTCCGGCCGCCGGAAAGATCGGCGAGAAGTAGTCCGGCGGCAGGATCAGCGCCAGCGCCAGGACGCCGAGCACCGCATAGGCCAGCGCGAGCGTGGCGTTCAGCGTCAGGAACCGCAGAGGGAATCCACGGAGACCACCAGGCGGAGCGGAAGGAGACGCATCGGTCATCCCCAAAGCCTACCTCCGGCCCGGCGGAGGCGGCATCGCGAGTTCCCCAGGACCGGACACCTGTCCTCGGGCACCAACGGCTTCAGGCTGGCGGCGCCCAGCCCAGACCGAGGCTCTTCTGCAACGCGACGAAGTCCTTCAGCAGCTCGGCCTCGCTGTCCAGCGATTTGAGGCGCGCGTCGGTGTCCAGGCGCCGCGCGTCCAGCAGGTCGACCTGGCTCGCGGCGCCGGCGTCACGCCGCTGGCGGGCGAGGTCGAGGGTACGGCCGGTTGAACCCGCCTGCGACTGCAGATGCCGGACCGCTTGGCGCTGCCGGCCGAAGCGCGTCAGCGCGGTGTTGGCGTCCTGCAAGGCGCCCAGCACGGCGGCCTGATAGTTCGCGGCGGCTTCGTCGCGGCCGGCCTCGGCCTGCCGCACCGCGGCGGCGGTCCGGCCGAAGTCCAGGAAATTCCAGCTCAGATAGGGCACCGCGGCCAGCGCGACCTTGTCCGCACGGAAGAGCTGTGCGGGCGCGTTCGCCGCCACGCCGACATTGCCGAACAGGCTCAGCTTCGGAAAGTACTTGGCGGTCTCCTGGCCGATCTGGGCGGTGTGGCTGGCCAGACGGCGCTCGGCCGCGCGGATGTCCGGCCGGCGCCGCAGCAATGAGGCGGGATCGCCGATGGCGACTTGCGCGGGCGCGCTCGGCAAGGCCGGATCGTCCGCCGCGAGCGCCGCATCGAGCGCGCCCGGCGCCTGGCCGGTCAGCAGCGCGAGGCGATCCAGCGAGCCGGCGATCGCCGCCGCCACGTCCGCGAGCGCCGCTTGCGTGCCCTCGCCCTGCTGGACGCGTTGCTCGACCTCGTCGCTGGTCGCGACGCCCTGGCCGCGCCGCTGGCGGACCAGCGCCAGCGCCTGTTCATCGGAGGAGGCCTGCGCGCTCAGCAGTGTCCGGCGCCGCTGCTGAGCGCGCAGGCCGACGTAGGCCGAGGCGACTTCCGCCGTCAGCGAGACCTGCGCGTCGGCCAGGTCGGCGCGCACGGCCTCGGCCTGGGCGGAGGCGGACTCGATCGCGCGGCGCGTGCCGCCGAAGAGGTCGACCTCCCAGCTCGCATCGAAGCCAGCGCTGTAGAGATGCAGCGAGGACTCGCGGTCGGTGCCCGGCCCTTGCCAGACACCGGCGCCGAGCGCGGTGGCCGAGGCCTTGGGCCGGCTGCCCGCTTCCTGCTGGTCGAAGCTGGCGCGGGCGGCGCGCAGGCGCGCCTCGGCGGCCTGGAGCGTCGGACTCCGGGCCAGCGCCTGATCGACGAGCGCGTCGAGCGCCGGATCGTTGAGCGCGCGCCACCACGCCGCGACGGCGGGCGAGGCGCCGGTGACGCTGGCGGCATCGCCGGTATCGCCGGTGTCGCCAGCATCACGCGCGAAGCGCGGCTGCTGGAGCGCGACGCTGGCGACCGCGGGGGCGCCTCGATAGTCGGGGCCGACCGAGGCGCAGCCGGCGAGCAGCAGCATCGCCACGGCCGCCGCGGCGGCGGACAAGGGGGTGAGCGCCGTCCGGCCCAGGGGACGGGGGAAGGGGAAGGCGAAGGGAAGTCTGGCGTTCATGGCGGAGTCGGGGGGCGTCTCAATGCGCGTCGCGGGTCGCGGGCGCGGGCGGGCGCGCCATCGCGCCTGCAGGCCCGGCAGGTCCGGCGGGCCTGGGCGTCCTGAGCGTGAGCGCGAGCGGAATGCACAGCAGCAGCGCGGCCGCGAGCACGTGGAAGGTTTCGGAGAAGGTCATCACGCTGGCCTGCTGGTGGATGCTCAGGACCAGCTCGCGGATCGTCTGCAGCTGCGCGTGGGCGAAGTCGCCGACCTGGGCGAAGCGGCTTGCCGCGCCAGCCGCGAGGCGCTCCTGCAGCAGCACCGAATTGGCGTTCAGCGTTTCGCTCAGGCGCTCGACGTGCAGGCTGTTGCGGCGGTCGATGAAGGTGCCGGCGATGGCCAGTCCCACCGAGCCGCCAAGGTTGCGCGCCATGTTGTAGATGCCGGCGGCGTCGCCGGAGTCCTCGCGCGATACCGTCGCCATCGAGACCTGGTTGAGCGGCATCATGCACAGCACCTGTCCCAGGCCGCGCAGCAGCTGCGAGCCGACGAAGTCATGACCGGCGCTCTGCGCCGTCAGGCCCACGTCCAGCAGGCAGCTCGCGGCGAAGCAGAGCAGGCCCAGGACCACCAGGATGCGCAGGTCCATCCGCGTGATCAGGCGCGGCAGGACGGGCATCATCAGGAAGGCCGGCACGCCGGCCAGCAGCATGATCGCGCCCGACTGCTGCGCGTTGTAGCCGGCGATCAGCGCCAGGAACTGCGGCACCAGATAGGAGATGCAGTACAGGCCCGCGCCGACCGTGAACACGATGACGATGACGCTGGCGTAGTGGAGGTTGCGCATCAGCTTCAGCCGCAGGATGGGCCGGGCCGCGTAGCGCTGCGAGAGCGCGATCATCAGCATGCCGGCCGCGGAGACCAGGCTCAGCGCCACGATCATCGAGGACTCGAACCAGCGCTCGCGCTGGCCTTCCTCCAGCACCACCGTCAGCGTCGACAGCCCGATCGCCAGGCCGGCGATGCCCAGCCAGTCGGCGCGGATGAACTCCTCGAGATGCGCGCGCTGCGCCGGCAGCCCGAGCAGCAGCAGCGCCAGCAGCGCGGCGCAGACCGGCACGTTGATGAAGAAGCACCAGTGCCAGCTGGCGTTCTCGGTCAGCCAGCCGCCCAGCACCGGCCCGAGCAGCGGCCCCAGCAGCACGATCAGGCCGAACAGCGTCATGCCCACCGGCAGCTGATGGCGTGGCAGCCGCGTGCGGATGATGGTCTGCGCGGTGGGGATCATCGCGCCGCCGGTGAAGCCCTGGCCGATGCGCGCCAGGATCAGCGTCGCGAGGTTGCCCGATAGCCCGCACAGCACCGAGAACAGCGTGAACAGCGCCGCGTTGCCGACCAGGAAATTGCGCAGTCCGAAGACGCGCGTGAGCCACGCGGCCAGCGGGATCATGACGATCTCCGACATCAGGTAGCCGGTCGAGATCCAGGTCCCCTCGGTGCCGGTAGCGCCGATGGCGCCCTGGATCTGCGGCAGCGCCGAGTTCGTGATCGAGATGTCCAGCGTCGCCATCAGCGCGCCCAGCGCGCCCGCCGCCACCGCGATCCAGTCGCCGGCGTGGGCGTCAGGCTCCGCGTGCGCGAGCGCTTCAGCCATGGCGCGCCCCGCGCGTGTCGATCTCGGCGGTCACGGACAGGCCCGGCAGCAGCCGCTCGCGCAGCGCCGGCTCGGCCTGCACGCGGATGCGCACCGGCACGCGCTGGACGATCTTGGTGAAATTGCCGGTGGCGTTCTCCGACGGCAGCAGCGCGAACTGCGCGCCGGTGCCGGGCGAGAAGCTCTCGACGGTGCCGTGCAGGTCCGCATCGGGCAGCGCGTCCACATGCAGCGTCACCGGCTGGCCGGCGCGCATGCGGCCGATCTGCGTCTCCTTGAAGTTGGCGACCAGATAGACGTCCTGCGTCGGCACCACGGTCATCATCCGCGTGCCCGGTTGCACGAACTGGCCCACGCGCACGGTGGTGTCGCCGATGCGGCCGTCGATGGACGCGCGCACGACGGTGTCGTCGACGTCCAGGTGGTTCTGGCGCAGCGCGGCCTCGGCGGCTTCGACCTGCGCCTTCGATTGCGCGACCTGCGCCTGGCTCGACTTCAAGCGGCCGTCAGCGGCCTTCACCGCGGCCTGGGCGGCGGCCAGGCTGGCCATCGCCTGGTCGCGCGTGTTGCGCAGCTCGGCCAGCCGTTCGGCGCTGGTGGCGCCGGTGGCGGCGAGCGGCGTGTGGCGCGTGACTTCGTCCTGGGCATGCGCCAGCGACAGGCGCGCGGTGTCGGCCTGGGCCTTCGCCTGGGCGAGCTGGCCCTGCTGCTGGAGGATGTCCGCCTCGTAGCGGCGGATGTCGGCCTTGCGGCCGTCGATGGTGGCCTGCGACTGATCGGCCGCGGCCTGGTATTGGCGCGCGTCCAGCTTGACCAGCGGATCGCCGCGCTTCACCGCCTGGTTGGCCACGACGTAGACCTGCGTCACATAGCCGCCGACCTTGGGCGCGGCGGTGACGCCGTCGGCCTTCAGGTAGGCGTCGTCGGTGCTCTCGATGAAGCGGCCGACGCTCCACCAATGGGCGCCGTAGGCGCCGGCGGCGACCAGCGCGGCGACGGCCAGGGTCATCAGGAGGGGCTGGCGGCCGCGGGCGGGCGCAGCGGCCGGCGCAGGGACCGGCGAAGGCGCCGGCGAGGATGCCGGCGCGGAAGGAGACCCGTTCGGGCCGGCGGGAGTCTGGAGCGACATGGGACAGGCCGGCAGCGCCGGCGCGATGAATTATTCCGGTCGATATCTTTTTCCAGTCGGAATATTTATGTCAAGTGCTATATTTTTGGTTCCATGACCCAACGCCCTGTCCGAGCCCCCCGTCACCGTGCCGAAGCCGCCTATGCGCGCGGCGAGGAAACCCGCCGCCGCATCATTGATGTGGCGCTGCGGCTGTTCAGCGAGCGCGGCTTCGAAGGCGCGTCGACGCGCGAGATCGCCAAGGCCGCGGGCGTCAATGCGCCGGCGCTGCAGTACTACTTCGACAACAAGGAAGGCGTGTACCGCGCTTGCGCGCAGTACATCGCGGACAGCTCGGCCGCGCATTTCGGGCCGGTGGTGACGCGCACGCGGCAGGTGCTGGACGACCCCGGCGCCACGCCGGACCAGCTCTTCGAGGCCTTTGGCGGGATGCTGGACGCGCTGACGGATTTCCAGCTGCTGCCCGACGATGCCGAGTACCGCCGCCTGTTCATCGCGCATGAGCAGATCGGCCACGCGCCGGGCGTGCTGTTCGAAATCTTCGACAAGACGCTGCGGCCCCAGATGGGCGAGCTGTCCGCGCAACTGGTGTCGCGCTATTGCGGCATGCCGGTGTCGGACCCGCTGCTGGCCATGCGCGTGATGATGCTGTGCGGCCAGGTGATGGTGTTCTCGCTGGGCCGGCGCACGATGCTGACCAAGCTGGGATGGGAGCGCTTCGGCCCGGAGGAGGTCGCGACCATCAAGCGCGCCGCGCGCGTGCACAGCCGCGTGCTGATGGACAGCTGGCGCGGGGAATCGCCACACGCCGCTGTCCCCTGAACGCGTGGGCAAGCCACGGGCCCGGCTGGCTGGACTTCCTGCGGGCTTGAGCCTCTAATCGTCCGGTCATCAGCGGGCCGGGAAGAGGCGCATCAGCGCTCGCCGGCCCTGTCACGCAGGGGGGCTGCGATGTCCGACGCCAGCAGGATCGATGGGGTCGCGGGACGATGGCGCTTGGCCGCAAGGCCGCGCGCCTGGGCGCTCATGCTCGCCGCGGCACTGCTGCTCGCGCTGCTGCCCGGCTGCGAGCGCGCCGATGACGCGCCGCTCGCGCCGTCCGGACGGCCCGAATCCCTCGTCATCGCGCTGACGCCCTATGCCGGCGCGGCACCGGCTTTCGTGGCGCTGGCCGAGGGCTTCTTCGAGCGCGAAGGTCTCACCGTCACCGTCCAGCGGCATCCCTCGGGCAAGGCCGCGCTGGACGCGGTGCTCGAAGGCAAGGCCGATCTCGCCACCGTCGCCGAACTGCCCGTCGCGCTGGCCGCGGTGCGCGGACATCCGGTGACCATCCTCGCCACGCTGTCCACGCAGAGCGACCATGCCATCGTCGGCCGCACCGACCTGGGGGTCGGATCGCCGGAGTCGCTCAAGGGCAAGCGCATTGGCGTGAGCGCGGGCACCAGCGGCGATTTCATGCTCGACGTGATGCTGGTGCGCCAGCGGCTCTCGCGCGCGGACGTGCGCGTCGTCGACCGCAAGCCGCAGGAGCTGGCCGGCGCGCTGGCCAGCGGCGAGGTCGACGCCATCGCGACCTGGGAGCCCTACATCGACGATGCGCGCCGGCAGCTCGGCGATCGCGCCGCGGTGTTCCCGAGCGATGGCGTCTACGACTCGAGCTTCAACCTCGCGGCGCTGCGGCGCTTCGCGCTGCAGCGCGGGGAGACGGCGCGGCGCGTGCTCGCCGCGCTGCAGCGGGCCGAGCAACTGCTCGCGCGCGACCCGGCCGCCTGCGAGCCGATCGTGGCGCGCTCGCTGGGCAAGGCGCCGGGCGAGACGCGCCAACTGCTCGCGCGCAGCCGCTTCGCGCTGACGCTGGAGCAGCATCTGCTGGTGGTGCTGGAGGACGAAGGGCGCTGGGCGCTGAAGAACCGCGTCGCGACGGCGGCGCAGGCGCCCAACTTCCTCGACGCGGTGTACCTCGACGGCCTGGCCGCGGTGAAGCCGCGCGCGGTCACGATCATCCGGTAGCGGCACGCCATGAAGATCTCCACCCGCTTCGCGATCGTCGGCGCCGCCTGCGCGGCCGCGGCGCTGGCCATCGCGATCGCGCTGGGCATCTCCGGCCGCCAGGTGGAGCGGGGCATCCACAAGAACCGCGCCGCGGCCGACATCGTCGAGTCCGTGGCGGGCCTGCGCTACCTGTCGCTCGAGTACGCGCGTCAGCCCGAAACCCGCATCGAGGTGCAGTGGGCCAGCGCCTACCGCTCGCTGGGCGCGGTGCTGGGCCGGGCGGCGGACTTCGATTCGCGCGAGGAGCAGGAGAGCGTCGCGCAGATCCGCGAGGCCTACGACAAATCGCCGGCGGTGTTCGCCGAGCTGGTGCGGGCGCAGCGCGCGCGCCAGGCGGGCGAGGGCGATCACCTGGTCCTGGACGAATGGGCCGGGCGGCTGACCGCCGCGATGGCGCGCAAGTCGCTGATCATGATGACCGAGTCATTCCGGCTGCAGGACATCAGCCGCGAGGAAGTCGGGGCCGCGCAGCAGCGCGCCTTCGCGATCGTGCTGGGCTTGCTGGCGGCGCTCGCGGCGACGCTGGCGGGCAGCATGTTCTTCGTCTTCCGCGGCATCGCGCGGCCGCTGGCCCGGTTGCGCGAAGGCATGCGGCGCGTGGGCGCCGGCGATCTGGCGCACATCGTCGGCGACACCGGCTCGGACGAGATCGCCGAGCTGGCGCGCGAGTTCGACCGCATGAGCGCGCTGCTGCGCACCACCACGGTCTCGCGCGACCGCCTCGCCGACAGCGAGGAGCGGACCCGGCTGATCCTCGATGCCGCGCTCGACGCGGTCGTCGGCATCGATGCCGAGGGCCTCATCACGCACTGGAATCCGCAGGCGCAGGCCATCTTCGGCTGGAGCCGGGACGAAGTGGCGGGCCGCTCGCTGGCCGATGTCGTGGTGCCGGAGCGCTTCCGCGACGCGCATCGGGCCGGTCTGCGGCGCTATCTCGAGACCGGCGTGGCGACGGTGCTGGACCGGCGCGTCGAGCTGCGCGCGCTGCGGCGCGACGGCAGTGAATTCCCCATCGAACTGGCGATCACGGCGCTGCGCGCGAGCGGCGGCGGCGTGAGCTTCAACGCCTTCCTGCGGGACATCACGGAGCGCAAGCTCGGCGAGGCCCGGCTCAAGGCGCAGCTGGCGAGGCTGGATCTGCTCAACCAGATCACGCGCGCGACCGGCGAGCGGCAGGATCCGCACAGCATCTTCCAGGCGGTGATCCGGCATCTGGAGGACCATGCGCCGGTCGACTTCAGCTGCGTGTGCCTGCGCGATCCGGAGGGCGGCACGCTGCGTGTCACCGGCGTGGGCATCAAGAGCGCGCCGCTGGCGATGGAGATCGCGCTGCCGGAGCAGGCGGCGCTCTCGATCGACGGCAACGGCCTGTCCCAGTGCGTGAAGGGCCACCTGGTCTACGAGCCCGACGTGAACGCGGTGCCTTTCCCCTTCCCGCAGCGCCTGGCGCGGGGCGGGCTGCGCTCGCTGGTGATGGCGCCGCTGCAGTCGGAGAACCGCGTGTTCGGCGTGCTGGTGGTGGCGCGGCGCGAGGCGCAGGCGTTCAGCAGCAGCGACTGCGAGTTCCTGCAGCAGCTCAGCGAGCACGTCAGCCTGGCCAGCCACCAGGCGCAGCTGCACGCGGCGCTGCAGCAGGCCTACGACGACCTGCGCCAGACGCAGCAGGCGATCCTGCAGCAGGAGCGGCTGCGGGCGCTGGGCCAGATGGCCAGCGGCATCGCGCACGACATCAACAACGCGATCTCGCCGGCCATGCTCTACACCGAGAGCCTGCTCGAGCGCGAGCCCGGGCTGAGCGCGCCGGCGCGCCGCGCGCTCGAGAACATCGCCCGCGCGATCGACGACGTGGCCGCGACGGTGGCGCGCATGCGGGAGTTCTACCGCCAGCGCGAGAGCGGGCTGGCGCTCGCGCGGGTGCGGCTGAACGAGCTGGTGCGGCAGGTGGTGGAGCTGACGCGCGCGCGCTGGAGCGACATGCCGCTGCAGCGCGGCGCGGTGATCCGGCTGCACACCGACCTGGCTGCCGAGGATCCGGTGGTGCTGGGCACCGACAACGAGTTGCGCGAGGCGCTGATCAACCTCGTCTTCAACGCCGTCGACGCGATGCCCGACGGCGGGGAGCTGACGATCCGCACGGCGGTCGAGCTGGCGTCCGGGACCGCGTCGGGGGTGCTGTCCAGCGCGGTGGCGCTGGAGGTCGCCGACACTGGCATGGGCATGGACGAGGCGACGCGGCGCCGCTGCCTGGAGCCCTTCTTCACGACCAAGGGGGAGCGCGGCACTGGCCTGGGTCTGGCGATGGTCTATGGCATCGCGCAGCGGCATGGCGCCGATCTCGACATCCGCAGCGCGCCTGGCGAGGGCACTCGGGTGGCGCTGCGCTTCAGCGCGCCGCCGGAGGACGCCGGCGCCGCCCCGCCGCCACCGGCCGAGTCCGAGGACCCGCCGCCGCCGCAGCGGATTTTGCTGGTCGACGACGATCCGCTGCTGCTGCGGTCGCTGCGCGAGACGCTGGAGGCGGACGGCCATGCGGTCGAGACGGCGCACGCGGGGCAGGCCGGCATCGATGCGTTCCGCGCCGCGATGCATCGCGGCAACCGCTTCGAGGTCGTCGTGTCCGACCTGGGCATGCCGCACATCGATGGCCGCCAGGTCGCGGCGGCGGTCAAGGCGGCGTCGCCCGACACGCCGGTGATCCTGCTCACCGGCTGGGGTCAGCGGCTGGTCGACGAGGGCGACATGCCACGGCATGTCGACCAGGTGCTCAGCAAGCCGCCCAAGCTGCGGGAGCTGCGCCGGGCCTTGTGGCGCGCGATCAGGGAGACCTCGTGAGGGGCGCGGCCTGGCTCCCGGCGCGCTGGCCGCTGCGGCTGCAGGTGGCGGCGCTGGTCGTGGCGGTGTCCTCGCTGCCGCTGGCGCTGTGGGCCTACGTGGACCTGAGGCACAGCCGCGAGCGCATGCTGGACAGCCTCAAGAGCCTGCTGGAGGCGCGGGCCGACCAGATCGTGCGCGAGGTCGATGCCTTCCATCGCGGCTACCGCAACGCTTCGCAGCGCCTGGTGCGCCTTCCGGAGTCCGGCGCATTCTGCGACGCCGATCCGCCGCGGCGGGCCGCCCTGCTGGCCGGCGTGCAGGGGGCGCTCTCGACCTTTCCCAACAGCGACGCGGCCGTGCGCGGCGCTGCGCTGATCGACGCGCGCGGGCGTGTGATCGCGGCGACCGAAGAGAAGCTGGTCGGCGCCGAACTCGGCGAGCGGCCCAACGTCCAGGCGGCGTTGGCCGGGCGCGAGGTCATTTCCGATCCCTACATCTCGTCGCCGCGCAGCGGTGCCGCGCCGACGGTGGGGTACTTCGCGCCGCTGGCGGGCCCGGACGGCGTGCGCTGCGTGGCCGCGATCTGGGTGCGGGCGGAGGCGTTCTGGCAGGCGGTCCGCAGCTCGAATGAGCAGGCGGGCAAGGACAGCTTCGCCGTCATCTTCGATCACGCCGGCATCCGCATCGCCCACACCTACAGTGAGGACATCGTGTTCCGGCCCGGCGGCGCGCTGCCGCCGGCGGAGCTCGAGCAGTTCGTGGCCAAGCAGCGCTTCGGCGCGCGCACGCGGGAGCTGCTGACCGACGTGCGGCCCTTCCCCGAGCAGTTCGAGCGGGCCCGTTCGGCCGCGCCGGACCTGGCGGTCTTCCGGGGCTGGGCGCCGGTGAACGCGCAATGGAACTACGGCGTGGCGCGGCGCTTCCGGACGGTGGACTGGACCGTGTTCTACATGGTGCCGGAGCGGGCCTTCGTCGCGGAGATCGACGGCATGACGCGCCAGCGGCTCGCGCTGGCCGCCGTCATCATCGCGGGCTCGGGTGTGGCCGGCCTGCTGCTGGCGGGCGGCATCCTCAGGCCGATGCGCTCGCTGGCGCGCGCCGCCCGGTCGCTGGCCGCCGGCGACATGAGCATCCGTGTTCCGAGCACGCGCGCCGACGAAATGGGCGATCTGGTGAATGCCTTCAACGCGATGGCGGACGATCTGCAGACCAAGGCGGAGCACGTGGCGCGAGCCAACGATGCGCTCGAGGCGCGCGTGCGCGAGCGCACCGCCGCGCTGAGCGCGGAGGTGGCCGAGCGGCAGGGCGCGGAGGCGCGCCTGCAGGCGCAGCTCGAGCGGCTGCAACTGCTGGACCAGATCACCGCGGCGATCGCGGAGCGGCTCGATCTGCCCAGCATCTATCAGGTGGTGATCGGCAGCCTGGAGGACCGGCTGCCGGCCAGGCTCGTGAGCGTGCTGACGCTGGATGCCGAGCGGCGCATGCTCGCGCCGGTGCGCACCGGCACTGGCTTCGAGGCGCTGGCGGGCGCGCCGGGATCGGGCGATGGCGTGGTGCCGGTGGGCGGCACCGACGTGGCGCGGGCGCTGGAAGGGCAGTTGGTCTACGAGCCGGATCTCACGGAGCTCTCGCTGCCGCTCGCGCGGCGCCTGGTCGATCACGGGCTGCATTCGATGGTGCTGGCGCCGCTGCGGGCTGGCGACAGTACGTTCGGCCTGCTGCTGGCGGCCCGCAAGCCGAGTCACGGCTTCACCAGCGCGGAGTGCGAGTTCCTGCGCCAGCTCAGCGCGCACGTCGCGCTGGCGGCGCGCCAGGCGCAGCTGCACGGCGACCTGCAGCGCGCGTACGACGAGCTGACGCAATCGCAGCAGACGGTGATGCAGCAGGAGCGGCTGCGCGCGCTGGGGCAGATGGCCAGCGGCATCGCGCACGACATCAACAACGCGATCTCGCCGATCGTGCTCTACACCGATGAGCTGCTCGAGCGCACGCCGGGCCTGGACGAGCGCACGCGCTCGCGGCTGGCGGTGATCGCCCGCGCCATCGACGACGTCGCCGCGACGGTGGCGCGGATGCGCGAGTTCTACCGCCAGCGCGATTCGACCGCGCGCCACGGTCGGCTGCAGTTGAACGAGCTGGTCCCGCAGGTGGTGGAGCTGACGCGCGCGCGCTGGAGCGACATGCCGCAGCAGCGCGGCGCGGTGATCCGGCTGGTGAGCGAGCTCCACCCCGCGCTGCCCGAGATCCTGGGCGGCGAGAGCGAGTTGCGCGAGGCGCTGATCAACCTGATCTTCAACGCGGTCGACGCGATGCCCGATGGCGGCGTGCTGACGCTGCGCACGTCGATGCGGCCGGCGGCCGACGCTGGCGCCGATGCCGGCCCGGCGGCGCGGCGGCATCGGGTGCTGATCGAGGTGTCCGACACCGGTGTCGGGATGGACGAGGCGACGAGGCGGCGCTGCCTGGAGCCCTTCTTCACGACCAAGGGCGAGCGCGGCACCGGCCTGGGCCTGGCGATGGTCTACGGCGTCGCGCAGCGGCATGACGCGGTGCTGGAGATCGACAGCCGCGTCGACGGCGGCACCACGGTCCGTCTGGCGTTCGCGGCGCCGGAGACCGTGATGGCCGCCGCGGCTGAGCCGGTGGACCTGGCGCCCGCGCGGCCGCTGCGTGTCCTGCTGGTGGACGACGATCCGCTGATCCTGCGCTCGCTGCGGGAATCGCTGGAAGGCGACGGCCATGCGGTGGTGACGGCCGATGGCGGGCAGGCGGGCCTGGACGCGTTGCGGGACGAGGCGGCCGGCGGCTTCGACGCGGTCGTGACCGACCTCGGCATGCCCTATGTCGACGGCCGGCGCGTGGCCCTGGCGGCCAAGGCGCGGCGGCCGGGGCTGCCGGTGATCCTGCTGACCGGCTGGGGACAGCGCCTCATCGCGGATGGGGAGACGCCGCCTGGCGTCGACCTGGTGCTGGGCAAGCCGCCCAAGCTGCGCGAGCTGCGGACGGCCCTGGCGCGGCTGGTGCCGCAGCCGGCCTTGAAGGGAGAGCACGCATGAGTCCGAACGGTCCCGCGGGTCCAGCGAGTCCCGCGCCGGTGCGTCTGCTGATCGTCGATGACGAGGCGCGCCACATGGAGGCGCTGCGCGACACGCTGAGCGGCCATGGCTACGAGGTGGCCGGCCACGCGAGCGCCGCGTCGGCGCTGTCGGAGCTCAGGCGGCGGCCGTTCGACGTGCTGCTGACCGACCTGGTGATGCCTGGCATGACCGGCATCGAGCTGCTGCGCGCGGCGCTGCAGATCGATCCGCAGCTGGTGGGCATCGTGATGACGGGCGAGGGCAGCATCGCCACCGCGGTGGAGGCGATGCGCTCGGGGGCGACGGATTACGTGCTCAAGCCATTCCGGCTGGCGTCCATCCTGCCGGTGCTGGGGCGCGCGGTGGAGATCGGCCGCCTGCGGCGCGAGAACACCGCGCTGCAGGCCAGCCTGCGGCAGCGGGCCGACGAGCTCGAGGCCAGCAACCGCGAGCTGGACGCCTTCACGCGGTCGGTGTCGCATGACCTGCGCACGCCGCTGAATGCGCTGCTCGGCTTCTCGGTGCTGCTGCAGCAGACGGTGCAGACGCTGTCGCCGCGCGAGCGCAGCTGGCTCGAGGGCATTCAGCAGGCGGCGGAGCACATGACGCACCTGATCGAGGCGCTGATGCGGCTGTCGCAGATGGGGCGGCGTGCGCTGGCGCTCGCGCCGGTCGATGTGGCGGCGCTGGTGGGCGAGGTTGTCGATGAACAGCGGCGCGTGGCGGGCGCGGCGGCGGTGCGTTTCGTCGTCGGGGAGATGCCGCCGGTCGTGGCGGACGGGCCGATGCTGCGCCAGGTGTTCGCGAACCTGATCGGCAATGCGGTGAAGTATGCGAGCCGCAGCGAGCCGCCCCGCGAGGCGACGATCCGCATCGGCGGCGAGCGCGATGGCGCGGAGGCGGTCTTTTTCGTCAGCGACGACGGTCCGGGCTTCGATCCGGCGGATGCGGAGCGGCTGTTCGATGCCTTCATCCGGCTCAAGGGGGCGGATGGCGTCGAGGGCCATGGGGTGGGGCTGTCCATCGTGCAGCGCATCGTGCAGCGGCACGGGGGGCGGGTCTGGGCGGTGTCGGCGCCAGGGCAAGGCGCGACCTTCCGGTTCGCGCTGCCGGCGCAGCCGCAAGGGTGAGTTCATTGCGAATCGGATGGTGGGATTCGAGCCCTTGTGGGGATTGCTCAACTCTCGAAGCGCCCATGAGGCCAACACGCAACGTATCCGGGCGCCGCTGAAATCGACCCTCCCCGAACGGGCCTTTAATGACTGCTTGCCGTGGTGTTGAAGGTGGTGACGAGATGGGGACGAAGGACGTGGCTGGAGAGCAGGTTCAACCGCGCGCGGGCGTGGCGCCGACCGGAGGGATCGAAGACCAGGTTGTCGACGCCGCCCGCAAGCGGGCCGACGAGGTCGTGCAGCAATTTGAGCGAGGCGGGTATTTCCCGACCTATGACGAACTGGACGAAGCGGAAAAAACCTGGCGGCTTCAGCACACGCGCGAACTGGTGCGGCAGATCTATATCGCGGACCCACGGGTATTCGACGACGGCAACGAAAAGCAGGCCAAGATCATCATCCGCCTGCTTGATCGATTGGCGGTGTCGAATGAGAGCGACGCGCTGATGGATGTGCTGGACGGCGTTCTCGAATTGGATGCCGAATCAATGACGCGCCTGGCGAATCAACTTCGCTTGTCGTCGATGGAAAACATCGCCGCCTCCATCGAGGTATTGCAACGGCGGGCGATGGCGGTGCAGCAAATGCGGCATCTGATGACCGCGCACTATCGTGACGTGCTCGAAACGCCGGATCTTCAGCGGATCATTGAAAACAATACGTGGCTTTTTGGTCCGCAGTACGAGACGCTGGGCGCCGAAGACGATACCTTTGCCGAGATCGCCAGGAAGGCCCGCGATCAAGTGTTCGGGACGTCCGAACCTGAACTGGCGGATGTCGAGCAGGCAGACGATCTTCCAGGCGCGAAGCGCCAGGCGGACCTGTTCCTGGCAAGGAAATTTCCGACCTTCGATTCGAGCGGGCGACAAATCTACAAATGCATCGTCATCGAGATCAAGCGTCCGGCGATCTCCCTCAACACGAAGCACTTGAGGCAACTTGAGGACTACGCAGAGATTCTCAGGCGGTTGCCCGAGTTCAAATCCGTCAAGATGCATTTCGAGCTGATCCTCGTGGGCCGGCAGATTTCCTCGGCGTCGGTCCTGATCGAAGATCGACTCGAAGAGCTTTCAGATCGCGGTGATCTCGGCCTTGTCTTGAACCGGCCGCGAATGAAGCTCTACGTGATGAACTGGTATTCGCTGCTGGACAGCTTCGATCTGACCAACGGCTTCATGCTGGAAAAGCTCAAGATGAAACGGGCAGAGCTGGAATCCAAGACCAAGAGCCAGTTGGTTGCCGAGCTTCAGGTCGCTCATTGAATGGTCACCGCGGCCACATGCAACTCGATACTTGCTTACATTCCTTGGCCTCGATGACGAGACGATCCAATGGTGACCTCTCTGCTTCGGGTCGTGCTGCCCCCATTCCTGATCCTGGGCTCGATGACGGCATGCGCCGCGCCGGAGCCTTTTTCGTGCCCAGCCGAACTTGGTCCGACCGAGCAAAAGGCGCTCCAAACCCCGGCCGGGTGGAGTGCGACTGTCGAGGGTTCCGGCCCGGCGCGCCACGCGTTGACGGGATTCATGATCAATCTCGGTCCGGTGACGAAGTCGGATGGCGCCATCTATGACGATCTGCGCCAGAAGAAGGATGGACAGGGCGGCGTGACGGAAACAGCGACCTGGAAAGTTGACGCACTCGACGACGCCTATGCGGTATGCACGTACCACCGCACGGCGGTGGTGCTGAGCCGGCCGCTGAAGGGCTACACCGAGTGCAGGATGGTTCAGGAGCGCAAGCGGGATTCGGCCTTCCGGTTAAAAGAAGCCGGCTGCCGCTGAGAAAAAGAAAAAGGCCTCGAATGAGGCCCTTTGGAATCTCTCCGGATATTCGTCCCGGATCAGACGTTGAACAGGAAGTTCAACACGTCGCCATCCTTGACGACATATTCCTTGCCTTCCGCCCGCATCTTCCCGGCGTCCTTCGCGCCCTGTTCGCCCTTGAATTGGATGAAATCCTCGAAGGCGATCGTCTGCGCGCGAATGAAGCCGCGCTCGAAATCCGTGTGGATCACGCCCGCCGCCTGCGGCGCCGTGTCGCCGATGTGGATCGTCCACGCCCGCACTTCCTTCACGCCCGCCGTGAAGTAGGTCTGCAGCCCCAGCAGCTTGAAACCCGCCCGGATCAGCCGGTTCAGGCCCGGCTCGTCCTGACCCATCTCGGCCAGGAACATCGCGCGGTCCTCATCCTCCATCTCCGAAAGCTCCGCCTCGGTCTTCGCGCAGATCGCCACCACCGGGCCGTTCTGCGCCGCCGCGTATTCCTTCAGCCGGTCCAGGAAGGGGTTGTTCTCGAAACCATCCTCCGCCACGTTGCCCACGAACATCGCCGGCTTGGCCGTGATCAGGCACAGCGGCTTCAGGATCACCCGCTCCTCCTTGCTGAAGTCGATCGTGCGCACCGGCTTGGCCTGGTCCAGCGCCGCCTGGCACTTCTCCAGCACCTTCACCAGCGCAATCGCCTCCTTGTCACCGGCCCGCGCCACCTTGTTGTAGCGGTGCAGGCTCTTCTCCACCGTGCCCAGGTCCGCCAGGCACAACTCGGTCTGGATGACCTCGATGTCGGCGATCGGGTCCACCTTGCCGTTCACGTGGATCACGTTCGGATCCTCGAAGCAGCGCACCACGTTCACGATCGCGTCCGTCTCGCGGATGTGCGACAGGAACTGGTTCCCCAGGCCTTCCCCCTTCGACGCGCCAGCCACCAGGCCCGCGATGTCCACGAACTCCACGATCGCCGGCACGATGCGCTCCGGCTTCACGATCTCCGCCAACTGGCCCAGGCGCGGGTCCGGCAGCTCGACGATGCCGACATTGGGCTCGATGGTGCAGAAGGGATAGTTCTCGGCGGCGATGCCGGCCTTGGTCAGCGCGTTGAAGAGGGTGGACTTGCCCACATTGGGCAGGCCCACGATGCCGCATTTGAGGCTCATGGTCGACTTTCGGAAAAGCTGATGTCTTGTGTGGGCCGGCGGCGACGCGCGCAGGCGAAGAAGGCGGCATTTTAGTCAACCCGCAATTCCTTCCAGGGAGCACCGCCGCCGCCCCTGCCTACAATCCCCGCCCATGGAAAAGTACGACGTCCTGGTGCGCGGCAGCGGCTGCGTCGGCCGCAGCCTGGCGCTGGCGCTCGGCGCCCGCGGCCTGCGCGTGGCCCTGCTGACCCGTCCGCCCGCCCCGGCGACCCCAGGCGCTTCGGGCGCTTCGGCCGACGTCCGCGCCTACGCCCTCAACGCGAGCTCCGTCGCGCTGCTGAGCCGCCTGCGCGTCTGGGAAGGCCTGGCCGAGGACGCCCGCACCCCCGTCCACGACATGCGCATCCACGGCGACCGCGCCGGCGCCGAACTGCATTTCAGCGCCTGGCAGCAGGGCGCCGGCGAACTGGCCCACATCGTCGACGCCGCCGCGCTCGAGGACCAGCTCGACGCCGCCTTGCGCTTCGCCCCGCATGTGCAGCGCGTGACCGAGCCGGTCCCCGCCACGCTGCAGGCCCTGTGCGAAGGCCGCGACACCGTCGCCGCCCAGGAGTTCGGCGTCCATTACGAGCGGCACGACTACGGGCATCTGGGCGTCGCCACCCGGCTGACCGCCAGCAAGCCGCATCAGGGCCAGGCCTGGCAGTGGTTCCGCTCCCCGGACGTGCTGGCGCTGCTTCCCTTCGACCGCCCCGAGCCCGGCCACAGCTATGGCCTGGTGTGGTCGCTGCCGCGCGAGGAGGCCCGCCGCCTGCTCGCCGCCGGCCCGGCCGAGTTCGAATCCGCGCTGCTCGAAGCCACCGGCGGCGCGGCCGGCACGCTCAAGCTGGCCGGCGAGCGCCAGGCCTGGCCGCTGCAGCTGTGCCGCGCCGACACGCTCTGCGGCCCCGGCTGGGTGCTGCTGGGCGATGCCGCGCACCTGGTCCATCCGCTGGCCGGCCAGGGCCTGAACCTGGGCCTGGCCGACGTCGAGGCCCTCGTCGACGTCATCGCCGCCCGCGAGTCCTGGCGCAGCCTCGGCGACGAGAAACTGCTGCGCCGCTACGCCCGCGCCCGCGCCGCGCCGACCTGGGCCATGGGCGAACTGACCGACAGCCTGCTGCGCGGCTTCGCCAGCCAGGTGCCGGTGATCGCGCGGCTCCGCAACGAGGGTCTGCGCCTGGTCGATCGCGCCGGCCCGCTGAAGAAATGGCTCACGGCGCGCGCGCTCGGCCACTGAACGGTCCTGTCCGTTCGTCCCACGATTTTCGAAAGTCCCCCATGAAGTCCTCGATCCTCCCCCGCAAGTCCCTGGCCCTGGCCGCCGCGATGACCGTGCTCGGCCTGATCGGCTGCTCGGCGCAGGCCAACGAGGAGACCATCCGCAAGAACCTCGCCGCCGTGATGCCCAAGGACATCAAGATCGACGAGGTCCGTCCCGCGCCCATCCCCGGCCTTTGGGAACTGCGCATCGGCAGCGAGATCCGCTACACCGACGCCACCGGCCAGTACCTGATCGAGGGCGAGATCCTCGACCTCAAGAACCGCCGCCGTCTGACCCAGGAGCGCATCGAGAAGATCACCGCGATCGAGTTCGCGTCGCTCCCGCTGAAGGACGCGATCGTCTGGAAGAAGGGCGACGGCAAGCGCCGCATCGCCGTCTTCGCCGATCCGAACTGCGGCTACTGCAAGCGCTTCGAGAAGTCGCTGCAGGAGGTCGACAACATCACCGTCTACACCTTCGTGATCCCGATCCTGGGCGGTGACTCGCCCGCCAAGTCGCGCGCCGCCTGGTGCGCCAAGGACAACACGCTGGCCTGGCGCAACTGGATGATCGACGGCACCGCGCTGCCCAAGTCCGAGGCCAGCTGCGACGCCACCGCCATCGACCGCAACCTCGCGCTGAGCCAGAAGATCCGCGTCACCGGCACGCCGGCCATCCTCTTCGAGGACGGCACCCGCGCGCCGGGCGCGATCAGCCCGGAGCAGCTCGAGCAGCGCCTGCAGGCCGTCCAGAACGCGGACAAGGCCCAGAAGAAATCCTGATCCGGCCCGGATCGCCACGGCCCCGCCCACTTCGATGAACGACCGCTCCGCCCACACCGCCCCGGCCCATGCCGCCTCGGCCTCCGTCAACCCGGTCGCGCTGCGGCTCGGCTACGCTGGCCTGATCCCGTTCGTGCTCGGCGCGGCGCTGGTGTGGCTGGTCCGCGAGGACGCCCATCCCTACGTCACCGACGGCCTGTCGCGCTACGCGGCGGTGGTGATCTCCTTCCTCGGCGCGATCCACTGGGGCCTGGGCTTCCGCCAGAACATCCCGTCGCCGGCGCCCTTCATCTGGGGCGTGGTGCCGGCGCTGCTGGCCTGGATCGCCTCGACCATGCCGGCCTACGCCGGGCTGGTCGTCGAGGGCGCGCTGCTGATCGCCTGCTATGTGTGGGACCGCCGGACCTATCCGGCGCTGGGCGCGTCCGCCTGGCTGACCCTGCGCTTCCGGCTCAGCGCCGTGGCCGCGCTGAGCTGCTTCATCGCCGCCCAAGGCACGTGATCGAGAACCGCCCAGCCGCGCGCCGCGGCCGGGCAAAAGGCTTGTAGGCTGCCCTCATGACCGCCCGCCCCACGATCCACTACCGCATCGCCGCCGCCGATCCGCACGCGCACCGCTTCGAGGTCACGATGACCGTGCCGGCGCCTGATCCGGACCAGGTCCTGAGCCTGCCGGTCTGGATCCCCGGCAGCTACCTGGTGCGCGAGTTCTCCCGTCACCTCGGCGCCATCACGGCGCGCCAGGGCACGCGCGAGGTGACGGTCACGCAGATCGCGAAGAACCGCTGGCGCTTCGACTGCACCGGCCGCGCCGCGCTGGTGGTCAGCTATCCGGTGTACGCCTTCGACACCTCGGTGCGCGCAGCCTTCCTGGACGCGCATCGCGGCTTCTTCAACCCGACCAGCCTGTGCCTGCGCGCGCAGGGCAAGACGGAGCTGCCGCATCGCGTCGAGCTGGCCGGCCTGCCGGCGGGCTGGGACATCGCGACGGCGATGACACCGGTCGAGGACGCGAAAAGCCAGTTCGAGGCGGCCGACTACGACGAGCTCGCCGACCATCCGTTCGAGCTGGGCCCGTTCTGGCGCGGCGAGTTCGTCGCGGGCGGCGTGCCGCATGAGTTCGTCGTATCGGGCGCGCTGCCGGTCTTCGATGGCGAGCGGCTGCTGCGCGACGCGCAGAAACTCTGCGAGACGCAGATCCATTTCTGGCACAACGGCAAGGGCAAGCCGCCGATGGCGCGCTACGTGTTCCTGCTGAACTGCACCGACGACGGCTACGGCGGCCTGGAGCACCGCGCCAGCACGGCGCTGATCGCGTCGCGGCGCGACCTGCCGCGGCTCGGGCAGACCGAGGTCAGCGAGGGCTACGCGAAGCTGCTCGGCCTGATCAGCCACGAGTACTTCCACACCTGGAACGTCAAGCGGCTGCGGCCCGATGTCTTCGAGCGCTATGACTACGAGCAGGAGAACTACACCGAGCTGCTGTGGTTCTTCGAGGGCTTCACCTCGTACTACGACGACCTGTTCCTGGTGCGCGCCGGCCTGATCGACGAATCGCGCTACCTGAAGCTGATCGCGCAGACCTTCACCCAGGTGCTGGGCGCGCCGGGCCGCAAGCATCACAGCGTGGCGCGCTCCAGCTTCGAGGCCTGGACCAAGTACTACCGCCAGGACGAGAACACGCCCAATGCCGTCGTGAGCTACTACGCCAAGGGCGCGATGGTGGCGCTGGCGCTGGACCTGTCGCTGCGCGGCGCGGAGAAGGGCGACAAGCCGGCCTCGCTCGACGACCTGATGCGCGGTCTGTGGAAGGACACCGGCGGCGGCCTGGTCAGCGAGGCCCGCATCCTGGCCAAGCTCGCGGACCTGGGCGGCGAGGCGATCGCGCAGACGCTGTCCACCTGGGTGCATGGCACCGACGACCTGCCGCTGCCGCAGTTGCTGGAGAAGTTCGGCGTGCGCTGGTCCCATGACAAGCCGACGCTGGCGCAGCGCCTGGGCCTGCGCGTGGCGGAGGCCGATGGCGTGGTGACGATCAAGAACGTGCTGCTGGAGGGCGCCGGGCTGGCGGCCGGCTTGAGCGCGGGCGATGAACTGATCGCCTGCAACGGTTGGCGCATCCGCAAGCTCGAGGACCTGCCGCTGACGCTGAACCACGTCGATCCGCAGCAGCTCGAGCTGCTGGTGGCGCGTGACCAGCGGCTGCTCACGCTGATGCTGACGCTGCCGACCCAGGACAGCGCCGCGCGGCCGGTCTGCCTGGGCCTGCTGGACAAGGCGCCGGCGCGCGCGCAGAGCCTGCGGCGCGCATGGCTGGGCGGCTGAGCGCCGTCCGCGGCGAACCCGGCAGAGCCCGGCGCCGCGGCGCTGTCGCGCTGGCCGCCCTGACGCTGGCGGTGCTGGCGGTCCACCTGTGGCTGCTGAGCGGCGCGCGCGATCTGCATGACCAGTGGATGCCGGCAACGCCGGAGCCCGAGCGGCTGAAGGCGGCATTCGTCCGCGAGCTCAAGCCCGCCGCGCCCCCGCCGCCCGCGGCGGCGGCGAAGCAGGAAGGACCGCCAGGCGCGCCCAAGCGCGTCGTGCAGACGCTGCCGGCGACCGTGGGCGCCGGCCCGGCGCCGCTGCCCCCCGATCCCGCCGCGAGCCAGCCGCCGCCCGAGTTGCAGGCGCTCGCGATGCCGCCGGCGCTGGCCGTCTCCGAGGCGGCCGGCGACTGGATGCCGGGCATCGAGTGGCCGCTGTCCACCGAGCTCGACTACAAGCTGACCGGCGACTACCGCGGCCCCGTCTATGGCGATGCCCAGGTGCAATGGCTGCGCGAGGGCTCGCACTACCAGGTCCATCTGGAAGCGTGGATCGGGCCGAAGATCGCGCCGTTGATGTCGCGCCGCCTGAGCAGCGATGGCGAGATCACGCCCATCGGCCTGGTGCCGCGGCGCTTCGATGAGGTGACCGGCGGCCTGGCGGGGGGGCGGCACTCGACGCTGCGCTTCGACATCGGCGGCGTGATCATGGCCGACGGACGCCGCGAGCCAGCGCCCGACGGCACGCAGGACGCGGCCAGCCAGTTCGTCCAGTTCACCTGGCTGTTCCTGACGGGGCGGCAGACGGTGGCGGGGGACACGCTGATCCAGCAGCCGCTGGCGCTGCCGCGCAATCTCCATCTGTGGCGCTACCGGATCGTCGCGCTGGAGGAGGTCGCGACGCCGCTCGGGCCGATCCCGGCGTGGCACGTGGACTCCGACATGAGCGACACGCGCGGCGACATGCAGGCCGAATTCTGGCTGGCGCCGTCGCTGCAGTACCTGCCGGTGCGGGTGCGGCTGTGGCAGAACCGCGCGAAGGATCCGCGCACGCAGATCGACCTCGTGCTGAAGGCGCCGCCCCGGCAGGCGATGCCGGCGGCGCCGTCGCCGGTGGCGCCGGCATCTTCGGCGGCGTCGGCGCCTCTATAGTTGCCGCCATTCCAGCTGAGGAGACATCCCATGATCCAGGCCCTGAGCGGCGTGAGCTTCGAGAACATCCTGGTCGAGGTCGCCGGCACCGGCGAGCGCAAGACCGGCGTGATCCGCCTGAACCGCCCCAAGCAACTGAACGCGCTGAGCGACCCGCTGATGGATGAACTGGGCCGCGCGCTGCTGGCCTTCGACGCGGACGACGGCATCGGTTGCATCGTGCTGACGGGCAGCGAGCGCGCCTTCGCCGCGGGCGCGGACATCCCGACGATGGCGCCGCACACCTTCATGTCGGCGTTCAAGAGCGGGCTGATCTCCAAGAACTGGGAAACGATCCTGCAGGTGCGAAAGCCGGTGATAGGCGCGGTGGCGGGCTTCGCGCTGGGCGGCGGCTGCGAGCTGGCGATGATGTGCGACTTCATCATCGCGGCCGAGACGGCGCGCTTCGGACAGCCGGAGATCAAGCTGGGGATCATTCCCGGCGCGGGTGGCACGCAGCGCCTGCCGCGCGCGATCAGCAAGAGCAAGGCCATGGACATGCTGCTGACGGCCCGGATGATGGACGCGGCGGAAGCGGAGCGCGCGGGGCTGGTGTCGCGGGTGGTGCCGGCGGAGCAACTGATGGCCGAGGCGCTGACGGCGGCGGAGACGATCAACGGCTTCAGCGGGCCGTCGACGATGCTGATCAAGGAGCTGGTGAACCTGGCGTACCAGGGCGGGCTGACGGAAGGCGTGGCGATCGAGCGCCGGCACTTCCATGCGCTGTTCGGCACCGACGATCAGCGCGAAGGCATGGAAGCCTTCCTGGCGAAGCGGGCGCCGATCTTCAAGCACCGCTGAAGGGGGGCGGCCCTCGCCCGCAAGCGGGTGAGGAAGTCACGGGCAGGGTGGCGGGGACGGGGCGTCGAAACTGAAACAATCCTTGACCCCGAGCGGTGTACGCCTGTCCCTGCGGCCGCGATTGTTGACGATCCGTGAACGGATCTTTCCAGAATGGCTAGTGTTTTCCCGGAGGGGCGACGCCTAGAGTTCAGCCCATGGACGACGCGGAGTGCGGAGTCCGGTGCCACGAACCGCTGAGGAGCCCACCATGAACACGCTGACCAAGACCGCCCTGATCGCCGCCGCCTTCCTGACCGCCGGCGTCACTTTCGCCGCCGAACCGGTGGAAAAGACCCGCGCCGAAGTGATCGCCGAGCTGCAAGCCGCCCGCGATTCCGGCGAGGTCGCCGCGCTGAGCGCTGAGCAGGCCGGCGTCGGTGCCCTGAACAACGGCATCAACGCCCCGACGGCTACCCAACTGGCCGCCAAGGCCGCCGCGCAGAAGACCGCCGCCAAGAAGGGCGCGTCGAACGAAGGCAACGCCGCCAAGTAAGGCACGCCGCTTCCCCCCTCGACACTGCCGGGCGCACCGGCCGGCCAGGGGAAGGCCAAAGGAAAAGGGACACCTCGCGGTGTCCCTTTCTGCTTTGGGGCCTTCTTTTCTTGCGCCGTCGCCCGCTTGGGGAGAGGGCCAGCGGCCGTCCGCCGTTGCTCAGCCCTCGCGCCGCAGCGCCGGGAACAGGATCACGTCGCGGATCGACGGGCTGTCGGTGATCAGCATCATCAGCCGGTCGATGCCGATGCCGCAGCCGCCGGTCGGGGGCATGCCGTACTCCAGCGCGCGGATGAAGTCCGCGTCGAAGAACATCGCCTCCTCGTCGCCGGCGTCCTTGTTGGCGACCTGCGCCTGGAAGCGCGCGGCCTGGTCCTCGGCGTCGTTCAGCTCGGAGAAGCCGTTGGCGTACTCTCGGCCGGTGATGAACAGCTCGAAGCGCTCGGTCAGGGTCGGATCCGTGTCCGACGCGCGCGCCAGCGGCGACACCTCCACCGGGTAGTCGACGATGAAGGTCGGCTCCCAGAGCTTCTCCTCGACCGCCGCCTCGAACAGCCCGAACTGCAGCGCCGACAGGCCCCAGTGCGCCGGCGCTTCCTCGCCCAGCGCCTTCAGCCGGGCGCGCAGCACCTCGGCGTCATCGGCCTCGGCCTCGCTCACGCCGGCGTGCACGATCAGCGATTGGCGCACCGACAGCCGCGTGAACGGCTTCTCCAGATCCACCGGCTTGCCGGCGTAGCTCACCACCGCGCTGCCCGTCGCGGCGCGCGCCGCGTGGCGGATCACTTCCTCGGTGAAGCTCATGACCTCCTGGTGGGTCCAGTAGGCCGCGTAGAACTCCATCATCGTGAACTCGGGGTTGTGCCGGACGCTGATCCCCTCGTTGCGGAAGTTGCGGTTGATCTCGAACACGCGCTCGAACCCGCCCACCACCAGGCGCTTCAGATAGAGCTCCGGCGCGATGCGCAGGTACATCTCCTGGTCCAGCGCGTTGTGATGCGTGATGAAGGGCTTCGCGTTCGCGCCGCCCGGGATCGGGTGCAGCATCGGCGTCTCGACCTCCAGGAAGCCGTTCTCCACCATGTAGGAGCGGATCGAGGACACCGCCTTGGAGCGCGCCACGAAGCGCTCGCGCGCCTTGCCGTCGGAGATCAGGTCGGCGTAGCGCTGGCGGTATTTCTGCTCCTGGTCGGCCATGCCGTGGAACTTGTCCGGCAGCGGGCGCAGCGACTTGGTCAGCAGCCGCAGCGTCGTGACCTTGACCGACAGCTCGCCGGTGCGGGTGCGGAAGAGCGTGCCTTCGGCGCCGAGGATGTCGCCCAGGTCGAAGTGCTTGAAGTCGTTGTAGACCTCGTCGCCCAGCGCGTCCTTGGACAGGAACAGCTGGATCGCGCCGGTGGCGTCCTGCAGCGTGGCGAAGCTGGCCTTGCCCATGATGCGCTTGAGCATCATGCGGCCCGCCACCGTCACGGCGACGGCCTGCGGCTCGAGTTCCTCATTGGGGAGCTCGCCGTACTGCGCCTGCAGCGGCTGCGCGCGGTGCTGGGGTTTGAAATCGTTGGGGAAGGCCGCGACGCCCCGGGCTTTGGCCTTCTCGCGGATGGCGGCGAGTTTCTCGCGGCGTTCGGCGATCAGCTTGTTGTCGTCTTGTGCGGGCGCCGCTTGGTCGGCGCCGGTGTGGGGGGCTTGGGGCTGGCTCATCGTGGACCTGGAAAAAGCTGGGCGCGATTTTAGGCTTTTAAAATCGCGCCCCATGCCTCAGTTCCCCATCCTGGACCGCCCCGTCCGTGTCGCCCTTGTCGGCTGCGGCCGCATTTCGAAGAACCATGTCGAGGCGCTGACCCGTCACGCGGGCCGCGCCGAGCTGGTCGCCGTCTGCGACACGCGCCCCGAGGCCGTCCAGGCCGCGCTGGCCCAGACCGGCCTGCCCGCGCAGCAGGGCTTCCTGTCGCTGGACGCGCTGCTGGCCGGCTCCGATGCCGATCTGATCGTGCTGTCCACGCCCAGCGGCCTGCACGCGCAGCAGGCCATCGCCTGCGCCCGCGCCGGCCGCCACGTGCTCAGCGAGAAGCCGATGGCGACCAAGTTCGAGGAAGGCCAGGCCATGGTCCGCGCCTGCCGCGACGCCGGCGTGAAGCTCTTCGTCGTCAAGCAGAACCGCCTCAACGCGACGGTGCAGCTGGTCAAGAAAGCGCTGGACCAGGGCCGCTTCGGCCGCATCTTCATGAGCACCGTCAACGTGTTCTGGACCCGCCCGCAGAGCTACTACGACGCCGCCCGCTGGCGCGGCCGCTGGGACATGGACGGCGGCGCCTTCATGAACCAGGCCAGCCACTACGTGGACCTGCTGGACTGGCTGGTCGGCCCGGTGGACAACGTGCATGCCTATACGGCCACGCTGGACCGCGACATCGAGGCCGAGGACACCGGCGTGCTGGCGCTGCGCCTGCGCCACGGCGGCCTGGCCAGCATCAACGTGACGATGCTGACCTATCCGCAGAACCTGGAAGGCTCGATCACCATCCTTGGCGAGAAGGGCACGGTCAAGATCGGCGGCACGGCGGTCAACAAGATCGAGCACTGGGCCTTCGACACGCCCCATCCCGACGACGAGCTGGTGAAGAACGCCAGCTACGAGACCGCCAGCGTCTACGGCTTCGGCCACGCGGCCTACTACGACAACGTCATCCAGACGCTGCGCGGCGAGGCGCAGGCGCAGGTCGACGGCTACGAGGGCCTGCGCTCGCTGGAGCTGCTGATCGCCGCCTACCGCAGCGCGCGCGACGGCCAGCGCGTCGGCCTGCCGCTGGTGTTCTGACATGGGCTGGTGGAAGCACGACAGCGCCATCGTCGACGACGGCGCGCAGCTCGGCGACGGCACCAAGGTCTGGCACTTCAGCCATGTCTGCGCCGGCGCGCGCATCGGCGAGGGCTGCTCGCTGGGGCAGGGCGTCTATGTCGGCAACGACGTGACCATCGGCCGCAACGTGAAGATCCAGAACAACGTGTCGGTCTATGACGCGGTGACGCTGGAGGACGACGTCTTCTGCGGCCCGTCGATGGTCTTCACCAATGTCTACAACCCGCGCTCGGCGGTGCCGCGCAAGAGCGAATACCGCCGCACGCGGGTCCAGCGCGGCGCGACGCTCGGCGCCAACTGCACCGTCGTCTGCGGCGCGACGATCGGCGAGTACGCCTTCGTCGGCGCTGGCGCGGTGGTCAAGGGCGACGTGACGCCGTATGCGCTGATGGTCGGCGTGCCGGCGCGCCAGATCGGCTGGATGAGCCGCCATGGCGAGAAGCTCGGCCTGCCCGTGGAAGGCCAGGGCCGCGCGGCCTGTCCGGCGAGCGGCGATCTCTACGAACTCAACGGCCGGGCGCTGCGCCTGGTGGATCCCACGGAGCCCCAGGCATGAGCCTTCCCTTCATCGACCTCAAGGCGCAGTACGCCGCGCTCAAGCCGAGCATCGACGCGCGCATCCAGCGCGTGCTGGATCACGGCCAATACATCATGGGCCCGGAGGTCAAGGAGCTCGAGGCCGCGCTGGCCGCCTACGCCGGCACGCGGCACTGCATCACCGTGGCCAGCGGCACCGAGGCGCTGCTGATCGCGCTGATGGCGCTGGACCTGCAGCCCGGCGACGAAGTCATCACCACGCCCTTCACCTTCGCCGCGACGGCCGAGACCATCGTGCTGCTCGGCGGCGTGCCGGTGTTCGTCGACATCGAGCCGGACAGCTGCAACCTGGACGCCGCGCTGATCGAGGCCGCCATCACGCCGCGCACGAAGGCGATCATGCCGGTGAGCCTGTACGGTCAGGTGTGCGACATGGACGCGATCAACGCGATCGCGGCGCGGCACGGGAACATCCCGGTCATCGAGGACGCGGCGCAGAGCTTTGGCGCGACGTACAAGGGCCGCAAGAGCTGCGGCCTCTCGACCTGGGGCGCGACCAGCTTCTTCCCCAGCAAGCCGCTGGGCTGCTACGGCGACGGCGGCGCGCTGTTCACCGATGACGACGCGCTGGCGCAGGCCGCGCGCGAGATCCGCGTCCACGGCCAGAGCCAGCGCTACACCCACACGCGGGTGGGCGTCGGCGGGCGCATGGACACGCTGCAGTGCGCGGTGGTGCTGGGCAAGCTGGAACGCTTCGACTGGGAGATCGCGCAGCGCCTGGCCATCGGCGAGCGCTATCAGCAGCTGATTGGCGAGCTGCCGCTGCAGCGCCTGGCCGTGCGCGAGGACCGCGATTGCGTGTGGGCCCAGTTCACCGTGCAGGTGGACCGCCGCGACGCGGTGGCCGAGGCGCTCAAGCAGGCCGGCATCCCGACCGCGATCCACTATCCGAAGCCGCTGCACCGCCAGCCCGCCTACGAGCAGCGCTGCCGCGTCGCGACGCCGCTGCCGCATGCCGAGGCGGCCGCGGCACGCGTGATGAGCCTGCCGATGAGCGCCGACCTGAGCGCGGCGCAGCAGGACCAGGTGATCGCCGCGCTGCGGGCCGCGCTGGCCTGACGCGGCGATCGTTCCACACCGCCACGACAAGGCCACACCGATGCAGCTGGGCTACACGCTGGACGCCGTGCGCGGGCGAATGCGCGCGCGGGTCGCGGCGTGGCTGGGACTGGGCGTCGGCGTGCGCGCGCAGATCCATCCCGGCGCGCGGGTGCGCTGCGGCGCGGGCAGCGCGCTGGGCAACGGCAGCATCCTGTACCGCGATGTCCAGGTGCTGGCCACGGGCGAGGGGCGCTTCACCATCGGCGCGCGCAGCCACGTCGCGCCGGGCGGCTACCTGCTGGTGGGCGGCCAGCGCCTGAGCATCGGCGACGACGTCGCCATCGGCCCGGGCCTGATGCTGTTCTGCGAATCCAACGCGGTGACCGCGCGAGGGCTGTTCCGCGATCACTACCGGCGCGCCGACATCCGCATCGGCAACAACGTGTTCATTGGCGCGCGCGTCACGGTGCTGCCGGGCAGCGTGATCGACGATGACGTCGTGGTCGCGGCGCACGCGGTGGTGCGCGGCCATCTGGTGCGCGGCTGGGTCTACGGCGGCGTGCCGGCGGTGCCGCTCCACCGGATCGACGGCGTCAAGACGCCGCCGGACCCGTCATGAAGGGTCATGTCGCCAGTGCGCTGCGCTGGCGCGACTTGCCCGCCGCGCTCTGGCACTGGCTGCGGCGCGGCCCCGGCAGCGCGGAGGACTTCCGCGCCGCGTTCGCGCGCAGCCTGGGCCTGGACCCGGCGCGGGACGGCGAGCTGCGGCTGTTTGGCGCCGGGCGCGCGGCGCTGCATGCGTTCACCGCGTCGCTGGAGTTGCCGCCCGGCGCGGAGGTGCTGCTGCCGGGCTACACCTGCGTGGTCGTGCCCAACGTGTTCATGCACCTCGGGCTGAGGGTGCGCTACGTCGACATCGCGCCGGACGATTTCAATCCCACGGCGGCGGCGATCAGCGCGGCCATCGGTCCGGCGACGCGGCTGGTCGTCGTGCCGCACAACTTCGGGCTGGTGCTCGAGGGCCTGCAGGCGTTGATGGCGTCGCATCCGGACGTGGTCTTCGTCGAGGACGCCGCTCACGCGTGGGGCAGCACCGACGCGCAGGGGCGCGTCGCCGGCACGCTGGGCCACGCGGCGTTCTTCTCCTTCGAATACTCCAAGCCGTTGACCACCGGCATCGGCGGCGCGCTCGTGATCCGTGACGAGGCGCTGCGCGCGCGCTTCGCGGCCCGCATGCCGGCGCTGCATGCGCCATCGGCGCGGGCGGTGGTCAAGCAATGGCTCACGCTGTGCTGGCATCGCCTGACGATGAGCCTGCCGCGCGCCGCGCTGCGCGTGCTGGCCGCGCTGCTGCGCGCGCCGTCGCGGATGCTGGGCGTCGTCGCGAAGACGCCTGACAGCGAGGTCGCCGGCGACACGCAGCCCGACTACCGCGCCGGGCTGCATCCGCTGAGCGCCGCGCTGGGCCTGATGCAGGCGCGCCGCTTCGCCGAGATCCATGCACTGCGCCGCGCGCAGGCGGCCGGTTACGACGCGCTGCTCGCGAATCTCCCCGGCTGGGAGCGGCCCGCGCGAGCGGCTGGCGCCGTGCTGCTGCGCTACCCGCTGCGGCTGCCCGGCGCCGCCGCGCGCGACGCGGCGATCGCCGCGCTCGACGCCGAGGACATCGTCGGCGGCACCTGGTTCGACGACGTCGTGCATCCGCGCGGCAGCCGCCGCTTTGGCTATGCCGAAGGCGACTGCCCGAACGGCGAGCGCGCCGCGCGCGACGTGCTCAACCTGCCGCTCGGCCGCCACGCGCGCCTGAGCGCGGCGCAGCGCGCCGCCGTGCGCGCGATCGCCGAGCGCCACGGAGGAGCGTCCGCATGACCGTGCGCCGCCGCTTCGCCCAGCTCGCCGGCGCGTCGATGCTGACGCAGGCGTTGCCGATGCTGATCGCGCCGCTGCTCACGCGCTGGTATGGCGCCGAGGCGCTCGGCCACTGGGCGCTGTTCGTCGCGCTGGCGGCCAATCTCGCGACCATCGCCAATGCCCGCTACGAATACGCCATCGTGCTGCCGCGCCGCGATGGCGAGGCCGCGCTGGTGCTGCAGCTGGCGCTGTGGATCGCGCTCGGCGTGGGCCTGCTGACCGCTGTCGGCGCCAGCGCCTGGCACCTCGCGATGGCGCATCACGCCAAGCTCGGTGGCCGCTGGGTCGCGCTCGACCAGCTCGACCCCTGGCTGCTGATGCTCGCGCCGGTGGTCGCGCTGGCGGGCATGCAGCAGGCGCTCAGCCTCTGGAACAACCGCCAGGGCCGCATCGACGTGATCGCGCAGGCGCGCGTGCTGCAGCAGGGCGTGATGGCGGCGGCGCAGGCGCTCGCCGCGCTGGGCGGTTTCGCCGGCGTGGCCGCGCTGGTGCTGTCGCAGAGCCTGGCCGCGCTGCTGGCGCCGCTGTGGCTGCTCGCGCGCGGCAGCCGCTGGCGCCGTGCGACGCGGCTGGACCAGTCCGGCAAGTCCTGGCACTGGCGCCACCTGAGGCGGCTGGCCTGGCGCTACAAGCAGTTCCCGCTGCTCAACAGCCCGCACGCCTTCGTCAACGCGGCGCAGGAGACGCTGGTGCTCGCGCTGATCGCCGCCTGGGCCGACGCGGCCACGGCCGGCTACTACGCGCTGATGGTGCGGCTCGTGAAAGCGCCGGCGACGCTGGTCGGCGGCGCGCTGTCCGAGGCGCTGCTGGGCGAGCTCGCGCGCGACTGGCAGCGCGGCGTCGACCTGCGCCCGCGCCTGATCCGCGGCATCAAGCTGCTCGCGCTGGTGGCGCTGCCCTGCATGGCAGTGCTGATCGCGGCCGGGCCGGCGCTGTTCGGTTGGCTGCTGGGCGCCGGCTGGGCGACGGCGGGCGAGTACGGCCGCTGGCTCGCGCCCTATGTCGCGGCCCACTTCATCGCCGCGCCGCTGACCGTCACGCCGATGGTCACGGGGCGGCAGCGCGGCGCGCTGGTCTTCAGCCTGGTGGGCAACGCGCTGTACGTGCTGCCGGTCGCGCTGGTGCTGAGCGCCGGCGGCCGGCTGACGACGGCGCTGGGCGCCATCGCGGTGCTGCTGCCGATCTATTTCGCGATCTACCTCGCGTGGCTGGTGCGCGGCGCGGCGCCGCGTCCGGCCCTCGACGGAGTGCCTGCATGAGACTGGTCCTGATCGGGGACGGCGAGAGTCCCCACCTCCTGAAATGGGCGCGCGCGCTGTCGCAGCAGCGCGAGCTCGAACTGTGGGCCGCGTCGACACGCGGCTTCGCGCCGGAGTTCCACTTCCTGATCCCCGAGGACCGCCGCCTCGCGCTGAACACCGATCCGGCCCACGCCGGCGGCAACTTCGCGGTGCTCAAGCAGTTGCCGGCGCTGGGCGCATGGCTCAAGCGGGTTGATGCCGACTGGCTGCATGCGCACTACCTGACCTCGCATGGCACGCTGGCCTGGGCGGCGCGGCGCGGCTGGAAGCTGCGCGCGCGCATCGCCGGCTCGGCGTGGGGCAGCGACATCCTGGTCACGCCCGGTCAGGGCTGGGCCTACCGCTGGCTGACCACGCAGGTGCTCAAGGCCTGCGCGATCACGACCTCCGATTCCGAGCACATGAGCGCCCGCATGCGCGAGCTCGGCGCGAGCGAGGTGATGACCTTCCCCTTCGGCCTGGAGCAACTGCCCAAGCAGAACGTGCGCAAGCAGCCTTGGCTGTTCTTCGCCAATCGCGGGCTGGAGCCGATCTACCGCCCGCATCGCGTCATCGAGGTCTTCGCCGCGATCGCGGCGCGACAGCCGCAGGCGCGCCTGGTCGTCGCCAACGACGGCTCGCTGCGCGGCGCGCTCGAGGCGCAGGTGGCCACGCTCGGCCTGAGCGGCCGCGTCGAGTTCACCGGCCGCCTCGACGCCACTTCGCAGGGACGCCGCTACGCGCCGGCACGCTGGTTCCTGAGCCTGCCGGAGAGCGACTCCGTGTCGGTCTCGGTGCTGGAGGCGATGGCGCACGAGTGCCTGCCCATCCTGTCCGACCTGCCCGCCAATCACGAGGTGCTGGGCACCGCCGGCAGCCTCGAGCTGGTGAGCCCGGGGACGCTGCTCGGCCGCCATGGCCTGATCCTCAAGGAGGACGAAGACCTGACCACGCTGCCCGACCGGCTGGAACTGCTGGCTGGTCAGGCGGAGGTCGGCGGCCAGCCGATCGATGCCGACCGGCTCGGCGCCGCCAACCGCGCGTGGGTCGCGGAGCATGCGATGTTCGGGCCCGCCGTGACGCGCTTCATCGCGCGATTGAAGTCCCTATGAAACTGCTGCTGATCAATCACTACGCGGGCTCGCCGAAGCACGGCATGGAGTTCCGCCCGTACTACCTGGCCCGCGAGTGGGTCCGCGCGGGCCATCAGGCGCTGATCCTGGGCGCGTCCTACTCGCATGTGCGCAGCACGCAGCCGGAGCCCGGCATGGCCGCGATGAGCGGCGTGAACTACCTGTTCTACGACACGCCCGAGTACCAGGGCAACGGCGTCGGCCGGGTCAAGAACATCTGGTCCTTCTGCCGCCAGGTCTGGAAGGACGCCGACATCCTGGCGCGCGAGTTCGCGCCGGACGTGGTGATCGCATCCAGCACCTATCCGATGGATGTGTGGGTCGCGCGGCGTATCGCGAAGCTGGCCAAGGCCAAGCTCGTCTACGAGGTCCACGACCTGTGGCCGCTGTCGCCGATCGAGCTGTCGGGCATGTCGAAGTGGCATCCGTTCGCGATGCTGTGCCAGAAGGCGGAGAACGATGCGTATCGCGACGCCGACGCCGTCGTGTCCATGCTGCCCAAGGTGCATCAGCACATGGCCGCGCACGGGCTCGATCTGAAGAAGCTGCACATCGTGCCCAACGGCATCACGCTCGACGAATGGTCCGAGCAGGGCGAGCCGCTGGACGCCGCGATCCAGGCGCACCTGGATGCCGAGCGCGCGGCGGGGCGCACCGTCGTCGGCTATGCGGGCTCGATGGGCGAACCCAACGCGCTCGATGTGCTGCTGGATGCCGCCAAGCGGCTGAAGGAGCGCGGCGATCCGGCATCCGCGGCGCTGAGCTTCGTGCTGGTCGGGGGCGGCCACCTGCGCGAGCACCTCGAGGCCCGCGTGCGCGACGAGGCGCTGACGAACGTCGCGATGTTCCCGGCGATCCCGAAGGCGCAGATCCCGTCGCTGCTGCAGGGGTTCGACATCGCCTACATCGGGTGGCAACGCACGCCGATCTATCGTTTCGGCATTGCGCCCAACAAGCTGATGGACTACATGATGGCCCAGCGTCCGGTGCTGCATTCGGTGGAGGCCGGCAACGATCCGGTGGCCGAGGCCGGCGCGGGCCTGACCGTGCCGCCGCAGGACGCGTCCGCCGTCGCCGCTGGGCTGCTCCAGCTGGCCGCCGTGCCCGTCGCGGAGCGCGCGGCGATGGGCCGGCGCGGGCGCGAGTTCGTGCTGGCGAATCACACCTATCCGGTGCTGGCGCAGCGCTTCATCGACGCGGTGTCCTGACCTGTCGCGAGGACCTTTGCCATGACCCAGGACCGGGAACTTGAGGCGATCGCCCAGCGCTACGCCCGCCGCGACGAGCGGCTGGCCGGGCTGGAGCGCTACAGCCTGCTGCGCCCGGAGGTCTGGCAGATGCTGCACGAGCGCCAGGCGGCGATGTGGCGGCTGCTGGCGGCGCACCGCGCGGCGCAGCCCGATCCGGCCGCGCCGGTGGCGGACTGGCGCATGACCGAGGTCGGCTGCGGCGCCGGCGGCAACCTGATGGACATGCTGCGGCTGGGGCTGCGGCCGCAGCACCTGACCGGCATCGAGCTGCTGCCCGAGCGCCTGGACGCGGCCCGCGCGGCGTTGCCGCAGCAGGTGCGGCTGCTGGCGGGCGATGCCTCGCAGGCGCAGGTCGAGCCCGGCAGCCAGGACCTGGTGCTGCAGTCGACGGTGTTCTCGTCGATCCTGGACGACGCGCTGCAGGCGCGGCTCGCGGGCGCGATGTGGCGCTGGCTGCGGCCCGGCGGCGCGGTGCTCTGGTATGACTTCATCGTCGACAATCCGCGCAATCCCGACGTGCGGGGCGTGCCACTCAAGCGCGTGCGCGCACTGTTCCCGGAGGGCCGGATGACGGTGCGCCGCGTCACGCTGGCCCCGCCGATCGCGCGCGCCGCCTGCCGGCTGCATCCGGCCGCCTACCGCGTCCTCAACTCGATTCCCCTGCTGCGCAGCCACGTGCTGGCGCTCATCACCAAGACACCATGAGCCACAACGCCGACCAGAAGCTCCCCTTCCTGCCCTTCGCGCTGCCCGAGCTGGGCGACGAGGAGATCGCGGAAGTCATCGACACGCTCAAGAGCGGCTGGATCACGACGGGCCCCAAGGCCAAGCGCTTCGAGCAGGCCTTCGCCGAATTCCTGGGCGAGCCGCAGATCGAGTGCATCGCGGTCAACTCCGCGACCGCCGGCCTGCACCTGGCGCTGGAGGCACTGGGCATCGGCCCTGGCGATGAAGTCATCACGACCACCCATACCTTCACCGCGACGGCCGAGGTGGTGCGCTACATGGGCGCGGACGTGAAGCTGATCGACATCGATCCAGCCACGATGAACCTGGCGATCGATCAGATCGAGGCTGCCATCACGCCGCGCACCAAGGCGATCATCCCGGTGCACTACGCCGGTCTGGCGGTGGACATGCTCTCGCTGCTGGACATCGCGCGCCGGCATGGGCTGAAGGTCGTCGAGGACGCGGCCCATGCGCTGCCCACGACGCTGGAGAAGGAGCTGATCGGCACGATGGGCAGCAACGCCACGGTGTTCAGCTTCTACGCCAACAAGACGATGACGACGGGCGAGGGCGGCATGCTGGTCACGCGCGATCCCGAGCTGGCCAAGCGCGCCCGCGTGATGCGGCTGCACGGCATCAATCGCGATGCCTTCGACCGCTTCACGGCCAAGGTGCCGAGCTGGTACTACGAGATCGTCGCGCCGGGCTTCAAGTACAACCTGACCGACATCGCCGCGGCGCTGGGGCTGCACCAGCTCAAGCGGCTGCCGGCCTTCCAGCGGCGCCGCGAGCAGATCGCCGCGCGCTACTTCGAGGCGCTGGCCGGTCTGCCGCTGATCCTGCCGCCGAAGGCGCCGGACGGCGACGTGCACAGCTGGCACCTGTACGTGCTGCGCCTGTCGGACGAGGCGCCGGTGAGCCGCGACGTCTTCATCGAGCGCATGTTCGAGCAAGGCATCGGCTGCAGCGTGCACTACGTGCCGCTGCACCAGCATCCCTACTGGAAGGAGCGTTACGGGCTGACGGGGGCGATGTTCCCCGAGTCGCAGAAGGCCTACGAGCGCACGGTCACGATTCCGCTGTACACGGCGATGACCGACGAGCAGGTCGAGCGCGTGATCGGCGCGGTCCGCCGCAGCCTCGGCGCCTGAGCCGCTTGAACGGACTCCAGCGAGGCACGGGAAGGCCGATGGCCAAGCGACTCTTCGACATCGTCTGCGCGGCGGTCGGGCTGCTGCTGCTGAGTCCGCTGCTGCTCGCGGTGGCGGCGTGGATCAAGCTGGACTCGGCGGGGCCGGTGATGTTCCGGCAGGAGCGGGTGGGGCGGTTCGGGCGGACCTTCCGGATCCACAAGTTCCGGACCATGCGGGTGGACGCGCCGCGGCTGGGCCCGCAGATCACGATCGGCGAGGACGCGCGCATCACGCGCAGCGGCCGCTGGTTGCGCGCGACCAAGGTCGACGAGCTGCCGCAGCTGTGGGACGTGCTGCGCGGCGCGATGAGCCTGGTGGGGCCGCGGCCGGAGGTGCCGCGCTATGTCGCGATGTACCCGGCGGAGCTGCGCGAGGTGGTGCTGTCGGTGCGGCCGGGGATCACCGACCCGGCCTCGCTGAGCTTTCGCAACGAGAGCGAGTTGCTGGCCAAGGCGGCGGATCCGGAGCGCGAGTACGTCGAGGTGGTGATGCCGATGAAGCTGCGGCTGGCGGCGGACTATGTGCGCAATGCCAGCCTGGGCGGGGATATCCGGCTGATCCTGGCGACGCTGGGCGCGATCAAGGCCTGAGCGGGCCGCAGAACAAGAGAACACGATGAACTGGTTGTCCCTGGATGCCTTCCTGACGCGGATCCGTCCGTTCCGGGAGAGCCTGGCGCTCGCGCTGGACATGGTGGCGGTGGCGCTGGCCTGGCAGGCGACGTATCTGTTCCGGCTGGGTTTCGAGCGCTGGTTCGAGGCCAGGCCGGGCTACGACCACTGGGTGATGCTCGCCATCGTGGCGCTGTATGGCGTGCTGCTGAAGCTGTTCCGCGTGCCCAAGGGGATGTGGCGCTTCAGCGGCTTCGGCGAGGTGAAGCGGCTGGCGGCGGTGTGCGTGATCGCCGGCCTGGTCGCGGCGGTGGCGGTGCTGATGGCGCAGCTGACGGCGGTGCCGCGCGCGGTGCTGGCGCTGCATCCGGTGTTCACGCTGATGGCGCTGGCGACGATGCGCATGGGTTACCGGATGCTCTACGAGCACATGCGCAGCCGCATCAGCGGCAGCGCGCAGGAGCAGCGCCGCGCGCTGGTGATGGGCGCGGGCGATGCAGGCCGGCTGCTGGTGGCGGGCATCCAGCACCAGCAGGGCTGGGTGGTGGTGGGCTATCTGGACGACGCGCCGGAGAAGCGCGGCGCGCGCGTGGCCGGGGTGCCGGTGATCGGCACGCTGGGGGATGCGGCGCGGCAGGCGGAGCTGCACGGCATCACGCATGTGATCGTGGCGATGCCGGGCGCGACGACGGTGGAACGTCGCCGCGCGCTGGACCTGGCGGGCAAGACGGGGCTGGCGGTGCTGACGGTGCCGAGCAGCCAGGAGCTGCTGGCCGGCCGCGCGGTGAACCAGGTGCGCGACATCGAGCCGGAAGACCTGCTCGGCCGCGAGCCGGTGCAGCTCGACGAGGGCGGCATCAGCGAGTGCATTGGCGGCAAGGTGGTGCTGATCACGGGCGCGGGCGGGTCGATCGGCTCGGAGCTGTGCCGGCAGGTGGCGCGGTATGGGCCGTCGAGGATCGTGCTGTATGAGCTCAGCGAGTTCGCGCTGTACCGGATCGAACAGGAGCTGGGCGAGAAGTTCCCGCACATTCCGCTGGTGCGGTTGATCGGGGATGTGAAGGACCTGGAGCATCTGCGCTTCACGTTCGGGAAGTACCGGCCGCAGATCGTGTTCCATGCGGCGGCCTACAAGCATGTGCCGCTGATGGAGGAGGAGAACGCCTGGGCGGCGCTGCGGAACAACACGCTGGGGACGTATCACGCGTGCGTGGCGGCGGCGGAATCGGGGGCCGAGCGCTTCGTGCTGATCTCGACGGACAAGGCGGTGAATCCGACCAACGTGATGGGCGCGACGAAGCGGGCGGCGGAGCTCGTGATCAGCCACATGGCCGGGCAGGGGCATGCGACGAAGTTCATGGCGGTGAGGTTCGGGAACGTGCTCGGGAGCAGCGGGAGCGTGATTCCGAAGTTCAAGGAACAGATCGCCAGGGGCGGGCCGGTGACGGTGACGCATCCGGAGATCATTCGCTACTTCATGACGATCCCGGAGGCGGCGCGGCTGGTGCTGCAGGCGGGGGCGATCGGGGAGAGCGGGCAGGTGCTGGTGCTGGACATGGGGGATCCGGTGAGGATCGTGGATCTGGCAAAGACGATGATCCGGATGGCGGGGAAGAGCGAGCAGGAGATCGGGATCCGGTTCACCGGGTTGCGGCCGGGGGAGAAGCTGTATGAGGAGCTGATCGCGGATTCGGATCAGACGCTGCCGACGCGGATCTCAAGGGTGAGGATCGCGAAGCTCGGCGACCAGCATGCGGATGGGGCGCTGCTGGAGTGGGTGAAGGGGGCGATGGATAACCGGCATTGGGCGCGGGAGGAGGTCGTCGGAGGATTGAAGCAGTGGGTGTCGGAGTACGGCGTGCCCGTGCCGCGGCTCGCTTCGGATGCTGCCGCTGGAGAGGCGTCGCGGTGAGCCGGCGCGGCATCTCCGTCCCGCTCCGGCGCGCGGCCTGGATGGTGCTGCTGGCCCTCGTGATGGGACTGTCGCTGGCGGCCACAACGGCCGGCCGGCGCTGGCTGCACCGCGTCGACAGCGAGTGGTTGGGCGAGCGGATCATGGACACGTTGACGCGCGTCCGGTCCTCGGAGGATTGGTCGTCCGCGCAGCCGCTGCAGCCGAGTCAGGACTATCGCTGGCTGAAAGCGGCAGGCGCGCCGATCCGGATCGCCCATGCGCTCGGGGAATCAGGCATGCCGACCGCGAACACGCTGGGGGCGATGCGGCGCGCGTACCAGGCAGGGTTCAGGATCTTCGAGGTCGATTTGGTGCTCGAGGATGGTGAACTCCGCTGTCAGCACGACCCAGGGCCTCAGACGGAAATGGTGCGCGACGGATGCACCTTCGAGACCTTGCTCGGCGCCTTGCCTCCGGACGCCTTCCTGGTGCTCGACATCAAGACGGACTTCGAGGCGGTGGGCCGGCGGATCGTGGAGCGAGTGACGGGCACCAGCGATGCCCCGCGAGTGGTGTTCCAGCTTTACCGGCCAGAAGACTTTCGCAGCTTTGGTCTGTGGCAGAGTCAGGCGCCGCTGCCGGGACCGATCCTCACGGCTTACCTGTCGCATCGTCGGGTCGATCACGTGGCGGCCAACGTCGGGCGCCTTGGAGTCAAGGCGTTGACGCTGCCGCTGGAGCGTCTCCCGGCACTGAGCGTCCGGCCCGGTGGCGTGTCGCTGCTCGTGCACCCGGTGCACAGCTGCGAAACCTGGGGACAGGCGAGGAATCGCGCCGATGGCGCGTACGCGCTATCGTCCCTGCGCTGTGGCGACCACCCGCTGTGATCATCAATGAGTTCTCCGTTCCCGCGCATCACGCCCTTCGCCATGCCCGCCGCAGCGAGCCCGGGCGCGCGCGCGGCCGTGGCGGCCCTGCGATTCGCGATCGTCGTCGTCGCGCTCCATGCGCCGTCATGGATTACCGCCTGGGTTTTTCAAGCACCTCGGGCTGAAGAGCGGCCGCTAGTCAACCTGGACCTGCTGCTCGCGGCGGCGATCGCCTGCGTGTCGACAGTCGCGGGGGGCGTGACGCTGGTGCTGGCTTGGGCGGCGGACTTCATCCGCGCGGCGGCAAAGAATTACCACTTCATGTCGGCGATGGACTTCGTGGATGCGGCGCGCTTCGTGGACATGGTCAATGTGCGCAGTTTCCTTTCCGTGTCGGTGCTCGGGCTGGTGCTGGGCTTCCTTGCCTGTCTATGGCTGGCGCTCTGGGCAACGCGTCGACGCAGGCGCATGGCCTGGCCGCTGTTGGGACTGGCCGCGCTGGCCGTGTGCGGAGACATGGCCAATGGGTCCTTCCACGTCTTCGGCCTCGACAAGGACAGCCGCATGGTGACCATGAACTTCGCCGGCAGCCCGATGTGGAACGTGTGGCGTTCAGAGCGGCAGAGCCTGATGACGGCCGGTCCCCCGCGGCCGATGAGCGATCCGGCGACGTTCCGCGCGCTGTCGGCGTGGCAGGAGGCGAATCCAGGCCGAAGCTCGATGCTGGTGCTGGTCGAGTCGATGGGCCTGCCGCGCGACGCGGCGCTGCGGGCCTGGCTCAGGCAACGGCTGGTCACGGCGCGTGTGATGAGCCGCTGGGACGTCACGATGACGGACGAGGCGTTCATCGGCACCACGACGTCAGGTGAACTCCGGACTTTGTGTGGCCTTCAGGGCCACTATTCGCGGCTGGATGCCAAGACCGCCGAGGGCTGCCTGCCGCGGCGACTCGCGAGCCAGGGGCTGACCGCCATCGGCATCCACGGCTTCGGGCTGCGCATGTTCGATCGTGCCGAGTGGTGGCCCCGGATCGGACTGGCGCCGTGGCTGTGGCCCGCTGGCGGCTCGCCACGCATGAACTGCAATCAGGCTTTTCCGGGCGTCTGCGATGACGCGGTGCTGGCGCAGGCCGTGAAGGAGGCGCAGAGACCGGGCCGCTTCGTCTATGCGCTGACGCTGGACACCCACCTGCCGCTGGACTCGCGCGAGGCGGCGCCGCTGCCCGCGGCGCTGCGCAGCGCGTGCGCCGCTTCGGCGACGCCGGAACCGGCCTGCCGGCTGGTCGGCAGACTGGGCGACCTGCTGGCGCAGCTCGAAGGGACGCTGGCGGCCTCCGAAGCCACGCCGTTCCTCGTCGTGGTGGGCGATCACATGCCGCCGTTCGGCGAAGCGATCAACAGGGAGGCGTTCGACGCCCTCCGCGTCCCGATGTTCGTGATGACGCCACGCTGAGACCGCGTGGCCGCGCCGGTCCGGCGCCGCTCAAGCCTCAGCGCGGGGACTCGTAGATCGCCGTGATCTTGTCCATGCGCGCGGACAGCGTGTAGCGGGCCAGCACCTTGGCCCGGGCCTGGGCCGAGAAGCGCGCGCGCCAGCCGGGGTCATCGACGAGCTCGATCAACGCGGCCGCGAGGGCCTCGTCGTCGTCGAGCGGGAACAGCCGGCCGTCGCTGCCGTCCTCCACCAGGTGGTGGTTGCCGGGAATGTCGCTGGCCACGACCGGAACAGCGGAAGACATCGCCTCGAGGATCGCCAGGGGCATGCCCTCCCAGCGCGACGGCAGCACCATCAGGTCGAGCGCCTTCAGCAACTCGGGCACGTCGCTGCGCCAGCCCAGGATACGGATGCGCTGCGCGTCACCGCTGGCCTGGATGGCGGCTTCCAGTTCGGCCCGGAACTCGCCGTCCCCGATCATGAAAAAGCTGACGTTCGGCCGCAGCGCCGTCACGCGGATGGCCGCGCGCACGAAGCACTGCGGATTCTTCTGCAGCCACAGGCGGCCGATCATGCCCACGATGACGTGGTCCGCGTCGTGGACGCCGAATTCGCCAGCGCGCAGCGCGGCGCGGCGCTCGGGTGAGGCGGGCGCGTAAGCGTCGACATCCACGCCATTGGGCAGCAGCGTCAGGCGGCTCTCCGGCACGCCGAGGAGGTCCCGGGCGATGGCCTTGTCGGTGTCGTTGAGCACGATCATCCGGTCAGTGACCTGACCGGCCTTGCGCTCGAGGAACTTGAAGATGGCCTTGATGGCCTGGCGCGACTCGCCCGGGAATGCGTAGCCATGCACCGTATGAACGATGGTCGGGACCTTGGCCGCCTTGGCGGCCAGGCGTCCCAGGATGCCGGTCTTGGACGAATGCGTGTGGACGATGTCCGGACGTTCGGCCCGGAAGAAATCTCGCAGTGCGAGGTAGGCCTGCACGTCGCGCCTGGGCGAGATCGCGCGCTCCAGTTCGGGGACCAGATGCACGCGCACGCCAATCCTGCGCAGCTGTTCGGTGAACTCGCCCTCACACTTGCACACGGCGATGCGCTCATAGCGGGCCGGGTCCAGATGGGCCAGTTCATCGAGGGACACCTTTTGCACGCCGCTCATCAGGGGCAGGAGCTGAAGGTGGACGATCTTCTTGCGGGTGGTCATGAGAGACGGGATCAGAGCTCGGAGAGCGTGCGCACCAGGCTCAGGGCCGCGTTGTGCCAGGTGAAGGTCTCGGCGCGGGCGCTGCCGGCGCGGCGCAGCGCCTCCAGCCAGGCGTCGTCATGGAGGGCCCGCCGCATCGAGGCGCGGATGTCTTCCACCGAATACGGATCGAAGAAGGCCGCGCCACTGCCGCAGATCTCCGGGATCGACGCCGCGCGGGCAGCCAGGACCGGGCAGTCGCAGAACATTGCTTCAACGGGCGGCAGACCGAAGCCCTCGTAGATGGAGGGGAAGACGTACACACGGGCGTTGCTGTACAGCGCCTTGATCTCGTCGTCGGTCAGGCGGCCGGCGCGGACGATGCGAGAGTCCTCGCGGGCCGCATTCGAGCTGTTCGCGAACACGGTCGCGTTGCTCCCGCCCACGACGACCAATCGGGCTTGCGGATCCTCCAGGCCGGCGAAGGCTTCGATGAGACGCGCGAAGTTCTTGTTGGGATTCGCGCTGCCGACGGCCAGGAAGTAGCGGCCCGACTCGACACCGAGCTTGGCGAGCACCGCGTCGTCGGCGGGCTGGCGGCGCATGTGGTCGGCCCCGCAGTGGACGACAGCGATCTTGTCCGCCCTGATGCCCAGGTGGTGGACCAACCGCCCCTTGGAGAACTCCGACACGGTCAGCACCCGGCGGCTGAGCCGGCCCTGGACCTTGAACAGCAGCCGGTACCAGCGCACGAAGTTCGCGCTGAAGGACGTGGGGACGTCGAAGACGGCCGTGTCGTGGAAGGTGCAGACCTGACCGAACTTGATCAGCGGCGTGCTGCCGGCAAGGTTGATCAGCGTCGCGCCGCGAGCGGCCCAGGGCAGGCGGACCTGTTCCCAGAGGTGCAGGTTGCCCGAGGGGATCTCGCGGATCTGGATGTGGCGCAGCGCCGGCAGCGGCTGCACGCGCTTGGACGGGACCAGCAGCACCACGGGGCTGGGCGCCATCCAGGCGCCGTCGGCCAATAGTGCGTCGAAGGCCTGCAGGAGCTCGATCGCGTAGCGCTGGACGCCGGTCAGGGATTGAGCGAGGAACTTGCCGTTGATGAAGAGCATGTAGTGATGTCAGGCGGCGACCGGAGAGACCGGCGGCGTGGGGGCGGGCAGGGCTGTGCGCCTCTTCTTTTTCCGGATCACGGGCGGAAGCGAGCGTCCCGACAGTGCGATGGCGATGACCACAGCGGCGGCGGGATTGAAGAACATGTAGGAGCTGATGGACTGCACCAGCAGACCGACCAGGGCGATGCGGACCCAGCGGGACGGCGTGACCGACAGCGCGTAATGGAAGACCCAGAGGTAGGAGAGCAGGTACAGCACGCCGCCATAAGCCAGAAACATGGCGGGGTCGTTGTTGGGATACCAGTCCAGCTGCGGCGTCGGGAAGTTGGCCAGGTCGTAGAGGTTGAGGAAGTAGCCGTAGAGGCCGGGACCGACACCGAAGGGATGGTCCAGCCACATGTTGATGCACACGCCCAATGCGTTGATCCGCTCGGATGCCGAGCGCTGGAATGAGAGCAGGGTCAGCAGTTCATCCAGATGGATCCAGACGACGATGCAGAGCACCGCGAACAGCAGCGCGTAGACCGGCGTGACGTAGCGGCGCAGGCGCTGCGGATAGCCCATCAGCAGCGCGGCGCCCGAGGCCACGATCGCGCCGGCGCTGAAGGTGTGGGCCAGCACGAGCAGGCCCAGGAGGGGCCATCGGCTTCGCGCGAAGACGCGCAGGCAGCACACCACCATGAGGCTGGTGCCGTAGCCCAGGGGTTCGAACTCGAAACCCATGAGCCGCAGATAGCCGGAGTCGTACACGCCGCTGAAGGGCCCCAGGCCGGCGCGCTCGAAGTAGGGCAGGTCGAAGTGGACGCCGGAGTACATGCGCAGCATCTGCAGCAGGCCCGGCAGCAGCGACAGCGCGTAACACCAGTCCAGCGTCCTGCGCATCCTGGCATCCGACACGGTGCGGAAGAAGTGAGTCAGGCCCGTCACCACCAGCAGGTAGGCCACGGTGCGCACCACCGTCATCAGCAGCGAGGCCTCCGGCGACGAATAGAGTCCCTTGTCGCTGGTCAGGCTGTTGTCGCCCGTGCCCAAAGTGAACATCGCCGGCAGACAGGCCAGGAGAGTGGCCAGCAGGAAGAAGCCGTAGCAATTGAAGACGCGCTGGACGGTGCGGGGGGATTGAAGCGCACCGGTGAGGCTGAGCAACGCCAGCACCTCGGTGAACTTGAACGGCCCGACGCGCGGGAAGGTCCACGACAACAGGGCGACGCCGGTGGCGGGCGCGGAGGGCAGTCCGCTGCCGCTGGGGCGCTGGGGCGCTGGGGCGTTCATCGTCGGGGGCTCCATGTCTGGGAAGGGCCGTTCATCAGCCCCATCGCGGTGAGCATGCGGCTGGCGGCTACCTGCCAGGAGAAACGGCCATGGTCGTCCGCCACGACGCTGCGGTCGGCTGTTGCCAGCAGGCGCGCCAGCCCCGCCGCGATCTCGGCCGGGGCGGCCTGCAGGTCCGTCAGGTGGATGCCGTCGATCACGGCCGCGAGTTCCCGGAAGATCGGAATGTCATTGGCGATGACCGCGCAATGGCCCACGGCCTCGAGGATGGGTAGACCGAAGCCTTCGTAGAGGCTGGGGAAGACGAGGTAGTCCGCGGCGCTGTAGAGCGCACGCAGGGCCTGGTCCGAGATGCGCTGATGGATGCGGATGCGCGGATGCTGGCGGATCGCCGTCCAGACGGCGTCGCCCAGCACGTCACCCCAGGCGTCGCCGCTGACCAGGTCCAGGGTCAGGCGCGGATCGCGCTCGGCGGCGATGAGGAAGGCCTGCAGGAAGCGCGGGACGTTCTTGCGCGGCTCCATCGATCCGACCACCAGCAGCGACAGGGTGGCCGGGTCGCGGGGGGGGCGTTTCGTGGCGGCCGAGTTCAGGTCGGGCGTGCGCCCGGGGTAGCACACCTTGGCGCGATCCAGCGGAACGCCGAGCTGGGCCGCCATGTCGTCGCGCGTGGTGCGGGACACGCAGAACTGGTGATCGGCGCGGCGGATCGAGCGCGGCGCGAAGAAGCCGGTGAGCAGGCGGTTCGTCCGCGCCATGGTGTGCGGGAACAGTTCGAAGACAAGGTCGTGCACGACGACGCCTTGTTCGAGTTTGCCGGTGCGCCAGAGCGGCAGCACGTGCTGTGTTCCGAGGAAGTGGGTCGCGCCGAGCTGGCGCGCCAGCGCCGGCACGCGCAAGGTCATCCAGAGGGTGCCGGGCAGGCGGGAGAGCGGATGCGTGTCGTGCAGACAGTCGATGCCGTCGGGAAGCGAGGCGTTGCTGCGGATCGGCTTGTTGGAGACGAGCGTGGTCCGGAACGCTGGCGGGTGGGGCCACGCCGCGACCAGCTGTTCCACGAAGCGCGTGATGCCGTTGCGAGCGCCGTTGAGCGGGCGCGCGTCCACCAGGAGGTGCGGCTGGGGCGGGACTGAGCGCTCGGTCATGACGGGTCAGCCGCGCTTGTCGAGCAGGAAGCGGTGGTGCTCGAAGCGTCCGAGCCAGGCGGCGAGCTTCACCAGTTGCGCGTACCGCCGCACGCCCAGGACCTTGAGCAGCAGGCGCATCGCGCCTTCCACCTTCCGGATCTTGCCGGCCATGTCGCCGACCGTGGCCTTCGAGTAGTTCGCCTTGGCGGCCGGGCTGCGGTCGAGCAGACCGGCGGACGCGAGCTCTGCATAGAAGGGGCCGCCGGCGGTGAAGGGCGCGGCGAAGCTCGCCTCCTTGGCCCGCACGCGGTAGAGGCGCCGATGTGGCTGGGTGATGGGCGTGCCGTCGTCGAAGGCGGCGAAGGCATAGGGCACGGCCAGCAGGCGCTCATAGCCGTTGGCGTGCACCGCCTCGCGGTACTGCTGCGCGAAGGCCAGCAGGGTCGGTGTGGTGTAGCTGCCCTGATGGTGGGCGGGGGTGTGCTTGGTGAGCGAGTTGCCGCGGAACTCGAAGCCGGAGAAGTGGAAGAAGATCAGCGGATCGCGGCCGGCGAAGTAGGTGCCGTCACGGCGTTCGATCGGGCGCTCGGCGAGGTTCCAGTGGGCGGCGTTCACGCCGTAGTGACGCACGACCTGCAGTTCGTCCTGGAAGAAGACGGGCGCGTAGTCCATCCACTTCTGGTCGGTGTGCAGGCCGTCCACATGGTCGGCGTAGCAGTACTCGCGCAGACGCGCGTCCCACCAGTCCAGGATGCGGGGGGTGGACGCGGTGCGGCGGAGGGCGCAGAAGCCCAGATTGAAGATGCCTTCCCAGAGATGACGGAACTCCGGGTAGGGGTGGTCGTCGGCCAGGCGGCAGTCGATCAGGTGGGGGGCCAGATAGAGCGTCTTGTCCGGCGTGCCTTCGGTGATGGGATCCAGGCGTTGATAGAGGTGGGTGTCCGGGTCCATGTAATAGACCAGGTCGACGGCCGGGTCGGCGAACAGGGACTTGAACATCAGCGGCTTGATGGCCGTGCAGTACTCGGTGATGTTGTATTTGAACGCGATGTCGTCCAGCTCGGCGCGCGGCAGCAGGTCCAGCGCGGAGACCAGGCGGTGGCCGGGATGACGCGTCGCAGGAAGCAGCCCATCCAGTTGATCGAGGCCATCGGCGACGCAGATCGTGAAGCGGGCCTCGGGGTGGTGGCGCGCGATGGAGTCGCCGAGGGTCAGCGCCAGGCTGAGGTAGTTTCTGGCGGTGATCGTGAAGATGTGGATCATGACTGGATCGGTGCCGCGGAGCGGCTGCCGGGGGACAGGGTCTTGAGAACTCGGGCGGGGACGCCGCCGACGATCGCGTAGGGCGGAACGTCGCGGGTCACGACGGCGTTGGCGCCGACGATGGCGTGGCGGCCGATGCGCACGCCGGGCAGCACGCAGGCGCCCTCGCCAATCCAGACGCCGTCCTCGATGACGACGGGCCCTTTGGAGAACACCTTGCGCACGGAGGGCGGGACGTCGACGTCGTGATAGTCCGGAGCGCCGTGGCTGTGGTCGGAGATGTAGACGCGGCTGGCCAGCAGCACGTCGTTGCCGATGGTGATCTCGTTGACGCAGCCGATGTGGCAGTCGTAGTTGATGCTCACGCGGTCGCCGATCGTGATGCGGGGCGTGAAGCGTTTGTCCAGGTGGCGATCGAAGGCCTCGATGCGCAGGCCAGGGAAGGCGTCGAAGCCGGAGCCGATGTGGATGAAGCGGCCGCCGTAGATGATGCGGGGGGAGCGGATCAGCGCGTTGGGGCCGCAGGCGGCGAACCGCTGGCGATGCCAATGGCTGAAGGCGCTGTCCTTGATCCGGCCGAGCCGGTCAATGATCTTGAACAGGAATGGCATCAGCGTTGCGCGGTAGTGGCGGGCGGGGCCATCGCCTCGACGGCATGACGGGCCCGATAGCGGCGCAGCAGCATCACCGTCCAAGGTAGCGTGACGAGTGCGCTGATGCCCGCATAGAGCGCCATCATCAGTGGAATGGGCGCGTCGGCCGTCGTCAGCACCACGGCCACGGTGCACAGCGCGGAGACGATGGAGACCGGGACCATGGGTTCCTCCCGGTGCGCACGCATGTAGCTTGCACACGCATAAACGAGGACGTTGATCGTGGTCGCAATGGCGAGCCACCACAGGGTCCAGCCGCTGGCGAGGCGATGCAGACCCGGTACCGCAAAGGCCGTAGCGATCGCGACCGTGCCGACGAAACCGAAGGACAACAATCCCGTGAACGCCGTCGAGCGGATCGTGACGGCCCGGAACAGACCGTTCAGGGCCATCGATTCGCCACGGGAAATGTGCATCGTGAACGCCGGCGTCTTGGCGTTGATCCAGCTCAGTCCGACGGTCGTGGCCGCGTTGAAGATCGCCATCGCCATGCCGAACTGGCCAGCTTCGCGTGCGCCGTGGTGAGCGAAGATGATGGGCGTGAACAGGTTGAAGATGAAGTAGCCGCAGGCCCAACTGACGGCAATGCGCCATTGCAGCGGAAAGATGTCCTTGCGCCAGCTGATGAGGGGCTGACGGCCGTCGTCGGCGACGGCCTCGCGACGCCGGAGTTCCCCGCGGGCGCGCAGCCAGAGCAGGGTGACCAGCGATGACACCCCCGGCACCGCGACGGCGACCCACAGGCCAGCGCCTGCGATCAACAGCAGCCACATCGCGCCGTAGCCGACGAACGACTGGATCAGGCGCAGGCGAGCCACCTGACCGACGCGGCCCGTGCCTTCAATGATGGCCAGGCGCGGGCTGAGGAACAGGTTGACCGCCGAGGTCAGCACCAGGGCGAACCAGGCAAGCTCCCACTCCGGCGCAGGGAGTGCGGCGCGTCGTTCGAAGAAGACGTGGCCCGCGAGGCCGCCTACCGCTGCGAACAGCACGGCAGCCACGAGGTACCAGCGCGTGACGAGCCGGCGAATGGCCTGCAGCCGAGCGCGTCGCGCTGCGTCACCGCTGACCGTGCCGTCGTCGTGGAACTGGAGATGGGCCGCCTCATGCCCGACCAACTGGACGATGACCTGGTTGAGACCGAGCTCGAAGAAGACCTGCAGCGCGAGCAGACTGCCGAAGGTGTAATAGAAGCCCTGCTGCGCTGGCGAGAGCCAGAAGGGCAGCAGCAACGTGGTGACACCGCCGGCGAGGATGCCCCAGCCGCGGAAGAGCAAAGTCGCCAGGACGTGGAAGTCAAGGCCCGCGGCGCGCCAGAGGCGCTGCGCCCGTCCGTGTTCTGACCGCAGGGCGCTCATAGGGCGTGCAGTCCGCCGCTGAGGCGTGCGCGCAGCAGGTCCAGGCGCGACACGATTCGCGTGGTGACGTGCGACAGCTTGAGCAGCCCTTTCGCCATGCGGGGGGACGCATCCGCCATCGGCCGGATCAGCAGCCGGTATGGCAGGGTGCGGCCAAGTTCAGGACCGAGTGTGGCTGTCACGCTTTCGCTCTGGTCGAAGTTGCCCGCCTTGGCCTCGCGGAAGGCCCAGACGAGGTTGGGCAGGTAGGCGATCGACGCCCTGGAGATGACGTCCGCCGCGATCGACTCGAGCGCGCGATTGCCCGACAGCGCGTCTCGCACAATGCGCGGGAAGTTCTGGCCGAACACCTTCAGTACGGCATAGCCGCCCGAAGCTCCGGACGTCGCCAGCATGCAGGGAGTGGCGACATGCACGAAGCGCTCTCCCTGCTTCAAGGCATCGAAGATCCAGCCGAGTTGTACGAGGTTGGTGCCGGTATACCGTCGCAGCGAGGAGGTCGACACCAGTTCCGTGCGGACGATGCTGCCGGAGATGAATGTCGTCCAGATGTGTACGCGGCGCGCGAAAGTCGCCCGGTCATTCAACGAAGCTCGGAGCGGGCCGGTGGCGCCTGCCTCGTCGTGGCTCGACAGCGTCGGCGTCCAACGGCTGTCCATGTACAGCAGGTCGGGCTGCTGCATGTCGAGCAAATGCAGCAGTGCCGCAATGGCGCCAGCCCGCGGCAGGTCGTCGTCGCCGATGATCCAGAAATAGGTCGAGTTCACCTGCTCGACGCACCGGCAGAAGTTCTCGTCGGGGCCAACGTTCGTCTCGTGCCGGAGCACCCGCGTATCGGTCCAAACCGAGGCGAAGTCCCGCGCGACGTCCGGCGTGTCGTCCGAAGACGCGTTGTCGCCGACCACGACGGCGACGCGGCCTTCCAGACCTCGGAGTTCCACCTTCAGCGCGCCCAGCAACATCCGCAGACAAGGCGCGCGGTTGAAGGTGGGGATGATGATGGTGAGTGCGGGAGTAGCCGGAGATGCGAGCACGGGATTTGGCGTCTGGTGGTGCGCGGGCGTTTGCGACGGTGGAAGGGAACTCAGGCGGTCAGGCCGCCGAGCCGGTTCAGCGTCGCCTGGGAGCCGACGGTGCCGCAAACGGCGGGACTCAGCGCCACGGGCCGGACCGTGCAGGCGAGCGCGGCGTCCATCGCCTTCGCTTCCAGCAACCACGAGCCGAAGCCGCCGTCCTGCAGGTGATCCTCGATCGTCACGACCTCATCATGAGCGCGCAGCAACCCGGCCTGCGCGGGCTTGTCGGCCATGGACCAGAGCGGCATCGTGTACACCGCCCGATCGGCATGCTCGTCCGTCTTGATCCAGTCCATCGCGATCTGGAGACCAGCGCCGGTGCTGAGCAGGGCGCGCTTGTCGTTGCCCTCGCGCACTTTCAGCCAGCGCCCAGGAGCGACTTCGGGCGGAGCACCGTGGAAGTTCGGCTCACCCGCCTTGCCCAGACGCAAGTACGACGGGCCCGGGTTCTCGACCAGATAGCGCATGCAGGCGCGCGTCTCCATCGGATCGCCGGGCGCGGCGATCAGCATGTTGGGCAGCGTGCGCATCAGCGCGTAGTCCTGCACCGCGTGGTGGGAGTAGCCCAGTGCGCCATAGGCCAGGCCACCACCCACGGCCACCACGGTGACCGGCAGCTTGTGATACGCCACGTCGTTGCGGATCTGCTCCGCGCAGCGGAAGGTCGGGAAGTTGGCGATGGAGTACGTGAAGACGTGATAGCCCTCGGACGCCATGCCGGCGGCCAGGCCGGTCATGTTCTGTTCGGCGACGCCGGCATTGATGAAGCGGTCCGGAAACTCGTCGGCGAAGGGCTCGACGACGGAGTAGCCGAGGTCGCCGACGATCAGCGCGATCTGCGGATGCTGGCGGGCCAGCGTCACCAGTTCCTGGATGAAGGCATTACGCATGATTCAGTTCTCCCAGCGCCTGGGCGAGTTGTTCCGCGGAGGGCGACTTGTAGTGCCAGTCAACGCTGTTCTCCATGAAGCTGACGCCCTTGCCCTTGGTCGTGTGGGCGATCAGGAAGGAGGGCTTGCCGGGCTCCCACGGCAGCGCGCTCAACAGCGCGGTCATCGCGGCATGGTCATGGCCATCGACCTCACGGACGGCCCAGCCGAAGGCGCGCGCCTTGTCGGCCAGCGGCTCCACACGCAGCGTCTTGTCGACGGTCGTGAGGCTCTGCAGCTTGTTGTAGTCGACGATCGCGACCAGGTTGTCCAGCTGATGGTGGGCGGCGAACATCATTGCCTCCCAGTTCGAGCCTTCGCCGAGCTCGCCATCGCTGAGCAGCACGGCCGTGCGCCAGTCCTGCTTCGAGCGCTTCGCGGCCAGCGCCTTGCCGGTGCCGAAGGGCAGGCCATGACCCAGCGAACCGGTGGAGAACTCGACGCCCGCCACTTTGTGGCTGATGTGGTTCATCAGCACCGAATGGTCCTGGCCGTACTTCAGCAGGTCGTCCGTGGGGAAGAAGCCGGTCTCGGCGAGCGCGGCGTAGATCGCGACGCAGGCGTGGCCCTTGCTCAGGATGAAGCGGTCTCGCTGCGCCGCCGTCGGCTGCTTCGGATCCAGGCGCAGCACCTGGCCATAGAGCACGGCGACGATGTCGCAGATCGAGAGGGCGGAGCCAATGTGCGAGGCCTTGGCCCGGTGCACCATCTGCAGCGCCTGGATGCGCATGCGGCGGGCCAGGTCCTGGCTGTCGATGTGGAGGCTGTTCATGTCAGTCCCGGGAAGAGGAGGCGGCCCAGCGGGCCGTGCGAAGGATGGCGTCGTCCAGGCCGGCCGTCGCGGTCAGGCCGAGTTCAGCGGCGATGCGGTCGACCGAGGGCAGATAGGCCTGCGGCGCGGCGCCAGGGCGCGGCGTCTGGGCGATCCGGACTTCGCCGGTGCCTTGCAGGACGTGATTGACGCGATGGGCGAGCTCACCGATCGACAGCGCCTCGGCACCACCAACGTTGTAGGCGCGGCCGCTTGGCGCGTCGAAGAGCATCACCCAAAGCCAGTGCGCGAGGTCCGCGGCGTAGAGATAGCTGCGCAGCGGGGTGCCGTCCCCCTGGATGCGGATGTCCTCGCCACGCAACGCGGCGCCGATGAAGTTGCCGATGGCGAAATGCTTGTCGAGCGGCAGGTGCGGCCCGACGAAGGCGAAGCAGCGAGCGATCGACACCTCGAGTCCCGGACGCGCCGCCGTCGCCATCGCGCACAGCAGCTCGCTCACCCGTTTGCCTTCGCCGTAGGCCGAGGCCGGCGCCAGCGGATCGGGCGCGCCGGTCCAGTCCTCTGGGATGGCGCCGAGTTCCGGCGGCGTGCGGCCGTAGACGGCGCCGGAGCTCAGCAGCAGCAGGCGGCGGGGCGCGGTGCCGGGCGACATCGCATCGAGGACGCGGCGCGTGCCCGTGGTACAGGTGTCCAGGATGTCTGCCGGTGTGCTGGTGGCCACGACATCGGTCGCCGCATGGATGGCGAAGCTGCATTCGCCCGCCGCCTCCGGAGCGAGGCTCCGCACGTCGCCGGTGAGCCACTCGATCCCGGCGGCGCCGCGCAGTTCGGCGAACTCGTCGAGGAAGGCCTCCGGCCGGCGGCTCAGCACGACGACGCGCGCGGCCAGGTCCAGCCGCTGGTTGGCGTGCAGGAAGGTCGCCAGCAGCCACTTGCCGATGAAGCCGGTTCCGCCGGTCAGCAGCAGGCGCTGACCGCGCAGACGTTCCCAGCGGGCACCGACCGCATCGACGACGCGGTCCAGGTCTTCGGCCGGCAGCCGCAGAGGGGAAGAGGCAGCGCTGCTCATGCTCAGAAATTCACGCCGAAGAACTCTTCCAGCTTGCCCGCGATGTAGTCCAACTGCTCCTGGCCCAGCGCCGGGAAGGTGCCCAGCCAGAAGGTCTGGTTCATCACGACATCAGTGTTGGTCAGCTCGCCGCTGATGCGGTAGTTGCGGCCGGCCATGTAGGGCTGCTTCGTCAGGTTGCCCGCGAACAGCAGCCGCGTGCCGATCTTGTTCTCTTCCAGGAAGTTGATCAGGTCCGCGCGCTTGACGCCGGCCGTCTCCTTCACGATCAGCGGGAAGCCGAACCACGACGGCTCGCTGTTGGGCGTCGCTTCGGGCAGGTGCAGGAACTGCTCGACGCTGGCCAGCTTGGCCTTCAGGTAGGCGAAGTTGGCGCGGCGCTTGGCGATGAACTCCTCGACACGGTCCATCTGCGCCAGCGCGCAGGCGGCCTGCATGTCGGAGATCTTCAGGTTGTAGCCCAGGTGGCTGTACGTGTACTTGTGGTCGTAGCCGTCCGGCAGGTCGCCGCCCAGTTGCTCCTTGGTCCAGCAGAAGCGCTTGTCGCAGGTGTTGTCCTTGCCGGGCGGGCAGTAGCAGTCACGGCCCCAGTCGCGGAAGGACTCAGCGATCAGCTTCAGCTCGGCGTTGTTGGTGAACACCGCGCCGCCTTCGCCCATCGTGATGTGGTGCGCCGGGTAGAAGCTCAGGGTGCCGATGTCGCCGAAGGTGCCGACCAATTGGCCGTTGTACGTCGCGCCCAGCGCGTCGCAGCAGTCCTCGACCAGCCACAGCTTGTACTTCTTGCACAGCGCCGTGACCACGTCCAGGTTGAACGGGTTGCCCAGGCTGTGGGCCAGCATGATGGCCTTGGTCTTGGGCGTGATCGCCGCCTCGATCTTGCTGGCGTCGATGTTGTGCGTGGCCAGGTCGACGTCGACGAACACCGGCACCGCGCCGAACTGCACGATCGGGTTCACCGTCGTCGGGAAGCCGGCCGCGACGCCGATGACCTCGTCACCCTGCTTGATCGCGCGGTCGCCCAGCTTCGGGCTGGTCAGCGCCGAGAACGCCACCAGGTTGGCCGACGAGCCGGAGTTCACCGTGATCAGGTACTTCACGCCCAGGAACTGCGCCAGGCGCTGCTCGAACATGGCATTGAAGCGTCCGGTGGTCAGCCAGCCGTCCAGCGAGGCGTCGACCATCATCTTCAGTTCGCCTGCGCCGATGACCTTGCCGGACACGGGCACGGGAGTCTGGCCTGGCACGAAGGCCTTGGGGGCATACGCGATGTCGGCGTATTGCTGGACCAGCTCGCTGATCTGGCTGCGCAGCTTGTCGAGCTGCGGCTGGAAATTGACGGGGGTGGTGCTCATACGTCGGCTCGGTATTGGGAGATTTGATTCAGGCAGGCGGCGCGCATGTCCTGGCCGGACAACCAGGCTTGATGCCATTCGGTGATGCGGGTCAGCGCGGTCTCGAGCGACCAGCGCGGGGCCCAATGCAGGCGCTGCCGCGCCTTGGAGATGTCCAGCTTCAGGAAGCTGGCTTCATGGGGATGGTTCCCCGGCTGCAAGGTCCAGGAGGCGCCGTCGCCCCAGGTCTCGCACAGGTGCTCGACGATCCACTGCACGGGACGGGCGTCCTCGTCGCGCGGACCGAAGTTCCAGCCTTCGGCATCGGCCTGGCCCTGCGTGTACAGACGCTCGGCCAGCAGCAGATAGCCCGACAGCGGTTCCAGCACGTGCTGCCACGGGCGGATCGCATGCGGATTGCGGATCAGCACCGGCTGCTTGTCCTGCAGCGCGCGCAGGATGTCCGGGATCAGCCGGTCCAGCGCCCAGTCGCCACCGCCGATGACGTTGCCCGCGCGGGCCGTGGCCATCGCGATGCCGGCGTCCTTCAGGAAGGACTTGCGGTAGGCGGAGCTGACCAGCTCCGCGCAGCCCTTGCTGTTGGAGTAGGGATCGTGGCCGCCCATCGGCTCGTCTTCACGGTAGCCCCAGACCCACTCGCGGTTCTCGTAGCACTTGTCCGTCGTGATGTTGACGATGGCCTTGACGGAGCCGGCATGGCGCGCGGCCTCGAGCACGTGCACCGTGCCCATCACGTTGGTGGCGTAGGTCTCGATCGGCTGGTGGTAGGACAGCCGTACCAGCGGCTGCGCCGCCATGTGGATGACGATCTCGGGCTTGAAGGCGTCGAACTCGGCCTTCACCGCCGCGAAGTCGCGGATGTCGGCGATGCGGTGCTCCATGCCTTCGGCGACTCGGGCGACGTCGAACAGCGCGGGCTCGGTCGGCGGCGTCAACGAGACGCCGCGCAGTGTCGCGCCCATGGATTGCAGCCACAGGCTCAGCCAGCTGCCCTTGAAGCCAGTGTGGCCGGTCAGCAGGACGCGCTTGCCCTGCCAGAAGGCCGGATCGGTCTGCGCGATGCCGGTCATTTCCAGGTCTTCCACGGCGCCTTGCCGGCGGACCACAGCTCTTCGAGATAGGTCTTGTCGCGCAGCGTGTCCATCGGCTGCCAGAAGCCGTGATGCTCGTAGGCCATCAGCTCGCCATCGGCGGCCAGGCGCTGCAGCGGCTGCTGTTCCCAGACCGTGGCGTCGTCCTCGAGGTAGTCCAGCACGCGCGGCGACAGCACGAAGAAGCCGCCGTTGATCATGGCGCCGTCGCCCTTGGGCTTCTCCATGAACTGCTTGATCTGATGGCCTTGGATGTCCAGCGCGCCGAAGCGGCCGGGCGGGTAGGTGGCGGTCAGCGTCGCGGCCTTGCCATGGGTCTTGTGGAAGTCGATCGCGGCGCCGATGTCGACGTCGCTCACGCCGTCGCCATAGGTGAAGCAGAAGGCCTCGTCGTTGCGGACGTAGTCGGCGACGCGGCGCAGGCGGCCGCCGGTCATCGAGTCGTCGCCGGTGTCCACCAGCGTGACGTTCCAGGGCTCGGCGCGCTTGTGATGGACTTCCATCCGGTTGCTGCGCATGTCGAAGGTGACGTCGGACATGTGCAGGAAGTAGTTGGCGAAGTACTCCTTGATCACGTAGCCCTTGTAGCCGCAGCAGATCACGAAGTCGTTGACGCCGTGGTGCGAATACATCTTGAGGATGTGCCACAGGATCGGCTTGCCGCCGATCTCCACCATCGGCTTCGGACGGGTGGAGGTCTCTTCGCTCAGTCGGGTGCCGAGGCCGCCGGCCAGGATCACTGCTTTCATGGAAAGGTCCTATCGGATCGGTAGGGAGTTAGGTCGCGGCCGAGCACACGAACGCGTCGGAATGGAACTGCCGGTCCGGAAGTCCGGCGGCGTGGAGCTTGGCTTGAGCGCCATGGATCATGGCGTCCGAACCGCAGGCGTAGACGAGGGTGTCGGCGAGGTAAGGGTGCTCGCGCAGCATCACGTCCTGCACATGGCCGCGCTCGCCGGTCCAGTCCTCACCGGCGCGGGAGAGCACCGGCACGAAGCGGAAGGCCGGCAGCGCTTCGAAGCCCTCGGGCTGCCAGTAGAGGTCCTCGCGATGGCGGCCGCCCCAGTAGACGGTCACGCCGCGCGGCTGTGCGTCGGCCGGCATCGAGGCCAGGCCTTCGAGGATCGCCTTGACCGGCGCGATGCCGGTGCCGGTGGCCAGCAGGACGAGGTCCTTGCCGGCCTGGCCGCGCAGGAAGAAGGTGCCCAGCGGACCGCGCAGCCGCAGCAGGTCGTTGGCCTTGGCCTGCTGGAACCAGTAGCGGCTCATCGCGCCATCGGGCACTTCGCGGATGTGCAGCTCGATCTGCTTGTCGGCGCGCGGCGCGTTGGCCACCGAGTAGCTGCGGCGCAGGCCCTCCGCGCCGATGACGTCGATGTACTGGCCGGGCAGGAAGTCCAGCGCCGAGGTCGGCGGCAGGCGCAGCATCACGCGCACGACGTCGGGGGACAGGCGCTCGATCGACTGGATGCGGCAGGGCAGGGTCTTTGCCTCGGGCAGCACCACGTCGCCGAGATCCTCGATCTCCAGCTCCACCGGGCCGCAAGCCTGACGGACGCAGGTCAGGATGAAGCCGTGGGCCTTGTCCTCGGCGCTCAGACCGAGTTCGTCGTGCAGCGCCGCCGTCTCGCCGGAACGCACGCGGCCCTTGCACGAGCTGCAGCGGCCGGTGCGGCAGCTGTAGTCGAGCACGACGCCTTGGCGCAGCGCGGCGTCGAGCAGCGCTTCGCCGCTCTGCGCTTCAAAAGCCTTGCCGCTGCTGATGGTGACGGTGTGCATCCCTGGAATCTCTCGCTTCTTCTTCACTGGCGCTCGTCGCGGCCGCCGGCTTCCCCGGAAGTCGGCGCGCCGGAAACGCTATTGACGCCCTGCCGGGACACTTCCACCCTGAGCGCGTCGATCTCGCGCTGGAGCTGCTCGAACTCCGCTTCCTTGAGCGCCAGGAAGCGGCGCGCCATGCGCATCTTCGCGTGGACGCCCGTCGGCGTCAGGATGTAGACGTAGCCGAGCTTGTTGTCCGACCGGCGGAAGTTGTTCACCTTCACCCATCCGCGATCGATCACCGCCCGCAGGCAGTAATTCATCTTCCCGACGCTCACGCCCAGCCGCTTGGCCAGATCGCGCTGGTTGCTGTCGGTCTTGCTTTCCAACTGGCTCAGCAAGGCGTAGTCGAGCTCGTTGTCGGATGGGCTTGGATCGGTCAAGGGGTACCCGTTCAATCGTTGAACGGGCGGCACTCTAACACGGTCGAACCGAAGCTCCCGCGCCTCAGACCGAAGCGTTGCGCCGGCGCAGCCCTCTCACGGCGAAGAACGCGGTGAGCAACAGACCAGCGATCACCGCGGACGCCACCGCAATCGCGGCGCGCCGCGGCTTGCTCTTGCGCTCCGGGGGCGTGGCCGGATCCAGCACCTGGATCAGCGTCCCCTCCCGCGCCTCGTCCATCTTCGCCAGCTCGAACTGCTTGGCATAGATTTCGAAGAGCGCCTCCTGGTATTTGAATTCCCGATACGCCGTGACGTAGTCCTGGTTGCTGCTCGACTCCAGTGGTCGCTCGAACTGCGACAGCTGAGCACGCAGACTGGCCAGCGCCGCCGCCTGCTGCTGGACCTCCGGCGAGTTGTCGGTCAAGGACTTGCGCAGGGCGCCAAGACGCACTTCCGTCGCGGCGATCTCCGCCTTGGTCCGGGCATAAGCCTCGGCGGCGGCCTTGGGCTCGCTCTTCAGCGCGCCTGCCGTGAAGCCTGTCTTCTGCACCTGCAGCTGCGCGGCCTGCAGTGCATCCTTGGTCTGATGCAGTTGCTGGTCGAAGAAGGCGCGGCGCTGCTGCGCCTCGGTCAGCGCCAGATGATTCGTGACCCAGCGCAACTCCTCCACGTAGGCATTGGCGATCTCCGCCGCGCGCTTCGGGTCCTCGTCGTCGACGTCGATGTCGATCAGGTTGTCCTTCTTACCGGGCGTGATGCGGACGTTGCCGCTCAACTGCTTGATCGCGTCCTGGCGGAACTTGGCCTCGTAGAGCGACATCAGCTTGAACCGGTCGATGATGCGGTTGCTGACCGTGACGCTCTGCATCACCGAGACATACTGGTCCGCCGGGCTCTTGATGCCGCCGCCGCCCGCCAGGCCCGCCAGCGCGCCCAGGGACTGCAGCGCCGCAGCCGCGGAGTTCTGCTGCTGTTGCGGGCTGATGATGGTCGCGCGGGCCGTGAAGATCGGCGTGATCAACATCGAAACGCCGTAGCCCGCCGCGCCTGCGAGCAGGGCGCCAGCGACGATCTTCTTCGTATGCGGCAGGACGGCGTCGAGGATCGCGCTCAGCGGAATGCCGTCCTCGGCCTCGTCCTGGTGCGACATCCGCGCTTCGGCGGTCAAGGGAGTGCTCGTGGACATGTCAGTTCTTGATCGTCTTCAGCGCCGCAGCACCCAGACCGAATTGATAGAGGATCTGCGTCCAGTCCTTGGCTTCCTGGATGAACGTGGTCTTGTTCATCTCCTCGGGCACGAACACCGTGTCACCGGGCAGCGCCGGCAGACCGCTGAAGCTGGAGCCGAAGCCCAGCCAGCCGCTGCTCGACTGACGCGCGCTCACCACCGTGCCGTTGGCGCGGATCACGAACACGCCGCCAGCATCCGCGCCACGCGTCGGACCGCCAGCCAGCTTCATCACGTCGTCGACCGTCGCGTTGTTCTGCAGCAGGAAACTGCCCGCGTTGAACACGCTGCCGAAGACGCCGACCGTGGTCGGCCTCGACGGAATCAGCAGCCGGTCGCCGTCCTCGACGGTCAGGTCGGGCAGCTGTTTCGTATCCGACTCCAGCTGCAGCACGACGCGCCCCGTGGGCCGCACCGCGCGCAGCCGCTGCACCAGCCGCTCCGTCGCCGAGGCGCGCTGCGTGTTGGCCGCGGCCTCGTCGGCGCTGGTCGCCCGCTGCGTGGTGCTGTACTTGGTGAGCTCGGTCTCCATGTCCCGCAGCGCGCGGTCGTAGTTCTCCTGCTGCGACTGGCGCACGCTCTCGCGCGAGAAGTCGGTGCCGAAGACGTACGCCTGCGGCGTCAGGCCGCCCGCCGCCGCGATCGCGTCCGGCAGCGTGCTGCTCGGCGGCAGCACGTACTCGCCCGGACGCGCGACCTCGCCCTCGACGGTGACGCGCTTGTACTGCTTGTACAGCGGCAGCGCCGTGTTGACGCTGCTGAACGCGCGGATCACGTCGCCGTTGGACGCCACCGTCTTCAACTGCGCCGGCAACTGCAGCTCGCGCACGCGGCGGTCGTTGCGGTCGCTCAACTGCTCGATCGACACGCGCGAGCGGTCCGCCACCGCGCTGAAGCCGCCAGCCATGCGCAGCACGTCATCCACCGTCTCGTTCGGCTTGAGTTCGACGATGGTCTGCTTGTTCACACTGCCCAGCACGGCCACCTGCGGGCCGATCGGGCCGATGTGCACGACGTCCTCCGCCTGCAGCGCGCGGTCGCTGGCCTTGTCGCCCTTGAGCAGCAGGTCATAGGCGTCGAAGGTCGACACCACCTGCCCGTTGCGGCGCAGTTCGATCTGCCGGAAGCTGCCGGCCGCCGACGGACCGCCCGCGCGGATCAGACCGGTGACGATGGTCGCCAGGCTGCTCACCGTGTACGCGCCCGGCTTCGCGGTGAAACCGGTCACGTAGATGCGGATCGACCGCAGCTTGCCCAGCGAGGTGCTCACCTGGAAGTTCTTGAAGACCTGCGCGATGCGCGCGCGCACCACGTCGTTCAGGTCGCCGTAGCGCACGCCCGACACCAGCACCGGACCGACGCGCGGGATCGTGATGCGGCCGGCGCGGTCCACCGTCAGGCGCAGGTCGGCGTCCACCGAGCCCCAGGCCGTGACCTGGATTTCGTCGCCGACGCCGATCAGGTAGTCCGCCGGCGCCTGCCGCGGGCCGTCCGACTCGGCGCCGCGCGTCTGCCGGTCATCGAGCATCAGGTCCGCGCCCAGGCGGCGCACGACGTTGTCCGCCGACACGGCCGCCGTCTTGCCCAGGCCGCCGCCCTGCGTCTGCGACACCGTCGCGGACATCGTCGCGTAATCGGTGTTGAGCAGCTCGGAACGCTTGAGCGCATCCAGCGTGAGCGGATCCGTCAGGTCGATGCCCAGCAGCTTGTTGACATAGATCTCGAACTCCCCCGGCACGTACTTGGGCGGACGGGGCTGCTGCAACTGGCTCTGCTGCTGTTGAAGCTGCTGTTGCTGTTGCTGCTGTTGCTGCACCGACGACGAGTCTTGCGCATTGCGGTTGGTGCCGTTCAGCCGCACGGGGCCGCTGAGGTCGCTCGTGGGGTCGGAGGAAGTCTGCTGGCCGTTGACCGTCACCTGCGCGAAGGCCGGGGCCGCCATCAGGCAGGCCGTCAGCAGCGCCAGCGCGGACCGGTGGAAGGGCAGTGCTCGAGTCGTCGTGGACACCGGCGAAAGGGCGCGTTGGGCGCGAAGTTCCATGCGTGATCTCGTCTCAGATGTGCTGGGCCGCCCGCGGCGGCCCTCGGGGCAAGGGGCGGAGCGGCCAGCGCGGCATTCTATGGCAGCGCTGTTGCGCCAAAACCGCCCTGGCCCGTGAAGCCGCTCGTTACACTGCCGGCCATGTTGTATTTGCTCATCCCGTTCGCACTCGCGGCGATCGTCACGCTCTACGTCGTGCACTCGTCGACCGTGCACGGGCATCTGTCCGCAGACCACGACCTGTCCGGCCCGCAGAAGTTCCACGCCCGGCCCGTGCCCCGCATCGGTGGCGTCGGCATCTTCGTCGGCCTGGCCGGCATGGTGGCGCTGGCCGTCCTGCTGAAGCATCCCCAGGCCCGCACCGGCGCGCTGCTCCTGCTCAGCGGTGTCCCCGCCTTCGCCGCCGGCCTGATCGAGGACTTCACCAAGAAGGTCCCCCCGCGCGAGCGCCTGATCGCCACCATGATCTCCGCCGGCCTGGGCTGCTGGCTGCTGAGCGCGATGATCACCCGCACCGACATCCCGGGCCTGGACTTCATCGTCGCCACCACCGTCGGCGCCGTCCTCGCCACCGTCTTCACCGTGGCCGGCGTCGCCAATTCGGTCAACATCATCGACGGCTTCAATGGCCTGTCCTCGATGTGCGTCAGCCTCATGCTGCTGACCTTCGCCTATGTCGCCTACCAGGTCGGCGACACCGAACTGGCGCTGTGGGCGCTCGCCGGCGTCGGCGCGATCCTCGGCTTCTTCGTCTGGAACTACCCCGCCGGCCTGATCTTCCTGGGCGACGGCGGCGCGTACTTCATGGGCTTCTTCCTGGCCGAGATCGGCATCCTGCTGATCCACCGCCATCCGCAGGTCTCGCCGCTGTTCGCGCTGATGGTCTGCATCTACCCGGTCTTCGAGACGGTCTTCTCCATCTATCGGCGCCGCTTCCTGCGCAACACCAGCCCCGGCGATCCGGACGGCATCCATCTGCACTCGCTGATCTACCGCCGCCTGATGCGCTGGGCGATTGGCGCCCGCGACGCGCGGCTGATGACGCGCCGCAACTCGATGACCGCGCCCTACCTGTGGACGCTGTGCCTCTCCTCGCTGGCGCCGGCGCTGCTGTTCTGGGACTCGACGCCGATGATCGCCGGCTGCATGGTGCTGTTCGGCGCGGCCTACGTGGCGCTGTACTGGCGCATCGTGCGCTTCCGCACCCCGAAGTGGATGGTCTTCCGCGGCGACCAGCGCAAGCTGACGGACCGCTCCGTGCCCTGATGCACACGGCCGATGCGGGGTTTCCCGGGTCCGATGGGGGCTTGGAGGATAATCCGCGCCCATGACCGACACCACCCCGCCGCCGAGCCCGCGTTTCGACACGCTGCCGCTGAACCCCAAGCTGCTGCGCGCCGTCGCCGACCAGGGCTACGCGACGATGACGCCCATCCAGGCCAAGGCGATCCCGATCGTCCTCGAAGGCCGCGATGTCATGGGCGCCGCCCAGACCGGCACCGGCAAGACCGCCGCGTTCTCGATCCCGCTCCTGCAGCGCATGCTCAAGCACGAGAACGCCTCGATGTCCCCCGCCCGCCACCCGGTGCGCGCCCTCGTGCTGGCCCCGACCCGCGAGCTCGCCGACCAGGTCGCCAACAACGTCAAGGCCTACGCCAAGCACACGCAGCTGCGCGTGGCCTGCGTCTTCGGCGGCATCGACATGAAACCCCAGACGCTGCAGCTCAAGGCCGGCGTCGAGGTCCTGATCGCCACGCCCGGCCGCCTGCTCGACCACATCGAGGCCAAGAACGCCGTGCTCAACCACGTCGAGTACGTGGTGCTCGACGAGGCTGACCGGATGCTCGACATCGGCTTCCTGCCCGACCTGCAGCGCATCCTGAGCTACCTGCCCAAGACGCGCCAGACGCTGCTGTTCTCGGCGACCTTCTCGCCCGAGATCAAGAAGCTGGCGCAGAGCTACCTGCAGGAGCCGGAACTGGTCGAGGTGGCCCGCCCGAACGCGACCGCGTCGACCGTCGAGCAGCGCTTCTTCAGCGTCGACGACGATGACAAGCGCGCCGCGATCAAGCAGCTGCTGCGCCAGCGCGAGATCAAGCAGTCCATCGTCTTCGTGAATTCCAAGCTCGGCGCGGCGCGTCTGGCCCGCGCCTTCGAGCGCGACGGGCTGAAAACCGCGGCGCTGCACGGCGACAAGTCTCAGGACGAGCGCCTGAAGTCGCTCGAGGCCTTCAAGCGCGGCGAGGTCGAGTTGCTGGTCGCCACCGACGTGGCGGCGCGCGGCCTGGACATCGCGGACCTGCCGGCCGTCTTCAACTTCGACGTGCCGTTCAACGCCGAGGACTATGTGCACCGCATCGGCCGCACCGGCCGCGCGGGCGCCTCGGGCCTGGCCTTCACGCTGGTGACCAAAAGCGACGCGCGTCTGGTCGGCGAGATCGAGAAGCTGATCAAGCGCAAGCTGGACCTGGAGCCGATCGAGCTCGAGGAGGCGCGCCGGCGCTTCGATGGCGGTGATCGCGGTGAGCGGGCGCCGCGCGGCGAGCGCTCCGACCGGGGCGGTGATCGCGAGGAGCGGGGTGAGCGCCGTGACTTCCGCCGTGAGCGCGAGGACCGCCGCGACGAGACCTATGGCGGGCACGCGCCGGCTCGCGCCCCGCAGCGTCAGGCCTACGACCCGCTGTTCGACAAGCCCTATGAGGCGGCCGAAGGCGCCGAGGCCCCGTCCTGGGAGAAGGGGCCGGCCAGCGCGCCGCGCGGCGTCTCTTCCAACATCAAGCCGAAGAAGAAGGTCGCGGCCCTTTTCGGCGCCAAGAAGCCGCCGGTCACCGCCGACAGCGAGTCCTGATCAACGCGCGCCGATCAGCGCGCCCCCAGGATCGCGAAGACCGCGGGGACCTTCTCCGGCAGTGTCCTCGGCGCCTGGCGCCATTGGGCGACCGTGGCCGAATGCGTCCACGCGCCCTTCAGGCTCAGACCGCAACTGACCGACAGCATCGTGCCCGGCTTCAGCGACGCCAGCAGCGCCTGCAGCAGCGCGGCGTTCCGGTAGGGCGTCTCGATCATCAGCTGGGTCTGCTGTTCGCGCGCGGACCAGGTCTCGAGCGCCTTGACGCGGGCTGTGCGCTCCGCGCCCTCCACCGGCAGGTAGCCAACGAAGGCGAAGCTCTGGCCATTCAGGCCGCTCGCCGCGATCGCCATCAGCAGCGAACTCGGTCCGACCAGCGGCACGACGTCAAGCTTCGCCGCATGCGCCGCCGCGACGAGCCGCGCGCCAGGGTCGGCCACGGCCGGCATGCCGGCTTCGGAAATCAGTCCCAGGTCGTGTCCGTCGAGCGCCGGCTGGAGCAGCGCCATCCACGCCTTGTCCTCAGTTGCCGCCGCCGCGGCGTTCGACGCCGGGCCGCGCCCCTTGGGCGGGCGGGGCAACTCCTCGATGCGCTGTTCCTGCAGCGGCACCGCCAGCGGATGGATCGCGCCGACGCGCTTCAGGAACGCGCGCGTGGTCTTCGCGTTCTCGGCGGCCCAATGGGTGATGGCCGCGGCGCGCGCCAGCACGGCATCGGGCAGGACGTCGCGCAGGTCGACCTCCTGGCCGTCCATGCCGAAGTCCAGCGTGTTGGGAACGAGATAGAGGCGGCCACGGGTCATCTAGGGGTCTCGGCAATCAGGTTCAGGACGTCGAGCCCGCCGCGGCGCAGCAGTGCGGCGGTGCGGATCAGCGGCAGGCCGATCAGCGCGGTCGGGTCGTCGGAGTCGATGGCGTCCAGCAGCGCGATGCCCAGGCCCTCGGCCTTGGCGCTGCCGGCGCAGTCATAGGGTTGCTCGGCGCGCAGGTAGCGCTCGATCTGGACGTCGCTCAAGGCGCGCACGCGCACGCGCACCGGCGCGACGTCCTCCGCCACGAAGCCGGTGGCCCCGCAGACGACCGCCAGCGCGGTGTGGAAGACCACCGTGCGGCCGCTCATGGCGCGTAATTGCTCGACGGCCCGCTCGTGCGAGCCCGGCTTGCCCAGCGACTGGCCGTCCAGGTCCGCGACCTGATCCGAGCCGATCACCAGCGCTTCGGGAAAGCGCGCCGCCACCGCGTGCCCCTTCGCCAGCGCCAGCCGTCGCGCGAGCGCTTCGGGCGCTTCGCCAGGCAGGGGTGTTTCGTCGACGCCGGGCGCGGCGGTGTCGAACGGGATCCGCAGGCGCTCCAGCAGCTCGCGCCGGTAGCGGGAGGTGGAGCCCAGGATCAGCGGCCGGTGCGGCGGGGGATGGGCGGTCATGGGGCGGGATTCTCCCATCGGCGCAGAGGCGGCTCGTACACTTGCGCCCCATGAAACCGCGTTCGTTCGATCCATTGAAGCTCGATGTCGGTGCCTTCGCCCGCGAAGGCGCCTCGCTCGAGGGCGAGTGGCCCGCCCCGAGCCTGCCGCGACTGGCCGAGGCGGCCGCGCCCGAGTCCGACCCGGCCCAGTGGCCACCCGTCCGCTGGTCCGCGCAGGGCGAGATCCGCACCCCCAAGGGCGGCGAGGCGCAGATCTGGCTCGCGCTGTCGGCGCAGGCGCAGGTCTCGCTGACCTGCCAGCGCTGCCTCAAGCCGGTGCGCGAGGACCTCGAGGTGTCGCGGTGGTTCCGCTTCGTCCGGGACGAGGACCAGGCGGCGGAACTCGACATGGACTCGGAGGACGACGTGCTCTCGCTGCCGCGGCATCTCGACCTGCGTGAACTGGTGGAGGACGAACTGCTGCTCGAGCTGCCGGTGGTGCCGCGTCACGAGGAGTGCCCGGAGCCGCTGCCGCACGCCAACATCGATGAAGAGGAGGCGCCCTCGCAAGAGCGCCCGAATCCGTTCGCCGCGCTGGCTGCGCTGAAGAAGGGCGCCGGCGGCAAGGCGTGAGGCGAGGGAATTCTCTGCGCCGGATTTGCGGTGAAGTTGGCCGCTGTGCTATAGTTTCCGGCTTTCCCGGTTCGAAATGTGCGTCCATGTGGGACGCCGCGCCGGGACCGAGGCGTCGGTAGCGGAGCATCCTCGTCGGATCCGCGGCACAGCTCGAGTTCTCTCGAGAGCCCGAGCAAGCCTCGAATCACCGAAGCCAGCCGAAGCCTTTAGGAGAATCAATCATGGCCGTTCAGCAAAACAAGAAGTCCCCGTCCAAGCGTGGCATGCACCGCTCGCACAATGCCCTGGGCACCCCGGGTACCGCGATCGAGCCGACCACCGGCGAAGTGCATCTGCGTCACCACATCAGCCCCAATGGCTTCTATCGTGGCCGCAAGGTGCTGAAGACCAAGGCCGACGCCGCCTGATCGACATCGATCAGCCGGTCCGGAGAGCCGATCGACAGGCTCCCCGCCTGGTCCACGAATGAAGAAAGCCCGGTTCAGCGCCTAGCGTTGCCGGGCTTTCGCATTTCCGCCTTCCCGCTGTTTTCCCCTTCCCCGCGTCCTTGCCGGCGTGGATCCGCCGCCCGAGTGTCCGGACGGCGCGGTCCGGCTGGGGCGGCTGTCGCGCACGCTTCTTGCGGGGTCGCTACAGTCGCAGTTTCGACCGGTGATTTCTCTCAGGCTTCGATGACCGCAACTTCCGCCACCCGCTCATCGCCCTCCGCCGAGCCGCTCCGTCTGGCGGTGGACTGCATGGGCGGCGACCACGGACCTTCCGTGACGCTTCCGGCCTGCCAGGCCTTCCTCGCCGCGCACCCGCAGGCGGAGCTGCTGCTCGTCGGCCAACCCGAGGCGCTCAAGGCCGCGGCCTCGTGGCCCCGCGTGCGCATCGTCCCGGCCAGCGAGGTGGTCAGCATGGACGACCCGATCGAGGTCGCGCTGCGCCGCAAGAAGGACTCGTCGATGCGGGTCGCGATCTCGCAGCTCAAGCCGGGCAAGGACGGCTCGGCTGCCGCGGCGCAGGCCTGCGTCTCGGCCGGCAACACCGGCGCGCTGATGGCCGTCGCGAAGTACCTGCTCAAGACGCTCGAGGGCATCGACCGGCCCGCCATCGCCACGGTGATGCCCAATCAGACCGGCGGGTTCACGACGGTGCTGGACCTGGGCGCCAACGTCGACTGCGGCCCCGAGCACCTGCTGCAGTTCGCCGTGATGGGCAGCGCGCTGGTCTCCGCGGTCGACGGCAAGGAGAACCCCACGGTCGGCCTGCTGAACATCGGCGAGGAGATGATCAAGGGCAACGAGACGATCAAGCGCGCCGGCGAGCTGCTGCGCGAAGCGGCCGCGCATGACCAGCTCAACTTCCACGGGAACGTCGAAGGCAACGACATCTTCAAGGGCACGACCGACATCGTCGTGTGCGACGGCTTTGTCGGAAACGTCGCGTTGAAGACGGCCGAAGGCCTGGCCAGCATGATCTCCAGCTTCATCAAGGCGGAGTTCACGCGCAATGCCTGGACCAAGATGATCGCGGTGCTGGCGATGCCGGTGCTGCAGCGCTTCAAGCACCGCGTCGACCATCGCCGCTTCAACGGCGCCGCGCTGATGGGCCTGCGCGGGCTCGTGTTCAAGAGCCACGGCTCCGCTGATGCCTTCGCTTTCGAGCAGGCCTTGAACCGGGCGTATGATGCGGCCCGCAACCGGCTCCTAGACCGGGTTCACGATCGCATCGTCGCGACGCTGCAGGCGCTTCCAGCCCCTGCGCCAGAGGAGGGCGGCGATGCAGGAGACACGGCGGCCACCGCCGCCCACGCTGCATGACCACTGCTTCCACGCGCTTCGCCCGCATCCTCGGTACGGGCAGCTACCTGCCCGCCAATCGCGTCACCAATGCCGCCCTGGCGGAACGCCTGGCTCATGACGGGATCGACACCTCGCATGAATGGATCGTCGAGCGCACCGGCATCCACGCCCGTCACTTCGCCGATCCGCACGTCACCTCCAGCGATCTCGCGCTGCCGGCCTGCCTGGCGGCGCTCGAGTCGGCCGGCGTCCGCGCCGAGGAGATCGACCTGATCATCGTCGCCACGTCCACACCGGACATGGTGTTCCCCTCCACCGCCTGCCTGCTGCAGAACAAGCTGGGCATCCATGGCTGCGCCGCGTTCGACGTGCAGGCCGTGTGCTCCGGCTTCGTCTACGCGCTGACCGTGGCCGACGCAATGATCAAGAGCGGCGCCGCCCGCAAGGCGCTGGTGGTGGGCTCGGAAGTGTTTTCGCGCCTCCTCGACTTCAAGGACCGCACGACCTGCGTGCTGTTCGGCGATGGCGCCGGCGCCGTGGTGCTGGGCGCGAGCGATGAACCCGGCATTCTGGCGAGCGAATTGCATGCCGACGGCCGCCATGTCGACATCCTCTGCACCCCGGGCACCGTGTCCGGCGGCGAGGTGCTCGGCCATCCGCTGCTGAAGATGGACGGCCAGGCGGTGTTCAAACTCGCCGTGGGCGTGCTGGAGAAGGTGGCGCGCTCGGTGCTCGACAAGGCCGGCCGCACCGACGCGGACATCGACTGGCTGATCCCGCATCAGGCCAACATCCGCATCATGCAGGGCACGGCCAAGAAGCTGAAGATGCCCCTGGACAAGCTGATCGCGACGGTCGACGAGCATGGCAACACCTCGGCCGCATCGATCCCGCTGGCCCTGGACGTGGCCGTGCGCGCCGGCAAGATCAGACGCGGTGACACGGTGATGCTGGAAGGCGTCGGCGGCGGCTTCACCTGGGGCGCGGTGCTGCTGGATTTCTGATCGGCCGCTGATGCCGCCGTGCCCGGAGCGCCGCGCGCTGGCGGGCGCCGCGTGCCTGGCGCGCGTGTCACGCGCGTTTCTCCCTTTGTATGGATAGTCTCGGACTCGAATCGCCATGAGCAAGAACTTCGCAATCGTCTTTCCTGGACAGGGCTCGCAGTCCGTCGGCATGCTCGACGCCTGGGGCGATCACCCGGAAGTGGTCCGCACGCTGGCCGAGGCCTCGGCCGCGCTGGGCGAGGACATCGGCGCGCTGATCAAGAACGGTCCCAAGGAACAACTGGACCTGACGACCAACACCCAGCCCGTGATGCTGACCGCGGGCATTGCCTGCTACCGCGCCTGGATCGCGGAGACGGGCCTGGCTCCGGCCGCGGCGGCCGGCCACTCGCTGGGCGAGTACACCGCGCTGGTGGCCGCTGGCGCGCTCAGTCTGGCTGACGCGCTGCCGCTCGTGCGTTTCCGCGCGCAAGCCATGCAGGAGGCGGTGCCGGTAGGGACCGGCGCGATGTCGGCGATCCTGGGCCTGGACGCGGCGGTGGTTCGCGAGGTTTGCCAGCAGGTCGCCGCCGAATCTGGCGAGGTGGTCGAGGCGGTCAACTTCAACGATCCGAAGCAGACCGTGATCGCCGGCTCCAAGGGTGGCGTCGAGAAGGCGAACGAGGCGCTCAAGGCCGCTGGCGCGAAGCGCGCGCTGCCGCTGCCGGTGTCGGCGCCCTTCCATTCCAGCCTGATGAAGCCGGCCGCCGACCGCCTGCGCGAGAAGCTCGCCGCGGTCAGCTTCACGCCGGCCGCCTTCCCGGTGATCAACAACATCGACGTCGCCGTCACCGACGACGCGGTGGCGCTGCGCGACGCGCTGTACCGCCAGGCCTTCGGCCCGGTGCGCTGGGTGGAGGTCATGCAGGCGCTCAAGGCGCGCGGCCTGGCCACCGTCATCGAGTGTGGCCCCGGCAAGGTGCTGGCCGGCATGGCCAAGCGCATCGACGGCGAGATCGCCGCCGCCACGGTGCTGGACCCTGCCTCGCTGGCCGAGGCCAAGGCGCTGCTGGCCTGATCGTTCCGACCCCCATCCAGATTTCGTTCGAGGAATTTCCATGTCCGACAGCAAGCAAGTGGCGCTGGTGACCGGCGCCAGCCGTGGCATTGGCCGCGCGATCGCGCTGACCCTGGCCCAGAAGGGCTACGTCGTCATCGGCACCGCGACCAGCGAAGCCGGCGCTCAGTCCATCACCGAGGCACTGGCCCCCCATGGCGGCCGCGGTGCGGTGCTGAACGTGAACGACGTCGCCGCGGTCGACGCGCTGGTCGACGCGATCGTCAAGCAGGACGGCAGCCTGCAGGTGCTGGTCAACAACGCCGGCATCACGAAGGACATGCTGTCGATGCGCATGAAGGACGAGGACTGGGATGCCGTCCTCGACACCAACCTGAAGGCCGTGTTCCGCATCAGCCGCGCGGTGATGCGCCCGATGATGAAGCAGCGCTATGGCCGCATCGTCAACATCACGTCGGTGGTCGGGGCTTCGGGCAACGCGGGCCAAGCCAACTACGCGGCCGCGAAGGCCGGCGTCGCGGGCATGACGCGTGCCCTGGCCCGGGAATTGGGCAGCCGCTCGGTGACCGTGAACTGCGTGGCGCCCGGTTTCATCGCCACCGACATGACCGACGTCCTGCCCGAGGCGCAGAAGACCGCGCTGCTGGCGCAGATTCCCGCGGGCCGCCTGGGCGACCCGGCCGAGATCGCCCATGCGGTGGCGTTCCTGGCGTCGCCGGAGGCGAGCTACATCACTGGCGTGGAGTTGCACGTCAATGGCGGCATGTACATGAATTGAGGCGGGCCGCCCATTCCGGGCGGCCCGCCCACCGGATTCACCCGGCCGGTGTGGGGCTGATAGAGTGCGAGCGCGCGCCGTCTCCATCGTGGAAGGCGCGCCTCGGGAGGTCCGACTAGGGGCGCCACTCTAAGGCCTTAGAATCCCGGGTTGTTCTAGCAAACCACCCCCTCCTGGAGGAGTCATGAGCGATATCGAAGCACGTGTCAAGAAAATCATCGCCGAGCAACTCGGCGTGCCCGAAGCCGATGTGACCAATGAAAAGGCCTTCGTCGCCGATCTGGGCGCTGATTCTCTGGACACCGTGGAACTGGTGATGGCCCTCGAAGACGAGTTCGGCATCGAGATCCCGGACGAAGAGGCCGAGAAGATCACCACCGTTCAACTGGCGATCGACTACGCGGTCAAGCACCAGAAGGCGTAAGCAAGCAGCATGAGCCGTCGTCGCGTCGTCGTCACCGGACTCGGCCTGATCTCGCCCGTGGGCAACACGGTCGAGCAGGGCTGGGCCAACATCGTGGCCGGTCGGACTGGCATCGACACCATCACCCGTTTCGATGCCAGCAACCTGGCCTGCCATTTCGCTGGCGAGGTCAAGGACTTCAAGGTGGATGACTACATCCCCGCGAAGGAAGCTCGCCACATGGACACGTTCATCCATTACGGGCTGGCGGCGTCGCTGCAGGCGATCCAGGACTCGGGCCTGCCCACCGGCGACGCGCTGAGCCCGGAACTGGCTGAGCGCATCGGCGTGCTGGTCGGCTCCGGCATCGGCGGGCTGCCGATGATCGAGGAGACCCACGCGGAACTGACCAACCGCGGCCCCCGCCGCATCAGTCCGTTCTTCGTGCCGGCGTCGATCATCAACATGATCTCCGGCCACGTTTCGATCAAGTGCGGTTTCAAGGGGCCGAACCTGGCCATCGTGACGGCCTGCACGACGGGTTTGCACAGCATCGGCCAAGCCGGCCGCATGATCGAGGCGGGGGATGCCGACGTCATGGTCGCGGGCGGCTCCGAATCGACGGTGTCCCCGCTGGGTGTCGGCGGCTTCGCCGCGGCCCGTGCGCTGTCCACCCGCAACGATGACCCGAAGACCGCATCCCGTCCCTGGGACAAGGACCGCGACGGTTTCGTGCTGGGCGAGGGCGCCGGCGTGCTGGTGCTCGAGGAGTACGAGCACGCCAAGAAGCGCGGCGCCAAGATCTACGCGGAGCTGGTGGGCTTCGGCATGAGTGCCGACGCGTACCACATGACCGCGCCGGACGTGGACGGCCCGACGCGCTCGATGCGCAACGCGCTGCGCAACGCGGGGCTCAACCCGGATCAGATCCAGTACATGAATGCGCATGGCACGTCCACGCCACTGGGCGATGCCAACGAGACCAACGCGATCAAGCAGGCCTTTGGCGATTACGCCAAGCAGGGCCTGGTGGTGTCGTCGACCAAGTCGATGACCGGCCATCTGCTGGGCGGCGCGGGCGGCATCGAGTCCGTCTTCACCGTCAAGGCAATCCATGATCAGGTCGCCCCGCCGACGATCAACATCTTCAACCAGGATCCCGAGTGCGACCTGGACTACTGCGCCAATGAGGCGCGGAAGATGCCGATCGAGTACGCCGCGAAGAACAACTTCGGCTTCGGCGGCACGAACGGCACGCTGATCTTCAAGCGGATCTGATCCGCCGCGCGACACGATCGGGGTGGCGAGCATGGCGCCCGATCGATCGACACCACGCCGGGCCGCTGCCCGGCGTTTTTCATTGCCGCCGGATCCGCGATGGGAGCGGGTGCAGCGCGCACTGCTTGGCGCCGGTGCCGTGGCGGCCGCGCTTGCCGTCTTGCAGCAGTTGGGGATGGGCGGCGGAGCGTGGATGCTGGCTATCGTTGCCCTGGGCGCCGGAGCCGCCTTGGCGCTGCCCGTCGCGCGGCGCCGGCCGCGAACGCTGCGCTGGGATGGTCGGCAATGGTGGTGGGATCGGCCGGGAGAGCCGCTTGCCGTTGCGCCACAGGTCTTCATCGATCTGGAGCAGTGGATGCTGTTGCGCCTCGATGCCTGGCAGCCGGAAGGGGACGCGATCGTCTCCAGCCGGCGATCGCAGTGGGTTGCGGTGTCGCGACGCGCGCTCGGCGCGCAATGGTCAACGCTGCGGCTGCATCTGTTCCATGCGCCGGGCTGACGCGATGCCCGTCGTGAAATCCGGGCATGATGTGAGCCTTCTGTTCCAGCGTCGCCACCAGCGAGTGTCCATGCCCAATCTCGATCGTTCCTGCTCTCTTCGACGTCTCGCTTTGGCGCTCGCCAGTGCCGCTTTGCTGGGCGGGTCCCTCATGGCCGCCGCCCAGACCAGCGCCGCGCCGGTCTCAGGAACGTTGCCAGTGGCTGCGCCGGAGTTGGCGCGCGCGCTGCCGGACTTCAGCATCCTGGTCGAGCAGGCAGGCCCGGCGGTGGTCAACATCCGGACGTCGGAAAAGGTGAAGGTGGCCAACGCGCAGGTCGACGAGCAGATGCGCGAGCTGCTGCGCCGTTTCGGTATTCCCGTGCCACCGCAGCGCCGCACGCCCCCGGGGGCAGCGCCGACGCCTTCGCCAGCGCCGGACGACGATGAGGACGATGACGCGCCGCAGCGCAGAGGGTTGGGGTCGGGCTTCGTGATCGGTGCGGATGGCTATGTGATGACCAACGCGCATGTCGTCGACGACGCCGACGAAGTGACGGTCACGCTGACCGACAAGCGCGAGTTCAAGGCCAAGGTCATCGGCCTGGACCGGCGCACCGACGTCGCGGTGCTCAAGATCGAGGCCAACAACCTGCCGTTGCTGCGCATGGGGGATGTCGGCAAGCTGAAGGTGGGCGAATGGGTCATGGCCATCGGCTCGCCCTTCGGTTTCGACAACACCGTCACCGCAGGCATCGTCAGCGCCAAGGCGCGGGACACGGGCGATCTGCTGCCGCTGATCCAGACCGACGTCGCCATCAATCCAGGGAACTCCGGCGGCCCGCTGCTGAACCTGCGCGGTGAGGTGGTCGGCATCAATTCCCAGATCTACAGCCAGTCGGGCGGCTTCATGGGAATCTCCTTCGCCATTCCGATCGACGAGGCCATGCGCGTCGCCGACCAGTTGCGCGCCAACGGCCGTGTGACGCGCGGCATGCTGGGCGTCTATCCGGACGACGTGAGCAAGGAAGTGGCCGAAGCCATCGGGCTTGGCAAGCCGCAAGGGGCGCTGGTCAGCCGTATCACGCCGGCCGGACCCGGCGAGAAGGCGGGACTCCAACTCGGCGACGTGATCACCAGGTTCGACGGCAAGGCCGTGGAGAAGGCGGTTGATCTGCGCCGGCTCGCTGCTGCCGCGAGGCCCGGCACGAAGGTGCCGCTGCAGGTGTTCCGCCGCGGCGTGTACAAGGAACTGACCGCCACCCTCGACGCGTTGCCTGACGACCGCGCCGCCGCAACGCCCGATGCCGAGACGCCCGCCGCCACCGGCGCGCAGGCCTGGGGACTGACCGTCAGCGAACTGTCCGAGGCGCAGCGCAAGGAGCTCAAGGTCGACGGCGGTCTGCGCATCGACACGGCAGACGGCCCGGCAGCGCGCGCGGGCTTGCGGGTGGGCGACGTCATCCTCTCGGCCAACAACGCCGAGGTGAAGACAGTCAAGCAGTTCCAAGCGGCCCTTTCCAAGATGGAGAAGGGCAAGCCGCTGCAGATGCTGGTGCGCCGGGGCGAGGTCGCGACCTATGTCGTGCTGAAGCCGGGCAAGGGATAAGCCTCTTCTTGGCATTGACCGAATCGGTGTTGCCCACCACCGTCAACCTAGCGCAGGCCCGGGGCTTTCCGCGATATGAAAAATCGGCCAGCGACTTGTGCGGGTTCAATCCGATAGCCGTCGGTTGGTGCTTGCTCACGGTTGTGACCAAGGCGGGGTATTGGTGCCTCGCTCCGCTACAATCCGGGCGCGTCCGGCCAGCTTTGTCGCTGTTCCGACGGTGAATCGGAAGGCTTCATTTTGACGGGCTCAGCGATCCACAGGATGTCCTCAGTTTTTGTGGATAACCTGTGCACAAAATCGCTGTTGGCGATGGGCAACGGCCGAGAAGCTCGCATCCATGCGGTTTCCAGGGCGGGCCTTTTGGCTACAATGAAAGCCCAACAAGCAGTTGCCATACGTTTTGTTGGAAGGCGCGTCACCGTTTCGACGTGCCTTTTTTTTATGTCCTGTTCGGGCCCTGAGAAGGGCCATGCATCACCGCCTCGACCGGCCGTCCGCAGTGTGTCTCAGCGTGCTCCGCTCGAGCGCCGCTGGTGTGGCGGGCGAGTTCGCGGTCTCCATCCGAGTCCATGAACCACATCCGCAATTTCTCCATCATTGCCCACATCGACCACGGCAAGAGCACCTTGGCCGACCGGATCATCCAGCGCTGCGGCGGGCTGTCGGACCGGGAGATGGAGGCGCAGGTGCTGGACTCGATGGACATCGAGCGCGAGCGCGGCATCACGATCAAGGCGCAGACGGCGGCGCTGCGCTACAAGGCGCGCGATGGGCAGGTCTACAACCTGAACCTGATCGACACCCCGGGGCACGTGGACTTCTCGTACGAAGTGAGCCGCTCGCTGTCCGCGTGCGAGGGCGCGCTGCTGGTGGTCGACGCCAGCCAGGGGGTCGAGGCGCAGACCGTGGCCAACTGCTACACCGCGCTCGAGCTCGGCGTTGAAGTGATCCCGGTGCTGAACAAGATGGACCTGCCGCAGGCCAATCCGGAAGGCGCCAAATCGGAGATCGAGGACGTCATCGGCATCGACGCGACCGACGCGATCCCCTGCTCGGCCAAGACCGGCATGGGCATCGACGACATCCTCGAAGCCGTCATCACCCGCATGCCGCCGCCCAAGGGCGTGGCCGAGGCGCCGCTGCGCGCGATGATCATCGACTCCTGGTTCGACAACTACGTGGGGGTGGTGATGCTGGTGCGGGTCGTCGACGGCACGCTGAAGAAGGGCGAGCGCATCCGGATGATGGCCACCAACGCCGTCTATCCGGCCGAGCACCTGGGCGTGTTCACGCCCAAGTCCGAGAACCGCGACCAGCTGAACGCCGGCGAGGTCGGCTTCATCATCGCCGGCATCAAGGAACTGGCGGCGGCGAAGGTGGGCGACACCATCACGCTGGAGAAGAAGCTCCCGAACAACCTGGGTCCGGCCACCGAGGCGCTGCCTGGCTTCAAGGAGATCCAGCCGCAGGTGTTCGCCGGCCTCTACCCGACCGAGGCCAGCGAGTACGACCAATTGCGTGATGCACTGGAAAAGCTCAAGCTGAACGACGCCTCACTGCGCTTCGAGCCGGAAGTCTCGCAGGCGCTGGGCTTCGGTTTCCGCTGCGGCTTCCTTGGCTTGCTGCACATGGAGATCGTGCAGGAGCGTCTGGAGCGCGAATTCGACCAGGACCTGATCACCACCGCGCCCAGCGTGGTGTACGAGGTCCAGCTCGGCGACGGCGAAGTGATCGAGGTCGAGAACCCGTCCAAGATGCCCGAGCAGAGCAAGATCGGCGAGATCCGCGAGCCGATCGTGACGGTCCACCTGTACATGCCGCAGGAATACGTCGGCCCGGTGATGACGCTGGCCAACCAGAAGCGCGGCGTGCAGCTGAACATGGCGTACCACGGCCGCCAGGTGATGCTGACCTACGAGATCCCGCTGGCGGAGATCGTGCTGGATTTCTTCGACAAGCTGAAGTCGGTCTCGCGCGGCTACGCGTCGATGGACTACGAGTTCAAGGAGTACCGCGCCTCGGACGTCGTCAAGGTGGACATGCTGATCAACGGCGACCGGATCGATGCGCTGTCGCTGATCGTGCACCGCTCGCAATCGCAGTTCCGCGGCCGGCAGGTGGCGGCCAAGATGCGCGAGATCATTCCGCGCCAGATGTACGACGTGGCCATCCAGGCGGCCATCGGCGCCAACATCATCTCGCGCGAGAACATCAAGGCGCTGCGCAAGAACGTGCTGGCAAAATGCTACGGTGGTGACATCACCCGCAAGCGCAAGCTGCTGGAGAAGCAGAAAGCCGGCAAGAAGCGCATGAAGCAAATCGGTTCGGTGGAGGTGCCGCAAGAAGCCTTCCTGGCCATCCTCCAAGTCGAAGAATAAGACTCCGAATGAAAGCCATGAGCGCACTGACCGGGTTGCTGTATGCCGCCCTGATCGCCTACCTGGGCGGCTGGTACAAGGGCTACTGGAACGGCAACTTCTCGCTGCTGCTGCTGATCCTGACGACGGTGACGCTGGCGTACTGGCTGGCCGAGCGCTTGCACTTCCAACCCGCGCGTGAACGCGCGGCCCAGGCACTGGCCCAGGCTGACGAAAGGCGCCGCGCCTCGCTGGCAGCGCAAGGCATCCAGCGTGTCGACGGCGACGTCGAGGGCGCGCGCCAGGAGATCCTGCGCCAGCCCTGGTGGCTGGACTGGACCGCCGGGCTGTTCCCGGTGATCCTGATCGTGTTCCTGCTGCGATCGTTCATGTTCGAGCCGTTCAAGATCCCGTCGGGCTCGATGGTGCCGACGCTGATGATCGGCGACCTGATCCTGGTGAACAAGTTCCACTACGGCATCCGGCTGCCGGTGATCAACAAGAAGATCATCAGCAACAACGACGTGAAGCGTGGCGACGTGGTCGTGTTCCGCTATCCGCAGAATCCGACCGTCGACTACATCAAGCGCGCCGTCGGCCTGCCGGGCGACGAGATCGCCTACCTGAACCAGAAGCTGTATTTGAACGGCAAGCTGGTGGAGACCACCGAGCAGGGCCAGTTCTTCGACGACGATCCGAGCCCGAGCGCCATGCGTTTCCGGCAGCGCTTCACCGAGAAGCTGGGCGACGTGGAGCACCAGATCCTGGTGGACCCGAACGCGCGTGGCGGCATCTACAAGCTCTACGATTTCCCGAACAACGAGAACTGCAAATACACGCTGGAAGGCGTGACCTGCAAGGTGCCAGCCGGCCATTACTTCATGATGGGCGACAACCGCGACAACTCGCAGGACTCGCGCTTCTGGGGTTTCGTGCCGGATGAGAACATCGTGGGCCGCGCCTTCGTGGTCTGGATGAACTTCGGCAACCTGAAGCGCATCGGCGGCATCCAGTGACGGCGGGCCGGCACGCGGCTAACCTGTATCGACATCAATATCGGAGCAAGACGTGATGAGGGCACGGAAGATTCAACGCGGCATCAGCCTGCTGGGCCTGCTGTTCTGGGCGGTGATCATTGGCGGCGGCTCGGTCGTGCTGCTGCGCGTGGTGCCGACGGTGATGGAGTACTACACGATCCAGCGCGCGATCGACAAGATCGCCAAGGACAGCCCGCCGACGGTGGCGGCCGCGCGTGATTCGTTCGAGCGCACCAAGCAGATCGAATATTCGATCGTGAGCATCGAACCCAAGGATCTGACCATCACCAAGGTCGACGACAAGGTGAAGATCAGCTTCGCCTACGACAAGGAAGTGCCCCTGTTCGGCCCCGCATTCCTGTTGATCAAGTACAAAGGCGAGTCGCACTGACTCGCCCGACCGGTTCCCGTCCATGACACCTCACGCGCTCGACGCCTTTCAGCAACGCCTGGGCTACCGCTTCTCGCAGGCGGGGCTGCTGCAGCGCGCGCTGACGCATCGCAGCTTTGGCCAGCAGCACAACGAGCGCCTGGAGTTCCTGGGCGACGCGGTGCTGAACCTGGCGGTGTCGGCTCTGCTGTTCGAGCGCTTCGCCGGCTCGGACGAGGGGGACCTGACCCGGATCCGCGCGCACCTGGTGCGCGAGGACAGCCTGCACCGGCTGGCGCTGCAGCTGCAGATGCCGGAATGCCTGCGCATGAGCGAGGGCGAGGCTCGTGGCGGCGGCGCGCAGCGTCCGTCGATCCTGGCCGACGCGCTGGAGGCCGTGATCGGTGCCGCCTTCCAGGATGGCGGCTACGAAGCGGCGCGCGAGATCGTGCGCCGGCTGCTGGGCGAGACCATCGCGGCCAGCGGCATCGACCAGTGGGCCAAGGACTCCAAGACCGCGCTGCAGGAATGGCTGCAGGCGCGCAAGCTGGCGGTGCCGGCCTACCGCATCGTCGAGACGCGGGGCCAGGCGCATGCCCAGACCTTCACCGTCGAATGTGAAGTGGCCGCGCTGACGCTGTCGCGCCGCGGCGAAGGCCGCTCGCGCCGGATCGCGGAGCAGGAGGCGGCCAGGCAGGTGCTGGACGAACTGCTCGCTGGCGACCGCCCCGGCACCGGCCTGCGCGACTGACGCGGAGCCCGCGATGAACGCACCCACCCCTCCGAAGACGCCCGAGGCGGCGTCTTCGTCCGATCCCCTTTCCGACACCACTTCTTCCGTTTCCAAGGACCCGACCCTGAACGCCCCGCACGACCCCGAGACCCCGCTGGACCACGACGCCGATGCCGCCGCGCATGACGGCGGCGAACAGGACGAGGAGGGCGCCGAGGGCGGCCTGCCCGAGGTCCAGGGCGGCATCGGCGCGATGCCTTACGAGGGCGACGCGCGCTGCGGCCTGATCGCCATCGTCGGCCGGCCCAACGTGGGCAAGTCCACGCTGCTGAACGCGCTGGTCGGCCAGAAGGTCTCGATCACGTCGAAGAAGGCGCAGACCACGCGTCACCGCATCACCGGCGTGCGCACCGTCGACGAGGCGCAATTCGTCTTCGTCGACACCCCCGGCTTCCAGACCAAGCACAGCACGGCGCTGAACCGCAACCTGAACCGCACGGTGCAGGGCGTGCTGGCGGACGTGGACCTGGTGCTGTTCGTGGTCGAGGCGGGCCGCTTCGGCCTGGACGATGCCAAGGTGCTGTCGCTGCTGCCGCAGGACAAGCCGGTGGTGCTGATCGCCAACAAGCTGGATGCGGTGCACCGCCGGGCCGAGCTGATGCCCTGGCTCAAGAGCATGCAGGAGCGCCGCAACTTCAGCGAGTTCGTCCCGCTGTCGGCGAAGAAGGACTCGGACGTCCAGCGCCTGTTCCAGATCCTGAAGCCGTATCTCCCGAACCAGGAATGGTTCTATGAGGAGGATGCGCTGACGGACCGCAGCGAGAAATTCCTGGCCGCCGAGATGATCCGCGAGAAGCTCTTCCGCCTGACCGGCGACGAGCTGCCCTACGAGGCGACGGTGATCATCGACCGCTGGGAGGAAGAAGGCAACCTGCGCCGCATCGCCGCGACCATCGTGGTCGAGCGCGACGCCCAGAAGGGCATGGTCATCGGCCAGGGCGGCGAGCGCCTGAAGCGCATCGGCTCCGAGGCCCGCCAGGAGCTCGAGACGCTGATGGACGCGCGCGTGTTCCTGGAGCTGTGGGTCAAGGTCCGCTCCGGCTGGGCCGACAGCGAGGAACACCTCAGAAGCTACGGCTACGAGTGAGCACGGCACGCGCTCGCTGACGATCCGCGTCCATGGCCCCCCGCGCCCCCAAGACGCCCGCCACGCAGGCGGCTTTCGTCCTGCATCACTACGACTGGAGCGAGACCAGCCTGGTGCTGGACCTGTTCAGCCGCGAGCACGGCCGGCTGGCGGTGGTGGCCAAGGGAGCCAAGCGGCCGTATTCGCAGCTGCGATCGGTGCTGCTGCCGTTCCTGCGTCTGCAGGTGACGCTGTCCAAGCCCTCGAAGATGAACGAGGACGGCGCGGCCGAGGTGCAGTCGCTGCGCGGTGCGGAATGGGTCGGCGGACAGACGCTGCCCAGCGGCGCGGCGTTGTTCAGCGGCTATTACGTCAACGAGCTGCTGCTGAAATTCCTGCCCCGGCAGGAGGCGCAGCCTGAGCTGTTCGACGCCTATGCGGCGCTGTTGCCGCAACTGCGCTCCGTTGACGACGCGCAGTTCGCGCTGCGCGCCTTCGAGTTCCGGCTGCTGGCCACCTGCGGCCTGCTACCCGACCTGAGCGTGCTGGCGACGACGCAGGCCCCGCTCGATCCCGAGCGGTCCTACCTGCTGGCGCCGGAGTCGGGCGTCATCGTGCCGACGCACGACGCGCCGCAACTGAGCGGCATGGCCTTCATCCAGTTGCAGGCGGCGCTGCTGCACGGCAGCCAGGCGGCACTGCAGCAGGCCTGCGAGTTCGCGGGGCCGGCCTTGAAGCCGCTGCTGCGAGGATTGCTTCACTATCATCTGGGGCATCGTCCTCTGCGGACGCGGCAAGTGTTGCTCGACGTCCAGAAGCTGCTCACATGAATCCGCTGATCGCTCCCGAAGCCGGCCGCCACGAGGCGCGCTGCGCCTTGTCCGTCAACGTCAACAAGGTCGCCCTGCTGCGCAACACCCGGCACCTGGGCATTCCCAGCGTGACGCGCGCGGCGCAGCTGTGCCTGGAGGCCGGCGCGCAGGGCATCACGGTGCACCCGCGTCCCGACGAGCGCCACATCCGCGCCGATGACGTGCGCGAGCTGGCCGCGCTGATGAAGGCCTGGCCGCAGGCCGAATACAACATCGAGGGCAACCCGACGCAGAACCTGATGGCCTTCATCCGGGAAGTGCGGCCGCATCAGGCGACCTTCGTGCCGGACAGCGAGGACCAGTTCACCTCCGATCACGGCTGGACGCTCCCGGCCGACAACGAGCGGCTGCGGCCGATGATCGCCGAGTGCAAGTCGCTGGGCGTGCGGGTGAGCCTGTTCATGGATCCTTTGCCGGAGGCGATGGCCCACGTGGCCGCGCTGGGCGCGGACCGCATCGAGCTCTATACCGAGACCTGGGCGAGCGCCTTCGGCACCCCGCGCGAGGCCGAAGTGCTGGCCGGCTTCACGGCGGCGGCGCGGGCGGCGCTGGCGCAGGGACTCGCGATCAACGCGGGACATGACCTGAACCGCGACAACCTGACGCGCTTCCTGCGCGAGGTGCCGGGCGTGGCGGAGGTCTCGATCGGCCACGCGCTGATCGCCGACGCGCTGGAACTCGGCTACGCCGAGACCGTGCGCGACTATCAGCGCTGCATCCAGCGCGCGTACGTCTGATTGCAATCCGGCACGCCATCCACACGAACCGGGCACGAAGCGCGCACCTGCCGCGCATGAAAGGGCCGCGATGATCTACGGCATCGGCACGGACGTCTGCGACATCCGGCGCATTCGTCAGACCTTCGAGCGGCGCGGCGAGCGCTTCGCCGAGAAGGTGCTGGGCCCGCACGAGATCGGCGTGTTCCGCGCGCGCTACGCGAAGGTGCCGGCGCGGGGCATCGCCTACCTGGCGACGCGGTTCTCGGCCAAGGAGGCCTTCTCGAAGGCGATCGGCATGGGCATGCGCATGCCGATGACGTGGCGGGACTGCGAGGTCGTCAAGGCGCCCAGCGGCAAGCCGGAGATCCGGCTGCACGGCGGCCTGGCCCAGTGGTTCGAGGCCAAGGGGCTGAGCGCCCACGTGACCGTGAGCGACGAGACGGACTACGCGACGGCGTTCGTCGTCGTCGAGACCCGGGGCTGAGCGCGAGCCGGTTCGCGCGCCCCACGACAGAGACAACGGAGAGACAAGCATCCATGACCGACTCCCTGCATTCGCCGGTGATCCTGGACATCGCCGGCACGGCGCTGACGGCGGACGACCGCCGCCGGCTCGCGCATCCGCTGACGGGCGGGATGATCCTGTTCGCGCGCCACTTTGAAAGCCGCGCGCAACTGACGGCGCTGTGCGCCGAGGCCAAGTCGATCCGGCCGGATCTGCTGATCGCCGTGGACCAGGAAGGCGGCCGCGTGCAGCGCTTCCGCACCGATGGCTTCACGGCGCTGCCGGCGATGCGCACGCTCGGCGAGCTGTGGATGGAGGACGCGATGCGGGCCGTGCAGGCCGCGACGGCCACCGGTCTGGTGCTGGCGCTGGAGCTGCGCGCCTGCGGCGTGGACATGAGTTTCGCGCCGGTACTGGACCTGGATCATCAGGACGAGGGCCGGCAGTCGGTGAGTCCGGTGATCGGCTCGCGCAGCTTCCATCGCGATCCGCGCGTGGTGAGCCTGCTGGCGCAGAGCCTGATGCAGGGCTTCGCGCTGGCGGGCATGGGCAGCTGCGGCAAGCACTTCCCGGGGCATGGCGCGGTGAGCGTCGATTCGCATGTGGGCGTGCCGGTGGACACGCGCTCGCTGAAGGCGATCCTGGCGGAGGACGTGCGCCCGTTCGAATGGCTGAGTCTGAGCCTGTCGGCGGTGATGCCCGCGCACGTGATCTACCGCAAGGTGGACGGCCGCCCGGCGGGCTTCAGCCGGCGCTGGCTGCAGGACATCCTGCGCGACCGGCTGGGCTTCGCGGGGGCGGTGTTCAGCGACGACCTCGGCATGGCCGCGGCGCGCGTGATCGAGGGCCGGCCGGTGGGCTACACCGAGGCGGCGCTGGCGGCGCTGGGCGCGGGCTGCGACCTGGTGCTGCTGTGCAACCAGAGCCTGGAGCAGGGCGGCCGCGCGATCGACGAGCTGCTCGACGGCCTGAGCCAGGCGCAGTCGTCCGGCGCGTGGGCGCCGGCGATCGACAGCGAGGCGCGCCGCGCGGCGCTGGTGCCGCAGTCGGCGCCGCTGACCTGGGATGAGCTGATGCTCGCGCCGAGGTACCTGGAGGCGCTGGCGCGGCTGCCGTGATGGCGCGGCGCATCCGCAATCGATAGGATGCCTCGCCGCGTCCCGCCTTGTTCCTCCCGAAGCGTTCCTTGACACTGCCCCGCTGACAGGCCCACATCCGTCCGCGCGGCGGCTTCCATGTCGAGGAGCCCGTCCGCGCCGGACGGCGGCCAAGGAGGACTCCCAGTGATCAACGCTGTCATCGACCTTTCCCACCACAACCAGGTGTCGAGCTTCGCCGCGGCCGCCGATGCGGGCGTCATCGGCGCCATCCACAAGGCGACGCAGGGCTTCTCATACAAGGATCCCACCCTCGACGACCATCGCACCCGCGCGCGTCAGGCTGGCCTGCTGTTTGGCGCCTATCACTTCGGCACCTCGGGCGACCCCGTCGCGCAGGCGGAGTTCTTCCTGAAGACCGTCGGTGATCCGTCGATGCTGCTCGTGCTCGACTTCGAACCCAATCCGCAGGGTCACGACATGTCGCTGCTCGAGGCCGAGCAGTTCGTGCATCACGTCTTCCAGAAGACGGGACGCTATCCGGGGCTGTACTCGGGGCACACGATCAAGGAGGCGCTGGCCGCAGCCGGGATCGCGTCGCCCGAGCAGACCGAGCTGTCCAAGTGCTGGCTCTGGTTCGCGCGCTACGGCGCGCCGCCGCTGATTCCCAAGGTCTGGGAGCACTGGACGCTGTGGCAGTACACCGATGGCGCGGCCGGCGACGCGCCGCACGAGGTGCCGGGCATCGGCCGCTGCGACCGCGACCAGTACTTCGGTACCGAGGCCAAGTTGCGGGCCTTCTGGTCCAGCCCCTGAGCGCCCATGTTCGAGCGACGCGCTCCACCCCGATGGGTGGGCGCGCGTGGCCGCGCCGGCCAATTGGACTCTGCCCCAACTGACCGGACAACGATCGATCAGGGAGCGGGCCAGCATGACGCTGACCATGGAGGGCGTGCTGGCTCGGCGACCAGAGCGGGCTGCGGCGCTCAGCGCCCTTCTGCCCGCGCCATCTTCGCGAACCAGGCCGACTGCCCGGTCTTGTTGAGCTGGTACCAGGCCTCGAGGGGGTCGGGTGAGTAGATGTCGAGCGTCTCGAAGATGGCGCGCGCGAAGTCCAGCGCTGACATGCCGCCGGCGGTGATCAGCCCGCGGTCGATGACGACGGGCTCGTCGACGTAGCGGTCGCTGCCAGCGTACTCGGGCACGCCCTTCAGATAGGACAGCGCGTTGCTCGTGTGCTGCCGGCCGTCGAGCACGCCGAGCCGTGCCAGGCCCGCCGTGGCGCCGCAGATCGCGGCCACGCGCTTGCCGGCATCGAGGAACTCCTTGGCCTTCTTCGCCGCTTCCAGGTGCTCGCCCTTGTCCCAGCCGGCGCCGCCGGGAAGGATCAATAGCTCGCTGTCGTCGGGGAACAGCGTCGAAAGCCGGATGTCGGGCATCACCGACAGGCCGCCCATCGATCGCGCGAGGTTGGCGCCCGCGGCGGCGACGGTCTTCACCTGCCAAGTCCCCGGTGATTTCTGGAACTCCGGCGTGTTGATGCCGGCGACCGCGTAGGCAGCCTCCCAGTCGGCGAAGCCCTCGAAGAGGTAGAGATGGACGATGCGGGATGGAGCGTTCATGCCGCAGGGGCGGCAAGGTGCGTGCCCACGGCACCGCGTCCAGGGGAGATCAGGCGCCGAGTTTCTTCAGCGCGCAGTGAGTTGCTTGGCGAGCCGGACCATGGGTGTCCGCGTCAACTCGTTGGAAGCGCGCTCGGCCAGCGCGAAGCCGTTGCGCGTGTAGAGGGCGATGAGCGGCGCGTTCGTTGACGATGTCCAGGTGCAGCACTGCGGCAGGCCGCGCGCTCTGAACCACGACTCCGCGTGCTCGAGCAACTGTTGCGCGACGCCGAGCCGCCGTGCCTCCGGCACGACGTAGGTCGTGGAGACCAGCCCGAAGGGCGTGCCGTCCGCACTTGTTTCGATCCGATAGATCGTGTGCCCGACGATCGCGCCGGCGGGGTCCTGGGCGACGACGACCGCGGCGGCCCGCCCGTCCAGATGCCATCGCACCCGATCGCGCAGCCAGTCCATCGAGTACATGCCGCCGCCGGCTTGCTCACCTTCCACCTCGACGAGAGTCGCCCGCATGCGCTGGGCGACGAGGTCGATGGCGGCGGTCTCGTCGAGCGTGATGGCGCGGAGTCGCATGGTGTTCGGGGCAGAGGATGCGTGATGTTAAAGGCTACTGGTCTGAGGGACACTCGCGCCATGTCCGCATTCCCGCCGCTGATTGCGCCTTCCCTGCGCCTCGAACCTGTCTCTGTCGATCACGCCGAAGAGATGCACGCCGTGCTCGCCGATCGCTCGATCTACGAGTTCCTCGCGCCGGAGACGCCACCGACGCTCGACTGGTTGAAGGCGGCTTTCGAGCGGCGATCGAAGGGGGCTTCTCCCGACGGCAGCGAGCTCTGGTTCAACTGGATGATCCGGCGCGATGACGGCCGGCTGATCGGCTATGTGCAAGCGACGATCGAAGCACGCGACCGCTGCTGGATCGCCTACGTCATGAACGCGGAAGCACGAGGTCATGGGCACGCGACGCGGGCCGCTACTGCGATGCTCGACTACCTGCTCGCCGCCCACGGCGTGACGCGATTCCTGGCCTCGACGGAGACGCGCAATGCGCGCTCGATCGCGCTGCTCTCGCGATTGGGGTTCGAGCCCGCTCCGATCGAACTCGCTGAAACCATCGACATCGAAACGACCGATCGTCTCTACCAGCGACTGCACGCCTCAGCGTAATCGCGTCAGCATCGCCTGAAGGGCAGGCTCCGACAACTCGCCGGTGCGCTTGGCCACCAGGCGGCCGGAGGCATCGAAGAGCAGCGTCGTCGGATAGCCGGCCTGCTTGAATGCCGCGCTTGCCTGGCGCCGTTCATCGATGGCGACGTTATCCATCGTGAGGCGTTGAGCGCTCAACCACTTCGCAACGTGGTCCGCGTCCTCGCCCTGGTTGATGAAGACGAAGCGCACGTCGGGGCGATCGCGCTGCGCCTGCGCGAGCATCGGCATCTCGCGCACACAGGGGCCGCACCAAGTCGCCCACAGGTTGACGAGCACCGGCTTGCCATCGCGCGCGGCGAGGTCCAGGCGTTCGCCGTTCAACTGCGTGAACTGCAGCGCTGGCAGCGGCGCGGAAGCAGGCTGCAGCGCGAGCTGGATCTGTCCCGCGACGATCAACGCCGTCCCGATCGCCAGCGGCACCGATGCCGACACGCGCAGGGCCGGCGCGTTCCTCAATCGGAAGGTCGCGTACATCCACATCGCGATGATCCCGATTTCGGGCGACCAGCCGCCATCACGAATGTTGAAGGCGCTGAGCGGATGCTCGGCGTAGAGCTCCTTGTACTGATAGAGGAAGCCCAGCCGCGCGAACAGCAGCGCGACGAGCAGGCCTCGCCAGAGCAGCGGACCGGCCTCCTGCCGGCGCCGGCGCGCGAGCATCGAGGCCACGGCGCTCGAGACCGCGACAGCGATGCACAGATGGACAAAGGTCCACGGCAGGACCAAGGGGCCGATCGCGACGGCTTCGCTCATGGCTTGCTTCGGGGCTACCGCGCTCGAGGGGTCAATCGATCGGGCAATCCTAGCTGCGAGAGAGCCGCCGTTAACATCGCCGCTTCCTGTTGCGTGCGCTGGGAGATCGTCGTGGATGTGACCGCTTGGTTGGGCTTTGTCAGCGTGGCGTTGTTCGTCACCTTCACGCCGGGACCGGCCGTGCTGATGGCCATCTCGAACTCGCTCAGCGTCGGGCCGCGGCGCGCGATGGTGGGCTCGCTGGGCAATGCGATCGGGCTGCTGGCCGTGTCCGCCGCGACGACGGCCGGGCTGGGCGTACTGCTCAGCACCTCGGCCAAGGCCTTCCTCGTCGTCAAGCTGCTCGGCGCCTGCTATCTGGTCTGGCTCGGCGTCAAGCAGTGGCGCCAGGGCGAACGCATGGCCTCGATCGCGGACGGCGACGCAGCCGCCGCGGAAACGGCGGGGCTCTCGCGCCGGGCGCTGTTCATGCGCGGCATCCTGGTCGCGCTCACCAATCCGAAGGCGATCCTGTTCTTCACCGCGCTGTTTCCGCAGTTCATGAATCACTCCGAGACGGCGATGCGCGACTTCGTCGTGCTGACGGTGACCTTCTCGCTCTGCGCGGTACTGGCGCATGGCTTCTACGTCGTGCTGGCCCGCGCGCTGCGCCGTGGCCTGGCCTCGCCCCGCCGCGTGAGGATCATGAACCGCAGCTTCGGCGCGTGCTTCGTGGCGCTCGGCGTGAGCCTTCTCGGTTGGCGCGGGCGGACGCAGTAAGCGCGGCGCCGGCATGTTCTCGCACGTGTTCATCGGCGTCGGCGATTTCGACCGGCGCTCGCGTTCTACACGCCGCTGATGGCGGCGCTCGGGCCGCCGCAGCGCTTCTGCGATCCCTCTGGGACGCGGGGACTGACGCCTCGTTCCCCGGTGCGCAGCCTTACTCGTCCGCCGTGATTCGCACCACCAGCGCTGCGGCGCTCGCGACGGTCGCCAGGCCTGTCACGCCCAGCCACCCGAGCGATGACAGCAGCGCGCTCCCCAGTGCCGCGCCCGTGGCCATGCCGATGAACATGCCGGTGAACAGCAGCGCGTTGAGGCGGCTGCGCGCGGCCGGGTCGAGGCTGTAGACGATCGTCTGGTGCGCGACCAGCGCCGCCTGCACGCCGAAATCGAAGACGATCGCCAGCGCCACCAGCACCACGATCGCCGCCGATCGATCCAGCCACGCCGTTACCGACATCGCCGCGAACGACAGCGTCACCAGCAGCGCGCCGAGCTTCGTCACGACGCCAGGACCGCGCTTGTCGGCGATGCGGCCCGCCAGCGGCGCCGCCAGCGCGCCAGCCGCGCCCGCCAGACCGAAGGCGCCCGACACCGCGCTGCCCAGCCCGAAGCGCTGATGCAGCATCACCGCCAGCGTCGACCAGAAGGCGCTGAACGCCACCGCGAGCAAGGCCTGTGCGATCGCGGCGCGGCGCAGCGTCGGCCACGAACGCCACAGGCCGCCCAGCGAGCGCAGCAGCGCGCCATACGTCGTGCGCATCGCCGGCGGGGACGACGGCAGCCAACGCCAGCTCGCCAGCCCCGCGATCGTCAATGCCAGCGCCGCGATGCCATAGACCCACCGCCATCCGAGCAGGTCGGCGATCACGCCGCTCATCACTCGTGACAGCAGAATGCCCATCAGCAGCCCGGTCATGACCTGGCCGACGATGCGGCCGCGATGCTCCGCGGGGCTGAGGGCCGCCGCCATCGGCACCACGTCCTGCGCCAGCGTCGCGGTCAGGCCGAGCAGCGCGCTCGCCGCCAGGAAGGGCGCGAAGCCCGGCGCGAATCCGCTCAGCAGCAGCGTCGCGATCAGCAGCGCGAACTTCGTCAGGATGACCTTGCGGCGATCGAAGCGGTCGCCCAGCGGCGTCAGCAGCAGGATGCCCGCCGCATAGCCGAGCTGCGTCAGCATCGGCACCGCGCCGATGCCAGCGCTCGAGGCGTGCAGATCCTCGGCCAGCGGCGCCAGGATGGGCTGGCTGTAGTACAGCGACGCCGCGCCGAGTCCCGCCGAGGCCGCCAGCAAGACGATCAGCGGCGCGGACGGCGCGCTGGCCTCGCGCGGCGCGGCGGCGGAGGTCGATTGAAAGGGAAGGGTGGTCATGGCAACTCCCGAAGGGGCGATTCAAGAAAGCAGAAGGACAGAAGATGCGGGTTCGCATCGAATGACCTGCATTCTTCGGATTCGCAGGCCTGGCCGGAACCGGTCCGGCATGCACAGCAGCCATACGCGCGGCGTATAAAGCGGTCCATGAACGAGACCACCCGGGACAGCGGCCAGGACCGCCTCGCGCTACTGCAGACCTTCCTCCGCGTCGCGGAGGCCGGCAGCTTCTCCGCCGCCGCGCAGCAGCTCGCCACCACGCAGCCGACCGTCAGCCGGCGCGTGCAGATGCTGGAGTCGCTGCTCGGCGCGCGGCTTGTCGAGCGCTCGACGCGCGGGCTGCGGCTCACCGAGGAGGGCGAGCGCTGCGCCGCGCAGGCGCAGGACCTGATCGATGGCTGGCAATCGCTGGCCGAGGAGCTCGATGGCGGCGACGAACTGGCCGGCACGCTGCGTCTGCGCGTGCCGCATGCGTTCGGGCAGAGCCAACTGATCGATCCGCTCGCCGCGTTCCTGACGCGGCATCCGCGTGTGTCGGTCGAATGGATGCTGCAGGACCAGTTGCCCGACTTCAGCCGGGAGAACGTCGACTGCTCGCTCTTGGTCGGCGAAATCAGCCAACCCAATCTGATCGCGACGCAGCTGGCCGAGGTGCCGCGCGTGCTCGTCGCCGCGCCGGCGCTCGCGAAGAAACTGCCCAAGGGCCTGGACCGGAAATCCCCGGAGGAGATCGCCGCGCTGCTCGGCGCGCAGCCATGGCTGGCGCTGCTGGCGTTCTATCGCGACGGCATCGACCTCACCGCGTCGAAGGGGGAAGGGCGCATGCATGTGAGCTTCCGTCCGCGGCTGGGCACGGACAGCCTCTTCGCGCTGATCGAGTCCGTGCGGCGGGGACTCGGACTGGCGCTCGTCTCGCAATGGGCGGTGATGGACGACCTCGCGCAAGGGCGGCTCGTGCGGCTGCTCCCCGATTGGTGCGCGTCACCGCTGCCGATTTCGCTCGTCTATCCCTCGCGGCGGCTTCAGCCCGCACGGCTGCGGGCCTTTCTGCAGGTCATGCGGGAGGTCATTCCGACGATGCGGGGGATACGGGAAGTCCGGCGGAAGTGAGTGCTTGTCGACGGGCAAACAAGCGCTCTCAATGCTGAGGGGGTGCCCTACTTGTCCGAGTGGGAACGGCGTCTTGGACCTCAGAACCAGTCAGTGCCAATGACGACCTCGACGCGTAGATTGCCAGTCCTGGATCCACTCCCAGCGAGAGAGAGGTAGTGAATGGAAATCGATGTTTTTCTGGCGCTGACGAGCGCGGGTGTCTCGGAAGCGCAGGCGCGGTCAGCGGCAGAGGCCATTCGGAAAGACATGGCGGCCGAGATTCGAGAGGCGCAGAAGGAGGTCGCCACGAAGTTCGATATCTCCAACATCAAGGTTGACATCGCCAATCTCAAAGTGGAGATGGCCAACATGAAGGCCGAGTTGTTCCAACGGATCGCCGACATGCAGCGCTTCACGGTGACGTCCATGTTTGGGGGCTTCGGCGTGCTGGCGGTGCTCATGACCTTGTTCAAGTTCATGGGCTGACCAGAATGCTGACGCGCAGAAAAAAGGACCGCCCTCGGGCGGTCCTCGTCATTGCGCGGCCGGCTCTCCGGCGCGCTTCAGGCGCTCACGCGCTCAGCCCTTGGTGGCGGGCTTGGCTGGCGCGGCCTTCTTCGCGGTGGGCAGGGCCTTGCCGTTGGCCGCCATGGTCATGTCCATGTCCATCCGCATGTTGCCCTTGGCCCCCTTCATGTCCATGCCCATCGACATCGTCATCGTGCTGCGCAGCATCAGGCGATCCGCGATCCGCAGATCCATCTTGCCCTTGCCCGAGCCCGTCATCGCCCCCTGCACCGGAGCCGGGGCCGATGCCGCGGAAGCCGGCGCCTCGGGCGCCGATGCCGACGAGGCCGCCGCCGCCGGACCCGCGAAGCTCATGTCCATTCGCATGTCCACGTCAAACGACGCCACGCCCTTGTTGATCGCCGTCAGCGTGTACTTGCCCAGCACCTTGCCGGTCGGCGCGCCGCCGGTGGGCAGGTTCAGGTCGATCGGCATCTCCACCGACTCGCCGACCTTCATCGTCTGGCCGTTGAACTTGCGCATCCAGTCGAAGCTCTGGTTGAAGATCTTCTCCTGCATCTCCTTCGACAGCGCCTGCTGCGCCTGCATCGTCGGCGGCAGCTCCAGATCGATCTTGTCGAACTGGTCGTTCTTCAGCTGCGCCGTGAAGCGGATCGGCCCCTGCTGCGGCAGCGGCCGCACCTGACCCGTCGCGTCACGCATTTCGCTCTTGAGCGAGTTCACCTCGGCCTTCAGCGTGTAGCTGCCGTCCGCCGCCTTCGGCGTCGTCGATAGCACCTGACGCATCGCCATCTGCATCGTGACCGGCATCGTCGCCTTCATCTGCTCGGCCTGCGCGCGAGCCTGCTCCGGCGCGTCGGCGGGCAGCTGCATGGACATGTTCATCTTCATGTCCATGGTCACGTCCACCTGCTGCCTCACCGACGGCAACGGCACCATGTTGAGCTTGACGCTCTCCTGCGCCAGCGCCGCCGGCGCCACGAATGCGGCCTGCACGGCCAGCGCGGCGGCCAGCGAAACGAAACGACTCATCGGAAACTCTCCCGGAATCGGGGCCTCAGCCCCGGTAGTTGTCCTGCATGCGGTAGCCCCGCGCGTACAGCGCGAACAGCAGCGCCGCCAGCAGCGCGAAGGCCGCGAAGAAGAACATCTGGAACGCCGTGACGCTCGTGCCCGTGGACTGGATGTACGTGGTGACCGCCTCGCCCTTGACGCTCGAGTTGGCCAGCAGCACCCACAGGTTGCCGATCGTCACCGACAGGTTCCAGAAGCTCGTGATCACGCCCTTCATCGCCAGCGGCGCCTGACTGTAGGCGAATTCCAGACCCGTCGCGGACACCAGCACCTCGCCCAGCGTCAGCAGCGCGTAGGGCAGGACCTGCCACAGGATGGACAGCTCCCGGCCGTCGTCGATGCTCAGCTGGATGCCGCCCACGACGATCCACGCCAGACCCGCGAACGCAATGCCAGCGCCCATCCGGCGCAGCGCCGTCAGCTTCAGGCCCAGGCGCTCCAGCACCGGATACAGCACGAAGTTGTTGAACGGGATCAGGATCATGACCAGCGCCGGATTGAGCGCCTGCATCATCGAGGACTCGAACCACGCCGGCTTGGTCATCTGGTCGGCCTGCAGCACCCAGGTCGAGGCCTTCTGATCGAACAGGGACCAGAACGGCGTGACCAGCGCGAACAGCACCAGCAGCCGCAGCACCGTGCGCACGCCCTCGACCGCCTCCACCGGATGGACGGCGCGGGCGCGGTCCAGCTGCATCCAGGCGCCGGCGCCGCCGAAGCCCATCAACAGCACCAGCGCCGAGCAGAACGCGATCACGAAGCCCAGGTTGGGCGTCAGCGCCAGCGCGCCGATCGCCAGCACCACGCCCAGCCCCGCGACCACCAGCCCGCCACGGCCCTGGCCCGGCGCCTGCGAGAGCAGCGCCGTGCGCACCACCTTCAGGAAGCCGTTCGGGTCGCGATGCGACTCGCCGGCGGGCAGGTGCGTGTACTTGCGGCGGCCGCTCCAGAAGATCGCCGTCGCCATGAACATCAGCACGCCCGGGATGCCGAACGCGACGCTCGCCCCGAACTTCTTCAGGAAGATCGGCATCAGCAGCGACGCGAAGAATGAGCCGAAGTTGATGATCCAGTAGAAGGCATCGAACACCTTCTGCGCCAGCGTGCGGTTGCTCTTGTCGAACTGGTCGCCGATGAACGAGCTCACCAGCGGCTTGATGCCGCCCGAGCCCAGCGCGATCAGGAACAGGCCGAAGTAGAAGCCCTTGAGGTTGTTCTCGAAGAAGGCCAGGCAGGCGTGGCCGGCGCAGTACACCAGGCTCAGCCAGAGGATGGTGTTGTACTTGCCGAAGAAGCGGTCCGACAGCCAGCCGCCCAGCAGCGGGAAGAAATAGACGCCGATCACGAAGGTGTGGAACACCTCCTTGGCCTCGCCCTTGCGCAGCGGCTCCGGAATCGCCAGCAGCAGGCTGGTCATCAGGAACACCGTCAGGATGTTGCGCATCCCGTAGAAGCTGAAGCGCTCGCAGCCCTCGTTGGCGATGATGAACGGGATCTGCGGCGGCATCTTCGGCGCGGCCTGCGTGGCCGCGCCCGCCGCGCCGCCGGCCGGCTGGTCCGCTGCGATGGTGGTCGAGTTCAAGGGGAAGTCTCCGTCGTGTCGTCGAGCGCTTGTGACGCCCTAAAAGGAAAGCCGCCGGAGGATGCCCCGGCGGCTATCGAAAAACTGAACCTGTCTTGACCCCTCTCCCGCAGGCGGGGAGAGGGAGTCCCTGCGAGGGGATCAGGCTTCGAAGGGAAGCTTGAACTGGTTGAGGTCCTTGCGGGTTTCGACCAGCACCAGCGGGCCCTCGTCGAGCACGACCACCGGCGCGGGCTCGCGGCCCAGCGGTGCCGGAGCGGGCTCGGCGGCGATCGCGGCCTGCACGGCGGCGATCTTGTCGGCATCGCTGTTGACCCAGGTCAGACCGGCGCTCTCGGCGACCGCGTTCAGCTCGCCCAGCGGCAGCTCGAAGCGCGGCACGACCGGCGCAGCGGCCACCGGAGCAGCCACCGGGGCCGGAGCCTGCACCACCGGCGCGGTCGCCTGCACGGGTGCCTGCTGGGGCTCGTCGCCGAGCGCCAGTTGACGCGGCGCGGCGCCCGCATCCAGCACGATGCCGTTCAGCGCGGCGGTGGCCGGCGTGGCGGCTTCGCCGTCGGCAATCACGCCATCGGCGGGAGCGCCTTCGCCCGGAGTGCCTTCGCCCGGCACGCCTTCGCCTTCGCGGCGGTCACGGCGATAACGGTCGCGGCCACGGCCACGGCGGCGGCCTTCGCGGCCTTCCTGACCTTCTTCACCGGCCGGGGCTTCCTCGCCATCGACCACCGGCGCTTGCGCGGACTCGGCGCCCTCGGCGAACGAGGTCTCGCCAGCGGCCGGGGCCTGGCCCTCGACCAGCGCGCCTTCGACCTGCTCGCCCTCGGCGCCACGCTCGCCACGGTTGCCGCGACGGCGGCGGCGGCGGCCTTGGCGCTCGTCGCCGGCCTCACCGGTCACAGCGCCCTCGAGCGGCTGGGTGTCGGCGAAAGCGATCTGGGATTCCGTGTTGGCGGCTTCGGTGCCGGCCAGCGGCAGTTGCTGCTCCTGCGCCTCGGCGGGGGCGCGCTCCTCGCGGCGGCGGCGGCCTTCGCCGCGCTCGCCCCGGTCGGCGCGCTCGCCACGCTCCGCACGGTCACCGCGCTCGGCACGGTCCTGGCGCGGCGCGCCTTCGACGGCCTGCTCCGGCTTGTCGGCGCGCTCGTTGCGACGATGACGATCACCTCCGCGCTCGCCACCGCGCTCTCCGCCGCGATCACCACGCTCGTTGCGCTCGCCCCGCTCGGCGCGCTCACCGCGCTCCGGACGGTCGCCACGGCCTTCCTGCTGCGGCTTGCCCTCGCTGCGCGGCTTGCCGTCGCGGGCCTTCGGATCGTGGCGCTCGCCGCGTTCGCTCCGCTCACCGCGCTCGCCACGGCGGTTGCGATCACCGCCACGGGCGTTGCGATCGCGCTCACCGCGCTCGCCGCGTTCCTTCTTGGCGGGCTCGCCGGTCTTGGCCTCCGGAGCCGGCGCGGCTGCCGGCGCTGGCGCGCCACCGAACAGGTTCTTCAGCCAGCCGAAGAAGCCGCCACTGGCGGCCACCGGGGCCGCCGGAGCGGCCGCCACCGGGGCCGGGGCCACCGGTTCCGCGGCCTTGGGCGCCGGAGCCGCCACCGGCATCGGCGCCGGCTGCTCGGGCAGCAGGCCCTTGATCACCGGCTCCTGCTTGTTCTTCTTCTCGGCGCCGCGGCGGGTGATGCCCACCTCTTCCTGCGGCTCCTCGATCATCGTGTAGCTCGCCTGCAGGTTCTCCAGGCGCGGATCGTCGTGGCGCAGGCGCTCGAGCTTGTAGTTCGGCGTCTCCAGATGCTTGTTGGGCACCAGCAGCACGGTCACGCGCTGCTTCAGCTCGATCTTGGTGATCTCGGTGCGCTTCTCGTTGAGCAGGAAGCTGGTCACTTCCACCGGGACCTGCACGTGCACGGCCGCGGTGTTGTCCTTCATGGACTCTTCCTGGACCATGCGCAGGATCTGCAGCGCCGACGACTCGGTGTCGCGGATGTGGCCGGTGCCGTTGCAGCGCGGGCAGGTGATGTGGCTGCCTTCGCTCAGCGCCGGACGCAGGCGCTGGCGGCTCAGCTCCAGCAGGCCGAACTTGCTGATCGAGCTGAACTGCACGCGGGCGCGGTCCTGGCGCAGCGCGTCGCGCAGGCGCTGTTCGACCTCGCGGCGGTTCTTGGACTCCTCCATGTCGATGAAGTCCACGACGATCAGGCCGCCCAGGTCCCGCAGACGCATCTGGCGCGCGATCTCGTCGGCGGCTTCCAGGTTGGTGCGGGTGGCGGTTTCCTCGATGTCGCCGCCGCGGGTGGCGCGCGCCGAGTTCACGTCCACCGAGACCAGCGCCTCGGTGTGGTCGATCACGATGGCGCCGCCCGACGGCAGGTTCACCGTGCGGCTGAAGGCCGTCTCGATCTGGTGCTCGATCTGGAAGCGGCTGAACAGCGGCGCGTCGTCACGGTAGCGCTTGACCTTGTGCGCCGTCTCCGGCATCACATGGCTCATGAACTGATGGGCCTGCTCGAAGATGTCGTCCGTGTCGATCAGGATCTCGCCGATGTCGGCGGTGAAGTAGTCGCGGATCGCGCGGATCACCAGCGACGACTCCTGATAGATCAGGAACGCGCCCTTGCCGCCCCGGGCCGCCTCGTCGATGGCGGTCCAGAGCTTGAGCATGTAGTTCAGGTCCCACTGCAGCTCGGCCGCGCTGCGGCCGATGCCCGCGGTGCGCGCGATCAGCGACATGCCCTTGGGGTAGTCCAGCTGATCCAGCGCTTCCTTGAGCTCCTCGCGGTCCTCGCCCTCGATGCGGCGCGAGACGCCGCCGCCGCGCGGGTTGTTGGGCATCAGCACCAGATAGCGGCCCGCCAGCGACACGAAGGTCGTCAGCGCCGCGCCCTTGTTGCCGCGCTCTTCCTTCTCGACCTGGACCAGCAGCTCCTGGCCTTCCTTGATCACGTCCTGGATCTTGGCCGAGCGCACATCGGCGCCGTCCTTGAAGTACTGGCGCGAGATCTCCTTGAACGGGAGGAAGCCGTGGCGGTCCTCGCCGTAATCCACGAAGCAGGCTTCCAGCGACGGCTCCACGCGCGTCACGACCGCCTTGTAGATGTTGCCCTTGCGCTGCTCGCGGCCTTCGATCTCGGTCTCGAAGTCCAGCAGCTTCTGTCCATCGACGATGGCCAGGCGACGCTCTTCCTGCTGCGTCGCATTGATCAGCATGCGTTTCATCAGTTCTCCTCCACGCCAGCGTGTTTGCCGCTGACGCGCATTCAAGTGAACCGCTGCCGGAGATTCACCGGCGGGCGATTCGACCGATGCACGAGAAACGCGAAAGAACCAATGAAAGGATCGCCCTGGACTGCAATTGAACGGCGCGTTGACCGTTCAGCGATGCAGCGTTGGCGCGTGCGCCGCGGGCCCCGGATCGGCTGTTCCGGTCCTCATGCGCGCCGCTTCAGGCGCGACCCGACCACGGCCGGAGCCCGGCGTGTGGACGAAGCCATCACGCGCTCGCAGGCGGCGGGGGGTGGAATGAACCGAAGAAAACATCCGGAAACGGAGCCTGGGTGCTGACGTCAGCGCCAGGGCTTGCGGCCCCCTCGCTGACGTCGTGAAACCTTGTTGTGCTGCCCGCGCCGCCCGCCCGCATCCGAGGATGAAGAGGACCGCGTGAGCATGGTTCTGACGACGTTGCTCTGCCATCCGGCCCTCGTGCCTGCCCGCTCGCTTTGGGAAGCGGGCCCGACGACGCTGACCTGATGTTGCATCACCAAAAGTAATGAGTAGCCTACTCACAATGGCTACTCACTGCCACGTTCTTGCCGAGCTCGAACGCTGTCGTCCGAGTAAAATGAGAAAAATCAAATACTTACAACGCAAACGTGGCAAGCAGCATTATAGGGGCTAAAGCCCGCAAGGCCGCCCCAGGGACTGCCCGCAGTGCCACGAGGGGCGCCGCCCGCCCCGCAGCCGCCCCGCCGGCGGCCCCCGCGGCCCCGGCGTCCGCCTCCGTGGCCGCCCCCGCGCCGGCCCAGGTCCGGCTCCTGACGGTGGACGAAGGCTCCGCCGGCCAGCGCCTGGACAACTTCCTGATCCGCGAACTCAAGGGCGCTCCGAAGACGCTGGTCTACCGGATCATCCGGTCCGGCGAAGTGCGCATCAACAAGGGCCGCTGCGCCGCCGACTCGCGGCTGGAGATCGGCGATGTCGTGCGCGTGCCGCCGGTGCGGCTGGCGGAGAAGCCCGCCGACGCGGCGGTGCCAGCGCGTGAGTTCCCGGTCGTGTTCGAGGACGAACACCTGATCGTCGTCGACAAGCCGGCCGGGGTCGCGGTGCATGGCGGCTCGGGCGTGAGCTTCGGCGTGATCGAGCAGTTGCGCCGGGCGAGACCTCAGGCCAAGTTCCTCGAGCTGGTGCACCGGCTCGACAAGGAGACCTCCGGCCTGCTGATGATCGCGAAGAAGCGCAGCGCGCTGACGCACCTGCAGGACCAGCTGCGCGACCGCGAGACCGGCAAGACCTACGCCGCGCTGGTGAGCGGCGCCTGGCCCAAGGGCCGCAAGGTGGTGGACGTGCCGCTGCTGAAGTTCGTCGGCAGCGACGGCGAGCGCTGGGTGCGCGCGGTGACGAATCCGAAGGACCCGCAGGCCGGCGAGGCCAAGCGGTCGATCAGCCTGGTGACGGTGGCCGAGGCGCTGCCCGGCTACAGCCTGCTGGACGTGACGATCAAGACCGGCCGCACGCACCAGATCCGCGTGCACCTGGCCCACGAGGGCCATGCCATCGTCGGCGATCCGAAATATGGCGATTTCGAGGCCAACCGCGCGCTGGCGCGCGGCGCGCTGCGTTTCGACCGGATGTTCCTGCACGCGCGGCAGCTGCGCTTCGCGCATCCGGCCACCGGCGACACGCTGACCCTGACCGCGCCGCTGCCCCCCGAGTGCGAGACACTCCTGGCCGCGCTGCGCCGCCCGGCGTCCTGACCGGCCGGCCTTCACGAGTCCTTCATCCATGCCTCAACGTTTCGACCTGATCGTCTTCGACTGGGACGGCACCCTGTTCGATTCCACCGCCCTGATCGTGCGCTGCATGCAGGCCGCCGCGGCGGACCTGGGCCTCACGCCGCCCTCGCGCGAGCGCGCCGCCTACGTCATCGGCATGGGCCTGATCGAGGCGCTCCAGTACGCGCTGCCCGGGCTGGACCCGTCGCGCTATCCGGAGCTGGGCCAGCGCTACCGGCATCACTACTTCGCGTCGGCGCACGAGGTGACGCTGTTCGAGGGCGTGCCGCGACTGCTGCAGGACCTGAAGGCCAGGCATCACTGGCTCGCCGTCGCGACCGGCAAGAGCCGGCGCGGGCTCGACGAGGCGCTGGCGGCGGTCGACATGACGACGTTGTTCGACGGCACCCGCACCGCCGACGAGACGGCCGGCAAGCCCAATCCGCAGATGCTGCTGGAGCTGATGCGCGAGTTCGGCGCCGATCCCGAGCGCACGCTGATGATCGGCGACACCACCCATGACCTGCAGCTGGCGCGCAATGCCGGCTGCCCGGCGGTGGCGGTGACCTACGGCGCGCATGCGCACGAGTCGCTGCTCGATTTCGCGCCGCTGCTGGTCGCGCACGACGTGCCCACGCTGCGCGACTGGCTGCTGGCCAACGCCTGACCCCTTTCCGCCGACCGAATGACGCCCGAGCAAGAACTGCCCCCGGTGCCGCTGTGCGCCTCCTCCGAGCTGGAGGAGCGCGGCCGCGCCCACACCTTCGACGTGCTGCATTTCCGCCAGCCGGCCTCGGCCTTCGTGCTGCGCTTCGACGGCCAGGTGGTGGGCTATCTCAACCGCTGCGCGCACGTGCCCACCGAGATGGACTGGCAGGAAGGCGAGTTCCTGGACAGCCGCAAGGAATTCATCATCTGCAGCATCCACGGCGCGGTCTACCACCCGCTGGACGGGCGCTGCGTGACCGGCATGTGCGGCCGCATGGGCCTGACCAAGCTCGATGTGCGCGAGCGCGACGGACAGATCACTTGGTACCCTTCCCGCGACACGCGGCCCGTCTTCGAGGACTGAATGAGCAACGACAACGACCCCGATCTGCCGCGTCCGATCCCCGACGCGACGCCCCGTCCCGAGGACATGCTGAAGCAGGAGCCGCCACCGGCGGCGCCAGCGGCATCAGCGACGCAAGCCGCGTCCGGCCGCTACGAGCACGTGCTCGAGCAGTTCGCCCATGACTACCTGCGCGACCGCCGCAGCGATCGCCGCTGGAAGACCTTCTTCCGGCTGATCTGGGTGACGCTGGCGCTGCTGCTGGTGTGGTCGATGTTCGCGTCCAGACACCATGGCGGCGCGGCCTCGGGCCCGCACACCGCGCTGGTCGAGGTGCGCGGCGAGATCGCCCCCGACACCGAGGCCAGCGCCGAGCTGATCAACGCGGCGCTGAAGGCGGCGTTCGAGGACCAGGGCTCGCAGGCGGTGGTGCTGCGCATCAACTCGCCGGGCGGCAGCCCGGTGCAGGCCGGCATCGTCAACGACGAGATCAAGCGGCTCAAGGCGCTGCACAACAAGAAGGTGTACGCGGTCGTCGAGGAGATCTGCGCCTCGGGCGCGTACTACATCGCCGCTGGCGCGGACGAGATCTATGTCGACAAGGCCTCGGTGGTGGGCTCGATCGGCGTGCTGATGGATGGCTTCGGCTTCACCGAGGTGATGAAGAAGGTCGGCATCGAGCGCCGGCTGATGACCGCGGGCGAGAACAAGGGCATGCTGGATCCGTTCTCGCCGGTTTCGCCCAAGCAGCAGGCCTACGCGCAGGCGATGCTGGACCAGATCCATCAGCAGTTCATCAAGGTCGTGCGCGAGGGCCGCGGTCCCCGCCTGAAGGAGACGCCGGAGATGTTCTCGGGCCTGTTCTGGAACGGCGAACAGGCAGTGCAGATGGGCCTGGCCGACGGCATGGGCAACCTGGACTACGTGGCGCGCGAGGTCGTGAAGGCCGAGGACGTCATCGACTACACGCCGCGCGACAACGTGGCCGAGCGCATCGCCAAGCGCTTTGGCGCGTCGTTGGGCGAGGGCGCGGTCAAGGCGATGCGCTCGATGGCGACGATCCGGTAAGCTCGCGCCGCGTCATCGCCCGACCCAGCCATCGCTCGGCAGGCCGTTCCGTTTCCCCTGTCCTCAGGATCGAACCCATGAACACTGCCTTCCGCGGCGCCGCGCTGGCGCTGCTGCCGATGCTGGTCGCCGCCTGCGCGTCACCCGGCGCGTCACCCGGCGCGTCACCCGGCGCGGCGCCGGTCTCCCGGGCCGCCTCCGCTTCCGCTTCCGAGCCGGCATTCGTCCTGCTCGGTGAGCTGCACGACAACCCCGAGCACCATCGCGCGCGCGCCGCGCAACTGCGCGAGCTCCTCGCGCGGGAGCCGCAGACGGTCGTGGTCTTCGAGCAGTTCTCGCGCGCCGAGGACGCGGCGGTCGCGCGGGCCCGGCAGGACCATCCCGGCGATGTCGAGGCGGTGATCGATGCCGCGAAGCTCGATCGCCAGGGCTGGCGCTGGCCGCTGCATCAACCGCTGTTCGAGGCCGCGCTGCAGTCGCCAGCGAGCGTGCGTGGCGGCAACCTCGACCGCGACCAGGCGCGCCGCATCGTGCGCGAGGGCGACGCGGCCTGGCCCGCGGAGCTGCTCGCGCTGCGCTCGCGCGTGAGCTGGAACGAGGCTCAGCAGGACGCGCTGCGCAAGGACATCCAGGACGGCCACTGCGGCGCCATGCCCGAGGCGATGCTGCCCGGCATGGTGCAGGCCCAGCGCGCGCGGGATGCGGCGATGGCGCAGGCGATGCTCGACGCGCGGCGGTCCGGCGCCAAGCGCGTGGTGCTGATCGCGGGCAACGGGCATGTGCGGCGCGACGTCGCCGTGCCGGTCTATCTGCGGGCAGCCGGCGTGCCGGCCTCGGACATCGATGCGATCGCCTATCTCGAACCAGGCAGCGCCGTGCCCGATGGCGGCTATGACCGCATCGAGCGCGCCCCGGCGCCGCCGCGCGAGGATCCCTGCGCGCAGTTCAAGCGCTAGCCCGCCGCGGGCGGCCCGGGCGCTAGGCCAGCACCACCTCGACGCCGCGGCGGCGCAGCTCGCCGACGATGGCGTCGTCGGCGTCCTTGTCGGTGATCAGCATGTCGATCTGCTCGACCGGCGCGATCACCGACAGGTTGCGCTTCATCAGCTTGGAGGCATCGGCGACCGCGACGATCTGGCGCGCGATCTTCATCATCTGCGCGTTGAGCTGCGCCTCGAGCAGGTGGGGGGTCATCAGGCCGATGTCGGGATCGAGGCTGTCCACGCCCAGGAACAGCCGGTCCGCGTAGAGGCTCTGCAGCGCCGTGACCGCCTGCGGACCGGAGAGCGAGTACGAGTTCTGCCGCAGCAGCCCGCCCGGCATGATCACGTTGACGTTGGGGACGGAGGCGAGCAGCACCGCGATGTTCAGCGCGTTGGTGATGACGTTCAGCGACTGCAGCCGCATGCCGCGGATCTGCTTGGCGATCTCCTCGGTCGTGGAGCCGGAGTCGAGCAGGATGGTCTCGCCGTCGCGGATCAGCCGGGCCGCCTCGATGGCGATGCGCACCTTCTGCTCGTGATGCAGCTTCTGCTTGACGCCGATCGGCACCTCCTCGGTGTCGCGGTGGGCGAGGGCGCCGCCATGCGTGCGCAGCAGCGCGCCGGTGGCGGCCAGTGCGTTCAGATCGCTGCGGATCGTCACGACCGAGATGCCGAAGCGCTCAGCCAGCTCTTCGACCGTCACCTTGCCCTGCGCCTGCACCTGCTCGCGGATGAGCTGCCGGCGCTCGTCGATCAGCAGCGAGGCGTCCGCCTTGTCGGCGGAGGTGGACGTGGGCATGGTCATGGAAATCGGAAGTCGCGAACTTTCGAATGATATCGACGGCTCATGCGGCTGCGGCGGCAGCGGCAACGGGCACCAACCGAACGCCCACCAGCCGCGCCGCATGCATTGCCGCGCCGAGTTCCGGCCCGAACCGCGGTGCCATCAGCATCGCGCCCGGTAGTGCGCGGGTCAGAGCGGCGCGCAGCGCATCGGTCACCGCCGCGCCCGCCTCGAAGACGCCGCCGGTGTACGAGACCGGCACGCCGGCCCCCACCGGCAGCTCCAGCCTTCGCGCCACCGCGCCGGCCAACGCCGCGAGTTCCTCGCCCGCGCGAGTCAGCAGCGCGCCTGCCTGCGCGTCACCATCGGCCGCCGCGGCCGACGCCAGCCGCGCGAACTGCGCCAGCCGGCTGCGCGCCGCGTGGCCATTGATCGCCGCGCAGAGATCGAGATCCTGCGCCAGTCCGAAATGCCCGCGCACGAGCTCCAGCAATGGCCCAGGCTCCGCGCGCCCATCGGCCATGCGAGCGAAGAGCGCCAATCCCTCGCGTGCGAGCCAATATGCCGAGCCCTCGTCGCCGAAGACCTCGCCCCAGCCGCCGCTGCGCGCATCGCGCTCGCCCCATTGGCCATACGCCATCGAGCCGGTGCCCGCGACCAGGCTGATGCCGTCCTCGCCGCCGAGCGAGCCGGCCCAGCTGCAGATCATGTCGTTGCCGATGCGCGCGCGGGGCAGCACGCCCTCGAGCAGCGCGTCGAACGCGCCTTGCAGCGCGCTGTCCTCGCCATGCGCCGGCAGGCCCGCGAAGGCGGACGTGACCTGCGCCGGCGCGAGCTGCGCCTGCTTGAGCGTCTCGGCGACGCCCTCGCGCAGCAGCGCGCGCAGCGCGTCGAAGCCGATCTCCAGGTAGTAGCTGGTGCCGCTCACATGCCGCGCGAGCAGGCGGCCCTCGCCGTCGAGCAGCAGGAACGAGGTCTTGGTGCCGCCGCCGTCGATGCCGAGGAAGACGGGACGGCCGGCGCGGTCCAGCGATGCGGAGCTCATGGCGTTCATGGAGCCGGAGGGTTGAGCGGGTGGATGATGACGCCGCTGACGACGCGGGTCACGGTGCCCGAGGCGCTGGGATTGTCGGGCGTGATGCCGAGCTTCAGCGAGGCCAGCATCGCCAGGCACTGCGCGAAGACCAGCGCCACCGGCGCCAGCGCCAGGTCCGGCGCGTTGACCGGCAGCGCGATCAGCACGTCGTCCTCGGCCAGCCCCTCCTCGCCGTTCAGCGCCGAGGTGCTCAGCGCGATCACCCGTCCGCGGCCTTGCCGGCGCAGCTCACGCAGCAGGTCCAGGTCGTAACGCCGCGTGTAGCTGTCGTTGGACAGCAGCAGCAGCACCAGCGTGCGCTCGTTGAGCACCGTCTTGGGCCCATGGCGGAAGCCCAGCGGCGAATCGGCCAGCGCCACCAGCCGGCCATCGGTGAGCTCCAGCATCTTCAGCGCGGCTTCCTTGGCCAGGCCCTGCAGGCCGTTGCTGCCGAGCACGACCAGCCGCTCGACCGGCTGCGCGCTCAGCGCCGCCAGCCGCGCGGGCTCGGCGGCGAGCAGCGCGCTCGCGGCTTCGCTCAGCACGGCCACCGGCGGCAGCGGCAGCTCGAAGGCCCAGGCCGCCGCCAGCAGCATGCCGGTGAAGCTCGAGGTCATCGCGAACGAGCGATCGTTGGTCTCGTCCGGCAGCAGCAGGACATGGGCGCGCGCGCGATCGCCGAGGCGGCGCGCCAGCGTCCCGTCCGCGGCGCAGGTGACCGCGAGGTGATGGCAGGCGCCGAGGGTGGCGTCGGCGAGCTCGACCGCCGCGAGGCTTTCCGGACTGTTGCCCGAGCGTGCGAACGACACGAGCAGCGTCGGCACGCCCGGCTGCAGGCATTGCGCGGGGTTGGAGACGATGTCGGTGGTGGCGATCGCCTCGACGCGCACGCCGGGTCGCGCGCCGAGCTGCTGCAGCAGCGCCGGCGCCAGGCATTGCCCGATGAAGGCGGAGCTGCCCGCGCCGGTGAGCACGATGCGCAGCTCCGGCAGCGCCAGCAGCGGCCGCAGGAAGGCGTCGAGCGCCGCGCGCCGCGCGCGCACCAGGTCATGGACGGCTTGCCAGACGGCGGGTTGCTGGGCGATCTCGCGCGCGGTGTGGGCCGCGCCGCGGCGGTCGAGATCGGCGGCGTCGAGGTGGAGCAGGGTCATCGTGCAGGTCTTGTTCTGTCGGTTGTTCTGTCGGAAGAGGCGCCCGCGCTCAGGCGGCGCAGGCGGCGAGGTAGGGACGCAGCGACTGCGCCGCGCCGTCGCGCAGCAGCTCCGCCGGCCGGTTGCGCAGACGGCCATCGCGAATCGCGTCGTACTGGCGCGGCAGGAACTGGCTCAGAAGCGTCAGCGGCGGCGGCGAATGCTCCAGCCGGTCCAGCAGCGCGGCGCAGGCGGTCTGCACCTTCGGATGCGCCCAGTAGTAGCGGATGCGGTCGCTCAGGCTGTAGGCCAGGTCGACCTGCAGCCGCGCCGGATCCTGGTAGTAGGGGCGCCAGTGCTCGGGCTCGGCGCGCATCACGCCCAGCACCGTCGGGATCAGGCCGTCGCCGTGCGCGGCATCGCGGCCCAGCCATTCATGCTCGACGGCCGCCAGGGCCCACAGCGTCTCGCGCAGCGCGAAGGTCGCGCCCGGGCCGACCTTCAGGATCGCGAAGTGGTCCCGCGCCAGTTGCGCCAAACGCTCCGGCGTCTGGTAGTCGGTCGAGTGCGCCTCGAACACCAGCCCGGGCTGCGACGCGATGAACGCGCTCAGCGCGCGCGCCTTCTCGGGGCGGTAGTCGATGACCTTGTGGTGGTCGAACTCGACGCCGGGCTGCACGACCATCGCGATCACGCGTTCCCAGGCCGCGTCCAGGCCGGCCGCCGCGAAGGCCTCGCGGTGCAGCGCCAGCGTCGCCCCGGCGGCGTCGGGCGAGGTGACCGCCAGTTCCTCCAGGTCCTCGTGAGCGCCGCCGGGCACCGGCACCTCGGTGCCGATCACGTAGACCGGCGGCTCGCCGCGGCCGGGCATGTCGCGCCAGGCCCGCTCGGCCGCCAAGCACAGCCGGACCGCGCGCGCGGCGATGTCGGCCTCCGGCAGCGGCACCGGGTCATCGGCGCAGGACATCGAGCAGTCCAGATGGATCTTGCGGAAGCCGGCCGCGACGTATTGCGCGACCATCACCTCCGCCTTGGCCATGGCCTGCGCCGCGGGCCACTTGCGCCAGGCGTTGGGGCCGAGGTGGTCGCCGCCCAGCACCAGCAGGCCGGGGTCGATGCCCTCGGCCTGGGCGATGGCCTCGACGAAGCGGCGGAAACCGGCGGGCGTCATGCCCGTGTAGCCGCCGTCCTGGTTGACCTGGTTCGATGTCGCCTCGATCAGCGCCGGACGGCCGAGCGCGGCGCACTCGCGCAGCGTGGCGGCGATGACCACCGGATGGGCCGAGCAGACCGAGGGAATGCCCACGGCCATCCGGCCACGGGCGGCCTCGGGGGCTCCGGGCGCCGGCTGCTTGTGGCGCCGCACGAGATCGAGCATGAGCTTCAAGGGGAATCCTTCCTGTCGAAGAGAGAGAGCGGGGATCGGGCCGGGGCCGGTGGACGCGGGCTCAGGCCTTGCCGTCGCCGGCCGGATCGAGCCGCTGGGGGGAATCGGGCGTGGCGGCGGCGTCGCCCTCGGGTTGCAGGGCCAGCAGCAGCGCGGCCAGCAGCGCCAGCGCGACCCCGGCCAGCTTGGTGCCGCCCGGCGCGGTGCCGCTCATGGCCATCGACGCGAGCGCCGTCAGCAGCGGCGCGCCGGCGTTGACCAGCGGCGAGACGACCAGCGCCTTGCCATGCCGGAAGGCGTAGACCAGCGTCAGCGCGCCCACCGCGTTCAGCAGCTGGATCAGCGCGGCCAGGCCGGGACCGTTCCAGCCCCAGGGGATGGGCTTGGAGAAGTCCGTCATCCACAGCGCGGCCGGGATGCACAGCAGCGCGCTGACGGTCATGTAGAAGAACACGCTCTCGGCGCTGGCGGCGTTGTTGGCGGTCTTCAGGAAATAGGCCTGCAGGCCCCAGGCCGCCATCACGATCAGCGCGAGGACGAACCACAGGCCCAGCGCTTGAGCCTGGGCCGGCTGGCCAGGCTGGTAGTCGAACAGCGGCAGCGCGCACAGCGCCAGCACGATGCCGGCGACGCCGAGCCGGCCGGTGCGCTCCCCCAGCAGGCCGAAGCACAGCGCGATCGTCACGCCGGGCGACAGGGACACGATCGGGAAGATCAGATACGCGGGGCCAGACTCGACCGCGCGGAACAGCAGCATCTGTCCGCCCGCGCCCAGCAGGCCCACGCTCAGGCCCTGGATCACCGCGCGGCGGTCGCGCTGCAGCCGCCAGCCGGCGCGCGCCAGCACCACCACCGCCGGCGGAATCATCGTCAGCGCCCACACGACGTAGACCAGCGTGTCCGGAAAGCCGCGCTCCGCGGAGAGCCCCGTCAGCGCGCCCCACGCGCCCCAGAACAGGGTCGTGATCAGCGCGTAGGTCAGCCAATGTCGTTGCATGGATCGCTTTCGTTTCGGCAGAAGGTGTTTTGAGCTTTCGAACGAAAGAATAGGGGAACGAAAGCGGAAAGACAACGGAAGTTTCCGTGGCGGGCTGAAATTGGACTGATTTCCAGGGAAAACCCTTGGATACGAGCGCTGAATGGATTCGTTGCGGCCAGGCACTGAGCCATAATGCTTTCGAAACTAACTTAAACGAAAGAATAATCGTCGGTAAAAACGATATGCGAAATCATTCGAAAGGCTGCGTAGACTTGCGCCAAGCCGGTTCGAGGTCCAGGGGCCGGCAGACGAGACCACCAAGGAACCAAGAGATGCGAGCTCCCCTGTCTTTCCGTTCGATCGCCGGCGTCGCGCCGCGGCCCGTGGCCGCCGCGGCGATCGCCGCGCTGGCCGCCATGGGGGCGGCCCAGGCGCAGGTCCAGCCGCCCGCCCAGGCCGCCTCCGCCGCCCAAGACGAGGATGCGAAGCCCAGGATGAAGGACGCCGATCAGACGCTCGATCGCGTCGAGATCTCCGGCACCCGCGCCAGCCTGCAGAAGTCGCTCAACCTCAAGCGCAACGCCGCGGGCGTGCAGGACAGCATCAGCGCCACCGAGCTGGGCCGTTTCCCCGACGACAACGTGGCCGACTCGCTGAGCCACATCACCGGCGTGTCGATCTCGCGCACCGCCGGCGGCGAGGGCCAGAAGGTCAGCGTTCGCGGCCTGGGGCCGGAATACACGCTGACGACCTTCAACAACCGCATCCTCGCCACCGACGGCGAAGGGCGCGACTTCGCCTTCGACGTGCTGCCCTCCGACATCATCAGCGGCGCCGACGTCGTCAAGTCCGCGCAGGCCGCGGTGATGGAAGGCGCGATCGGCGGCCTGGTCAACCTGCGCTCGGCCAGCCCGTTCGACCAGCCGGGGCAGCACGGCGTGCTGCGCGTCGAGGGCGATCGCAACCTGATGTCCAGGCTCAACGGCGGCAAGCTCTCGGCCACCTACAGCAACACCTTCGGCAAGGAATGGGGCGTGCTGCTGGGCGCGGTCTACGCCGACCGCAAGGTGCGCACCGACACGGCGGGCAACGACGGCGGCTGGACCCGCAACCCGATCTCCGACCCGGCCGCCAACTGGACCGGCAACGCCTGGGGCGGGAACATCGATCCCAACGGCAACGGCGTGCTTGATCCCGACGAGGAAGGCCTGATCGGACCGGGCCAGTTCCGCGTCGGCACGATCCAGGAACAGAAGCGGCGCACCGCGTTGTCGGGCAAGGTCGAGTGGCGGCCCAGCGATGCCGTCAAGGTGGTCGTGGACGGCATCAAGACGCGGCTGAACTCGCCGCAGGTCGGCTACCAGCAGTCCTTCTACACGCTGTTCGCGCCGGGCCGCTGGTCCAACATGCAGATCCGGAACGGCGTCGTCACCGGCTTCACGATGGACAACGCCGATCCGGAACAGCGCCTCAACCCCGAGCTGCTGAACCTGACCACGCACCGCGTCGTCGACAGCGCCGTGTATGGCGCCAACGTCGAGTGGAAGGCCAGCCCGGCACTGCGCTTCAACGGCGACGTCTACCAGTCGACCTCCAAGCGGCACTCGGGCGGCCAGGACACCTACACGGTGTTGCGCATGAACCAGCCCAACGTGACGACGGTGCAGCTGACCGGCTCGCAGGTGCCCAGCATCTCGACCACCTTCGCCGACGGCCGCGACCTGATCAACGGCCTGGCCAGCGGCCAGTTCGGCGCGAGCGACTTCAACACCCACTACCTGGGCCTGTCGGGCGACAACATCGACGACAAGATCCGCGGCCTGACGCTGAACGGCGCCTGGACGGTGGACCGCTTCAACATCGACCAGATCCAGTTCGGCGTGCAGGCCACGCGGCGTGACAAGCACCGCGACCTGGTCGACAACGCGATCAATGGCGGCGAGAACTACTACTCCGGCCAGTACGCCATCAACGTCGGGCAGCTGGGCGGCAACGTGCTCGACCAGCACCTGAGCCCGCCCAACTTCATGAACGGCGTCAGCGGCAGCTTCCCGCGCAGCTTCCTGGGCTTCGACGTGCCGGCCTACCTGGCGGCGCTGCAGGCCTACAACGGGCAGCCGCGTCCCGGTGGCGGCACCTACGATTTCAGCCAGGCCGGCCCGGTCTGGAACCCGCTGCAGAGCTACCGCGTGCGCGAGAAGACGACCTCGTTCTTCATCCAGGCGGATCTCTCCGGCGACCAGTGGAACGCCGACATCGGCGTGCGCCTGGTCAAGACCAAGACCTCGTCCAAGGCCTGGGACGCGAAGATCGCCAGCCTGACCGAGAACGGCCCCTTCAACTACACCGCCGTCTACGCCGACCCGGTGCAGATCGGCCAGGACGCCGAGTACACCTACGGTCTGCCGTCGGCCAACTTTGTCTGGCACTTCACCGACCAGCTGCAGTTGCGCCTGGGCGCGGCCAAGACGATGGCGCGTCCGTCGGTCGAGCAACTCGCGCCGACCAGCACCACCGCCAGCGTGGCCTGGGGCGACTTCACCCAGGTCTACGGCGGCAACGCCGAGCTCAAGCCCTATCGCGCCAAGCAGTACGACGCCTCGCTGGAGTGGTACTACGCGAAGAACTCGGCGCTGACGCTGGCGGTGTTCCAGAAGGACATCACCAACCAGATCACCACCAGCTGGCAGACCGGCGTGGACATCGGCGTGCCGGGCCACCTGTTCAACGTGATGAAGCCCATCAACGGCGACAAGGCCAAGGTGCGCGGCTTCGAGCTGGGTTTCCAGCACCTGTGGGACAACGGCTTCGGCGTGCGAGCGCAGTACACGCGCAACCGCTCGCGCAGCTGGGTGGGCGGCGAGGAGCGGCCGCTGGAAGGCATCGCGCCGGCGACCTCGTCGCTGGGACTGCTCTACGAGAAGGGCCCGTGGAGCTTGAGCGCCACCGCCGATCACACCGACGACTTCGTGTCGGCGATCAACGTGATCGGCCCGGGCTTCAACGAGCGCGCCAAGGCCATCACCTGGCTGACCGCGCAGGCGTCCTATGAGTTCAACCACTGGTTGAAGGTCTCGATCGAAGGCCGCAACCTGACCGATGCCAAGCAGGAGTACACGCTGGGCAACGGCGCCATCACGCTGCCGCAGGGCTACAACCGCTGGGGCCGCGCGTTCACGATCGGCGCGAGCATCAAGTTCTGACGCCGGGTTCCCGGGAAGGACGTTGGGGGTTCCACAACCACCGGGCCGCCGCGCGGCCCACCTCGAAGGAGAACTCATGAAACGATCGCTGATCCGTGCGATGGCCACCAGCCTTGCCGCCGCCGCCGCACTCACCGCCGCGGCGGGCGCGCAGGCGCAGTCGTGGTGGAAGCCCGGCGTGAACACGACCTGGCAGTGGCAGTTGAGCGGGACGCTCAACACCAGCTACAACGTGGCCGTCTACGACATCGACCTGTTCGACACCTCCGCCCAGACCATCGCCCAGCTCAAGGCGCAGGGCCGCAAGGTGGTGTGCTACTTCTCGGCGGGCAGTTCGGAGAACTGGCGTCCCGACTTCGGCAGCTTCAATGCCGCCGACATGGGCAAGGCGCTCGACGGCTGGGCCGGCGAGAAGTGGCTGGACACGCGCTCGTCCAACGTGCGCGCGGTGATGCTGAGCCGGCTGGACCTGGCCGTCTCCAAGGGCTGCGACGGCGTCGAGCCGGACAACGTCGACGGCTACGCCAACGCGACCGGCTTCCCGCTGACGGCGGCCACGCAACTCGACTACAACAAGTACCTCGCCAACGCGGCGCATGGCCGCGGACTGGCGATCGCGCTGAAGAACGACGTCGACCAGCTTGCCGCGCTCGAGCCGTATTTCGACATGGCCGTCAACGAGCAGTGCAACCAGTACGCGGAGTGCGATGGCTACTCGGTCTTCACCAGCAAGAACAAGCCGGTGTTCAACGCTGAGTACGCGTCCAAGTACAAGAACAACACCAGCGGCGCGCGCGACAAGCTCTGCACGAAGATGAAGGCCGCGAAGATCCGCACGCTGGTGCTGCCGCTGGACCTGAACGACGCCTATCGCTACAGCTGCGATTGATCCCGAGACCGCCACGATGACCGATCCGACGAGAACTCCCGTCCCCGCTGCGCTGCTGGCCGCTGCCCTGGCCGCCGCCGCCCTGTCGGCCGCCGCGTTCGTCGCCGCCCCCGCGCGCGCGGCGGGCGAGGCCCGCTACACGATGGCGGACTTCGCCAAGGTGTCCAAGATCGACGCCCACGTCCACCTGCACAACGCCGATCCGGCGTTCGTCGATGCCGCGCACCGGCTCGGCTTCAAGCTGTTGACGATCAATGTCGACTATCCGGACTTCCCGCCGCTGGACGATCAGCAGCGGGTGGCGATCGCGCTGCGCGACGCGCGTCCGGCGGACGTGGCGTGGGCGGTGAGCTTCTCGTCGGACACGTCGGATCAGCCGGGCTGGCTCGACGCGACGCGCCGCCGCGTCGATGCCGGCCTGCAGGCCGGCGCGGTCGGCGTGAAGGTCTGGAAGAACATCGGCATGAGTCTGCGCGACCGGCAGGGCCGGCTCGTCATGATCGACGACGCGCGCTTCGCGCCGCTGTTCTCCTACTTCGAGCAGCAGGGCATCGCACTGCTGGGCCATCAGGGGGAGCCGCACAACTGCTGGCTGCCGCTGGAGAAGATGACGGTGCTCAACGATCGCGAGTACTTCGCGCATCACCCGCAGTACCACATGGCGCTGCATCCGGAGATGCCGAGCTGGGAGGCGCAGATGGCGGCGCGCGACCGCATGGTGGCGGCGCATCCGAAGCTGAAGTTCATCGGCATGCACATGGCCTCGCTGGAGCGCGACGTCGATGAACTGGCCGCCTTCCTGGACCGATTCCCGCTGGCCAAGGTCGACCTGGCGGCGCGCATCGGCCAGTTGCAGGCGCAGAGCCAAAAGGATCGCGAGAAGGTCCGGCGCTTCATGATCCAGTACCAGGACCGTCTGCTGTACGGCACCGACGTCTCGCAAGCGCCGCAACAATCGGGCGCTGCATTGATGAAGGAAGTCGAGCCGGTGTGGCGCATGCACTGGCGCTACTTCAACACGGAGGAGACGTTCCAGGTGTCGGATCTCGAGCAACCGGTGCGCGGCCTGGGTCTGCCCAAGGCGGTCGTCGACAAGCTGTATCACGTCAACGCCGAGCGGAGCTTCCCCGCCGCATGGAAGGCGGCGCGATGACCGGCCGCCGCGCATTCCTTGAATGGCTGGGCGCCGCGCCGGTCGCGGCGCTCACGCCGCGCCTGGCGCTGACGGCCTTGGCGGGTGCTGCCGCGCCGGCGCGGGCGGCGCGGACGGTCGACAAGGGCCGCGGTCATGTGCGCCTGCAGGATGAGCGGTTGTCGCTGCAATTTGACGAGCGCCTGCGCAGCCGGATCGTGCGGCTGGGCGGGGCGCGCGCGATTGAGCTGACCGGCTTCGACGCCGGTGAGCAACTGATCCTGGCCGGTGGCCAGGTCGTCGATCGCTTCGCGCTCGCGAGCGCGGTGCCCAGCAGCGGCGCGACGCCGTTCGGCGCCGGGCAGCGCCTGGCGCTGAGCGGGAAGTCCGCCGCGGCCGGCATCGAGAAGACGGTGACGGTCACGCTGCTCGACGAGCATCCCGGCGTGGCGCTGCTGGAGGTGGCGTTCACCAATCGCGGCGACAAGCCCATCGCGCTGCAAGGCTGGACCGTCGCGGCGCACCGGCTGCTGGCGTCGCCGCGGCACGCGGGCGGGTGGTGGACCTATTCGGGCTCGACGCACACCGACCGGCGTGACTGGATGCAGCCCGTCAAGCGCGGCTTCGAGCAGCGCAACTTCCTCGGCATGGATTCATCGGACTACGGCGGGGGCACGCCGCTCGTGGACGTGTGGCGGCGCGACCTGGGCGTGGCCATCGGCCATCTCGACAGGTTGCCGCGGCTGGTCTCGCTGCCGGTGAAGGCGGTGGGCGAGCAGGTGGACATCGCGATGCGAGGCGACGAGCCGCGCACGCTGGCGCCGGGCGAGACGCTCGCGCTGCCACTGGCCTTCATCGCGGTGCACGAGGGGGATTGCTTCGTGCCGCTGGACCGCTACCGGCGGCTGATGAACGCGCAGGGGCTGAGCGCGCCGGAGCCGCCGCGCAGCGCGCATGAGTCGGTCTGGTGCGCGTGGGGCTATGAGCGCGATTTCTCGCTCGACCGCGTGCGCGCGACGCTGCCCAAGGCGCAGGCGCTGGGCTTGAAGTGGGCGGTGCTGGACGACGGCTGGCAGCGCCAGACGGGTGACTGGTTCGACATCGACCTCAAGAAATTCCCGCGTGGCGAGGAGGACATGAAGGCGCTGGTGGCCGACATCCACGCGCGCGGCATGAAGGCAAGGCTGTGGATCGCGCCGCTGGCGGTGGCGCCCGGCAGCGACGAGTTGCACGCGCATGCGGACCTGCTGCTGCTCGACAAGGATGGCGCGCCGCAGATGATCACGTGGTGGAACTGCCTCTACCTGTGCCCCGGCGCCAAGGAGACGCGCGAGCGCACGGCGGCGATGTTCCGCAAGATCATCGGCGAGTGGGGCTTCGACGGCGTGAAGGTCGATGGCCAGCATCTCAACGGCGTCGCGCCCTGCTTCAACCCGAGGCATGGGCATGCGAAGCCGCAGGACTCGTACGAGCACATGGCGGATTTCTACCGCGCGATGTTCGAGGCGGCGCATGCGGTGAATCCGGAAGCGGTGGTCGAGGTCTGCCCCTGCGGCACGAGCTACGCGTTCCACAACATGCCGTGGATCGATCAGGCGCCGGCGTCGGATCCGCTGTCGAGCTGGCAGGTGCGGCACAAGGGCAAGGCGCTCAAGGCGCAGATGGGGCGCTGGTCGGCGTACGCCGGCGATCACGTGGAACTCTCGACCGGCGGGATGGACTTCGCGTCGTCGGTGGGCGTGGGCGCGGTGGTGTCGACCAAGTTCACATGGCCCGAGGATCCTAAGCCCAAGGACTCCTTCTTGCTCACGCCGGAGCGCGAGACGCACTGGCGCAAGTGGATCGCGGCGCACAACGCGAAGGGACTGTCGGATGGCGTGTATCGCGGCGAGCTGTATGACATCGCCTTCGACAAGCCGGAGACGCATGTCGTCGAGAAGAACGGGGTGATGCATTACGCGTTCTATGCGCCGGCGTGGAACGGGCCGGTGACGCTGCGCGGACTGGGGCCGGGAACGTGGAAGCTTCGCGATTACGTCAATGGGGTCGAGCTGGGGCGCGTGGACGCGGCGAAGCCGACGCTGAGGGTGGACTTCAAGGAGCACCTGCTGATCGAGGCGGTGCTGGAGACGGCGGTGGATCGGCCACTCGCGAGGGCATCGCGGCTGCCGTCACGGCTCATCGGACGGGATGGATTCGCGCTGGCGTCGGCGTGGGAAGAGGCGCCGGCGCTGTTCTTCGCGCATGACTGGCGCGGCCGGCCGTTGACCGGGACGCAGTCGACACGGGTGCAGCTGATGCACGCGGAGGGAGCGTTGCATCTGCGATTCAGCAGTCGCTACAACGCGCTGACGACGCATGAGCGCGAGATGTCGGCGACAGCGATCTGGCCGATGTGGGAGCGCGATGTCGTCGAGGTGTTTCTGCAGGCGCCGCAGGACGCGGGGACGGACCGCTATCGCGAGGTGGAGGTCGCGCCCAATGGGATGGTGATGGACCTGGAGGTGCGCGGGGCGGGGCGCAGACGATTCATTGGCGAGAGCCGGGCGCGCACGGCGGTGGATGAGGTCCACCGGATCTGGACGGCGGAGCTGGTGGTGCCGATGCCGCGTGGCGGGCAGCCGCTCGACGGATGGCGGATCAACTTGTTCCGCATCGAAGGGAACAAGGAGAAGCGGCAGTTCAGCGCCTGGAATCCGACCGGAAGCGAGAAGCCCAACTTCCATGTGCCCGACGCGTTCGGCCAATTGCGGCTGGAGGCTTGATCTACTGCGAAGCGGGTTGGCCCTCTTGCTCCCTCGCCCGCTTGCGGGAAAGGGTAGGGGCGAGGGCCAGCGCCCTCCGCAGTGCGCCGTTCAAGCGCCTGCCGCGACCTTCTTCCCGCTGCTGCCAGCCTTCTTCATCGGCACGGGCTCCGGCAGTTCCTTCGCCTGGAGCATGCGGGCCTGGACCACGAGCTGGTTGTGCGCGTCGAGGAACGCCGCCGCGATGACCTTGCCCTCATTGCTGTTGGCCCATCCCGCGCCCGCCGCGCCGCCGAGCTTCCCCAGCACCAGCCCGCCCATCCCCAGGTCGGTGACCCGCACCGATCCGGTGGCCGCCGCCACCTGCTCGGTCGTCTCGTTGTCGGTCAGCAGCAGCGCCACCTGCGCCTCCTTGAGCTTGATGTGCTCGGCCGCGCCGACGAGCTTGTTGAGCACCGGGATCATTCCCAGGATGCCGCCCACCTGGCGGCCCGCGTCCTGCTCGCTGAAGGTCAGACTGGGGATCAGCGTGTACTGCGCCTCGTAGCCCTTGCCCTTGTGCACGGTGGAGCCTTCCTGGCGCAGGATGCCGGCGTCCTTCAGCTCCTGCTCCTTGATCGTCGCCTTCAGCCCCGAATTCCGATCCACGACGCGGAAGCAGCCGCTCTGCTGCGCCAGCAGCCGCACCAGTGGCAGCGGCGAATTGGGCAGGCCATTGGGCGCGCTGATCGTGTAGCCGTTGGGGTTCTCCATCAGCGACAGCGTCGCCACCGGCGCCTCGCACTTCATCAGTTCGCGATTGGCGTTGTGCGCGCCGGCCGGGCCGGCGGAGCCGGTGATCTCCGAGCTGCCTTCGCCCAGCGTCGCGCCCTGCTTGCCGCAGCCCGCGAGCATCGCCACCGCGAGTCCCACGGCGAGCACGCCGCCCACGCGGGGGAGGGAAGAACCGATGAATGCGGGGGTGCGCGCGTATGCCATGCCGATCTCCTATGCGCAAGACTGCGATGAATCAGAAACGGCGGGGACCATAGCGCAAATGTGTGGGGATGCGGCCCCCACTGATGGGTGGTGACGTCGCTGAATGTCGCGTCTGCGCGGCGCGCCTTACCGCTGGTTACCGCAGGCGCGCCTCACGCGGCGTTCACGCGAGCGGACCGAGTTGCCGGAGAATCCGCCCCTTCGGTCCTCGCGGCCGCACAAGCTGCATTCATGAACCTCAAGTCCCCGAGCCGCGCCATCGCGTGGCTGGTGTGCGCGCTGGTCGCCGCCTCGCTGTACGGCAACTACTACGTCTACGACTCCATCGGTCCCGTCGCCGACGCGCTGCAGAGCCAGCGCGGCTTCAGCGACCAGCAGATCGGCCTGCTCAACGCGATCTACAGCCTGCCCAACGTCGTGCTGATCCTGGTCGGCGGCGTGCTGGTCGACCGCTTCGGCGCGGCGCGCATGACCGTGTGGACGGCCGGCATCTGCCTGCTGGGCGCGCTGCTCACCGCGCTGAGCCCCAACTTCGCCGGCATGGCGGCCGGCCGCCTGCTGTTCGGCATCGGCGCCGAGACCTTCGGCATCGCCACGCTGGCGGCGCTCGCGCAGTACTTCGTCGGCGGCAACGTCGCCTTCTCGATGGGCTTGGCGCTGTCGATCGGCCGGCTGGGCTCGTACTCCTCGGACATGTCGCCGACCTGGTTCGCGCCTGCCTACGCGCAAGGCTGGCAGCCCCCGCTGCTGATCGCCGCCGCGGCGGCGGCGGCCTCGTTCGCCGGCGCCGTCCTTTACTGGTGGCTGGACCGCCGCGTCGCGGCCACCGACAAGGGCGCCGCCGAGAAGCAGGCCCAGCCCTTCGTCTGGCGCGACCTGCTGCACTTCGGCCGCGCCTACTGGTTCCTGCTCGCGCTGTGCGTGCTCTGGTACTCGGTGATCCTGGCCTTCCGCAGCACCTTCTCGATCAAGTACTTCCAGCACGCGCATGGCCTGGACCTGGCCGCCGCCGGGGCGATGAACAGCTACGTGTTCCTGGCGGCGGTGTTCGCGACGCCCGCCTTCGGCTGGCTGTGCGACCGCGTCGGCCGCTATGCGCCGTTCCTGGCCTTCGGCGCCGTGCTGCTGCCCATCGCCATCGCGACGATGGCGCTGACCCACGCGAGCCTCTGGATCGCCACCGCGCTGATCGGCGTCAGCTTCTCGCTGGTGCCGGCGGTGATGTGGCCGCTGGCGAGCAAGCTCGTCTCGCCGCAGCGCTTCGGCACGGCGATCGGGCTGATGTGGGTGGCGCAGAACGCCGGCATCGCGGGGGCCAACCTGGTCGCCGGCTGGCTCAACGATCGCGCCGGCGCCAGCGCCCAGAACCCGGCCGGCTACGAGCCGATGATGATGTTCTTCGGCCTGGCCAGCGTCGCCGGCGCGGTGTTCGCGCTGGTGCTGTGGCTGACCGCGGGACGCAAGGCTCAGGAGAAATCGGCCGTCTTGAGCAGCGAGCGCACCACCAGCACGTGACCGGGCAGGATTGCCGCGAGGTAGGTCCTGCCCAGCAGGTTGTGGCAGTTCACCACCGTGGTGGCGATCGCCTCGCGATGAGAGGAACCCTCGATGCGGCGGATCAGGATCGACAGCTTGAAGTCGAGGTGGCGATCCTGTTCCCCGAAGACGACCTCGTGCGGTGAGACCTCGAGCACGCGGAAGATGTCGACATGCGCCACGCCGATCGACGCGAGGTGCTCGCGCATCGCCGCGGTCGTCTTCAAGCCGAAGGGCTTGACCGCCGCATCGCGCATCGCGAGCAGCAAGCGGAACCAGCGCGGCGGATGGGAGAGCACGGTGCGCGCCAGGGCCAGCGCGTCATCCGGAGCATCGTCCGGCAGCGTGATCGCGAAGGCATCGGCCAGGTTCGCGCTGGCGTAGCTCGCGGCGAGCCGGCTCTGAGGCGGAGGAGGAAGGCAGCGGACGGCGGGCATCCGCCGCATTCCATCACGACTCGGCGCTCACGCGCCGCGCGCGGATCACGACTTCGTGATCTTCACGAAGCGCAGATTCCATCCCGGGCCGTTGGCCTTCACCGCGATCTGCTGCTGGCCGGCGGGCAGGGTGACGCGATGGGAGACCGTCGTCCAGTTCTGCCAGCCGCCCGTCGATGGCACGCTCAGCGCGCCGTACACCGGCGTCCCGCCCGCCATCTCCAGCTGCAGGCTGCCGCCGCCGTTGAGGCTGGCGACGCGGTACTCGACGGTGTAGGTGCCGCCCTGCGGCAGGTTCAGGTCCCACACCACCCAGTCGCCGGCGTCGATCCAGCCCAGGTTCTGGCCGCCCTCGCTGGACGCCTCCAGCTGCATGCCCGACTGCAGCGCGAAGCCGCTGGCGGACAGCGTCGTCGAGAAGCCGGGTGTGGCGCCGTCCTTCTTGTAGACGCGCACGTAGTCCACGTACATCTTCGCGGGGAGCTTGCTCTCGTCGATGTTCCATTGCGGCCAGTTGCCGCCGACGGCCAGGTTCAGCAGCAGGAAGAAATCGCGGTGGAACTCCTCGGTGCTGTTGACGCTGTTCGTGATGTCGGCGACGTGGAACTGCCGTCCGTCGACGAACCAGCGGATGAACTGCTCGTCCCATTCCACGGCGTACACGTGGTAGTCCGTCACGTTCGCGCCCGTGTGGCCGCCGTAGGACGCGTGGCCGCCATCCGGTCCCTGCCAGTGGATGGTCCCGTAGACGTCGGGCTCCGCGTTCACGTGCTCCATGATGTCGATCTCGCCCGACGCGGGCCAGCCCACCGAGCCGATGTTGCTGCCCAGCATCCAGAACGCCGGCCACATGCCGGCGCTCGACGGCGCCTTGATGCGGGCCTCGATGCGGCCGTATCGGAAGCTGGCGAGCCCCTGCGTCGTCATGCGCGCCGAGGTGTAGCGCATGCCACCGAAGTCCTCCCGCTTCGCGGTGATGACGAGCTGTCCGTTCTCGACCGTCGCGTTCTCGCGCCGGTAGTACTGCAGCTCGTTGTTGCCCCAGCCGCCCGAGCCGGTGCCCGTCTCGAAGCGCCATAGGGGACCGATGCCGTTGGTGAACTCGTCCTGCCAGACGAGTTGCCAGTTCTGGGCCTGCGCCGCGGCGCCAGCCAAAGTGAGCGCGATCGCGGCCAGCGATCGAATCCAGCGTGTCATGGGAGATCTCCTCTGTGCCTGTGATGGAGGAGACGCGCGCGGGGACAGCGTCGGCGCCTCCGGGGACGCCCGAATGCAGCGGTAAGCCAGTGGGACGGCTGGACGCCGCGCGGACGCCGCCACCTCTGGATGCCGACTATCTGAAAGCGCTTTCAGATTGTCTTCGGGGTTTACCCGGAACGGCCGCGTGAGTTGGTCAACCGCTGCGAGGAGCTCTCTTCCGCGCAGCCACTCAGGACCGAGAGTGATGACAGCCGTCCGGCGAATCAGCATTTCGCTGATGGGCATCCGGTGATGGGTGCGATATACCCGCGTCCAACGTCGGCACGGTCTGCCGGCGCTTTCGACGGAGGGATCCGCGACGTGGACCATGCCGACAAGACGCCTGAGCCGCTGCGTAGCCGGGGCCCCGGTCCCGAGTCCGCCACGCCGGAGTTCCGGCGCAAGGCGGGAGCTGCGGCAGATTCGCCGGGCGGTGCGATCGAGCGGAGTTCTCGCCTGGTGGATCAGACCGAGAGACAGGCCGCGCTGCAGCAAAGCGCGCGCATGACCGCGCAGCGTGAGCGGATCCACCAGCTCGTGCCTGTCCTGCGCGCGCGGACACCTGAGACCTCGCCAGTCGGAGACGGCGTGATCCAGCGGAAGATCGGCCATGGCGCTCCCATCGGCACCCAGGTCGTGGATAAGACATTCGGCGAGCTGTACAGGGTGGCACGCATCGACGGCGGGGTGTACACGCTCGTGCATCTGGTCCGCAAGGGTGTGACCGTGACCGCCGAGGGCTCGGACGAGAATTTCGATGTCTTTGGCGCTCCGCCTGCGCAGCCGCAACAACAGGGCACGGGCTTGTTCAACCAGATTGGCAGCGCGCTCTCCGGGCTTTTCGGACGGGAAGACACCACGGCCTCTCCGGCTTATGCAAAGGCCAAGCAGACCGACATTGCGCGCGCCTGGCCGCCCAGCAGCCTGTCTCGGGAGGTGCGGGCGATTTCGGCGGCGGCCGAACAAGTTGAGCGACAGTGCGTGGACTCCCAGGCCTTCTACACGGCCGCGGGTCTTGGCGCGCACGCCTTGCATCGGATCCTTCAGACCATCCACGAAACCTACGGAGGCGTGGGGGTGAATGACTTCGTCTTTCACCGATCGCCGAGCAATCGACCGCGTGGCGAAACATTGCTCGGTCCCGCGACATTCCTGGAGCAGACCGGCAAGCCGGGTTGGAGCGATCACCAGGAGCGGGATTCGCTGATGTCGGCGAACCTCGCGCTGAAGGCCAATGCCAGCGATACCAGCGAGAGCACCTTCGATATCCTGCAGTCCGGCGGCCTGTTCGACGTGTCCGTCGACAAGACCCTTGAAATCGTCCGCGAGCAGTTGAAATCGATGGCCCTCACGGCGGAGCAGGCCCGCCCCATCCTGGATGCGGTCCAGCGGCTGGCCGTCGCCATGGACAAGGCCAAGTCGTCGACAAGTGCCAACTCGACAAGCTCGAGCACGGGCGGCGCCTCGCGGAAGGAGGCGGTGCTCTATCAGATCCTGGTCCCCCATTCGCTGGTGGATCAATTGGTCTACGTCGCGGCCAAGAATGGCCAACCGCTGGACAAGGGCGATCTGTCGACCGTCAAACCGGAGGAAGTCCTGGCAGGCATTGCCGAGGCTGGGCGCGACATCGGCGACGCGAGCCTGCAGTCCTTCGGGGAGTCGAAGTCAAAGACGCTCGCACGCTTGACGAGGGAGGAGGCCGCCGCGCTTCTGCGCGGCGCGGAATTCACGCGGATGACGCTCAAGGCGGCCAGGTCTCCAGCGTTCTGGGCAAAGATCCGCTCCGCCGATCCGCAGGCCCGGCTGCTGATGCATCCCGACTATTTCAGCCGGCCGACTGGCTTCATCCGCACCATCACCCATTCCAACGTCGGACCGCAAACCGAGGACACGCTCCGACAGGGTCTCGACGCCGTTGCCAGTGCCACCTGGCTTGCGAAGGCCGCCAGGATCAAGGACTCGATCCTCAATCTGCTGGGCATCTATGGTCAGCTGTGGGAGCGACATGGCCGCGACTTGGTGCTGGAGGACTTGCCGATGGATGCATTGCACGCGCGTCTGGCCCGTCTGCGCGGCGAAGCCCAGCAGATCGACGCGCAGATCGACAGGAGGGTCTGGACACCGGTCTCGCACAGCCAAGGGATGAAGGACTTTTTGAATAGCCGCCCTGAGGTCCTCGTTCGCGGTGAAAAGGAGCGCTACGACCTGACCGCGCCGCAGCAGATGACCGCGGCGGAGCTTGAAGCGTTCATTGAGCGACTCCAGGCACACCGGAACGGGGTGCCAAAGCCGTCAGCCCCCCAAATCGATCTTCTTGGTCTCGATGCGTTCGACCAGGGGCCGTGAAGGGCCGGAGCCCTTGTAGGGAGGAAGTTGGCCGCATGGGGCCGCGCTACTCGCCGCGGGCCGCCGCCGCGCGCAGCTTGTCCTTCTTGCTCGGCCGCTTGCCCTTGATGCCGCCCGCCGCGGCGGCGGGCGACGCGGCCTCCACCGGCTCGAAGCCGGGAATCCGTTCGCGCGGCACGCGATGGCCCTGGCGCTTCTCGATCAGGCGGAAATGCGCCTCCGCGCCGGCGCCGATGAAGCTCACCGCCAGGCCGGAGGCGCCCGCCCGCGCGGTGCGCCCGATGCGATGCGTGTAATCGACCGCCGAGCGGGGCAGGTCGTAATTCACCACCACTGGCAACTGCGCGATGTGGATGCCGCGTCCGCCCAGGTCCGTCGCGACCAGCACCCGCACCCGGCCGGCCTTGAAGTCCGCCAGCACGCGGGTACGCGCGCCCTGGCTCGCATCGCCGTGGAAGGCCTCGGCCGCGATGCCGGCCTTGCGCAGCTTGTCGGCGACGTGATCGCAGGCGTAGCGCGTCGCCACGAAGACCAGCACCCGCGTCCATCCGCCCTGCTCGATCAGATGACGCAGCAGCGGCGTGCGCCGCGCGGGATCGACCTCGATCGCGCGCTCCTCGATCCGGCCTTCGGCGACTGGCGCGTCGTCGATGGCGATGCGCACCGGGTCGTGCAGCATCCGGCCGGCCAGCGCCTGCACGCTGTCCGGGAAGGTCGCGGAGAACAGCAGGTTCTGACGCCGCCTGGGCAACTGCGCGAGCACCGCGTCCAGCTCCTCCGCGAAGCCGCCGTCGAGCAGGCGGTCCGCTTCGTCCAGCACCAGGCACTCCACCTCGGACAGCCGCAGCCCGTTGTGGTCGACGACATCGAGCAGCCGGCCCGGCGTCGCGACGACGATCTCGGCGCCGCCGCGCAGCGCCATCAGCTGCGGATTGATGGACACGCCGCCATGCAGCACCACGACCTTTGCCGGCTCGGCGAGATGGCGCTCGAGCTGTCGCAGCGTTTCGCCCGCCTGCACCGCGAGCTCGCGCGTCGGGACCAGCACCAGCACCTCGGTGCGGCGCAGCGCGGGCCGGATGCCGGCGTCGATCCGGTGCAGCACCGGGAAGGCATAGGCCGCCGTCTTGCCCGAGCCGGTCGCGGCCGAGCCCAGCACGTCGCGGCCCGCGATGGCCGCGGGGATCGCGGCGGCCTGGATCGGCGTCGGCTCATCGAAGCCCAGCGCCTGGGCGGCCTGGACCAGGGCCGGCGTCAGCCCCAAAGCAGCAAAGGCGCTCACAGCTTGCGCACCTTCACCGATTTGCCCTTGACCTTGCCGGCATTGAGCTTGCGCAGCGCCTGGTCGGCGACGCCGCGCTCGATGGCGACGTAGGTCGAGAACTCGTTGACATTGATCTTGCCGATCTGCGAGCCCTCGAAGCCGAGGTCCTTGGTCAGCGCGCCCAGCACGTCGCCGGGACGGATCTTCTCCTTGCGTCCGCCCAGGATCTGCAGCGTCACCATCGGCGGGCGCAGCGGCTCGCCATCGGCTGCGGGCGTGAGCTCGCTCAGCGGGTGCCAGGGGCTGACGCTGCCCTGCATCTGGTCGATGCGGCCGACACGGCCCATTTCATCGAGGCTGGCCAGACTGAAGGCCCAGCCGGCCTCGTCCGCGCGGCCGGTGCGGCCGATGCGATGGACATGCACTTCGGGATCGGGCGTGATGTCGACGTTGATCACGGCCTCGAGCTGCGCGATGTCGAGCCCGCGCGCGGCGACGTCGGTCGCCACCAGCACGCTGCAACTGCGGTTGGCGAATTGCACCAGCACCTGATCGCGGTCGCGCTGCTCCAGGTCACCATGCAGCTCCAGCGCGACGATGCCCTGCGACTGCAGCACGGCCACCAGGTCGCGGCACTGCTGCTTGGTGTTGCAGAACGCCAGCGTGCTGGCCGGACGGAAGTGGTTGAGCAACAGACCCACCGCGTGCAGCCGTTCGCTCTCGGTCACCTCGTAGAAGCGCTGGCGGATCTTGTGGGCGGCATGGCGCTCGGTCAGCGTGATCTGCTGGGGGTCGCGCATGAAGCGGCCGGCCAGCGCGGCCACGCCTTCGGGATAGGTGGCCGAGAACAGCAGCGTCTGGCGCGTCTTGGGGCAATGGGCGACGACCTGGGCGATGTCCTCGGCGAAGCCCATGTCGAGCATGCGATCGGCTTCGTCCAGCACCAGCGTGCCCAGCGCTTCCAGCGACAGCGTCTCGCGCTGCAGATGGTCGAGGATGCGGCCCGGCGTGCCGACGACGATGTGCGCGCCATGCGCCAGGCTGGCCAGCTGCGAGCGGATCGGCACGCCGCCGCACAGCGTCAGCGTCTTGATGTTGTCCTCGGCGCGGGCCAGGCGGCGGATCTCCTGCGTCACCTGGTCGGCGAGCTCGCGCGTGGGGCAGAGCACCAGCGCCTGCACGGCGAAGCGGCGCGGGTTCAGGTTGGCCAGCAGCGGCAGGCTGAACGCGGCGGTCTTGCCGCTGCCGGTCTTGGCCTGCGCGATCAGGTCCTTGCCGGCGAGCGTCAGCGGCAGGCTCGCGGCCTGGATCGGCGTCATCGACAAGTAGCCCAGCTGCGTCAGGTTGGCCTGCATCGCGGGCGGCAACGGGAGGCTGGCGAAGGAGCCGGCGCCGGGCTGCGTGGAGGGCCGGGCGGAGGGCGCCGCGGGCGCTGGAGTCTGGGTGTCCGTGGCGGACGGGTCGGAGCGGGTCATGCGCGATTGTCGACGACGCGCGTCCATCCGGCCAGAACGCGGTCTGGTCCTCGCTCGCGACGGCCTGTCGGGCGGCGCTTCGTGCCCGCGGGCGGTCTGCCTACGCTGCGCGCACTCATCAATCAGGGAGACCCTCGTGCTGCAGATCCAGGATGTCGTGAAGACCTTTGGCCCCCATGTCGCCGTGGACGGCGTCTCGCTCGATCTCCAGCCCGGCGTGCTCGGGTTGATCGGCCACAACGGCGCGGGCAAGAGCACGCTGCTGCAGATGCTGGCGACGCTGACCGCCCCCACGCGCGGCCGCATCCTGCTGGACGGCCAGGACATCGTCGCCAGGCCTGAGCTGATGCGCCGCCGGCTCGGCTATCTGCCGCAGGACTTCGGCGTCTATCCGCACCTCACGGCGCGCGAGTTCCTGCAGTACTTCGCGGCGCTGAAGGGCGTGAAGGACGGGCGGCGCGTGCAGGCGCTGCTGGAGCTGGTGAACCTGGGCGATCACGCGCACCGCGCGGCGGCGGGCTTCTCCGGCGGGATGCGGCAGCGGCTGGGCATCGCCCAGGCGCTGCTGAACGATCCGGACGTGCTGATCGTCGACGAGCCCACCGCCGGCCTGGACCCCGAGGAGCGGCTGCGCTTCCGCCGCCTGCTCGGCGACCTGGGCGCGAAGCGGCTGGTGATCGTGTCCACGCACATCGTGTCGGACGTGGAGAACCTGGCCTCGCACCTGGCGATCCTGCGCCGGGGCAAGCTGGTGGCCTTCGAGACGCCCGAGGCGCTGATGGCGCGAGCCTCGGGCCAGGTGTGGACCTCGGTGCTCTCGACCGAAGCGTACGAGGCGCTGCGCGATCAGGTGCACGTGCTGCAGGCCCAGCCGCAGGGCGGGCGGATGCAGGTGCGCATCGCCCATGCCTCGCGGCCGTGCGCGGAGGCCCAGCTCGCGCAGCCCACGCTGGAGGAGGCGCTCATGGCCCATCGCTATGCCGATCAGCAGGTGGCCGCATGAACGCCGCGCTGTGGAAGGCCTCGGTGCTGAACGAGTGGCGGCTGCGCAGCCGGCGGATCAGCACGCTGGTGATCCTGCTCGCGGTCGTCGCGCTGAGCTGGCTGATGGTGCCGCAGCCGAAGACCGGCTTCGCGATGATGGTCACGCACGGCCAGCGCATCGCGTATGAGAGCGAGGCCCTGGCCTTCGCCACCGGGACGATCGCCTGCATCCTCTTCGGTCTGGCGGGCTTCTACCTCGCGCGCGGCCGCAGCCAGGAAGACCTGCGCACCGGCACCGCCTCCGTGCTGGCGGCAACGCCGGTGACCGATGCGCAGCTGCTGGGCGTGCGCTGGCTGGGCGCGTTCGGCTTCCTGATGACGCTGGGCGCGACGCTGATGCTGACCCTGTGGGTGCTGCAGCTGGTGCGCGGGGAAGGGCCGCTGCAGCCGCTGCCCTATCTGTGGATGCTGCTGCTCGGCCTGGCGCCCGGAATGATGCTCTGCGCGAGCCTGGCCGTGCTCGCCGACGCCTGGGCGCCGCTGATGCGCAAATGGGGCGATGCGCTGTACTGGATGTTCTGGATGGCGCAGTTCGCGTTCCTGCCGCTGATGCTGGCTCACGGCATGCCGCGCCTGAACGCTTGGCAGGTCTTCGACGTCCAGGGCCTGTCGACGCTGATCGTCGGGCTGATCCAGCTGATGAACGTCGACCACGTGAGCGTCGGCGGCAGCCCCTTCGACACCGCCAAGGCGGTGCTGCACATGCCCTCGGGCCTATGGAGCGCCGAACTGGTCGCCCTGCGCGTCGGCGCGATGGCAGTGGCAATGCTGCCGCTGCTGCTGGCGATGCGGGTGTTCCATCGCTATGCGCCGGACCGGGTGGCGCACACGCAGGTGAAGGGCTCGCGCCTGCTCGCCGCGGCGCGCTGGCTGCTGCGGCCCGCGCTCGTGCCGGTGACCTGGGCGCTCGCGCGGCTGCTGCGCGCCAGCGCGCTGGTGCCCGGCGTGGCGGGGCGCTGGCTGGGCGATGCCAGCCTGGTGCTGCTCAGCCAGCCGCTGCTCGCGCTGCTGATGGGCGCGTGCGCGGTCGCCTCGGCCGCGGTGCCGCTGGCGGAGCTCCCCGCGGTGATGGCCGTCGCGCTCGCCGCCTGGGGCATGGCCGTGGCCGACGTGAGTTCACGCGACTGGCAGAGCGGCACGCTCACGCTGGCCAGCGCGATGCCCGGCGGCGCGCGCGAACGCGGCTGGCGGCAGGCGCTCGTGGCGTTCGGCCTGGGCGTGCTCGTCAGCGCGCCGGCGCTGCTGCGGTGGGCGGCGGAGTCGCCGATGCGGGGCGCGGCCTGCCTGGCGGGACTGCTATGCGCGAGCGCGTACGCCACTCTGCTGGGCCGGCTGACCAAGGGCGCCCGCAGCTTCCTGGCGCTCTACCTGTTCGGGCTCTACGTCGGACTGCAGGCGAGCGGCGTCCCCAACGTCGACATGCTGGGCCTGAGCGGCGCGGCGAATGCCGGGAGCGTCATGATCTACGGCTCGGCCGGCGTGCTGGCGCTGCTGGCGCTGGCGGCCGGACTGCGTCCGGCGCGCGCCTGAGCGCGGTTCAGGGACGGCGACACGACGGGATACCCCTGGTCCGTCATCGGCCTCCGGCGCCGGCCGCGGCCGGTGCCGCGGCGATGTGAGCTACGATGGCCCGATAGACCGTGAGGTTGTCAACCGAGGCCTTCGCTTCCTTCGACCCGTCGAACGCATCGCAGTCCTCGCCTTGATCGCTTGGCGCATCTGTTCGTGCCGTACGTCGCGGCGCGACACGTGAGGAGTCAGGTGATGCCTGTTCCGATGGCGCCCGAGGCGCTGCGAGAGTCCCTTCGCATCAGCGTGGACGCGCTCAAGCGCCGCCAGGCCAGCGAGATTCCCGAGACCGTGATCGATCGGCTGGTCGAGCTGGATTGGCTCGAATGGAATGGCGGCGCCTTGCGCCTGACCACCACCGGCGAGAACATCTATCGCAAGGAGGCGGCTCAGTGGCGGGCCCAATCCGAGCGCGACGCCTCCGGTAAACCCCCCACCGCCAAGGAGATCGAGATGGCAAAACCCAACTATCAATTCGAGAAACGCCAGCGCGAGCTCGCCAAGCAGAAGAAGAAGCAGGAGAAGGAAATGGAGAAGGCGCAGCGCAAGGCCGCGCCGACGCCGCCCGAGGACAGCAGCGAGGCCAAGGAGCCCACGCCCGCCTGAGCCGGCGCCGGCTCAGGCCGCGCGCTTTTCCTGATCGCGCCGCGCCCGCCCTAGCCGGGCGGGAGGCCGCTGTCTGTCAGGGAATCACCTACATGCACATCTATCAATTGCCACTGGACTGGCCTTTGATAAAACTGAACAATTCATCTCACGGCAGCGCAAATCGACTTGCAACGCCGTCCTGCTTTTCCTCCCTGAGCAGGAGACTGCCGACGGCAGTCCTTCGGGCCCGACTGTCCAGGCAGCCGGGCCTTCTTTCTTTTCGGGAGGCGTCCGGGCCGTGAGGGGCGCTATGCTGCGCCGCTTTCCCGATGACGATGAACCCCTCCACACCCCAAGAGCCGAATCCGCCCCCGCCGCAAGAGCGCGGCGACGTGCTGGGCTTGAGCCTGATCGCCGTGCTCGCGGCCCTCATGGTCGCCGCGCTGCGCGCCGAAGGTCCGGCCAAGTCCATCTTCATGGGCCTGGCGCTGATCGCCTGGGGCGGCATGTTCCTGGCGAGCTATTTCTTCAGCCACAAGACTTTCTTCCTGCTGGGGCTGCGCTGGTTCTGCGTGACGCTGTCCTATCCGTCGACGCCGAGGATGGCCTTCTTCTACGCCGCCGTCATGGGCGCGATGGGGCTGGCGTCCATCCTGGCCGGCCTGGGTGTCGTCTGATCGGGACGAGAGACCGCCCGACATGTCCGGCATCGGCCTTGCCCGAAGCGCTGGCCGCGTCAGGTGGCGGACTGAACGCGGGAACCCCCGGGCGCGGGGCAGGGAGGCCCATGCCATATCGCGGATTCATCCAGGAAGCAGCCGGCCCGGCGCAGCGGCGGCTGTCGCTCGGGCTGTGCGCGCTCGTGCTGCTGTCGGTGCTGGTGGTCGTGCCGCGCGCCGCGATGCCGCTGCCGCAGCTGCCGCACATCAGCGGCATGTACGGGGCCGCCACGGCCATGATCGACCTGGCGACCTTCTGGCTGCTCATCTCCGCGCCACGGCCGCACCGATCGCACATCGTGATCGCCGCCGCCTACCTGTTCGCCAGCCTGATGGCGATCCTGCATGTGCTCACCTTCCCAGGCGCGGTCTTCGCCGACGGTCCGGTCCTGGGCTCGCCGCACGCGGTGAGCTGGCTGTTCATCGGCTGGCGCGCCGGCTTCGCGATGCTCATCGCCTGGGCCGCGCTGGTGGAGCCGCCGGACGCGCAGGCCAGCCCCGCGCGGCCGAGCAGCTTTCCGCTGGTGGTGGCGGTGCTGGCGGTGCTCGCGCTCGCGATCAGCTCGCAGCTCACGGACGCCGCGTCGGTGACCATCGTGCAAGGGCGCTCGCTGTTCAGTCATGTCAGCGTCGTCGGGTCCTACGTCAGCGCGGCCGCCGCGGCGATGGCCATCCTGGTGATCTGGGTGCGCGGCCTGTTCAGGCGCTCGATCTTCACGTGGCTGGTGTTCGTGCTGGTGGCCGAGAGCGCCGGGGTGTGGCTCAGCACCTTCAGCGGGCAGCGCTACTCGCTGGCCTGGTACATGACGCGGCTCGAGGGCCTGGTGGCCAACACGGTGCTGCTGGCCCTGCTGGCGATGCATTTCCGCTCGGTGCAGAAGCGCCTGACCGATGCCTTCCTCGCGCTGGAGCGCCGCACCGACGAGCTGCAGGCGCAGGTCCACAAGCGGGAGGCGGCGGAGACGCAGCTGGCCCGGGCCCAGAAGCTGGACGTGGTGGGGCGGCTCGGCGCGAGCCTGGCGCATGACCTCAACAACATCCTGCAGGTGCTGACAGGCCGGCTGGCGATCATCCAGCGGCGCGCCGGTCCGGCGGTCGAGTCCGACGTGCAGGTGATGCGGCGCAGCGTGCGCAAGGCCGAGGCGCTGACGCGGCAGCTGACGCTGCTGTCGGGGCGGCGGCGCAACCAGCCGCAGGCGATCCAGGCGGGCGTGGTGCTCGGGGAGATGGAAGAGGTGCTGCACTCGCTGGTCGGCAGGCGCTGCAAGCTGAAGGTGTCCGCGGAGGAGGGGCTGCCCACCGTGGCGCTGGATCCGCTCGAGCTGGAGATCGCCGTGACCAACCTCGTCACCAACGCGTGCGACGCGTCGAGCGGCGTCGACGGCGCGATCCACGTGCGGGCGTTCTCCGCGAGTGCGGCCGACGGCGGACCGGCGCTCGCCATCGAGGTGGTGGACGAGGGAGAGGGCATCAAGCCCGAGATCCTGGAGAAGGTCTTCGAGCCCTTCTTCACGACCAAGACGCGGGGGAACGGCACGGGGCTGGGCCTGGCGCAGGTGCACGGCTTCGTGACGGCCAGCGGCGGCACCGTGAATGTCCGCAGCGAGGTGGGCCGGGGCACGGCCGTGACGATGGTGTTCCCGACCACGGCGGCCGTCGGCGGAGCGCGGCAGACGGCGGTGCCGACGCCGCGGGCCGTCGAGGGGCGCGTCCTGCTGCTGGTCGAGGACAACCCCGATGTGCGCGAGTCCTCGGTGCAGCTGCTGTCCGCCGAAGGCCTGGCGGTGCGGGCGGTCGACAGCGCGGATCAGGCGCTGACGCTGCTGGAGGGGGGATTCGCGCCCGATTACCTGGTGTCGGACATCGTGATGCCGGGCCGCATGGACGGCGCGGAACTGGTGCGGCGAGTGCGCGACAGGTTCCCGGCGATCAAGGCGGTGCTGGTGACCGGCTACAGCGATGTCGCCGAACGCGCCCGCGACGAGGGCTACCCCGTGCTGCGCAAGCCCTATGACCTCACGTCGCTGATGGCGGCATTGAGCTAGGAACGTCCAATGCCGATGCCACGACGGGGACGCGAAACAGGCGGGGGAGGGAAGGAGGCCATCGACTTCCTGCAGAGCCCGGTCAGCGTCGCGCGCGCGCTGATCGGCTGGACGGTGCTTGTCGACGGTGTCGGCGGCGTGATCGTCGAGACCGAGGCCTATGACATGGATGACGAGGCTTCGCATTGCTACGTCGGACTGACCGCGCGCAACGCGGTGATGTTCGGGCCGCCGGGGCATGCCTACGTGTACCTCAGCTACGGTCTGCACTGGTGCCTGAACTTCGTGTGCCGCGCCGAAGGGCATGGCGCCGGCGTGCTCATCCGCGCGCTGGAGCCGACGCACGGTATCGACCGGATGATCGAGCGCCGCGGCACGACGGCGCTGCGCCTGCTCGCGTCGGGCCCGGGCCGCGTGGGACAGGCCCTGGGCATCGATCGCTCGTTCGGCGGGCTGGCGCTCGACGCGCCGCCCTTCCAGCTGCTGCCGCCAAGCGGCGAGACGGACGTGGCGGCCGGCACGCGCATCGGCATCTCGAAGGCCATCGATCTGCCGTGGCGCTTCGTCGCGGCAGGATCGAGATTCCTGAGCAAACCGATCCCCCGAGAGAACGCTTCATGAGCCCCAGGGGACGCTTGGTCGCAAGAGCCGGACACGCGCGCCGGGCGGGCACTAAGGTGGCGGCATGCCGTGGCTCCCGGTCACGGCCTTCGTTGAAAGGAGTGCGTCATGGGCTTCGTCGGCCTGCTGTTCTGGTTGATCCTGTTCGTGCTGTGCTGGCCGCTCGCACTGCTGGCGCTGGTGCTGTGGCCGATCGCGTGGCTGCTGACGCTGCCGCTGCGCCTGATCGGGCTGAGCGTCGAAGCCGTCTTCGCGCTGCTGAAGGCCATCCTGTTCCTGCCGGCCCGGGTGCTGGGCTGGCGCGAGGGGCGCTGAGCACCGCCGCTCGCGGTCACTGGTTGCCTGAGGGCGCCCCGTCGCAATGGGCGCCGGAGAGGCCGTATTCATCGAGCGCCTTGAGCCACGGCGCGCTGCACGCGACCTGCGCGGTCGCGTCGAGCACGCGCCGGGTCTGGCGCTCATCCGGCAGGCGGACCAGCACGCGGCGCAGGATCAACTGACGCTCCGGGAAGGCGCGCGAGGCGAAGGGCTTCGGGCAGGAGGTCAGCCGAACGCTGCCCGCGAATTCCGAGCGGCTCATGACCAGGAAGTCGACGCGGCCCAGGCACAGCTTCTTCAGGTTGGCGACGTGATCCGGGGCGTCCTCGCGCTGGATGGCGCCCGAATCGAGCAAGGGCGCCAGCAACCGGTAGATGTGTCCGCCGATGCCGCCGAGCCGCAGGCCGGACAGGTCGCGCAGCGTGGCGATCTCCAGCGGGCGGACGCTCACGAGCACGTTCTCGTCGACCATCACGGGCACGCTCCACTTGCCGCCGTCGGCGGCTTCGCGGGTGAGGAATTCTGGGGAGAGGAAGAGCGCCGCGCCGTCGAAGTCGCGGCTTTCCAAGGTCAGTTCCAGGCGCTTGCGGGGCAGGGTCTGGAGTTCGAGCCTCAGGTCCGGCTCGAGGCGCTCGCGCAGTAACTCGACGAGCCGCGGCGCGAGGCCTTGCTTGTTCATCGGCTCCGGAAAGAGGTAGGGCGGCTGCGCGTAGCTGTTCATGGCTGGCAGCACTTGCAACTTCTGAGCCCAGCCGGCCGGCAGCAGGGCCAGGCACAGCATTGCCGCGGCGAGGCGGCGAAGCAGGCGTCGAGCGCACGGGCGGCGAGCGGTGTCCATGGCGTCACGACCCTCGGGTCGTGCCTCTGGTCCGGAGGATGGCGAAGCGGCAATCGGCGCGCCAAGGCCTTTCCGCGTGATGTCTGATGCGCGCATTCCGCGCGCCGGGCCGTGTCAGGCCTTCAGCGCCGGACCTTGCCGTCCTCGGTCAGGATGGTCATGTCCACGTAGCGCGAGCCCGTGTGACGCTGGCTGGAGAAGTTGATGTAGAAGCCGCCGAGGTTCAGCTCGTTCAAGCCTTCCAGGCCGCTGATGATGCTCTCCGGCGTCGGGTTGTTGCCCGCGCGGCGCAGGCCTTCCACCATCGTGCGGGCCGCGATGTAGCCCTCCAGCGCGGTGTAGCTCAGGTCCTTGTTCGCGGCCTTGCTGCGCTGGATGTATTCGCTGGCGATCGGCGTCAGGCCGGAGAACGGGAAGGGCACGACCTGCGACACCACGACGCCCCGCGCGTCCTTGCCCAGCTCCGCGGCCAGCGCCTGCGCGCCGACGAAGGACACGTTGTAGAAGTTGCCCAGGAAACCGCCCTGGCGCGCCGCGCGGATGAAGGCCGCGCAGGACTTGTAGGCGGCGATCTGCACGATGCACTCGGGCTGGCCGGCCATCACCGACTTCAGCGCCGCGGCCACGTCCTGCGAGTTGCGCTCCACCGTGCCTTGAGACACCGGCGCCAGCTGTTGCGCCTTCAGCGCCGCCGTGACGCTGGACAGGCCGGCCTGGCCGTAGCTGTCGTTCTGGAAGAACACCGCCACGCGCTTGATGCCCACCGAGGTGATCTGCTTGACGATCTCGGCCGCCTCGTCGTTGTAGGAGGCGCGGATGTGGAAGAGATGCCGGTTGAACGGCGTGCGCAGCGCCTCGGCGCCGGTGAAGGGCGCCACCAGCGGCAGCTTCGCCGCGGTCAGCAGCGGCACCGCCGCCAGCGTCGTCGGCGTGCCGACGTAGCCGAAGAGCGCGTTGACGCCATCGGCGATGAAGCGCTTGGTGTTGGCGGCGCAGCGGTCCGGCTCATAGCCGTCGTCCAGGCTGCGCAGCTCGATGTGCCGGCCGTTGATGCCGCCGCGCTGGTTGACCTGGTCGAACACCAGCATCGCGCCTTCCTTGAACTGCTCGCCGAGCTCGCGCGCCGGGCCGCTGAAGGGGGCGGACTGACCCAGCACGATGCGCGAGTTGTCGGCGAAGGCGGGCAGGCTGCCGGCTCCGGCGAGGGCGGCGAAGTTCTGAAGCAGTTGGCGGCGATTCATGGGAGAGGCACGGCAGGAAAGGGCCCGGATTGTCGGCGATGTCCATGACATCTACTGTGCGAACTTCCCGCAACGGACAACGAATCTATGTATCCAAGCGTCACTGCGACGCGGAGTGCGCGGGGAGGGACGGCTGACGCGGCGCCTCAGCGCCTCAGCGCACCAGCCGTCCGCCCGGCCCCAGCAGCGCGAAGTCCACGAAGCGCGACGGCATCTGCCCCTTGCCGAAGGTCAGGCGGTGGCCGCCGACATCGGTCTCGAAGCCGCGGTCCAGCAGTTCGGTCAGCGCTTGCGGCGTGAAGTTGCCGGTGCGCTCCAGCGCCTTGGTGAGCGCCTTCGCGGCGATGAAGCCTTCCAGCGAGCGCGAGGACAGCTCGGCATCCTTGGCGTCCTTGCTCAGGCGCAGGTAGTCGCGCACCACCTCGCGGTCGAGGCGGTCGTCGGTCGGGAGCACCACGGAGAACGCAAAGCCGCGCGCGCGGTCGGGTCCCAGCTTCTTCAGCAGCGCCTGCACGTCGATGATGGACATGCCGTACAGGCCGGCGTGGCCGCCAGCAGCCTGATAACGGGTGGTGAATTCGATCGCGGCGGCGGTCGTGGCGGCCAGGAAGATCACGTCCGGCTTTTGCCGGACCATCTCCTCCACTGGCTTGGCGACTTCCGTCGTGTTGCGCGCATAACCGGTTTGCGCCACCAGCGTGAGGCCATGCGCCTTCGCCGAGTCCAGCGCGCCGGCCAGCGCGTCGCGCCCCAGGCCGTCGTCCTGGTAGACGATGCCCACGCGGGTACGGCCCGTCTCGGCGAGCTGCAGGAACAGGCGCTCGACTTCATCGCGGTAACTGGCCTTGACCGGGTACATGTTGCGCGCGGTCAGGATGCTGGTCGCGCCGGAGATGGCGCCGACCATGGACACGCGGCTCTTTTCGAGCACGCCGTCCTGCTTGAGCGCCTCGAGATTGGAGGTGCCGACGGTGCCGATCAGGGCGGTCGGAGCGTCCTGCGCGATGAGCTCCTTGACCAGGCGCACGGTCTCCTCGGGCTTCTGCGCGTCGTCGCGGGTGACGAACTTGATGCGCTGCCCACGGATGCCCCCGTGCGCGTTGACCTCGTCGATCCACAGCTTGGCGCCGGCGCGGATCGCCTTGCCGGTGACGGCCTGCGGACCGCTGAAGGGAGCGACCTGGCCGATCACGATGTCGGCATGGGCGGCCGGCGCCGCGGCCAGACAGAGAAGCGCGAGCACACGGCGAACGCGGCGGGAGAAGGCGAGGGTCATGATCGTGACAACGATGCGGGCGGTTCCCGCATTGTCCTCAAAGGGGGGCGGCGCGTCATAACAACCCGGCGCGGCAGCGACCGTCCGTCGCCGCTCGCGAACCGCCTCGCGGAAGACGATGCGCGAATCGCACGCGCCTGCGCAGGATCAGCGCACCAGCCGGCCGCCCGAACCCAGCAGCGCGAAGTCCACGTAGCGCGACGGCATCTGCCCCTTGCCGAAGGTCAGGCGGTGACCGCCGACGTCGGTCTCGAAGCCGCGCTCCAGCGTCTCGGTCAGCGCTTGGGGCGTCGGGCTGGCGGCGCGCTCCAGCGCCTTCGTCAGCGCCTTGGCGGCGATGAAGCCCTCCAGCGAGCGCGAGGACAGATCGGCGTCCTTGGCGTTCTGGCTCAGGCGCTGATAGTCGCGCACGACCTCGCGGTCGAGGCGATCGTCGGTCGGCAGCACCAGCGAGAACGCGAAGCCGCGCGCGCGCTCCGGGCCCAGCTTCGCCAGCAGGGTCTGCATGTCGATGATGGACATGCCGTACAGACCGGCGCGGCCGCCAGCGGCCTGGTAGCGGGTGCTGAACTCGATGGCGGCGGCGGTCGTGGCGGCCAGGAAGATCACGTCCGGCGTCTGGCGCACCATCTCGTCCACGGCCTTGCCGACCTCGGTGGAGTTGCGCGCATAGCCGGTCTGCGCGACCAGCGTCAGACCATGGGTCTTGGCCGAGGCCTGCGCGCCGGCCAGCGCGTCACGGCCCAGGCCGTCGTCCTGGTAGACGATGCCCACGCGGGTGCGGCCCGTCTCGGCGAGCTGCTTGAACAGGCGCTCGACTTCCTCGCGGTAGCTGGCCTTGACGGGGTACATGCCGCGCGCGGTGAGCACGCTGGTCGCGCCGGAGACGGCGCCGACCATGGGCACGCGGGTCTTTTCGAGCACGCCGTCCTGCTTCAGGGCCTCGAGGTTGGAGGTGCCGACGGTGCCGATGAGCGCGACGGGCGACTCCTGGGCGATCAGTTCCTTGACCAGGCGGACCGTGTCCTCGGGCTTCTGCGCGTCGTCGCGCGTGACGAGCTTGAGGCGCTGGCCGCGGATGCCGCCGCGCGCGTTGACCTCGTCGATCCACAGCTTCGCGCCGGCGCGGATGGCCTTGCCGGTGACGGCTTGAGGTCCGCTGAAGGGCGCGACCTGGCCGATCACGATGTCGGCGTGGGCGGCCGGCGCCGCAGCCAGGCAAAGGAGCGCGAGCAGGCGGCGCGCGCGACGGGGAAGGGCGAGGAACATAGGGTTACTACCAGGGGATCCGAAGGGGCGGCATTGTGCTTAAACCGTTGGAACTCGCCGCCACGACTGGGCGAATGTCGCCATATCGCCTTCGGGACTGGCGGTGCCGAGACGCGCTCGGCCGGACCGCGAAGCGCCTTGTCTTCGAGGGAAAACCCTTGGTTTGACCTCGCTGCGGCCCGCGAACCTTTCAATCGGCTTTCGTTGTCTTTACGCCACCGATGGAGCAGCGGCGAGCGCGGTCGATGGGCATGGCCTCGAAACTTGGACCTCGGGATATCACCTGCAGATTTGCGATGAGCGTCTCGGTCCCGCTGAGGCAGGAGTTGGCGGCGATTCTGGAAGAAATGAAACGAAGGATCGGGCAAGCATGACGAAGAAGGCCAAACCGCCGGTAGTTGCAAGGGATGGCTTGTCAACCGAGTCAAACTTCGATGCGGTTGTGAGCCTCATCAGGGAGGCTCGCCAGCACACGCTCCGTGCTGTGAATACAGCGGTGATCGATCTTTACTGGGAAATCGGTCAGCACCTGCATCGCAAGATCGAATCAGATGGGTGGGCCAAAGGTACCGTGGCACGGCTCGCCGCCTATATCGCGCAGCGCGAGCCTGGTATTCGAGGCTTCTCGGCGCCGAACCTTTGGCGCATGCGCCAGTTCTATGAGGCCTATCCAGCACGGGAAGAACTCTCAACGTTGTTGAGAGAATTGCCTTGGTCCGCGCATTTGCACATCCTGAGCAGGAGCAAACGGCCTGAGGAACGCGAGTTCTACTTACGTATGGCCGCAAAACAGCGTTGGCCGGTACGGGAAGTCGCGCGGCAAATCGATAGCGGCCTGTTCGAGCGTGCCGTGCTCAATCCGCCACAACTCTCAACAGCGTTGAGAGAGACCCACCCGCAAGCCGAGCAGCATTTCAAGGATGCCTACCTGCTGGAGTTTCTGGCTCTGCCGCAGGTCCACTCCGAGGCGGACCTGCATCGCAGCCTGCTGATGAACCTCGGCCGCTTCCTGACCGAACTCGGCCGGGACTTTTGCTACATCGGTAGCGAGTATCCGATACAGGTTGGAGGCCAGGACTTTGCACTGGATCTCCTGTTTTTCCATCGGGGATTGAACAGCCTGGTTGCGATCGAGCTCAAGGTGACTGCCTTCGAACCCGAACATCTGGGCAAGCTCAACTTTTACCTGGAAGCGCTGGATCGGGATGTTCGAAAGCCTCATGAAAACCCGCCCGTTGGACTGCTGCTTTGCGCCAGCAAAGACAGCGAAGTGGTTGAGTACGCCTTGAGTCGCAGTCTGTCGCCAGCGCTGGTGGCCGAGTACCAGACGAAACTGCCCGATAAGAAGATGCTGGCGGCAAAGCTCCACGAGTTCTATCTATTAAGCGCGCCGGAAGATCGATCCAAACCGAAGAAGAAGCGTTCGGCTTCGTGATCGCCATTCTCCAGTCAGAAGAGCGAGTGAGCTTGCCGGCCAAGCCCTCAAGCCACCCGCAGCGGCTCGGCGTCCCGCCGATCCAGGGGCCGTCTGTGCTCGGGACTCAGCAGCCGCAGCACCCGATCCACGCTCTGCCGCACGCCATTGAGCTCGACGCGCGACCAGGTCCCGCCGACGAAGAACACATGCCGCAGAAAGTCGACGAAAACCGTCGCATCGGCGCCCATCTCCGGCGACATGCCCTGCGCCGCGCGAGCCAGCTGCGCATCCGTCTGCGCCGGATCCATCACCGGGAAGCAGATCTCCGGCCGCGCGTAGAACGAGTGCCCGAAGGTCACCACTGGCTTGCCGGCCGCGATCGCCTGCAGCCCGGTGGACGAGTTCACCACCATCATCAGCTCGCACTCGCGGATCAGCCGGTCGACGTCGTACTTCACTAGCCACGTCACGTCGGGATAACGGCGCTTCAGATCGGCGTAGCCATGGCGGAACAGGTCCTCCGGATGCTCCTTCACCACGATGCCCATCGACGGCCCGAACTGACGCCGGATCGCCGCATGGCAATGCTCGAAGAAGCGCTCCATCGATTTGAAGTGCGGCGAGTTCTCCAGGATCTGCGTGTCGTCATGCACCTGGAAGGGAATGAAGACGAAGCGCGCCGGCAGGGCCGTCTGGTCCACCGGCACCGCGGCGCGGCGGCGGTTCAGGCGGCGCGTCTTGAGCAGGCTGTTGCCGCGGTTCTCGGGGAATCTGCGCAGATAGCCAGGATCCAGATGGCGCAGCACGAAACGCTTCAAGTCGTAGCCGCGGCCCAGCGACGACACCGGCGCCAGCGCCGTCATTGGCTGGGGCGATCCGGCGGACGTGGCACCGCCCCCGTCCAGGCTCATCGTCTGCACCGCGCGGCGCAGCGCGTCGAAGGGCAGCCGCGTCAGCGACGAGCCGCTGTTCACGCCCTCGTCGTCGATCTGCAGCGTCGCCGGGAAGTAGCCGTTCTCCATGAAGATCGTGCGCGCGCCGCGGCGCCGCGCCAGCACGCTCAGGGCCTTGCCGATGAACTCGCTGCCGTTCCACACCAGCACCGCCTCGGGCTGATGCTCGTTCAGCGCCTGTTCCATCGCGGCGCCGATGCGCTCGAGCCGCTCACGCCAGTCGTGCACGCGCGCCGGCGCGGGGGCCTTGGACATGGAGAACCCCAGGACCTCGGCCGCTTCTTCGTCGGTGAAGACCGGAACCAGCGGCATCGGCAGACGCGATGGTTCCTCGGCGGGCAATGGGACTGCGCCCTGCAGCCGCAGCCAATCGCGTTCTCGCGGCGTGAAGGCCAGGAAGCGCGCGGGCCAGCCCGCCAGCCCCAGGCCGTGCGCGAGCTGCCACAGATACGGCAGCTGCGAGTGATAGACGGCTGCGATCAGCAGCCGGGCGTGTGCTTGTTGCGGGCCCATCCTTCTCTCTCCCTGACTCGATGTCGGCGGCCTCTGCGGGCCGGGGGCGGATGTTACAGGCTCCTTACGTGGTCTTCACACAGGGTTGATGCGAAGCTGATGACTTCCGGCAATCGCTCGCCAGCGGGTTATCTGGCGTCGTCGCCGGATGCCTCAGGGTTCGCTTGGGGGTTCGCTTGCGGGGCCGCCTTGGCCCGCTTGCCCGCGCGCCAATGGCCCCACGCGGCGATCAGCAGCGAGCGCTGCGTCACCACGGCCGCCACGCACACGAGGGCCGCGCCGACCGCGTATCGCAGCGGATCGTGGACCGCGTTCATGAGCCAGCCCAGCGCGAAGAAGGGCGCGCCCAGGAGCACATCGCGCAGCGGGATGGTCACGCCCAGCGTGCGGTATTGGTCGACGCCGCGGATCACGGCGAGCACCACGGCCGCGCACATCGTGGCCACGACCGTGCCCCAGACGCCGTAGGCTGGCACCAGCGCGAAGCTGGCCACGCCGGCCGCCAGCGCCGACACCAGGCTGGTGGCGAAGATCGCGCCGGTGCGGCGCTGCTGCTGGTAGAGCACGTCGTAGAGCCCGCCGATGCACAGCAGGAACACCGCCAGCAGCAGCGGCGGCACGTAGGTGCGCGCCTGGGCGTAGGACGGGTCGATCATGAGCGCGAAGAACGGCCGCAGGAACAGCGCGATCAGTCCCAGCGCCACCAGTCCCAGCCGCGCATACGCGCCCAGCGCGCGGCGGTAGAAGGCGACGTGCTCCTCGCGGTCGCCGTGCGAGGACTGGCGCAGCACCGCGTCCTGCCAGGCCATGTAGTAGGTGATGTTGAGCATGGCCACTACGGCGGGCAGCTTGTCGGAGACGGCGAAGTCGGCCACCTCCTGCAGGCCATGTGAATGGCCCAGCGTATAGCGGCCGATCATGCGGATCACCCACCAGCTCACGGCCGCCGGCACCAGCGGCAGCGAGTAGGCCAGCATCGGCTTGAGCACCGCCAGCGAGAACAGGCGCGGCCGTACCAGGCGCGCGCCGGTGTCCTTGCAGAGCAGGTAGACGAGCATCGCGGCGGAGGCCGCGGCCATCGCGCCCAGGTAGCCCAGCGCGCCAAGCTTGAACACGCCCAGCAGCAGCAGGCTGCTGCCGGCCATCGCGCTGGCGTTGACGATGGCCGCGCCGGCGTAGGCCGAGCGGTCGCCGACCACGCGCGTGGTCTGCTGGAAGAACTCGGCGGGGATGCGCAGCACGGTCCAGGCGAGCAGCAGCCAGGGATGCGGCAGCGGGATGCCGGCCAGCGCCAGCACGCCCCACACCAGCGCGGCGCCGGCGATCGCGTTGATCGTCGTCAGGCCCAGCACGGAGGTGATCATCGCGGCGCGGCGCCCGGTGTCGGGTTCGTCCCAGAGCGCGCGGTAGATGGCGTCGAACAGCCGCAGCGTCACGACGGTGCCGAACAGCGTCGAGCCGGTCAGCACCAGGTCCACGTAGCCGTAGGCCTCCTTGCTGAGCACGGCGGTGTAGAACGGCAGCATCAGGAAGCCGGCGAAGCGGGTGAACAGCATGCCCACGGCATACAGGCCCACGCCGCGCAACAGCGCGGCTTCGCGGCTCGGAGCGGTTCCTGGTTTCACGGCGCTCAATCGGGTTCCTTCAACGGTGGCTTCGCGCGCCGGGGCGCGGGGGAGCCGCATTGTGCAACCGCGCGATGGCGGTTTGGCGGAGTTCCGGGCCGAGATCTGCCGGCCAGCGAGCCGCGCGCTGTTACGCTCTCAGCCCCGTCGAAGGCTTCCTCATGCAGACCAGCTCTCCCGTCAAAATCGTTGCCGGCCTCGCGGCCGTGCTCCTGGCCGTCGTCGGCGTGATCCTGGCCGCCAAGCTGCATCGCGGCGCGGAAGAGATGTTCTCGGGCATGCGGCTCCATTCGAAATCCGCAAGCGCGCCGGCAGCACGCCCGGCGGATGCAGGCGCGACGCCATCAGGCGTCAAGGTCATCCCCATTGGCGTCGCCGACAAGCCGGCCTCGGCGAATGCGGGCGGGCCCGGTGGTCGCTGACGCGATGTCGTCGAGCTGCACGATTGCTTGGCCCGCAACGAACTGATCAGCTACGAGGCGCTCGGCCTGTGCGAGATCGGCGGCGCCCAGGCCCTCGTCGAGAACGGTGACACCATCGGTGGCTGGCGCCTCAGGCGCAGCAGCGTTTGGGTGCCACCGTTGCCGACGGCGCTGCTGGCGGCGCCTCGCTGGCGGGGCCGCAGCCGCAGGCACCGCTCGACGTGGCTGGCGTCGCACCTGCCGCGGCGGCGAGCTGGACGCGCTCGGACAGTTCGGCTGCGCTTTCCTTGCGCTCGCTGTAGCGGCTCAGCAGATACGGGCCAAGGTCGCGCGTCAGCAGCGTGAACTTCACGAGCTCCTCCATCACGTCGACCACGCGGTCATAGAACGGCGACGGCTTCATGCGTCCCTCTTCGGTGAACTCGGCGAAGGCCTTGGCGACGGAGGACTGGTTCGGGATGGTCAGCATGCGCATCCAGCGGCCCAGCACCCGCATCTGGTTCACCGCGTTGAAGGACTGTGAGCCGCCCGACACCTGCATCACCGCCAGGGTCTTGCCTTGCGTCGGCCGCACCGAGCCCGTCGACAGCGGGATCCAGTCGATCTGCGTCTTCATGATTCCCGTCATGGCGCCATGACGCTCCGGTGAGCACCAGACCATGCCTTCCGACCAGGCTGCGAGTTCGCGCAGCTCCTGCACCTTCGGATGCGTGGCGGGCGCATCGTCGGGCAGCGGCAGGCCCGACGGATGGAAGATCCGGACCTCCGCGCCCATCGCCTCCAGCAGGCGGGCCGCCTCGAAGGTCAGCAGCCGGCTGTAGGAGCGCTCGCGCAGCGAGCCGTAGAGCATCAGGATGCGCGGCCGGTGCCCGGATGGCGCCGGCACGCTCAGGTGCGACGCGGCAGGGACATCGAGCAGCCTGGCGTCCAGCGCGGGGAAGGTGGCGTCGGGAAAGAGGAGCTCAGACATGGCGGGCAGCGGATGAGGAAGGGGAAGAGGCGTCGGCGGTACGGCGCGGCGGTGGTGAGAGCAGGCGATGCGCCCCGACGGCGGCAGCCGCGCCGATGAACTCGGCCACCACGAACCCAGGGGCGCTGGTGGGCGCGATGCCGGCGAAGCTGTCGCTGAACATGCGGCCGAACACGGCCGCCGGATTCGCGAAGGAGGTGGAGGCGGTGAACCAGTAGGCCGCGCCGATGTAGGCGGCGACCATCGCCGCCACGCGCCCGGCCGGCGCGCGCAGGATGACCAGCAGCAGCCCGAAGGTGGCGACGCCTTCCGCGATCCATTGCCCCATGCCGCTTCTCGCCTTGGTCGAGAACTGCAGCAGGCTCATGTCGAACATCGCGTGGGCCAGCCAGGCGCCCAGCACGGCACCCGTGAGCTGGGCGGCGACATAGGGCATCAATGCCGCGCTCGCCAGCTCGCCGCGGCAGGCCATCACCACACTGACGGCCGGATTGAAGTGCGCGCCGCTCACGGGGCCCAGCACCTCGATCAGGATGTACAGCCCGCCGACCGTGGCCAGGGCGTTGGCCAGCAGCGCGAGGCCCGTGTTGCCGCCGCACAGCCGCTCGGCCATCACGCCGGAACCGATGACGACGGACAGCAGCAGCGCCGTTCCCAGTGCCTCGGCGAAGAGCTTGCGCAAGAGATCCATCGTGTCAGCTCCGCGCGATCTCGCCGAGCGCGCGTTGCAGCGCGGCCCTGTCCATGGACTCGAACGGCAACTGCGCCAGCTGCAGCATGCGGTAGCCCAGGGCCTGACGCGTCAGTTCGAAGGCCTGGCGCTTCCCTTCCTCGCCGCCGGCGGCGTTGGACGGGTCCGGATAGCCCCAATGCACCTTGACCGGCTGGCCGCTGCCGCCGAAGAACACGGGGCACTGCTCGGCCGCGGCGCTGTCGCACACGGTGATCACCACGGACAGCGGCGGCGCTTCCGCCGTCGTGAATTCGTCCCAGCTCTTGCTCCGATAACCGGCCGTGTCCACGCCAGCGCCCCGCAGGGCCTCGAGCGCCAAGGGATTGATGCGGCCGCTGGGCGCGCTACCGGCGCTGAAAGCGCGCAGGTCCTTGCCAAGCCGTCGCGCCCAGTGGTTGAGCATGCCCTCCGCCAGCACGCTGCGCGCGGAGTTGTGGGTGCAGAGGATGAGGACGTTGATCGTCATGGATGGGCGTTGGGTTGGGGCGTGGAGGTGAAGGGGATCAGCAGCAGCTGCCAGATGCCGGCTCGACGGCGCAGGACGAGCCCTGGCAGCAGTTCTGCGTCAGATAACCCAGCAGGTCGTTCATGCGCGGATAGGCGGCGCGGTAGATCAGATGGCGGCTGGCGCGCTCCTGTGTCACCAAGCCCGAGGCGAGCAGCTCCTTGAGGTGGAACGACAGCGTGGCCGCCGGAACGCCAAGCGCCTCTTGGATGGCTCCTGGCGTCAGGCCGGTCTCGCCGACCACCACCAGCGCCCGGAAGACCTGCAGGCGCAGCGGCTGAGCCAGCGCGCTCAGCGCGCGAACGACTTCTTCTTCACTCATATTTCGAGAATATTCGAAATGATGAGCGCAGGCAATCCCGCGATGAAAAGCAGAACGCCCGGCACGGGCCGGGCGTTCTGCGTGAAGCGATCCGAAGGGGCTCAGCCGATGGGGCGCTCCATCGATCCAGCGCAACCGTCAGCGCTCACTGGGCCGAAGCGATCTGCGTGTCGTCGGCCGTCGTGTCGCGGCGGCCGGTGACGTAGACGGTCGGGAGCTGTGCGCGCTTGGCGGTGATCACCACCGGCTCCAGCGTGATGACCGAGGCGCGCAGCTCGCGCTGGCCTTCGGCGTGGGCGATGCCCAGGCCCAGGATCACGGCGCCGATCGCGCCGGCGACGAGGGCCTTGATCGTGGTGTTGGTGGCGGAAGCAAGTTCGAAGCGGCTGGTGGTCATGTCGTTCTCCTGAAGCGGTTGGCTGTGTCGATGGAGTCAGTGTCGTCATCGACGCGGCCGCTTTCGAGCGCCAGGAGACGAGCCGGCAGCGCGGCGGCGTGAAATGCATCGGCGGCGGATGAACGGTCAAGGGCCCGGTCCGGCGACCTCGGGAAATCCCTGGCATGCTTGAGCAATCAGACCCAGAGCCCCCGAGACCTGTCCATGACTCCCCAGACCCGTGCCCGCGCCGTTCCGGCCGACCGGCCGCAAACCCGCGGCGAAGAGATCGCCAACGCCATCAGCCACGGGTTGGGCGCCTTGCTGGCCATCGCCGCGCTGCCCATCCTCGTGACCCGCGCGATCGGGCATGGCGAGGTGGCGGACGTGGTCGCGGCGGCCATCTTCGCGTCCACCGGCATCCTGCTGTATGGAATCTCGACGCTGTATCACGCGCTGCCCGCCTCGCTGGCGGGCGGCCGCGTCAAGCAATGGCTGATGCGCCTGGACCATGCCGCGATCTATGTCTTCATCGCCGGCAGCTACACCCCGTTCACGCTCGGCGTGCTGCATGCCGGGCCCGGCGTGGCGCTGCTGATCGCCGTCTGGGCCGCCGCCGCGTTCGGCGTGACGATCAAACTGCTGAACCGGCTGCGCCATCCGCTGGTGTCCACCGCGCTCTACCTGGCGATGGGCTGGGTGGTGGTGTTCGCCATCGGGCCGCTGGTGGAGCGCACGCCCGGTCCCGGCCTGGCGCTGCTGGTGGCCGGCGGCCTGAGCTACACGCTGGGCGCGGTGGTCTTCCTGCTGGACAACAGACTGCGCTACGCGCACTTCGTCTGGCATCTGTTCGTGCTCGGCGGCAGCGTGTGCCACTTCTTCGCGGCGCTGTTCTACGCCTACGCCTGAGGTGCCGCGGGCGGCCGGGGGTTCAGCCCCGGCTCACGCGCCCGGCACGCACACCATCGCGATGCTGATCCAGACGCCGACGCTGAAATAGGGCGTCAGCCACAGCGCGTCGGCCTTCCAGGCATTCCAGCTGCCGCTGGGGACGCGGCGGCGCCAGGCGTCGCGGGCGCCTTCGTCCAGGCGCAGGTAGATCCGCCCGCTCGCGCGGCCATCGCGGTAGCGGCGGCAATACATCGGCACGTCCACGCTCAGCACATAGGTCACGAAGGACATCGCGCCCACGATCCCGAACAGCGCCACCGCATGGACCCAGCCCGCGCTCCCGAGCGCGATGACACCCAGCAGGATCGCCATCCACGCGAAGCCCGCCGCCCACAGCGAGGACTCGACCGCCTGCGTGATGTGGTTGAGCGTCAGCACGCTGTGCCAGCAGAAGGCCTGAGCGGCGACCATGAACATCGGAATCGTCCACGCGGCCTTCTGCACCCAGGACAGCCCTGCATGGCCGGCCAGTTGGTGCACGAGCAGCCCCAGCTGCAGCGCGAAGCAGATCTCGGCCACCGTGGCCGCGGATCTGCCCAGGAAGATGCTCGAGAGATGCGAGTCCACGACCACCAGCCGCTCGAGATCCACCCGCGGCAGCAGTGAGCGGTAGGCACACACCAGCACGTAGACGCCGGAGAGCATCAGCTGCAGATGCGCATGCGCGCCGCCGGCCGGGCCGAAGCACAGCACCGCCAGCCATAGACCGATGTTCAGCACGGCGAGGGTGCGAAGCGCCCGGCACCAGGACAGCACGCGCGCGTCGGGCGCGGCGGGGGTGATGGACTCGATGTGACGGCGCGATGACATGGCGCCATGAGCCTAACCGGCCACTGATCGCCGCGGCAAGCACCAGCGCTGCCGGAAGGGTCTGCGGGAACTTCACGCGCGCCGCTTCGGGGCGATCGTGGCTATCATCGGCGCGCTCAAGGAGACGAGATGAACGCACGCTTCCGGTTGGCGCTCCAAGTGGGCGCGCTGCTCTCCCTGTCCTGCCTGTCCTGCCTGCCGGCGGCCGCGCAGGAGCTCACGCTGACGCGGCTCGACTGCGGCAGCGGCAGCAACGATCCACGCCGCTTCAGCGACACCTTCGCCTACACGGAGACCTCCAAGCCCTTCACCTTCAGCTGCTATGTCATCCGCCATGGCGCCGACGTGATGGTCTGGGACACCGGCTACCTGCCGGGCTCGGCGCCCAACGCGACCAACAAGCCGCTGGCCGACCTCCTCAAGCAGATCAACGTCGATCCCGCCGAGGTGAAGTACGTCGGCATCAGCCACTTCCACCCCGACCACACCGGCCAGCTCGCGCCGCTGAAGAACGCGACGCTGCTGATCGGCAAGCGCGATTGGGACGGCGTCACCGCCACGCCGCCGATGAGCGGCGCGAACGCCAAGGGCTTCGCCGAGTGGATCGCCGAGAAACGCAAGGTCGAGCCGCTGACCGCCGACAAGGACGTGTTCGGCGATGGCAGCGTGATGGTGCTGCGCGCGCCGGGCCACACGCCGGGGCATTCGATGCTGCTGGTGCGGCTCAAGGAGATGGGGCCGGTGCTGCTGAGCGGCGATGCCGTGCACTTCCACGAGAACTACGAGCACGACGGCGTGCCCGGCTTCAACGACGACCGTGCCCAGACGCTGGCCTCGATCCAGCGCATGAAGGAAATCGAGAAGCACCTGAAGGCGACGGTCATCATCCAGCACGACCCGCGCGACATCGGCAAGCTGCCGGCCTTCCCGGCCGCGGCGAAGTAGGGCGTCTCAGCGCGGCGGCAAGGGCCACAGCGCCTGGGCAGGGCGCTCGAGCACGCGCGAGGCGGCGGCGTGGAACACCGATGGATCCAGGCGAGCGTCGGCGGCGGCGCCGGCGAGCCAGCGCTCGATCGATCCGCCGGTCTCGATCCAGCGGTCCTGCCGCAGCAGGCCGTACAGGCCGGCGGCGATCACGTGCATGCCGTCGTCCGACTTGCGCCAGCGATCCGCTGGATTGCGCGCCACGCCCAGCGCCTCGCTGATCAATTGGTCCAGCGCCTGGACCAGGTCCTCGTTCAGCAGGCCGGGCAGCGTCGTGTAGCCCCAGCGCGGATCGTGCTCGCGCACGATCTTCATGATCAGCGGATCACGTTCGAACGCAGCAAGCGCCGCCGTCGCGGCCGGACCGTCCATCGGCACCGGCGGGTGCAGCATCTCGTGCGCGGCGATGCGGACGGTGGTGGCGGTGTCGTAGTCGGCCGCCTGCAGGAAGGTCTGCCCCTGCACCTTGATGCCATGCGGCTTCGAGAACTGCAGCAGCACGATCTGGATCTCGGGGTCAAAACTGCGGCCGGTCAGCTTCTCCTGCCAGCTGATCACGTCGAAGCCGGCCAGCGCGCGGCCGACCTCGGCGGTGCGGCGATCCAGCTCGGTGCCGATGCGCTCCCGGCGGAACGCCGCGAAGCCGGCCTGCTGCAAGGCGCTGAAGATCGCGTCGAGCCGCGGCGCCGCGCGTTCGAACCAGGCCCAGTCCGATTCGCTCCAGTAGCTGCTGGCGCGGTAGCCCGGCAGGATCGCCGTCTGCCGCGAGCGCAGCGCGCTCAGCAGCGTGGCGAGCGTCGCGTCGTTGCCGTCGGCCGAGAACAGCACCTGCAGGTTGGGACCGAGCAGCCCGAAGCCATCGCGGGCGGCCTCGTTCCACAGTTGCGCGATGTCGCGGCGGACGGGCTCGGGCAGGCGCGGGCCGAAGGCGGCGGCGTCTTCGCCATAGAAGTCGAGGTAGAGCGGCGTGCCCGACAGCGGTCCGAGGAAGGCGATCGCATCGGCGCCCTCCGAGGCGCGCACCTGCCATCGCGTGCGGTTGGGCCTGGCCTTCGCATGGGCGGGCGGCGCGTTCAGCGCGGGCAGCACAGGGAAGAGGGCCGCCATCCAGGCAGCCAGCGGAGCGGAAAGGAGGCTTCGGCGTTGCATGCCCCGATGCTAGGAGGGCGAGTCCGGCGACGCTTGAACGGACTTAACCCGCGAGCCGCTTGGGCGTCTGCCCGGTGAGGGCGACGATGGCGCGCGTCAGATGGGCCTGGTCCGCGAAGCCGGTGTCGGCGGCGAGCGACGCGATCGAGCCGCGCCATCCCGGCAGTTGGCGCAGCGCCTGCATCGCGCGCAGCTCGAGGCGGTAGCGCTTCGGACTGACGCCGAAGGCGCGGCGGAAGCCCCGGCTGATCGACTGCGGCGCGATCTTCATCGCGTCGGCCCATTCGGCGAGGCCGAGCGCCGGATCCGCCGCCAGCGCCGCGGCGAGCAGGTCCGGCCAGTCATCGAGCCGCTCGGCGCGGGCGCGGAAATCCTGCCGCAGCAGTTCGGCGGCCTGGACGGGATCGCGTTCGGCGAGACGGACGATCGCGTCGGGATCGCGGACCTCTCCCAGCGGCTCGCCGAAGCCGCCAGCGGGCATCGGCAGGTTCAGCACCTGCGCGCCGATGCCGAGGAACTCGTTCTGATGCGATTCATGGGCAGCGTGGAAGACCGCCTGGCCGGCCTTGACGCGCATGCGGCCCCGATCGCCGGCCTCCACGTAGCCGCCGGCGAGCACCAGCGCGACATAGCCCTGGGCATGGCGGTGCCGGGGCATGTGCTCGAAGGCGGCGTGAAGGGAGATCGCGGTCGACATGGGTTCGGCCTCTCGCCAGGACGGGAGGCCGCGCGGCGAGGTGGCGCGGCCAAGGGCGAGTATGGCCGCGTCCTGCCGGACCGGCTGAAGGTCAGGCGTGAGCGGGCGTCACCAGTTCCTTCACCAGGTCCGCGTAGCGGCGCAGCGGACGGCCCAGCATCGATTCGAGCCGCCGCACCGTGTCCGCCTCCGACTTCATGCCGTGTTGCTGGATGCGCGCCATCATCAGGCGCATGTCGTAAGCCATCCAGCCCGGCATCGCCGTGCTCAGTTGCGCTTCGAAGGCCTGAAGGTCATTGCCGCCGAAGCGGATCTCGCGTCCCAGCGCCTCACGCCACACGCCCGCCGCCGACTCGCCGGTCATCGCCTCCGGCCCGATCACGTCGAGCGTCAATCGCGGCAGCGGCGCCGGAGCGGCGTCGCGGCGCAGCAACTCGGCCACCGCCAGGTCCGCGATGTCGCGCGTGTCCACCATCGACACGCCCGCCGAGCCGATCGGCATCGGATAGACGCCGTAGCCCTCGATCACCGGCTTGACCTGCAGGTCGTTCTGCATGAAGTAGGCCGGCCGCAGGATGGTCACGGGCAGCTCGAGGCTCTCGATCATCCGTTCGATCGTGTGCTTGCCGGTGAAGTGCGGCACGTCGGTGAAGCGGTCGGCGTGGATCACCGAGAGATAGACGATGCGCTCGATGCCGGCCTCGCGGGCCAGGCTCAGGGCCTGCAGCCCTTGCGTGACTTCGTCGGGCGAGACGGCGTTCAGCAGGAACAGCGTGCGCGCGCCGGCCAGCGCGGCGCGCATCGCTGCGACGTCGGACAGGTCGCCGACGACCTCGCGCACGCCGGCGGGCAGGGCGGCCTTGCCGGGCTGGCGCACCAGCGCGCTCACCGAGGCGCCTTGGCGCGCCAGACCTTGAACGACGAGGGAACCGATGGTGCCGCTGGCACCGGTGACGAGGATGCTCATGGAAATCTCCTTGGGAGCGGGTGGGGTTGCGACGACTGAACGATAGGTCGTTGCGTCTGATAAACACAGACGCCAGAATATGGACACATCGTCTCGAATTCGGAACACATGGCCGACATGGACCTGAACGCGCTCGCCGACTTCAACCTGGTGGCCACGCATGGCGGCTTCGGCCGGGCGAGCCGCGCCAGCCGGCGCTCGAAGGCGACGCTGTCGCGGCGGGTCGCGGATCTGGAGGAGCAACTGGGCGTGCGGCTCATCGAGCGCGGCGCCAAGGGGCTGGAGCTGACCGAGGCGGGCCTCCAGTTGCTCAGCCGCACGGAGGGCCCGATGCACGAGGTGGCCGATGCGATCGCGTCGGCGCGCGAGGGCTCCGGCAAGGTGCGCGGGCTGCTGCGGATCGCCGCGCCGCTGCTGTTCTCGCAGCTCGCGATGGGCCGGCTGTGCGCGGACCTGCGGCGCGAGTACCCCGAGCTGCGCGTGGACGTGGTCGCGGAAGACCGGGTGGTGGACCTCGTCGAGGAGCGCTTCGACGTCGCCATCCGGCCGAATCCGCGGATGGACTCGGCGTTGGTGGGGCGCTGCTTCGCGAAGGACCGGCTGGTGGTCGTGGCGGCGCCGCAGATCGCGATGCCGCCGCCGGGCGCCGAGCCGGTGAGCATCCCCGCGATCGTTTCGACAGGCCGCGAGGGCGAGCTCTGGGTCCTCGAGGGCGAAGGGTTGGCGCTGGCGCCGCAGCCCGTGCTCCGGCTGTCGTCGATGCTGATGGTCCGCGACGCGGCCATCGCCGGCGCCGGTGTCGCGCTGCTGCCGCAGTCGATCGTGTGGCATCAGCTCGCGCGCGGCGAGCTGGCGCTGTGGGGCGTGGTGCCCGGCAGGGACGTGGAGCTCTGGGTGCTGCACACTTCGCGGCGGCTCGCGAGCCCGAAGGTCAAGGCCTTCGTCGAGTTCCTGGCCGCGCAGTATCCGCAGGGGCAGTTGACGCTGCCCGGCTGAGCCTTCCAGGGCCCCGGCTGTTACCCATGTCCTGGCACACCGTCACCGCAACCCACTCGCATTCCTCATGAAACTCATCGTCGCTGTTCATTTCGATGGCGAGCAGGCCAATGCCGCCGCCGTGGCCTTCGACAGCTGGGACGCGGCCGAGCCGGCGAAGACCTGCGTCTCGCGCATCGCCCGCGTCGAGAAGGCCGTGCGCGGCGAGCCCGACCTGCGCGAACTTTCCTGCGTGATGCAGCTGCTGGGCGAGCACCGCCTGGAGCCGGAGCTCATCGTCATCGACGGCTTCGTGCACCTGGACGCCGATGACACGCCGGGCCTCGGCCAGCACCTGTTCCAGGCGCTGGGCGGCAAGGTCCCCGTCGTCGGCGTGTCGAAGAAACGCCTGCCTGGGCTGTCGGCGCAGTTCGAGGTCCTGCGGGAAGAGGAATCGCCGCCGCTGATCGTGACCTGCGCGGGCATCGACATCGGGGCGGCCAAGGTGCGGGTGCGCGCCATGCACGGCAGGAAGCGCGTGCCGACGCTGATGAAACTGGCGGCTCGACTGGCGAAGAACCCGGGCTGAGCCCGGCGACACGCTGCGGCCGGACCCGCCGCTCACCCCTTTGGCGCCGTGGTTTCAGCGCGATGGATTCAAGCCGGCGCGGCCGTCGCCGATATTGCTGGAATGAACATCACCAATTCCCCCAGCGTCGCCGCGGCCGTCACGAACGCATCCAACGGCACGCCCGGCACCGCCGGCAACGCGGCCAGCCTGTTGGTGCTGCGTAAAGCGCTCGACGCCCAGGAAGCCGGCGCCGCCGCGCTGCTCGAGGCCCTGCCGCAGGCTCCGGCACTTGCGACCGAGGGCAACCTCGGGCGCAACCTCAACACCTACGCCTGAGGCGGGCGCTTCCCCCAGCAGCGCGCGCAGGTCCATCGCCTCGGCCATGCGCGTGCAGGTGATGCGGGACCTGCTGGTGCGCGAGATCCAGTCGATGGAGCGCTCGCGGCCCACCCCTAGATGTCGACTTGAGGGCCTCCCAGGCGACGCCTAGATTCGCAAGCGAGTGGTGAGCACTGCCCGGATCACCGGTCGGGCCGCCACTGTCGACGCGTCCTCTATGCGTCCAATTCAAGGGAGAACTTCAATGAACGAGCCCAAAGTTGGCCTGGCCAATCCGTATGCAGTCGCTGAACTCGCGGTTGGCCGAAACGTGCGATGGCAGGCGATCACGGATCGCGATGCCTTCGTCAAGAAGACGCTTGGCGCGTCGGTGGAGGAGCTGACGTCCCCGGTCCGGGGCAATCTGCTCGTGAGCGGCCTGGCCGACACGCATCAGTCGCTGGCCGGCATCCAGGAGATGAAGCCCGAGCAGCGCGCCAAGGCCGTCAGCTCGCTCGCCAAGGGCGGACCGACGGAGGCGATGCTGTCGAAGCTGTCTCCGGACGCCGTGGCGCGGGTGGTCGGCGCGCTGGCGGGCGGGGACAAGAGCGCCGCGCCGTCGGCCACCGCGGCCAAGGGCATCACCGCGCCCGGCTACACGCCGCCCGGCGCCACCTGGGCCGATCCTGGCGACTTCTTCGAGGAAGCCGCGGAGTACTTCGACCCGGTGCAAGGCGCGCTGGGCGACTGCTACTTCATCGCGGCGCTGTCCGCCGTGGCGTGGTCGCGTCCTTACGTGGTGGCGCAGCGTACGCGCGCCACGAGCGCATCGCCGGCGGATTTCGTCGATCGCATCGACTTCTACTCCGGCGGCCTGAAGACGATGGAGGTGACGGAGCGCGTGCCGCTGGTGACGAGCACGCATGCCTGGATCTATGCGCGCTCATCGGAAGCGGGCGAGATCTGGCCCGCCGTCTACGAGAAGGCCTTCGCGAAGTGGAAGACCAACGACGCGACCGACGAGCCCAACTACGGCCCCATCGCCGGGGGATGGCCGGTGCAGGCAACGACGGAGCTCACGAACCTCACCGGCGTGACGAAGACCTGCTCGGCGATGAGCGAGGACGACATCTGGACGGCGGTGCGGTCCAACTGCCTGTCGTATCGCACCTTCAATCCGATGACCGCGTGGACCTTCTGCCAGACGCCGTCGCCGGTGGACTACGCGGGCAGCGGCATCGTCGGGTACCACGCGTACACGATCCTGGGCTGGGCGTATGTGAACAACACGAAGTACATCGTGCTGCGCAATCCGTGGGGCCATAACAGCCCGGTCATCAACAGCCTGGCCGGCAACTGGTCGGCGTATGACCAGAGCTTCTGGCGTTCGGTGCCGCTGAACGCCGGCGGGGTGTTCGCGATTCCCGCGGCGACCTTCAAGAAGTACTACTGGCAATTCGGCTGGGCGAGCTGAGCCGGGACGAGGTCAGTGCTGGGTTCGAGTGACAACGGGAAGACGGTCGAGCTGCCAGCCGGCTCGACCGTCGAATTGCGTCTGCCCGGGAATCCTGGCACCGGCTATGAATGGGCTGTCGATGCGGATCCGGCCTTCGTCGAGATGGGGGAGGGGCGCTACGTGCCTTCATCGAACGCCGTAGGGAGCGGCGGGGCAATGCAATGGTCGATCAAGGCCAAGGCGGCAGGCACGACGACGATCCGGCTCAAGCACTGGCGGCCGTGGGAGGGCGAGCCGTCGGTGGTGGAGCGATATGAAGTGACGCTGGCGATTGCGCCGGTGGCGCTCACGCGCGGTAAGCCGCCATGAAGACGCGAATGGCCTCGCGCAGCAGCGCCCGGTTCTCTCGGGCGTCCGGTGTCTCGAGCTTCAGCATGCCGCGGATGTGCGCGGAGCCGAAGAACATCGACAGGAACAGGTCCGCCGCCTGAAGCGGGTTCCTCACCTTCAGCGTTCCGGCCGAGTGGGCGCGGCGCAGGTACGCCGCCAGCTCGTCGATCACACGCTCCGGGCCCTCCTTGTAGAACGCGCGGCAGGCTTGCGGCTGCGCCCCCGCGACGCCGTAGATGGAGCGCAACGCGCCCAGGGCGTCGTCTCCGCGTGCCAATGCGAGAAACCGGGTGCCGATCGCGAGCAGTGCCTGCTCCGGCCGGTCCGGATCCAGCATCTTGGAGCCCGGAACGCCGGTGACCACGGGCGCCGTCCGATCACGCACCACCGCCTGGAACAGTCCCTCCTTGGAGCCGAAGTTGCTGTACACGGTCATCTTGGAGACCCCGGCGTCGGCGGCGATGGCATCCACGCTGGCACGCTCCAGGCCGTGCTCGTTGAAGTGCGTCTGCGCGGCTTCCAGGATGCGCCGGATGCGCTCGGGATCGCGGGGCCGCCCGCGTCGGGGCTTGGGAGCGGGAATCGGGGATTCGGCCATGGGTGTATTTATTGGACTTGACAGTCCACTATAGCCGCTGCACATTACTGGACTTGTGAGTCCAGTAATAGACGGATCTCGCACCTTCGCCTCTTCGCTACTTCCTCCTGAACGCCACTCGGATCCCCTCACCATGGATGACGTCATCATCATCGGCGGCAGCTTTGCCGGCCTGGCCGCCGCCCTGCAACTCGGGCGTGCCCGACGCAAGGTCACCGTTCTCGATACGGGGCTGCCGCGCAATCGCTTCGCTGGCCATTCGCATGGCTTGCTGGGCCACGATCACAAGCCGCCGCTGGAGATCCTGGCCGAGGCGCGGCGGCAACTGGCGCGTTATCCGGCGGCCAGGCTGGTCAATGCGCGCGCCGACAGCGTCTCGGGCGTGATCGACGATTTCTCGGTCCTCACGGCTGAGGGCGAACGCCTTGGGGCGCGCCGGGTGATCCTGAGCTACGGCGTCGCCGACCAGATGCCTGGCGTCCCGGGCTTCGCCGAGTGCTGGGGCACGTCGATCGTGCCCTGTCCCTATTGCGATGGCTTCGAGGTCGCCGACCGGCACTGGGGCCTCGTCTGGTCCAGCCCGCAGTCCCATCAGTCCGCCCGGCTGTTCCAGCACTGGACCGACAAGTTGACGGTCTTCGCCGATGGCCACGACCTTCCCGCGGAGGTCCGGGCCGACCTGGCGAGCCGCCACATCCCTGTCGTCGATGGCCGGATCGTCGAGATCGCCCATCGCGACGGTCAGATCGCCACCGTGAATCTCGAGGCTGGCCGCCAGGTGGCGGTTGACGTGCTGTTCGCGCATCCCCGCAACAAGCCGTCCGCGAGCCTGCATGAATCGCTGGGCCTGGAGACGCTCGAGACGCCCGTGGGCATCGCGCTCAAGGTCGACGAGCGCCGCCAGACCAGCGTGCCCGGCCTCTATGCCGCCGGCGACCTCGCCACGCCCTTCCTGCCCTCGGTCACCCAGGCGACATGGCAGGGGGCGATGGCGGGCATCTTCGCGCAGCAGTCGATGCTGGCTTGAGAGGCGCGGGCTTCACCTTCAGCGCACGCGCAGTGAATGCGTCCAGCTGTGGTCGGAGGCCCGCACCATCCAGTAGTAGTTCGCCTCCGAGTTGCCCTCGCCTGGCCACGGATTCATGTAGTTCACGTAGGGCGTGCCATTGGCCACGTGGTAGCCGGTGCCCACCATGATGTGACCGCCACCCGACGTCCAGCCGAAGCGGATGACGAAGGGCTTGTTCGCGTTGATGTCAGAGACGATCGAATTCCACGAGGAGGCGTAGTCGAACGAGTTGCTGCCGATGCCCCAGTGGGCGAGCACGTCCTGGACGCTGCCGGCCGCGCCGTAGAGGTAGTCGGGCTTGTTGGCGTTGCTGCTCCAGTTGAAGGTGCTGTTGCCGCAGGCGTAGTTGATGCCGAAGGCCCAGTTGACGATGCTGCACTGGCTGGGCGGCGTCTTGTAGAAGCCGATCACGGCCTTGCTCGAGGCGGCCCAGCACCAGTTGTCGTGTTCCTGGGTGGTGGCACTCACGTTCAGCGTCTTGTACTGGGCGAAGGCCAGGGGCGCCAGCAGGCACAGGCCCAGGCAGGCCAGCGTCTTCTTGAGTTTCGCGTTCATGCGATGTCCGTTCGATGTTGTGGAGGGATGTCGTGAGGCGGTGCGGCTCAATGCTGCACGTCGAGGTTCTTGCTGACGGCGGCGCGCAGCGACTGCATCAGCTGCGAGGCGTCAAACAGGCCGGCGTCCGGCTGGACCTTGTTCAGGCCGAAGCGCAGCAGGGACTCCTGGGCGGACTTCATCGCCGCGAAGCGCGCCTTGCCATCGTTGGTGGAGATCACTTCCAGCAGGTCGGACTGCGCCTGGTAGACGCGGATGAAGCGCAGGTTGCTGCCGTCGGAATTGCCGTGAGCCACGCGCACGGCTTCGTACTCGCGGGCGAGGCCGGCACCGCCGAAGGAGACGGCCTGCCAGCGTCCATCCATCAGCTCCACGGTCACCAGGCCGATGGGCTTGTCACCCACCTGCACGACGAAGCGCCAACTGCCGGTGGGCGTTGCCATGCCGCTGAGATCGGTCCGGCCGCCGGCCACGTCCTGGGGTTTGATCGTGTGGATCTCGAAGCCGTGGCCAATGCGTGCCTGCAGGAGTTCTTCCATGCTGGACACGTCGAATGCCATGTTGTCGGGCGCCAGGCCGGCATAGGCTTGCAGCTTGCTCTGCTGGTACTCGGCCAGGCCTTGTTGCGCGGCGAGCTGGGCTTGGCTGCGTGCCAGCTGGCTCTGCACGATGGCGGCCGGCCCATTGCCGGCTGCCGATGCGGCAAGAGGCTGCGCCGCCAGGACGATGGCGCACAGCAGAGCGCCTGGAAGGGTCAATGCTTTCGTTTTGAACATGAGGTTTCTTTCGGTTGAAGGACAACTACGCGGAGATCCCGCAGGCTCGGCGGCCGTGCCGCTGGCGCTGCGATTCGATGAAGACCGGCTCTGCTCGCGCAGACGGCGTTCAGCGACGGGTCGTGGCGCCTGCGGGTTGCGGCGCGCACCTGGGTGAGGCCCCTTTCGATGAGGGCGAGCGAGCCCGTCCGCTGCGGCGCAGCGGGTTTTCGGACATGGCTCCGCCCTGACCTGCAACTCGGCAGGCGTGTCGGACTCAGGGAATGGAGATAAGGTCGCTGCGTGACAGCGGCGTCAGGCGCAGAGCACGCCCCGCTGCAGTTTCACGAGCGCCATCAAAGCCCCTCAGGGCCTTCGTCGGTGAGCGGTATTCGGGATGGGTGCGCACCGAATATGGGCGGTTTTATACCCATGGCTGTGCATATGGATAAATCCCGGGCGCTGATGGCGAGAAACTGTCGGTCGCATATCAAACAGGATGGATCAGTGCTGCACCACAAAGTCCGCACGAGTATGGGGCGAAATACCCGCATGCCCGCACCAACTTCGCGCCGCTCCCACTGTCCTTGGTACCTGAGAGATTCGCATGAGGCTCCGCCCCTGCTTGCTCCTTCGGTGGAGTTGTCGGATGTGTCCGAAAACTCACTCTCCAGCGTCGGCTGTTTGCGAATCCAGTACTGGGCCTGAGCGTGTATGGGAGATTGCGCCTTCGGCGTCCGTGCGGCTGATTTCAATCAGCCTGCACGGCACTCTCCTGGATTCGTGAATTGATCTTGCCAATATCGATCAATCTCCCTATGAGAGGTTTCCCGAGGGCGAATTTCATGCGCCGGTCATGACTTTTGAGGGGATATGGTGCAGGAATATCCTGGGACGTAAGCGCGGCGGTCAGCCGGCCTGCGATCTGGACCTTGGGGTTCAAGGTGGACGTTTGACGGTCCAGTCCTCAACGCGCAGCGTCACAAGGCGTCATCGCGACGCCGCACTCGAGGCCGCACTCGAGGTCGCACTCGACGGCGCTGACGCCGCCGCGGACGGCAAGTCGCACAGCGGCCGGGAGCCGGCTGGCGGCGTCGAGCTGATGTGGTAATCCATCTCGCCCTCCGCACGGGCGCGCACCATCTCGGCGACCACCGCCTCGCGGGTCAGCGGTGCGCCCGAGCGGACCTCCGCGCTGACGTTGCGACAGTTGCTGTCGCTCTTGCGAGGGGCTTGTCCTGTCTTCGGTTGAGACATCGCGAGCACGGGCGCAAGCGAGAGCAGCACGGCGGCTGAAGCAGTCATCAGGCGCATGGGAATCTCCTCTTCAAGGAACGAAACGGCCGGGCGCGCACGGCGCCCGGGGCATCAAGACAGTCCGAAGTTCTTCCGCAGTCCCGCATCGACGGGACCCGCCGGCATGAAGCGGCGCAGCCGCTTGAGCAGCGTGGCCTCGCCCTTGGGCGTGGTCCTCATCCGCCACGGACCAAGCGCCGCATCGACGATCGTCCTGGCCACGTCCTCGGGCCCGGGCGCCTTCCTGACGTTCTTCTCGATCGCGGCCACCACGAGCTGACGCTCCGCGTCATAGGCGGCAATGGGCGAGGCCGCCTGCGGCGCATTCAGGTCCAGATTGGTCCGCGTGAACGACGGCTCGACCAGCGCGACACGGATGCCGAAGGCCCGCAGCTCGTGGTCCATCGTCTCGGACAGGCCCTCGACGGCATGCTTCGATGCCGAGTACGCGCCCATGTACGGCGACGGCAGGAAACCCACCACCGAACTGACGTTCACGATCCTGCCCGCGCGGCGCTTGCGCATCGACGGCAGCACCGCCTGCGCCGTGCGCAGCACGCCGAACAGGTTGGTGTCGAAGAGCGCCTGCGCCTCTTCCACCGCGGTCTCCTCGGTCGCCCCGAGCAGCGTCACGCCCGCGCTGTTGACCAGCACGTCGATGCGCCCGGTCTGGCTCAGGATCGCCTGGATCCCGCGCGCCACCGACGCGCTGTCACGCACATCCATTTCCACCAGCGTCACGCCCGCGATGGGCGAGGCCTTGGCGACATGGCGCACCGTGCCGAACACCTGGCAGCCGCGCTTGGCGAAGAGTTCAGCGCTTGCTCGACCGATGCCCGACGACACGCCGGTGATCACGACAACTTGAGAATCAGACACGGGAATCCTTCGTGGGAGTGGGGAGGAGAGAGGGACGGCTCAGCCCCGCGGGCCCGCCGGCTTGAGCTTGAACCAGATGGCATACATGGCGGGCAGGAAGACCAGCGTCATCACGGTGCCCGCGAGGGTCCCGCCGATCAGCGTGTAGGCGAGCGTTCCCCAGAACACCGAATGGGTCAGCGGGATGAACGCCAGGATCGCGGCCAGCGCCGTCAGGATCACCGGACGCGCCCGCTGCACCGTGGCCTCGACCACCGCGTCGACCGGCGCGAGGCCGGCCTGCTCGTTGTGATGGATCTGACCGATCAGGATCAGCGTGTTGCGCATCAGGATGCCCGACAGCGCGATCAGCCCCACCAGCGCGTTGATGCCGAACGGCTTCTGGAACAGCAGCAGCGTGGGCACCACGCCGATCAGCCCCAGCGGACTCGTGAGGAAGACCATCACCATCGCGGACAGCGACCGCACCTGCAGCACGATGATCAGCAGCGTGATCGCCACCATGATCGGGAACAGCGGCAGCATCGCCGTCGTCGCCTTGCCCGACTCCTCGATCGAGCCGGCCTGCTCGATGCGATAGCCGCTGGGCAGCTTCGCGATCAGCGGCTGCAGTTGATGCGAAATGGCTGTCGACACATCCGGCGGCTGCAAGCCTTCGGCGATGTCGCCCCGCACCGTGATGGTGGGCACGCGGTCGCGCCGGCGCATGACGGCTTCCTCGGGACGGACTTCGATGGTTCCCACCTGCGACAGCGGGATGCGCTGCCCGTTGGCGCCGGTGAGCGTGAAGTCGCCGAGCTTGGCCGGGTCGAGCCGGAAATCGCCGGCGGCGCGGGCGATGACCTGCACGCTGCGGATGTCCTGTCTCACCACCGTGACCGGCACGCCGTTGAGCAGGAACTGCAGCTGCTGCGCCACCGCGCTGGAGCTGAGGCCGACGGCCTGCAGGCGGTCCTGCTGCAGGTTGAAATGCAGCGCCGGGATCCGCGAGTTCCAGTCCGTGTTCACCGTGCGCATCAGGGGACTGGCGTCCATCACCTGCTTCACTTCGGCGGCGATCCCGCGCAGCACCTCGGGGTCGGGACCGCTGACGCGGTAGGCCACCGGATACGGCGAATAGGGCCCGAACACGAGCTGCGTCACGCGCAGCTGGGCCTCGGGCGCGAGACCATCGGCGATGGCCCGGCGCAGGCGCAGCTTCAGGGCCTCGCGCTCGTCCTGGCTGTCCGTCCGGATGACGATCTTCGCGAACGAGGGATCGGGCAGCTCGGCGCCCATCGAGAAGTAGAAGCGTGGCGCGCCCTGGCCGATGTAGGAGGTCACGATCTTGG
>NZ_JBCNLG010000001.1:0-610373 GCF_039595595.1 Roseateles sp. | reverse complement strand
AGGCCTTGGCTTCGCCGCCGAACTTGGAGGCCAGCACGGTCGCGATCGCGGCCGTCAGCGTCGTCTTGCCATGGTCAACGTGACCAATCGTGCCCACGTTCACGTGCGGCTTGGTACGTTCAAACTTGCCTTTTGCCATCTTGCGCTCCTGGCGATCAGATCAAGAAACGGGATAGAAGAGATTGGTGGTGCCCATGACGCGGATCGAACGCGTGACCTCTCCCTTACCAAGGGAGTGCTCTACCACTGAGCCACATGGGCATCGACACAGGATTGATGACCTTATCAGCAAACCTGTGCCGATCTCTCGACACGACACCTTCAGCTTCCGGTGGAGCGGGAAACGGGAATCGAACCCGTGTCATTAGCTTGGAAGGCTAAGGTTCTACCATTGAACTACTCCCGCCCGGGAGCTTTCCAATTCCAGCTGCCTGAACCGCGAAGCGGGTGACGATCACCCGCTTCGTTGCTCTTGCAATCTGTTCGCCTTGGTGGAGGAGGCTGGATTCGAACCAGCGTACGCGTTAGCGGGCAGATTTACAGTCTGCTGCCTTTAACCACTCGGCCACCCCTCCGAGGCGAGCCCACGACTATAGCAGCGTTCTTATTTGGCGCAAACACTTTTTAGCCCGGGAACCGCAGCCGTGCGATTGGCGATTTGCCGCTCATGACCCCAACGTGCCCGAACGCACGCATGCCGAGGCATGTATATGGACCACCAGTAATACCAATTTGCGACCAAGTGGTCTCGTTCCAGCGTTCGCCGCCGCCCCTCGAATCCGCCCTCGCCGAAACCGTCAGACACCGCTGTCCATGGGGGTCGCGGCGGCGCTACAGCAGGGAAAACACGCCCCTTGAACTGGTAGCAAAGTGGCTTTACCGGCCGTTATAGTGGCATGGCATTGGTTGTATTGAGGTGTATTCGGGGGCGCCAGCAGCACGTCCACTCAGCGGTCGAGTGGCGTGATTTCGGGTGCCGAGTCTTCATCAAGGCCACAACTCCCTGGCCACTCGAGGAGCAGTTCATGAAGGTCAACAAGACCCCTATCGCGGCGGCGGTCACGCTGACGCTGCTGAGCGCGGCGTTCGCCGCGCAGGCGCAAGAACAGAAGAAGGACGACGGCACCCAGCTGGAACAAGTGGTCGTCACCGGCATCCGCGCATCGCTGCAGTCGGCGGCCAACATCAAGAAGAACGCCAGCGCCGTTGTCGATGCCGTGAGCGCCGAGGACGTGGGCAAGCTCCCCGACTCGGACGTCGGCCAAGCCCTGGGCCGGATCCCCGGCATCTCGGTGGGCCGGGCGTTCGGCCAAGGCGCGTCGGTGTCCATCCGCGGCACCGATCCGCAGATGACGTACACCACGCTGAACGGCCAGACGGTCGCGTCCACCGGCTGGTATGACCAGATGGACATCGACCGCTCGTTCAACTATTCGCTGTTGCCCGCCGAAATGATCGGCGGCATGGAGGTCTACAAGTCCTCGCAGGCCAACCTGACCGAAGGCGGCATCGGCGGCACGGTGATCGTCAAGACCCGCAAGCCGCTGGACCTGAAGGCCAACACGGTCTTCGGCAGCGTGCGCTACGGCGACGGCACCATCAGCGACTCGGAGAAGGAAGCCTCCGGCCTGTACAGCTGGCGCAACGAAAGCCGCACCTTTGGCGCGCTGATCGCCGCCGGCCTGTCCAAGGGCGACTACATCCGCCGCGGCGTCGAAGCCGACAGCCGCTGGAACAGCGACGTGGCCCCGACCGCCTTCGTGCAGGAGCGCAAGCGCACCTCGCTCAACGTCGCCCTGCAGGCGCGCCCGGTCGAGGGCTTCGAAGTCGGCCTGAACCTGCTGAAGCTGAAGCTGGACGCCGACAGCTCCAACTCCAGTGACTACCTGATGCATGACCAGAATTGCGACCAGCGCAATACCGCGGTCAAGTCGGACTTCAACCCGAACGGCATGTGCCTGCACAGCACGACCACGGCCGCCAACCCGCTGCCGCACAAGTTCTTCCAGGTCTGGGCGCGCGGCGCCAGCATGGATTCGGAAAGCGCCGTGGCCGACGCCCACTACACCCTGGGCAGCGCCAAGTTCGACCTCGTTGTCGGCACGACCAAGGCGGACGGCGGTACCTCGGCCACCACCAACTACCAGACCGCCGCCTTCGACGGCGCCGCCGGCCCGTTCACGCGCCCGAACTGGCAGGGCACGATCGACGCCACCGGCAAGCAGATCAAGGTCAACCCGAGCAACGACCAGTCCTGGGGCGTCGGCTCCCTGCCGGCGCAGATGTCGCCGGAAACCTGGGCCACCTCCGCCGGTCCCAACAAGGACAAGGAGAAGTTCGGCCAGCTCGACGCCACCTTCGACCTGGACTGGGGCGTGATCAACGCCTTCAAGACCGGTGTGCGCTTTGCCGACCACACTTTCGAGAAGCGCAGCTACCGCCCGATCTGGAACACGACGATCACGCCGGTGGCCACCTCCGGGCTGTTCGACGGCTCGGTGAACGTCGGCGGATGGACGGTGCCGCGCGCCAACATCGGCGCGATGCTGGACAACACCAACCGGAACATCTCCGGCTGGGTCGAGGACCGCTCCGGCTATGGCGAGCTGAACGAGAAGAACCGGTCGGTCTACGGCATGTTCGAGTTCGAGACCAAGGGCATGCGCGGCAACTTCGGCGTGCGCTACATCTCCACCAAGGCCACCAGCACCGGTTACCTGTTCGACGGCGTGACGCCGGCCGACCAGTACGCCGGCAACCAGAACTGGGCCAAGACCACCACGTCCACCAAGTCGACCTACAACGACGTGCTGCCCAGCATCAACCTGGCCTTCGACCTGAGAAGCGACCTGGTGCTGCGGGCGACCGCCTCGCAGGCCATCACGCGCCCGAACTTCGCCAACATGTTCGGCGTGACGGTGTCCGGCTACAACGACGACCGCAACGGCAACGAGACCTGGACCATCGGCAACATCGGCCTCAAGCCGATGAAGTCGAGCCAGGCTGACCTCGGCCTGGAGTACTACTACGGCCGCGGCAACATGATGTCGGCGACCTACTTCATCAAGGACATCTCCAACTTCGTCGTCGCCATCGCCACGCCGAACCAGAAGGTCGGCCTGGTCGATCCCAAGACCGGCGTCGACAACTGGACGGTGCAGAGCTTCCAGAACGCCGGCGGCGGCAAGATCCGCGGTATCGAGCTGCAGGCCAACCACGCCTTCGGCAACGGCTTCGGCGCGCAGGGCAACTACACCTTCACCGAAGGCACGGCGCCGGCCAGCAGCTACCTGGATGGGCTGAGCCTGTTCACGCAGTCGTCCAAGCACAACGTGAACCTGGTCGGCTACTACGAGAACGAGCAGTACTTTGCTCGCCTGGCCTACAACTGGCGCTCGAAGTACATGATCCGCGAAGGCGCGTTCTGGTATGGCAACCGCATGCACGATGCCTACGGCACGCTGGACGCCAGCGTGGGCTGGAACATCACGAAGAACCTGCGGCTGTCGTTCGAGGCGATCAACCTGACCAAGGAAGACGACGTCCAGTACGGCGCCGCCGCGGCCTCCAACACCGCCATCAAGGATCCGCTGCGCGCCGGCTTCCCGGCCTGGAGCTTCAAGGGCGAGACCACCTACAAGCTGGGCCTGAGCGCCAAGTTCTGACCGGCACCGCTGCGTCACTTCGAAAGCCCGGCAGCCGCCGGGCTTTTTTCGTTGCGCTGCGCGGCCGGGCAAGCAAGCAAGCCAGCAAGCAAGCAAGCAAGCAAGCAAGCGACTCTCCGCCTGCGGGCGGGCGGCGCTCGCGCGCTAGAAGTCGTAGAAGGTGGTGATGGTCAGCCGGCCCTGGCGTGGATCGCTGCTGAGGCCCAGCGCGGGATTGACGATGGCCGAGTGCAACAGGCTGCCCCGGTAGGCCACCAGGCGGTTGAATCGCGCCGGCAGCATGCCCAGCAGCTCGAAGCAATCGTCCGAGTCGCTGAAATACCGCGGCGGCGCCGGGGAGCGCTCCATCTCCGCATAGATCAAGTCGCCGTAGCGTTCGCGCTGATCGGCGGTGATCTGCTGCAGGCCGCTGGCCTTGTGGCGGTAGAAGGCGGTACCGCCATGGCGCTCGTCGCAGAGGTAGAGCATCACGGCCATGAAGTGCGGCGTGCTGGCATCGAAATGCGGCACCCGCTGCAGGGGCCCCAGATCCTCGGGTGCGACCGTCGTCAGCGAGAACGCGCACGGCGACTTGCGCAGCGGCAGTTCCTCGGGGACGCCGAAGTTCAGCCGGATCAACGGGTCCAGCAGCTCCGTCAGGCTTTCGCTATAGGCCGCCGGCACCGGCGCTCGCAGCCCGGGATAGCCCTTGCGCTCGTCAGCGCCCGGGCAGCGGTCGAAGCGGGCCTGGCAGGCTGCCTCGACCAGCGCCTGCGGATGCGCGAGGAAATCGTCGATGACGACGACCGGATGCTCGCCGACCCGCACCGAGCGGATGTCGGGCGGCATGCGGATGGCGAAGGTCTCCGGGCTCATGGAACGGTATTGTGCGGGCGCGGTCCGCTCAGATCTTCCAGTACCAGCGGCGCCTGTCGAGCTCACGCACGATGAGCCACCACACGCCCACGAAGGCCAGCGCGAAGCCCAGCGACTGCGCATGCGGCCCGAGCCAGGCGCCCAGCCAGCCGAAGCCGTGCGCGTAGAGCGGGCTCATCCAGCCGAAGCCTTCGAGGAACACGGTGCACATCCATGCACCGGCATAGGCCGCGATCGCGTTGACGCCGAAGCTGCGGAACAGCGCGGGCGCGCCGAGCCGGTCGATCAGCGCGTGCGCGGCGAGCAGCACCAGCGCGGCCAGCCCCCCGGTCCACAACACGAAGGACGGCGTCCAGAGATTCTTGTTGATCGGCATCAGGCCGATGGCGTCGAGCGCGAAGCCCGTGGCCGCCGCGATGAGGCCGACGGCCGCGAGCTGCCTGAGGGCGCCGGCGCGCAGCGCCTCGCCGCAGCGCCAGCCCAGCAGTGTCGTCGCCAAGGCGCCCAGCGTCGCGACGACCCCCTCGGGGTCATGGCCCAGGCCGGTCGCCGGATCCCATTCATACCCATGCGGACCGAGCAGCCACGCGTCGACCCGGCTGGCGATGTTGCCGGCCTTGTCGAGGGGACCGCCCCACAGCAGCAAGGCGCCATAGCCGGCCAGCAAGGCGGCGAGCCAGACGCGTTGACCGGCGGCGCGCCACTGGATCGCGATCAGGCCGGCGAGCGCGAAGCACAGGCCGATGCGCTGCAGCACGCCGGGAATGCGCAGCGCCGGCTTGTCCATCAGCCACCAGGCCAGCGCGTGCAGCACCAGGCCCAGCGCGACGATGCGCAAGCCGCGCTTCACCACGGTGGCGCGCAGGGCCGCGCCGCCGCCGGTCTCGATGCGCGCGCCCATCGCCAGCGACAAGGAGACGCCCACGATGAACAGGAAGAACGGGAACACCAGGTCGGTCGGCGTCCAGCCGTGCCAGGCCGCGTGCTCCAGCGGCGCGTAGACGTGGCCCCAGTCGCCGGGGTTGTTGACCAGCAGCATCGCGGCGACGGCCAGGCCGCGCATTGCGTCGACGGACGCGATGCGTTTCGAGGAAGCGTTCATGGGACGAGGATCGGAAGGAAACAGACGCTCAGAAGTCGCAGCGGCTCTCGAGCGCGGGCGTGGCCGGCGGGACCTGGTCGAGCCGCGCGATGCCGCCGGCGCGCCAGCGCTTCACCTGCGCCTCCACCTGGGCCGGGCTCAGGACGATGTCCTTCGCGTGGAAGACCCAGTCGACGTCCTGCTCGTACACGCGCGGGGGGCCGCCGGCGGGACCTTTCGGCAGCGGGCCTTCCGGCGAGAACCACAGGTTGAAGTTGATCGACATCGGCACCACCGGGTAGTTGCGGCCGCCGTGTTCGTCGATCTTGCGGCCGTCGATGAACCATTGGGTGCGGCCGTCGGCCACCTGCATCACCAGCGTGTGCCAGTCGCGGCCGCGCTCGCCGAGCGGGCCGAACTCCTCGTGCTGCTGGTTGAAGGCCAGCCACGGATCGAGGCGCACCGTCTGCCAGGTGATGCCGTAGATGCGGGTCTTGTCGCTGCCCCAGCCGCCATTGGGCAGGTACTCCCAGTCGAGCTCGCTGAACTCGGGATCGAAGTCGTGCCTCAGCGGGCTGACCGCGTAGAAGGTCTGGATCACCGGGTCGCCATCGGCGCCGCTGACCGGCAGATCGCTGAAGCGGATCCGCGCGGCATAGGTCCCCGCGAGGTATTTGCGCTGGTGACACACCTGCACCTGCGCGGTGCCCGGCCCGGTGCCGTCGGTCACGCCATGCAGGCGCAGCTTGCCGTCGACGAGGCTCAGACCCTCGGGCGCCCAACGCGCGCCGGGAATGCCGGGATGGCCCGGCGCGCTGCGAACCGTCCAGCCCTGCTTGAACAGCGCGGCGGTGTCGGCGTAGCTGAAGTCGTCGAAGAAGAACTTCGGCTCGGCGGCGTGCGCGCCAGCGGCCATCGACAACGCCGCCAGGCTCGCGGCGATCGCCTTCATGTCGCGTTCTCCACCGGCGCCGCCGCGACCGCCGGCTCCTGCGGCGCCCGTCCGGGCATGCGCACGAACAGCAGCAGGATCAGCGCCGGCGCGCCGCAGGCGATGGTCCACAGGAAGAAATGCTCGTAGCCCATCGCGAGCTGGATGTCGCCGCTGATGGTCTTGGAGAAGATGAAGCCCAGCTGCATCACGCCCGAGCCCAGCGCGTAATGCGCCGTCTGGTACTTGCCCGGCGCGACGGCCTGCATGATGAACAGGATCATCCCGACGAAGCCGAAGCCGTAGCCCAGCATCTCCACCGCGACGGCGAAGCCGACATGCCAGAGATCCGCTGGCATCGTGACGGCCAGGTAGTAGAAGGTCGCGTTGGGCACGGCCATCGCCACGATCAGGAAGGGCATCGCGCGGCGCAGGCTCATCCAGCTGGTGAAGTAACCCCCGGCGATGCTGCCCAGCAGGAAGGCCGCCGTGCCCACCGTGCCGTAGATGCCGCCCACCTGCTCGGTGCTCAGTCCCAGGCCGCCCTTGCCGCGCGCCTCGATCAGGAACAGCGGCCCGATCGTCTGCACCTGCCCTTCGGCGAAGCGGAACATCACGATGAACAGGATCATCAGCCAAATGCCCGGCTTGCCGAGGAAGTCCGCGATGACCTCGCGCAGCGTGCGCCAGACGCCGGCCGCGGTGAGGTCGCCGTGATCGGTGTTGAGCGTGCCGGGCAGCGCGTACGCGTTGTAGCTGGCCAGCACGAAGAGCAGCACCGACAGCAGCCCGAAGATCACCGACCACGCGTTCATGACGCCGATGCCGCGCTCCAGGTGACCGGCCAGCACCAGCAGGCCGCCCAGCGTCAGGAACTTCGACGCGTTGAAGAACGCGCCCTGCCACCCGGCATAGGCCGCCTGCTGCTTGTCGTCGAGCGCTGCCATGTACAGGCCGTCGCAGGCGATGTCGTGCGTGGCCGACGCATAGGCGAGCAGGAACAGCACCGCGATGCTGGCCGCGAACCACATCGGCAGTTGCAGCGCCACCGCCATCAGCGCCAGGCCCGCCGCGCCGGTGAACTGCCCGGCGACGACGATCAGCTTCTTGCTGCGCGCCAGCTCCAGGAATGGGCTCCACAGCGGCTTGAACGCCCAGGCCAGGCCCAGCAGGCCGGTCCAGCGCGCGATCTGGTCATTGGCCACGCCCATGTTCTTGAACATCAGGCCGGCGATCAGCATGACGACGAAGAACTGCATGCCCTGCACGAAGTACAGGCTGGCGACCCAGCGGATCGGCGATCGCGCGGGCGCGGCGGAAGTCTGCGTCTGGCTCATGTCGAGGCCCTCGGATCGATGCTCAGTTCAGCGTCACCGGCGACTGGCCGCCGGCCTCGCCGCGGCCTTGCAGCCACGCGCCCAGGGCGGCCAGCGCGCCGTCCGCGTAGCCCCAGCTGATCACCGTCGGCGCGTCGACGTCCAGCGCCTGGAACGGATTCCACAGCACCAGGTGCAGGTCCGGCGCCCACGCGCCAGCGTTGTCGCCATAGCGCGCGCGGTGCGTCGAGGCCACGATGCTGAAGCGGCCATCGCGCGGCACCGTCGCCCAGTCAAGCGCCGTGATGTCGGTGAGCGACACGAATTCCACGTCCGCATGGCCGTTGAAAAGCGCCCTCACCTGCGCGCCGGTCGGTCCGGCCTCGGAGACGCCGTCGGTGGGCACCTCGTCCTGCACGAACACGCGGATCGGCCGGTCGATCGCCGGCGGCGTGGCGCCGCGCAGCGCGCTCAGGCCCGCCGCCCAGGCCGCGCGCATCAGCGCGTCGTCGGCTTCGCGCCGCGCGCCCTGGTAGTCGTCGAAATGGATCGGGAAATCGCGCGCCAGCCGGTCCAGCCGTGCCTGCGCCTGCCGGCCGCGCTCGACGCTCAGTTCGCCGCGCGTGAGCGCGTCCTGCAGCGCGTGGATGGCCTGCGCCTGCTCGTCCAGCGAGCCCTGCGCCAGGATCATGTCGGCGCCGGCGTTGATGGCCAGCACCGCCGCCTTCGCATAGCCGTAGCGCTCGGCGATGGCCTTCATCATCAGCGCGTCGGTGATGACCACGCCGTCGTAGCCGTACTCGCCGCGCAGGATGCCGCCGAGGATCGTCTTCGAAAGCGTCGCCGGATAGTGCGGATCGATCTTCGGATAGACGATGTGCGCCGTCATGATCGACGGGGCCGCGTCGCGCAGCGCCCTGAAAGGCTTGAGCTCGAGCGCGTCGAGCTCGGCGCGCGACTTGTCCACGGTCGGCAGGTCCAGGTGCGAGTCGACATGCGTGTCGCCGTGTCCCGGGAAGTGCTTGATGCAGCAGGCCACGCCCGCCGCCATCGAGCCCTTCATCCACGCGCCGGCCAGGCGCGTCACGAGTTCCGCCGTCTCGCCGAAGCTGCGCTCGGCGATAACCGGGTTGGCGGCGTTGTTGTTGATGTCGGTGACGGGTGCGAAGTTCCAGTTGATGCCGATGCCGCGCAGCCCGCGCGCCACCGCGGCGCCGACCTGTTCGGCCAGCCCCTCGTCGCCCGCCGCGCCCAGCGCCATCGCCGACGGCGGCTGCGGCAGGAAGGTGGCGCGCACGACGGAACCGCCCTCCTGGTCCAGGCCGATCAGCGCATCCGGGCCCATGGCCTCGCGCAGGTCGCGCGTCAGCTGGCGGACCTCGGCCTCGGTGCCCAGGTTCTTGCGGAACAGGCAGACCGCGCGGATCCGGTTGTCGCGCAGGAAGGCGGCGGTGGCCGCATCCAGGCGCTTGCCCTGGATGTCCACCATCACCAGCCGGCCCGGATGGAATGCTGTCTCGCTCATGTCGTTCTCTTGCTGCCGGAAATCAATGGGGAATCCATGCGGGCCCCTGGCGGGATGCCTGCGGGAATCAATGCGTCTTCGTGACCTTGGCCAGATGGCGCGGCTGGTCGGGGTTCAGGCCGCGCGCCTGCGCGAGCGCCTCCACCATCGGATAGAAGCTCTGCACCGCGGCGATCGGATCGAGGTCCTCATTGCCGGTGCAGCTCAGCGGCAGTTCGGCGCCCGGCGTGCCTTCCGGCGCCGCCAGCAGCACGCGCGCGCCGCGGCCGCGCATTTCCTCGGCCAGCGCGAGCAGCCCCGCCTGCGCCGGTCCGCGCGGCGCGAAGACCAGCAGCGGGTAGCCCTCGTCGACCAGCGCCATCGGGCCGTGCTTCACTTCCGCGCCGGAGAAGGCCTCCGCCTGGATGCCGCAGGTCTCCTTGAACTTGAGCGCGGCCTCGAGCGCGATCGGCAGCGAGGTGCCGCGGCCGATCACGAACAGCTTGTCCGCATCCTTCAGCGCATCGACGGCCACGTCCCAGCGCTGGCGCGCGGCCTGCTCCATGGCCTGCGGCAGCGCCTGCAGCGCGGCGGACAGGTCCTCGTCGCCCTGCCAGGCCGCGACGACGCGCGCGCCGGCGACCAGTTGCGCGATGTAGCTCTTGGTCGCGGCCACGCTCTGCTCGACGCCGGCGTGCAGCGGGAAGACGTGCTCGGCGGCGGCGGCCAGCGGCGAGCCCTCGGCGTTGACGAAGGCGACCGTGCGCGCGCCGTTGGCGCGGAAGTACTGCGTCGGCGAGACCAGGTCCGGGCTCTGACCCGACTGCGAGAACGCCAGCGACAGCAGCCCCTTGCTCTCGATGCGGCTCTGGTAGAGCGTGATCAGCGACATCGGCAGCGAGGTCACCAGCCGGCCCAGGCGCGCCATGACCAGGTAGGCCAGGTAGTTGGACGCGTGGTCCGAGCTGCCGCGCGCGATCGTCAGCAGCGCGGCCGGCGGCTGCTCGCGCAGCGCGTCGCCCAGCGCCGCATAAGCGCCCTGATCGGCGGCCATCTGACGGGCCACCACCTGCGGCGCGCTCAGCGCCTCTTCCAGCATTCGCGAGGTCATATCGATTCCCCTTCCACGACCACGCGTTGCAACTGCAAGCCACGGTCCATCACCACGACATCCGCCCAGGCGCCCGGAGCCAGCCGGCCCCGGTCATCCAGACCCAAGTAATCGGCCGCATGCGTCGAGACGCGCCGCGACGCGTCCTCGAGCGGCAGGCCCAGCTTCAGCACCAGGTTGCGCAGCGCCTGGTCCATGGTCAGCGTCGATCCGGCCAGCGTGCCGTCGGGCAGGCGCACGCCGCCCAGGCACTTGGTGACGCGGTGCCGGCCGAGGCTGTATTCGCCATCGGGCATACCGGCCGCGGCCGTCGAATCGGTGACGCAGAACAGCCGCGGGATGCTGCGCAGCGCGACGCGAATCGCGCCGGGGTGCACGTGCAGCAGGTCCGGGATGATCTCGGCGTACTGCGCATGCGCGAGCGCCGCGCCGACCATGCCCGGCTCGCGGTGGTGCAGGCCGGTCATCGCGTTGAACAGGTGGGTGAAGCCGCCGGCGCCGCGGCCGAGGGCGGCCACGCCGTCCTCGTAGGTGCCCAGCGTGTGGCCGATCTGCACCTGGAAGCCGGCCTCGCGCAGCAACGGCACGAGGTCCAGGTTGCCGGGCAGCTCCGGCGCCAGCGTGATCAGGCGGATCGGCGCGATCGCGTGCAGCTCGCGGATCTCGCTGATCGACGCGGCCTTGGCGAAGTCCGGCTGCGCGCCGAGCTTGCCGGGATTGATGTAGGGCCCTTCGAGGTGCACGCCCAGCACGCGGGCGCCGCCGGCGGGCCGCTCGGCGCAGGCGGGCGCGAGTGCGCGCATCGCATGGCGGATCTCGTCCAGCGGCGCGGTCATCGTCGTCGCCAGCAGCGAGGTGGTGCCGTGCTTCGCATGCAGCGCCGCGAGCCGCGCGGCGGCCTCGCCGCCTTCCATCGTGTCGTGGCCGGCGCCGCCGTGGACGTGGGTGTCGATGAACCCGGGCAGCACCAGGGGCAGGTCTTGCGCGCCGTGGCGCGCCTCATGCTCGGGGACCGCGCTCCCGTCTATGCGGGTCACGCGTCCTTCTTGATGTTCCAGCACACCGCGGATGAAACCGCTGGGTGTCAGTATGAATCCGTCGATGTGCTGGGCCGTCATCCGTCTCGCCTCATCTCCGCGACGAAGTCGTAGTAATCGCTGCGGCAATAGGAATGGGTCAGCTCGACGGCTTGCCCCTGGTCCAGATAACCCACCCGCGTGATGAACAGCACCGCCTGGCCCACCGGAACTTCCAGCAGGCCGGCCAAGCGCGAATCCGCGTTGATGGCTCGAATGTGTTGCAGCGCGCGCACCGGCGCGCCGCCGTGCCGGGCCAGGTGCTCGTAAAGCGAGGACTCGACCTTCTGCGGCTCGGGCAGCACGGCCTCGGGCAGCACGGACAGCTCATAGGCCATGACCACGGCATCCGCCAGGCGCAGACGCTCCAGGCGCGCGACGCGCTGGCCCGTCGTCAGGCCCAGGGACAGCTGCTCGTCGGGCGCGGCCATGGCGAAGCCGCGGGTCAGCCAGCGGCTGCTAGGCTTGAAGCCGCGCTGGTGCAGTTCCTCGGAGAAGCTGGTCAGGCGCGAGAGCGGCTGCTCCAGCTTGGGCGCGATGTAGTTGCCGGAGCCGCGCTTGCGCACGATCAGGCCCTGCTCGACCAGGCGATCGATCGCCTTGCGCGCGGTGACGCGCGACAGGTCCAGGGATTCGGAGAGCACGCGTTCGGACGGGAGGGCCTCGTCGGCCTGGTACTGGCCTTCGCGGATCGCCTGCGCCAGCTTGTGGGCCAGCTGCATGTACAGCGGCGAGGCGGCGGCGGAGTCGGGCTTGAACTGGAAGGGCAGCTTGGTGCTCATCGGGCGTCTCTTCTTCTCAACGTGTTTCGGAGAGAGCGCCGCGGACCAGCCGCAGCGCGCCGTCGGCCGAGTCGCCCTGAGGCGACACGCAACGGGCCCGAATGTTGCCTGAGAAAAGCGCGGCGAGCCGCTGCGCCACACTGCCCGCCAGCGACAGCGGCAGCTGCTGCGAAGGGTCCAGCGCGAGCGCGAGCTGCTCCAGTTCCGCCACCGCCTGCGCGACCAGCGCGTGAGCGGCCGGGTCGGCGTCCGAGTGCTCGAACACCAGCGGCGCCAGCTGCGCGTAGGCATGCTGGCCGGCCTGGGCGACCCAGGCGTTGACGGCGTCGCGGTCCTGGTCGTGCGCGCAGCCGGCGGCAGCCCACACGGCGCGGGCCAGCGGGCCGGGTTCAGCGCGGCCGTCCATGGCCTTCTGCGCGATGCGCATCGCCTGGATTCCCAGCCAGGCGCCGCTGCCTTCGTCGCCGCCGATCCAGCCCCAGCCGCTGACGCAGACCAGCGAGCCGTCGGCGCGCAGCGCCTCGCCCACCGTGCCGGTACCCGCCGCGATCACACCGCCGGGGCGGCCTGCGTGGGCGCCGATGACGGAGGTGGTGCCGTCGTTCACGAGTTCGATGTGGGCGTAGCCGGGCTGCTGCGCGACGAAGGCCTGCGCTTGCGCGGCGACGCCGGCGCCGGAGAGGCCGAGACCGATCGCGGTGTCGGCCAGCGGCAGCCGTTCGAGGCCGGCCTTGGCGGCGGCTTCCTGGACCGCCATCTGGATGTGGCGCCAGGCCTGCGCGATGCCCTGCCCCAGCGCGGACGGGCCGGCCCACCCCTGGCCGAGCAGACGTCCGTGGACATCGCTGAGCCGGACCCGAGTGCCAGTGCCGCCGCCATCCACTCCCACCAGGAAGCGAACGGCCGCGAACTGCGGCTGCAAGGGCGCGGACCAGGCGTCCGCCAGGGAGTGGCTCGTCATGATTAATACCAGTTTAGTACCAAAAAACGCGAAGCGTCAATTGGTAGCGCACTGGACTTAACCCTGATGCACAAATCGCTCCGCTAGGGGCTTGCGGATGATAACCACCAACGTACCAGTGATGGCGCGCGAGTGAAATCGGAAGGGGCGCGCGTCCTGCGCGGTCCCTTCAGTCGAGCGACCACTCGAAGTCGACGCCCTGGCCCTTGAGCCAGTCGCGCGCGGTCGAGAAGTGCCCGCAGCCGATGAAGGGCGCCGGCCCGCGCGTGGCCGAGAGCGGCGACGGGTGATTCGCCTCCAGCACCAGGTGTCCATGGCCCGCCGCCTCGACGAGCGGCGCCTTCGCCTGCGCGTGCGCCCCCCACAGCAGGAAGACCTTCGGCGCCGGGTCCTTCGCCGTCGCGGCGATGAGCGCGTCGGTCAGCGATTCCCAGCCCTTCTTCGCGTGCGAGCCGGCGGCGCCGTCCTCGACGGTCAGACTGGTGTTGAGCATCAGCACGCCGCGCCTGGCCCACGCCGACAGGTGGCCAGAGATCGCCGGCTGCTGGCCCAGGTCGCGCAGCAGCTCCTTGAAGATGTTGCGCAGCGACGGCGGCAGCTTCTGCCCCGCCGGCACCGAGAACGCGAGTCCCTCGGCCTGCCCCGGCCCGTGGTACGGGTCCTGGCCGACGATGACGACCCGCACGCTCGCCAGCGGCGTCAAGCGCAGCGCGCGCAGCGGATCGGCGGGATAGATCGCCGCGCCTGTCGCCAGGCGCTCGCGCAGCAGCGCCTCGATGCGCTGGCCCTCGGCGCTGGCGCGCCAGGCGTCGACCAGCGGCTGCCAGCCGTCACCCACCTGCCAGTCGATGGCGCTCAGCGTCGCCGGCATCAGCCGAACAGCGCCGCCAGCGCCGCGCCCGGATCGGGCGCGCGCATGAAGGCCTCGCCGACGAGGAAGGCGTTCACCTGCGCCTGGCGCATGCGTGCCACGTCGCCCGGGCCGAGGATGCCTGACTCGGTCACCAGCAGCCGATCCGCCGGCACCTGCTTCAGCAGGCCCAGCGTCGTGTCCAGCGTGACCTCGAAGGTCTTCAGGTTGCGGTTGTTGATGCCGACCATCGGCGTCTTCAGGCGCAGCGCGCGCTCGAGCTCGTGGCCGTCGTGCACTTCGACCAGCACGTCCAGGCCGAGCCCCAGCGCGCAGTCCTCGAGCTCGGCCATCTGGCCATCGTCCAGGCTGGCCGCGATCAGCAGGATGCAGTCGGCGCCCATCGCGCGCGCTTCGTAGACCTGGTACGGGTCGATCATGAAGTCCTTGCGCAGCACCGGCAGCGCGCACGCGGCGCGCGCCTGCTTCAGATACTCGACCGAGCCCTGGAAGTGCGGCGTGTCGGTCAGCACGCTCAGGCAGGCCGCGCCGTGCTGCTCGTAGCTGCGGGCGATGTCGGCGGGACGGAAGTCCTCGCGCAGCACGCCCTTGCTCGGGCTGGCCTTCTTCACTTCGGCGATGACGCCGCTGCGGCCCGCGGCGATCTTCGCGCGCAGCGCGTTCACGAAGCCGCGCGTGGGCTCGGCGCGCGACTCGGCCTCGGCGCGCAGCGCGGCCAGTGGCAGCTTGGCCTGCGCCGCGGCGATCTCCTCGCGCTTGACGGCGTTGATGCGATCCAGGATGTCAGACATGCGGTTCTCTCTCCGGTTCTCTCTCCGTTACCGGCCTCACGCGTGCGCGGCGGCCTGTTTCTGCGTCTCGGCGACGAACTGGTCGAGCTTGGCCCTCGCCGCGCCCGACTCGATCGCCACCCGCGCCCTGGCCACGCCGTCGGCGATGGACTCGACGACATTGGCCGCGTACAGCGTCGCGCCGGCGTTCAGCAGCACGATGTCGCGCGCCGCGCCCGGCTCGTTGCCGAGCACGCCCAGCAGGATCTGCCGGCTTTCCTCCGGACCGCCGACACGCAGGTTGCGGCTCGCCACCATCGGCATGCCGAAGTCCTCCGGGTGGATCTCGTATTCGCGGATCTCGCCGTGCTTGAGCTCGCCGACCATCGTCGCCGCGCCCAGCGAGATCTCGTCCATCCCGTCCTTGCCGTAGACCACGACCGCGTGCTCCGCACCCAGGCGCTGCATCACGCGCACCTGGATGCCCACCAGGTCCGGATGGAACACGCCCATCAGGATGTTGGGCGCGCCGGCCGGGTTGGTCAGCGGCCCCAGGATGTTGAAGATCGTGCGCACGCCCAGCTCCTTGCGCACGGGCGCGATGTTCTTCATCGCCGGATGGTGGTTGGGCGCGAACATGAAGCCAATGCCGGCCGCTTCGACGCAGCGCGCCACCGCCTGCGGCGGCAGCGACAGCGTCACGCCGAGCGCCTCCAGCACGTCCGCGCTGCCGGTCTTGGACGAGACGCTGCGGTTGCCGTGCTTGGCGACCTGCGCGCCCGCCGCCGCGGCGACGAACATCGAGCAGGTCGAGATGTTGAAGGTGTGCGCGCCATCGCCGCCGGTGCCCACGACATCGACCAGGTGCGGCCCCGGCGCGATCGGCACCTTGACGGAGAACTCGCGCATCACCTGCGCGGCGGCGGTGATCTCGCCGATGGTCTCCTTCTTCACGCGCAGACCGATCAGGATCGCCGCGGCGGTCACCGGCGAGATGTCACCGCTCATGATGCGGCGCATCAGCGCCAGCATCTCGTCGTGGAAGATCTCGCGGTGCTCGATGACCCGCGTCAGCGCTTCGTTGTCGGTGATGGGCATGGTGGCCTCCCGCTCAGGCGTTGAAGAAGCGGCGCACCGCCGCGATCGCGCGGTCGACGCCCACGGCGTCGACATCCAGGTGTGTGACGAAGCGCAGCTTGTACAAGCCCGTCGCCAGCACGCCCTGCGCCTTCAGATGCGCGACCAGCGCCGCGGCGATGTCCTTGTCGACATCGCAGAACACGATGTTGGTCTGCGGCGCCTCGACCGTCAGGCCGGGCAGTCCGCGCAGGCCCTCGGCCAGGCGGCTGGCGAGCGCATGGTCATCGGCCAGGCGCAGGACCTGGTGGTCGAGCGCGTGATGCGCCGCCGCCGCGAGCACGCCGGCCTGGCGCATGCCGCCGCCGAGCATCTTGCGCGAGCGGTGCGCGCGCTGGATCAGCTCGCGCGAGCCGCACAGCACCGAGCCCACCGGCGCGCCCAGGCCCTTGGAGAAGCAGACCGAGACGCTGTCGAAATGCGCGCAGATGCGCCGCGCCGCGGCATACGGATCGCCGCCCTCGGCGGCGGCCACGGCGACGGCCGCGTTGAACAGGCGCGCGCCGTCCAGGTGACGGGCCAGGCCGTGACGCCGCGCCAGCTCGGACGCGGCGGCCAGGTAGTCCATCGGCAGCACCTTGCCGCCGATCGTGTTCTCCAGCGCCAGCAGCCGGGTGCGCGCGAAGTGCGCGTCGTCGGGCTTGATGTTGGCCTCGATGTCGGCCAGCGGCAGCGAGCCGTCGGGCGCGTGGTTCAGCGGCTGGGGCTGGATCGAGCCCAGCACCGCGGCGCCGCCGCCTTCCCAGCGGTAGGTGTGGGCGAACTGGCCGACGATGTACTCGTCGCCGCGCTGGCAATGCGCCATCAGCGCGCACAGGTTGCTCTGCGTGCCGGTGGGCATGAAGAGCGCCGCCTCGAAGCCCAGCCGCTCCGCCAGCGCCGACTGCAGCGCGTTGACGCTCGGATCGTCGCCGAAGACGTCGTCTCCGAGCGGTGCCGCAGCCATCGCGGCGCGCATGCCGGCGGTGGGCTGGGTGACGGTGTCGCTGCGCAGGTCGACGACCGCCGCGTCCGCATTCCTGCCCGCATTCCTGCCCGCATTCGTGCTCGCATTCATCGCGCCAACTCCAGGAAGTTCTTGAGCATCGCGTGGCCATGCTCGGAGAGGATGGATTCGGGGTGGAACTGCACGCCTTCCAGCGGCGTGGCGGTGCCGGCCAGCGCGCGGTGGCGCACGCCCATGATCTCGCCGTCGTCGGTGCGGGCGCTGATCTCGAGCTCCGCGGGCAGCGTCGCCTCCTCGATCGCCAGCGAGTGGTAGCGGATCACGTCGAAGCGCTCCGGCAGCCCGCTGAACACGCCGCGCGTGTCGGTCGCGATGGTCGAGGACTTGCCATGCATCTGCACCTTGGCGCGGATGATGTTCCCGCCGAGCGCCGCGCCGATGCTCTGGTGGCCCAGGCACACGCCCAGGATCGGCAGCTGGCCGATGAAGCGCTGGATCGCCGGTACGCACACGCCGGCTTCCTTCGGCGTGCAGGGGCCGGGCGAGAGCACCAGATGGCTCGGCTGGAGCGCGGCGATCTCGTCCAGCGTGATCTGGTCGTTGCGCACCGTCTTCACGTCGGCGCCGAGCTCGGCGAAGTACTGCACCAGGTTGAAGGTGAAGCTGTCGTAGTTGTCGATCATCAGCAGCATGTCGTTCTCCGTCGTCAGCCTCAGAAGCCTTCCTCGACCAGTTCCGCCGCGCGCAGCAGCGCGCGGGCCTTGGCCTCGGTCTCCTTCCATTCGAGCTCGGGCACCGAATCGGCCACGATGCCCGCAGCCGCCTGGACGTACAGCACCTGGTCCATGACCACGCCGGTGCGGATCGCGATGGCCAGGTCCATGTCGCCGCCGAAGCTCAGGTAGCCGCAGGCGCCGCCATAGATGCCGCGCTTGACGGGCTCGAGCGTGTCGATGATCTCCATCGCGCGGATCTTGGGCGCGCCCGACAGCGTGCCGGCCGGGAAGCTGGCGCGGAACACGTCCATGTTGCCGATGCCCGGCTTGAGCAGGCCCTCGACGTTGCTGACGATGTGCATCACATGCGAGTAGCGTTCGACGGCGAACGCGTCGGTCACCTTCACGCTGCCGGTCTGCGCGATGCGGCCGATGTCGTTGCGGGCCAGGTCGATCAGCATCAGGTGCTCGGCGCGCTCCTTGGGATCGGCCTTGAGCTCCACTTCGAGCGCCTGGTCCTGCTCCGGCGTGCCGCCGCGCGGACGCGTGCCGGCCAGCGGGCGGATCGTCACCTTGCGGCCCTCGGGCGTCTGCTCCTGGCGCACCAGGATCTCGGGCGAGGCGCCGACGATCTGGAAGTCCCCCATGTCGTAGAAGTACATGTAGGGACTGGGGTTCAGCGAGCGCAGCGCGCGGTACAGGCTCAGCGGGGATTCGGTGTAGCGCTTCTTGAGCCGCTGGCCGAAGACGATCTGCATGCAGTCGCCCGCGGCGATGAAGGCCTTGGCCTTGTCGACCGACGCCAGGAAATCGGCCTTGGCGAACTCGCGCTCGACCGGATGCGCCTGGGCGCGCGCCACGCGCGGCGCGGCGACCGAGTAGCTCAGCTTGTCCTTCAGCTCGGTGAGGCGCTTCTTGGCCTTGAAGTAGGCCTCGGGCTGCGAGGGGTCGGCGTAGACGATCAGGTAGAGCTTGCCCGACAGGTTGTCGATGACGGCGAGCTCCTCGCACTGCAGCAGCATCACGTCGGGCGTGGGCAGGCCGCCTTCGGGCGTGGACGCCGCCAGGCGCGGCTCGATGTAGCGCACCGCGTCGTAGCCGAAGTAGCCGGCCAGCCCGCCGCAGAAGCGCGGCATGCCCGGCCGCAGCGCGACCTTGAAGCGCTGCTGGTAGGCCTCGATGAAGGCGAGCGGATCGCCCTCGTGGGTCTCGATCACCGCGCCGTCGCGGATCACGCGGGTGGTGCGGCCCTCGCTCTTGAGCACGGTGCGGGCCGGCAGCCCGATGAAGGAGTAGCGGCCGAAACGCTCGCCGCCGACCACCGACTCCAGCAGGAAGCTGTGGCGGCCCGGGCCGTTGCCGGCGCACAGCTTCAGGTAGAGCGAGAGCGGGGTCTCGAGATCCGCGAAGGCCTCGCTGAGCAGCGGGATGCGGTTGTAGCCATCGGCGGCCAGGCTTTGGAATTCCAGTTCGGTGATCACGTCGTCAAGCCTCTTGTCGGGCGCGGCGCGGCGTCAGTGACGCAACAGGTCACGCGCGCGCATGCGCAAACTCAGGTCGCCTGTTGGACCTGCCCCGTCGGGTAAGGGTGCAGCAAGAGTGTGACGGTGACCCGCGTCCCGGGGTAGACGGTGGACGGCGGGTGGCAAGCAGCAGGCGGCTTCAGATGAAGTCGTGCCAGGATCGCCAGGGCCAGGCTCCCCGGTCGTTCGACCCCTTGATGTGCTTGCGCGTGATAAACATGGTGGCGGGCAGTGTAGCAGGACGATCCCGGATGTCCGGCCCTTGGATCCATGGCCCATACTCGCGCCCAGAGCCGGCCGCGGAGCCGGCCGATCTTCCTTGGAGGGAAGGAGACACCATGTCCAAGCGCCTTGTCCCGACGACCGCCGGCCTGCTCGCGGCCGTGCTCCTGATGCCCATCGCGGCGTCCGCCCAGACCGCCCAGACCGCGCCAACGGTGAGCGCGGCCACCGCCGCCGCGCCGGTCGAGGTGGCCGGCGTGAAGTACGACGGCACCGTCGAGGTGGCCGGCCAGAAGCTCGTGCTCAATGGGGCGGGCATCCGGTACAAGGCGATCTTCAAGGTCTACACCGCCGGCCTGTACCTGAACGCGAAGGCCGCCACGGCCGAGGCGGTGCTGGCCAACACCGGCCCCAAGCGCATCCACATCCAGATGCTGCGCGACATCGACGGCGAGGAGCTGGGCAAGCTCTTCACCAAGGGCATGGAGCAGAACGCCTCGCGCGAGGAATTCGGCCGCTCGATCAGCGGCGTGCTGCGGATGTCCGAGATCTTCGTGCAGAAGAAGAAGCTCAAGAGCGGCGAGACCTTCGGCGTGGACTACATCCCGGGCACCGGCACGGTGATCTTCGTCAACGGCCAGTTGATCCCCGGCGAGCCCATCAAGGGCGAGGACTTCTTCCACATGCTGCTGAAGATCTGGCTGGGCAAGTCGCCGGCGGACAGCGACCTGAAGGTGGCGCTGCTGGGCGGCGCCAAGCCGGCCAGCAATCGCAACGCGGCCGGCAGCAGCCGCTGAGGCGCAAGGCCTCCGCGGCTTCAGCCGCGCAGCAGTTCGTCGAGCCGGTCGATGTGGCGCTGCGCGGACACCTCGCGGATCGGCTCGCCGTGGTTGTAGCCGTAGCTCACCAGCGCGATCGGACAGCCGGCCGCGTGCGCGGCGCGCGCGTCGTTGCTGGAGTCGCCGATCATCCAGGTCGTCGCCGGCGCTGAGCCCATCGATTCGCAGGTCTTGAGCAGCGGCAGCGGGTCGGGCTTCTTGCGCTCGAAGTCGTCGCCGCCGAAGACGCGGTCGAAATAGCCGTCCAGGCCCTTGCGCCTGAGCAGCTCGCGCGCGAACGCGGCCGGCTTGTTGGTCAGGCACGCCATCGGCAGGCCGAGCGCGCGCAGCGCCTCGAGTCCCTCCACCACGCCGGGGAACACGTCGGCGTGCTGCCCGTTGAGCACCTCGTAATGGCGCTGGTAGAGGATCCAGGCTTCCTCGTAGCGCGCCTGCGGCGCGCCGGCCTCGGCGAGCACGCTGCGGATCAGGTGCTCGCTGCCCTGACCGATGGTGTGCTCGACGAAATCGCGCTCGACCGGCGGCAGCGCCATGTCGGCCATCACGCGGTTGAGCACCGCGACGAAATCGCCCAGCGTATCGACGAGCGTGCCGTCGAGGTCGACCATGAAGGCGGTGGGAATGGGATGGAGCGGAAGGATCATCTCGGCTGAAAAAGCGGGAGTCGATGCGGCGCGCGACATCGTATCCGCAGGCTCCCACCATTGTCGGTGGGTCCGCTGACTGATGCTCGGCATCGGCGGCGGAAAGTGCATCAAAAGGAGAGCGATCAAGCGCTGGCGGCGTGAAATCCCGACACGTAGAGTGACTGCCTTCCCCGCGAAATGCGCGATGGAAAGGCCGCCGCCCCGCAAGGGCTGGCGATGTCCTCCACATGCTCGGCGACGTCCGCCTTCCCCCGATGAAGATCCAGCTGTCCCACACCGATCCAGGCCTGTGCATTGCATGGTGGAACACCGGCCTGGCGCCGCCGCGCGGCAGGAGGCCCGTCACAGACGCCCATATCGACGCCGCTGCCGGCGTGCTTCAGCATCTCATCGAGGACAACGGCGCTGATCTCATCGCGCTCGCGGAGATGTCTGAGGATTGCGCCCATCGCCTGCGCGCCCGCTGCGAGATCGCGCGCACCGAGTTCACATGGCTGAAAGCCTTCGTTCCGGCGGGCCGCGGCCGCTTCTCCCTGTGCGTGCTGAGCCGCACCCGCCGGCTCCAGGTGACGCTGATCCACCCGATCATCAAGAAGGAGGGCAATGCCTTCATCAAGGTCGGCCTGCACTTCAGCGTCCAGCCGCACCACGAGGACGAATACCCCTTCACGCTGATTGCGTCCCACTGGCCCAGCCGGCTCCACATGGACCGGCATGACAGCGAACGGACCCACATCGCGGCCCACCTGCGGCGCTGGATCGACGATCACATCCCCTCGATCGAGGACGTCTCGAATGTCCTGCTGATCGGCGACTTCAACGACGAGCCCTTCGACGAAGGCCTGGAGCGCTATCTCCACGCGAGCCGGGATCGGGAGAAGGTCCGGCGCAATCCGAGGCTGCTCTACAACCCGTTCTGGCGCCACCTGAGTTCCTTCCAACCCGAGGCGCCCGCCTGCGCACAAGCGGATCCGGGGACCTATCTCCACCACGGCGGGACCTGCTCGCGATGGAGGACCTTCGATCAGGTCATCGTCTCGTCAGCGGTGCTGTTCGGACGCTCGGGTTGGCGCCTGAACGAGGCCGACACCCGAGTCGCGTCCGTACCGCAACTCGACCTCGAGCGCCCGCCGGCGCACAGGGTCTTCGATCACCTCCCCATCGTGGGCCATCTTGAAAGGTATTTCGCATGATCGACTTCGCAGAACGCATCCGCACCGGCATCGAGAACGCCACCACCGCCGACGGCGAGCGCGCCGAGATCGAACGCATCCTCGAGCAGCTCGACGCCGCCGTGCGCAGCGCCACCTTCGGCAACGCCAGGCTGTTCGTGGGCAAGTTCCGCAATGCCGAGGACGAGGAGGTGATGCGGATCTCCGACCTCAGGCACCGCCTGGTCATCCGGAGCACCGAGAACGAGCACGAAGGCCGGATCATCGCGGGCTGGGAGATCGACAGCCACGGCGGCTACAGCGTCAATCTCGTCTACGAGTTCCAGAGCCTCTACTGCAGCGACGGCGACGAACTGATGGAGGAACTGGGCAATCTGCTCGAGACCGCACGGGTCGGCCGCGCGATCCAGCATTTCGCGAATCGCTGAAGCCCCAACGACAAGCCCCAAAGACGAAGGCGGACATCCTTTCGGATGCCCGCCTTACCCATTGACGTCCGGCTTGCGCCTCTGCAATCCACCACCAGAAACCTTGGACCGCATGAACGAAAGAATACGGGCCCCAGCGCGCGCGCAGAAGGCGCGTTCGCCGCATCGCGGCTTCGGCGGATGGCTGATGGCCACGTGAGGCGTTGCCCTACACCGCGGAGCCGCCGGCACGCTCGCGCAGCAAGCGGTACAGCGTGTTGCGGCCGATGCCCAGACGACGCGCCGCCTCGGAATGATTGCCGGCGCAGTCCGCCAGCACGCGGTGCGCGTGCGCGCGAGACTGCTCGCGCAGCATCGAAGCTGCGGGCGCCGGCTCGGACGTCGTGGCCGGCACCGGCTCGCGCAGATCCAGATCCTCGATGAGGTCGTCCGGCAGATGGCCGCGCCGGATCACCGATTCGCCAGGCTCCATCAGCGCGCAGGCGATGCGCAGCGCCTGCTCCAGTTGACGGATGTTGCCCGGCCATCGATAGGCCGAGAACTCGCGCTCCAGCGCCGGGTCGAGCACGACGCCCCGCGACGGTTCGATCGCGGCCAGCAGCCGCTCCACGAGCCGCCGCAGGTCCTGACGCTCGCGCAGCGGTGGCAGGCTGAGCGTCAGGCCGTTGAGGCGGTAGTAGAGGTCTTCGCGGAACTGGCCCTGCGCCACGAGCTGGCGCAGCGGGCGGTGGCTCGCGCCGATCAACTGGAAGTCGACCTGAACCGGCGGTCCGCCACCCAGCGGCTGCACCAGCCGGTCCTGCAGCACGCGCAGCAGCCGGGCCTGCAGCGGCAGCGGCATGTCGCCGATCTCGTCGAGGAACAAGGTCCCGCCATGCGCCTCGCGCAGCCGCCCTGATGCGCCTTCGCGCGACGCCCCGGTGAAGGCGCCCGAGCGGTACCCGAAGAGCTCGGCCTCGATCAGGGAGTCGGGCAGGGCGGCGCAGTTCACCGCCACGTAGGCGCGCTCGCGCCGCGGTCCGCTGTCATGCACCGCTCGCGCGAACACGTCCTTGCCCACGCCCGACTCCCCTTGCAGCAGCAGCGGGATCGGCTTGTCGAGCACGCGCCGCGCGCGCAGCACCGCCTGATGCATCGCCGCGTCGCCAAGGTCCAAAGCCTGCAACGCATCCGCGGCCGCAGCGGCCATGACCTGCGCCACGGCGCCGGGCTGCGGTCTCGACGCCGGTCTCGCCACTTGCGCGCCGGCGTCGGCGTCGGGGTCCATCTCGACGACAGCCGGCGAGCTGCGGGCCAGCCGCACTCGCCATGCGCTCGGCGCCTCCATCCGCACCCAGAGCGACGGCGCGCCCTCGCGGCGAACCAGCCGTGCCCCCTCCCCGCCCGACCGCGCCCCATCCATCAGCTCGCTCCACCGGACAGGCAGCAGCGATTCGAGCGGACTGGCACGCGCCGCCTCGGCGCCCAGCCACGCCTGCGCCGCCGCATTGCAGCCGAGGATCCAGCCGTCGTCGCTGAGGGCGAGCAGGCCCTCGGTTGGCGTGCCCAGCCCTTCGGGTTGCACGTGCAGCTGCAGCCGCAGTCCATCCGCGTGCCGTGTCTGGAAGAGCCGGTGCTCCACCATCCGCGCCGCCGATCGCACCAGCGCCAGCGTGTGCCGCTGGAAGCCGCGCTGCTCGCCGGAGAGGTCGAGGACGCCCAGCACCCGCCCTTGCGGATCGCGGATCGGCGCGGCGGTGCAGCTGAGGAACCCATTGCGCTCCAGGAAGTGCTCGCCGCCGAGCACCGAGACCGGCCGCTGTTCCGCCAGCGCCGTGCCGATCGCGTTGGTGCCGCGCCAGCGTTCGTCCCAGATCGCGCCCGGCCGCAGTGCCACGCGCTGCGCGCGGTCGACGAATCGGCCATCGCCGAGCGCCCCCAGCAGCAGCCCCTGCGCGTCGGCCAGGATCACCAGGCTGTCGCTGTCGCGGGTCTGCTCGAACAGGTCCTCCATCACCGGCCTCGCATGGGCGACCAGCTCGTGTTGGCGCTCCAGTGCGCGCCGCAGCTGAGCGCTCGACGCATGCGGCGCGCCCGGCGGACGGCCGACGGGGCTCAGGCCGAAGTCGCGGCTGCGCAGCCAGCTGCGGCTCAGCCCTTCGTCCAGCACCTCGACGCTCAGACGGCCGGTGTCCAGCAATTCGCGCCGCGCCGCGCGCAGCAGCCGGGACGCCGGCATGGCGCCGCTCGGGGTTTTCACCATCGTGTCGTCTCCTTGCGTCCGGTTCGAGCCGCTCGCGCGATGCGGGTGTTCCATTGCGGAACAGCTGTGCCGCGCGGGCTCATCGCGGATCAGTCTGTGGAGCGATCCTGACCAAAGGCTTGCGGCTTGGGAAGGGGCTTTACGCCGGCCGGCGGGGTCTTCGGCGCGAAGCGAGGCGCCGCGCGGCCCTGGCACGCGCCGTGCAAGAAGGCGTCCGGCACCCTTCCATTCCTGCACGGAGACATCCCCATGATCTATGCCAAACCCAACGCGGCCGGCGCGCCGCTGCAATTCAAGCCGCGCTACGACAACTTCATCGGCGGCCAATGGACCGCGCCGCGCGACGGCCAGTACTTCGACGTGATCACGCCCATCACCGGGCAGGTCTACACGCAGGCGGCGCGTTCGAACGCGGCGGACATCGAGCTCGCGCTGGACGCCGCGCATGCGGCGGCGCAGGGCTGGGGCGCCACGCCCGCGGCCGAGCGCGCGAATGTGCTGCTGCGCATCGCCGATCGCATCGAGCAGAACCTGGAGCGGCTGGCCTACGCCGAGACCATCGACAACGGCAAGCCGATGCGCGAGACGCTGAACGCCGATCTGCCGCTGGCGGTGGATCATTTCCGCTACTTCGCCGGCTGCCTGCGCGCGCAGGAAGGGGCGCTGAGCGAGATCGACGCGAACACCGTCGCGTATCACTTCCATGAGCCGCTGGGCGTCGTCGGCCAGATCATTCCGTGGAACTTCCCGATCCTGATGGCCGCGTGGAAGCTGGCGCCGGCGCTGGGCGCGGGCAATGCGGTGGTGCTCAAGCCGGCGGAGTCGACGCCGGTGAGCATCCTGGTGCTCACCGAGCTGATCGCCGACCTGCTGCCGCCGGGCGTGCTCAACATCGTCAATGGGTACGGCAAGGAGGCGGGCATGCCGCTGGCGCAGAGCAAGCGCATCGCCAAGGTGGCGTTCACCGGATCGACGGCGACGGGACGCGTGATCGCGCAGGCGGCGGCGACCAACCTCATCCCGGCCACGCTGGAGCTGGGCGGCAAGAGCCCCAACGTGTTCTTCCCCGACATCGCCGCCCAGGACGACGACCTGTTCGACAAGGCGATCGAAGGGCTGGTGCTGTTCGCGTTCAACCAGGGCGAGGTCTGCACCTGCCCGTCGCGCGCGCTGATCCATGAATCGATCTACGACCGCTTCATCGCCCGCGCGATCGACCGCGTCAAGGCGATCAAGCAGGGCAACCCGCTCGACACCGACACGATGATGGGCGCGCAGGCGTCCTCGATGCAGCTCGACAAGATCCTGTCCTACCTCGAGATCGGGAAGCAGGAAGGGGCGCAATGCTTGATCGGCGGCGGACGCGCGGAACTCGGCGGGGAGCTGGCGGGCGGGTATTACATCCAGCCGACGCTGTTCAAGGGGACCAACGACATGCGGATCTTCCGCGAGGAGATCTTCGGCCCGGTGCTGGCCGTCACCACCTTCAAGACCGAGGAGGAGGCGCTGCGCATCGCCAACGACACGCCCTATGGCCTGGGCGCGGGGGTGTGGTCGAGGGATATCAACACGGCGTTCCGGATGGGCAAGGGGATCAAGGCCGGACGCGTCTGGACCAATTGCTATCACGCGTATCCGGCACATGCGACGTTCGGCGGCTACAAGGAGTCCGGCATCGGACGCGAGACCCACAAGATGATGCTGGACCATTACCAGCAGACCAAGAACCTGCTGGTGAGCTACTCGCAGAAGAAGCTGGGGTTCTTCTGAGATTGCTGGCACTGGCCGCCGCTGATATCCCACTCCCTCGCCCCGCCGGGGAGAGGGCGGGGGAGAGGGGGCGGTTCGATGGGCAGCAGCGCTGCGGCGAGACCCCTCTCCCCTTCCCTCTCCCCCTGGCGGGGGCGAGGGGGAAATACGGGCAAAGATTGTGAATTTTGGACATTTGTCTTTGTTGAAAACATTTGTCTAGAATGGGCCGATGTCTTCATCCAAGGACCAGTTGCTCGCCCTGGTCGAATCCAACCCCTTCATCAGCCAGCAGGAACTGGCCGACCAGCTCGGCCTGTCGCGCTCGGCAGTCGCTGGCCATCTGGCGCAGCTGACGAAGGAGGGCCGCATCCTCGGTCGCGCCTATGTGCTCCCGCAGCGCCAGCCCATCGTCTGCATAGGCGGCACCAACCTCGACCGCAAGCTGCGTGGCCTCGGGCCGCTGCGCATGGGCAGCTCCAATCCCGCGACCCAGCATGAGACCGCCGGCGGCGTCGCCCGCAACATCGCCGAGAACCTCGCGCGGCTCGGCCTGCCGGTGCATCTGCTGACGGCCGTCGGCCGCGATGCCGCGGGGCAGGCCTTGCTGGCGCAGCTGCAGGCGCTCGGCGTCGATTGCGCGGGCTCGCTGCAGGCGGTGGACGCGGCGACGGGCAGCTACACCGCGGTGCTCGATCCGCACGGCGAGCTGGTGCTGGCGCTCGCGCACATGGAACTCACCGACCGGCTCGATCCCGCGTTCCTGCGCCAGACCGCACCGCAGCGGGCGCCGGCGCGCTGGCTCGTTGCCGACCTGAACCTGCCGCGCGAGACGCTCGACGAGTTGCGCGCCGAGGCCCGCCTGCGCGAGCAGCGATTGCTGCTCGTCGCCGTGTCGGAACCAAAGATGGCGCGCCTGGGCCCCGACCTGCGCGGCGTGGAGCTGCTGGTGCTGAATCGCGGCGAACTGCAGGCGTTGGTCGGCCGCGCGCTGCCCGACGACGGCGCGCTCCGCGGCGCCTGGCATGCGCTGCGCGAGGCCGGCCTGCAGCGGCTGGTGATCAGCGACGGCGCGCGGGGCGTGCGCCACTCCGAAGGCGATGAACTCGCCCTGCTCGCCCCGCCACCGCTGGATCCCGCGGCCATCCGCGAAGTCACCGGTGCCGGCGACGCGATGACCGCCGGCATCGCCGCGGCGCTGCACCGCGATCCCGACGACCTGCGCAGCGCCTGTGCGCTGGGCCTGCGACTGGCCGCGCTGACGCTGCAGAGCGACGCGACGGTCAGCGAGGCGCTGAGCCCGGCGCTGCTCGTCTGACCCCTTTCCAAGAATCCAAAAGAGACCGCATGAACACGCAAGACCGCTTCGACCCGACCCTGATCGATTTCTCGCCCGAGGTATCCGCCGCACGAGCCGAGGGCCGCCCGCTGGTGGCCCTGGAGTCGACCATCATTTCCCACGGCATGCCGTATCCGCAGAACGTGCAGACGGCCCGCGAGGTCGAGGCCATCGTGCGCGAGCACGGCGCGGTGCCCGCGACGATCGCGGTGCTGGACGGCAAGATCCGCGTCGGCTTGGGCGATGAGCAGCTCGAGCTGCTGGGCAAGTCGCCCGAGGCGATGAAGCTGAGCCGACGCGACCTGCCCTTCGCGCTGGCGACGGGCCGCATCGGCGCGACGACGGTGGCCGCGACGATGATCTGCGCGCGGCTGGCCGGCATCGAGGTCTTCGTCACCGGCGGCATCGGCGGCGTGCATCGCGGCGCGGAGACCAGCTTCGACATCTCGGCCGACCTGCAGGAACTGGCGCGCACGCCGGTGGCCGTGGTGTGTGCCGGCGCCAAGAGCATCCTGGACCTGGCGCTGACGCTGGAATACCTGGAGACGCACGGCGTGCCGGTGCTGTCGGTGGGCCAGGAGAACTTCGCCGCGTTCTACACGCGCGACAGCGGACTGAAGGCGGACTTCCGCATCGACGCGCCGGCGGAGCAGGCCAGGTTCCTGCGCGCGAAGTGGGCGCTGGGCCTGGGCGGCGGCGCGGTCATCAGCAACCCGGTCCCGGTCGAGCACGAGATGCCAAAGGCGCTGATCGACGGATTCATCGAGCAGGCGCTGGGCGAAGCCGCGGCGCAAGGCATCAGCGGCAAGGCGGTGACGCCTTATCTGCTGGCCCGCATCAAGGACCTCAGCGGCGGCGCGAGCCTGGCGACCAACATCGCGCTGGTCAAGCACAACGCCAAGGTGGGCGCCGCCTTGGCGAAGGCGCTCAAGGGCTTCTGAACCCACGGCGGCTGGTTCTCACGCCGCTCCTCACCCGCAAGCCTGAGCCCCCAGCACCCACTCAAACCAGTCAGAAATTTGACTTGTTCCGGGAATGGCAGCGCATCGGCTGTCTCTGAAGAATTGCTCTCCACCGGCCATGTCGGCCGGCAATTGAAGGAGTTCTCATGAGTACGGCAGTGATGGGCTCATTGGCGGCCGCCCAGGTGTTGAACGACGACGAGATCGATCAGATCCGAGGCGGGCTAGGACCGCTTGTCGTAGGTCCCGCGATTGGGGCGTTTGGTGCGGGTCTCGGCTACCTGCTCGACACGCGAGGATCGGGGACGGCGGTGGGCTTCGCCCACGCCGTGGCTTATGGCGCGATCGGCGGACTGCTTGGCGGCGCGGGCACGCTCGTGCGTGGTGCGGGAGGAATCGCGGCTCAAATGGGCGGGACGGCGATCGGCACCTTCGGCGCGTGGATGTCCAATGACAAGAATCTCCCCAAGCAATCGTCGCAGTGAAGGTGCTATGACATGAGCGCCTTGATCCTGATCGCGGCGTGTCAGCTTTGCAGCCTTGCCGCCATGCAATATCGGCGCGGCCTGGCACCCACGCTGGGCCTCGCAGCCTCGGGATGGCTTCTCGGTTCGGCAGCACTTGCGCTTCGCGAAAGTAATTCCGAAGAGTTCTGGCTCTTCGAATCAGTCCTGACTGCCAATGCGGTGCTGATGGCGGGGCCGGTCCGCCAGCTTTTGCGTCGACTCGACCCGCCCTTCCTCAGATGACGGCTCCCATTCAACCAACCGGCGCTTCGCCGGTTGGTTGATTGCCAAGCCACACCGTTCCCCTGCCGTTTGTCACACTCCATCGGCGGGCATCCAGGCCGCCGCGCAGCGGACACGCTCCAAATCGCACAGGTTTTCCTCTGTCCTACGCAGGATTAACCTGAACGAAACATTCATCGCAGGGCCGCGGCCTAAGCTTCCGCGCCCCTCGAAGAAGACCGTCGTTGGAGAACGTGTTCATGCGCCGCCAGTCCCTCGCCCTGTCCCTGATCGTCCTCTTGCTGTTGGCCGGCGGGGGATGGTGGTGGAAGGCCCGATCGGCCGATGGCCGGTCCGGGGCCGTCACCGCCGACGGCGCCCCCGCGCCGGCGCGCGGGGCCTCGGGCGCGGGCGGCACGCAGCTGGTCGGCGTCGTCACCGCGCAGCGCCGCGACGTGCCGGTCACTGTCGAGGCCAGCGGCACCGTCACGCCGATCAACCAGGTCGACATCCGCGCCCAGACCACCTCCACCGTCCGCGACGTCCTGGTACGCGACGGGCAGACCGTCGCCAAGGGCCAGCCGCTGTTCCGCTTCGATGAGCGCGCGGACCGCGCCAACCTCGACAAGGCCCGCGCCCAGCTCGCCCGCGACAAGGCCAGCCTCGCCGACCTGCAGCGCCAGTACGAGCGCGCCAAGGACCTGCTCGCCCAGAAGTTCGTCGCGCAAAGCGCGGTCGACACGGCGCTGGCCAACCTTGAGGCCGGCCGCAGCCTGGTCGACGGCGACGCGGCCGCGCTGCAGTCCGCCAACGTCGCGCTCAGCTACAACGAGATCCGCGCCCCCTTCGCCGGCCGCGCCGGCGCCGTCAACGTCTGGCCCGGCAGCCTGGTCCAGGCCAGCGCCACCGGCACGCCGCTGGTGAACATCGTCCAGATCGATCCGATCGCCATCAGCTTCAACCTGCCCGAGACCGAACTCGCGCCGGTGCTCGACGCGATGCGCCCGCAAGGCGGCAACGCCAAGGCCGCGCCGCCCGAAGTCCAGGTGGTGCTTCCCGCCATCGAGGGCGGCCCTTCTCGCAAGGACAGCCGCGGCGGCAAGCCGGTCGACGCCGTCGCGCGCGGCAAGCTGATCTTCGTGGACAACCTCGTCGACGCCACTACCGGGACCATCAAGCTCAAGGCCGAGTTCGAGAACGGCGCGCAGAAGCTCTGGCCGGGCCAGTACCTGCGGGTGCGCATGACGCTGCGCAGCCTGCCCGGCGTCGTGGTGATCCCGCAGGCCGCGATCATCCTGCGCGGCAGCGATCGCCAGGTCTACGTGGTCGGCCCGGACAAGACCGCCCAGCTCAAGCCCGTCAAGCTGCGCTACACCTTCGGCGAGATGGCGGTGGTGGACGGCGTGGACGCCGGCGCGATGGTCGTGCTCGACGGCAAGCAGAACCTGCGCCCCGGCACGCCGCTGCGCACCCAGCCCGCCGCGGTCGATCCGGCCGCGGCCGCGCGCCTGGCTGCGGCCTCCGCCGCCGCGGGCGGTGGCGCGTCCGCCACCGACGTCGCCGCGCCCTGAGCCCCCCGGCTCCGATTCGACGCCCCCGCCCCCGCCGCGAACGACGCCATGAATCTCACCGAACTCTTCATCCGGCGGCCGGTCATGACCGTGCTGCTGAACATCGCGCTGGTCGTCGCCGGCATCGCCGCCTGGAGCCGCATTCCGGTCGCCGCGCTGCCCAGCTTCAACACGCCGGTCATCAACGTCCAGGCGGTGCTGCCCGGCGCCAGCCCCGAGACCATGGCCTCCTCGGTCGCGCTGCCGCTGGAGAAGCAGTTCTCGACGATCGCCGGCATCACGACGATCTCGTCCACCAACACGCTGGGCAACAGCTCGCTGACGCTGGAGTTCGACCCCTCGCGCGACATCGACGCCGCCGCCGTCGACGTGCAGGCGGCGCTGTTCCGCTCGCTGCGCGCGCTGCCCACCGAGATGACGACGCCGCCGTCGTACCGCAAGGTCAACCCGGCCGACGCGCCGGTGCTGCTGGTGGCGCTGACCTCGCCGTCGATCAACCTGTCCGAGCTCAACGACTACGCCGAGAACCTGATCACCCCCAGCCTGTCCACCATCGACGGCGTGGCGCAGGTCTCGATCTACGGCCAGAAGCGCTTCGCGGTGCGGATCAAGGCGCGCAACGAGCTGCTGCAGCAGCGCAACATCACGCTCGACGAGCTGCAGGCCGCGGTCAAGGGCGCCAACGCCAACACGCCGGTCGGCACGCTGGACGGCACGCGCCAGACGCTGACCATCCAGGCCAACAAGCAGCTGCGCGACGCCGAGGCCTTCGGCGGCATCGTCGTGGCCACGCGCAACGGCGCGCCGGTGTTCCTGCGCGAAGTGGCCGACGTCCAGGACAGCTACGAGACCGTCAAGTCCTTCTCCAACTTCAATGGCGAGCGCTCCATCGTGCTGGCCGTGCAGCGCCAGCCTGACGCCAACACGGTGAAGGTCGTGGACGCGGTCAAGGCGATGCTGCCGCGCTTTGCCGCGCAGCTGCCGGCCTCGGTGCAGATGAGCACGCTCAATGACCGCTCGGTCTCGATCCGCGAGTCGCTGCACGACGTCTACTTCACGCTCGCGCTCACCGTGGCGCTGGTCGTGATGGTGATCTTCCTGTTCCTGCGCCGCATGGTCGCGACGCTGATCCCGACGCTGTCGCTGCCGATCTCGCTGATCGGCGCGGTGACGCTGCTGTTCGCGCTGGGCTACAGCCTGGACAACATCTCGCTGCTGGGCATCACGCTGGCCGTGGGCCTGGTGGTCGACGACGCGATCGTGATGCTCGAGAACATCGTGCGCCACGTCGAGGACGGCATGGCCCCATTCGACGCCGCCATCCGCGGCGCGCGCGAGATGGCGTTCACCATCATGTCGATCTCGATCTCGCTGGTGGCGGTGCTGATCCCGATCTTCTTCATGCCCGGCGTCATCGGGCTGCTGTTCCACGAGTTCGCGGTGGTGGTGTCGCTGGCGATCATGGTCTCGGCCGGCGTGTCGCTGACGCTGGTGCCCATGCTGTGCAGCCGCTTCCTGAGCAGCCACCACGAGGTCCGTGAGAACGCGCTGGGCCGCACCTTCGAAGCCGGCTTCACCTGGGTGCTGGACCGCTACACGGCCTCGCTGGACTGGGCGCTGCGGCATCGCTGGGTGATCGGCGCGGTGGCGATCGCGAGCTTCGTCGCCAGCGCCGGGCTGTGGATCACGATCCCCAAGGGCTTCTTCCCGGAAGAGGACATCGGCCAGATCCAGGCCAGCACCGAAGCGTCGGAGGACATCTCCTTCGCCGCGATGACGGTGCTGCAGGAGCGCGTGGCGAAGATCGTGCAGGACGATCCGTCGGTGTCGTCGGTCTCCGCCGCGGTGGGCGGCGGCGGGGGCGGTGGCAACGTCAACACCGGCCGGCTGTTCATCAACCTGAAGCCGCGCGGGGAGCGTCCCGCGATGCCGCAGGTGCTCGAGCGGCTGCGCAAGCAACTGCGCGCGGTGCCCGGCATCGCGGTGTACCTGCGCCCGGTGCAGAACCTGCAGCTCGGCGGCCGGCAGTCCAAGAGCCGCTACCAGTTCACGCTGCAGTCGGTGAGCGCCGGCGAGCTCAACACCTGGGCGGAGAAGCTGCAGGACAGGCTGCGCAATGACCCGGTGTTCCGCGATGTCACGAGCGACTCGCAGCTGCGCGGCCTGCAGGCCAACCTGGTGATCGACCGCGAGCGCGCCACGCTGCTGGGCGTGCAGATGCAGGACCTGCGCAATGCGCTGTACTCGGCCTTCGGCGAGCGCCAGGTCTCGAGCATCTACGCGGAGAGCAACACCTACCAGGTGATCATGGAGGCGACAGACAGCGACCGGCTGAGCGAGGACGCCTTCGACAAGATCTACCTGCGCGGCAGGAACAGCACGATGGTGCCGCTGACCGCGTTCGCCAGCGTCAAGCGCGAGCTCGGTCCCACCGCGGTCAACCACCAGGGCCAGCTGCAGGCGATCACGCTGAGCTTCAACCTCGCGCCCGACGTGCCGCTGGGCAACGCGACCGCGAAGATCGACCAGTTCACGCGCGAGATCGGACTGCCGCCGTCCATCATCACGAGTTACGGCGGCGACGCGGCGGTGTTCAAGGACTCGCAGGGCGGCCAGGTGCTGCTGATCGTGCTGGCGGTGGCGGTGATCTACGTCCTGCTGGGCGTGCTCTACGAGAGCTACATCCATCCGCTGACCATCCTGGCGGGACTGCCGTCGGCGGCGGTGGGCGCGCTGCTGACGCTGCAGCTGGCAGGCATGGAGCTGACCATCATCGCGACCATCGGCATCCTGATGCTGGTGGGCATCGTGAAGAAGAACGCGATCATGATGATCGACTTCGCGCTGGACGCGCAGCGCAACGGCGGCATGACGCCGGCCGAAGCAATCCGCGAGGCCTGCATCCTGCGCTTCCGTCCGATCATGATGACGACGATGGCGGCGCTGATGGGCGCGCTGCCGATCGCGCTGGGGCTCGGCGCTGGGGCGGAGCTGCGCCAGCCGCTGGGGCTGGCGGTGGTCGGCGGGCTGATCCTGTCGCAGGCGGTGACGCTCTACATCACGCCGGTGATCTATCTGGCGCTCGATCGCTTCAGTGGAAAGGGGCCGGACACGCGGGAGGTGGCGCATACGCGATTGACCGAACATCCGGCACATTCAGTCCAGCATCCGGCGCCAGGGCACGCGGACTGACAGGGACCGACCACCTGCCATCGCCAGGCGCGGCCTCCACGGGGCATGGGGGCTCCCTCCTGGACCCCCAAGCCCCATGCAGGCCCAGGATCACCGGGGCGGTCGGAACGCGTGGCGCGCAGCAGCAGCGGCTCGGCGGCCGATGCAGCCCGGCGCGTGGTCGTTGATCAAGCCCATCGCCTGCATGAACGCGTAGACCGTCGTCGGGCCGACGAACTTCCAGCCGCGCTTCTTCAATTCCTTGGACAGCTTGATCGAGGTGTCGGAGGTCGGCCGCACGTCGCCGCCCTCCTCCGGGTCCTCGAAGCGCCAGAAGAACGCAGCCAGCGAGCCCGCCTCCTTCTGCAGCTCCAGCGCCCGGCCGGCGTTGTGGATCACCGCCTCGATCTTGCCGCGGTGGCGCACGATGCCCTCGTCGGCCAGCAGCCGCTCGATGTCGGCCTCCTTGAACTTGGCGACCTTGGCGATCTCGAACTGCTTGAAAGCCTTGCGGAAGTTCTCGCGCTTGGCCAGGATCGTTCGCCACGACAGCCCCGACTGGAACCCTTCGAGGCACAGCTTCTCGAACAGCCGCCGGTCCTCGTGCACCGGGTAGCCCCATTCGTTGTCGTGGTAGTCGCGGTAGGCATCGAAGCCCGGGGCCTCGCACCATTTGCATCGCCATTGGCCATCGGGGCCCTGCGCCAGTCGTTCGCTCATCGTTCCTCCAGCGTCGCACAGTCGAGCGCGCGATTCTGGCCTCGCGCGGCACGAAACCCTGTCAGCAGGGCCTCGCCGCCGGCGCCACTGAGGCGCCATGCATCCGATCCATTCCCATTACGCCAACGCCTTCCTGTCGCCACCCGCCTCGAAGGAGGCGTCCGGGACCGCCCCCTCCGGCCTTGAGGCCGCGCTGGCGCCCGGCGTGCCGGTCTATTGCCCCGCGAGCCATGGCTGCGTCGCCGAGTTCGCCCTCAGCGACGGGTTCAAGGCGTTCCGGGAGAGCCTTCAGCGCGACATCGGCACGCTGATCGATGTCGCCGGCGGCATGCCAATCACCGTGTCGGCTCTGGAGGAGTGGCGCGAAAAGCTGTTCGACGTCGATATCCACGGACGGCATCTGGGCTACGGCGAGGCGGAAGCAGCGCTCATGTATCGGCATGGCGCCGACCTGCTGCGCCGTCTGGTGCAACTGATCCGCGAGGAGCGCCTGCCCCTCTCCAGCCGCCAACTGGAGCTGCAGCGGCTGGGCCAGCAGTTGCAGGTCTGCGCGCCCGCCGTGCTCTCGGAACTGGCGGGCTGCATTGGCCGGCTCGATCCGGAGCGATCCGGCATCGCCGGCAAGTTCCGCAGCGTGGTCGAGCAGATCATCGAACACGTCGCCATCGAGGCCGTCGAGATCGCTTATGGAGAGGACTTCACGGAAGCGCGGCTGGCCCAGGCGCACTTCGTCAACGGGCTGAAGAAGCGGCTCTACGAAGCGCTCGAACTTCCCTGGCCGCTTCAGGAGGACGTCTTCGCCCATCACCGGCACGACCAAGCGCTCGTCCAACAATGCGTCCAGACCTTGCGTCCGGCGCTGGCTCCGGGATCCGTGGCCCGCATCGTGGCGGACGACTATCTGCAGCGATTCACCGACGCAATGCGCAAACTGGCGGCTCGTCACGGGCCGATGCCGCATCCGACACTCGATCAGCTCAAGGACTGCACGGAACCGCTGGATACGGAGTTCGGCGCTCCGCCGCCGCTGGAGGCCCTCCTGGTCACGCGCAACGAAGGCAAGGACTACGAATGCGCCACGGACTCGACGCGGGTGGCGCTGCACTTCCTCGACGCGATGCGGACCGCCAAGCTGCTTGTCTCGGACCCCGGCGCGGACATCGAGGCCGCGTCCGGGCGCCCGCCGGACGGCGACACCGGCCTGCAGGAGCCGGGCCGCGGCCCGGTGGGACAACTGCGATGGACGAGCGAAGCCGGGGGTGGCGTCGTGCGCCATGAGCTGGCGGAATCGCAGATCCGGGAGCTTCTGGATCAGCGTGTGCGGGGTGAACCGTTGCCGCAGAGCCTCCAGATCCAGCTGAGCGATCTGCTGACCGCTGTCACGGCAGTGACCAAGTCGTCAGCGCGCGGGCGTCTCGCTCCGCATTCCGAGACCAGCCGCAGCATGTCGGTCACGCAGCCGTTGCGGCTGTGGTGGCGCGTGACCGGCGAGGCACTGCGCGCCGATCCTCCACGGCTCGAGCCGCAGGAATTGCTGGACGTGCTGACCTGTCCCGGCAGTACGGCCGTGCCGCCACTCATCGAATGCCTGCGGACCGCCCATGAGGACATCGTCCATATCCTCTTCGCAGGCCTGACGGAGCTGCAACGCGATGGCCTGCTGTCCGCCGAGGCGCTGTTCAAAGCACTTGATCCGCATGCGCCCGCCGTGTCCGGCGGGTGGCCCGCCGCACTGGCCGCCTGCAGCCCCCATGGTTTGAAAGCGCTGCTGACGTTCGCCGTGAAGGCCGCAGCCGACGGCAACTTGGCGTCCGATCGCTGCCGCGAACTGCTGCTGGGCCCCGATACGCCGCTGGCACCGGTTTCCACCTCGCCCGGCGGCGTTCGGCGCACATCGCTGGCGGTGCCGCTCGCGTGGCTCGCCGGGCCGCTCACCGACGACGCGCGATGCTCCCGCTTGAGCGCTCGCCTGAATGCCTACTTCGACGTGCTGAGCGAAGCATCGTCGCGTCAGCTGATCGCGAAAGAGGACCTGTTGCGTGTACTCGATGGCCTCGATCCGCTGGCGGCGACCTGGGAAGCGGATGGCGCGGCGGGCAGGAACTTCGATGCCGGTCTGTCGAAGTGGTTCTCCCGGGTCGTGCGTCTCTGCCTGAACGGTCAGTTGTCCGTCGAGGAAACGGCAGCGGCGCTGCGCTTCCCTGCCCACTGGCCGGAGACACGGCGGGTGGCCTTCGCCTCGACCCTCATCGGCGCCGTGGGGCCCTTGCTCCAGCTCGGCACAGGACGGAGGGAACCGGAGAACGAGTCCCGGCTGCGCCGCCAGTTGCTGGACAGCGTGATGGGGCTGGATGTCCCGGCGCCCTGCCGCCTGATCCGGGAGCTCCGCGACGCGGACCATGCGCGTGCGGCGAGGGACTGCGCCTTCCACCTGACTCGTGTCATGGGGATGCTGGGCTACACCGGCGAGCAAATCGCCCTCGCGACCCAAGGGCCTTGACCGCGTCGCAGCGTTCGCTCAAGCGGCCGCTGATTCCTGGCCTGTCAGGAAGGCCGGCTCAGGCGCCGGCCGTCTTGTGGAAGACCGCTTCGTCGCGCGGCCAGGTGTGCACGCGCGCTTCGATGAGGTCGAGCACCTGCACGAACGCGTTGCCCGCGCCGTAGTACGGATCGGGCACCTCGTCCAGGCCCAGGCCGGTCATGCCCGCCATGAACAGGCCCAGCCGGGCCGGCGACACCGCCGGCCGCATCGCTCGCAGCCCGCGCAGCACGCTGCGGTCCATCGCGAGGATCAGGTCATGGCGATCGAAGTCCTCCGCCGTCACCTTGCGCGAGCGCCAGCGGCGGTCCATGCCGTAGCCGCGCTGCTCGAGCACCGTCAGCGCGCGCTTGTCCACCGGATGCGCCTTCGAGGACGCGAACACGCCGGCCGATCGCACCTCGCTCAGGCCGAGCTCGCCGGCGCGCAGCCGCAGCACGGCCTCGGCCATCGGCGAGCGGCACAGATTGGCCGCGCAGACGAGCAGCAGTCGGGTCACGGGACGTTCGCTCCGCGTGGCGTTCAGCGTGGCGCTCAACGTCGCGTTCAGCGCGTCAGCTCCGCGCGCATCGCGTCGATGACGCTCTTGTAGTCCGGCTTGCCGAAGATGGCCGAGCCCGCCACGAAGGTGTCCGCGCCCGCGTCCGCGATCTCACGGATGTTGTCCACCTTCACGCCGCCGTCGATCTCCAGGCGGATGTCGCGGCCCGAGGCCAGGATCATCGAGCGCGCCTGCTGCAGCTTCTTCAGCGCGCCGGGGATGAAGCTCTGCCCGCCGAAGCCCGGGTTGACGCTCATGATCAGCACCAGGTCGACCTTGTCGATCACCCACTCCAGCACGTCCAGCGGCGTGGCCGGGTTGAACACCAGACCGGCCTGCGCGCCCTCGGCCTTGATCAGCTGCAGCGTGCGGTCCACGTGCTGGCTGGCCTCCGGATGGAAGCTCACCAGATCCGCGCCGGCGCGGCAGAAGGCCTGCGCCAGCGCGTCCACCGGCTGCACCATCAGGTGCACGTCGATCGGCGCGGGCGTGCCGTCGGGCTTGACGGCGTGCTTCTTCAGCGCCTCGCAGACCATCGGGCCAAAGGTCAGGTTGGGCACGTAATGGTTGTCCATCACGTCGAAATGGATCCAGTCCGCGCCGGCGGCCAGCACGTTGCGGACCTCGGCGCCCAGGTTGGCGAAATCGGCGGACAGGATGCTGGGGGCGATGCGATGGGTGGGCGGGTTCATGGCGGGCGGGCGCGGGGCGCTGGCGGGGGAAAGGGAGCGATTGTAGAAACCCGCCGCCTAGAATCCCCGGATGGCACATCCGCAATTCCACTGCAGCGTGGCCGTCGAGCCCCTCGCCGAGCAGACCGTCCCCGAGCGCAACGAGTTCGCCTTCGGCTACACGATCACCATCGAGAACCGCGGCGACGTGACCGCCCAGCTGATCGGCCGCCACTGGTCCATCGTCGACGCCAACGGCAAGGTGCAGGAGGTGCATGGACTGGCCGTCGTCGGCCACCAGCCGCTGCTGCAGCCCGGCGAGCGCTTCCAGTACAGCTCCTGGGCCCAGATCGAAACGCGCTGCGGCACCATGAGCGGCCGATTCCTCTGCGTCACCGAGCACGCCGAGATCTTCTACACCGACGTGCCCGAATTCCTGCTGGCCGATTCCGGATCGCTGCATTGATGTTCCAACGTCAAGGCTGGGACCTCACCGCGCTGCTCAACGCGGCGCATCCACAGGCACCGCTGGCCGAGCGCAATCTCTGGCTGGTGCGATTGATCGAATGGCTGCGGCACGCGCCGCTGAAGGACGAACGGGCCGCCGCCCCGCCCGCCGAGGCCGCCCCCGCGCCCTCCGCGCCGCTGCCGGTGCGGCGCCTGAAATACCTGCTCAACCTGCTCGAGCGCCACCCCGAGCACGCCAAGGCCTTCGCCGAGGTCATCGCCAGCGTCTGGGCCGATGTCGACGCGATCAGCCTGTTCGCCGAGGTCGGCTTCGCGCCCCGGATGGCGCTGTGGAACGAGTTCCTCGGCCGCCTGCGCCGCCGCCTGCTCCCGCTCAGCGCCGACACCCGCGATCTGTCCGAACTGTTCGAGCTGCTCTTCCCCGAGGAAGGCGACGAGCAATGGATCAACGCCGTCGATGACGACCTGCTGCGGCGGCTGGGGCTGCTGTTCGCCGGCGCGCCCGAGGGCGACTGGCGCGACGAGATGCGCGCCGCGATCACCGTGCTGGTGAGCGCGGTGCGCTCGGCCGGCCTGTCCGGCGCGCTGCGCGTGCGCATGGATCCGCAGCGGCTGGCGCGCCGGCCGTTCCGCAACCTGGCCACCGCCTGGGAGCAGGTCGAACACGCGCTCGACGACGGCGACACCGCCGCCCTGCCCGGCAAGCTGCAATTCCTGCGCGGACTGCTCGACGAGTGCCGCGCGGCGGTGCGCTCGGTGCCGGACCATCTGGAGGAGCACGGCGTCTCGGTGGATCTGATGTTCGGCGTGGAGCAGATGCAGGCGCGGCTGCGCCGCGTCGAGGACCTGCTGGCGGTGCTGCTGGCCGAGCATCCGCAGCGCGAGCTGCTGCGGCTGGTGGCCAGCCTGGTGGCGGTGGTGCATGACCGGCGCAGCGTCCGCACGCTGTTCGCGCGGCATTACTCGCTGCTGGCGCGCAAGGTCGCCGAACGCAGCGCCGAGACCGGCGAGCACTACATCACCCGCAACCGCGAGGAGTACGGCGACATGCTGCGCCGCGCCGGCGGCGGCGGGCTGGTGATCGCGGGCACCACCTTCATGAAGTTCGCCATCATGGCGATCGGGCTGTCCGCGTTCTGGGGCGGTTTCTGGGCCGGCGTGAACTACGCGGCCAGCTTCGTGCTCATCCTGCTGCTGCACTGGACGGTGGCGACCAAGCAGCCCGCGATGACCGCGCCGGCGCTGGCCGACAAGCTGCGCCACATCGACAGCGACGCGGGCCTGCAGGCTTTCGTCGACGAGGTCGCGCACCTGTTCCGCTCGCAGACGGCCGGCATCATCGGCAACCTCGCGCTGGCCGCGCCGATGGTGCTGGTCGTGCAGATGGCGGCCTGGCTGAGCTTCGGCCGGCCGCTGGTCGGCGCCAAGGAGGCCGAGCACGTGCTGCATTCGCTGACGGTGCTCGGACCCTCGCTGTTCTTCGCGGCCTTCACCGGCGTGCTGCTGTTCGCGTCCAGCCTGATCGCGGGCTGGGTCGAGAACTGGTTCGTCTTCCACCGGCTGGACAGCGCGATCGCCTGGAACCCGCGCATCATCGCCAAGCTCGGCGCGGGCCGGGCGGCGCGCTGGTCGCGCTGGTGGCGCGACAACATCTCGGGCCTGACCGCCAACATCAGCCTGGGCCTGATGCTGGGACTGGTGCCGGCGCTGCTGGGCTTCTTCGGGCTGCCGATCGAGGTCAGGCACGTCACGCTGTCGACCGGCCAGCTGGCGGCGGCGGCCGGGGCGCTCGGATGGGACGTGCTGCGGCACTGGCCGTTCTGGCTCTGCGTGCTCAGCATCCTGGGCACCGGCGTGCTGAACGTCGGCGTCAGTTTCTTCCTGGCGTTCAAGGTGGCGCTGCGCTCGCGCGGCATCCGGCTGGCCGACCAGAGGCGCGTGCGCGCGGCGGTGTGGGCGCGGATGCGCCATCAGCCGATGAGCTTCCTGGTGCCGCCCAAAGCATGAGCCAGTGAGCCGAATGGCGCTGGCTCAGGCCGGATCGCGGTCGTCCGGGCGCTCGCCGCCCTTGCGGCCCGAGAACATCGTCCACCAGACGATGAAGACGAGCAGCGCGAGGGCGCCAAGCGCCTCCAGCAAAATCACGCCCATGATTCGTGGTCCGATCCGTTGCAGAACTCGCCGCTGGAGCGCGGCGCTGGCGATTCTAGGGGTGCTGTCGGCCTGCGCCGGCTCACAGCCCGTGCGCGAGCCGGGGGCCTCCCCGAAGGCGCCACCCGGCCCGGCGGCCGCGGCGCGGCCCGTGCTGCCGGGTGTCATCGCGCCGCGCGCGGCGGTCGATCCCGAGAAGCTGCTCAACGGCGAGGACGACACCGCCGGCCGCCGCGTGCTGCTGCGCGAGCGCTCGCGCTGGGTCGCGGCCGAATGGAACGAGTTGCCCGGCTGGGGCCAGGATCGCGCGCTGGAATGGTGGCCGGCGCTGCTGCGCGGCTGCGAGAAGCCGATGCCGGGCTGGACCGCCGTCTGCGCGCAGGCGCGGGCGCTGCGTCCCACCGATGACCGCGACGCGATGATCTGGCTGATGAAGACGCTGCAGCCCTACCGGATCGAGACGCCGGATGGCCAGCGCGACGGCGTGATGACCGGCTACTACGAGCCGCAGCTCGAGGCGCGCCGGCAGCCGCAGGGCGAGTTCAAGGTGCCGCTGCTGTCGCCGCCGCCGGACCTGGCGCAGCGCAAGCCCTACGACTCACGCCAGCAGATCGAGAGCAACGCGTCGCTGTCCCGGCTCAGCCTGGCCTGGGTGCAGGATCCGCTGGACGCGCTGGTGATGCAGATCCAGGGCAGCGGCCGGCTGCGCGTGACCGAGCGCGACGGCTCCAGCCGCTGGGTGCGCCTGTCCTTCGCGGCGCACAACGAGCAGCCTTACCGGTCGATGGGCCAGTGGCTGATCGCCCAAGGCGAACTGCGGCCGACGGAAGCTTCCTGGCCCGGCATCAAGGAATGGAGCCGGCGCAATCCGCAGCGGCTCAAGGAGGCGATGTGGGCCAACCCGCGCTACGTCTTCTTCCGCGAGGAGCCGTTGCCGGACCTGGCCGTCGGCCCGCGCGGCGGCCAGGGCGTGCCGCTGACGCCGGGGCGCTCGATCGCGGTCGACAAGGCCAGCATTCCCTACGGGACGCCGGTCTGGCTGGACACGACCGAGCCGCTGTCGACGACACCGCTGCGCCGCCTGGTGATGGCGCAGGACACCGGCAGCGCGATCGTGGGCGCGGTGCGGGCCGATTTCTTCTGGGGCTGGGGCGAGAGCGCCGAGGCGCAGGCGGGCCGCATGAAGCAGCCGCTGCGGCTATGGGCGCTGTGGCCGCGCGAGGCCGGCGGCATGGCAGACGGGACCACGGGCAGCGCGGCGGGCGCGCCGCTCACTCGGTGACCTGGACGCCCTTCCAGAACGCGACGCGGTCCTTGATGTTGGCGGCGGCCTCGGACGGCTCGGGGTAGTACCAGACGGCGTCGGGGTTCATGTCGCCGTGGACCAGCAGGCTAAAGTAGTGCGCCTGCCCTTTCCAGGGGCAGCTCGTGCGGTGATTGCTGAACGTGGTGAATTCGCGCTTGAGCGCGGCCATCGGGAAGTAGTGATTCCCTTCGACCACCACGGTGTCGTCGCTCTCGGCGATGACTTCGCCGTTCCAGGTTGCCTTCATTCCATCTCCTCGTGCAGAAACGTTATTTCGCCCATCGGGGCAAGGACATCTTCGTCACCGCCGGCTCGGCGCGGGATCTCGCGCCCGGCAGCTTCGGGATCTGCGCGATCGGGGGCGGCGCGGAGGGCTGGTCGGTCGTCCACGTCGGCCCCGATGGCGACGCCGCCGATCTGGGCGGCGAGTACTACTTTGCCACCGCTGAAGAGGCCCTCGAATTCCTGCGCGAACTCATCGACCTGATGACGGACGGCGGTGAGCCCGAAGGACTGCGCGGGGAGTGAATCCGTGGCCGTGAGGCGATTAGAGGCCTTAATCGACTCAAATTTGAGTCGATTCTTGGTTATACGCGAGTTACACTTCTTAATCGCCTCAATTTTGAGTCGATTGCCTCCAGGAATCGCCTCATGGCCTACGACCTCCCGCTGATCTGGCAAGCCGCTGACTGGCCAAACCTGCATGCCAACCCTGAACGCATCCAGGAAGCGCTGTCGCGTGCGCGCCGGGCTCAGGGCATCGTGGAAGGTCGCCTCGCATTGGTCGGGTTCGAGCATCGATTGACCCTCGAAGCCGACGCCTGGAGCCAGGATGCCATGGCCACGGCTGCGATCGAGGGGGAGCGCTACGACCTTGCGGCAGTCCGTTCCTCCATCGAGCGCCGCCTGGGGGTGGGTGGGCAGGATGGTCCGGCGGCACCCCGCAATGTCGAAGGTTTGCTCGACATCATGCAGGACGCCGTGAACGGCAGCCAGGAGCCTCTCACGCATCAGCGCTTGCATGGCTGGCAAGCTGCCCTCTTCCCGGACGGCTACTCCGGCATGCGGCGGATCTTGGTGGGTGCCTACCGGAATCATCGCGAACCCATGCAGATCGTGAGCGGTGCACATGGTCGCGAAAAGGTGCATTACGAAGCGCCGCCTTCCTCGCAGTTGCCGGTGGAAATGAGCGCCTTCGTCACCTGGTTCAATTCGACGGCGGGCCAGGACCCCTTGGTCACTGCCGCAGTGGCTCATGTCTGGTTCGAGACCATCCACCCGTTCGAGGACGGCAATGGTCGTATTGGCCGCGCCCTGATCGACTTGGTGCTGGCGCGAGAAATGGGTCCGAGCAGCCGACTGATCCGCACCTCGCAACGCTTGTTGGAGGCACGCAAGGCGTATTACGACGAGTTGGAGGCTGCACAGCACGGCACCGTGGATGTCACTCGCTGGGTGCTCTGGTTCCTGGAGCAGGTCCGCGTCTCCTGCGAAAGCGCGACCGTGACGATTGACGCAACCTTGGACAAGGCGCGCTTCTGGGCAGCGCATGAGAAGGCACCGATTTCGCCACGCCAGCGCAAGGTGATCAACGTGCTGCTCGATGCCGGCCCCAACGGTTTCGAAGGCGGCATGAGCACGCGCAAGTACGAGAGCATCGGCGCGACCTCGCGCGCGACCGCCTCGCGGGAGCTGCTGGAGCTGGAGGCGCTGGGCCTGCTGCGGCGCGCCGGCGCGGGGCGCTCGACGCGCTACTACATCGCCCTCGACGGCTGGGCGCCCGCGCCGGACGCCGGCGCCACGGCCCAGGCACCGGGCGGCTGATCGCTCACAGCGGCTTCAGGTCCTCGCCGACCACGCGCACCAGCAGCCCCTTCCCTTCGGGGGTCACGCGGAACTCCCCATAGCGCGCGGCCTGCCAGCGCTGAGCCTCGCCCTCCTTGAAGAACCAGCCGTCGGAGACGAAGGTCCAGCCGCCGCCCTTGGGCGTGAGCTGCAGCAGCTGCGTCCCCGGCGGCGCAGCTTCATCCGGGCCGAGCAGCCGAGGCGATTGCGCGACGCCGCGCGCGTCGAGCGTCACCGCGATGCGCGGCCGCGCGCCCCACAGCATCGGAGCTTCAACGCGGTGTCGGCTGCTCCAGTCCACGCCGGGCAGGTCGTAGCTCAGCCGCATGTAGTCGCCCTGCATCAGCGAGCGCGGGTCCACCGGCGCCAGCTTCACGAACACGGGCCGGCCGGTGTCGATCAAGCGCTCGCGGCCGGCGATGCCGACGTTCACCACCGCCAGCGCGAGCACGCCCGCGCCGATCAGCACCGCCGGCGCGCCACGCATCGCGAACGTGGCCGGCGATGCCGTGCCGGGCGCCGGAGCCGGATGCCAGGCCAGCCAGCGGACCCACGCGAGCAGCGCCGCGCCCGCCGCCACGAGCGCGAGCGACTTGTGCGCCAGCGGCAGATGCCATTCGTAGTACAGGGCGCCGATGGCCCACACCGCCGCGGCGCCGGCGAGCATCGCCAGCCGCCAGCGGCGCGTCGACAGCATCAGCGACAGCACCAGCAGCGTGCCGCCGAGCGCCGGCATCAGCGCGGCCAAGGCCGCCAGCACCAGCACGGGCGGCAGCATCCGGGCCGCGCCGGCCAGCCGCCAGCGATGCTGCAGCCAGACGGCCGCGATCAGGACGAGGGCCACCGACAGCCCTCGCGACGCGGTGTGCAGCACCGCATGCCCGGCCGGCATGCCGGCCCAGAGATCGCGCGACACATTGGCCGTCGGACCGAACGCCCCCACCGCCCCGAACGACCAGCCCGCCGCGAGCGCATGGCAGGCGAGCACGACGATCCACCATCCGGCCAGCGCCGGCTCCATCGCTGCGGCGATGGGTGCCGTGGCGGCATTCCGGCCAGCGCGCGCCTGAAGCCCCGCCATCGCCAGCCCGAACGCGAGCAGCAGCGCCGCCTGCGTCAGCGGCTGGCCGCCGTCGAACCGGTACCAGGCGTGAGGCGTCAGGTCCCTCAGCGCGAGATGGATCAGGAAGGCCACCAGCCCCGCCATCCCCGCGCCGAGCAGCACCCGCAGCCAGCCTTGCGGCAGCAACGCGATCAACGCGGCGCCGATGACCAGGCCAGTCAGCGCCGCGCCATCGTTGGACAGATCGCGTGCCAGCCCGTAGCCCAGGCAGACACCCCCCGTCAGCAGCAGCGGAATCGCGGCCTGTTCGACGAACAACGGCAACGCGCGGCTGCGCAGCAGCACGACCGCCAGCGTCAGCAGGCCGATGCCTTCGATGTAGGCCATGGGGCCGTGGTCCCAGTCGCGGCCGAAGATCATCGCGAGCAGGAAGATGAACGGCGGCACCGCCAGCCACGCGCCCAGCGCCGTGAGCACCACCACCGGCCACGGGCGCTCCGGCGCACCCGCTTCCGCAGGCGCGAGCCCTTCGGCGCGGGCCTGCTCGACCCAGTCCTCGCGCGCGCTCATGCCCGGGCCTCCTTCGCGCCCACGCGGCGCATGATCAGACTCACGCTGGCCGCCAGCAGCCCGCAGGCGACCAGCCCGATCAGGAACACGCCGCCGATGTCGCCGCGCGCCTCGATCACCGCCCGGGCCAGGCCCGCGACCAGCAGCGTGTCGACCGCCAGCGCGAGCGCGCTCAGCGCGTAGACCTCCGCATGGCGCCACGCCAGCACCAGGCCCACGCCCATGACGCCAAGGCCGAGATAGAACTGCGGTCCCACCTCGCGTTCGAACAGCGCGCCCAGCGCGGTCCCCGAGATCGCGACCACCGACGCCAGCACCGCGATGCGCCAGGCCCAGGGCTGCGCCGCGGCGCCCGGGCGGAAGGCCAGTCCGGCGCACAGCGCGCCGTACGCGACGAAACCGATCGCATGCACCGGCACCGTCGACGCGTCGAAGCGCCACAAGTGCCCGCCGAAGGTCTGCATCCACAGCCCGATCCCGGTCGCCACGACCAGCGCCCACGGCGTCCACACCAGGTCCGAACGCGCGGCCCAGGCGATCGGCAATCCGATCGCGGCCCACAGCGCGAACAGCTGCCAGGGGTCGGCGCCGGTCTGGTAGGTCTGGCCGAAATACGCGAGCAGCCCGCCCAGCGCCAGGAACGCCGCCATCGCCAGCGGCGCCCGCCAGGCCGCGAGCAGCGCGGCGGCGACCAGCGCCACGCCCAGCACCGCCTCCAGCAGCCCGAAGCGCAGCGCGCGGCCGAAGTCGTCCCAGTTCGCGGCCACCCACAGGATCAGACCGAAGCCGATCAACCCCGCCGCCAGCGCGCCCGCGCCGCGGCGGATCGGCGTCCAGGCCCCGGCCGGCGGATCATCGACGCCGGCGAGCGCGCGCAAGCGCCGTGCGCTGCTCGCATCCAGGCCCTGTCGGGCCGTCCATTGGTACAAGCGCTCGTGCAGACTCACAGCTTCCTCCCTCAGGATGCGGCCGTCTCCGGGCCGCCCGTGGTGTTCATCGAGGGAGCCGATTCTTCCTCATCCTTCGCCTGCCAACCGGGAGATCCACATGGGACAGATGATCGACTTCGAACGCCCCGACGGCGCCCTCACGCCCGGCTACCTCGCCAGCGCCGGCGAGGGCTCGCCCGGCATGATCCTGATCCAGGAATGGTGGGGCCTGAAGCCCCACATCAAGGACATCGCCGAGCGGCTCGCCTCGGCCGGCATCACGGCGCTGGCGCCCGACCTCTTCCGCGGCCGCATCGCCAGCGACGCGGACGAGGCCAGCCATCTGATGAACGGGCTGGACTTCGCGGACGCGACGACGCAGGACCTGCAGGGCGCCCTCAATCACCTGCGCGATCAGCTCGGCTGCGGTGCCGTGGGGGTGATGGGCTACTGCATGGGCGGCGCGCTCACCATCGCGGCCGGCGTGCACATCAGGGACCTGCAGGCGGCGGTCTGCTACTACGGGATCCCGCCAGCGGAATTCGCCGACCCGGCGAAGATCGCCGCGCCCTTCCTCGGCCACTTCGCCACGCGCGACGACTGGTGCACGCCCGAGAAGGTCGACGCGCTCCAGGCCCGGATGAAGGGCGCCGGCAAGCAGCCGGTGATCCATCGCTATGTCGCCGACCACGCGTTCTCCAACAGCACCCGGCCCGAGGTCTACGACAAGGCCGCCGCGGACCTCGCGTGGACCCGCACGCTGGACTTCCTCCACCACCACCTCGCCTGACCCGCACATGCCCATGCACCGCCGACTGATCCCCGCCGCCGCTGTCTGGGCGCTGTCCGCCGCCTCCGCCTTCGCGCAGGTCACCCCGGCCTCGGGCCCTGCGTCGGCGACGGCCCGCGCCGTGGCCGAGACCGCCCCGCCGCCGCTCGATCCACGCGTCGCGCCGATGCTGGCGGACATCTCCGCCGAGCGCATCGAGCGCACCATCCGCCAGCTCGCCGCCTTCGGCACGCGCCACACCGCGTCCGAGACCGCGAGCGACACGCGCGGCATCGGCGCCGCGCGGCGCTGGATCGAGCGCCAGCTCAAGGACTGCGCCGCCAAGGCCGGCGGACGGCTGCAGGTGACGATGGACGCCTTCATCGAGCCGGCGGGCAACCGGCTGTCGGCGCCGACGGAACTGGTCAATGTCGTGGCGACGCTGCCCGGCGCGTCGGCCGGCACGCCGCGCGAGCGGGTGCTGGTGGTGAGCGGGCATTACGACTCGCGCAACAGCGACGTGATGGACGCCCGGGGCGAGGCGCCCGGCGCCAACGACGACGCCTCCGGCACCGCGGCCGTGATGGAGATGGCCTGCGCGATGGCGAAGCAGCGCTTCGACGCGACGCTGGTGTTCATGGCCGTCCCAGGCGAGGAGCAGGGCCTGCTGGGCGCGCGCCACTGGGCCCGGCGCGCGCGGGCGCAGGGACTGAACGTCGAAGGGATGATCACCAACGACATCGTCGGCAGTTCGCGCGGCGACAAGGGCGAGCACGACCCGAAGCGGCTGCGGCTGTTCGCCGACGGTTTCGACCCCTTGCTGCGGCTGCTGGTGAACGCCGGCAGCAACACGCCCACGACCGAGGACGAGCTCAAGACCAATGACGCGATCCGGGCGCAGCTGCAGCCGCTGGCGGTCGCCGGCGGCGGCGAGGACCTGCCGACGCAGCAGTTCGGCCGCCATCTGAAGGCGCAGGGCGAGCGCTACCTGCCGGGCTTTCGCATCGATCTGATCCAGCGCCGCGACCGCTACCTGCGCGGCGGCGATCACCTGCCCTTCCTGGAGCGCGGCTACGCGGCAGTGCGCTTTTCCGAGCCCTTCGAGGATTTCCGCCACCAGCACCAGAACCTGCGCACGGAAGGCGGCGTCGTCTACGGCGACCTGCCCGAGTTCGTCGACTTCGGCTACGTGGCCGACGTCGCGCGGATCAACCTGGCGGGCCTGGCGACGCTGGCCTGGGCGCCGTCGCCGGTCAAGGGCGCGCGCATCGACGCGCGCGAACTCACCAACGACACGACGCTGCTGTGGACGGCCAGCGCCGACCCCGAGCTGGCGGGCTACCGCGTGGTGTGGCGCCGCAGCGAGTCCCAGGCCTGGGAGGGCGCCAAGGACGTGGGCATGGTCACCACGGTCACGCTGCCGCTGTCCAAGGACAACCTGATCTTCGGCGTCCAGGCGCTCTCCAAGTCCGGCCACGCGAGCCTGGCGAGCTACCCGCTGCCCTTGTCGCGATGAGCGCGGTCCGGGGCCGGCGCGGGGCTATCTCAGCACGCCCTTGCCCAGCCACTGGCTCCAGATCTTCATCGTCACGCGCTGATCGGACAGGCCGGGATACTCGGCCATCGTCTTGCGCAGCGCGGTCTCGTCGGTGCCGCGCATGAAGAGGACCTCGCCGATCGGCCCGTCCTCGAGCGAGTACCACGCCCCGATGACGCCGTCGTCGAGCGCCCGCTGCAGGAACACCGGCACCGCGTCCTTGTCCTTGGGCTCGGCGCGGCTCAGCAGCACGATGCGGTTCTCCTCGATCCCGTCGGGATCGATCCCCGTGTGGTGCAGCGCCTGGTGCACCGTCGCCATCTGCGCGTTCACCGTCATGTAGCCCTCGCGCACGTACGCGTCGGGCTCGAAGTACTGCCTCAGGATCTGGCGGTTGGGCGCCTTGACGACCACGATGCCGCGCTTCTCCCGCGACGGATCGCGCAGCGGCCCGGCCGCGAAGAGCTTGCCTTCGGCGAACAGCCGCTTGAAGTTGTCGAGGTGGCCGCGCTGCATCGCCTCGACGGCGGCCTTGTCATCGGGCACCGGGCGGCCGGTCTCGAGGAAGATGAACCACATCTGCTCGGCCGCGAAGATCGTGGCCGGGGCGCCGCCGGCCTGGGCCCGCGCCGTCGGCGCGACGGTCGACAGCGCGCTCAGCGCCGCGGCCCCCGCGATCAGGGAACGTCGTTGCATCGGAGTCTCCTTGCCGTTCACCGGACGATCGACGGATCAACCGGTGTCGGCGGACGACTCTACTCCCGCGGCCGCGTGCCCGGGACCGCCGCCCGCAGCGAGTTCAGCATCAGCCGCGCGCTGGACAGGTTGGTGGCGCAGGCCACGTCGTGCACGTCGCAGGCGCGCACCAGCGCGTTGATGTCGGGTTCATGCGGCTGTGGCGTCATCGGATCGCGCAGGAAGACCACCGCGTCGACCAGACCCACCGCCAGCCGCGCGCCGATCTGCAGGTCGCCGCCCAGCGGGCCCGACAACATGCGCTCCACCGTCAATCCGACTTCCGCGGCCAGGCGCGTGCCGGTGGTGCCGGTGGCGATCAGCTCGCAGCCGCCGAGGAAGTCCGCGAACTCGGTCGCGAGCATCACCATCTCGTCCTTCTTGCCGTCGTGGGCGATCAGGGCGAGGCGCAGGCGCGCGGGCGCGGTGGTCGGCGCCGCGGCGCCGGTGGGAAGGGAGGCGGTCATGGGCGCGATCGTAGGTCCGCCAGACGGCGCGCGAGTTACCGGCGCGGTTCTTTCTGCGCGGGCGCCTTTGTTGTCGCCACCGCCGCAGCAGCCGCCGCTGCCGCTGCAGCCTTCGCCGGTGTTGCCGCGACGCCCGCCAGCGGCAGGTTGCCCACGCCGCGGTTCATCGCGTTGAGCAGGTCGCCGTTGTCCTGGCTCAGCTCCCACGCGAACACGCCGGCGAGCCCGAGCTCACGCGCGTAGCGGCCCTTCGCCAGCACGGCGCGCGGATCGTCGTAGCCCATCCAGAGCTTGAGCGCCGGGTGGTACAGCGACCACGACTGCGTCACCGGATCCCAGACCGACTGGTAGCCCGCACGGCCCTTGCCCGCCGCATCGAGGATCCGCCCGGCGATCTCGCGATAGCCTTGCGCGCCCTCTCCGCCCGGATAGGCGCCGGTCTTGGCCGTGCCCGCCCGGGTCTCGCTCACCCCAGTGAAGCCGCGGCCATACATCGCGACGCCGGCCACCAGCTTCGCGCGCGGCACGCCGGCGGTCTCCAGGTTGCGCACGGCGCGCTCCAGGCTGTCGTCCGCCTCCGGCCTCGAGGCGCGCAGCGCCGTGTGATGGCCCGCCACCGGCGACCAGATCCCGTAGAAGTCGTAGCTCATCATGAAGACGAGATCGAGCGGCTTGGCCGCGTCCTTGAAGTTGATCCTGCCGACGATCGACGCCATCGGATTCACCGCCGTCGTCAGCAGATAGGGACGGCCGGTCTCGGCGGTGAGCGCGTCCAGCGCCTGGCGCAGGTCGGCCATCAGCTCCGCGTAGGACTGGCCGTCCCGTGGACTGCCGAGCTGCACGCCGTTCGCCGCGCCGTTGTTGCCCGGGTGCTCCCAGTCGATGTCGATGCCGTCGAAGGCCGGATGCTCGCGCAGGAAGCGCTGCGCCGAGGCGGCGAAGACGGCGCGCCTCGCCGGGTCGCCGGCCAGGTGGAAGATCGGATCGGACCCTCCCCAGCCGCCGACCGACGCGACGATCTTCAGATGCGGCGCGCGCTGCTTGTAGCGCAGGAAGGCGGCGTTGAAGCGCTCGTCGACGGGGCCGGTGCCGATCTCGAAGTCCTTCTTGCCGGCGCACTTCGCGGCGTCCTTCTCCAGTTGGCCGGGGCCGCACAGGCGCAGGAAGGCGTAAAGCACATGGGTCAGGTTCTGCGGGGGAACGCGCTCGATCAGCTCGACGGGCTCCCAATTCGGCACGTACACGCCGACGACCTTGCCTCCGGTGCGTTCGAACTCGACCGGCTTGCCGCCGAAGAGCGCGTAGCCCGGCGCGTCGGCCTTGGGCTCGGGCGCCGGCGCCGCGGCGACGGCGCCTGCCGCGATCAGCGCGGCGCTCAGGGGGATCAGGACGCGGGACAGGACTCGAGGGGACATGCGGGCCTCCAATGGACGCCGCAGCTTAGCGGATCGCGCGAGAAAATAACACCAGTCAAATACCAATTTGCCGAAACAAGGCGATTCGAAGAAACCTCCATGGAGCCAGTCAGGGCGCCACGTCGATGCGCAGCTGGAGCTCGCGCAGCTTCTGCACTTCCGCGTCGCGGGTGCTGTAGACGTTGCGGCTGGCGCTGGTCGCGACGCTGCCGGTGCGCGCGATCGTGACCCAGATGCCGAGCGGCGCCTGCACGGTGCTGAGGACATCGGTGCTGGGGCGCTGCTGCGCGTCGGGGAGTGAGCTGCCGTAGGCGCCCCCCTGCGGCATCTGCGCCTGGTCCGTCGCGCGGACCTCGACGCTGACGGGCCCTCGACCGCCCGGCCAGCTCGGCTTGACCACGATGCCCCGTACCCGCTCCGCCATCCCCTGGCGCGGAATGACGACCACGCGGTCACGCGGCTCGCCCTGCTGGCGGTCGAGCGCCACGTCGACCCACTGGATCGGCGTCGACTCGGTCATCGTGAACGAGGCCTGCGAGCCGTTGAGCACCGTCAGCCGCGGAAAGAGCTGCTGGCGCTGCTCGCGGTTCTCGGTGGAGAGCGTCACGCCGCCGCGCGGTGACACGCTGCCGCCGGTGCTGACGACCGTGCTGCCATCGCGGATGCCTGCGACCGTGGAGCCGCTGAGCTCCGATTCAACCCAGCGCAGCTCGACCTGCAGGTTCTGTTGCGAGCCCGGCGCGGCGCGGGCGGGCAGGCCCATGGCGAAGGCGAGCGCGTTGAGCGCGGCGAGGGCAGCGAGGCGGCGATGCGGGTTCATCGGGCCAGCATACGCCCGCGCGGCGTCAGCATCGTCAGGCGGCCTTGAGCACGCCACGCACGCGCGGCCAGAGCAGGTTGACGGCCAGGCCGCTGATCACGAGCGCGGCAGCCATCAGCTTCCATGGCGGCAGGCCTTCGCCGAGCAGCAGCGCGGAGCAGCTCATGCCGAACACCGGCACGAGCAGCGCCATCGGCACGATGGTCGCGGCGGGGTGGCGCGAGAGCAGCCAGCTCCAGGCCCCGTAGCCGAACAGCGTGTTGCCCACCGATTGCCAGAGCACAGCGGCCCAGGCGCCGAGGCCGGCGTGGGCCAGGGCCTGGCCGATCTGGGCGGGGCCCTCGACCACCAGCGACAGCGCGAACAGCGGCGGCGCGGCGAAGGCGCTGCTCCAGATGACATAGGCCAGCATGTTCACGGCGCCGGCGCGCTTGCCGACGATGTTGCCGCTGGACCAGCTGAAGGCCGCGACCAGCACCATCGCCAGGCCGAGCACGGTGGTCGAGCCATCGGTATGCGAGGCGATGACGCCGATGCCCGCGGCGGCCATCGCCAGCGCGACCCACTGGAAGCCCTGGACGCGTTCGCCGCTCATGCGCATCGCGAGCAGCAGGGTGAAGAACACCTGGGTCTGGATGACGAGCGAGGCGAGCCCCGGCGAGATCTGGGAGCGCATCGCCAGATAGAGCAGCCCGAACTGCCCCACGCCGACGAAGGCGCCATAGGCGGCGAGGTTGCGCCAGCCGACCTTGGGACGAGGGAGCAGGAACATCGCCGGCACGGCGGCGAGCGTGAAACGCAGCGCAGCAAACAGCAGCGGCGGGAACGCGTTCAGGCCCCAGCGGATCACGACGAAATTGCTTCCCCAGATGGCCACGACGGACAGCGCGAGCAGGAAATGGCGGAGCGGTAGCGTCATGGCGGCCGAGGCGAGCGAGCGGATCGCCGACTATGCCAGCGCGCTCTCCGGCCGATCCGGTACACGGACCCACGAATATGACCAGTACAGCCCACTTCGATAGGTCATCTCTTCTTCATCTTCAGCACATTTCCATGATCGAGATTCTCCCAATTAGAGAAATGGGCCAGGGTGATTAATGTTGACCCGTGGCTTTCGCCGCCCAGTCCCATCAGGAGTTAATCGATGTCCAAATCTTCGACCAGGGAATGGGTCATCTGCACCACCGTCCTGTCGGCGTTGCTCTGGCCCTCTCTCTATTGGAATTTCAGCGGAAACTGGCCCGAGCCCCGCGCCTGGCTCGTCTTCGGTCTCGTGCTCTTGCCGGTGCTGGCCGTGGCCGCGTGGATCTGTCGCCGTGACAGATCCTGAGAATCTCAGGTCTTGGGCCGAAGATGCCCCAGCGGCAACGCGCCCCCCGCCTTCACTTCCCCGAGCGAGAAACTCGTGTGGATATCCTTCACGTTCGGCAGGTTCAGCAGCGTGTCGATCGAGAACCGGCTGAACGCATCCAGGTCGGTGGCCATGACCTCCAGCTCGAAGGTGCCCGCACCGCTGATGTAGTGGCAGGCGATCACCTCCGGCAGTTGCCGGATCGCCTCCTCCAGCTCTTTCGTCGCGGCGCCGTTGTTGCGATCCGCATCCACCCGCACGAAGGCCAGCACCCCTAGTCCCAGCCGGCGCCGGTCGATCTCCGCGCGATAGCCGGTGATGAAGCCCTGCTCCTCCAGCCAGCGCACCCGCCGCCACGTCGGCGCCGGCGACAACCCGATGCGCGCCGCCAGCTCCGCGTTCGACAGCCGGGCCTCCCGCTGCAGCTCCCCCAGGATGGCCACGTGATACCGGTCCAGCTCCCCGCTCGCGGGGCCCCCCGGCGCTCCGGCGTCCTCGTGCTCCTCGGCGCCCGCGGACGCCGCCGTCATCCTCATGGTTTTCCCTGATGAGCCAGTTTTCGATGCCATACGAATCCCTTTCGCCATTTCGGGAAAGATTCTTGCTCAAGCAGCGCCTCACGGCGCAGAACGAGCAAACACTCGCCGGGCAATGTTTCCTACACTGATCGCTGCGTTTTGCGCACGCCAACATACTCGGCGTGACGGCAGCCCAGGCTCGCGGTCCGCCACAAGCGGGACCAAGGTCAGCCCCCCATCAGGAGACTCCCCCCATGAACGCCCCCTTGCCCGAACACATCCTGCGTGCGCTAGAAAAGGTCACGCTGGACGACAAGTACGCCCTCGATGAAGGGCGCGCCTTCATGAGCGGGGTCCAGGCCCTGGTCCGCCTGCCGATGCTGCAGCGCACCCGCGACGCCATCGCCGGCCTGAACACCGCCGGCTTCATCTCCGGCTACCGCGGCTCCCCGCTGGGCGGCTACGACCAGGCCCTGATGGCCGCCAAGAAGCACCTGGCCAAGCAGAACATCGTCTTCCAGCCCGGCGTCAACGAGGAACTCGGCGCCACCGCCGTCTGGGGCACCCAGCAGATGGCCCTGTTCCCCGAGAAGGCCAGGTTCGATGGCGTCTTCGGCATGTGGTACGGCAAGGGCCCCGGCGTCGACCGCTGCATCGACGTCTTCAAGCACGCCAACATGGCCGGCACTTCCGCGCATGGCGGCGTCATCGCCATCGCCGGCGACGACCACATCGCCAAGAGCTCCACCGCCGCCCACCAGAGCGACCACGTCTTCAAGGCCGTCGGCTTCCCCGTCTTCTTCCCGTCCAGCGTCCAGGACATCCTCGACATGGGTCTGCACGCGTTCGCCATGAGCCGCTTCTCGGGCCTGTGGTCGGGCATGAAGACGATCCAGGAGATCGTCGAGTCCTCCAGCAGCGTCAGCGTCGATCCCGACCGCGTCGAGATCCTGATGCCCGAGGACTTCCAGATGCCCCCGGGCGGCCTGCACATCCGCTGGCCCGATCCGCCGCTGGATCAGGAAGCCCGGATGATGGACTTCAAGTGGTACGCCGCCCTCGCCTACGTCCGCGCGAACAAGCTCAACCACAACGTCATCAGCACGCCCCATGACCGCATCGGCCTGATCGCCTCCGGCAAGGCCTGGAACGACACCCGCCAGGCGCTGCACGACCTGGGCCTGGACGACGACACCTGCCGCCGCCTGGGCATCCGGCTGCACAAGGTCAACGTCGTGTGGCCGCTGGAGGCCACCATCACCCGCGACTTCGCCACCGGCCTGCAGGAGATCCTCGTCATCGAGGAGAAGCGCCAGATGATCGAGTACCAGCTCAAGGAAGAGCTGTACAACTGGCGCCCGGACGTGCGCCCGAACGTGCTCGGCAAGTTCGACGAGACCGAAGGCGACATGAGCGGTGGCGAGTGGTCGCGCCCCAACCCCAGCAGCAACTGGCTGCTGCGCCCGCAGGCCGACCTGACGCCGGCCATCATTGCCCGCGCCATCGCCAAGCGCCTGAAGAAGCTGGGCGTGGACGCCGACACCGCCGCGCGCCTGGACACGCGCGTCGCGCTGATCGACGCCAAGGAGCAGTCGCTCAAAAGCGAGGAGAAGACCGCCGGCGGCGCCGACCGCACGCCCTGGTTCTGCTCCGGCTGCCCGCACAACACCAGCACCCGCGTGCCGGACGGCTCGCGCGCCGTCGGCGGCATCGGCTGCCACTACATGGTCACGTGGATGCCGGGCCGCAACACCGCGACCTTCACCCAGATGGGCGGCGAGGGCGTGCCCTGGGTCGGCCAGGCCCCGTTCACCGACGAGAAGCACATCTTCAGCAACCTCGGCGACGGCACCTACTTCCACAGCGGCATCCTGGCGATCCGCCAGTCCATCGCCGCCGGCGTGAACATCACCTACAAGGTGCTCTACAACGACGCCGTCGCCATGACCGGCGGCCAGCAGGTCGGCGAGCGCCCCGAGGGCCACAGCGTCACGCAGATCATGAACAGCCTGATCAGCGAAGGCGTCGCCAAGCTGGTCATCGTCACCGACGAGCCGGAGAAGTACGACGGCAAGCCGCTCGCCGCCGGCGTGACCGTGCATCACCGCGACGAACTCGACGCCATCCAGCGCCAGTTCCGCGAGATCCCCGGCACCACGGTCATCATCTACGACCAGACCTGCGCCACCGAGAAGCGCCGCCGCCGCAAGCGCGGCAAGCTGGCCGACCCGGCCAAGCGCACCGTCATCAACGAGCTCGTCTGCGAAGGCTGCGGCGACTGCTCGGTGCAATCGAACTGCCTGTCGGTCGAGCCGCTCGAGACCGAGTTCGGCCGCAAGCGCCAGATCAACCAGAACACCTGCAACAAGGACTTCTCCTGCGTGAAGGGTTTCTGCCCGAGCTTCGTCACCATCGAGGGCGGCGAGCTCAGGAAGCCGAAGAAGGACAAGCGCGTCAGCCCCTTCGACGCCTCGCTGCCGGCGATCCCGCAGCCGGTGGTGCCCAACGCGTCCGAGGCCTGGGGCATCGTCGTGGCCGGCGTCGGCGGCACCGGCGTGATCACCATCGGTCAACTGCTGGGCATGGCCGCGCACCTGGAGGGCAAGGGCGTCGTCACGCAGGACGCGGCCGGCCTGGCGCAGAAGGGCGGCGCGACCTGGAGCCACATCCAGATCGCCAACTCGCCGGACGCGATCTACTGCACGAAGGTCGGCACCGCCGAGGCCGACCTCGTCATCGCCTGCGATTCCATCGTCGCCGCCAACAAGACCACGCTGGCCGTGATGCGCGAGGGCCGCAGCTTCGTCGCGCTGAACACCCACGGCTCGCCCACCGCCACGCTGGTCAACAACGCGGACTGGTCCTTCCCCGGCGCGGCCTGCGAGGCCGCGGTGCAGAAGGCCGTCGGCGCGTCGCATCTGGGCATGTTCGACGCGGAAGAGGTCGCGGTGAAGCTGCTGGGCGACTCGCTCTACACCAATCCGCTGATGCTGGGCTATGCGTGGCAGAAGGGCCGCGTGCCGCTGAGCCACGCCGCGCTGATGCGCGCCATCGAGCTCAACGGCGTGCAGGTCGACAACAACAAGGCCGCCTTCGAATGGGGCCGCCGCTGCGCCCATGACCTGGCGGCGGTGCAATCACTGTTCGCGGCGCAGCAGGTGATCAATTTCGTCAAGCGCCAGGGCGTCGACGAGTTGATCGCCAAGCGCGTCGAGTTCCTGACCGACTACCAGAACGCCGCCTACGCCGAGCAGTACCGCGCCTTCGTCGAGAAGGTCCGTCAAGCGGAGCAGCCGGTGGGCGGCACGCGGTTGACCGAGGCCGTCGCGCGCTATCTGTTCAAGCTGATGGCCTACAAGGACGAGTACGAGGTCGCCCGCCTGCACATGGACACCAAGTTCCTGGACAAGATCCAGGCCCAGTTCGAGGGCGACTTCAAGGTCGTGCACCACCTCGCGCCGCCGATGCTCGCCAAGAAGAACGACAAGGGCGAGCTGCAGAAGCGCGCCTTCGGCGGCTGGGTGCGTCCGGCGATGGGCGTGCTGGCGAAGATGAAGGGCCTGCGCGGCACCGCCTTCGATCCGTTCGGTCACACCGAGGAACGCAAGATGGAGCGCCAGCTGATCGCCGACTACCGCGCCACGATCGAGGCCATCCTGGCCAAGGGCCTGACCGCCGAGCGCCTGCCGGTGGCCGTCGACCTGGCCCGCATCCCGGAGGACATCCGCGGCTACGGCCACGTCAAGGAGCGCCACGTCAAGGCCGCCCGCCTGAAGTGGGACCAGCTCAGCAAGCGCTGGCAGGAAGCGGCGTAAGGCTGCTGCACGCGCTTGGCGGACGCGGCCCGTCCGGGGAAACCCGGACGGGCCGCGTGTCTTTCGTCATCTTGGGCGTTTGGCGACGCCCTCTCATGGGGGAAGTGCGGTTTTACCGACAGGGAGCATCGATAGACTCGCACCCTTTCGGCCCGTCAGAGGCCATGCACTTTCCGGCCCGCGGGCCGTTTCGAGGGAGATTCCCATGACCACCCTGTCCCGCTGGATGCGGACCCTGGCCGGCGCCGTCGCGCTCGGCGCCTCTTTCCTCGCCACGTCGGCCGCCTCGGCGCAGACCGCTGAAAACGAGTTCGACCAGGTCTTCGCGGCCGCCCAGAAGGACATCGTTCAAGGTCCGAGGGACGTCAAGCTGTCCAGCCAGGCCGTGCTGCACCTGCCGGACGGCAAGCTCTACATCCCGCAGCCGTACGCCGCGAAGCTGATGCACGCGATGGGCAACCCGGGCGACTACAGCGACCTGGAAGGCGTGGTCTTCCAGCGCGGCGACGACGGCTGGTTCGCGACGCTGCGCTTCGAGAAGTCGGGCTACATCAAGGACGACGACGCCAAGCACTGGGACGCCGCCGACATGCTCAAGAGCTTCAAGGAAGGCACCGAGGCCAGCAACGAGGAGCGCAAGAAGATGGGCGGCCGCGCGCTGGAGATCACCGGCTGGGCGCAGGAGCCGACCTACGCGGCGGACACGCACCGGCTCGTGTGGGCGATGAAGTCCCGCGAGGTCGGCGCGCCGGCCAATGAGCCGCAGGGCGTCAACTACAACACCTATGCGCTGGGCCGCGAGGGCTACATGTCGCTGAACCTGGTCACCGGCCTGGACGACCTGCCCAAGTACAAGGGCGAGGCGCAGCAGTTGCTGGGCGCGCTCGAGTTCAACGACGGCAAGCGCTACGCCGACTTCAACAGCAGCACCGACAAGGTCGCCGAGTACGGCCTGGCCGCGCTGGTGCTGGGCGTGGGCGCGAAGAAGCTGGGCCTGCTGGCGGTGATCGGCGCGTTCTTCCTGAAGTTCGCCAAGATCATCCTGCTGGCGGTGGTCGGCTTCGGCGGCGCGATCATGAAGCTGTTCGGCCGCAAGAAGAGCGAGACCGCGGAGTCCTGATCCCATGACCAAGCTGCTCCTGCTGCTGTTCTCGGGCGCCAAGTTCGGCAAGCTGCTGCTCAGCGGCGGGACCATGCTGCTGTCGGTGCTGATGTACGCGTGGATCTATGGCTGGCGCTACGCGGTGGGCTTCATCGGCCTGCTGGTGGTGCACGAGATGGGCCACTACATCGCTGCGCGGCAGAAGGGGCTGGATGTCGGCCTGCCGACCTTCATCCCCTTCGTCGGCGCCTGGATCGAACTCAAGGACCTGCCGCACAACGCGCAGACCGAGGCCTATGTGGGCCTCGGCGGACCGCTGCTGGGCACGGTGGGCGCGACCGTCTGCTATCTGCTGGCGCGCAGCTGGAACCTGGACTGGCTGCTGGCCGTGTCCTACGCCGGCTTCTTCCTGAACCTGTTCAACCTGATCCCGCTGTCGCCGTTCGACGGCGGCCGCATCACGGCGGTGCTGTCGCCGCGGATCTGGTTCGCCGGCGTGCCGGTGCTGATCGCGCTGTTCCTGTACCGGCCCAGCCCGATGCTGCTGCTGATCGCGCTCATGGCGGGGCCGCAGCTGATCAAGGCGTGGAAGTACCGCGCCGACTCGGAAGAGGCGCTGACCTACTACGCGGTGCCGGCGCGCGTGAAGTGGGAGTACGCGGCGTACTACATCGGGCTCGCGGCCTTCCTCGCGGTCATGACGCACGACGTGCACGAGATGCTCGGCGCGGCGCGCCAAGTGGGCGGCAGAGCCGTCTGACGGCGCCGCGCGAACGGCGCGCCGGGGGCGCCTGGTGCGATCGGTCTCGCTGGCGCGCTCAGGCCGTCGGGTCGGGCGCGCGATAGAACATCGTCGTCGGCGTCTTGCCGCCCTGCCCGCTCGCCCAGCGGAAATGCGGGCTGGCGGCCTGGTTGTCGACGACGATCATCTCGTCCTCGTTCACCGCCCGCAGCACCAGATAGACATGGTCCTCGCCATGGTGCCGCTCCGCGCGGCAGGTGCTGCCGATGTCGCCGGCCCGCTGGCTGCCCGGTGTGACCTCGGCCCAGCCGCGGGCCAGCAGCATGGCTGGCACGTCCAGGGCCCAGAAGAGGTCGGGCACGTCGAACCCCGCCCCCTGCATCAACACGGACAAGGTGATCGCGCAGCCATCGGCGGGATAGACCGTCCCGTCCTCTCTGAGCAGCTTGCGCGCGGCCAGGGCCTGCGCGGCGCGCAGTTGTTCGGGATCGAGCGCATGCGCCAGCAGCGCGATGACCTTGTCGTGGTCCGGCGTCGCGTCGGCATCGGCGCCGGCGGGCTGGGCGCCGCTGGCGCCGCTCGCGGAGCGATCGGCGTTCGGGGAGGGGTGGGAAGAGAAGCTGGTGGACATGTCGGCCTCGAAGCAAGAGGAAGGGAAGGTCGTCCGCCAGCCCCGATCAGAGGCGGGCGGCGCCTGCTTCAGTGACCTCGGCCGACCGGCCCGCTTCAGCCGGCCTTGCCGCCCTTCGATGTCTTCGATGCCTTCGCCGGTTTCAGCGCCGGGATTGCGCGAGCGGCCTTGGCCGCCTTCTCCAACGCCTGCTTCTGGCGCGGCCGCAGCCAGCCGAGCGAGAACCCGGCTCTCGCGGCGGCCGGCACGTCGCTGCTGGCCATCGCCAGCGCCAGCTCCTCCCGGGCCTGGGACAGGCCGATCTCGAGATCGTTCAGGCTGCCGAGCTTCTGCGCCGCCTCGTGAACGCGCTCAAGGAACTTGCCGCGGGCCTCCAGCGCCTTCTTCGACAACCGGCGGCCCTCCGAGCCGCCCGGCACCGCGAAGGCGAGTTCCATCGCCAGCCGCAGACGGCGCAAGCGCCGGCGCAGGTGATGGCGGCCTTCGGCGTCGAGCCGGTCGAAGCGCTTGAGCTGCTTGTCCGCCGCGGCGCGCCACAGCGCGATGCGCTCATGCACGAGGGACAGGTCCTGCTCCGACTCGGGCGCGTGCTCCGGCTCCGGGCGCGCGAGCCAGCCGATGATCGCGAGCATCCAGCCCTGGACCTCGCGGGTGTGGATCAGGCCGGCCACGTCGACGCGCGGCGAGACGGCGGGCTCCGGAGCGGCGGACGGACGCTCGGCGCGCCAGGCGGCGAGCATCGCGGCGCGCCAGGGCGCCTGGGCCTGCGCGTCCGCGTCGCGCGCGGCGGTGAGGCGCCGCGACAACTGTCCCGCGCCATCGGCGAGCGCATGGAGTGCGACATCGTCCTCGCCGGCCAGCAGCCGCAGGCCGGTGCGCAGGCGGCGCAGGGCGACGCGGAGCTGGTGCAGATGTTCGGGCTGATGCCGCCCGCTGACGATCTGCGAAGCGTTGCCCAGGACGGGCTCCAAGCAGTCGCGCAGCAGCACGTGCAGCGCGTCGTCGCGGCTCATGTCGCCGGTCCAGTGGATGCCATGCGACTCGGCGACCGGCGCGCAGTCCAGGTTGCGCGCGAGCAGATCGCCGCGCAGTGCCTTCGTGCGCAGTTCCAGCGACAGCCCGAAACGTTCGACGGCCCACTGGCGCGCGACCTCCAGGACCGCGCGCGCCTGGCCGCTCTTGAGCTCGATCTCGAGTTCGGCCACGGCGGTCGAGCGCAGCGTCTCGCCCTCGCCGGCGAGCAGCGCGCCGCGGTCGAGCGCGAGTTCGACCAGCCCGTAACGCGTGCGCAGCGGCCGTGTCAGGCGGGTGATGTCGGTGCGGAACAGCGCCTGCAGCGCACCCTCGGGCAGCGTCGCGAGCAAGGCCTGGAGCGCCTGGCCGGCGGGGTGATCGGCATGCCGCGCGACATCCAGCGTGGGGGTCTCGGCGCCGAGCGGCACGTTGTGTTCGAGCCGGGTCATGCCATCGGGCGCGGCGCCCTTGAGCGTCTGCACCCAGACCTCGCCTTCCCGGCGCAGGCGCAGCGCGAAGCCGGCGCGCGCGAGGTCGCGCTCGGCGGTGTCGAAGTAGGCGGCCTGCAGGCGTTCCTCCGCGGCGGCGGCTGACTTGCCGGTCCCCGCGACCCAGCGGTGCACCGCGGTCCATTGCGATTCGGGGATCTGGAAACGGAGCTCGATTTCGGTCATGGGGCAGTGTCGCATGCGAGGGATGACAGCAAGGCGGGAGGCGGATGGCATCGGGGAGTCAGCCGACCTTGCAACGCTACTCGTCGGAGGTCGCCGCGACGCGACGCGACGCGACGCGGGGAGCAAGAACTGCTTGCCACCCCACTATGTGGTGTTCTTTGAGCTCAGCAGGGATACCAAGCGCAAGCGCCGCCTCGTGCTGAAGGTGCAGTCGGCCTATCTGAAGGAACCCTTTGATCCGGCGCTGTCCAAGGGGAGGAAAGTGAGCTTCGCCAAGCTGCTGAAAGCCACTTTCCTGCGGCACCGTCTTCGGGCCTGAAAAAACAGACGGCCACCCGAAGGTGACCGTCGCACGCAGAGCTCTCTATCGCGTCACCGCGAACTCCCATTCCAGCTGGGACCCGATCACTCGGGCGGCGCTACCTCTTTCACTCTGCAAACGGGTAGATCTTGAAGGCACGCAGTCTAGGCGCATGCCCGATCACGCGTCAAGATTTCCGCCCGACAACATCGCGATGGTCTCCTCGCCGGTTTGCCCGGCGCGATCGAACCACAGCTCGGTCCCCGCGCCGGTCACTCGCAGCACGGCGAAGCCGTCGCCGGGGTGGTCCACCCACGCGCCGACAACGCATCTCAGGCGTTGACCGTCCGGGCCGTCGAACTCGAAGGCTTCCGGTGCGGCGAGTTCCTCCTCGGCGGTGATCGCGAACGGCCACGGCGCGTACAGCGCCGAGCTGTGCACCGAATGCACATGCACCCGCGAGGAGTCATCGCCTCCAACCGCCGAGATCTCCACGCTCGCCCAGCCCGAGCGGTGCTCATCGCCCGACAGGAACACCAGCCCCGACGCGCGATGCCGCCACACCTGGCCGAGCAGCTCATGCAGGCTGTGCGGATAGCCATCCCAGGCGTCCGAGCGCAGGCAGCTGGATGCGTGCTCCGCCGTCATCCGCTTGCGCGGCAGCGGCAGCGAACCGCTCATCACGAAACGCGGCCGGCCCGCGCTGCGCGCCAGCCACTCGCCGAAGGCATCCCGCTGCGCGACGGACCAGATCCGCGCCGTCGACCAGTTCGCGACGCGCCGGGCCTCGCGCTCGCAGCGCGCATCGGCGATGAAGAACGCCGCTCCGCGCCAGTCGAAGTCGTGCCACAACAGCCCGGGTCCGCCCACGCGCGCTCCGGCTTCCCATCGATGCTCCCAGGCCGCCTGCCGGGCCACCTCGAACCACGGCCCGTGGCCGTCATGACTCGCACCCGGGCTCGGCTCCCAGTTGTCGACGATCTCGTGGTCATCGACGCCATGGACGACGCGCGCCACCGTCGGCGGCAGCAGCCGCGCGGGGCCCGCCTTGAATTCGCCATAGCCGCGCGCGTAGCGCTCGACGCCGCTGCGCGAATCCGCCAGGCCGCCGCTCGCATCCGCGTAGATCTGGTCGCCGGCGAAGAGCACGAGCGAGCACGCCCGCCCCCGCGCCGTCGAGCGCGTGAATCGATGCAGCCGCGCCAGCGACGCGAGCGCGGGCCCCGCTTGCGAGGCGTCGAGCTCCCAGCCGGGGCTCACATCGAGCAGGCCCGGCGGATATTGGCAGGCGGCCAGGGCGAAGCAGACGCCGCCCGTGTCGGCCGCCGCGGCCTGCGCCTCTCCTGGCGCGGGCACGAACCCATGGGCCCAGCGATGCGGCGGCAGGTCGAGCAGCTCGTCGAGCGCGCCTTCCACTTGCGCGCGCAGTTCCTCCTCGCCGAGTTCATGCATCACGCCGTGATGCTCGCCCTCCATCGCGAGCGCGCGCGGCTCCAGGTACAGCGCCAGCAGCAGCAGACCGTCCATCGCGATGGCGGGGAGGTCATCGCCCCCGTCCTCCGCGACCGGCATGCTCGCCGCCGGCGCGGGAAAGGCCTCCACCGCCTGCGAGCCTCGCCACGGCGCGCCGGGCTGGCCAACGCCCGGCGGCACGAATGCCTCGATGCGCCAGGGCAGCGGCAGGCGCTCGTAGTCCCATCCGCCGCGCCAGCGCATCGGCACCCACAGCAGCCAGTGCGGCCAGCCGCGTTCCGGTCTCAGCGCCGTCAGCACCGGCACGCGGTCGCCTTCGGGCGCGCCATGCTCGACACGATGACCCGGCGCCTCCGCGCTGATCAGCAGCGCGCTCGGCGCCAGCCTGCGGAAGATCGCGCTCATGGCTGCACCTCCTCGGCCAGGAAGGCCAGCACGTGCGGGAACACCTGCGTCGCGACATGGCGCCCGATCAGGCAGTCCTGATGGCCATGCCCCGCGATCACCCGGTAGCGGTAGCGCCCCGGCGCCGCCTGGTCGTAGTAGTCCTTCAGCAGCTCCGCGCTGTCGGCGCTGCACAGGCCGTTGTCCTCGCCGTGCAGCGACAACACCGGGAAGGCCTTCAGCAGCGCCAGGCTCTTGGCCAGGCTGTCCAGGTAGACGCTCGCGCCCTGCCAGTCGGTGATCTCGTGGCAGCGCGCGAAGTGGATCGCCTGCGCGACCGTGTCCATGTTCAGCGGCCCGAAGTGGTCGTCGATGAAGTCGAACACCGCCTGGTCCACATTGCCAATCGCGAAGTCGCGCCCGTAGAGCAGGTCCATCCGGTGCCGCGTCGCCGTCCACGGCGTGCGCCGCATGCGCCATGGCGGCCAGGGCGGCGGGTTTTCCAGGTCGAACTCGTCGTCCGGGTACGGCAGGCTCGACAGCAGCCGGTCCAGGAGCTGATCGGCCAGCGCCGGCGCGCCCGCGGGCCGGAAGCTGAAGTCGCTCATCGGCAGGTAGGGCCGCACGTATTGCATCAACACGCCGCGCAGGCTGTTCGTCGGCGACATCACCATCAGCGGCGTCACCTGCGAGATCACCAGCTTCTCGATGCGGTCGCGCAGCTTCGCGCGCAGCGCATAAAAGCGTTCCCATGGCTGCTCGCGCGGCTCCAGCAGCGCCATGTGCAGCATCACCGAGCCCATGCAGTGCGCGAACACGGCCAGCCGCTCGCGGCCGGTCTCGCGCAGCACGCGGTCCACGGCCAGCGGGATGTCGTTGAACGCCGCCTCCTCGAAGGTCCAGGGCAGCTTCGCGGTGGGCTGGCCGGCGCTGGTGCGCATGTCCACGATCCAGACGTCGTAGCCGGCATCCCACAGCAGCTTCGCCGGGCCCGGCCGCACCGAGTGATGCGCGAAGGTCGTGCCGCTGGCGCTGTAGCCATGGATCATCAGCACCGGCATGCCGCCCGGGCGCGCATAGCGCGTGAGCCGGATCAGCACCGGCTCGTCGTCGTCCGGGCGCGGCGGCCGGTCCAGGTCCTGGCGCTGCGCGCCGGCATCGCCCCAGCGCCCGGCGGCCATCTCCGTCACCGCCGGCTCCGGCAGCCCGGGCACGGCGCCGGGCAGGCGCGAGACGCGCCGCGCCGGCGCCTCGTCGGGCTTGCGGAAGGTCCAGGCATGCAGGCCCACCGTCATGCGCGCGATGTAGGCCATCAGCGCGCCGATGTCGCGCACCGCGGACGGGATGTCGCGCGCCTGCCGGATGCGCAGCAGCGGCAGGCGCTCGCGGGCCAGATGGTGCAGGTCCAGCGTCAGCGTGATGGCGCGCTCGCCGGGCAGCGGCGCCAGCCCCGCCACCGGCTTCAGCATCATCCGGCTCAGCTGCGTCCAGGGGTTGCCGCGCCGCGTGTAGCTGATGCGCTTGCAACCTTCGAGGCCGTGCAGGCGCAAACCGGCCGCCCACTCCGGCAGCACGGCGTCCGGGTCGATGCGAACCCGGTAGCGCATCAGGCGCGCCTCGCCCGCATGGCCGGAAAGGTGCCAGGCATTGATGGCGCGCTCGCGCAGGCCCGAGCGCGCCGCGCCCGGCGCCTTCGGCGGCGTGCGGCCGGCGGCCCAGTCGGTCAGCCCCTGCCAGCAGTCGCGCACGCCGCGGTTGAGCGCCCAGGCCCACAGCCCGCGCGCATGCCGGCGCAGCGGGCCGGACGCCTCGCGCTGGAACAGCGTCAGCTCGCCCTCGGCCAGCGGCGCGGTGAACAGCGCCCGATCGTCGCCGCGCTCCTCATGCGACCACAGCCGGCCATCGCCGGGCTTGGGCCCGACCACCTCGAAGCGGCCGGAGCGGGTCTCGCGCGCCTCGAACACGCGCAGCCGGCTGCCTGGCGCGACGATCAGCCGCCGCTGCGGTCCTGGCCGCAGCAGCTCCACCACCGCCTTCGGGCGATAGGTCACGCACAACTCCAGGTACTTCACCGGCGATCCGGGCGCGCCCTCCCATCGCACGAAGCCGCCGAGGCGCTCGCGCACCTCGATCACCGTGGGCGACGCGGGGGAGCCGGGCGCGGCGTCGCGCGACACATCCCGGAACACCGGCCGTTCGCGCTCGCGCCTGAGCGCCACCGGTAACGGCTCGCCCACGCCCCAGGCCTGGACGAGCCGGTCCAGCGCCCGCAAGGCGAGCGCGCTGATCGTCAGCGCCGGGTTGATCGCGAGCGAGCTGGGCACGATCGCGCCGTCGAGCACGGCCAGTCCCTCATGCACCTGCGTGCCGTCGCCCGCGAAGACCTGTCCGATCGCATTGACGACGCCATCCGTGCCGCGGTCCCCCATCGCGCACCCGCCCAGCGGATGCACGCTGATCATCGGACCGCGCGCATCGTTGAGGAAGGCCATCTCCGCCGGCAGCAGCTGCCACAGGGGATTGCGCAGCAGCCGCGCGCCCTGGCCGCGCAGGCGGCGCTCCAGCGCCTCGTGGCGGCGCAGGATCGCGGGCTCGTCGCGCAGCCCGGGCCATTCGACCTGGAGCCCGCCCGATTCCTCGAAGCCCTCGCGCCGCACCAGCCGGCCCGTGCCGCTGTCGTGGCCGATGATCGCCAGCGGCAGGTAGCGATCCGTCACCGACGGACGCACCGCGAAGGGATCGGCGAAGTCGTCGCGCTCTTCATGCGGACCGGCGTTCGGGCGCGCGAGCGCATCGAGCGTCGCCGCCAGCGCGAAGCTCTCGTCGAACAGCGGCCGCAACGCGCCCGGCACCGCCAGATCCTCGATGACGTGATCCGGTCCCGCGTCGAGGACGCCGGTGATCGTCGGTCCGACCTGCCGCGCGGCGGCGGGCTGGTCCTCGTCGGCGACGGCGTGGACGGCGCGCGGCCCGTCATGACCGACCGCGATCACGTCGCCATTGGCCGAAAAGCCCTGCCCCAGCATCCGCGACACGGTCAGGCCGCGCGCGCGGGAGCGCATCAGGACCTCGGTCGATCCCAGGCTGCCTGCCGCGAGGATCACGCGCCGCGCGAGCACCTCGAAAGGCTCGCCCTGGCGGCCGCGCAGCAGTTCGTCGGTGTGCTGGACCCAGACGCGCCAGCCGACACCCGGGACCGGTTCGAGCCACTCGACGCTCGCGCCGCAGACCAGTTCCGCGCCCTGCCGCCACGCCTGCAGCAGCAGGCCGGTGTCGAGCGACTGCTTGGCCTCGTGGTTGCAGCCGGTCGCGCAGTCGCCACAAGCGATGCAGGCCCGGTGCCGCCACGCCGCCGCGCCGCGCGGCCCGTCCTCCATCGCGACCTGGATCCGCGCCGCGCGCGTGCGCGACCCGTCGAGCGCCTTCAGCGCCTCGAGCCGGCGTGGCTTGAATTGCGGCGCGCGAGCGCGCAGGCGCTCGATGGTGTTGTCGCCCGCCTCGTCCCGCACGCCGAGCAGGCGCTCGGCGCGCTCGAACCAGGGCGTCATGTCCTCGTCGAGGAAGTCCTGCGGCCAGCCCGGCGCGCGCAGCACCGAGGGATCGGGCCGCTCCATCACGCCCGCATTGATCAGCGAGCCGCCGCCCAGTCCGTTGGCCAGCGCGACGCACACGTCCGGCCCCAGCCGCAGATCGAAAAGGCCCTCGCGCCGCCCGCTCGGCGCATCCGCGCCGCTGCGCGCCAGACGCACGTGGCCCGGCAGGTCGGCGAAGCGGCTGGGGAACGCGCCGGGCAGGTACTCGCGGCCGCGCTCCAGCACGACCACCTCGAGCCGGCGTCCCTGCGCACTCCGCCGCCCGGCCAGCGCATGCGCCGCCGCGGCACCGCCATAGCCGCTGCCCACGATCAGCACGTCCACGGCGGACGGACCCGGCTCGGGCGTTCCAAGCCGCGCGGCCATCCAGTCCTCCAGGGGCCGCGACAACCAGCGCGTGCCCCGCGGGCGCTCCCGGGCCGGGCCAGCGGCGTCAGGCGGGACTGGCGGCGCCTCCGCGAATGGACGTGACATCGGAACCCTCCCTGCGCTGGTCGGCCAGCGCGGCTTGCATCGCGTGGATGAGCAGGTCTTCGGTGACCGGCTTGTGAAGCAGCGTGAGTCCGGCTTCGTGAGCTTCGCGCAGCCGTTCGGGCGCGGTGTCGCCGCTGATGATCAGGGCCGGCAGGCCCGGGAAGGCGCTGCGCAGCGAGCGCACGGCGCTGATGCCGTCCTCGCCGCCGCGCAGCCGCAGGTCGGTCAGCAGCAGGTCCGGCTGCTGGCCCATGCTCTTGAGCAGGCCTTCGCGCGTGCTGCCGGCCAGCAGCACCTGGCAGCCATGCGCGCTCAGCAGCGCGTGCATCGCCACGCGCACCGGCTCCTCGTCGTCGATCACCAGCACTCGCACCGGCGGCAGCGCCGGCCCGCGGCGCGGCGCGGCATCCGGTTGCACCTGCGCGATGTCCGCGGCGGTCACGTTCAGCATGAAGCTCGACCCATGCCCGGGCGCCGAGCGCAGCGCCAGGTGCAGGTCCAGCAGGTCGACCAGGCGCGTGACGATCGACAGCCCCAGGCCCAGGCCCTTGGCGCGATCGCGCTCCGGATTCCCGACCTGATAGAACTCCTCGAAGATGCGCTGCTGCTCGTGCTCGGGAATGCCCATGCCGGTGTCGCGCACCGACAGCCGCCAGACCTCTTCGTCCTGGCCGCGGTGGACCTCGATGGCGACCTCGCCGCGCATCGTGTACTTGATCGCGTTGTCGATCAGGTTGCGCACGACACGCTCCAGCAGCACCGGGTCGCTCTCGACGCAGGCCTCCGGCGGGCAGTCCAGCCGCAACAGCAGATGCTTGCGCAGGGCCGCGGGCTGGAACTCCCGCTGCAGCCGCGCCAGCCAGGGCTGCAGCGCGAAGACCTGGTTGTTCACCGGCACGACGTTGGCGTCCAGCTTCGAGATGTCCAGCAGCGCGTCCATCTGCGACGACAGCGACTGCAGCGCCAGGTTCATCTGCGTCACGATGACGCGGCCCTCGTCGTCGAGCGTGCGCTTGTCCAGCGCCGCGCCGAACAGCGAGAGCGTGTGCATCGGCTGGCGCAGGTCGTGGCTGGCCGAGGCCAGGAAGCGCGTCTTGGCCGCCATCGCCGACTCCGCCTGCGACAGCGCCTGGCGCAGCTGCTGGTTGTTCTTCACCTGCTGCAGGCGGATCAGGACGGATTCGGCGAACACGCGGTAGGTGTCGCGCGCCAGACCGGTCAGGATCAGGCCGAAGAAGATGATCAGCGCCGACAGCACCCAGTCCAGCCAGCGATGCTGGGTCCCGGCCTGGTGGAACAGGCCCCAGGCCAGCGCGGTGGCGATCGTCACCGGCCACAGGAACACCTGCAGCACGACGCGGTGGCCGGCGGTCGTGGCGACCGCGCCGGCGCACAGGCCCAGCAGCACGATGGTCTGCACCATGCGCTGGAAATCGCTCAGGAAGGGCGCCGCGGCCAGCGAGGCGCTGAAGACCAGCCCGTTGATCAGACTCAGCCCGACCGCCCAGCGCAGGCGCTGCTCGAGCGGGCGCTCATGCATCTCCGGCAGGCGGCCCAGCACCGCCCAGCGCGCGGCCAGCACGGCATACACGACGGCGAGCCAGCCGTAGGCCAGCCAGGGCGACATCACGTTGGCCGCCATCACCGCCATCGCCAGCGCGGCGATGCTCACCGGATACGGGACGCGCCGGCCCTGCTTGCCGATCAGGCGGAGCAGTTCGAGCTCGACGCTGGCCTGCTCGGCGCTGCGCTCACCCGGCATGACCGCCGCCATGGCCGGTGGAGACAGCGCCTGGCCGCTGCCGCGAGGGGAGATGCATGAGAGGTGTAAAGCTTGTTCTGGCGCGGCAATATATCTTGCCGGTCCTCTCCTCCCAAGCGTGACGCCTAGGCGATGGCGCCCATTCGATAGGGGCGCGCGCGGCGCAGGGCCCGGAAGCGCAAAACCGCCCGCGGAATCGCTAAAAAGCGAAGCGCGCATAAAACTATGCCGACCACCGCCACCCTTTCGGGCTTTGGTAGGTCGGCATAGCACTCCTCCCCTTGATCACGACGCTGAGGTCCAGGCAGCGCGCGATCGGTGCCCAGTATGCAAAGCCATCGAGGCTGCCGATATCCCCCTCAAGAGGGAGTCACGCAACCATTTCAGGCCATGCGAAGACGCGCGGGCGCTTGTTCCTCGCGCAGCAACTCCTCGAGCAGCGCCAGGTAGTACCCCAGCGGCGGCGTGCGCATGCCCGGCCGCTTGGCGAGATCGTCCCAGCGGCGCAGCTGCAGCGAGGCGCTCGCATGCGGATGCGCCATGAACACCAGCCGCTCCTGCGCGTTCATCGGGCCGCCCTGCAGCGTCAGGCTGTGGCGCGATGCGTCCGACAGCGCCGGCCCATAGGCCGGATCGGTGGCGACCAGGTAGCGTTTGGCCGCGACATGCAGCCGGATCGGCTCCAGCACATCGGGCCCCAGCCCGCCGGCGCGCAGCAGCGGCAAGGCGGTCAGTTCATGCTCGTCGTCCCGCAGAGGGGCCGAGGAAGCGCCGTCCATCAGTTGCCCGATGTCATGGAGCAGCGCAGCGGCTACAAGGCTATGCTCCGCGTGCGCCCACTCGGCCAGCTGCGCGCATTGCAGCGCATGCTCCAGGGCCGTGACGGGTTCCCGGCGCTCGTCGCCGTACTGCAGGTGACCGCGGCGGTTGAACACCGCTTCGATCTTGGCGATCAGGTCCATGACGAATCCTCGACGTCGCTCCCAATTCGGAGCGCTCGCAGTCTCGACCCGGCCGATGACGGATCTATGAAGCGTCGCCGGGGTCCGCATTCAAATCGACTGAACAGTGGCCTCAGTTCCGATGAATCGACGACGCAAGCCGCACACGGACACTTCGAACCGAACCGGACGCGCTGGCGTCCGCCGGTGCCTTCCCAGGACGCCCCAGGACGCGAACCCGCCATGACCACGCTGAACGACAACGCCCACGATCCCGACGCCGCGCCGACCATGCCGGCCGAGGCCGACATCGCCGCGCCCGCCCCCATGCCGATGCCGGTGCTCAAGACCCGTTACGACGGCGTGGCGATGGCCTTCCACTGGGTGCTGGCGATCGCGATCATCGGCACCTTCTCGGTGGGCTGGTACATGGCCGACCTGCCGTTCTCGATGACGCGCCTGAAGCTCTTCAACTGGCACAAGTGGGCTGGCGTGACGATCCTGGCGCTGTCGGCGCTGCGGCTGCTGTGGCGCTTGGCCCACCGCCCGCCGGCGGACCTGCCGATGCCGGCCTGGCAGAAGCTGGCCGCGCACGCGGTGCACTGGCTGTTGTATGCCGCCTTCTTCGCGGTGCCGCTGAGCGGCTGGGCCTATAGCTCGGCGGCCGGCTTCCCGATCGTGTGGTTCGGCGTGCTGCCGCTGCCCGACTTCGTCGGCAAGGACAAGGCGCTGGCGGAGACGCTGAAGGAAGTGCACGGCTTTTTCGCCTACGGCCTGGGCCTGCTGGTGCTTGCCCACCTTGGCGCCGTGGTCAAGCACGTCGTCCTCGACAAGGATGGCCTGTTGCGCCGCATGCTCCCGGGCCGCGGCTGAGCGCCGACGCCCCGATCGAACAACACCTGACCCCATCGCTCCCGACTCCGCAGAGGACCCCATGACCGCACGACTGGCCACTCATCTCTCGATCACCGCCCTGTCGGTGCTGAGCGCCGCCTTCATCCTGGCCGCGCCGGCGATGGCGCAGACCAAGCCCGCCGCAGCCGCGGCGGCCGCCCCGGCCGGCGCCGCGAAGCTGGTGCCGGCGCAGAGCGACATCGCCTTCACCTTCCGCCAGATGGGCGTGCCGGTGGAGGGCCACTTCAAGAAATTCGACGCCCAGCTCGCCTTCGATCCGAAGAACGCGGCCGCGGGCAAGGTGTCGCTGGCGATCGAACTGGCCAGCGCCACCATCGGCGACGCCGCCACCGATGCCGAACTGGTGAAGCCGGAATGGTTCGACACCAAGAAGATCCCCACGGCGACCTTCCAGAGCACGTCGATCAAGACGCTGGGCGGCGGCAAGTTCGAGGTGGCCGGCAAGCTCACGATCAAGGGCCAGGTGCATGACACCGTGGTGCCGGTGGCGCTGACGCAGGCCGGCGGCACGACGACCGCGACCGGCGCGTTCGCGATGAAGCGCCTGGACTTCAAGATCGGCGAAGGCGAGTGGAAGGACACCTCCATCGTCGCCAACGACGTGCAGGTCAAGTTCAAGCTGGCCATCGCCGGCATGGCGCCGCTGTGAGCCGGCTGCCGCGCTGACGGAGATTTCCGACTTTTTCCAACCGGTCCGGGTCCTCGCCCGGTTCCATTCCTCACTGTTCGACAGGACCCCACCATGATGAAGAAAGCCCTGCTGCTGGCCTCCCTGATCGCCGTCGCCGGCCTGGCGCAAGCCGAGACCGCGACCTACGCGATCGATCCGACGCACACCTACGCGACCTTCGAGATGCGCCATTTCGGCACCTCGACCAATCGCGGCCGCTTCGACAAGAAGGAAGGCTCGGTGCAGCTGGACAAGGCGGCCAAGACCGGCAAGGTCGAGATCACCATCGACATGGACAGCATCGACACCGGCTTCTCCAAGTTCGACAGCCACCTGAAGAGCGCGGAGATCTTCGACGCGGCGAAGTTCCCGACGGCCAAGTTCGTGAGCTCGAAGTTCAACTTCACGGGCGACAAGGTGTCGTCGATCGACGGCGAGCTGACGCTCAAGGGCAAGACCGCCCCGATCACGCTGAAGGCGGTGAACTTCAACTGCTACGACAACCCGATGCTCAAGCGTGAAGTGTGCGGCGGCGACTTCGAGACGACCTTCGACCGCACCCAGTTCGGCGCCGACTACGGCGTGGCCTACGGCTTCCCCAAGGACGTGAAGGTCGTGATCCAGGTCGAGGCGATCAAGCAGTAATCCCTCCGGGAAGACGTCACGCCCCATGCCGGAAGGCCCGCGAAAGCGGGCCTTCCGCGTTTCCGGGACGCCCCGGCCTGTCGCCGGACGATGCAGTCCATCCCGCCGTCCGCACGGCGCGTCGCCCGGCGCCCTGGCGCGGGAAGGGACTTGCGTACAGTGCGCTCCATACGACAGGTCCCCCTCATGAACGCGCCGTCCCCCGCCTCCCCCACCCCGCGCCAGCGCTGGAACAGCTTCCTGCGCACCGCCGAGCAGGGCTTCCACGCCTACGGCAGCTGGCTGGTGTCGATCACCTGGAAGCGCTTCGCGCTGCTCTCGGTGATGCTCATCATCGGCGCCAACATCCTCCAGACCCTCCCGCCCTTCTCCTTCAGCTGGCAACTGCCCGTCGAGACCACCGAGACCGTCCACTCCCCCAAGGACCTGCGCCGCGAGCGCGAACGGGCCGCGGAGAAGGCCGAGAAGGCCAAGGCGGAAAAAGCGCAGAGGGCCGAGAAGGCGCGCAGGGAGCGCGAGAACAGCGTCGCCAAGTCCTCCGAGGCCGAAGGCGCCGACACGGAGCGCGCCGCGGCCAGCGGCATCCAGGCGGACGACCTGGAGGGCCTGCGCTACGAAGTCCAGATCAACAAGAACGGCGTGCGCATCGTGCCGCGCAAGCCGGCCTCCGCGGCCAGCGCCGCCGCCAGCGGCCACGCCGCGTCCGAAGCCGAGGTCACCGATCCGAACCTGCCTTCCGTCGACATCCGCATCCCCAACGAGAAGCAGCGCGAGGCCGTCCGCGAGGCGGTGCGCGTGGCCGTCGACGACGCCAAGCGCGCCCTCGAGGACGCCGCCGAGGAGGCCCGCCAGGCCAAGGCCGACGCCGAGGAGGCTCGCGACGAGCTCGAGCAGGCCCAGCGCGAGACCTCCCGCAAGACCCGCTACCGCACCGTCCACCTGGGCGACTTCCTCGACAAGCTCGCGGTGCTGGTGGTGTTCGCCTCGGCGCTGCTGAAGGCGACCTACAAGGGCCGGCTGCAGGCCGAGGTCAAGGCCGCCAAGGCGACCGAGACCGCCGAGGCCGAATCGCTGCGCCGCCAGGTCGTCGAGGCCCGCATGGCCGCGATGCAGGCCCAGGTCGAACCCCACTTCCTGTTCAACACGCTGGCCTCCATCGATCACCTGATCGAGACCGATCCGCCGCGCGCCTCGCAGATGCAGAAGAACCTCATCGCGCTGCTGCGGGCCTCGATGCCCACCATGCGCGAGGCCAACGCCAACGGCGGCGTGCGCGACCTGGGCCGCGAGATGGCCGTCATCCGTCCCTATCTGGAGATCCTGCAGGTCCGCATGGAAGAGCGGCTCCAGACCCGCATCGACGTGCCCGACGGCCTGCTCTCGGCCGAGTTCCCGCCGATGATGATCCAGAGCCTGGTCGAGAACGCCATCAAGCACGGCCTGGAGCCCAAGGCCGAAGGCGGCAGCCTCACCCTCAAGGCCGAGATCGTCCACGGCAAGCTGCAGGTCGTCGTCGCCGACACCGGCCTGGGCTTCGGCCGCGCCGCGACCTCCGGCACCGGCGTCGGCCTGGCCAACATCCGCGAACGCCTGTCGCTGCTCTACGGCAAGGCCGCCAGCCTGACCGTGGCCGAGAACCAGCCCAGCGGTACCGTCGTCACCATCACCGTCCCCTACCGGACGTCCGCGCACCACGCGCAAGAGCCAGGAGCACACGCATGAAAACGCTGTTCAAGACCCTCCTCGTCCTCGGCCTCGTGCTGGTCCTGGGCGCGATCCTGCTCGGCTGGGGCGTGCTGCACCTGCTCGGCGACGTCCCCGGCGTGCACCTGACCATCGACGGCGACGAGGTGATCTGGTCCGGCATCGGCATGGCCGACGCCTTCGGCGCGGGGCTGGGCATGATCATCGCGATCGGCGTGATGTGCCTGGTCGTGCCGCTGGTGCTGCTGCTCGGCCTGGGCCTGCCGCTGCTGATCCTGGGCGCGCTCGCGCTGGCCGGCATCGCCGCGCTGCTGGGCGTGGGCGTGGTCGCCGGATCGCCGCTGCTGCTGATCGGCTTCATCGTCTGGCTGCTGGTGCGCGACCGGCGTCCCCGCGCCGTCACGCCGGCGCCCGCCGCGCCGCCCGCCCCCGCCGCGCCGAGCGAACCCGCCCTGCACGCCTGACCTAACATCGGCCCCCATGAGCGACACCACTTCCTCCCCCCGCGCCGTCCTGGCCGACGACGAGCGGCTGATGCGCGAGCAGCTGCGCAGCCGCATCGCCGAGGTCTGGCCCGACCTGCAGATCGTCGCCGAGGCCAAGAACGGCCTGGAGGCGGTTGAACTGGTCAAGCAGCACAAGCCGGACCTGGTCTTCCTGGACATCCGCATGCCGGGCCTGACCGGCGTCGAGGCCGCCAAGCAGATCGCGCAGCTCCCCGACGACGAGGACTGGACGCTGCCCGAGATCGTCTTCATCACCGCCTACGACCAGTACGCGGTCGAGGCCTTCGAGCAGGGCGTGTGCGACTACGTCCTCAAGCCGGCCGAGCGCGACCGTCTGCAGGTCACCGTCGAGCGCATCAAGAAGCGCCTGGCGCAGCGCAGCGGCGAGGTCGAGCCCGACGGTCCGAGCAACGGCACGCTGCAGCAGTTGCTGCACTCGCTGGCCGCGCGGGTCAATCCGTCGGGCGCGCCCAAATACCTGCAGTGGATCCAGGCCTCGGTCGGCCAGACCATCCAGATGATCCCGGTCGACGACGTGCTGTTCTTCATCAGCGACGAGAAGTACACGCGCGTGCAGACACCCACCGTCGAGGCACTGATCCGCAAGCCGATCAAGGAACTGGTCGAGGAGCTCGATCCGCAGGTGTTCTGGCAGATCCACCGCTCGACGCTGGTCAACGTCAAGGCCATCAACGGCATCAGCCGCGATTTCCGCGGCCGCCAACTGGTCGGCGTCCGCGGCCTCGACGAAAAGCTCGAGGTCAGCCGCAGCTACACCCATCTTTTCAAAGGCATGTGACGCGGCCGCGAATCGGGCGCTGCGCGTCGTTGCAAATCCTCGCCATAGCGCTGCTATCGCTGCGGTTTGCGCCTAGCGCAGCACCCGATTCGCGGCCGCCTCAGCGCAATGGGCCTTTGAGCTTCACGCCGGCTGCTGCCATCGCGCGGCGGACTTCGGGCGCGTCCTCGAAGTCGGAATCGAGCTCGGGCAGCACGGTCTCCAGGTCAAGCACCGATTCGCCATCACGCGGCTTGCGCGATGGCATCCGCACGCCCAGGCCCAGCGCCATCAGCGCGTAGAACAGGAAGGCGATCCGCGGCGCGTCGATCAGGCTGTCGAACAGGCCGACGATGACGAAGCCCGCGACACCGCCCACGATCGCCGGCGACAGCGGATGCTGCCGCCCCGCGCCGAAAGTGCAGCGCCACAGCACCGTCACCACCAGGCTCGCCCACAGCGCCAGGCCGAACACGCCCTGCTCGAACAGCACATGCGCCGGCAGGCTCTTCATGTGGAAAGGCATGTGGTACCGGTCGCTGGTGAAGAACCAGCGCGCCAGGCCCTCGCTGAAGTCGCCGTTGCTCAGCAGCGGGCCGTGCACGCTGTCGGCCATCGACACCGACGCCAGCTCCACCACGCCGCCGCGCCAGTTCTGCGTCACCGAGGCCACCAGCCGCCTCGGCGCCCACGACGGACCGCCGAAGTCCGCCGGCGCGTTGCCCAGCTTCAGTTGCAGCGTCTGCCACGCGCCGCCCAGCGGCAGGACCTCGGTCTCGCGATCGACGCAGCGCAGCGGATAGAGCAGGAACTTCTCGCAGATCTCCAGGCGCAGACGCGTCTTGAACTGGGTGCGCAGCACCACCGTCGCGGCGACCTCGCCCGCCACCGCCGGCACGCGCTGGCTCAGGCGGAACATCTCTCCATTCCCCATCTCATGCAGGCCGCTGGTCAGCGTCACGGTCGGACGCGGCGACGGCGCCAGGCCCGGCAGGCCGGAGGCGGCCGGTTCGGTGCCGCCGGGATTCAGGTGGTAATCGCCGACGCGCTGGTCGAACGGGCCGCCATTGGCGAAGCTCGCCGGGAAGCGTCCGCTGCCCTTGCCCAGCAGCCATTCATCCATCGACTTGAGCAGACCCAGGCCGGTGCGCCAGTGCTCGAGGCGGCCCTCGAAGTCCTGCTGGCCGGTCGACATGCGCTGGCCGATGTAGGCGCCGCCGCCCAGCGCCGCGACCACCGCGCAGGCGAGCAGGCAAGCCGTCCAGACCAGGCCCCGGACGCGCCAGCCGGCGCCGCGCAGATCGGCGCCGACGCGCGGGGACCACTGCGTCGCGATCCACGCGATCGCCAGCGCTGCCAGCACGAGGGCGACGGGCGCCATCGCCCTGCCACCGCCCCAATGCGCGGCGACCAGGCCCGCGCCGGCCAGCGAGGCCATCCACACCACGGCCAGCGCGAAGGCCTGCGGCGGCTGCGTGAGCCCGCCGCGCCAGTGCCAGCCCAGCGCCAGGCCGAGCAGCACCACTGCGGCGTCGATCAGGTAGGCGCCCTTGGGCAGCAGATCGATCAGCAGGCCGCCGCCGAGCGCCAGCAGCAAGCCGGGCAGCGGCGCCATCAGCAGCAGCGCCCGTTGCTGGCCGCGCGGCCAGGCGGCGCGCGAGGCCGGCATCGCCAGCAGCACGGCGACGCTGCCGGCCAGCGCCAGCAGCGCGCGGTAGCCGCCAGCGCCGAACAGCACCCAGGCCGCCACCGCCGTGCCAGCGATGACACCAGCGGACCAGCCGAGCGGAATCGCGCCGCTCGTGCCGGGTGCCGCGGCGGCAGCGGCGGATTCCGGCGCCAGCACGGCCAGCGCCTCGCGGCGCTGCACGGCCCACAGCAGCGCGCACAGCGTCAGCCCGGCGGGCACGGCCAGATAGACACCGCGCGAGAAGGTCGTCAGCGAGGCGTAGAACGCCAGCAGCAGCACCGCCAGCGCGGCCGCGAAGCGCAGCGGGCGCCGCTCCCCCATCGCCCAGACCAGCGCGAAAGGCAGGCTCAGCGCGAGCGCCCCGTCCAGCGACGCGCCGCCAACATTCATCTCCCAATAGAAGGAGGTCGTGCGGTAGTCCGTCGAGAAATCGAGCAGGCCGGTATAGATCCAGCGCTCCCACAGCGCCCCCAGCGAGGTCAGCAGCAGCACCAGCACCCAGGCCGCCCGCCCGAGCCGCTGCACCGCCGACGGCCGCAGGTCCGAGGCCTTCTGCCACAGCGGCAGCAGCAACAGCACCAGCGCGAAGCTCTTGCCCGCGCGCAGGCTGTTCATCGGCTCCTGAAAGCCTTGCCAGTACCCGAACTGCACGCCGCCGGCCTGCTCGAAGCCGCGCCACACCGCGATGCCGACCGACAGCGCGAACACCGCCATCAGCACCCGCACCGCGGCGCGCCAGCGCAGCGTGCGGTAGCGCCAGGGCACCGGCTTCTTCGACGGCACCGTCAGCGCGAGCGCCGCGTAGCCGCCCGCCGCGACGGCCAGCACCAACAGGTCCAGTTCCTCGAAGGTGATCCAGCCGGTCCACGGCGCGAAGCCGACCACCGGCACCAGGGCCGGCACCAGCAGCGGCAGCACGCGCCATCCGAAGAAGGACGCGACCGCGATCGCGGTCCACAGCGCCAGGGCGGCGAGCGGCTCGACCGGGTAATGCCGCACCAGCCAGAGCCCGAGCGCGGCACTGGCCACGGCGGTGGCCAGCAAGGCGAAGGACGAGGGGCGCCGGGGCAGGACGAATTTCATGCGCGGGACCGTCCCAGGCTGCTGGCGATGCACCACTGCGCCGGCCAGTAGCTGGCGAGCACCCAGAAGCTGGCCATGTCCAGCGGGCCGGCGAACTTGTTGATCGCCAGCATCGCGTCGGAGAGCACGAACAGCGTGCCGCCCCATGCGGCCCAGCGCGCCAGCGGCTCGTCCGCGTGACCGACGCTGCGGCGCCACCACGCCCAGGCCTGCGCGGCCATCGCCGCCAGGCACACCACGTAGACAACCACCGGCCCCTGCAGCGCCCCGGGGATGCTGGGCCAGAGCCGGCCCAGCACCGCCGCCGCGATGACGCCGAACATCAGGAAGGGCCAGCGCACCGCGCCCAGACGCTGGCGGGTGCAGAAGCCGGCGATGTAGCAGACATGCGCGATCAGGAAGCTGATCAGACCGGGCAGGAAGCCGGCCTCGGGCCAGAGCAGCGCGATGTCGCCCGCCAGCGACCACGCCAGGCCGGCGCGCAGCCAGCGCGCCAGGCGCGGCTCGCTCGCGCCTCGGTGCCAGGCGTGCAGGAGGATGAGGACGGTCGTCAGCGGCTTGAAGACGAAGCCCAGCGCGGGCGGCAGCTGGGCGGGCTGGGACAGCGCGAGGATGGCGACGGCGGCGCTGAGCAGGGTCAGGAGGGGCAGCGCGACAGCGGTCTTGGCGGCGGAGACGGTCATAGCGCCCGCATTCTGCCGTTTGCCGGCGGCGCCCATCGACCCCGTCCCGGTGACATGGCAGACCTTACAGGTTCGAAACGAAGTCGCCACCCCGGCTCAGAGATAGCCGCACTTGCGGTCCAGCGTCTGCAGGCGTTCATGCAGGACGTCCTCGGGCACGTGGAAGCGCTCGGCGAGCCGGCGCGCGCTGACCATGCCCTGGTTCATCAGCCGGTAGATCGCGACATCCGGCATCAGCAGCTCCAGCGCGAAGTGATGCGCCTCCTGTTCGATGCGGCGCGGACATTGCGTCGAGAGGTGGGGCCGGGTCTCGGGCGGCACCGGGCCATGGCCTAGCACGTGATGGCCCATCGCGTGCGCCAGCACGATGCGCCGGCGCCGCGGCTCCTCGCCAATGTTCAGTTCGATCACGGGGCGGTCGTCCAGGTACAGCAACCGGCCGCGGTACGGATAGGTCGGCTCCTGCGGCCCGCCGCGGGCGCGCACCTCGATGCCGGCGCCCTCCGCCAGGTCGCGCACGCTCACGGGCAGGTGGTCCGGATCCCCGTGTTCCCGCCGCAGCTCATCGGCGACGGCGTCGATCTCGCGATAGCGGCTGATGGGCAGGGCGGCTGGGGCGGTGAGGGGGGCGGGCTCGCGCGATGGCGGGAGCGATTCCGCAGCGGCGGGAACGGAGGGAACGGCGGGAACGGCGGACATGGGCGGTCTCCTCGGCGGGCGCAGAGGGACCGGATGCTAGGAAGCCGAGGCGGCCCGCGAAATGACTCGAACCAGTAAGAAACGTTCGTCCACCCCCGCCATCCGCTGTTCGGGTGACAGGTCTTGCCAATGAACCGCTGCGGCCCGCTCAGCGGTCGTCCCTGGCCGCCTGAGCCTGCTTCTCGGCCGTCGCGGCGGCCTTGGCGGCGAGCTGCTCGCGCATGCGCTTGAGCTTCTCGCGCGGGTCCTCCTTGAGGCCGCCTTCGTCGAGCTTCATCTCCGCGATGAAACGCGAGGGCACGCCCACCACCGTCTCGCGGTTCTTCTTGCGCCGGCGCAGCGTGGACACCGCCAGCGTGCGCCGGGCCCGCGTGATGCCGACGTACATCAGCCGGCGCTCCTCCTCGACGCGCTGCGGCGTGAGGTCCTCGTTCTCGGCCTTGAAGGGCAGCAGGCCCTCGTTGACGCCGGCCAGCAGCACGTGCGGCCATTCCAGACCCTTGGAGGCATGCAGCGTCGTCAGCACGACCTGATCCTGCTCCTCCTGGCGCTCGGCCAGCGACAGGATCACGCTGATCGTCTGCGCCACCTCGAGCAGCGACTGGCGCGGGCTCTCCGTGGTGATGCCGCCGTCGGTGGTGATCTCGCCGCCGCAGCGCCTGGCGACCCAGTCGACGAAGTCCAGCACGTTGCCCCAGCGGGCCTGCGCCACCTTCTCGTTGTCCTCCTGGTCGACCAGGTACTGCTCGTAGCCGATGTCCTTGAGCCACTCCATCATCAGCGCCTTGCCCTCCTCGCCGCCGACGGCGTGACGGGCGCGGTACTCCAGGTCGACGACATAGCGGCCGAATTCATGCAGCCCGTGCAGCGCCTTGCTCGACAGCGTCGCCTTGAGCGACTCCGCGAACAGCGACTCGAACATCGACAGCTTCCACTTCGCCGAGAAGTCGCTCAGGTGGCCCAGCGTCTGATGGCCGATGCCGCGCTTGGGCGTGGTCACGGCGCGCAGGAACGCGGGGTCGTCGTCCTGGTTGACGAGCAGCCGGAGCCAGGCGCACAGGTCCTTGATCTCGGTGCGGTCGAAGAAGCTCTGGCCGCCGGAGACCTTGTACGGGATCTCGGCGCGGCGCAGCGCCTGCTCGAAGATGCGCGCCTGGTGGTTGGCGCGGTACAGGATGGCGAAATCGGAGAACTTCGTCGTCGGATGATTGGCACGGATCGACTGGATGCGCGCCACGGCGCGCTCGGCCTCGTGCTCCTCGCCGTCGGCCTCGATCAGCGTGATGGGGTCGCCCTCGCCGAACTCGCTCCACAGCGTCTTCGGGAACAGCTTCGGATTGCTGCCGATCACGTTGTTGGCCGCGCGCAGGATGGCGCTGGTGGAGCGGTAGTTCTGCTCCAGCGGAATGATCTTGAGCTGCGGGAAATCGACCGGCAGCTTCTTCAGGTTCTCGATGGTGGCGCCGCGCCAGCCGTAGATGGACTGGTCGTCGTCGCCGACGGCGGTGAACATCGCGCGCTCGCCGACCAGGCATTTCAGCAGCTCGTACTGGACCGCGTTGGTGTCCTGGTACTCGTCGACCAGCACGTAGCGCAGCGTCTCCTGCCACTTGCCGCGGGCCTCCTCGTTGGTCTGCAGCAGCTTCAGCGGCAGGCCGATCAGGTCGTCGAAGTCCACGGCCTGGTAGGCGGTCAGCCGCTCCTGGTAGCGCTGCATGACGACGGCGGCGGCGCGCTCCATGTCGTCCTTCGCGTAGGCCAGCGCTTGCTGCGCGCTCAGGTTCTGGTTCTTCCAGAGCGAGATCGTCCACTGCCAGGACTTGGCCGTCGCCGCGTCGGTCGTGCCGCCCGCGTCGCGCAGCACCGACAGCACGTCGTCCGAGTCCAGGATCGAGAACTGCTCCTTGAGCCCGAGGTGCCGCCCGTCCTCGCGCAGGATGCGCACGCCCAGCGAGTGGAAGGTCGAGATCACCAGCTCCGAGCCCGCCTTGCTGCCCACCAGGTGGCGGGCGCGCTCGCGCATTTCCTGCGAGGCCTTGTTGGTGAAGGTGATGGCCGCGATGTTCTTGGGGCGGTAGCCCTCGGCCATCAGCTTGGCGATCTTCTGCGTGATCACGCTGGTCTTGCCCGAGCCGGCGCCCGCGATCACCAGGCAGGGACCCGCGAGGTGATGCACGGCCGCGAGCTGGGCCGGATTGAGCGTGGTCTTGGACATGGAACGTGCGGGACAGGGAACTGCGGGGCGGCCGGGGATGATAGCGGGACGTACAGTGCGAACCATGAACACCACCGCCCTCGCCGCCAACCTCGTCACCGCGCTCGTCGCGCTGATCCACGTCTACATCCTGATCCTGGAGATGTTCCTCTGGACCACGCCCAAGGGCCGCAAGGCCTTCGGGCTGACGCCCGAGTTCGCCCAGGCCAGCAAGGTGCTCGCCGCCAACCAGGGGCTGTACAACGGCTTCCTCGCGGCCGGGCTGATCTGGGGGCTGGCGCTGGGCGCCGCCGGGGGACCGGTGAAGATCTTCTTCCTGGCCTGCGTGCTGGTCGCCGGGCTCTATGGCGCCGCCACCGCGAGCCGCAAGATCCTGTTCATCCAGGCGATCCCGGCCGCCATCGGCCTGGTGCTCGTGCTGCTGAGCTGATCCGCGTTCAGTCCGGCAGCGCCACGCCGCGCCGGGCGGCCATCTGCTGAAGCTCGCCACTGGCGCGCAGGCGCTGCATGCCGGCGTCGATCAGGGCGGCCCAGGGCTCGCCCGACGCGTCGCGGCTGAAGGCGAAATGACCCTTGAGCTGCGCGAACGGCGGGGTGCACAGGGCGACCTGCTCGGCCAGGCCGAACTCCTGGATCACCGGTTCCGAATTGCGCTGGTTGGCCGCGATCAGGTCCAGCCGGCCGAGCTGCAGCATCCGCAGCCCGGTGACCAGGTCGCGCACCGGCGTCACGTTGAGCGCGGCGCGCGCCTGCTCGAAGCGCTCGCCGTAGACCCAGCCCTGCACGGCGCCGATGCGCAGCGGCTGCAGCGCCTGGAAGTCGCCCCACCACAGGCCCTCCTCGCGGCGGCGCGCGTAGAACACCAGCGCGTCCTCGTAGAAGGGCTGGCGCGAGAAGTGCATCTGGCGCTCCCGCTCCGGCGTCCGGTACGGGCCGACGAGGATCTGCGCGGGGCCATGCTCGATCATCGACTGGGCCCGCAGCCAGGGATAGAACTCGTAGCGCGGCTGGTGGCCGGCCGGCACGAGGATCGCGTCGAGCAGGTCCACGGCCAGTCCGCGTGGCCGGCCGCCATCGGGCGCGGCTTCGAAGAGCCGGGCGAAGGTCGTGCCGGCGATCAGCACCTGCGCGGCGCGCGGGCGTCCGGCACCGGCGGCCGGATCCGGCGGCGACGCCTGAGCCATCGCGCGCTGCGTCACGCCGAAGGCCACGGCGCCAAGCGCGGCATGGCGGAGCAGGTGGCGGCGAAGGGCATTCATGTGAGCGCCGATGATAGGCGCGCGCCCTCGCGCTGACAGCCCCGCGACGCGGGGTGGCGAGCGCGCCGTCAGAGGCTGCGGGTCTCGGCGGCGAGGTGCTCGGGCATCAGCGCGCCGGGGATGAAGACCGGCACCCGGATCGGATCGCGGCCGATGTCCTCGGCATAGGAGCCGTGGATCGCAAAGGCCGCGCCCAGCACCGCATGCACCTGCGCCATCGAGTCGCAGGACGGCGAGGAGCCGCCCGCGAAGAACACCTTCGGATCGCCGATCCCCAAGCCGCAAAGGCCATAGAGCCGGTCGCCAACGCGGGCGCAGAACTGGTCCGTGATCTGCCGTCCGATCAGCGACGGCAGGCGCACCAGGTAGTCGCCGGTCGCGGGATCGACGGCCCAGCGCACGGACAGGCGGATCCAGTGCGCGTTCTTCTCGTCGATGCAGCTCTCCAGCACGCCGCGCAGCCAGGACGAGCACTCGGGGTCGGTCACCGCGTCCCGCCAGCAGCTGCGCCAGTCCGCGACGGACATCGGCCGAATTTCGAAACTCACGCACATCTCCTCGCGCCGCCATCCGTGGCGGCAGACGAAGATCGTAGGCATCGCACCCACGGCCGGACAACCCGCCTGGATCGGCCTGCGCATGACTTGTCGAGGTCGATCGGCGCCACGAAGTTGTCGATTCGCCAGGGCGATTTCCCGCCCGGCCGAGCGCCCTGTGAGAGCGAACTAGCTCATCGAGGCTGGACAGCGACACATCGCCGCCGGCGCTCACGCAGCCCGCGGCGAGGCGCTCAGGCGCGCAGCAGGAGCCAGGCCGCCACCGCCGCCAGCGCCAGCACGAACGCGAATCCGGCCAGCCGCTCCAGCAGCGGCGTGCCGGGGGGCACGGGCCGATCGTCGGCGCGCGCCTCCAGCGGCGGCGGCGGGAACGGCACCGGGGCCGGGCCTTGCGCCGGCGAAGGCGCGGCCTTCGCCGCGGCGGACGGCTCCGCCTCGATCCAGTCGCGCACCGCCTGCGCCAGCAACCGGCGATCGGTGAACGAGCGGCCGTCCATCATGGCGCGGTCCAGCAGCTGGTCCAGGCTCTCGCGCTGCGCGGCGGTCAGCGTCAGCCACGATTGGAGCGAGGCCACCGGCGTCGCGCCGGGCTCGGCCTCTTCCTCGACGCCTTCCTCGGCGGCATCGCGGCGCGGCAGCCGGCCATTGACCAGCAGGCCCAGCAGACGGCCCAGCGCATGGGTCTCGCTGTTGGCGTCGGGCCGCCCGCCAGCGCGCTGGCGCGCGTTGGCGAGCGGCTCGGCGGCGCGCACCAGCGCCGCGGGCGCGTGGCTGTCGCGCGGCGTCAGCCCCTGCCCCAGCCAGTGCAGCTGCTGCGCAGGGCTCAGCCACAGGGTGCCGGGGTCGAGTTCGTGCAGCACCAGGCCCTGCTCATGGGCGGCGTCGAGCATCTCGATCAGGTCGAGCAGCAGCTGCATGCGGCGCTTGAGCGGCAGCGCCATCGCCACGCGCAGCAGCGGCGCGCCGTCCATCGCCGGAACGACGAGGTAGGGCAGGCCGGTAGGACTGAGCCCGCTGTCCAGCGGCGCGCCGTAGGTCGGGCAGGCAAAGCGCGACAGCGCTTCCGAGTCCTCCGCGAAGCGCATCAGCACGGCCTGCGCGTCCGACTCGTTGCGGTAGACCAGCGCCAGTCCGGTCTGCGCGGCGGCCTTGCCGTGCTCGACGCGGAACCAGAAGCCGGATGCGCATTCGAACAGCGCGGCCGCGACGCGCCACACCCCCAGGCGCTCGCCCACGGCGGGCAGCGCGGCAGGCGCGCGGGCCATGCCGCTGGCGCCGGCACCGCCGCCCTGCGGGGCATGCGGGTCGTGCGGGGCCCGGGAGTCGGGCGCGTGCGGCGCGGGCGGCTCGATCATGGGCGCGAATCCTAGCGCAGCGATACTTCGACCCCATGTCCTCGCGCGTCCCCTCCGTCGGCCTGATCCGCCCGCCCGTCGCCGCCCTCGCGGCGATCCTCGCGACCGCAGCCGCCACCGCGATGGCGGCGCTGACCGCCCTGCCGGCACCCGCGGGCGCGGCGCCCTCGTCGTACCGCCAGCCTTCGCCCGCGATCCGCGATCTGCTCGACGCGCCGATCCTGCCCCGCCTGCTGCCGTCGCCGGACCGCCAGTCGCTGGCGCTGGTCGAGCAGCGCCGCTACACGCCGCTGGAGGAACTCTCCCGCCCCGGCCTGCGCCTGGCCGGCGCGCGCTTCGATCCCCGCAACGCCAGCCAGCAGAACCTGGTCGCCGTGCAGCGCGTGCGGCTGCGCCCGCTGCTCGAGCCGGACGCGACCGAGCGCGAGGTCGAGCTGCCGGCCGGCGGCACCTGGCACAACTTCGTCTGGGCGCCGGACGGACAGCGCTTCCTACTCTCGCGCCGCACCGACACGGCCGACGAGCTGTGGGCGGGCGCGACCGCCAATGGTCAGCTCTGGCGCATCTACAACGTGCGGCTCAACAACGCCGTCGATGCCGACGACATCGCCTGGCTGAATCCGCGCGAGGCCGTCGTGCTCACCGTGCCCGATGGCCGCGGCCCCGCGCCCAGCCGCCATCAGGCCGGGCCGGCGATCCAGGAGACGCATGGCAAGGCCTCGCCCGAGCGCACCTATCCGGACCTGCTGCGAAATCCGCGCGACGAGGACCTGTTCGAGTACCACGCCCGCTCGCAGCTGACGCTGATCGACATCGCCAGCGGCCAGAGCAAGGACATCGGCACGCCGGGCCTGTTCACCAGCGTGTCCAGCGTCGGCAACGGGCAGGCGCTGCTCACGGAAAGGCTGGTCCGGCCCTTCAGCTACAACCTGACCTTCGACGATTTCCCGACCGTGGTCGAAGTCCGCCAGCGTGACGGCAAGGTCATCCGCGAGCTGGCCAAGATGCCGCTCAAGCAGGGCGTGGCCATCGACGGCGCGCTGCCCGGGCCGCGGGTGTTCTACCCGTCGCCGACCAAGGATGCGGCGATCTACTGGGTCGAGGCGCTCGATGGCGGCAATCCGGCCGCGCGCGCCTCGTTCCGCGACCGCGTCATGCGGCTCGATCCTCCCTACACCGGTGATCCCTTCGAGGTCCAGCGCATGCCTTACCGCTTCACGCGGCTGCGCTTCCTCGACGACGGCGTCCATGCGCTGCTGACCGAGGAGGACCGCAACCGCGGCTGGACGCGGACCTATCTGCTGCCGCTGCGCGGCACGCAGAGCCGGCCGCTGTTCGAGCACTCGGTGCGCGAGCGCTATCGTCACCCCGGCTTCCCGTTCATGCGCACGCTGCCCAACGGGCATCAGGTCGCGCAGACCTTGAACGGGGACCTGCTGCTGTCGGGCCAGGGTGCGGCCCCCAAGGGCGACCGGCCCTTCCTGGACAAGATGTCGCTGAGGGACCTGAGCGTGCAGCGGCTGTTCCAGTCGGCCGAGGGTGTCTACGAGGCGCCGGTGGCGCTGCTCGAGGACCGGCGCCTGGTCACGCAGCGCGAGACCGAGCATGAGCCGCCCAACCTGGCGCTGCGCGAGAACGGCAAGGTCACCGCGCTGACGCGGCTGAAGGATCCGACGCCGCAGCTGAAGGCGGTGCGGCGTGAGCTGGTGTCCTTCAAGCGGGCCGATGGGGTCGAGATGTCGTTCTGGATGTACCTGCCGCCGGACCTGCGCGACGGCGAAAAGCGTCCGGCGCTGGTGTGGGCGTATCCGCTGGAGTTCAACGACGCATCGATCGCGGGACAACTGAGCGGTTCGCCGGGGCGCTTCATGAGTTTTTCGGGAATCAGTCCGCTCAACCTGTTGATGGATGGGTATGTGGTGCTGATGGACGCGACGATGCCGGTGGTGGGGGACTCACGCAACCTGAACGACAGCTTCGTCGAGCAACTGGCCGCGAATGCGCGGGCGATCGTGGACAAGGCGGAGGACCTGGGCACGGTGGACCCGAAGCGGATTGCCATTGGCGGGCACAGTTACGGTGCTTTCATGGCGGTGAACCTGATGGCGCACACGAAGTTGTTCCGTTGTGGCATTGCGCGCAGCGGTGCCTACAACCGGACGCTGACGCCGTTTGGATTCCAGAGTGAGCGCCGTTCGCTCTGGGACGCGAAGGATGTTTATCTGAAGCTGTCGCCGTTCCTCTTCGCGAACCAGATCAAGGATCCGTTGTTGCTGATTCACGGCGAGGCGGACAACAACTCGGGCACTTTCCCGATGCAGAGTGAGCGCCTGTACCAGGCGTTGGCGGGTCTGGGCGGCACTGCGAGGTATGTGCTGCTGCCCTTCGAGGCGCATGGCTACACCGCGCGCGAGTCTGCGGGCCAAGTGCAATGGGAGATGAGCCAGTGGTTGAAGTCGTGCCTTGGCGACCCGCACGCGCCGTAACGGGGAGCGATGCGCTCGGTCAATCGGCCTTCGCTTGGCCGGGGCCGCCGGCGCCGCCGAAGTCCGGGACTGACTGGGCGCGTTCTGTCTGAGAGCAGCGAGCCGAAGGCGAGCGGATCGAGTTGAGCGCCAACTTCGGCGGCGCCGGCGGCCCCGGCCAAGCGAAGGCGTGCTCGGTCTTCAGAGTGGTTTCGCCGAAAACGTATCGCAGTCCCGCAGGTCCCCCTGTGCCATGCCTCGCCTGAACCAGCGCTGCCGCTGCTCGCTGCTCCCATGTGTGAAGCTTTCCGGCACGACTGCTCGTCCCGCGTTGCGCTGAAGTGTGTCGTCTCCGATCTGTGCTGCGGCATTGAGTGCTTCGTCAATGTCGCCGGCCTCAAGCCATCCCTTGCCTTGCTGGGAGTGGTGTGCCCAAACCCCGGCGAAGCAATCGGCCTGGAGTTCCACGCGCACGCTGGTGGCGTTGGCGGCTTGTTCGGACTGACGGCGGCGGGCGGCGTCGACTTTCTCGGTGATGCCCAGGAGATGCTGGACGTGATGGCCGACCTCATGGGCGATCACGTAGGCCTGGGCGAAGTCGCCGGGCGCGCCGAGACGGTCGCGCAGGGTTTGATAGAAGCTGAGGTCGATGTAGACCTTGGAGTCGCCGGGGCAATAGAACGGTCCCATGGCGGACTGGCCCATGCCGCAGGCTGTGGGTTCGCGCCCGGTGAAGAGCCGGAGCTTGGGGGCTTGATAGGTCTTGCCGGCGGCCTGGAAGAGTTGGCTCCAGACGTCTTCGGTGTCGGCCAGGACGACGCTGACGAACTTGGCGGGCTCGTCCTGCGGATGGGTGGGGGCGACGGGGCGCTGCGGGTTGCCGGAGCCGGTCTGGACGGTGCTGCCGTCGAGCACGCTGAGGACGGTGAGCGGGTTGATGCCGAAGGCCCATGAGGCGAGCAGGGCGATCACGATGCCGCCGATGCCGATGCCGCGTCCCCCGAGCATCGGCAAGCCGCCACCGCCGCCTCCACCGCCGCCGTCGCGTGCGTCCTCGACGTTGTCGCTCTCGCGCTGGCCTTCCCATTTCATGATGTGCTCCTGATGCCGGGCAGTCCGGCTCGACGATGCGCCAAGGATGGCACAGCGCGCGTGGGGATGGTGTCGGACGGCGCCCCTAATCCGCGGCTTGGGCCTGGTCTGCGGGCGCGTCGCCGGGGGGGAGGATGAGGTGGAATTCGGCGCCGCCTCCGGCGCGGTTGGTGGCGTAGAGACGGCCGCCATGCATCTCGACGATGCGACGGCTGATCGGCAGGCCCAGGCCGGTGCCGCCGGAGCCGTCCTTGGTCGCCGTCGACTGGACGAAGGGGTCGAAGATGCGCTCGAGCTCGTCGACCGGGATGCCGGGGCCGCGGTCCGCGACGCACAGGTGGAGCGAGCCGTCGGGCGAGCGGTCGCCGAGCAGCTCGATCGTGCCGCCGGCCGGTGCGAACTTGATCGCGTTGGCCAACACGTTGCGCACCGCCTGCTGGATGCGCAGCGGATCCAGGCGTGCCGGCATCGAGGCGGGCAGCTCGGCGCTGATCATGAGCTGGCGCTTGGCGACCAGCGGCGCGAGCTCGCGCAGCACCGCGCCGACCGGCTCGCGCAGGTCCTGGTCGCGCAGGTCCAGCGCGCCGACGGTGCTCTCGAGCTTGGCGGCGTCCAGCAGGTCGTTGACCAGCGCCAGCATGCGCTGCCCGGATCCATGGATGTCCGCGAACATCGCATGCAGCCGCTCCTGCGCGCCGCTGCGCATCATGCCGAGCTCGGAGAAGCCGAGGATGGACTGCAGCGGCGTGCGCAGCTCGTGGCTGATGTTGGCGAGGAATTCGGTCTTGGCGCGCGAGGCCTCTTCCGCCGCGTCGCGCGCCTGGCGCGTCAGGCGCTCGGCGGCGGCCCGTTCGGTGATGTCGACGGCGCTGCCCGCGTAGCCGAGCAGCTCACCATCGCGGCGCAGCGGCACCGTCGCGATCTGGTAGCGGCGCGGCGCGCCTTCGCCGTTGCGGATCGTCGCCTCGACGCTGCGCACGCCGTCCTCGCCATCGAACAGGCTGGCGACCGCCTCGCGGTCGGCCGGCTCGGCGAGGTCGGCGAGCCGCCGTCCCACCGCCTCGTCGGGGCGGCCGCGATGCAGCGTGGTCCAGCGCGCGTTCACGAAGGTCAGCGTTCCGGCCGGGTTGGTGCGGAAGATCACCTCCTGCACGCTCTTGAGCAGCACGCGCATGTCGCGCTCGCGGTCGGCGAGCTGTTCGTGCGCGCCTTCCAGCGCCTCCATCGCCTCGGCGCGCGCCTGCAGGCTGCGCCGCACCGTCGCGGTCGCCAGCGCGATCAAGGCCAGCGCCAGCGCGCCGATCAGCAGCAGCCAGCGCAGACCGGCGTGCCAGCGCGCGAGCACCTCCTCCACCGGCTGCTCGACGCCCACGATCAGCGGCCTGCGCGTCGCCGCCCGATAGGCGACGATGACCTCGCCCGGCAAGGCGCCCGCGCCGATGTAGGCGCCATGCTCGCGCCCGCGGCGCAGCGCGTCGAAGACCGGATGGCCATCGAGCCGCTGGCCCGGCAGTTGATTGAGCGACTCCATCGCGGCGAGCAGTTGCCCGTCGGTCGACGCCAGCCAAGCCGCGCTGTGCCCCGAGGGCAGCGCGCGCTGCTGGACCTGGGTCAGCGCGTCGGGATTGATCAGCGCCAGCAGCCAGCGCGGATCGCTGTCGCGCAAGGTCCTGGCTGCCGGCGCCGACGCGCCGCCGTCCGGCGCGTCCGGGCCCGTGGGCAGCTGCAGCAGCAACGGCAGCATGCCCACCGGCGAGCCCCGCGCGCCGCGGTTTCTCGTCAGGTCCGCCAGCCCGCGCCCCGGTCGCAGCGGCATCAGCATGTCGCGGTCCGGTCCCGGCAGGCGGCCGAAATCGTCGAGCGGGATTTCCAGCCCGACCTCGTCCCCGTTCGTGCTGATCAGCACCCGCCCGCGCGCGTCCAGCAGCGACACGCTGCGGATGAAGGGCAGCCCCACCAGCACGTGGCTGAAGTGCTCGCCCAGGTGTTCCACCTCATCGTCGTGGCCGATCGAACGGGTCAGCCCGTCGCCGATCGCATGCAGCGACAGCGAGGCGGTCTCGATCGTGCGGCTCGCGTCGTTCTCGAGCACCTGCGCCAGCAGCTCGCCCCGGGCGCGCGCCTCGTCGATGGCCTCCTGCCGGCCGACCCAGGCCGGACCGATCAGGCCCGCCACCGTGCCGGCGGCCACGGTGACGCCCGCCCACAGCGCCGCGCGGCGCAGGCGCTGGAGGGATCGGACGGCCGGACCGAGCATCGCCGCGTCTCCCCTTCAGGGCACCACGATCGCGCCGAGGCCGTGGCGCTCGGCGGCGGCGCGCAGCCGCCCGTCGCGCTTGATCCGCGCGACGAAGTCGTCCAGCCGCGCGAGCCACGCGTCGTCGCCGCGCTTGATCGCGTAGGCATACGGCAGGATGTGGAAGGGCCGCGGCGGCGCGATCAGCTGCGCCCAGTCCGCGTTGTCCAGCAAGCGGCGGCTGTAGGGATAGTCGGTCATGAAGACATCGGCGCGGCCGGACTCCAGCTCCCGCTCGCGCGTGGCCGGCGGCTCCACCACGCGCAGCCGGGCGCGCTTGAGCGCTTCGCGCATCACCGGCTCCATCGAGGTCCCCGCCTGCACCGCCACCACCACGCCGGGCTGGTCGATGTCCTCCCAGCGTTTGACGACGCGGCTGGCGCGGCTGGCGATCGCGTAGATGTCGCTCTGCAGGTAGGGCTGGGTGAAGGACAGCGTCTCGCGGCGCTGCGGCACCACGGCGACGGCGAACATCGCCACGTCGCAGCGCTCCGCCACGAGGTCGCCGATCAGGCGCTGGAACGAGGACTCGACATAGCGCAGCCGCACGCCCAGGTCCTTGGCCAATTCATTCGAGAGGTCGATGTCCAGGCCGCTCAGCGTCTCGTCGCGCGGGTGGCGATAGGTGATGCCGTAGTAGTCCGGCCAGATGCACACCCGCAGCACGCCGCTGCCCATCACGCGCTGCAGCGCCGGACTGGCCGCCGCCTGCGCGGACGCGGCGGCCGGCGCGCCCCAGGCAGGCGCCGCCAGCACGGGCAAGAGCGCCAGCCATGCGGCAGCCGCGGCCCGGGCGGCGCGTCCGGTCATTCGCTTCGTCATCGCATCTCCTCGGACCCGGATTGCACCAGAGTTCGCACCGTCCCACGGCCAGGGATGCCCCGAGCCCCACCGAAGTCACATCGAATATCAGTTTTATCGCTTATAAGTGGGGATATTGCCCACCTAAAGAATTAGGAAATTCGGCAAAATCGACTTATGACTGCCATTGCCCGAACCCCTGACGACATGCAAGAGGATTTCAGCACGCGCGAAGTCGCGCAGCGCCTCGGCATGGCCGTCCGATCGGTTCAGCTGATGGTGGACCGCGGCGAGCTGCAGGCCTGGCGCACGCCGGGCGGCCACCGCCGGATCCTGCGCAGCTCGCTGGATGCCTGGCTCACCGGGCGGGGTCTGGCGCCGACCAAGCCCGCCGACCTGTCGCCCGCCGACGGCACGCCCCAGCGGCTCAAGGCGCTGCTGATCGAGGACTCGGTCCACTACCAGAACCTGGTGATGCTGCTGGCGCAGCAGGAATTCCCCGACCTGGACCTGCACACCGCCAACGACGGCATCGGCGGTCTGGTGATGTACGGACAGCTGCAGCCCGAGATCCTGCTGGTGGACATCCTGCTGCCCGGCATTGACGGGGCGGCGCTGGTGACCAGCCTGCGCTCGCAGCCGCAGTTCGCGAGCAGCGAGCTGATCTTCGTCACCGCGCTCGACGAGCAGCAGCGCGCGCCCTATGCGTTCGCGCTCGCCGGTCTGCCGCTGGTGCACAAGCCGCGGCTGGTGACCGACCTGCCGCCGCTGCTGGCCGCCGCCGTGCAGCGCATCCGGGCCCGGCAGCCGCAATTCGCCGGCTGATCGCGGGCGGCTGAGGATGGTGACCCGCGTCCGGGTCCTCCTGGTGGAGGACGATCCGACCCTGCAACGTTTCGTCGCCATGGCCCTGGAGGACGACGAGGTGCGCCTGCAGGCCTGCATCTCCGTCGACGAGGCGCTGCTGGCGCTGGCCACGCAGAACTTCGACCTGGTCATCAGCGATCTGATGCTGCCGGGCCGGCATGGGCTGGACCTGCTGCAGACGCTGAAGCAGCGGCCCGAACTGCGCGGCAACGCGAGGCTGGCCGTGTTCAGCGCCGGACTCAATCCGGCGGTGCGCGAGCAGCTCGAGGCGCTGGGCGTCACGCGCTTCCTCTCCAAGCCCTGCTCGCTGGCGGACCTGCAGTCCTGCCTGGATGGCCTGCGCGACGCGCCGGCGCCCGCCACGATGCCCTCGATCCATCAGGCCGCCATCGAGCAGTACTTTGGCGGCAATGCGGCGCTGTACCAGGCCTTCCTGGCGCGCTGCCGGATGCAGTTCCCGCTCGACATCGCCGCCGGCCGCAGCGCCTGCGAGCGCGGTGATCACGTCAAGGTGCGACACCTCGCCCACAGCCTCAAGAGCGTGCTGCTGACCCTCGGACATGCCGAGGCCGCCGGCGTCGCGCGCCAGCTGGAACAGGACGCGCAGGAAGCCGCCACCGGCTCGGAGGACGCGCTGGCCGCCGTGCGCGCGGCCTGGCCGGTGCTCGAGGACGCGCTCGCGCGCCTGCTCTGAACCGCCGCGGCGTCAGATCGCCAGCGGATCCACGTCGACCGCCCAGCGCGTCAGGCCCTTCTGACGACGCTTGAGCGCATGCAGCTCGGGCAGCCAGGCACGCAGGAAGCGCTGCAACTGAGCCCGGCTGCCCGCCTCGATCAGCATCTGGAAGCGCTCCACATCGGCCACCCGCGCCACCGCCATCGGCACCGGCGGATACAGCAGCAGCCCCAGCGACAGCGGCAGCGCGCGCGCCGCTTCCTGCGCCGCGGTCAGGAAGTCGCGCGCGGCCTCGACCGTCCGGCCCTCGGCCCGCACCAGCGCCAGATGCGCGAAGGGCGGCAGGTTCGCCGTGGTCCGCTCATGCAACTGGCTCGCGGCGAAGGCCTCGTAATCGTGCTTCTGCAGCGACTGGTACAGCGCATGCTCCGGATACCAGGTCTGGACCCACATCTCGCTCGCCGCGGCCTGCGCGGCGTCGCGCCCGGCGCGGCCACCGGCCTGCATCAGCAGGGAGAACAGCCGCTCCGGCGCGCGGAAGTCGCTGCTGAACAGCGCGCCGTCCGGGTTCACCGCGGCGACCAGCGTGATGCGCCGGAAGTCGTGCCCCTTCGCCACCATCTGCGTGCCGACGAGGATGTCCACGTCCCCCTCATGCACCGCCGCGAGCTGCGATTCCAGGCTGCCCTTGAGCCGCGTCGTGTCCGCGTCGATACGCGCCACGCGCGCGCCGGGCAGCGCTTGCGCGAGCTGCTCCTCGAGCCGCTCCGTGCCGCGGCCCAGCGGCGCGATGTCCGGGTTGCCACAGGACGGGCAGGCGCGCGGCACACGCGTCGACACGCCGCAGTGGTGGCAGCGCAGCGTGCGGTCCTCCTTGTGGAAGACCTGATGCGCGCTGCAATGCGGGCAGTCGCTCTTCCAGTTGCACTGGTCGCAATGCAGCACCGGCGCATAGCCGCGGCGGTTCAGGAAGACCAGGCTCTGCTCGCCGCGATCGAGCCGTTTGCGCAGCGCGTCCAGCAGCGGCACCGACAGCGCGGTGGTCACGCCCTTCTTGCGCTCGAGCCGGTTCATGTCGAAGAGCCGCACCTTGGGCAGCGCCCCGCCGCCGATGCGCTCGGTCAGGTCGATGCGCTGGTAGCGCCCGCCAAGCGCGTGCTGCCAGCTCTCCAGTGAAGGCGTGGCCGAGCCCAGCACGACGGGGATCTTCTCGAGATGGCCGCGGTAGACCGCGAGATCGCGCGCCGAGTAGCGCGCGCCGTCCTGCTGCTTGTAGGAGGGATCGTGTTCCTCGTCGACGACGATCAGACCCAGCCGCGGCATCGACGCGAACACCGCGAGCCGCGTGCCCAGCACCAGCTGGGCGCGCCCCAGGTGCGCCGACAGCCAGTGGCGCAGGCGCCGGGCCGGCGTCAGCGCGCTGTGCAGCGACACGATCGCGCGGCCGGCGAAGCGCTCGGCGAAACGCGCCTCGAGCTGCGGCGTCAGGTTGATCTCGGGCACCAGCACTAGCACCTGCTGGCCGCGTTCGAGCGCGGCTTGCGCGGCGCGCAGGTAGATCTCGGTCTTGCCGCTGCCGGTCAGGCCCCACAGCAGCGCGGGCGGCGGCGCCTCGCGCCCGGCCAGCGCGAGGAGGGCGTCCAGCGCCGTCTGCTGCTGCGCGGTCAGCATCGGAAGCGCCACGAGCGCGGACGGCGCCTCGGCCGCGGCCTTCGCGCTCTCGGCGTCGGCCTTGTCGAGCTTCTTCAGCCGCGCCTGCAGTTGCTTGGCGTCGAGTTCGCGCAATTGCGGCGGCAGCACCGAGAGTGCCAGTTCGCCGACGCTGCGCTGGTAGTATCCCGCCGCGAAATCGACCAGCCGCCGCCAGCGGTCCGACAGCGGCGGCAGCGCATCGAGCGCCTCGCCCACCGGGCGCAGTCCGGATTCCGGCAGGCGATCCTCGCCGGGCAAGTCCTGGCCCTCGGGCAGGTCGTCCCAGACCAGTCCCATGACGTCGCGCCGGCCCAGCGTGACGTGAACCAGCGTGCCCGGGGTCAAGTCTTGCGGGCCAAGGTAGTCCAGCGGGCCCGTCAGCCCGCTGTGCTGCGGGGCCTCGACCGCCACGCGGACGCGACGCGGCGATGACGCGTCGTTCATCTCGGCGCCCTGCCCCGTGCCCGAACGGCGCCCGGCGAGCGTTTCACGGCCTCCATCGGCCATGAGGAAAGCGCGCCAAGTGCCTGATTTCCAACGGTGTTCACAACGGGGTCGAAAGCCTGTGGATAACTTTGTGGGAAACGGATCGGGTTTCCGGGACCGGGCGGGATTGCCGCCCGGAGCGGCCGTCGGCGTCAAATTCGAGGGGAATTCGCCACTCCCTTTGAAATCAATGACTTAGACGCCCATCGGGGAAAGCCCTAGCAGCGGGCCGGCGCATGTGCTGCGTTTGGGTGACATGCACGATTTTGGGGATAACTGGGGCGCCGGCCACGCCGTGGAAGCCCTTTCCCGGGCCCTGTTCAGGCCGGTTTCGACAGGCCGGCGGCGCGCAGCGCGCGCGAATGCCGATGCACCTCGTCGACGAGTTCGGCCACGCTCTGCGGCGGCGTGAATTGGCTGATGCCATGACCGAGGTTGAAGACGTGACCGCCCCAGCCGCCATCGGCGCGCTGCGGCACGCCGAAACTGTCGAGCACCGCGCGCGCCTGCTCGCGCACCGCGGCCGGCGGGGCGAACAGCACGTTCGGATCGAGGTTGCCCTGCAGCGCGACGCGGTCCTGCACTTGCGCGCGGGCGCGGCCCAGGTTCACCGTCCAGTCCAGGCCGACGACATCGGCGCCGGACGCGGCGATCTCGTCCAGCCACGGGCCACCGCCTTTGGTGAACAGCAGCTTGGGAATGCGGTGGCCGCCGTGCTCGCCCTTGACCTGCGCCAGCACGCGGCGCGAGTACGCCAGGCTGAACTGCTGGAACTGTCCGTCGGCCAGCACGCCGCCCCAGGAGTCGAACACCATCACCGCCTGCGCACCGGCCTCGATCTGCGCGTTCAGATAAGCGGCAACCGCGTCGGCGTTGATCTCGAGGATGCGGTGCATCAGGTCCGGACGCGCGTACATCAGGCTCTTGACGTGGCGGTAGTCGTCGGAGCCGCCGCCCTCGACCATGTAGCAGGCCAGCGTCCATGGGCTGCCCGAAAAGCCGATCAGCGGCACGCGGCCATTCAGCGCGCGGCGGATCGAACTCACCGCATCGAAGACGTATCGCAGCTTGTCGAGGTCGGGCACAGCCAGCGCGGCGACGGCAGCCTCGTCACGGACGACCTTCGCGAACTTCGGGCCCTCGCCCTGCGCGAACGACAGGCCCAGGCCCATCGCGTCGGGCACGGTCAGGATGTCGCTGAACAGGATCGCCGCATCGAGCGGGTAACGCTCCAGCGGCTGCAGCGTGACTTCGGTGGCGTAGTCCGTGCTCGTGGCCAGGCCCATGAAACTTCCGGCCTTGGCGCGGGTCTCGCGGTACTCCGGCAGGTAGCGGCCGGCCTGACGCATGAGCCAGACCGGGGTGTACTCGGTGGGTTGGCGCAGACAGGCGCGCAGGAAGACGTCGTTCTGAAGGGGGGCGCTCATGGGAGGGCGATTATCCTCGGGGCTCGCTGCTCTTGAATTCCGCGGGGCGGCCCTCGATATGCCGCCGCACAGGAGGATCTCCCGATGACACCGTCCCCGTCCCGTCTGCTCGCCACGGTCCGCGCCACCGCGGCTGCCACGCTGATCGCCGCGGCGCCGCTGGCGCTCACCGGCTGCGGCTACAACGAATTCCAGAGCCTGGACGAGCAGGTCAACGCCAGTTGGTCCGAGGTGCTGAGCCAGTACCAGCGCCGCAGCGACCTCATCCCCAACATCGTCAATACGGTCAAGGGCGAAGCGAGCTTCGAGCAGGACACGCTGACCAAGGTCGTCGAGGCGCGCGCCAAGGCCACCAGCATCCAGGTCACGCCGGAGCTGGCCCGCGACCCGGCCGCGCTGCAGAAGTTCCAGGCCGCGCAGGGCGAGCTGTCCAGCGCGCTGAGCCGGCTGATGGTCGTCAGCGAGCGCTACCCGCAGCTGCAGGCCAACCAGGGCTTCCGCGACCTGCGCGTGCAGCTCGAGGGCACCGAGAACCGCATCACCGTCGCCCGCAACCGCTACATCAAGGCGGTGCAGGAGTACAACGTGCTGGCCCGCCGCTTCCCGACCAACCTGACGGCCAAGGTCTTCGGCTACGAGGTCAAGCCCAACTTCACCGTGCAGAACGAGGCCGCGATCTCCGCGCCGCCGACGGTGAACTTCGACAAGCCCGCCGCGCCAGTGGCGACCACGCCCGCGCCGACACTGGCGGCCTCGCCAGCGTCGAACTGAGGCACCGCGCATGCGGGCCGCCTGGACGGTGGTGCGTGGCGGGGGGCTCTGGCGCGTCGCCGCGCTGGCGCTGCTGGGCCTCTTGATGAGCCTGGGTCTGCCGCCGCGGGCGCGGGCGCAGGACCTGCTGCCCGTGCCCGCGCTGAGCGGGCGCGTCGTCGACCAGACCGGCACGCTGAGCGAGGCGCAGCGCCAGGCGATCGACGCCAAGCTCGCCGCCTTCGAGCGCGAGGCCGGCCCGCAGATCGTGATCCTGATGGTGCGCACCACCGCGCCCGAGGACATCGCCGCCTACGCGCAGCGCATCGGCGATCAATGGAAGATCGGCCGCCGCGAGGTCGGCGACGGGCTGCTGATCGTCGTCGCCAAGGGCGACCGGCGCGTCAACATCCAGACGGCCAAGGCGCTCGAGGGCGCGGTGCCGGATCTCGCCGCGCGGCAGATCATCGAGCGCGACATCGCGCCCGCCTTCAAGGCCGGCGACTACGCCGGCGGCCTGAACCGCGCGATCGATTCGCTGCAGGCGCGCATCCGCGGCGAGCATCTGCCGGCGCCCACGCCTGGACGGGGCGGCGGCGTTTCCTCCTCGTCCGGCCACAACATCGATCTTGGCGAGATCGCGATGATCGCGTTCCTCGGCGTGCCGCTCGCAGGGATCTTTCTCACGTCCCTCTTCGGCCGCAAGGCCGGCAGCCTGTTCACCGGTGCCGGCGCGGGCGCCGTCGGCTGGGGCCTCAGCGGCAGCCTGCTGCTGGGCGCGGGCGCGGCGATCGGATCGATGATCCTCGTCGGGCTGCTGGGCATCGGCGCGGCCCGGCGGCGCAGCGCCGGCTCGTCCTACAGCGGCTACCGGCGCAGCGCGCATGGGACCGGCGGCATCTCGCCGCCCATCATCTGGGGCGGCGGCGGTGGCGATGGCGGCAGCAGCTGGAGCGGGGGCAGCGACGGCGGCGGCTTCTCGTCCGGCGGCGGCGGCGACTTTGGCGGCGGTGGTGCCTCGGGGGACTGGTGATGACGCAGAGCACCGATCGCGACGCGCGGCATGCCGGTGACACGAGCCGGCTCGGGCGCTTCTTCCGGCACCGCCTCTGGGACGAGGCCGACGTGCGCCGTGTGCTGCCGGCGGCGGCGCTGGCGCGGCTGTCGGCGCGGGTCACCGAGAGCGAGCTCCGGCACGGCGGCGAGATCCGTCTGTGCGTCGAGGCGAGCCTGCCCATCAGCTACCTGTGGCGCGGGCTGTCCGCGCGGCAGCGCGCACTGGCGCTGTTTGGAAAACTGCGCGTGTGGGACACCGAGCACAACAACGGCGTGCTCATCTACCTGCTGCTGGCGGAGCGCGCCATCGAGATCGTCGCGGACCGCGGCCTGAGCCGGCGCGTGAGCGCGGCGCAGTGGCAGCCCATCGTCGAAGGGCTGCGCCAGTCGCTGCGGGATGGCCAGTTCGAGCAGGGGCTCAATGACGCGATCCGGGCGGTCGAGGCGCTGCTCGCCGAGCACTTCCCGTCCCAGGCCGGCACGCCGCCCCGCAACGAGTTGCCCGACGCCGTCGTCGTGCTCTGAGCGCGCTCAGTCCAGACTGGACGGCTTGATCGGCTTGAGCTTCCAGTCGAAGCGCTCCTGCTTCGGACCGCTCTTGAGCGGCGGGAACTTGAGCGGCTTCTCCGGCACCGATACATCGGGAACGTGATCGAGCAGGTGGCGGATCAGCGTGAGCCGGCCGCGGCGCTGATCATTGAAATCGACCAGCGTCCAGGGCGCGTGCTTGGTATGGGTGTGCTCGAGCATGCGATCGCGCGCGCGGCCGTAGTCCTCGTAATGCTGGCGCGCTTCGAGGTCGATCGGCGACAGCTTCCACTGCTTGAGCGGGTCCTGCGCCCGCTCGGCGAAGCGCTCTTCCTGGTGCTTCTGATCGACGGTGAGCCAGTACTTGAAGAGCAGCAGGCCGTCCTCGACGAGCAGCCGCTCCAGGATCGGCGCCTGGTGCAGGAACTGGTCCGTCTGCTGGGGCGTGCAGAAGCCCATCACCGCCTCGACGCCGGCGCGGTTGTACCAGCTGCGATCGAAGAGCACGATCTCGCCAGCGGCCGGCAGATGGGTCATGTAGCGCTGGAAGTACCACTCGCCCTGCTCGCGCTCGCTGGGCTTGCCCAACGCGACGGTGCGGCACTGGCGCGGGTTCAGCGTTTCGGAGATCGCGTTGATGACGCCGCCCTTGCCGGCGGTGTCGCGGCCTTCGACGATCACCAGCAACCGCTTGCGGCTGTGCTGCAGCCAGCGCGCCAGGTTGTTGAGCTCGACCTGCATCGGCTGCAGGTGCTCGAGGTAGTCGGACTTGGACAGCTTGCCACCGCCATGGCCCTTGCCGTCCGCCTTGCCGTCCGCCTTGCCATTGGCCTTGGCTTTGGCGTCGCGCTTCCCGCTCTTGTCGCCGTTCCCGGACTTCTTGTCGCCCATGCTGGCTCCGTTCGATGAAGGACGGGCCAGCTTACCTCGCGGGGGCTCAGAGCAACTCGAGCGTCTGCATGCCGGCCCAGGTCTCGCCCGGAGCCAGTTCGATGGGGCGCAGCACCTGCGCGGCCTCGACACACAGCATCTGCTTCCAGCCCCCTTCGGGCATGTCGGCCAGCGCGTCGCCCTTCTCCTCGCCCGGATTCCAGACCACGGCGTCGGCGAAGCCCTGCTGCCGGATCACGACGCGGCGATCGGCGTCGCGCAGGGTCAGGTCGTGTTTGGCGTCCTGATAGATGCGGTCCATCTCGCCGTCCAGGCGCAGCAGGTCCTCGTGCTGCGTGCCGGCGCGCTCGGCGGCCGAATCCCAGTACGCCAGCCCCGACAGGCCTTGCAACGAGGCCGACATGATCTGCGTCAGCCGCAGGTAGGTGTGCAGCGCCGCCGTGAAGGACAGCGGCGTGTCGCCCTTGTTCTCGCACGCGAGCTCGATCTGCAGCACGCGGCCGGCGATGCGCAGGCTGATCTCGGTCTCGAAGGCGTGCGGCCAGACCATGCGGGTGGCGCCGTCGTCGGTCAGGCGCAGCACGGCCAGCGCATCGTCCTTGCCCGTCTCGGCGCTCACCAGTTGCCAGGGCTTGCCCCGCGCGAAGCCGTGACGCTGCAGCGGGCCACGGGTCGCGAACTGCGGAAAGATCACCGGCACGCCGCCGCGGATCGCCTGGCCGGTCGCGAAGGCGCTCTTCGGCGACAGGTAGAGCTGCTCGTCGCCGCCGGCCGGGACCCAGGACACGAGATGCGCCCCGTGCAACAGCAGCGTCGCACGGGCGCCGTCCGGGGCGCGGAGTTCGATGGCCTCGAGGCCCTGATGGCGGGTGATGGAGATCGGAGTGCTCATGCTCGACAGAAAAAAGAAAACCCACCGGCGCGAACCGGTGGGTGCAGGTCCGGCCAGCCCTCGACGGGCCGGCGCGGGCCGGGTTCGTGGCGAAGCCCTTAGTTTTTCACAGGCACGCGCGCACGGGGACCCGGCAGCAGGCCATTGGGGGCGTTCACCAGACGATTGCTGGTCATGCCCGCGATCTGGTAGCTGCGATCGGTCAGGTTGCTGGCGATCTGGTCGACCAGCGCCTTGACCAGCAGGCCCACCAGGCCGCCTTGGCTGCTGTTGTTCTGCTCGGCGCTCGACGCGGTCGCCTTGCCGTCCCACAGCATCGTGCCGGTGCGCAGGTCCACCAGCTTGGCCTGCACCTCGACGACGGTCTCGCTCGAGATCACCTTGTAGACCGAGCCGTACTGCTTCACCTCGACATACAGCGCCGCGTCGGCACCGAAGATCTGGCGCAGCTTGGCCGGCTCGATGCTCTGCGCGTCAGCCGGCGTGGTCACGCCATTGGTGCGCAGCGTCTCGTCGACCAGGGTCACCGGCAGCACGTAGTAGCCAGCCTCGCCCAGCGGCATCGACAGCGTGGACAGCACGCCGTAGGTGGCGTTCACGTCCGGCGTGCTGTTCACCGGCGGCAGCACCAGCAGCGACGCCGGCTTGGCTTCCTTGAACGCGGTGTAGTCGTAGGGCTTGGTCGGCGATGCGCAGGCGGTCAGCGCGGCCAGCACGGCCACGGCGCCGACACGGCGGATCAGGGACATCAGGGTCATCATGGGGTCGGTTCCTCGATCGGTCTCAGACGCCGCTCGCCGCCTTGGCGGGAGCAGCCGGCGTGGCGGCGGCCTGCATGGCGGCCGACTTCTCGGCCGGCTTCTTCAGCAGGAAGTCCACGTAGGCGGCGGACTCGGGGAACAGCGCGCGTTCGGCTTCCAGGTGTGCACGCGCGGCGTCGTCGTTGCCGACCTTCGCGTACAGCAGCGCCAGGTGACCGTGCAGGCCGGGCGGCGTCGCCTCGTTGGCGGCCTTGTTCTTGATGAGCTGCGACTCCAGTTGCGTGATCTGGTCGCCAGGCATCTCGCCGTTGGTCTTGAAGTACTGGTACATGCTGCTCTGATAGCCACCCCATTGGTAGAGCGGCTTCTGCGGCGTGCCGCAGGCGGTCAGCAGGGCGGCCACGGCGGTCAGCGCGACAGCGCGGATCACAGGGATCATGGTCATGGTCGGGCTCCCGTTCAGCGGCTGGCTTGCGGCTTCCAGGCGCCGCTGTCGATGCCGGCGACCATCGTGTTGACGGCCTCCTTGATGGCCAGGTCCAGGACCTTGCCGTTCAGCGTCGCGTCATAGCTGGCGGTGCCGCCGAAGCCGACCACCTCGCGGGTCGAGAGCTCGTACTCGCCAGCGCCCTGCGCCGAATACACGACCTCGGAGGTCTGGCTGTTCACCACGTTCAGCGTCACCTTGGCGTAGGCGATCTGCTTCTTGCCGCGGCCGAGCACGCCGAACAGCTGCTGGTCGCCGACTTCCTTGCGGCCGAACTCGGTCACCGCGCCCGTCACGAGGTAGTCCGCGCCCTTGATGGTCAGGCTGCTGTTCTTGAACTTGGCCTCCTGCTGCGCCTCTTCGAGGTTGTCGCGGTCCAGCACGCTGAAACGGTTGGTCTGCTGCAGGTGGGCGATCAGGATCGACTTGGACTGGTTGCCCAGGCGGTCGATGGCGTCGGCGAACATGCCGCGCATGAAGCTGGAGCGGTTCTCGAACTTGCCGACCGCGATCGGCGCGCGCTGGCCCTGGTACTGGGCGGGCGGCGGCGTGACCGCGCGGGGGACTTCGATGGTGCGGGACTGCTCGGTGGCGCAGCCGAACAGGGCCGTCAGCGCGAGCGCAAGCGTGGCGCGGCGCGCCAGAACGTGGATGGACATGGGAACTCCCTCAAAAAAGACAGCCGGCTTTCGCGCCGGCTCCCCCGGTTGATCCGGGTGTTGGCAGTGTGCGCTATCCGACATAGCGCGAAAAAAAGAACATCGGCAGGAGTGCGCGTTTTTCGCAGTCCTGCCGATGCAGTGTGGTGTCCTCGCCGCACCGGCGTCCCGGTGCGCGAGGAGATGGGGGCTCAGCGCTTGGCGCGGAACTTGCGCAGCGCGGCGATCTGCGCGGCCATGGCCGCGAACTCGCTTTGCGCCTTGGCGAAGTCGATGTCGCTCTTGGCGTTCTTCATCGCTTCCTCGGCGGCCTTCTTCGCGGCCTCGGCGCGGGCCTCGTCGAGGTCCTTGCCGCGGATCGCGGTGTCGGCCAGCACGGTCACGACGTCCGGCTGCACTTCCAGCAGGCCGCCGGCGACGAAGACGAACTCTTCATCGCCATTGGGACGCTGGATACGCACCGCGCCCGGCTTGATGCGGGTGATCAGCGGGGTGTGCTTGGGCAGGATGCCCAGCTCGCCGCCTTCGCCCGGCAGCGCCACGAATTTCGCCTCGCCCGAGAAGATCTGCTCTTCCGCCGAGACCACGTTCACGTGGAGGGTTGCCATTGCGTTTCCTTAGGTTTGACCCGCGAGGCCTAGGCCGCCGCGGGAAGAAGATTCAGTAAGCGAGCAGACGGTGGGCTGGCTAGGCGCCGCGCGGAGCCGGACTGGGAGTCCGGCGAGCACGGCAACGACGCCAGCGCGCCGTCTGCGAAGTCTTACTGGATCTTCTTGGCCTTTTCGAAGGCTTCGTCGATGGTGCCAACCATGTAGAACGCTTGTTCCGGCAGGTGGTCGCATTCGCCGTTGACGATCATCTTGAAGCCGCGGATCGTTTCCTTCAGCGGAACGTACTTGCCGGGCGCGCCGGTGAACACTTCCGCGACGTGGAACGGCTGCGACAGGAAACGCTGGATCTTGCGGGCACGGGCCACGGCCAGCTTGTCTTCAGGAGACAGCTCGTCCATGCCCAGGATCGCGATGATGTCGCGCAGTTCCTTGTAGCGCTGCAGCACCGACTGCACCGCGCGGGTCGTCGTGTAGTGCTCTTCGCCGATGACGTTCGGGTCGATCTGACGCGAGGTCGAGTCCAGCGGGTCCACCGCGGGGTAGATGCCCAGCGACGCGATGTCACGCGACAGCACGACGGTGGCGTCCAAGTGGGCGAAGGTCGTGGCGGGCGACGGGTCGGTCAGGTCGTCCGCGGGGACGTACACGGCCTGGATCGAGGTGATCGAGCCGACCTTGGTCGACGTGATCCGCTCCTGCAGGCGGCCCATTTCCTCGGCCAGCGTCGGCTGGTAACCCACCGCGGACGGCATGCGGCCCAGCAGCGCGGACACTTCCGTGCCGGCCAGCGTGTAGCGGTAGATGTTGTCCACGAAGAACAGCACGTCACGGCCTTCATCGCGGAAGGACTCGGCCATCGTCAGACCGGTCAGCGCGACGCGCAGACGGTTGCCCGGGGGCTCGTTCATCTGGCCATAGACCATCGCGACCTTCGACTTGCTCAGGTCCTCCTGGTTCACGACGCCAGCGTCCGACATCTCGTGATAGAAGTCGTTGCCCTCACGGGTACGCTCGCCGACACCCGCGAACACCGACAGACCCGAGTGAGCCTTGGCGATGTTGTTGATCAGCTCCATCATGTTGACGGTCTTGCCGACACCGGCGCCGCCGAACAGACCCACCTTGCCGCCCTTGGCGAACGGGCAGATCAGGTCGATGACCTTGATGCCGGTTTCCAGCAGTTCCTGCGACGGGCTCAGCTCGTCATAGGCCGGGGCCTTGCGGTGGATCGGGGCAGTCTGGGCGGACGACACATCGCCGCGCTCGTCGATCGGGTTGCCCAGCACGTCCATGATGCGGCCCAGGGTCGCCTGACCCACGGGGACCTTGATCATGTCGCCGGTGTTGTAGACCTCGGTGCCGCGGCGCAGGCCGTCGGACGAGCCCAGCGCGATGGTGCGGACCACGCCGTCGCCCAGCTGCTGCTGCACTTCCAGCGTCAGGGCCGAGCCTTCCATCTTCAGGGCGTCGAAGACCTTCGGCATCTGGTCGCGCGGGAACTCCACGTCCACCACGGCGCCGATGCACTGAACGATCTTGCCCACCGATTGAGTGTTAGCCATTTCTTCGTTCCTTCAATTCAAATCTGTTGCCTGCGATCGATCGCGAGATCAACCGCTGATGGCGGCGGCGCCGCTGACGATTTCCGACAGTTCCTTGGTGATCGCGGCCTGGCGGGTCTTGTTGTAGACCAGCTTGAGCTCACCGATCAGCGTGCCGGCGTTGTCGGTCGCGGCCTTCATGGCCACCATGCGCGCCGATTGCTCGGACGCCATGTTCTCGGCCACGGCCTGGTAGACCAGGGCCTCGGTGTAGCGCACCAGCAGCTCGTTGATCACCGTCGGGGCGTCGGGCTCGTACAGGTAGTCCCATGCGTGACCCGCGGCATCCGTCTCCAGCGACTCGGCCGTCAGCGGCAGCAGCTGCTGCACCACCGGCTCCTGCTTCATCGTGTTGACGAAGCGCGTGTAGCAGAGATAGACCGCCGACAGCCTGCCTTCCGCATACGCGTCCAGCAGCGTCTTGACCGGGCCGACCAGCTTCTCGAGCTGGGGGCTGTCGCCGAGCTGCGTCGCGTGCGCGACGACCTTGGCGCCGATCCGGTTCATGAAACCGAGACCCTTGTTGCCGATCGCCACCACTTCCGACTTCTGACCGGCGGCCTCGAGCTCCTTGAGCTTGTTGGTCGTCGCGCGAAGCAGGTTGGTGTTCAGGCCGCCGCACAGGCCCTTGTCGGTCGTGACCACAACGAAACCGGCCGTCTTGGCGTCGGCATGCGACACCATGAACGGATGACGGTACTCGGGGTTGGCCTTGGACAGATTGGCTGCGATGTTGCCGACCTTCTCGGCGTACGGACGGGCCGCGCGCATCCGATCCTGCGCCTTGCGCATCTTCGAAGCGGCGACCATCTCCATGGCCTTGGTGATCTTCTTGGTGTTCTCGACCGACTTGATCTTGCCGCGGATTTCCTTGCCTGCTGCCATGATTTCTCCTTGTGAGGGCCGGGTCTTGCCAGACTTCAGCGAGACCCGGTCATGGTTGCTTTAGGCGAAGGACTTCTTGAACGACGTGATCGCGGCGTTCAGTTCGGCTTCGGCGTCCTTGTCCATGGCCTTGTCGCTTTCCAGCTTGGCCAGCAGGGCGGCGTGCGAGGTCTTCAGGAACTGGTGCAGGCCGTGCTCGAAGGCCAGGACCTTCTTGACCTCGATGTCGTCCATGAAGCCCTTGTTGGCCGCGTACAGCGACGCGCCCATCAGGCTGATCGACAGCGGGCTGTATTGCGCCTGCTTCAGCAGTTCCGTCACGCGGGCACCGCGGTCCAGCTGCTTGCGGGTCGCGGCGTCCAGGTCCGAGGCGAACTGCGCGAACGCGGCCAGCTCACGGTACTGGGCCAGGTCGGTACGGATACCGCCGGACAGCGACTTGATCAGCTTGGTCTGGGCAGCGCCACCGACGCGCGACACCGAGATACCGGCGTTGATCGCGGGACGGATGCCGGCGTTGAACAGGTTGGTTTCCAGGAAGATCTGGCCGTCGGTGATCGAGATCACGTTCGTCGGAACGAAGGCGGACACGTCGCCGGCTTGCGTCTCGATGATCGGCAGCGCGGTCAGCGAGCCGGTCTTGCCCTTGACTTCACCCTTGGTGAAGGCTTCGACGTACTCGGCGTTGACGCGGGCAGCGCGCTCCAGCAGGCGGCTGTGGAGATAGAACACGTCGCCGGGGAAGGCTTCGCGGCCCGGCGGGCGGCGCAGCAGCAGCGAGACCTGGCGGTAGGCGACGGCCTGCTTGGACAGGTCGTCGTACACGATCAGCGCGTCCTGGCCGCGGTCGCGGAAGTATTCGCCCATCGTGCAGCCGGAGTAGGCCGACACGTACTGCATGGCGGCGGATTCCGACGACGAGGCGGCGACGACGATGGTGTATTCCATCGCGCCAGCGGCTTCCAGCGCGCGCACGACGTTCTTGATCGACGAGGCTTTCTGGCCGATCGCGACGTACACGCAGGTCATGTTCTGACCCTTCTGGTTGATGATCGCGTCGATCGCCACGGCGGTCTTGCCGGTCTGGCGGTCGCCGATGATCAGCTCGCGCTGGCCACGGCCGACGGGGACCATCGAGTCGATCGACTTCAGGCCGGTCTGCACCGGCTGGTCGACGGACTGGCGCGCGATCACGCCGGGGGCGACCTTCTCGATGACGTCGGTCATCTTGGCGTTGATCGGGCCCTTGCCGTCGATCGGCTGACCCAGCGCGTTCACGACGCGGCCGATCAGCTCGGGGCCGACCGGCACTTCGAGGATGCGGCCGGTGCACTTGACGGTGTCGCCTTCGACGATGTGCTCGTAGGCGCCCAGGATCACGGCGCCGACGGAGTCGCGCTCGAGGTTCAGGGCCAGACCGAAGGTCTGCGAGCCGTCGGCGGCGGCCGGGAACTCCAGCATTTCGCCTTGCATCACGTCGGACAGGCCGTGCACGCGCACGATGCCGTCGGACACGGACACCACGGTGCCCTGGTTGCGCACGTCGGTGGACGCGCCAAGGCCTTCGATGCGGCTCTTGATCAGTTCGGAAATTTCAGCAGGATTCAGTTGCATTGCTTGCTCCCAACGGCATCCTGCCGCAGCGGGACACCAGGGTGAATCGGGGGGATCTTGGCAGTCGGGCCGAAAGCCTGAGGCTCGCGCCTCAGGCCGTCAGCGCCACTTTCATGCGTTCCAGGCGGGCCTTGACCGAGGTGTCCAGCACCTCGTCACCGACCACCACACGGATACCGCCGATCAGGCCAGGCTCCAGCTCAACGTTGGCTTGCAGCTTGCGACCGAAGCGCTTCTCCAGCGACGCGACCACGTCGGCCAGCTGGGCCGGCTCGATCGGGAACGCGCTGTAGATGTGCGCATCGGACACGCCGGAAGCCGCGTTGGCCAGGTCGTGGAACTGCTGGACCATCGCCGGCAGCGCCGACAGGCGGCCATTGGCGATCACCTCGCGCAGGAAGTTCTGCACGCCGGGCAGCAGCGTCTGCTTGCTGGCCGCCGACATGACCTGGAACACCTGATCGGTGCCCACCTTCGGGTTGTCGGCGAACTGGCGCAGCTGGCTGTCGCCGGCGACGAGCGCCAGCGCGGCCAGTTGCTCGTTCCAGGCCTTCAGGTCCTGCGAGGACGCGACCTGGAACAGCGCTTCGGCGTAGGGACGGGCAATGGTTGCGAGTTCAGCCATGATTACAGCTCCGTCTTGAGACGGTTCAGCAATTCGGCGTGCACGCTGGCATTGACCTCGCGCTGCAGGATTTGCTCGGCGCCCTTGACGGCCAGCGCGGCGACCTGCTCACGCAGGGCCTCGCGGGCACGGACCGACTGCTGCTCGGCTTCAGCCTTGGCAGCGGCGATGATCTTGGCAGCTTCGTCTTCCGCGCGCTTCTTCGCTTCGTCCACGATGGCCGCGCCGCGCTTCTCAGCGTCGGACAGCAGCTTCGTGGTTTCGTTGCGGGTCTGCGCCAGTTGCTCGTCGACCTTCTTGTTGGCGGTGGCCAGTTCGGCCTTCGCCTGGTCGGCGGCAGCCAGGCCAGTGCGGATCTTGTCCGCGCGTTCGTCCAGCGCCTTCACGATCGGCGGCCAGATGAACTTCATCGTCACGAACACGAGGACGATGAACGGGATCCACTGAATGAACAGGCTAGCGTTGATATTCACGGCACGATCCTTTCAGTCGTGAAAGGGGACGTAGCGGATTAACGCAGGACGAACGGATTGGCGAAGGCGAACAGCAGGGCGATGGCGACGCCGATCAGGAAGGCCGCGTCGATCAGGCCAGCCAGAATGAACATCTTGGTTTGCAGTTCGTTCATCAGCTCGGGTTGACGGGCCGAGGACTCCAGGAACTTGCCGCCCATCAGCGCGATGCCGATGGAAGCGCCGATCGCGCCCAGACCAACGATGATGCCGCAAGCCAGAGCGACCAGACCGAGGATGTTTTCCATGTTTTGCTCCTGAGAGAGTTAGATAAAAAGGAAAGGGAAAAGGAACTGTTGAATCGGGATCGAGGCTGTCCGGCCGGATCAGTGCGCGTCGTGCGCCTGGCCCAGGTAGATCAGCGTCAGCATCATGAAGATGAAGGCCTGCAGCGTGATCACAAGGATGTGGAACAGCGTCCAGACCGTGCCGGCGATGACGTGGCCGATGGCCAGGCCGATGCCGGTGCCGGTCAGGGCCCAGCCGCCGCCCATCAGGGCGATCAGCATGAACACGAGTTCGCCGGCGAACATGTTGCCGAACAGCCGCATGCCATGAGACACCGTCTTGGCGATGAACTCGATGACCTGCATGAGGAAGTTGAAGGGCCACAGCGCCCAGTGGTCGCCGAACGGGGCCGCGATCAGCTCATGGGCCCAGCCGCCCAGGCCCTTGATCTTGATGTTGTAGAAGAAGCACAGCAGCAGCACGCCGGTGGACAGGCCCAGGGTCGTGGACAGGTCGGCGGTCGGGACGACGCGTTGATAGGCGTGGTGAGGATCGTGTCCGGTGGTGCCGACATACCAGGCCCACAGCGACGGCAGCGCGTCGACCGGCAGCATGTCCATGGCGTTCATGAAGAAGATCCACACGAACACGGTCAGCGCCAGCGGGCCGACGAGCTTGCGGCTCTTCTCGTTGTGGATCAGCGCCTTGGCCTGGTTGTCGACCATCTCGACCAGGATCTCGACGGCGGCCTGGAAGCGGCCGGGGACGCCGGCATGAGCCTTGCGTGCAGCACGCCAGAGGAAGAAGACAGCCAGCAGGCCGAGGACCGACGTGTACAGCAGCGAGTCGAAGTTGAAGACGCTGAAGTCGACGATGTTCGTCTGCTTGACGTCCTGGAATTGGAAATTCTTCTGCCAGTGCTGCAAGTGGTGGGTGATGTATTCACCCGAGGTCGGCGCGTGTCCTTCTGCTGCCATGGTTGCTTTCCGATGCTATTTTTTGAATCGACCCCGCCGAAGCAGGGCCAGCCAATTTGCCTTCAGGGTCACGACCAGGGTCGACAGCATGGCTGGCCAACTCAGGGACGAGAACCCCACGGCGACCGCCACCAGGATGGCGACCGCCAGAATGATCTTGATCAGCTCCCACACCATGAACGACAGCACCGCGGTGCCGCCGCCCATCGCCGGGCGCCGGGTCATGCCCCACGCCATCAGGGCGTTCGGCACGACCACCGAGACGGCGCCGAACAGCGCCGACCAGGCTTTGTCACCCTGCAGGGACAGCAGTCCCCACAGCGCGACCATCGCGACTCCCGCCGCCGTCTGCCAGGTCAACAACGACCAGGCTGACACCACCGGGAGCCGGGCCCGCAAGTCCTGTGCTTCTTCTCGCGTCAGGGGCTTGAAAGCCGGTTCGCCATCCGCATCTCCATCGATTCGGTCGTCCCAAGGATCCTGGCTGGCGGCGCCTGGCGCGTTCTTCGGAACGCGGGCGGGCGGCTCGGCGGGCGGCGCATCGGATGCGCGCGCTGGATCGGGATTCACGGCTTCAGGGCACGTTCAGCAAAACCACGGGATTATAGGGGTACTGACCTGACAGACCCTTAACAGGCCGTCGCGCCAGCCCATCCGGCGCAACTTGACAGTCCGTGCGAAGCGCGCATAGCGCGGTGCCAAGCCCTGTTCATGGGCTTTCGCGCGAATCGGCCCGCCGCCCGCGCGAGGTGCGCGCGCAACACCTGGCCCCGCGAGCCGTGCCGCAAGTCATGCGGCGTCCGTCCGGGGAGCGCTGGCGGAGCCGCTCAGCCCGGCCAGCGCGCGAACTGCACCGGCAGGCCGGCGACCGGCACCCGCATCTTCAGCACGCGGCCGGCCCAGGGCTGGGCCGCGAGCTCGGCGTCGCTGCGCTTTTCCCGTGCCGTGGTGACGAAGATGGTGCGCAGGTCCGCACCACCGAAGGCCGGCATCGTCGCGCAGCGCACGGGCAGCTCGACGCGCGTGAGCACCTCGCCTGCCGGCGATAGCCGCAGCAGTTGTTGCCCTTCCATCATCGCGACCCAATAGGCGCCTTCGACGTCGACCGCCGCGCCATCCGGCCGGCCGCCATAGGTCTCGAGCGGCTGCTCCGCGCCGCGCGGCTCGAAGCGGGCGAACAGCTCGCGCTCCCCGAGCGCGCCGCTGTCCACGTCGAACCCGAGCCGATAGATCTGATGCGCCTTGGTGTCGGCCCAGTACATCGTGCGGCCATCGGGGCTCCAGCCCAGGCCGTTGGACGTCGTGATGCCGTCCTGCATCTGGACGAAGGTGCCGTCGCGCAGGCAATAAAGCGCCGACTCGGGCTGACGCGCGTCGTCGATGGTGCCGACCCACAGCCGCCCCTTCGCGTCGGCCTTGCCGTCGTTGAAGCGGCGCTTGGCCGGGTCATACGGCGGGTCGAGCAGCTTCACGTACTCGCCGGTCTTCGGATCGAAGCGCCACAGCCCGTTGCGCTGCGGAATCAGCAGGCCGCCCTCGACGAGCGGCACCACGCAGCCCGGCTCGTCATTGAGCGCCCAGCGCGTGGGCGCCTCGCTGGCGTTGCTGAGCCGGAACAACGCCTTGCCGGGGATGTCGACGTAATAGAGGCATTGCTCCAATGGATGCCAGAACGGCGACTCGCCGAGCAGCGCCGGCGTCGTCGAGGCGGGCGTGAGGTGGAAGTCCTCGTCGAAGGACGTGGTGGCGAGCGAAGCGGCGTGCGAGGTCATCCCGCGATGCTATGCCGGTAACCCGGCGAAACCGGCGACCGCCACCAGGAAGCCCCTGCCGCGGTCAGGCCAGGTCGACCTTCAGGTAGTGCGCGCCCGCCACCGGGTTGAAGTAGTACGGGGGAATCTCCTCGAAGCCCAGGCTCTCGTACAGGCCGCGCGCGGCCTCCATGTCGTCGAGCGTATCCAGCAGCATGCTGGAGTAGCCCGCGCCGGTGGCCCGGTCGATGAGCGCCTGCGCCATCGTGCGCCCCAGGCCGAAGCGGCGGAACGCGGGGCGGATGAACAGGCGCTTCATCTCGCATGCGTTGGCGTAGTCCGAATCCGCCAGCGGCCGGAAGCCGCCGCAGCCGGCGACCTGGCCGTCGACCAGCGCCAGCAGCATCACGCCCTGTGGCGCGGCGTACTCGCCGGGCAGCGAGGCCAGTTCGCGCTCGAAGTCCTGGAAGGAGAGGTCCACGTCCAGCGTCTGCGCGTATTCGCGCATGATCGCGCGCGCTTCTTCCCACATCGTGGGTGAATCGGGACAGATCAGTCGTATGTCAGGGGTATCCACAGCGGGCGAGTGTAGCGAGCGGCACGCGCGCTTCAAGCCGCCGCCTCAGGGGCGGCGGTCAGGGTCCGGCCGCGGGACCGTGGCTGGCGAATCCCGGGCGCTCGAGCAGCCGCTGGTACCAGGCCTGGACGGCAGGCAGCACCGCGTGCTCGATGGGTGCCGCGCGCCAGCGGTGCGCCGACAGCCCAAGCACCACGTCCGCGAGCGTGAAGGTCTCGCCGAGCACATACGGGCCGCCCGAGCGTTCGAGCTGCCCGTCGAGCATCGTCATGTGCCGGTTCCAGCTCGCGATGCCGGCTTCGATCTGCGCCGCATCCTGATGCAGTGCGCTCCGGCGCACCAGCGCCATGAACGCATAGCGCCAGCTGTTGTTGAGCTCGCCGCCCTGCCAGTCCATCCACATCTCGACAAGCGCGCGCCGCTGCGCGTCCTCGGGCAGCAGGTCGTCGCGGCGCTCGCGCCGGGCGAGGTAGCGGCAGATGCTGTTGCTCTCCCACATCGAGAACGGCACGCCGGTGTCTTCGATCAACACCGGCATCATCGCGTTGGGGTTGAGCGCCCGGAAGGCCTCGGCCTTCACGTCGACATCCTCACGCACCAGGTCCAGACCCAGCTCGACGCCGGTCCACAGCACCTTGCGCACGTTGATGGACGCGGCGCGTCCGAGCACGCGCAGCGCGCTCATGGCGCCGGTGCGTCGTCGAGATCGCCCGACTGCGTCGGCGCATCGGACAAGGTGCCTTCGATCGCCTCCAGCCGGACCGTGCCCTTGGGCGTCGAGAGCTCGGCGCGCAGGCCGTCGCGGGCTTCGAAGCTCAGCAACTGGACGCCGCTCTCGGGCAGCTTGTCGGTGGGATGGGCGTCGCCCTGCCACTCGATCGGCACTGGCAGGCCTTCCTTGCGCAGCCGGCGGCCGTCCTCGCGCAGCGCGATGCGCCAGCGCAGGTCGCCGCGCCCGGCCTCGACGGCCTCGCCCGCATCGATGCCCTCGCCGGACCAGGTGGCCAGCGTCGCATCCAGGCTGGACACGCGCGCCACCCAGTGCAGCAGCGCCGTGCCCTCCTGCGCCAGGCGCTCGCGCACGGCGGGCTGGTCCAGGTCGAACCAGCGGGGGCGGCCGGGATCCGGCGCCTCGGGGTCGATGGCGATGATTTCCAGATAGCAGCGGGGATACGTCGGCGGCGCGCTGATGTTGAGCAGCAGGTTGTGCGTGCCCATCAGCGCATGGCGCCCGCCGGGTTGCGGCGCGACACCGAGGACACGTTCACACCAGGCGCGCCCCTCCTCCAGGGTGTTCGCGGCGACAACGAGATGATCGACTTCCATGCTCATGGCTTCACAACCTCACCTGACCGTGGATCAACGGCGTCACATCGCCGCCAATCCAGCAATGCGCGCCTTCGCGTGCCACATGGATCCGGCCGGCGCGCCCGAGGGCGGCGCCCTGGGCGGCCACATAGCGGTCGGGCGCCAGACCGGCGCCCTGCAGCCATAGTGCCAGACCCGCGTTCAGGCTGCCCGTGACCGGGTCTTCCGGAACGCCCAGTCCCGGCACGAAGGCCCGGACCTCGAATTGCTGTGGCGAACCCGCAGGATAAGCGCCCACGACGCCCAGCTTCAGGCCGGCCATCGCGACGAAGTCCGGCTGCAGCGCGAGCACCGCCTCCGCGGAGGCCAGCCGCGCGGCCATCCACTGCGGACCGTTGTCGACCCACACCAGGTCCAGCAGCGCCGCTTCGTCCAGGCGCAGCGCCTTCAGCGCCTGCGCGCGCAACCCGGGCTCGACCGGCCCCTCGCGCTTGAGCGGCGGCGCCGCGAACGCGAGCCGGCCGCCGTCGCGGCGGATTCGCACCAGACCGATCGCGCACTCCTGGACGACTTCGCCAGGCCGCTTGGGATCGCCGCCGCTGGACAGCCAGGCGTGGGCCGAGCCCAGCGTCGGATGACCGGCGAACGGCAGTTCACCGCCCGGCGTGAAGATGCGCACGCGATAGTCGGCCGCCGGATCGGTAGGCGGCAGCAGGAAGGTCGTCTCGGACAGGTTGGTCCAGCGCGCGAAGGCGGCCATCGCCGCCTCGTCCAGGCCCGCACCATCGACCACGACGGCCAGCGGATTGCCCTTCAGGGCCTCGGCGGTGAAGACATCGACCTGGACGAATCGGCGGAGTTCGGACATGCGGAGCCTCATTGGCAGCAGGGCGAAGTCGACCGCGCCCGGCTGACGGGGCGGTGACGGTGCCAGGAACAGGGGACACGCCGGGCGCTGCGGCCCGGCGCGGGAATCAGCGCTCGATTCAGCGGGGAATCAGGGCGCGGTTTCGGCAGTGGTCAGCGCGAGCGCCTCGTGCAGCACGCGGCCGAGCTTGTCGACGCCCTCGGCGATCAGGTCCGGCGTCAGCGTCACGAAGGACAGGCGCAGCGTGCGCGGATCCGGCTGGTGCGCGTAGAACGCGGCGCCCGGCACGTAGGCGATGCCGGCGTCGACGGCGCGCGGCAGCAGCGCCATCGCGTCCAGGCCCTCGGGCAGACGGATCCAGAAGAACATGCCGCCTTCGGGCACCTGCCACTCGCAGCCCGGGGGGAGGCACTCGGCCAGCGCCTTGGCCATCGCGTCGCGATTGGCCTTGTAGCGGGCGCGGATCTTGGGCACGTGCTCGTCCAGGAAGCCGCCCTTGATGACCTCGTGCACCACGCGCTGGTTGAAACCGGGCGTGTGCAGGTCGGCGGCCTGCTTGGCCTGCAGCAGCTTGGGATAGATCTCGCTGGGCGCCACGATGTAGCCCAGGCGGAAGCCCGGCGTCAGCACCTTGGAGAACGAGCCCAGGTAGATGCTGCCCTCGGGCCACAGCGAGCTCAGCGACGGCGGCGACGGCTGGTCGAACCACAGATCGCCATAGGGGTTGTCCTCGACGATCGGCACGCCAGCCTTGCGCGCGGCGGCTACGACGGCCTGACGGCGGCCGGCGCTCATCACGCGGCCGGTGGGGTTCTGATAGTTCGGGAGCAGATACGCGAAGCGCGTGCCCGGCGCGTCATGCGGCAGCGCCTCGATCGCGGCGGGCAGCGGGCCCTCGTCGTCGCTGGCCAGGCTGGCGAAGATCGGCTCATAGGGCGTGAAGGCCTGCAGCGCGCCCAGGTAGGTCGGGGTCTCGACGGCCACCGGCGCGCCGGCGTCGCACAGCAGCTTGCCCACCAGATCCAGCCCCTGCTGCGAACCGCTGGTGATCAGCACCTGGTCCGGCGAAGCCTGGATCCCCAGCGTCGCGACCTTGGCCGCCACCCACTCGCGCAGCGGCGCGAAGCCTTCGCTGGCGGCGTACTGCAGCGCCTCCTTGGCGTTGTGGGTCAGCACGCGGTCGCACGCGGTCTTGATGGCCTCGACCGGAAACGTGTCGGCGCTGGGCAGGCCGCCGGCCATCGACAGGATGCCGGGCTTCTCGGTGACCTTCAGGATCTCTCGGATGATGGACGGGTTCATGCGCGCGGCACGGCGGGCTTGCGTCCAGGGACTGCGATTCATGGGGGTGTCTCCGGTTGAGCGGCCCAGTCTAGTGCGTCGACCAGCACAGAACCAATACACTGAGCCATACCACCGCATCATCTGTATCGGCATGGACACCAGCACAGTGAACGCCGGCGCGGCCGGTTCGACGGCCACGATGGTCGCGCCCGGCGCCCTGTCGCGCAATGCGAGCCAGCCGCTGGCCCAGCAGCTGGCGCAGCGATTCGCGGCGCGGATCCAGCAGCGGCTGCTGCTCCCGGGCGCGCGGCTGCCTTCAGTGCGGGACTGCGCGCGGCATCACGGCGTGAGCCCCTACACCGTCGTGGCGGCCTACGACCAGCTGCTCGCCCAAGGCTTGCTGGAGGCGCGCAAGAAGCGGGGGTTCTACGTTCGCGAAACCCGCCCGCTGCCGCCGCGGGCGCCGGTGGCCGCGCCCGCCGCCGGATCGCTCCGATCGCCGCTGCCGCCGCCCGTCGACGCGAGCGCGCTCATTCGAGGCATGTTCCAGGCCGATGCCCGGCGTTCGCCGGGCCTGGGCACCCTGCCGGCGGAATGGCTGGACCTGGGCCTGCTGCAATCGACGCTGCGCCGGCTGGCCGCGCAGGCGGACGACGCGCTGCTGTCGGGCTATGGCGAGCCGCTCGGCGACGAGCGGCTGCGCCGCGCGCTGTCGCAGCGCCTGCTGGACATCGCGATTCAGGCCGCGCCCGACCAGATCATGAGCACCGTCGGCGCGACGCACGGACTGGACCTGATCACGCGCGCCTTCCTCGAGCCGGGCGACGCGGTGCTGGTCGACGACCCGGGCTGGGCGATCGAGTACGCGCGCCTGTCGCAGGCCGGCATGCGGTTGCTGCCGGTGCCGCGCGGCGCGCACGGACCGGACATGGCGGTGATGCGGCGCCTCATCGACGAACACCGGCCGCGCATGTACGTGACGGTGTCGGTGCTGCACAACCCGACCGGCGCGACGCTGGACCTGGCGCACGCGCACCAGGTGCTGCAGCTGGCGCACGAGCACGACCTGTTGATCGTCGAGGACGACACCTACGCGCTGTTCGCGCCGAACCACGCGCCGCGCCTGGCGGCGCTCGACCAATTGCGGCGCACGATCTATGTCTCGGGCTTTTCGAAGATGCTGTCGCCCGCCTGGCGGGTCGGATTCGTCGCGGCGAGCCCGGACCGCATGGCGCGGCTCACCGAGCTCAAGCTGCTGGCCTCGCTGACCACCAGTCCGCTGATGGACCGCGCGGTGGCGCTGTGCCTGGAGCAGGGCCTGCTGCGCAAGCATGCGGAGCGCATCTCCGCGCGGCTGGTGGCGGCGCGGCAGCGCTGCGTGCGTCTGGCCGAGGACGCGGGATGCCGCTTCGCGGCGGCCCCAGCGGGGCTGTTCGGCTGGGTCGACGTGGGCGCCGATACCGAGCGGCTCGCGCCCGCGATGATGGATCAGGGCTGGCTGATCGCGCCCGGCATCCTGTTCAGTCCGACGCGCACGCCGGGCACGCTGATGCGGATCAACTTCGCGACCTCGCAGGACCCGAAGTTCTGGCACGCGCTGGCCCGCGCCCGCGAGGCGCTCAAGCGCTGACCCGCCCGGCCCGCGCCGTCAGCGGCGCTCGGGCGGCGGCTCGTTGTCGCCGCGGATCGGCGCATAGGGCCCGATGAGCCGGTAGCTCTGGCGCAGACGGCAAACGGCCTCGACCGGCGTCCCCTTCCAGGTGGCCGGGCGCACCCGCCAGTCCTGCATGGCCAGGTGGTTGTGGTTGATGAACGAGCGGGCCGGCCCTTCGGCGACCGTCAGCGGCGTCACCCGCCCCTGCGCGTCGACGCGGAATACGACCTCGACATCGCCGCTGTACGCGTTCATGTGCTGCGTCGCCGGATACAGGGTCTTGCTGCCGAACTCGAGATACGGGGGCACGTCGTAGGTGCCCTCGCAGCCGCCGAAGGGACCCGGCGTCAGGACGTTCTGGTCGTCGTACGGCCGGCCGAAGGGGTTGAGCGGCTGCGACGCGCAGGCCGCGAGCAGCACGGACAGGAGCGCCGCGGCGGCGCGCGCCGGGGTTGCGGAGCGGTCGATCATCTGGAGGCCTCCCTGGCCGTGTCTGCGCCGGAGGGCTGCCGCGCCCGGCTCGGTGTGTCGTTGTCGGGCTGGATGCTAGCGGCCGCGCCTAAGATCCGCGCTCATGACGATCCCTAGCTTCTCCTCCCCCGCGGACCTGGGTGCCGCGCTCGCCCGGGCCTGGTCCGGCGACACGCTGCTGGACGACGCCGCCTGGTCGCTTCCCGATGAACCGGCCGCGTACGCGGCGCAGGCCGAGCTCGCAAAACAGCTCGACTGGCTGGCGCCGGGGCGCGCGCAGTTCTGGAAGTGCGGCGGCTCGTCGCGCGATGGCGCGCTGGGGCATTCCCCGCTGCCGCCGCTGCTGGCGCGCGAAGTCCGCGGCCTGCGCAATGGCGGCGACTTCGGTGATCTGCCCCTGATCGGCGCGGAGGCCGAGATCGCGCTGCGCCTCGGGCAGGACGTGACGCCCGAGATGGCCGCCGCGCTGGTGCCCGGCCAAGCGGAACACCTCATCGATGCGATGTGCGTTGCCGTTGAATGGCTGGGCTCGCGCTGGCAGCGTGGGCTTGGCGCTGACAGCCTGCTGCGTCTGGCCGATGCGCAGACGCATGGCGCGCTGGCGCTGGGTCCCTGGCAGGCGTGGAAGCCCGGTCACGACTGGGCGAATCAGCCCTGCGAGCTGATCGTTGGCGACCAGGCGCCGATGGCGGGCACCGGCGGTCATGGCCTGAACGATCCCGCCTGGGTCGTGGCCGGATGGCTTCAGGAGGCGACCCGCAAGGGCCAGACGGTGCCGGCCGGCAGCGTGGTCACGACGGGTTCCTGGCGAGTCGCCACGAAGCTGCCGAAGGGCGTGACGGTGACGGCGCGCTACGCCGGTCTCGGCGACCTCACGGTCAAGGCCTGACGCGGTCCCCGGTCGCAGATCCGCCGCACGCGGTGATATGTCGGGGCGTGGACAGGGCTTGGGGGTCCTGGAGGGAGCCCCCATGCCGTGGCCGCGCCGTGCTCGGTGACGGCAGTCCAGGAGCCTCCCTCACTTCGCCTCCAACTGCTCCCACCGCTCCATCAGCATGAGCAACTCATCATCGATCTCCGCCGCCCGGTTGGTGACTTCGGTGATTTTCGCGGCCCCTTGCTGGTAGAGCTCGGTGCTGTTGAGCAGTGCCTGCAGGTGTTTCTGCTCTGTCTCCAGCGCGCCGATCTTCGCGGGGATTTCGTCGAGTTCGCGCTGTTCCTTGTAGCTGAGCTTGCGTTTGTTGGCGACCACGGGGGCGGGCGCCGGAGCGGGGGCGGGTGCCGCGGCGGCCGGTGCCTGGCGCGCCTTGATGTCGGCTGCGCGCTGTGACTGCTGCAGCCAGTCCTCGACGTCGCCTTCGTACTCGCGCCATTTGCCTGCGCCTTCGCTGACGATGGTCGAGGTCACGACGTTGTCGAGGAAGCGGCGGTCGTGGCTGACGAGGAAGACGGTGCCGTCGTAGTCGGCCAGCAGTTCCTCGAGCAGTTCGAGCGTTTCGATGTCGAGGTCGTTGGTGGGTTCGTCGAGCACCAGCACGTTGGCTGGCCGCGCGAACAGGCGGGCGAGCAGCAGCCGGTTGCGTTCGCCGCCGGAGAGGCTGGAGACCGGCGAGTCCGCGCGCGCCGGCGAGAACAGGAAGTCGCCCAGATAGCTCTTGACGTGCTTGCGCTGGTTGCCGATCTCGATCCATTCGCTGCCGGGGCTGATGGTGTCGGCCAGCGTGGCGTTGAGGTTGAGCGCGTCGCGCATCTGGTCGAAGTAGGCGACGGTCATCTTGGTCCCCAGGCGCACCGTGCCGCTGTCGGGTGGCAGCTCGCCGAGGATCATCTTGAGCAGGGTGGTCTTGCCGGCGCCGTTCGGGCCGATCAGGCCGACCTTGTCGCCGCGCAGGATGGTGCCGGTGAAGTGGTCGACGATGACGCGGTCGCCGAAGCGCTTGGAGACGTTTTCGAGCTCGGCGACGATCTTGCCGCTCGATTCGCCGGTGGCGACGTCGAGCCGCACCTTGCCCTGCACGTCGCGGCGGGCGGCGCGTTCGTTGCGCATCTCGTGCAGGCGCTGCACGCGGGCCACGCTGCGGGTGCGGCGCGCCTCGACCCCCTTGCGGATCCAGACTTCCTCCTGGGCGAGCAGCTTGTCGAAACGGGCGTTCGCGAGCGCCTCGTTCTCCAGCTCATAGGCCTTGGCGGCCTGGAAGGCGGCGAAATTGCCGGGATAGCCGCGGAGCTGGCCGCGGTCGAGTTCGACGATGCGGTTGGCGACGTTGTCCAGGAACGCGCGGTCGTGGGTGATCAGCAGCAGTGATCCCTTGAAGCCGTTGAGCAGTTCCTCGAGCCAGCGGATCGCGTCCAGGTCCAGGTGGTTGGTGGGCTCGTCCAGCAGCAGCACGTCGGGCTGGGCCACCAGCGCGCGGGCGAGCGCGACGCGCTTCTTCAGCCCGCCGGAGAGCTCGCCGACCGGGCGGGCGCCGTCCAGGCCCAGGCGGTGCAGCGTCTCGTCGACCCGCTGCTCCCAGTTCCACGCGCCGATCTGCTCGATGCGCTCCTGCACCCAGGCCAGGTCGTCGTTCTCGTCATGGGCCTCGTAGCGGGCGCGCAGTGCCTTGGCTTCAGCCACGCCCTCGCTGACGACGTCGAAGATCGTGGCCTCGGGGCGGAGTTCGGGCTCCTGGGGAACGTAGACGCTGGTCAGGCCCTTTTCGAGCTGCAGCAGACCGTCGTCGAGCTTCTCGAGGCCCGCGAGGACCTTCAGCATCGAGGACTTGCCCGTGCCGTTGCGGCCGATCAGGCCGACACGGTCGCCGGTTTCCAGGGAGAAGTTGGCACCGTCGAGCAGCGGCACGTGGCCGAAGGCAAGGTGGGCGTTGGTGAGGGAGAGGACAGCCATCGGGGGATTGTCCTCGATGGGGGCGAGGGCAGACCCGGAGCGAGGGGTCAGACCCAGACGCGGTAGGCCCAGAACGCTTCGTCGGCCGCGACGCGGCGGCGCAGTTCCTCGGGGCTGAAACCGCTGAGCCGGCGCGTCTCGCGGCACAGGTGCGCCTGGTCCGCATAGCCGTGCTCCTGCGCCAGCGCGCTCCAGATCACCGCGCCCTCGTCCTCGTCCAGCCGGCGCACGTCCTGGAACGCGGCCTCGGCGCGGCTGACCAGCCGCAGCGCGCGCAGGCTCTGGCCGCTCCATTGCTTGATGCGGCGCTCCGCTTGCCGGACGCTTCGGCCATGTCCGGCAGCGATCGCGCGCAGCGCCAGACGCTGCATCCAGCCGGCGTAGCCGTGCGGCACGTGATCATCGGCCAGCACGCGTTCGCGCACGGCGCGCCAGCGCGGCAGCAGGAAGACTTCGAGCGTGCGGCGGGCTTCGTGTTCATCGCGTGCGGCCTGCATCGCGGCGTCCAGCGCATGCCAATCCGGATCACCGATCTCCGACAGCGGCACCAGGCGATCCTTGAGCGCGCCGATGTCCAGCCCCGTCATCGCCTGCAGCGCCTCGGGCCGGATCGCCGCCATGAAAGCGCGGCCGTCGGGCGTCGACTGGAAGCGGTGCGGTCCGCCGCGCGGCCCGCCCAGCACGCCGGCCGGCAGCCAGTCGCCGGGTTCGCCCGACGGGCCCAGGCGCCGCACGCGGCCGCTCAGCGACCAGCTCAGCCCGCACAGCGGCGTCGCCGGGAACCAGCTCTGGCACTGGGCCTGGCTCAGTTCGAATCCTTGAGCGGCCGCCGCCGACAGGTCGCGCCAGAGGTAGGCGTACAGGCAGCCCTCCAACGCGCGCGGCGGAATGAGCAGCCGGGCGATGGTGGCGGGATGCAGGGAGGCTTCCATGGCGCCGCAGTCTAGGGGCCTTCGGCGCGGCGCCTTGCCTGCGGGAGAGAAGCCCCGCCGATGTCGCTTCCATTCAAGACGGCGCTGCCCGCCGCGAGCAGGATGCCCGCCATGAGCCACGTCCTCGCGATTCCCGACACCGTGCCCGGCCCGCGCCCCCGCTGGGCCGGACTGCCCGAGATCCTCTCGATGCGCCGCGACTATCTCGGCCACATGAAGCGGCTGCAGCAGCGCTATGGCGACGTCGTCCATCAGCGCCTGCTGGGCCTGGACGACTACAACTTCTTCCATCCCGCGCAGGTGCGCGAGCTGCTGATCGCCAGCCATGACGGGATGATCCGCTGGGAGCGCGCGACGCAGGTCTTCGCCGACGCGCATGGCCAGAGCGTGCTGGTCGCCGAGGGGCCGGCCTGGCAGCGCCAGCGCAAGCTGCTGCAGCCGGGTTTCTCGCCGCAGCGGGTGCAGGGTTTCGTGCCGCTGATGGTGGCGGCCTCGCGTCAGGCGCTCGATCGCGCGGCGCCTGCGGCGGGCGATCCCGCGGACATCGACTTCGAGCAGTTGATGACGCTGCTGACGATGGACGTGATCTTGCGCACGCTGTTCTCGGCCGACGGCGCCACGCCGTCTGCCGCGTCGGAAGAGGCGGCCTGGGCGGTTCACGAACTGGGACGGGTCGCGATGGGCGAGATGTACGTGCCCGTCAGCGCGCCCTTGTGGGCGCCGTGGAAGCGCGGCAAGCGCCTCGCGCTGAGAAGCCTGGACGCACTGATCCGCGGCCACATCGCGCGGCGCCGCGCGGTCCGGGCCGCGATGCGCGGGGCGGACGCTCCGCCCGAGGACCTCCTCGCGCTGCTGATGTCGCTGCGCGACGAGGACGGACGGGAACTCGGCGACACGGCGCTCCGGGACGAGTGCATGACGGCCTTCCTGGCCGGCCACGAGACCAGCGCCGCGGCGCTCACCTGGCTCGGCTGGTGCCTGGCCGCGCATCCGGACGCGCAGCGGCAGGCGATCGAGGAGGTCGACGGCGTGCTGAGCGGCCGCGTGCCCGAGGCCGCCGACCTCACCCGCCTGCCCTGGCTGAGCCTGTGCATCAAGGAGTCGCTGCGGCTGCATCCCCCGGCGCCGGCGCTGTTCTCCCGGCAGGCGGCGACGGAGCTGCGCATCGGCGGCCTGACGCTGAGGCCGGGCGCCATGCTGCGCATCACGCCCGGCGTGATGCAGAGAGACCCGCGCTGGTTCGAGGAGCCCGACGCCTTCCGCCCGGAACGCTTCGATCCGGCCTGCGGCCATCCGGAGATCCCGCGCGGCGCGTGGATGCCATTCGGCGCGGGACCGCGCGTCTGTCTGGGCAGTCACTTCGCGCTGACCGAGATCACGCTGGTCGCGGCGATGCTGCTGCAGCGCTTCCGGCTGGCGCCCGTGCCCGGCGCGGCGCCGCCCGAGCCGGTGCTCAACATCACCTTGCGGCCGAAGCAGCCGCTCCAGCTGCGGCTGCTGCCGCGCTGAATTTTTCATTCATGGACAGGACCCGCGGCGCCCCCTTAGGGTGGCGGGCATGTCCTCGTCACGCGTCCGGTCCCCGCACCATCGCGAGGGTCTCCGTCAATCGCACGAAGCTCCCGTCCGACAGCTGCAGGCGCACCCAGCGCATGCGGCTGGGCAGGATGGGCATGTCCTGCTCGACGGCGGCCCCGGTGTCGAACTCGACCGCCGCGGGTGCCGGCTCGAACCAGCCCAGCGCGTCGAGCCGCCCTTCCTGCGCCACGATCTCGGGCGTCGCGTAGCACCACAGCGCGCGGCCGATCAACTCGGCCCGCGGCAGGCGGCAATCGCGCTCGCGGGCGCTGGACATCGCCAGCAGGCGGTGGCTCAGATCGCAGATCAGGTGGATCGCCACCGGCGCGCGCTCGACCAGCCGGCCGAGCTCGAAGTCCGCCGCGCTGTCCAGCCGCGCGGCCATCAGCCGGCGCAGCGTCTGCTGTTCGTCGAAGGACGGCGCCGCCAGGCCCGCTTCCCAGCGCGACACCGTCGTCTGCGACACGCCGAGCTCGGCCGCGACCGCGCCCTGCTTCAGGCGGCGCAGCGAGCGCCACAGCCGCAGGCTGCGGCCGAGCTGGCGGGCATCGCGCAAGAGCAGCGGCGAATCGTTCATGGCGCGGTCAGGCAATCGATCAACAACACAGGCATCGGCATGAAGGGACCGAAGTGAGGATTCTGCTGTACTACCTTTGCGGCGTGTTCGCCGCGGCCCAATTGGGCAAGCTGGCCGCGTTGTCGCCGCCGATCGCGCGCGAGCTCCATCTGGGCCTGGCCGCCATGGCCGCGCTCACCTCGTTGCTGGAGGTCTGTGGCGCGGCGCTGGGCGGCATGGCCGGGCACCGGCTGCCGCGCTTGGGGCTGAGGCGCTCGCTGTCTGCGGCGGTGCTGGCGCTCGCGGCCGGCGCGGCGGGCGCGGCCTTCGCACAGGACGTGGCGATGCTGGCGCTGGCTCGCTTTGTGGAGAGCCTGGGCTATCTCGCGATCGTCGTCGCGGCGCCGGTGCTGATCGCCCGCGCGGCCGAGGGCCGGCGTCAGGCCGCCGCGATGGCCTTGTGGAGCACCTTCGTGCCGGTGGGCATGGCGCTCGGCGCCTGGGCTTATGCGAACGCGGCGAGCTGGGCCGGCTGGCGGCAGGCGCAGGCGCTCAGCGTCGCGGGAGGCGTGCTGCTGTGGCTGGCGCTGCGCGCGGCGCCCGCGGACGTCGCCACGGCGGACGCGCATGGGCACGCGCCGCCCGGCCCGACCGGCGCGCGCCTGTGGGCGCTGGTCGCGGCGTTCGGGGCCTACGCGATCGCGGAGGTCGGCCTGCTCGCGCTGCTGCCCAGCCTGCTCACGCAAGGCGGCATGCCGCTTGGCGCCGCCGGCAGCTGGACCGCCGCCGCCGCGCTCGCCAATGTGCCGGCCAGCGCGATCGGCGCCTGGCTGCTGCGTCGGCATGGCGCGCCATCGCGCGCGATCGCAGGCGGGATGGCCCTTTCGCTCGGCCTGTCGGGGGCGCTCTTCATGGCGACGCTGCGCGACGGCGGCGCCGCGCCCATGCAGGCGGCCCTCGCGGTCGCGATCAACGCCGCATCCGGGGTCTTCCCGAGTCTGGTCTTCGCGCTGCTGCCGCTGGCCGCGGGCACGCCCGGAAGGCTCGCGCTGGCGAGCGGCCGCTTGACGCAGTTCGGCGCCTCGGGCGCGCTGCTCGGTCCGCCGCTGATGGGCGCGGTCGTCGAGCGCTGGGGCTGGAGCGCCGCGGGCGGTCTCGCGCTGGCGCTGTCGGCGCTGGCGATTCCACTGGCGCTGTTCGCGTGGCGCGGACTGGGCCAGGCGTCCCGCGCCAAGGCCCCGGAACCGCCCTCCTCGTTCCGGTCACCCAGTCGCCTTCGATCGGGCACTTCGAGCCGCTTTCATGCTGATTGAGGTGAAAGACGTCGACGGACAGCCTCCGAAGAATCAGCACCTTTCCTCATGAAGTTGCAGGAGTGGTGCGATGTCCTTCATGTATCAAGAGCAGTTGATGACCGCTGACGAGTTCTCGAAATGGCAAGCCCAGCAGGAAGGCATTCACGAGCTGATCGGTGGGCAGCCATTCCCCGCGCCAGACCGCGATCCTGCATTCTTCCGAGTGCTTCTGAACATCACGGGCGCGATGAAGCGACAGCTGGGGCGGCTGGGCAACCGTGGCTGGGCGACCTTCGTTTACGGCGAATCGCTGAAGTTGGACCTGCACAACGTCCTGCTCCCCCATGCGATGGTCGCGCCCCGCTCCGCCCCGATGAACCCACCCTTGGTCATGGACATCGTCTCGACAGGCGTCCGCGCGTCCGAGGTCATGAGGCGGACGCTGACCTTACGCCGCAACGGCGCGCTGCGGGAGCTGGTGGTCGTGGATCCCGCCGCGCGGAGCGTGCGCATCGATCGCCTCCAAACGGACGGGACCTGGGCAATCTCGGAGTACCGCCCGGGGGAGTCCGCGCGCTTGGAGTCGCTGGCCTTCGGCTTCGAAGTGGCACAGGCCTTCGCGGGCCTGGACGCGGGTCGCCAAGCTCTGACGCTGGGGGAGTTTCTCGAGTGGGACCGAGCTCCCGCCCATTCAGAGCTGTCCCGGTACGAGTTCTTCGACGGCGCCATCCATGCGCTGGCCGGCGCGACGCGCAATCACGAACGCGTGGTGGTGAACCTCGTGTCCTGCTTGCAGCATCACCTCGCGGGTTCTCCATGCGAGGTGTTCGGAAGCAATCTGCGCCTGTGCTGCGAGAAGACGGAAGGCGGATTCTTCCCCGACGTCTCCGTCGTGTGTGACAACGCCGACCTGTCCGACGACGACGTGATGCGCCGGCCGCTGATCCTGATCGAAGTCCTGTCGGCGTCGACGGCGCGTCATGACCGGACGGTCAAGCGGCAGCACTACCTTCAGATCCCGTCCCTGCGGGAATACGTGCTGGTCGACCATGTCCGCCGTCGCATCGACCTTCATCGCCGCGAGGACGACGGAACCTGGTCCCGTCACCCGTCGATTGGCGATGCGCCACTCCATCTGGCGTCCCTGGACCTGACCATTCCCGCGGAGGCCATCTACGCGCGCGTCGCGCCCAGCGCTCAGGCCGCGGCGTAGCCGGTCCTCAACCAGCGCGCCCAGTCCTCCCGGCCATTTGCGGCCGCGGTGCGTGCCGCGGCCTCGTGGTCGTACGGCACGCTGATCGATTCGGTGACCCAGCCCTGGGGCACCCTTTCAACGATCGCGTATCGCGCATCCGGCGACCCGTTCTCGACGACGTGATAGACCGGGTGTTCGTCATCCCAGGCTTGCAGACCGACGCTGCCAGGATTCACCAGCCACTGCCCCCGCGCGCTGCGCACCGCGCGCGGCACATGGGTGTGTCCGCAGCACACCAGGGCCGAGGTCCGGTCGCCGAGCCGGTCCTCGACCTCCGCGGACGAAGCCGCCGTCAAGCGCGGTCCGACCTGCGTGTCGAGGAAGTATTCGACGTCGCTGCGCGGCGTCCCGTGACACAGGAACACTTCATCGCTCAACGGGAGCGTCGTCGGCAGCGAGCGCAGCCAGGCCAGCTCCACCTCTCCGAGCCGCTCGCGCGCGAAGCGGTCCGAGGCGCCTCCGGGCTTCTGCGCCGTGATCGCGAGCACTTGCCGCTCATGGTTGCCGGCGATCGTGGGCCAGCCTTGGGCCATCAAGTACTGCGCGGTCTCCAGCGGCTGCAGCGGCCCCGACAGGATGTCGCCGAGATTCACGATCCGATCGACGCCCCGCCGCCGCGCATCGGCCACAACGGCCTCCAGAGCCAGCAGGTTGCCGTGGATGTCGGACAGCAGAGCGATGCGCATGGCGGCCTTTCAGGTTGCGACAGGGCGTCGGCGATCAGCGGGCCATCAGCCGGCCATCAGCGGGCCAGTTGCCGCGCGTGGTGCGCGACGTGGTCATCGATCACCGAGGCGATGAAGTAGTAGCCGTGGTCGTAGCCCTCATGGCGGCGAAGCGTCAGCGGCTGCCCGACCGACGCGCAGGCGGACTCGAGCGCCTCGGGATACAACTGCTCCACCAGGAACTTGTCCGCCAGTCCCTGATCGACCAGGATGCCGTGGGGATAGGGAGCGCGCTCCTGGGCCTGCATCAGCGCGCTCGCGTCATGCGCGGGCCAGGCATCGCGGTCCTCACCGAGGTAGCCGGTGAACGCCTTCACGCCCCAAGGACAGCGGCTCGGTGCCGCGATCGGCGCGATCGCCGACACCGACGCGAACGCCCCCGGGTGCCGCAACGCCAGCGTCAGCGCGCCATGCCCGCCCATCGAGTGACCGGCGATGCCGGTCTTCGACGCGTCCAGCCCCAGCAGCGCCTGCACCTGCGGAACGAGCTCCTTCATCAGGTAGCTCTCCATCCGCCAGTGCGCCGCCCACGGCGCCTGCGTCGCGTCCAGGTAGAAGCCAGCCGCGATGCCGAAATCCCACGACGCCGTCGCGCCCGGCAGCGCGCTCGCGGCCTCGCCGCGCGGGCTGGTGTCCGGCATCAGCAGCGCCAGGCCGAGCTCCGCCGCCTTGCGCTGCGCGCCCGCCTTCATCGTGAAGGTCTCCTCGGTGCAGGTCAGCCCCGCGAGGAACACCAGCAGTCCCTTCGCCGCCCGCGCCCCGCCCGGCGGCAGGAACAGCGCGAAGCGCATCGGCAAGCCGATCTGCGTCGAGTCGTGGCGGTGGAAACGCTGCACGCCGCCGAAGCAGGCGTGCTCGCTGATCAGTTCGACATCCATGTCGGTTCCCGGATGGGCCGCGCGGGCCGCTCAGCGCGAGGCGGCCACCGCCGCCTCCAGCGCGTCGATGAGCACCGCGCCGACGTCGAACCCCGTCTGCTCCATGATCTCCTGGAAGCAGGTCGGGCTGGTCACATTGATCTCGGTCATCTTGTCGCCGATCACATCCAGCCCCACCAGCAGCAGGCCGCGCGCCGCCAGCACCGGCGCCAGCGCCTCGGCGATGCGGCGGTCGTCCTCGGTCAGCGGCTGCGCGACGCCCTTGCCGCCCGCCGCCAGGTTGCCGCGCACCTCCGTGCCCTGCGGGATCCGCGCCAGCGAATACGGCACCGGCTTGCCGCCGATCAGCAGGATGCGCTTGTCGCCCTTGACGATGTCCGGCACGAAACGCTGCACCATCACCGACTGCGCGCCGTTCTTGTTCAGCGTCTCGATGATGCTGCCCAGGTTCAGCGCATCGGCCTTGACGCGGAAGATCCCCATCCCGCCCATCCCGTCCAGCGGCTTGAGGATGATGTCCTGATGCTCAGCGTGGAAGGCCCGGATCGCCGCCGCCGAGCGCGTCACCAGCGTCGGCGTGATGAACTGCGGGAACTCCAGGATCGCGAGCTTCTCCGGGTGGTCGCGCAGCGCCGCTGGCTTGTTGAACACCCGCGCGCCCTCGCGCTCGGCCTGCTCCAGCAGATGCGTGGCGTAGAAGAATTCGGAGTCGAAGGGCGGATCCTTGCGCATCAGCACCGCGTCGGCCTCGGCCAGCGCCAGGTCTTGCGTCGCGGCGATCTCATGCCACACAGCCAGCTTGGTGCCGGCCCGGCTGGCGATCGCCTCGGGCGTCAGCGTCAGCCGCCTGGCGCCGTGCGCGGTCACGCGGCCGCCGCTGATCCAGAGGAGATCCGGCACCTCGCACACCCACAGTTCATGGCCGCGCCGGGCGGCCTCGCGCATCATCGCGAAGGTGGAATCCTTGTAGGTGTTGAACGCGGTCAGCGGATCGGCGACGAACAGCAGTTTCATGGGCAGGGCTTTCGGCAAGGGACGTCGGGAGCTCATGGCTTCGGAGCAGCCCGGAAGTGTTGCACCAAAAGAGAAACCGCGCCGGCGACCACCCCCCAGAACGCCGAGCCAATGCCCAGCAGGCTCAGTCCCGACAGCGTCACCAGGAAGGTCAGGATGGCCGCGTCGCGGTGGTGCTCGTCCTTCAGCGCCGCCGCCAGGCCGCCAGCGATCGTCCCCAGCAGCGCCAGTCCGGCCACCGCCGCGATCAGCTCGCGCGGAAAGGCCGTCAGCAGCCCCACCACCGCGCCTCCCGCCAGACCGATGGCGATGTAGAACAGGCCCGCCACCGCCGAGGCCGTGTAGCGCCTGGCCGGATCCTCATGCGCTTCACGCCCCATGCAGATCGCCGCGGTGATCGCGGCCAGATTGAACGCATAGCCGCCAAAGGGCGCGAACACGATCGAGGCCAGGCCGGTGGCCGCGATGCTCGCCGACACCGGCGTCTGGTAGCCCGAGGCCCGCTGCGCGGCGACGCCAGGCAAGTTCTGCGAGGCCATCGTGACGAGGAACAGCGGCAGCGCCACGCCGATCAGCGCGGTCACCGAGAACGCCGGCGTCACCCATACCGGATGCGCCCAGCCCCAATGGACGGCCTCCAGATGCAGCCGCCCCTGCGAGGCCGCGACGGCGATCCCGGCCAGCAGCACCAGCGGCGTCGCGTAGCGAGGCAGAAAGCGGCGCGCCAGCACGTAGCTCAGCGCCATGACCAGCACCATCGCCGGCGCGGTCTTCGTCGCGAGCACCGCGTCCAGCCCGAAGCGCGACAGCACGCCGGCCAGCAGCGCGGCGGCGATGGCCACGGGGATGCGGTCCATGATCCGTTCGAACCAGCGCGTCGCGCCGGCGATCAGGATCAGCGCGCCACAGACGATGAAGGCGCCGACGGCCTCGGACATCGACACGCCGGACACGCCCGCCAGCAGCGCCGCGCCGGGCGTGGACCAGGCGGTCAGCACCGGCTGGCGGGTCCACAGCGACAGGCCCAGGCTGGTCAGCCCCATGCCCAGGCCCAGCGCCCAGATCCACGAACTGGTCTGCGCCGGCGTGGCGCCGAGCGCCTGCGCCGCCTGGAACACAATCGCCACGGAACTGGTGAAGCCCACCAGGACCGCGACAAAGCCCGCGACCGCGGTGGAAAGGGACAGGTCTTGCAGCCAGCGTTTCATGGACGCGGAGCTTACGTCCGGATCAGATCTCCACCTTCGAGCCCAGTTCCACGATCCGGTTGGTCGGCAGGTGCAGGAAGTCCGCCGCGGCGGCCGCGTTGCGGTGCATGCTCGCGAACAGCTTCTCCCGCCACAGCGCCATGCCCGAGCCGATGGTCGGGATCACGATGTCGCGCGAGAGGAAGTAGCTGGTCTCCATCTCGTCCAGATGAACGCCTCTCTGCTCCAGCAGCTTGAGCGCGTCCGGCACGTCGGGCTCGTTCTTGAAGCCGAAGTGCAGCGTCACCTGCCAGCAGTCGTTGTCCAGGCTCTCGACCTCGCAGCGCTTCTCGAAGCCGATCCACGGCACCTCGTGATGGCGGACGCTGACGAACAGGTTCTGCTCATGCAGCACCTTGTTGTGCTTGAGGTTGTGCAGCAGCGCGTTGGGCGTCACGCCCTGCTCGGCCGACAGGAACACCGCCGAACCGGTCACCCGCGTGGGCGGATTGATGAACACGGCCTCCAGGAAGCTCTTGAGGTCGATGGCGTCCTCGCGCAGCTTGTCCGACAGCAGGCGCCGGCCCTGCTTCCAGGTCAGCATCAGCGTGAACATGCCGATGCCGATCAGCAGCGGGAACCAGCCGCCGTGGGCCACCTTCAGCAGGTTGGAGGCCAGGAAGGTGGCGTCGATCAGGAAGAACGCGCCGGTCGCGCCCACGCACAGCCACAGCGGATAGCGCCAGCCGAAGCGGATCACGAAGAAGGTCATGACCGTGGTGATGGTCATGTCGATGGTCACCGCCACGCCATAGGCGCCGGCCAGCTTGCTCGACGAGCCGAAGAAGGCCACCGCCACGACGACGAAGGCGAACAGCCCCCAGTTCACGAAGGGCACGTAGATCTGGCCGATGTCGCGCACCGAGGTGTGCACGATGCGCAGCCGCGGCAGCAGGCCCAGCTGCACCGCCTGCTTGGTCACCGAGAACGCCGCCGTGATCAGCGCCTGCGACGCCACGATCGCCGCCAGCGTCGCCAGCGCGAACAGCGGGATCTCGGCCCAGCCCGGCGCGAGCAGGAAGAACGGGTTCTTGATCGCCTCGGGCCGGTCCAGCAGCAGCGCCCCCTGGCCGAAGTAGTTGATCGCGAGCGCCGGCATCACGAAGCTGTACCAGGCGATGCGGATCGGCTGCTTGCCGAAGTGGCCCAGGTCGGCATAGAGCGCCTCGCCGCCGGTGACGACCAGCACCACGGCGCCCAGCGCGACGAAGGCGATCCAGCCGTAATGCACGCAGAACTCGATCGCGTAGAGCGGATTGATCGCCTGCAGCACCTGCGGGTTCTGCACGATCTTGGGCACGCCCAGCAGCGCCAGCGAGGTGAACCACACCAGCATCACCGGCCCGAAGGCCTTGCCCACGCCGCTGGTGCCCAAGCGCTGCACCGAGAACAGCCCCGCCAGCACCACCAGCGCGATCGGCACGACCGCGTCGTGGTACTGCGGGGCGTAGACCTCGATGCCCTCGACCGCCGAGAGCACCGTCATGGCCGGCGTGATGACCGCGTCGCCGAAGAAGATCGCGGTGCCGAACAGGCCTACCAGCATCAGCCCGCGGCGCAGCACCGGCTTCTCGCGCACGGCGGTGGTGGCCAGCGCCAGCATCGCGATCAGGCCGCCCTCGCCGTTGTTGTCCGCGCGCAGGATCAGCAGCACGTACTTGAGGGAGACCACGATGGTCATGGTCCAGAACAGCAGCGACAGCACCCCGAGGATGTTGTCGTGGGTCATCGGGACGTGCGCGCCGTGGAAGACCTCCTTCAGCGCGTACAAGGGACTGGTGCCGATGTCGCCGTAGACGACACCGAGGGCGCCGATGGTCAGGCCGGCCAGGGCGGCCGGCGAGCGGGGCGCGTGATGTGAACTCACGAAAGCACGAGCGGCCGCGACGGCCGCCGGAAGTCGAAAGGGCCTATTGTCTGCCTTCCATTGTGCGGTGCGTCAATGCCCGCCTCCTGGCGTTGCGGGGCGGGGGTTGACGGGCGCCGCGGGTTGCGCTTGCGGCCCGCCCTCGTCCGCTGGACGGATCTCAGGATGTCATCTGAACCCAGGGGGCGGCTCGGCAACTGAGTCGGCCTGTCGCGGGATGTCCCTGCGACGTGGAGCACTCCTGATGTCCATTTCCGACACCTTCAAATCGTCACGCGTTGGCCACTGGCTCTCAATCGCCCATCCCGAGTTCCTGCTCGAACCTGCGAGAAAGTTCTTGAGCCGCCTGCTGCACTGGAAGCACCGCGGATCCAGTCAGCGACGCCCGGCGTCATCGGCGGCGCGGACGCCGCCTCCGCGCCCGCCACGTTCGGAGAAGCTGTTGCAGCGCCTTGGCCAGTTCAACAGCGGCATGTTGAATCGACCTACTGGCGTCGGACCGACCGGCATCACTGTGCCGCTCATGGATGAGGCCGCCGGCCACCCCGCCGCCGATGATCACCTGAACACGTAACTCGCCGCGACATTGAAGCGCCGGCCCAGCAGGTTGGACGCGCCGCTGTCGTAGTAGCTCAGCACCGTCGGGATGCCATTGGCGCGGTCGTAATCGTTGGTCACGTTCATCACGCTGGCCGACAGCGTCAGCCCCTTGATGCCGCTGTACGAGCCGCCCAGGTCGATGGTGCGGTCGCGCCCCACCCGGCAGCGGCTGAGGTTGCCCAGGAAGGTCCGCTGTGCCGCGGTCAGCGACATGCACAGCGTGCTGGCCAGTGGATCCGCATGGTTGAAGCGGATCCACGCCCGCGCGCGGTCGGTGTCCCACTTGAAAGTGGCGCTGGCGCGGGTCTTCGAGATGTCCGAACTCGTCGTCCCGGCCTGGCGCTGCACCGCCTGCCCTTTCACCACGAGCTGGTCATAGCGCGCGGTGTAGGTGCCGTTCACGTTCATGCTGAACCTGCCCCACGGCAGGGCCGGCAGCCGGACGTTCAGGTCGTAGTCGACGCCCGAGGTCTTGGTCCACTCGTTGTTCCCGTACTGGCGCACCAGCATGATGATCGGACCGCTGTCGGGCACGCCCGGCAGCCACGACTCCGGGTTGGGATCGCGCACCACCTGGGTGTTCCCCGCCGGGTTCGCGTTGTAGCCGTCCATGATGTCCACGCCACGCTGCGAGCGGATCTCGTTCTTGCGATGGAAGTACCAGCCGTCGATCGCGAGGTCGGCGTATCGGCTCGGCGTGAAGATCATGCCGAAGGTGAACGAATTGGACTTCTCCGGCTGCAGCGCGGGATTGGCGCTGATGACGGTGGGCAGGCTGCCCGGGCTGACCGTGCCCGCCGGCACCCCGGTGAATCCCAGCACGTTGCAGTCGCGGTTGACCGGCACCGGCGCCTTGCTGACCGGCGCATCGGGGTTGCTGGTGTCGCAGCGCAGGCTGTCGAAGACGCGCCGCTCCTGGAAGCTGTGGAAGGACAGCGCGAAGGAGTTGCCGATCTGTGAGATCGCCGGCGCGCGGAAGCCCGTCGCCGCCGTGCCGCGGAAGACCATCAGCGACGGCAGCGCCGTCCACTTGAAGCCGGTCTTGCCGGTGGTGCTGTTGCCAAAGTCGTCGTAGTGCTCGTAGCGGGCGGCGGCCTGGAGCTCCAGCCGCTTGACGACCGGCAGGCTCAGTTCGGTGAATGCCGCGTAGGACTTGCGGCTGCCCGCCGCGCCGTTGGCCACCAGGCCGATGTAGTCGCCGGTGCCGTAGACCTCGTCCGGCACGGCTTCCAGCTTCTCCTTGCGAAGCTCGGTGCCCACGGCGATCGCCGCCGGACCGCCCGGCAGCTGGAACAGCTCGCGGCTGCCGCGCACGTCCCAGGACAGCAGGCGCGACTTGCCCTCGTTGTAGGCCGTCGACGACACGCTGTTGATCGCCTCGCGCGAGTTGGGCTTGCCGAAGCGGTAGCTGCCGCTGGCGATCGCCGCATTGAGCAGCGAGCTGCGCACGCGGCCCTCCTGGAAGCGCTCGTTGTTGTTCTGGCTGAACAGGATCGCGGTGTCGAAGTCCCAGCCGAAGGCCGTGCCTTCCAGACCCGCGGTCAGCCGCGTGGCGCGCAGCACGTTGATGTCGCCGGTGGGCAGATCCTCGAAGCGATAGATGAGCTGCACCGGTTCCTGGCTGGCCGTGCCGTTGGTCGGATTGTCCGGATGGCCCACCGGCAGGATGATCGCGTTCTGCCGCAGGAAGCTGCCATCGAGCTTGGGCCAGGTCGTCCCGGCCCGGTTGCCCGACGTCACCAGCGACGTGGTCATCGCATAGGGCATGCGCTGCTCGGTCGTCCTGGTCTTGGAGATCATCAGGTCGGCATACGCGGACAACTCGTTGTTGATCGCGAAGGTGCCGCGCACCATGCCGCTGTGCCGATCCTGCCTGGCGACGGCCTCGTCCGCGTCGTCCAGGCTGAAGCGGCACAGCCCGGTGGGCAGCGACGCGCTCGTCGGCAGCAGGCCTGGCGGCCGGTTCGGCACGCCCTGGCCGACGGTGCGGTCCGCCGGGCATCCCGGCAGCGTGCCCAGGTAGTTCACGCCCGCCAGGTTGCTGTTGGCGACGCTGATGCCGCCCAGCGTCGTGGAGCCGCTCAGGCTGGCCGGCAAGCGGTAGTAGTTGCCGTAGAAGGAAGCCGACGAGTCCGGCGTGAAACGCGCCAGCGATCCGGTGGACGTGAGGTACTGGTTCTGCAGCGCCAGGTTGCCGCGGTCCTTCAGCTCGTTGGCCATGACGCTGTCGCGCCGGGACACTTCCAGGCCGCCGAAGACATTGAAGCGCTGCGTGGCCAGGTCGCCGAAGCCCCAGCTCAGCGAGCCGGTCTTCGTCGCGCCGACGCCGCGATCGTTGGCGCCATAGGACGCGCTGCCTTCGATGCCCTGGTAGTCCTTGCGCAGGATGTAGTTGACGACGCCCGCCATCGCGTCCGAGCCATACATCGCGGAGGCGCCGTCCTTCAGGATGTCGATGCGCTCGATCGCCTCCTTGGGAATGGTGTTGACGTTGATCATGGTGCCGCGGCCGAAGTTCACGTCGACCGCCGCGACCGGCGCCGTGCGCCGGCCATTGATCAGGATCAGCGTCCCTTGCGAGCCGAAGCCGCGCAGCGAGATCGTGGACACGCCGCCAACGAAGCCCGACGCGGCGCCGTCGCCGATCGATCCCAGGTCGACAGCGGAATTCGCACGCAGCAGCTCCTCGACGTTGGCATACCCCGCATTGCGGATCTCCTCGCGCGTGATACTTTGGACGACGGACGGGGTCTCCTTGTCGGTGCGCTTGATCAGCGTGCCGGTGACCTCGACGCGCTCCAGCTTTCTCGACTCATCGGGTGACGGCTGCGCCGCGGAGGCGGCCGCCTGCTGGACATGGGACTGACTGGCCAGAGCGAGGGCGGCAGCGGCCGCGACGCGCGCCAGGCGCGGTCCTTGCGGACGGAAGAAGGGACGGACCATGAGATTCACTCCTGTGGACGGGACTCGAAGGGGAGCGAGTCACGGTAAGGAGCCGGGCCTCGGGGACCATGATGCTTTGTGATGAACTTGTGAAGATCAGGTTATGAACGCGTTGCCAATCGCTCCCGAGGCCGCCGAACACTTCGTCCTCAGACGCATGTCGCTGCGTCATGCGCGGGTGCTGCTGGCCCTCAACGACACGGGCAACATCAGCGCGGCGGCCGATCAGCTGCACGTCACGCAGCCCGCGGTGAGCAAGACGCTGGCGGAACTGGAGCAGGGGCTGGGACAAACCCTGTTCCTGCGGCGCGGACGCAACATGCAGCTCACGCCGCTGGGCCGGCGGCTGCTGGCGCTGGCGCGCAAGCTCGATGGCGACGTGCAACGCGCCGCGGCCGACGTCGCCACGATGGTGCGCGGCGCGTCCGGCGAAGTGCGCATCGGGGCCACCAACGCAGCGCTCGCCCGCTTGCTGCCCATCGCGATCACGGCGATGAAGGCGGAGAGCCCCGGCGTGACGGTCAGCGTGCGCACGCATGCGCTGCGCTCGCTGTTCACGGAGCTTCAGGCGGGGACGCTGGATCTGGTCGTCGCGCGGGCGATGCCGCAGGACGAGCCGCTCGGGCTGGTGCGCGCCCCGCTGCTGCCGCAGCCCGAGGTGCTGACGATGAGCGCCCACCATCCGCTGGCGCGGCAGCCGCGGCTGAGTTGGGAGACGCTCAGCCGGCTGCGCTGGCTCTGGCAGTTGCCCGGCACGCGCACCCGCACGCTGATGGACCGGCTCTGGCAGGAAATGGGGCTGGCGCCGCCGGCCGACCTGATCGAGAGCGGCGACGCGCAACTGGCGCTGAGCCTGATGCGGGAGATGCCGCTGGTGGCGGTGATGCCGCACGACATGGCCATGGCCGCGGCCAAGAGCGGCATCGTGGTGATGCTGCCGCACGCGGTGGACCTGGGATTGGGGCCGATGAGCGTCTGGCACCAGCCCGGCATGCAGATCGAGGCAGTGGACCGGTTCCGGCAGCTGCTGGTCGAGATCGGCGGCGCGGGGGCGGACGGGGCCTGAGGCCGCCCCGCCCGCCTCGTCCGCTCCGGACTCAGACGTAGTCCTCGGCGTCCGGATCGGTGGTCTCGAGCTCGTAACTGGCCGCGAGCATCGCCAGGCGGCCGATCACCCCATACATGTAGAAGCGGTTCGGCGCGCTGGCACCGGGCTTCTCGCCCGGCGCCGGCAGGTGCGACGAGTGCGCGAACGCCAGCGGCACGAAGCGCGAGCCCGGCGCGTTCAGGTTCTCGTCCTCGCCGCGGTCGGCGTGCACGCGATAGAAGCCGCCGACCACGTAGCGGTCCATCATGTAGACGACCGGCTCGGCCACCGCTTCATGGATGCGCTCGTGCGTCGCCACGCCTTCCTGCACCAGCACCTGCGACAGCGCCGGCACCCCCTGCAGCTTCGCCAGCTTCTCGCGGGCCTTGATCGCCAGCGCGTCCAGGTCCTTGGCGTCGCGGATCGTCATCACGCCCAGGCCGTGCGTGCCGGCGTCCGGCTTGACGACGACGAAGGGCTTCTCCTGGATGCCGTATTCCTTGTACTTGCGGCGTGTGCGTGTCAGCGTCGCGTCCACCTGCGCCTGCAGCGCATCGAGCCCGGCGCCGGTGCCGAAGTCCAACCCGTCCACCGCCACCGAGTGCGGATAGATCAGCCACGGGTCCATGCCCAGCAGCTTGGCGAATTTCTTGGACACCTCCTCGTAGGCGCGGAAGTGCTGGCTCTTGCGCCGCGCCGCCCAGCCCGCGTGCAGCGGCGGCAGCAGGTACTGCTCGTGCAGGTGGGTCAGCATGTCCGGCACCCCGGCCGACAGATCGTCGTTCAGCAGGATGGTGCAAGGGTCGAAGTCCTTGAGCATCAGCCGCGAGCGCTGGCGCACCAGCGGCTCCAGCGTCAGCGCGCTGCCGTCGGGCAGCGCCACCGTCGTGGGCTCCTTGACCGACTCGTCCAGCGATCCCAGCCGCACGTTCAGCCCTGCCATCGAGAAGATGCGCACCAGCGTCGCGAGGTTGGACAGGTAGAAGCTCGAGCGGTTTTTCGCCTCGGGCACCAGCAGCAGGTTCTTGGCCTCGGGGCAGATCTTCTCGATCGCCGCCATCGCCGCCTGGACCGCCAGCGGCAGCATCTCGGGCGTCAGATTGTTGAAGCCGCCGGGGAAGAGGTTGGTGTCCACCGGCGCCAGCTTGAAGCCGGCATTGCGCAGATCGACCGAGGTGTAGAACGGCGGCGTGTGCTCCATCCACTCGAGCCGGAACCAGCGTTCGATCGCCGGCATCGACTCGAGCACACGCTGCTCCAGTTCATTGATGGGCCCGGTCAGGGCGGTGATGAGATGAGGGACCATGGTGGGCAGCGGCGCCGGGAAGCGGGCCAGGGGGGGATGGGTCGATTCTAGGCATGCGCAATTGGGGGCGACAGACCGGAACTCAAGGGCCGGCGCCGCGTGGTGAACCAAGCGCTGCAAGCGACAACTGATCATTCCCCCCTTCCACGCCTGCGCCCCATGTTCGCCACCCTTCGCTCATTCCTGACCTCCGCCCACTCACAACCCTCGGCCGACGACGAGGTTTCCTGCTCCGACGAATTGATGGTGATCGTGTCGGACCACCAACGCGGCAAGCGCCTGTATGCCGCGCTGGAGCGCCAGCAGCCGGCCATGCCACCGGATGACTTCGGCGTCGTCTGGCGGCCTGCCACCGGGGCCGAATGGCTGGCCGCGCCGTCAGGGCCTTCGCCGCAGCGCGGACGGGTCCTGGGGCGGCGCCTCGACAATTGCACCCTGACGCTTCGCGCGCCGTCCGAGGACGCCCAGCAACGCGTCGACCTGCTTGAGGCGCTGCTGGATCAACATGTCGGCCTGATCGTCGACCTGAATGCCGGACAACTGGGGGGTGTCGCGCATGACCTGGCCACCTCCTGGGAAGCCGAGCTGCCCGACGGCTGCCACGCGAGCCTTGGCGTCATCGACGTCGCGCCTGCAGAGGGTCTTCCCGACTCGGCACTGAACCATCAACTCGACCTGCGCGTCACTCGCCCGCCAGAGGCGGGTGCCCAGCAGGCGCGGCCGCGCAAGGCATCCATCGAGGTGGTGGCGCTGCGCACGCCGGTCACCGACCAGGCGCTGGACCTCGAGGACGCGCTCTCGCTCGTCCGCTACTGCCAGGGCTTTCGCGACATGTACCCGAACGAGCGTGTGGCCTTCCTGAGCGGAGACGGCTTGGGCGCGGCCGTCGCGCTGGCGGCCATGGAACGCCTGTTCATCGACTGCGGCAAGGGACGTCTACGGCCCGCCGATAGCGAGGCCGCCGTACTGGACCACGCCTCCAGGCTGCGCAAATCCTGCGGTCCCTTCGCCCTCTTCCAGCAGGACCTCACCACGGTCGCCGACTTTGCCGAGTACCTGGCGGCGAAGCCCGAGCGCGCGGTGCGAACCGGCCCCGCTCAGGCCTGACCGTAACCGCCGCCACCGGGCGTGCGGATGACGAAGACATCGCCAGGCGACATCTCCACCTGGCCGATGTGACCCAGTGCCTCGACGCGGCCGTCGGCGCGTTCGACGAGGTTCTCCCCGGCGGCGCCCGGCTGCCCGCCGGCCATGCCGAAGGCGCCGGCGCTGCGGCCGTTGCTCAGGATCGACGCGGTCATCGGCGTCAGGAAGCGGACGCGGCGCTCGCCGCCCTCGCCGCCGCGCCAGCGCCCGGCACCGGCCGAATCGCGCCGGATCTCATAGCTGTCCAGCCGCACCGGAAAGCGGAACTCGAGCACCTCCGGATCGGTCAGCCGCGAGTTGGTCATGTGCGTCTGCACCACCGAGGTCCCGTCGAAGCCCGGCCCGGCGCCCGAGCCGCCGGAGATGGTCTCGTAGTACTGGTGCGTCGCGTCGCCGAAGGTGAAGTTGTTCATCGTGCACTGGCCCGCCGCCATCACGCCCAGCGCGCCGTACAGCGCGTTGGTCACGCACTGCGAGGTCTCGACGTTGCCCGCCACCACCGCCGCCGGGAAGCGCGGATTCAGCATGCAGCCTTCGGGCACGATCACCTCGATCGGCTTGAGGCAGCCGGCGTTGAGCGGGATGGCGTCGTCGACCAGCGTACGGAACACATAGAGCACCGCCGCCATCGTGATCGAGCGCGGCGCGTTGAAGTTGTTGGGCTGCTGCTCGCTGGTGCCGGTGAAGTCGACCGTCGCCCGCCGCGCCGCCGTGTCCACGCGGACCGCCACGTGAATCCGCGCGCCGTTGTCCAGCGGCAGCGTGAACGCGCCGTCCTTCAGCACCGAGATCACGCGCCGCACCGATTCCTCGGCGTTGTCCTGCACGTGGCGCATGTAGGCCTCGACGGTGGCGCGGCCGAACTGCGCCACCATCGCCTGCAGCTCCTGCACGCCCTTCTCGTTGGCCGCCACCTGGGCGCGCAGGTCGGCCAGGTTCTGCGCCGGATTGCGGCTGGGGTGCGGCCCCGAGCGCAGCAGCGCCTGCAGCTCCGTCTCGCGCAGGCGGCCCTGTTCGACCAGCTTGAAGTTGTCGATCAGCACACCCTCTTCGGTGATGTCGCGCGAGAACGGCGGCATCGAGCCCGGCGTGATGCCGCCGATGTCGGCATGGTGGCCGCGGCTGGCGACGAAGAAGCCGGGGCGGACATCGGCCTCGTCCAGGAAGACCGGCGTCACGACGGTGATGTCCGGCAGGTGCGTGCCGCCGTGGTACGGATCGTTGAGCACGTAGACATCGCCGCGCGCCATGTCCGGGTTGCGTTCAATGACCGAGCGGATGGACTCGCTCATCGAGCCCAGATGCACCGGCATGTGCGGCGCGTTGGCGATCAACTGGCCCTGACCGTCGAACAGCGCGCAGCTGAAGTCCAGCCGCTCCTTGATGTTGACCGAGTGCGCCGTGTTCTGGAGCCGCAGCCCCATCTGCTCGGCAATGTTCATGAACAGGTTGTTGAACACCTCCAGCACGACCGGATCGGCCTCGGTGCCCAGTGCGCGGGTGCGCGCCCGCTCGCGGATCCGGGTCAGCAGGAGGTCGCCCGAGGGCTGCAGCTCGGCGCGCCAGCCGGCATCGACGACGGTCGTCGCGTTGCGCTCGGCGACGATCGCCGGGCCGTCGATGCGCGCACCCGGTCTCAGCGCATCGCGGTGATGCAGCTCGGCGTCGCGCCAGCCGGCCGGCTGGTCGTCCGCGAGGCAGTACATGCGCACACGCTCCAGCGGTCTTGGATGATGGGCGCTGGCGATGCCAGCCTCGGCCGGCGCGTCCAGCGACGCGCCAGCGGCGAGCGCCTCCACCGACACCGCCTCGATCACCAGCGCCCGGTCCGGCATCAGGAAGGCGAAGCGGCGGCGGTAGGCCTGCTCGAAGGCCTCGCGGATCGCGGCGATCGCGGCGGGTGCGGGCTCGTCCAGCGGCAGCGGACAGGTCAGCGCCGTGTCCGTGCCCTGGTAGCGGACCTGCGCGCGCGCGATGGTGCGCAGCGCGCCGGCGGGCACGCCCTGCGATGCGAGCTCCCCTCCCGCCTGCGCGGCCAGCGACAAGGCCGTTTCGCGCGCGGCGCTCAGGCCATCGACATCGAGCGCGCGCTCGATCGAGGCTTCGCGCATTGCGCTCTGGTCGGCCAGGCCCATGCCGTAGGCGCTCAGCACGCCGGCGAACGGATGCGCCAGGATGCGCGTCATGCCGAGTGCGTCCGCGACCAGGCACGCCGCCTGGCCGCCCGCGCCGCCGAAGCACTGCAGCGTGTAGCCGGTGACGTCGTAGCCGCGCGCCACCGAAATGCGCTTGATCGCGTTGGCCATCGCGCCGACGGCGATCTGCAGCGCGCCGGCGGCGGCGTCCTCGGCGCCGACGCGCTTGCCGGCCGCCGACATCTGCGCGGCCAGCGCGTCGAAGCGCGCCTTCACGACCTCGCCATCCAGCGGCTGGTCCGCGCCGGGCCCGAAGACTTGGGGGAAGTGCGCCGGCTGGATGCGGCCGAGCATCACGTTGGCATCGGTGGTCGCGAGCGGTCCGCCGCGGCGATAACTCGCCGGGCCCGGATTCGCGCCGGCCGAGGCCGGCCCGACGCGCAGCCGTGCGCCATCGAAGGTGATCACCGAGCCGCCGCCCGCCGCCACCGTGTGGATGCTCATCATCGGCGCGCGCATGCGCACGCCCGCGACCTCGGTGTCGAAGGCGCGTTCGAACTCGCCGGCGAAGTGGCTGACGTCGGTCGAGGTACCGCCCATGTCGAAGCCGATCACCTTGTCGTGGCCCGCCGCCTGCGCCGTGCGCACCATGCCGACGATGCCGCCGGCCGGTCCGCTCAGGATCGCGTCCTTGCCCTGGAAGCGCCGCGCCTCGGTCAGGCCGCCGGAGCTCTGCATGAAGAACAGCCGCACGCCAGGCATCTCGGCCGCGACCTGGTCGACGTAGCGGCGCAGGATCGGGCTCAGATAGGCGTCGACGACGGTCGTGTCGCCGCGCGGGATCAGCTTCATCAGCGGACTGACTTCATGCGACACCGAGATCTGCGTGAAGCCGATCTCCTGCGCGATGCGCTTGGCGCCAAGCTCGTGCGCCGGCGCGCGCCAGCCGTGCAGGAACACGATCGCGCAGGCGCGCAGGCCGGCCTCGAAGGCCGATCGCAGCTCGGCGCGCAGCGCGGGCTCATCCAGCGGCTCGATCTCGACGCCCTGCGCGTCGACCCGCTCCTGGGCCTCGATGACGCGCTCGTACAGCAGCTCGGGCAGCTGGATGTGCCGCTCGAAGAGCTGGGGCCGCGCCTGCGTCGCGATGCGCAGCGCATCACGAAAGCCGCGCGTCGTCACCAGCAGCGTGCGGTCGCCGCGACGCTCCAGCAGCGCGTTGGTCGCCACCGTCGTGCCCATCTTCACGCAATCGACGCGGTCGGCGGTGATGGGCTCGCCGGACTTCAGACCCAGCAGCCGGCGGATGCCTTCCACCGCCGCATCGCGGTAGTGCTCCGGGTTCTCCGACAACAGCTTGAGCGTGTGCAGCGTGCCGTCCGGCGCGCGGCCGACCAGGTCGGTGAAGGTGCCGCCGCGGTCGATCCAGAACTGCCAGCGATCGGGGGTGGGGGTGGCTTGCATCGTGAGGTCCATGAGGTCCGTTCAAGCGCCCGGCATCCAGCGCCGGGCGCCCGTGATTCGAAGGGTCAGGCGGGTCAGGCCGCAGCCGGCGCCAGTTCGCGGCCGCGGGTTTCGGGCAGCGCCAGCGCCGCCAGGATCACCAGCCCGTAGCACAGCGCCGCCATCCAGCCCAGCGTCTGCCCCAGCGGGTGCTGCGTGCTGAAGTGGCCGATCAGCGCGGGACACGCGGCGCCGAGCGCCCGTCCGATGTTGTAGCAAAAGCCTTGGCCGGAGCCGCGCACATCGCTGGGAAACAGCTCCGCCAGGAAGGCGCCCATGCCGGAGAAGATGCCCGACAGGAAGAAGCCGAGCGGGAAGCCCAGCACCAGCATCCATGCATCGGTGATGGGCATCTGCGTGTAGGCCAGCACCAGCACGCCGCCCATCAGCGCGAACAGCATGAAGCAGCGGCGCCGGCCGATCGCGTCGCAGAGCCAGGCGCTGGTCAGGTAGCCGGCGAAGGAGCCGGCGATCAGCACCAGCAGGTAGCCGCTGGTGCCGAGCACCGAGAGATGGCGCTCGGTCTTGAGGATGGTGGGCAGCCAGGTCGTCACCGAGTAGTACGCGCCCTGCATGCCGGTGGCCAGCAGGCTGGCCAGCACCGTGTTGCGCAGCAGCTCCGGCGAGAAGATGCGCAGGAAGTTGCCGCGCTCGCCGCGCGCCCTGGCGCGGGCCTGCTCGGCCAGATACACCGGCGGCTCGTCGAGGTTGCGGCGGATGTACAGGATCAGCAGCGCGGGCAGGATGCCGATCCAGAACAGCACCTTCCAGGCTGTCTCCGGCGGCAGCACCGAGTACAGCCCCCAGAACGCCAGCGCCGAGGCGGCCCAGCCGATCGCCCAGCTGCTCTGCACCAGGCCGGCGGCCTTGCCGCGATGCCTGGCGTTGATGGTCTCGGCGATCAGCACCGAGCCCACCGCCCATTCGCCGCCCATGCCGAAGCCCTGCATCGCGCGGGTGAAGAACAGCTGCTCGAACGAGGTGGTGAAGCCGCTCAGGAAGGTGAACAGCGCGAACCACAGCACCGTCCACTGCAGCACGCGCACCCGGCCATAACGGTCCGCGAGCACGCCGGCCGCCCAGCCGCCCACCGCCGAGGTGAGCAGCGCCCCGGTCGCGATCGCGCCGGCCTGGCCCTTGCTCATGCCCCAGGCCGCGATCAGCGTCGGGATCAGGAAGGTGTAGATCATGTAGTCGAAGCCGTCGACGGCGTAGCCGGCGAAGGTCGCGGTGAGCGTGCGCCGCTCGGAAGGCGTGGTGTCTCGGAGCCACATCTGGGATTCCCCTTGTTGTCGTGGTGAAGGCGCGATCAGGGACTGCGCTCGCGCGGATCAGGCGGCGATCAGGTCGCGGTTCAGCAGGTCGCGGTTCAGCAGGTCGGTGACCAGCATGCAGCCTGGCGCGTGCGTGATGCAGAACGGCGGGCGCGCCGTGGCGATGGCCGCTTGCGGCGTCACGCCGCAGGCCCAGAACACCGGCAGCTCACCGTCGCGGATGTCGATGGGGTCGCCGTAGTCCGGACGATCGATGTCGAGGATGCCGATACGCGCGGGATCGCCCAGGTGCAGCGGCGCCCCGTGCACCTGCGGCAGGCGAGACGTGATCTGGATCGCGCGGATGGCGTCGGCGGCGTTGAGCGGCCGCATCGACACGACGGTCGGGCCGCGGAACACGCCCGCCGGCTGGGTCTCGAGGTTGGTGCGGTACATCGCGACGTTGCGACCCTGCGCCACATGGCGCAGCGGGATGCCCTCGGCCAGCAGCGCGTGCTCGAACGAGAACGAGCAGCCGATGACGAAGGCGACCAGGTCGTCGCGCCACCAGCGGCCGACATCGGTGGGCTGGTCGACCAGTTCGCCATCCCGCCACACGCGGTAACGCGGCACATCGCTGCGCAGGTCCAGATCAGCGCCGAGCGCCGTGAGCCTCGGATCCCCGGGCTCGCTCACGCCGAGCAGCGGACAGGCCTTCGGATTCAGTTCGCAATAGCGGCGGAAGTCGTCAGCGAGCGACGCCGGCAGGATCGCGAGATTGCCCTGCACGAACGCCGCCGCGAGTCCGCTGGTGTGGCCCGTGAGGGCGCCGCGGCGCGCCGCGAGGCGGACGTCCAGCGCGCTGGACGCGGCATCGAGATCGAGGCTGTCGGTCGAGGAAGTCATGGCTTGATCGCGGCGGCTGTCTGACGATGCCGCGGATTGTGAGAGCCGCCCGCCTTCGCGATCCAACGCAAATTTTGCGCGTCGGCTCATCGATTTTTTCGATGACGACAGCGGCGCTTCCGCTTAGCGCTGTCGCGCCGCCGATGCCATGCGGGCTTTCCCGGACGGCTTCTGCCGGGCGGCGAAGTCGAGCGCGGAGGCCAGCACCGTCTCGGTGAGCTGCGAGCTCGGATCCTCGCGGTAGCTGGCGTGAATCGGCAGCGCGGCGAGCGCCGCGTCACTGCGCAGCACGCGCAGCGAGAGCCGCTTCGCGAGCTGCTCCGCGACGGCCACCGGCAGCGTCGCGACACCGAAGCCGCCCTCCACCAGCTGCACCATCGCGGAGATCGACGAGATCGCATGCACGCGGGGCAACGGCAGGCCGGACTCCTGGAACATCTGCAGCAGCGCCTGGTGCGGCTGCGAACCGCGCTGGAAGGTCAGCAGGTCATGCCCCGCCAGATCGGACAGCGCGTAACGGCGCCTGGTGTGCAGGTCCGCGCGGCCGACGAATCCCATCGGCATCGGCGCCATCGCGCGGGTGCGCACGCCACCGGCATCGGCGGCCGGGATCGCGGCGAACACCAGGTCCTGCGCGCCGCGGCGGATCTGATCCACCAGCACCGGCGAGGTCTCCACCGTCAGTTCAAGCTCGAAATCGGGATTCGCGGCCCGCATCTCCTGCAGCCAGCCCGTCAGCCAGCTGTGCACCACCGACTCGATCGCGCCGATGCGCAGCACCACCGGCCGGCCCGCGCCACCCGTGCCGCCGCCCATTTCCTCCTTCACCTGGCGCTGCACCTCCAGCAGCCGCTGCGCCAGCGTGTGAAAACGCTGGCCGGCGACCGTGAGGCGGAACTGCTTGTCGCGGCGGTCCAGCAGGACCACGCCGAGCTCCTCTTCGAGCGAGGCAATGCGGCTCGACAACGCGGATTGCGTGAGATGCAGCTTCTCCGCCGCGCGCGTCACGCTGCGCAAGGAGGCCGCCCAGTGGAAGGCTTCGACAAAGCGGAGATTCATGGCGGCGGATTATGGGCAGCCCAGAAAAAAGGCCGCCCCGAAGGGCGGCCTCAGCGCTTGCAGGAGCGTTCGATTTACTTGTGATACGCGGTCTCGCCGTGGGCCGAGATGTCCAGGCCTTCGCGCTCTTCCTCTTCGGTGACGCGCAGGCCGATGACCAGGTCCACGACCTTGAAGCCGATCACCGAGACCACGCCCGACCACACGATGGTCAGCAGCACGGCCTTGCCCTGCGTCAGGACCTGAGAGGCGATCGAGTAGGCATCCGCCGTGATCATCGACGCGGTCACCCAGTCGCCGACCGCCGACGGGCCGCCCAGGCCCGGCGCGTTGAAGACACCCGTCAGCAGCGCGCCGACGATGCCGCCCACGCCGTGCACGCCGAAGACGTCCAGCGAGTCGTCCGCGCCCAGCAGCTTCTTCAGGCCCGACACGCCCCACAGGCAGGCGAAGCCGGCGATCAGGCCGATCACCAGGCCACCGCCGATGCCGACGTTGCCAGCGGCCGGGGTGATCGCGACCAGACCGGCCACCGCGCCCGAGGCGGCGCCCAGCATCGAGGCCTTGCCCTTGAGCAGCGCCTCGCCCACGCACCAGGCCAGCACCGCGGCGGCCGTCGCGAACAGCGTGTTGATGAAGGCCAGCGCGGCGAAGCCGTTGGCTTCCAGCGCCGAGCCGGCGTTGAAGCCGAACCAGCCCACCCACAGCAGCGCGGAGCCGACCATCGTCAGCGTCAGGCTGTGCGGCGTGAAGGCCTCCTTGCCGTAGCCGATGCGCTTGCCCACCATGAAGGCGCCCACCAGACCCGCGACAGCGGCGTTGATGTGCACCACGGTGCCGCCGGCGAAGTCCAGCGCGCCCCATTGCCAGATCAGGCCGGCCTTGCTGTTCATCTCGTCCACGACGGCCGTCGAGGTGTAGGCATCCGGGCCCATCCAGAACCAGACCATGTGGGCCATCGGCGCGTAGCTGAAGGTGAACCAGATGACCATGAACAGCAGCACCGCGCTGAACTTGATGCGCTCGGCGAAGGCACCGACGATCAGGCAGCAGGTGATGCCGGCGAAGGTCGCCTGGAACGCCGCGAAGACGATCTCCGGAATCACCACGCCCTTGCTGAAGGTCGCCGCGTTGGCGAAGGTGCCGGCGGCGTTGTCCCAGATGCCCTTCATGAACAGCCGGTCGAAGCCGCCGATGAACTTGTTGCCTTCGGTGAACGCCAGGCTGTAGCCGTACAGGGCCCACAGCACCAGGATCAGCGAGAAGGTCACCATCACCTGCATCAGCACCGACAGCATGTTCTTGCTACGGACCAGGCCGCCGTAGAACAGCGCCAGGCCGGGGACGGTCATCAGGATCACCAGCAGGGTGGAGACCAGCATCCAGCTGACGTCGCCCTTGTTGGGGACCGGCGCGGCGGCGGAGGCGGCCTCGGCAGGGGCCGAGGCGGCCGGCGCGGGGGCCGGGACCGCCGGGGCGGCAGCGGGAGCCGCCGTGTCGCTGGCGGCGGCCACGGGCGCGGAGGCGGCGTCCTGCGCCATGGCGGCAGGGACCGCGCCGGCGAAGGCCGCCGCGGCCAGGGCCAGGCAGGCGAGTAGTTTCTTCATGATCGGGACTCTCTTCGTTGGATCTTGGGGATCGGCGGGAGCGGCCTCCCTCGGTGGCCGCGGCGGGATCGGGGGAGCGCCGTCAGGCGCCGGCCAGGCCGGGGTCAGAGCGCGTCCTGGCCGGTCTCGCCGGTGCGGATGCGGATGACCTGGTCCAGCGGCGAGACAAAGATCTTGCCGTCGCCGATCTTGCCGGTGCGGGCGGCGCCCTCGATGGCTTCGATGACCTGCTCGACGACGCCGTCGGCGACGGCGGCTTCGATCTTCACCTTGGGCAGGAAGTCGACGACGTACTCAGCGCCGCGGTAGAGCTCGGTGTGGCCCTTCTGGCGCCCGAAGCCCTTGACCTCGGTGACGGTCAGCCCCTGGACGCCGATGGCGCTGAGCGCCTCGCGGACCTCGTCCAGCTTGAAGGGCTTGATGACGGCGGTGATCAGTTTCATGCGGATGCTCCTCAGAAGACCTTCTTGACCGACAGGACCACGCCGGTCTTGCCCAGGTCCTTGCCCTTGCCGCCGATGTAGGCGTCGGTGCTGGTGGCGACGACTCCGAGGCCGAAGGTGAAGCCTTCGAAGTCCTTGTTCGCCGTGAGCGAGTAATCCGTGTAGCTGGCCGCGCTGTTGTTCTTGACCTTCTGATGGCCGACGTGCGGGGTCAGCGAGAAGCCGCCGCCGACGTCGAAGGTGGCGCTCAGGTCGAGGTAGCCGCTGTTCTTCGAGTCGGCGAAGCCGAACAGGTTGCTGACGCTGTGCGAGTACTTCAGCGTGGCGGGGCCATAGGAGACGGCGCCGTAGAGCTCGTTGGTGTTGGCGCTGACAGGCAGCTTGTTGCTCGGATAGTTGTAGCGCAGGAAGCCCACGTCGACGGTGAAGCCGCCGCCGACCTCGGTCTTGTAGCCGGCGTAGGTGTCGATCTCGACGTCGGCGTCGCCGCCGCTGTCCTTGATCCACTTGATCGTCGAGGCCCAGGCGCCGATGTAGAAGCCGCTCGAGTGGGCGTAGTCGACGCCGCCCTGCAGCGCGGGCTTGAGGCGCGTCTGCGAGATGCCGCGATAGCGGTAGTCGGAGGTGACGCTGAGGTTGAAGGACAGCGGATTGGTCTCTTCCGCGAGCGCCGGGAGGGCAGCGGCGGCGGCGAGGCCGACGATGGCGGCGGCGCGGAGGGCGGCGAAGGGCTTCATGCGCGAGGGCTCCTGAATTTGAGGGGACGATCCGGAACGACTGCTTCCGGACGGGCTTTGCAGCTTTTGTGCCAAGCGCACATCAGCCCCGGAAAGAGCCCCAAACCGGCTCACGGCCCCAGAAATGGGGAGTGACCCTGCCCCGTCAAGCATCAGGACGCACCAAAAGCATGCGTGGCCGGGGGAGGGGTGAACCCTCGAAACGCCCCAACAGGGTGCTAGGCGTGAAATGGGTCACTGGGGACACTGCCGACCTGTTGAACCGAACGAGTGCGGAGGGCAGGCGAATGCAGGGGAATGAGCAGCCGATCGCGTGGCCGGTCGATCTGTCCCACATGCGGCCGGAGGATGCGGCGGAGTGGGTGGTGGCCAGGTATGGCGATGGCGCCATGCCGGTCCGGCCGGAGAAGATCGCGCAGCGCATGGGCATCGATGTCTATGCCCTCACCGAGGCGGATCGCCAATCCGTTTATGCGGGGCCGGACGGCCGACTGAGGATCGTCATTGACCTGCAGGACATCGACCATCGCCAGCGCTTCGCGGTAGCGCACGGGCTTGGCCACATCGTTCTGAGGCATCCAGACCCGCCGCTCGAAGCCTGGAACTCGTTCGCCAACGAAGCGCCAGATCCCAGGGACCAAGCCGCCAACTTGTTTGCCGCGAGTCTGCTGGTGCCGACCGAGACGCTGCGCTGGTGCGTGTCCAGCGGATGGATGAGAAACCTGGAGCAGATCGTCGAGACCCTCTGGGTTCCAAAGGGTCTGGTGGTCTTTCGCTATTGCCAGATGATGGGCCGTCGCCCATGAACTGCCTCCAACTTCCCAATGCTCCGGAGCCCGCCCATGTCGGATCCGCAATCTGCCGCATCCATCCCCGCTCAGCCCGTCGCCGAGCTGAGGCATACCGACCCATCCGATGAAGCCTCGATCCGGCAAGACGCCATCGACTCCCGCGCGCGCCTCTGCTTTCGCGCGGTGTCCCTATGCCTCGCGGCGTTGGTGCTCTCTGTCATCGCAACAGGTCTGCTTGCTGTCACCATCGCGTTCGTCGATGGCGCCCACGTGCAGCCGCGGGATTCACCGCACCCTCAACGCGCAGCGCTCGATCAGCAGAACAGCGTTCCGGGCGACCTCTCTACGACGTCCCACTCGCCAGCATGGCCTCACGCGGTTGTCGCCGTTATCTCGGTGTTGCTGGTCGGCGCCGTGGTACTTGCCATCGGACTGATCCGGGCGACCTTCGCGATGACGGTGAACACCGACAAGCAGCCCGCTCCCGCGAAAGCTGAGCCAGCCAATGGCGCGAGCCTCCCTGGCATCGAGATGTTGAAAGCCCTGACCGAGGCGTTCTCCACCGCCCTCAAGGGTCTACCCAAACGCTGAATGCGCGGTCATCACCGTGGCGATGTCCCTGTCCATCATCCACAGCCGCGCGCTCGATGGCCTGTCCGCTGCAGCGGTCGATGTCGAGGTACACCTGGCCAACGGCCTGCCGAGCTTCACGCTGGTCGGGCTCGCCGACCTGGAGGTGAAGGAGTCGCGGGAACGCGTGCGCGCCGCGCTGCATAGCAGCGGTCTCGAGTTCCCCGCGAACAAACGCATCACCGTGAACCTCTCGCCCGCGGACCTGCCGAAGGAAGGCGCGCGCTTCGACCTGCCGATCGCGCTCGGATTGCTGGCCGCGAGCGGCCAGATCGACGACGCGATGCTCGCGAACATCGAATGCGCTGGCGAGCTTGGTCTGTCGGGCGAGTTGCGACCGGTCAAGGGCGCGCTGGCGATGGCCCTGGCGTTGCGGGCAGCGAAGCTAGACCGCGAGCTCATCCTGCCGCGCGGCTGCGCTGACGAGGCGGCCTTGGTGCAGGGCCTCGTCGTCCGCGAGGCCGCGCATCTGCTGGACCTGGTGAACGCACTGCAGCCTCGCAGCGACGCCCCGTTGCCCCGCGTGTCGCGCACGCCACCACCGCCGGGCGACACGCCCCTCGATCTTCGCGACATCAAGGGCCAGACGGGACCGAAACGGGCCCTGGAGATCGCGGCCGCGGGCGGCTTGAGCGTGCTGCTGGTCGGCCCGCCGGGCACCGGCAAGTCGATGCTCGCGCAGCGGTTGCCCACGCTGCTCCCGCCCTTGTCGGAGAGCGAGGCCCTCGAGTCGGCGGCCTTGCTCAGCGCCAACGGCCAGTTCCGTCCCTCGCTGTGGGCGCGCCGCTCGTTCCGGGCGCCGCACCACAGCGCCTCGGCCGCGGCCTTGATCGGCGGTGGCTCTCCCCCGCGTCCCGGCGAGATCACGCTCGCGCAGCACGGGGTGCTCTTCCTCGATGAACTCCCCGAGTTCCCGCGCATGTCGCTGGAGGCCTTGCGCGAACCGCTGGAGACGGGACGCGTCCACATCTCGCGTTCCGCGCATCAAGCCGAGTTCCCTGCGCGCTTTCAGCTCATCGCGGCGATGAATCCCTGTCCTTGCGGCCATCTCGGCAATCCGCAGAAGGCTTGTCGATGCTCACCGGATCAAGTCACGCGCTACCAGAACCGCTTGTCGGGTCCGCTGCTGGACCGCATCGACCTGACCGTCGAAGTCCCGGTACTGGCGCCTGCCATCCTTTCTGCCGCGCCGGATGGCGAGACCAGCGCGGCCGTGGCGGCGCGCGTCGCCCAGGCGCGGGAGCGCGCCATCGCACGCCAAGGCTGCCCGAACGCCCACCTCGCGGCGGCGCGGCTCGACGAGCACCTCGCGCTCTCGCCCGAGGCCGAGGCGATCCTGCATCGCGCCTCGGCGCGGCTCGCCTGGTCGGCGCGCAGCTTCCATCGCGTGCTGCGCATCGCGCGGACGGTCGCGGACCTTGCGGGCAGCGATGCGGTCTCCGCGCTGCACGTCGGCGAGGCGATCCAGTGGCGCCGAGCCCTGCCGGGCCGCGAGGATTGAGGAAGCCTTGCCTGATTCAATCAGAGAAGTAATTCTTGCTCAGCGTTTCGATGCGATCGGCATATGCCTTCAACAAGCAGCGAGATTCAAACATCGGGACGCCAGTTCCCGGCGAATACAAGCTTGCCTGCGCTGCGCAATCAGCGCTGACAAAAGAACGCCAACGATTCTGAGATTCCACGAGTAGCGGCGCCGAACGGTCCACCGTTCGTGTCGCATCAAAGCCCTGGATGCGCTTCAGTTTTGACTCGTACAAACTATCCACACGCTTGCTCTGGGCGGCCACCTCATCGGCCAAGCACGCATTGAGCTCAGGGGTATTCTTCGAATCAACGCAAGCCGCTTGAGGCGCAGCGAAAACGGTTTGGCCAACAACAGCCAGCAATGTGGATCCGACGACCGACAGGAGCTTCATGGTGTTCCTTTCAAAAAATATACTGATGCAATAGTCAAGAGCAAAGGAAATGGCCGCCCTCGCAAACACTGTGCGGATGCTTGGCGCAAATAGAAATCACGTCGGAAAAGTACGACAACATTGGCAACCAATCACCGTGCAGTTCGACCTGCCGAAGGCGAATCTCATAGCCACCGAAAGACGCCCAGAACATTTCCTTCAGGGGGATATACGTATTCTCGGGTAACCCGAGCGCCCTCATGCGAGCGTTGAACAAAATTCTTGAACACCGCCCATTTCCGTCCGCGAACGGGTGATAGCTATTGACGCAGACGAATTCGATCACCGCCGCGACAAATCCCTCGAGGGTGCCGTCCGGCCACGTTCTCATGGAGAGTTGCTTGAACATCGATAGCGCAACATCGAGATCCGACAATCGGGTGACAGACCCTTTACTGCCGGCGATGAACGTGTGACGGGATCTCCATACAACGCGGTGCCCAACGACAATTTCGTTGAGCCGCGCCAAGTCGCTGAGATCGACGAATGAATCTGCAGAGTCGACCTCCCACCTGCGTAGGCTACCCAGCTCCGTAGAGGAACTTCTTGTTGGAGTTGTGGGCCACCCAAAAGTGCTGACCAATACATCCGACAGCTGATGACGAAGATCCCTTGAACAATGCTCAAGGAAATGTTGACCGTCTTCAGAAATTTTTCCGGGGTCGTCGGCTCGTCCGCATTCAAAGCTATTTCGCAGTGACCAGAGCGAGCGTTCGACTTTTGTTTTCAGTTCCGATGGATAGCTTGGCCACACGTCCCATGGCACCGGTCGTCTAGGATTCGACAAACCCCTTCTCCATCGCGCTGAGATCGACAAGCAAAGTGCCGACATTGGTCGGGCAACCTGATCTGGATGCGCAATACAGCGACGTCATGAACGACGTCATGCGGGCAATCATCAGTGCGCCAGCGTCGACAGGAACAAAGCGGGCATCAATTTTCGCGGCCTTCAAGATCCATCTCGCAGCCCTCAGCATGCTCGCGGCAGCTGCGCTGGATTCCTTTCCCGCGCCAGTCGTGCCAACAGAGTAATACAGCAAGCAATCCAGATCTTGTGGATCACGGACATTCAAATTCAGCACACTTCCTCCGATGAGAAGGTGATGCACCTTAATACTAGGCGGAAACATCTCCAGCGCGTGCGCCAGCATGTTCACCAAGTGCCGGCGGCGGCCGTGTTCATGGAACATCGAGCGCAACCGCCGCCCGTCCACGACATGCGGCGATGCATTGGCGGTATGGCACTCATCGATCCTGGTGGAAAATCGCCCCAAGTCCGCGAGCGTCGCCCGATCAGCCTCAAACGCAGAAGTGGCACGGCGCTGGTCCAGTTGCGAGAACGGAAGCTGACGATTTATTTCCCTGATGCCAATGAATGCGTAATACGCCTCCAACTGCTGGATGCGGAAGGAATGCCAGTCCGGATATATCGTGGCCGTCACGCTTGAGAACCATTGACCGTGATCCGCTTGCAACCCATGGAAGAACGCCATCCAACGCCGGGCCAGATCGCTCGTACCGATTTTGTCCGGTCGAATGCAGTATGTGTCCTCGGGACACGAGGCACCAAGCTCTTCTCTCATCCGCTCCGCCAGGTTTCGATCAATGATCGCAAGGTCAAGATCGGACGTGCCCGGACAAAATGTTCTCAAGTTGAGGAGTGAAAAGCCAAACTGCGCTGATCCGATGATCCGTACAGAATCCCGGCTGACGCCAAAGTAACCAGCGGCCGCCACCGCAATTTCTTCCGGTATTTCTGTGAACTGATCCAACCAGCACACGGCGCCTAAAGAATGGACGGCGTCAATTGCTGCCGGAATGTCGGAGGCGACAAGAATCCTTGATTCAAGGGACGCGATATGCGCCTCCGACGGGGAGCGGTAGCGCAGTGCCTGATGCGCGTGCGCATCAGCAATCAAGTCACCCATGTCCGCTTCTCAGATGTGTCGCAACTCGGCAGAAATGCGCGATACCTGGCAGACCAAGGGCAGACCCGGCGTGGCGTTCTGGTCGGCCAGGATCGACCTGACGTGATCCAGGAAAATTGGATCCAGTTCCTGGTTGTGCGCCAGCCTCTTGGGCAGAAAGATGCTGAGCCGAGGCCTGGCCTCGATCGGCTCCATGCTTGCGCGCTGATCGCACCGCGCCCAGTTTTTTTCTTTTGGCCATGCGCAAGCACCAATGAAAAAGCGCCGGTCAAAGCCGGCGCTTTTTCATTGGATTCGCGCGAACCGCCCGGTCCGCGCGGCTCGATTACTGGCGAATCAGCTGACCGTCGCTCACGCGGACGATGTCGCCGTTCTGCACGCCCGGGTCGTGGCTGAAGGTCATCGTGCGGTTGGTCTGGTCCGCATTGCGCATCTTCACCACCCACACGGTGGTGCTGCGCTGGCGCTTTTCGATCTCGTTGCCGGCATAACCGCCGGCGACCGCGCCACCCACCGTGGCGATCTTCTTGCCGGTGCCGCCACCGATCGCGCTGCCCAGCAGACCGCCCACCACCGCGCCGCCCACCACGCCGATGCCGGTGCCCTGCCCTTCACGGGCCTCTGTCCGGACCGACAGCACCGTCGCACACGAGGCGCACAGGCGCGAGTCCGCTTGCGCCGAGCCAGCCTGGCCGTTGTTCTCCGCGTAGCCGCTCGAGCCACTGTCACGCGCCGGCTGCTGCGAAGCACGGTGCGAGTCATTCGCCCGGCGCTCCTGCGACGAGCGGGACATCGAGTCCTCGGCGGAGCGGCGTGCCGCGCGGGCCTCGTCCGCGGATTGCTGCGGGTCATTCACCGCAGCGACCGGGCCCTCGGGCATCGACGGCGCGGACTGATGCCGCCCCGCGAAGAAAGCCGCCACGACCAGCACGGCCGCCCCAACGGCACCCGCCGCGATCTTGTGATTGGTACTCAACGCCATGATTCACCTCTTATGGTTTACCCCTACTCCGAGGGATGAACGAAGAATGCCACGCTGTTACAAGTGGCGGCTTCACCGTTCCTGTTCCGTTTGTAAAGGGCTGAAACAAACCCTGTAGGACAAGGCCGCGTCGCGCGCTTTTCGTTGCGCCGCGGCCTCACTTCCAAAAGCGCCGTCAGCCCAGCAGCGGGGCCAGCGCCCGCTGCGCCTCCGTCTGATCGAGCGCCATGCGCGCCGCCCAGTCGGCGACCTGGTCGTCGCCGATGCGGCCGACGTTGAAGTACGACGCCTCCGGATGCGAGAAGTAGAAGCCGCTGACGCTGGCCGCCGGCGTCATCGCCATGCCCTCGGTCAGCGCCATGCCGATGTCCTGCGCTTGCAGCACGCGGAAGAGATCGCGCTTGACCAGATGGTCCGGACAGGCCGGATAGCCCGGTGCCGGACGGATGCCGCGGTAGGCCTCGGCGATGAGCTGCTCGTTGCTGAGCGCCTCGTCCTGCGCATAGCCCCAGAACTCCTGGCGCACCCGCTGGTGCAGGCGCTCGGCGAAGGCCTCCGCCAGGCGGTCGGCCAGCGCCTTCAGCATGATCGCGGAGTAGTCGTCCAGGTCGGCGATGAACTGCTGCTCCTTCTTCTCCACGCCCAGGCCCGCGGTGACCGCGAACAGCCCGATGTAGTCCGGCACCGTGCCCTTGGCGGCGATGTAATCGGCCAGCGCCCGGTTGGGGCGGCGCACGCCGTCCACCACCGGACGCTCCGACTGCATGCGCAGCCCGCGCCAGGTCATCAGCACCTCGGAGCGCGATTCGTCGCTGTAGATCTCGATGTCGTCGTCATTGACCTGCGCGGCGGGGAACAGCCCCATCACACCGTTGGCGGTCAGCCAGCGGCCTTCGATCAGCCGCTGCAGCATGCGCTTGCCGTCGCTGAAGACGCGCTGCGCCTCGGTGCCGACGATCTCGTCCTTGAGGATGGCCGGGAACGGCCCCGCCAGGTCCCAGGTCTGGAAGAACGGGCCCCAGTCGATGCACTGGGCCAGTTCGGCCAGGTCGTAGTTGCGGAACTGGCGCCGGCCGATGAAGCGCGGCACCGGCGGGGTGTAGGTCGTGAAATCGGCGCGCGCCTTGTTCTGGCGCGCCTGCGCCAGCGTCACCAGCGGCGTCTGCTTCTTGTTGGCGTGGAGCTGGCGGACCTGCTCGTAATCCGACTTCAGCTCGTCGATGAAGCGCGTGGCGCGTTCGTCGGACAGCAGGTCCGAGCACACGCCCACCGAGCGCGACGCGTCGGGCACGTAGACCACCGGCCCTTCATAATGCGGCGAGATCTTGACCGCCGTGTGCACGCGGCTGGTCGTGGCGCCGCCGATCAGCAGCGGAATCTTCTTCACGCGGAAGTAGTCGTCGCGCTGCATCTCCGAGGCGACGTGCTGCATCTCCTCCAGACTCGGCGTGATCAGGCCGGAGAGCCCGATGATGTCGGCGCCTTCGACCTTGGCCTTGGCGAGGATGTCCTGGCACGGGACCATCACGCCCATGTTCACGACCTCGAAGTTGTTGCACTGCAGGACCACGGTGACGATGTTCTTGCCGATGTCGTGCACATCGCCCTTCACCGTGGCGATGACGATCTTGCCCTTGGACCGGACGTCAGCACCAGCGGCAGCGAGCTGGCGCTTCTCCTCCTCGATGTAGGGCACCAGGTGGGCCACCGCGGACTTCATCACCCGCGCGCTCTTGACCACCTGCGGCAGGAACATCTTGCCCGCGCCGAACAGATCGCCGACCACGTTCATGCCAGCCATCAGCGGGCCCTCGATCACGTGCAGCGGCCGGCCGCCCTTGGCGCGGATGCCCTGCCAGGCTTCCTCGGTGTCCTCGACGATGAAATCGGTGATGCCATGGATCAGCGCATGCGACAGCCGCGCGTCGACGTCGCCCGCGCGCCAGGCCAGCTTGGCGCTGTCGTCCTTGGCCGCACCCTTGACCGACTCGGCCACCTCGAGCAGCCGCTCGGTCGAGTCCTCGCGGCGGTTCAGCACCACGTCCTCGACACGCTCGCGCAAGTCGGCGGGGATCTCGTCATAGACGCCGACCATGCCGGCGTTGACGATGCCCATGTCCATGCCGGCCTGGATCGCGTGGTACAGGAAGACCGTGTGGATGGCCTCGCGCACCGGCTCGTTGCCGCGGAAGCTGAAGGACACGTTGGACACGCCGCCGCTGACCTTGGCGCCGGGCAGGTTGGCCTTGATCCAGCGCGTGGCCTCGATGAAGTCGACCGCGTAGTTGTTGTGCTCCTCGATGCCGGTGGCGATCGCGAAGATGTTGGGGTCGAAGATGATGTCCTCGGGCGGGAAGCCGATCTCATCGACCAGCAGCCGGTAGGCGCGCTCGCAGATCTCGATCTTGCGCTGGTAGGTGTCGGCCTGGCCGGTCTCGTCGAAGGCCATCACCACCGCCGCGGCGCCGTAGCGGCGGATCAGCTTGGCCTGGCGCCGGAACTCGGCCTCGCCCTCCTTCAGCGAGATCGAGTTGACGATGCCCTTGCCCTGGATGCACTTGAGCCCGGCCTCGATCACCTCCCACTTGGACGAGTCGATCATGATCGGCACGCGCGCGATCTCGGGCTCGGAGGCGATCAGGTTGAGGAAGCGCACCATCGCAGCCTTGCTGTCCAGCATGGCCTCGTCCATGTTGATGTCGATGACCTGGGCGCCGTTCTCGACCTGCTGGCGGGCGACGCTCAGCGCCTGTTCGAAATCGCCATTCAGGATCATCCGCGCGAAGGCCTTCGAGCCGGTGACGTTGGTGCGCTCGCCGACGTTGACGAACAGCGTGCCGGCGCCGATGTTCACCGGCTCCAGGCCGGAAAGCTTCATCGGCGGCACGGCCGGCGCGGAAGGGGCGGAGACGTCGTCTGAAGGGGTGGCGGACATGGCGGCGAACTCTTCGAATCGGAAACGAGAGACGGGGCCGCGCAACTCACCGCAACCCCGCGGCAAGCGGGACGGTGAGCGCCGTTGTTGGGCGCGCCGCGGGATCTGGCGCGCCGTTCCGAGCCTGGCGGGCACCCGGATGACGGGACCTGTCGCAACGCTCCTCGGAAACCTTCGCCCCGTCGACGCCGCGAACGCGGCATTGTCGAGGGCGGAAACGGCGTGCATTCTACCGGTTGGGCCCGGCTTTGTTCGTGCCGCATTGCCCGGCCGCGCGACGCGCGCGCCTATGCTCGCGCCCAAACGACAACGAACGGGAAGACGGCGTGGACCTGGTCCAACTTCCTCCACACAGCCTGCGCGTGGGACAGGTGCTGACGTTCTCGCTGCGCGACGCGGCGGGACATCTGCTGTTCGCCTCCGGGCATCCGCTGCCCGATACGCCGCAGGTGCGTGAGCTGCTCGCGCGCGGCCCCTGGGTGCAGGCGCACGAGACGCGCGAGTACCAGCGGGCGCTGGCCCACAAGCTCGACACGATGATGCTGCAGGGCGCGCCGCTGTCGGCGCTGGCCGGCGCCAAGGCCGACTACAAGCCCACCCGCCCGATGCCCCTGCCGTCGCAGGCGGGCCCCGCGCACGCGGCCGTCTGGGCCGATCTGCAATGGCATGCGCAACAGGTGCTGCGCGATCCGCGGCGGCCCGACTTCCTGCTGCGCCTGACGCAGTTGCTGGACACGGTGCTGGCGCGCTTGACGCAGCAGCCCGACGCGGCGCTGGCGGTGCTGGTCCATGACGCCGCCCAGGAGCCGCTGCACTACAGCGCGCGCCACGCGCTGCTGTCGCTGGTGCTGGCGGAGATGACGACGCGCCAGCTCGGCTGGAGCGAAAGCCGGCGGCGCACGCTGGGGCTCGCGGCGCTGACGATGAACCTGGACAGCGGTGCCGAGCAGGACCAGCACGCGCTGCGGCCCCAGGCGCTGGGCCCGGCGCAGCGCGAGGCCCTGGCCGGGCACGGCGACCGGGCGGCGGCGACGCTGCGCGAGATCGGCGTCGACGATGAGGGCTGGCTCGCCGCCGTGCGCCTGCATCACGACGCCGGCCCGGGGCCGCTCGCGGGACGCTCCGACGGCGAACTGATGGCGCGTCTGCTGCGCCGTATCGACGTCTACGGCGCGCGGCTGAGCCCGCGGCGCAGCCGCCGGGCGCTGTCCGCCGGCCAGGCGGCGCGGGCCGTCTATCTCGATGAACGCCAGCAACCCGACGAGGCGGGGGTCGCGCTGATCAAGGCAGTCGGCCTTTATCCGCCGGGCTCGCTGGCGCAGCTGGCGAGCGGCGAGCAGGGCATGGTGCTCAAGCGCGGCCACAGCGCCAACGAGCCGCTGGTGGCGGCGCTGGTGGGCCGCAGCGGCACGCCGCTGACGGTGCCGGTGCTGCGCGACACGCGGTTGCCGGCTCAGGCCATCACGGCCAGCCTCGCGCCGCACGAGATCCGCCTGCGCATCCACATGGACGCGATGCTCAAGCTCTATTGAGCCGAACTGCCCCGGCCGCTGACCCTCCTGCCCGCTCCCGCCCGCGGGCGAGGGAGTGGGAGGGGTCAGGCGTCTTCAGTGATCAGGTCGCTGAACAGCCGGTTGCCCCAGCGGCGCGGCCGGTAACCCGAGACCTTCTGCGCGATCGCGCGGATGTGATCCGGCGTCGTGCCGCAGCAGCCGCCGGCGATGTTCAGGAAGCCGGCCGCGGCGAACTCGCCCACCAGCCGGCCGGTCACGTCCGGCGTCTCGTCGAAGCCGGTCTCGCTCATCGGGTTGGGCAGGCCGGCGTTGGGGTAGCAGGAGATCGGGGTGTCGTCGGCCGCCTTCGAGAGTTCCTCGATGTAGGGCCGCATCAGCGCCGCGCCCAGCGCGCAGTTCAGGCCGATCGCCAGCGGCCGCGCATGCCGCACCGAGTGCCAGAACGCCGTCACCGTCTGGCCCGACAGGATGCGGCCCGACGCGTCGGTCACCGTGCCCGAGATGATCACCGGCAGGCGCTCGCCGGTGTCCTCCATCAGCTCGTCGACGGCGAAGATCGCCGCCTTGGCGTTCAGCGTGTCGAAGATGGTCTCGATCAGGAACAGGTCGACGCCGCCCTCCAGCATCGCCTTGGCCTGCTCGTAGTAGGCCGCGCGCAGCGTGTCGAAATCGATGTTGCGGGCGCCGGGGTCGTTGACGTCGGGGCTGATCGAGGCGGTGCGCGGCGTCGGGCCGAGCGCGCCCGCCGCGAAGCGCGGCTTGTCCGGCGTGCTGAAGGCGTCGCAGGCCTGGCGGGCCAGCCGCGCGGCCGCGACGTTCATCTCGTAGGCGTAGGCCTCCAGGCCGTAGTCCTCCTGCGCGACGGTGGTCGTGCCGAAGGTGTTGGTCTCGATGATGTCGGCACCGGCTTCCAGGTACTGCCGGTGGATTTCGCCGATGACCTCGGGCTTGGTCAGCACCAGCAGGTCGTTGTTGCCCTTCAGGTCCTTGGGGTGATCGGCGAAGCGGGTGCCGCGGAAGTCGGCCTCGGTCAGCTTGTAGCGCTGGATCATCGTGCCCATCGCGCCATCCAGCACGGCGATGCGTTGCGCCAGGATGCCGGGCAAGGCGGCGCCGCGGGTGTAGGCGATGGCGGGACGGACGGAAGTCGGGGCGTTCATGGGGAGCGATTGTAAAAAGTCGCGATCAGCCCCAGCCTTCTCATCCGCCAAAGACCTTCTTCAGGATCGCGCTGCCGGTGCCGACCGGATCCTGGCGGATCTTCTTCTCCTCCTGGCCGATCATGAAATAGAGCCCGTCCAGCGCCTTGCCGGTGACGTAGGACTGCAGGTTGGCGTCCTCCTTGCGGATCAGGCCGAAGCCCATCGCCTTGCCGGCCACGGCGTTGTACTTCTCGCTGAGCGACTGGCGCTCGGTCGCCCGGGTCACGATCGGCAGGAACTTCAGCGTCAGCGGCTCGCGGGTCTTTTCCTCGAAGAACTGCGTCACCGCGTTGTCGCCGCCGCGCACGACGCGCACCGCGTCCTCGACGCTGATGTTGCGCACGGTGCTGACCAGCAACTGGCGGGCTTCGGGCATCGCCTGCTCGGCGGCGCGGTTCATCGAGGTCACCAGCTCGTCGATGCGCCGGCCCTGGCCGGTGCTGCGCAGCAGCCGCGCGGCGTCCTTCAGCGCGCCGGGCAGCTCGATGCGCACCTGCGGATTGCCGAGGAAGCCATCGGTGCGTCCAAGGTTGGTCAGCGCCGCCTGGGCGCCGCGCTCCAGCGCCGCGCGCACGCCCGAGGCGGCATCGCCTTCGCTCAGGCTGAAGGCCATCGCCCAGGGCGAGGCGCAGCCCGCGCCCAGCAGCGCGATCAGCTCACGTCGAAGCAGGTTCATCGAGGTCTCCTTCATGGGGGGCCGCCGCGGCGGCATCTTCAACAGGTTCGGCATCCTCGGCAGAGCCAGCTGATTCCGCGAGGTCCATGTCGATGGCGCCGAAGGGGCCCGGGCCGTCGCCGAGCTTGAACTCGATGCGCAGACTGTCACCGGCCTCGAGCACGATCGCCTTGCCGATCAGGGGCGATCCCGCGCCAACGAGCGTCCCGGCGCGCAGCGGCCGGTTGCGGGCCGCCTCGGCGAGCAGGTCGCCGAAGGACCATTGCATGCCGGTCTTGGCGTCGACCACCGCCTGCTTGCGCCCATTGCGCATGAACTGCAGCTGCAGCGCCGCGCGGCCCAGGTACCAGGCACCGGGCAATTCGTCCGGGGTCAGCGCCACCGGCGCGAACTGCAGCGCGGGCCGGCTGTGCAGCGCGGGCCAGCCCTGGGCGAGTTCCTCCTGCTGCACGGGCCGCAGCACCCAGTCGCTCACCAGCATCAGCAGGCGGACCGATTCCAGCGCCTGCGACGGCACCGCGCCCTGCGCCAGGTCGCCGGTCAGCACGGCGAGCTGCGCCTCCGGCTCGAGGCCGGGCGCGCGCAGGTCCAGCGGCTCGGTGGGGCCGAGCAGCGCCTCCGCGCCACCGGCGCGCAGCAGCGGCGCGCTCAGGCGCTCCGGCCAGGCCAGGCCGCGCTCGCGCAGGGCCTTGCCGTGGTCGGGGTAGGCCTCGCCGGCGATCCAGCCGGCCAGCCGCGGCAACGGCGCCGCGCATTGCTTCGGATCGAAGGCGAATGCGTGCCGGGCGCGCCCCTGGTTGAGCTGCTGCGACAGCGCCTCCAGCTGCGGCGCCATGAAGTTCCAGTCGTCGAGCACCTGCTGCAGGCGCGTCGCGATGCCGTTGGCATAGCATGCCTGGCTCAGGTCGCGCGACACGACCACCAGTTGGCCGTCGCGGGACCCGTCGCGGTAGGTAGCGAGTTTCATTGTTGTGATCGGACAGTCATTCGTCGGGCGAGCGGTGGCGGCATTGTCGCCTCAGGACCGGGCCGCGCTCTCGCTGGCGCTGGCCGGCGCGCTGGCGCTGCACGCGGCCGCCTTGGGAGCGCTCCTGCCCCGCCCGGCACCGCGCGCGGTGCAGGCGCCGGCGGTGCTCGCGCGCCTGGCCGAGGCACCGCCCCCGCCTGTCGCCGAGCCCGCGCCAAAGCCGCGCGGATCGAAGCCGGACACGCGCCCCGCGCGCGAGCCCCGGTCCGGCGCCGTCGCCCTCGACGACGCCCTGTCCCGGCCTCCCCCCACGTCCCCGCCCGAGGCCCGGCCCGTGCCCGCGCTGCTCGCGCTGCCGCTGCGCGGTGAAGGCGCCCTCGCCTACGCGTTCGTCATCGACGGTCAAGCGGGCCAAGCCGCGCTGAGTTTCCGCATCGAGGACGGCCGCTATGAACTGAGCCTGGAGCGCCGCGCCGGTGATCGCGAACTCCCCGTCTGGCACAGCGAAGGCCGCGCCGGCGCGCAAGGCTTGCAGCCAGATCGGCATCGCGTGACGCGGCGGGGCCGCGAACGGGAGCTGCTGATCTTCGACCGCGATGCCGGACCGCCGCGTCTGCTCGTAGGCGGCCGTGCCGTGGCGATGCCGGCGGGCACGCAGGACCGGCTGTCGTGGTGGCTGCAGCTCGCCGCGATGATGGCGGCCGAGCCCGCGCCTCATCCCGGACTGCGGCTGCGCATACCGGTCGCCGGTCCGGCCGGCGTGCACGACTGGGATTTCGAGGTGATCGCGCGCGATGGCGACCGTTGGCTGCTGCGGCGGGACTGGTCTCGCGGGGCGGGCCAGGCGGCCCTGCAGTGGTCGGCCTGGCTGGACGGCCAGCGCGGATTCCTGCCGGTTGAACTGCGTTTCAGCCTGGACGACGACGAGCAGTGGGCGCTCCGCTTGCTGGAATGACGGCAAGGTCCCGCGCGCGTGCCGGATCGGTGACGGCAGTGTGCGCGCGCGTGACGATTCGTGAATCCGTGAAACCCTGTGCGCTTGGCACCACAAATGCATGGGCCCTCGCGCACCCGGTCCGGCAAGTTCTGCCACCATGGGGTCATGGCCTGGTTGGGAGCGATGGGCTTGAATCCATCGCGTCAGGCCATAACTCCTCAGCAAAGGAGTCCTTCATGCACATGCTCTACGACTCACCGAGCTACATCGTCGTCCAGTTCGATGTGCCGGTCGACCTGTCCCCCGGCGATGCCGCGCATGCCGCCCAGGCCGATCGCGTCCACCTGCCCGCGCTGCAGCGCGATGGCTTCGAGATCGTCGACAAGTTCACCCGCAAGGAAATCTTCATCGAGGGCGCGCTCGCCCAGACCTTCCAGGAAGGCGTCGAGGCGCTGATCGAGCAAGGTCCCGACGTCGATGACCTCGACGCCTTCATCGCGCAATACGCGAACCTGGGACAACAACCCGTCATCATGCATTGAGCCCGGCGAGGCTCGGGGCTTGTCCTGAGCCTGCCGCTGCGCCAAGATCGTGCGGCCGCGCACCGCCCTGGACCGCGCGGCAGGCGGCGCCCGGGTCCGGGGCCATGTCGTCACCGCTCGCCCGGAGCCCGCATCCGATCGACCCATGGCCAAGCGCGCGCCCGCACCGCTGCTGTCCCCGGGGCTGTCCGAGAGCCCGGTGCTGGATCGCATGTGCTCGCACTTCGTGCTGACGCTGACGGTCCGCCACGCCAACCGCTTCAATCCGCGCCGCGACCTCAGCGGCCTGCTGGCCCTCACTGCCCGCCACCTCGTCTGGCCTCCCGCCGTGCTGGCGCGGCTGCGCGCCTATCTCGCGCGGCGCTGCCAGGGGCACGCGCTGTGGGCCGGGCATGAACGGCTCGGCGACACTGCCTTCCTCGCCCGCCACGGCGTCTGGCGCGGTCCGTTCGCCGAGGCCACGCTGTTCTTCTACCTCGACGAATACATCAAGGACGCGCCCAAGGACCTGCTGGCGCTGCTGTCCTGCACCTGCGAGGCGCTCGAGCGCCAGCTGCAGAGCCAGTCCACGCTGGTCGAGCAGAACATCGACGTGCTGGGCCGCCTGCTGCAGCTCAATGCGGCGGAGCGCGCGCTGCTGCTCTACGGCACGCTGGCGCGCTACCAGCGCGAGCTGCGCGGCGCGCTGGTCGAGTTCAAGGTGAACACCGCGCAGGAGGCCTTCGCCGCGATCGCGGAAGTGGCCGGCGTCGATGCGCACGAGATCGCCGAGGCGCTGCGCGCGGGCTCGCGGCTGGAGCGCGTGGGCATGATCGAGAACCTGATCGCCGAGCACAACATCACCGACCTGTCCGACCTGATGAAGGTCAGCGAGCAGCTCCCGCCGGTGCTGATGCGCGCCTACGACGGCCCGCAGGATCTGATGGCGGTGTTCACGCGCCCGGTGGCGCCGAGCCCGTTGCAGCGGGCCGATTTCGACTTCATCGCCGAGGACCTGGGCATCCTCGCGACGCTGCTGCGCAATGCGGTCGCGCAGGGGCAGCACGGCGTCAACGTGCTGGTCTATGGCCCGCCCGGCACCGGCAAGACGGAGCTGGCCAAGGTCGCCGCGCGCGAGGCCGGCCTGACGCTCTACGAGGTCGAATACGCCGATCGCGACGGCAACGCGCTGAGCGGCCGGGACCGCTACCGCTCGCTGCAGATCAGCCAGGTCTTCCTGAAGGCGAGCCGCGACGTGGCGCTGCTGTTCGACGAAGTCGAGGACGTCTTCCCGCACCTGAGCGGCGACGCCGCGCACCTGATGGCGCGGCTGGACGCGGCGCTCGAGATGCCGGCGCCGATGGCGGTCAACGGCAAGGCGTGGGTCAACCAGATCCTGGAGAGCAATCCGGTCCCCGTGCTGTGGATCACCAACCGCATCGAGCACATCGATCCGGCCTTCCGGCGGCGCTTCCAGTACCACCTCGAGCTGACCTCGCCGCCGCCCGGCGCGCGGCTGGGCCTGGTGCGCAAGGCGCTGGAGGAACTGGCGGTGCCGGAGGGTTTCGCCGAGCGGCTGTCCGAACGCCGCGGCCTCACGCCGGCGCAGGTGCGCACCGCGGTGCGATTCGCGCGTCTGGCCGCGGCGCGGTCACCGGATGGCGCCGCGCCCGATGCCGCCGAGAACGAACGCCTCGTCAGCCGGCAGTTGCTGCATGCCGACAAGGCGCTCGGTCAGGGCGACGCGGCGCCGAAGGCGCGCCCGATGGCGCCGCGCTACTCGCTGGACCTGATCCATTGCGAATGCCGCTTCCCGCTGCCCCGGCTGATCGAGGCGCTGCGACGCCGCGGCATGGGCACGCTGTGCTTCCACGGGCCGCCGGGCAGCGGCAAGACCGCGCTGGCCGAGCACATCGCGTCGGAGCTGCAACGGCCGCTGATGGTGCGGCTGGCCAGTGACCTGATGTCCAAGTACGTCGGCGAGACCGAGCAGCACATGGCACGCATGTTCGAGGCCGCCGCCGCCGAGGGCGCGGTGCTGCTGCTCGACGAGGCCGACAGCTTCCTGCGCAGCCGCCGCATGGCGGAGCGGCATTACGAGGTGAGCGAGGTCAACGAGATGCTGGCGGGCATGGAGCGCTTCGCCGGGCTGTTCATCTGCACGACCAACGCGTTCGACGACCTCGACGAGGCGGCGTTGCGCCGGTTCGGCTTCAAGATCCGCTTCAAGCCGCTGCGGCCGGACCAGCGGCTGGCGATGTTCGAGCGCGAGCTCGGCACGCCGCCCTCGGCTGGACACGCGGACCGGCTGGGCCTGTTGGACCAGTTGACGCTGGGCGACTTCGCCGCGGTGCGGCAGCAGGCCGAGATCCTGGGCGAGGCCCTGTCGCCGGACGAGTTCATGACGCTGCTCGAGGCTGAACATCGGGTGAAGCCGGAGGTCCGGCAGCGCCGGCCGATGGGCTTCCGCGCCGGCGAGGCCTGACCCCGCAGCGCTCGCCCCGTCTTACCCCCTCGTCCCAGCGGGGAGTAGGAAGAGCCGAGCAGCGCAGTAGACCCCCTCGCCCCCGCAGGGGGAGAGGGAAGGGGAGAGGGGCCTCGTGCCCCAGCGCTGCTGCCCTTCGAAGCACCCCCTCTCCCCTGCCCTCTCCCCCCTCGCGGGGGGCGAGGGAGTTCTTGCCGGCAAAGTTGACGCTGCGGCCGCCTCCTTCCTGCCTCCTCGCGCCCGCCATGTTCTATGGCATCGTGCCGGCCATGCTGATTCCGCTTCTCTTCCGATGGCTCGCGCGACTGCGCCATGTGGCGCGCCGGGCAATGCTCCGGCCGCTGACCCTCGCGTTGCTGCTCGGCGCCGCGGCGCAAGCCGCTTCCGCCGCTCCTCCCGCCTCTCCTCCCGCGGCCGCCTCGGCGCCGAAGGCCAACTGCCCCGCCGAGCCCGCGCCGCTGCCCGCCGCGCGGCTGGCCGCGCAGGCCAAGGACCGCGGCCTGATGTGGACGCTGCGCCGCGACGGCCGCACCTCCTACCTCTATGCCAGCCTGCATGTCGGCCGTCCGGCCTGGGCCGCGCCCGGACCGCGCCTGAAGCGGGCGCTGGACGAGGTCGACGCCGTCGCGCTGGAACTCGATCCGCTGGACCGCGACGCGTGGAAGATGCCGCCGATGCCGGACCTGCCGCTGGAGCCCGCGCTGCGCAAGCGGCTCGACGCCCAGGCCGCCGCTGTATGCCTGGAGCCGCAGGCGCTCGCGGCGATGCACCCGCTGCTGCAGACCAGCACCTACATGCTGCTGCGCGCCCGATCGCTGGGACTGGACGTGCGCTACGGCCAGGAGATCCTGCTGAGCCAGTGGGCCCGCGATCGCGGCCTGCCGGTGCTCGCGCTGGAGACGCTGCAGGGCCAGCTCGAGGCGCTGCTGCCCGCCGACCCCGAGGCCGCGCGGCATGAACTGCACTCGAACCTGCGCCAGCTCGAACGTCCAAAGGCGCTGCTGCGCACGCTGGACGCGATGGTCGGCGTCTACGACCGCGGCGACCTCGCGCGGCTGAACCGTTATGCGGACTGGTGCGACTGCGTGACCGACGCCGCCGACCGCGCCGCGCTGCAGCGGATCAACGACGGCCGCAATCCGGCCCTCGCCGACCGGATCTCCGAACTGCATCAGCGCGGCCAGTCGCTGCTCGTGGCCGTGGGCGCCATGCACATGACCGGTCCGCAGTCGCTGCCCGCGCTGCTCCAGGCGCGTGGCTTCGAGGTAACCCTGATGCCGAGATCCGGATCGCGGTGACCGAGTTGCGGCACACTGAGCCGCTACCGCTTCGGCGCCCTCTTTCCCTCTGATCCCTCCCGCGGAGCCCTGCATCTTGGACCCCCTGCCGTCCTTTCTCCAATCGCTGTTCCTGGTGCCGCTGACGCTGCTGCCCATCATCAATCCCGTGGGCGTCGCCCCCATCGTCATCGGCGCGGCCGGCGGCGACGACAAGGTCCTCAAGCGGCTGTCGCGCCAGGTCGCGATCAACGGCTGGGTGGTGATCATGGTGTCGCTGCTGGTGGGCACCTATGTGCTGGACCTGTTCGGCATCTCGCTGCCGGTGGTGCGCGTGGGCGGCGGCCTGCTGGTCGCCTACAGCGCCTGGACCATGCTGACCCGCAACGAGACCGACGACGTCCAGACCGCCGTCGTGCACGCCTCGCCCAGCGACATCAGCGAGAGCGAGATCGTCCGCAGAAGCTTCTTCCCGATCACCTTCCCGCTGACGACCGGGCCCGGCTGCATCGCCGCGGCGATCGCGCTGGGCGCGCAGATCCCGCGCTCGCCGATCCCGTACGTGATGGGCGCCGGCATCGCGGCGATCGGCGCGGCATTCACCGCCGCCGTGGTCTATCTCGTCTACCGCAACGGCGGCCGGCTGCTGATGCGCATGGGCGAGATCGGCACGCTGGTCATGATGCGGCTGATGGCCTTCGTGCTGCTGTGCATCGGCATCCAGATCCTGTGGAGCGGCTGGGCCGACCTGAACCACATCCCGACCTGAACCGGTCCCCGCCCGGACGTAGGATCGAGCCCAGCGCCGCGCCGGACCGGCCGGGCGACCGAGGAGACACCATGGCGGACACCGACTTCAGCAGATTCGTTCCCGGCTTCGACTTCCTGCAAGGGTTGATGAAGAACGCCGGCGCGGCCATCCCGGGCTTCAACCAGTGGGTCGCGCCGACGCTGGACCCGCAGGAACTCGACAAGCGCATCGACGAGCTGCGCACGGTGCAGTTCTGGCTCGAACAGAACGCCCGCATGCTGGCCGCGACGATCCAGGCCCTGGAAGTGCAGCGGATGACGCTGTCCACGCTGCATGCGATGAACGTGCCGATGGCCGACCTCAAGGAAGTGCTGAAGACGCCGATGGCCGGCGCCCGGCCCGCGACGGCCGCCACGCCAGCGCCGGCCCGCGAGCCGGAGCCGGAGCCGAAACCGGTCAAGGCCCCCGCGCCCGCGGCGGCAGAACCCGGGCCGGAGGCCGCCACCAAGGCCGACGCCCCCGAGGCTTCCGGCAAGGCCGCGCCCAGGAGCCCGGCCGGCGCCGACCCGATGCAGTGGTGGAACGCCCTCACGCAGCAATTCACGCAGGTCGCGGCCAATGCGATGAAGACCGCTCAGAGCACCGCGGCGGCGGCCACCTCGGCCGCGACCAGCGCCGCGGCCGCGGTGAGGCCTGCGGCCCCAGCCGCACCGGCCGGCGCCAAGGAGGCCACGCGGGCCTCGACCAGGAACACCGCCAAGTCCTCTGCCAAATCCCCCGCCAAGTCCAACGCCAAGACGGCCACGGCACGTGCCGCCAAACCGGCGGCCACCTCCCCTGCGGCGCCCGCCGCCAAACCCGCCGCGGCCCGCAAGGCACCCGCCAGACGCAAGACTTCCTGAGCCTCGCGCCGTTGCCGCTCGAGGGCCGTACATGCCTCGCTTCCTCCAGGCTCACGCCACCCATCCCGATCCCCACATGGCGCTGGCGCTCGTCGGCGCGCAGCTGGACGCGCAGCGCGGCGACATGGCGCCGACGCTGGGCTTCCTCTACCTGACCCATCCCTACGCGGCGCAGGCCCAGGCGCTGCTGGACGAGGTCCGGTTGCGATGGCCCGGCTGCGGCTGGGTCGGCGCCTCGGCGCTCGCGGTCAGCGCCAGCGGCGTCGAGTACTTCGACGAACCGGCCCTGGTCGTCATGCTGTCCGACCTGCCGCGCGAGCAGTGGCGGGTGTTCTCCGGCCGCCAGCCGCTGCCCGCCGATGGCGACGCCCGCAGCCTGCTGCTGCACGCCGACGGCGCCGCGCCCGACCTGCAGGAGCTCATCGGCGAGCTGTCCCAGCGTTGCAGCAGCGGCTATCTCTTCGGCGGCCTGGTCAGCGGCGGCGGCGATGCCGTCCAGATCGCCGACGGCGTGTTCGAGGGCGGCCTGTCGGGCCTGGCGCTCGGTCCGCAGGTGCGCTGGATCTCACGCGTCAGCCAGGGCTGCCAGCCGCTGGGCCGCGAGCGCCGCGTCACCGCCTGCGACGGACCGCTGGTCACCGGGCTCGACGGCCAGCCGGCGCTCGATGCGCTGCTGGAGGACCTGAAGCTGCCCGCCTACACCGGCGAGTCCGGCGCGCTGCGTCAGGCGATGCCGCTGTTCCGGCGCACGCTGGCCGGCCTGAATGACGAGCCAGGCGCCCGGCGCGAGTACGGCCCCGAGGTGCGCGTGCGCCATCTCGTGGGTCTGGATCCGGCGCGGCGCGGCGTCGCCGTCGCGGAGCAGGTGCGCGAAGGCGAACTATTGAGCTTCTGCGAGCGTCATCCCGACGCGGCGCGGCGCGATCTGGTGCGCATCTGCACCGAGATCCGCGCCGAGGCCGAGGAACGCGGCGCCCGCATGGCCGGCGCGCTGTACTTCAGCTGCATCGGACGCGGCGGGCCGCACTTCGGCGCGCCGTCGGCCGAACTGCAATGGGTGCAGCACGCGCTGGGCGAGGTCCCGCTGGCCGGCTTCTTCGCCAATGGCGAGATCGCCCATGCCCGGCTCCATGGCTACACCGGCGTGCTGACCGTGTTCCTGGACTCCTGATGGCGGAGCGGCGCGACCTGCTGCACGCGGCCGCGGCCGCCACGCTCGGCGTGTCGCTGCCGGGCGCGGCGCGGGCGGCCCGCCAGCCGGCCGCTTCCGCGCCATCGCCCGGCCTGGCGCCCGAGCCCGCCACCGTCGTCTTCCCGCGCCACTTGCCGCAGCAGGACAAGCAGGTGGACTACTTCATCAGCCTGCTGCACGCGGCGCTGCAGCGCAGCGGCACGCGCTACGCGCTGATCCAGACGCAATCGGAGATGGTGCAGAGCCGCGCGCTGCTGGAGATGGCGAGCAACGAGCCCGGCATCGACGTGTTCTGGACCATGACCGACCCGCAGCGCGAGCAGACGCTGCTGCCGGTCCGGGTCCCGCTGGACCGCGGGCTGATCGGCTGGCGGCTGTGCCTGATGCGGGCCGCCGAGCGTGACCGGCTGGGCGCGGTGCGCGACCTGCGCGGCCTGGCGACGCTGATCGCCGGCCAGATGCACGACTGGCCCGACACCGCCGTGCTGCGCGCCAACGGCCTGCCGGTGCAGGTCAGCACGCATTACCAGGGCCTGTTCCAGATGCTGTCGCAAGGCCGCTTCGACTACTTCCCACGCTCGATCTTCGAGATCGACGCCGAACTCGCCAGCTTTGCCGACCAGGACCTGGTCATCGATCCCCACCTGCTGCTGTACTACCCGGCCGCGCTCTACATGTTCGTGCGTCCCGGGCGGCCGCGGCTGGCGGCGGACCTGGCCCGCGGCATGGAGGCGCTGGTCGTGGACGGCACGTTCGAGCGCCTGTCCCGGCAGCTCTTCGGCGATCTGGTCAGGCGCCACCGCATCGACCAGCGCCGCGTGCTGCGGCTGCGCAATCCGCTGCTGCCTCCGGCCACGCCGCTGGATCGCAAGGCCCTGTGGTGGCCGCTTCCCGGCTCGCGCTGAATGGCCGCCCCGCGCCGCCGCCGCGCCTCCCGCGCCGACGCCGCCCGGGTTCAGGCCCGAGTTCAGGCCCGGGTTCAGGTTGGAGTCAACGCGCGGGGCTACAGTTCGACGCCATGACCGCCGTCCTCCCTTCGACCCACCCGCCGCCCGGCGACCAGGCGGCGGCGCTGTCGGCCTTCCGCGCCGCACGCCGCGCGGCGCTGGTCCAGGCGCTCGGGTCGGTGCTGCCGCCGCACGCGCTGCTGTGGCAGGACGAGCAGACCCGCTCCTATGAATGCGACGGCCTCACCGCCTATCGCGAACGCCCGCTGGCCGTCGCGCTGCCCGAGACCGAGGCCCAGGTGGCCGGCGTGCTCAAGGCCTGTCATGGACTGGGCATGCCGGTCGTGGCGCGCGGCGCTGGCACCGGCCTGTCAGGCGGCGCGATGCCGCATGCGGAAGGGCTGACGCTGGCGCTGGCCAAGTTCAACCGGATCGTGTCCATCGACCCGCTGGCGCGCACCGCGCGGGTCCAGTGCGGCGTGCGCAACCTGGCGATTTCCGAAGCGGCCGCCGCGCACGGCCTCTACTACGCGCCCGATCCGAGCAGCCAGATCGCCTGCACGATCGGCGGCAACGTCGCCGAGAACTCCGGCGGCGTGCACTGCCTGAAGTACGGCCTGACGCTGCACAACGTGCTGAAGGTGCGCGGTTTCACCGTCGACGGAGAGCCGGTGGAATTCGGCTCCGAAGCGCTCGACGCGGCCGGGCTCGACCTGCTGAGCGTCGTGATCGGCAGCGAGGGCATGCTGGCGGTGGTGACCGAGGTCGTCGTCAAGCTGACGCCCAAGCCGCAGCTGGCGCGCTGCATCATGGCCAGCTTCGACGACCTGCGCCGCGCCGGCGACGCGGTGGCCGCGATCATCGCGGCCGGCATCATCCCGGCCGGGCTGGAGATGATGGACAAGCCGATGACGGCGGCGGTCGAGGACTTCGTCCATGCCGGCTACGACCTCGAGGCCGAGGCCATCCTGCTGTGCGAGAGCGACGGCACGCCGGAGGAGGTCGAGGAGGAGATCGGCCGCATGAGCGAGGTGCTGCGCGCCAGCGGCGCGACGCGGCTGGAGGTCAGCGAGACCGAAGCCCAGCGGCTGCGCTTCTGGAGCGGGCGCAAGAACGCGTTCCCGGCCTCGGGGCGGATCAGTCCGGACTACATGTGCATGGATTCGACCATCCCGCGCAAGCGGCTCGCCGACATCCTGCTGGCGATCCAGGAGATGGAGAAGAAGTACGCGCTGCGCTGCGCCAACGTCTTCCATGCCGGCGACGGCAACCTGCATCCGCTGATCCTGTTCGACGCCAATGACCCTGACCAGCTGCACCGCTGCGAGCGCTTCGGCGCGGACATCCTGGAGACCAGCGTCGCGATGGGCGGCACGGTGACGGGGGAGCACGGTGTCGGGGTGGAGAAACTCAACAGCATGTGCGTGCAGTTCTCGCCGGAGGAGCGCGAACAGATGCTGGCCTTGAAGCGGGCCTTCGACCCGCAGGGGCTGCTGAACCCCGGGAAGGTGATTCCGACGCTGCAGCGATGCGCCGAGTACGGCCGCATGCATGTGAAGCGGGGGGCGCTGCCCTTCCCTGATCTGGAGCGATTCTGATGACGGTGCGAGCAGGGGATTTCGGACACGCGGCGGTGACGGCGGCGCCGGCGCTCGACGCCGGGCAGACCGCGGCATTGCGGGCGATCCAGGACCGGATCCGGCAAGGCGGGCCGCTGCGCATTGCCGGCCATGGCAGCAAGGACTTCTATGGCGGACCGCTGACGCCGCCGGGCGCCGAAGGGCCATTGCCGGTGCTGTCCACGGCGGGACTGAGCGGCGTGCTGGCCTATGAACCGAGCGAGCTCTATCTCACCGCGCTGGCGGGCACGCCGCTGGCGGAGGTCGAGGCGCTGCTGGCCGGGCATGGGCAACACCTGGCGTTCGAGCCGCCGCGCTTTGTCGGCGCGGCCTCGGGCGGGACGGGGACGATCGGCGGCATGGTGGCGACCGGGCTCTCCGGGCCGGCGCGCGCGACGGCGGGCGCGGTGCGCGACCACGTGCTGGGCATGTCGATGCTCAATGGCGATGGCGAACTGCTGCATTTCGGCGGCACGGTGATGAAGAACGTGGCCGGCTACGACGTATCGCGGCTGATGGCGGGCGCGCTGGGCGTGCTGGGTTTCATCGCGCAGGTGACGCTGAAGGTGCTGCCGCTCCCGGCGGCCACCGCGACCTTGCGCTTCGAGTCCGGCCTGGACGAGGCGCTCGTGCGGATGAACCGCTGGGGCGGGCAGCCGCTGCCGATTTCCGCCACGGCCTGGTGGGATGGCGCGCTGGTGGTGCGGCTGTCGGGCGCCGCGGCGGCGGTGGCGGCCGCGAAGCGGCGTCTGGGCGGCGACGTGATTCCCGAGGCGATGGCGGCGCCGTTCTGGCAAGGCCTGCGCGACCAGAGCGACGAGTTCTTCCTCGGCGCCCGGCGGGCGGTGCAAGGGGGCGCGGCGCTGTGGCGCATCGCGGTCCCGGCGACCTCGCCGGCGATGACGCTGCACGGCGAACAACTGGTCGAATGGGGCGGCGCGCAGCGCTGGGTCGTGACGCCGATGGCGCCAGCGCAGCTGCGGGAGGTCGTCGCCGCGGCCGGCGGCCATGCGACGCTGTTCTATGCGAACGACAAATCGGCCGGGGCGTTCTCGCCGCTGGGGCCGCAGCTGACGCGGATCCACCGCGAGCTCAAGCGCCAGTTCGATCCGGCGGGGATCTTCAATCCCGGCCGGCTCTATCCGGATCTCTGACCCGGTCGACGACGTCACCCGCCAGCCCCCCGCCCGCACAATGCAAACCCACCTGGCTCCCGAGTTCCAAGGCACCCCGGAAGGCAGCGCCGCGGAGGCGATCCTGCGCCGCTGCGTCCATTGCGGCTTCTGCACGGCGACCTGCCCGACCTACCAGCTGCTGGGTGACGAGCTCGATAGCCCGCGCGGACGGATCTATCTGATCAAGCAGGTGCTCGAAGGCGCGCCGCCAACCGCCGCGACCCAGCAGCACCTGGACCGCTGCCTGACCTGCCGCAACTGCGAAAGCACCTGTCCGTCCGGCGTCCAGTACGGCCAGCTCGTGGAGATCGGCCGCCAGGTCGTCGAGGCCAAGGTCGAACGCCCGCGCGAGGAGCGCCTCAAGCGCTGGCTGCTCAAGGAGGGGCTGACCTCGCCCCTGTTCACGCCGGCGCTGCGGCTGGGCCAGGCGATGCGGCCGCTGGTCCCCGCCGCGCTGAAGGACAAGGTCCCGCCACGCCCGGACGCCCGCGCGTTCCAGTGGCCGCGGCGCGAGCATCCGCGCAAGGTGCTGATGCTGCTCGGCTGCGTGCAGCCGGCCATGATGCCCAACATCAACGCGGCCACCGCCCGGGTCCTGGACGCCGCCGGCGTGCAGACGCTGGTCGCCGATGAAGCCGGTTGCTGCGGCGCGATCCGCGCCCACTTGAACGACCATCATGGCGGGCTCGACGACGCCCGGCGCAACATCGACGCCTGGTGGCCGATGGTCGACGGCCATGGCGGCGAGGTCGAGGCCCTCGTCATGAACGCGTCCGGCTGCGGGGTCCAGGTCAAGGACTACGGCCGCCTGCTGGCCCACGATCCGGACTACGCCGACAAGGCCGCCCGGGTTTCCGCGCTGACCCGCGACCTGAGCGAGTTCCTCCCGGCGCTGGCCGGGACGCTGCGCTCGCGCCTTGGGCAGACCGCGTCCGGACCGCGGCCCAAGCTCGCCTACCACCCGCCCTGCACGCTGCAGCACGGCCAGCAGCTGCGCGGTGGCGTCGAAGGGCTCATGCGCGAACTCGGGTTCGAGATTGACGTCGCGCCTGCCGAAAGCCACCTGTGCTGCGGCTCCGCCGGCACGTATTCCGTGCTGCAACCCGTGCTGTCCAAGCAGTTGCGGGATCGCAAGCTCCAGGCGCTGGGTCCGCTCGCCGCGGACACGATCGTCTCCGCCAACATCGGCTGCATCCAGCACCTGCAATCGGGCACCGGCACGCCGGTACGCCACTGGATCGAGGTCCTCGACGAGGCGCTGGGGGCCTGAGCGTCGCATCGGCGCATCACTCTCCTCGAAAACATCTCCCACTTGAGGAGGAGTTCTCACTGTCCGCGCACCGCCAAGGGCAAACCCGGGCATGCGCATTGCCTGCGGCCCGCACAATCGCGCTCAATAACAGGAGGGGAGCGCGTCAAGCGATCCAACCAGAAAGCGAAAGAGGCCGGTCACCGTGTGGTGACCGGCCTTTTTTCCGTCCCGAGCGGCTTGGCGGCCACGGATACTCCACTGTCACACTTCCTTCATTCGGCTTCGCCCGAAGCCCGATCCGCCATGACCCTGACCCGTCGCACCTGGCTGCTGGCCCCCGTCCTGGCCGCGCTGGCCGCCTGCAGTTCCGCTCCCCCTTCCGCCCCTGCTTCCACGCCGGCCGCGGCGCCCACCGCCTCCGCCCAGGCAAGTCCCGGCCCCCTCGCGGCGAAGAATCCGCCGAGACTGGTGGTCTTCATGGTGATCGACGGCCTGCCGATCCGGCAGGTGCTGGGCTACCGCGACCAGTTGCAGCCGGACGGCTTCAAGCGCTTCCTCGACCGCGGCGCCTGGTTTGCCAACGCCTACTACGGCCACGGCTACACGGTCACCGCCGCCGGCCACTCGATCATGCTGAGCGGCGCCTATCCGCAGCGCAGCGGCATCATCGGCAACGAGTGGCGCGATCCGGTGACCGGCGAGCCGGAGTACAACACCGCCGATCCGCGCTACCAGTACATCGGCAACAAGACCGAGCCGCTGGCCGGCACCAGCCCCAGGAACTACAAGGTCGAAACGGTGGGCGACGTGCTGCGCACCCTCCGGCCGGGGTCCAAGGTGATCGGCATCTCCGGCAAGGACCGCGGCGCGATCCTGCCGGCCGGCCACAAGGGCACCGCCTACATGTTCATGAGCGGGACCGGCCAGTTCGCGTCGTCCACCTATTACATGGACAAGCATCCGGCCTGGGTCGACGCCTTCAACGCGGCCAAGCCGGCCGACCGGTTCTTCGGCAAGACCTGGGCGCCGATGCTGCCCGAGGCCGCCTACGCCCGCAGCGCGCCGGACGGCCAGCCCTGGCAGGCCAACAGCGGCAACGGCAACAGGCTCCCGGCCGTGCTCGGCGCCGGCATGGACGGCCCCGGACCGCGCTTCTACGGCAACATCCTGCCCTCGCCGTTCGGCGATGAACTGACGCTGGACTTCGCCCGCGCCGCGATCGAGGGCGAGCAGCTCGGCACCGACGACCAGACCGACATCCTGTCGGTGAGCTTGTCCAGCCACGACTACATCAACCACGCCTTCGGCCCGGAGTCGCGCCTGTCGCACGACCACTTCCTGCATCTGGACGCCTCGCTGCAGGCCTGGTTCAAGTACCTCGACGCCAAGGTCGGGCCTGACAACTACATCGCCGTGCTGACCGCCGACCACGGTTTCACCGACACCCCTGAATGGGCGAAGTCGCAAGGCCGCGACGCTGGCCGGATCAATCCCGCGCAGGCGGTGACCTTCGTCAACGCCGGGCTGGCGAAGCAGTTCGGGGAGGGCCGCTGGGTGGTCGGCCTGTCGGGCACCGGACTGATCTTCGACGAGGCGGCCATCCGGGCCAAGGGCCTCCAGGCCGACGACGTCTACGCCGCCGCGAAGGCGCTGGTCGAGCAGGTCGATGGCGTGCAGGCCGCGTTCACACGCGCCCAGCTCGCGGGCACCGACACCGCCACTCCCTACCTCGAGCAGATGCGCAAGTCCTGGTATCCCGGCATCGCCGCGCCGCTGCAGGTCGTGCCCAAGCCGGGCTGGATGTTCAGCTCCCGCATGACCGGCACCACCCATGGCAGCCCCTACGAAGCCGACACCCACGTGCCGCTGCTGACCTGGGGCCCGGGCTGGGTCGGCCAGGGCCGCATCGAGCAGCGTGTCGAGATGGTCGACCTCGCGCCGACGCTGAGCGCGATCCTGCACATCCCGGCGCCCCGCCAGGCGCAAGGCAAGCTGCTGCCGCTGCCAGCGCAATAAGGCAAGCAGGCCCAAAGGGGGACGGCGTCAGCCAGCCGTACGGCGAATCCCCCCGTTCAGCGCATCCACCCGCCACCGAAGCGGTGGTGGGATGCGCCTGACAAATGGCTGCGGTAGGCTGGCCGGTCTCGCAGAAATGACAGGGAGACCGCCGTGTTTGGCTGGTTCGAAAAACTCGTCGACCCTTTTCCGCAAAGCCCGGCCCCGCAGCCGCCCAAGGGCTTCTTCGCGTTCGTGTGGGCCGGCTCTCACGGCATGCGCAAGCTGGTGCTGGTGCTGGTCGTCCTGACGGCCGCCATCGGCGCCTTCGAGGCGCTGCTGTTCTCGATGCTGGGCTCGGTCGTGGACTGGCTCAGCCAGGTGCCGCCATCCCAGTGGTGGTCGACGCAGCAGGACAAGTTGCTGCTGCTGGGCGGCATCCTGCTGGCCAGCCCGCTGCTGATCGCCCTGCAGGCGATGAGCAAATATCAGGGCCTGTCCAGCAACTTCCCGATGCGGCTGCGCTGGAACTTCCACCGGCACCTGCTCGCGCAGAGCATGAGCTTCTATCAGGACGAGTTCGCCGGCCGCGTCTCGGCCAAGCTGATGCAGACCGCGCTGGCGGTGCGCGAGTGCTGGCTGATCGTCACCGACATCCTGGTCTTCATCACGATCTACTTCGTGACGATGCTGGGCGTCGTCGGCAGCTTCGACACGACGCTGCTGATCCCGTTCCTGGGCTGGCTGGCCTGCTACCTGGTCGCGCTGGTCGTCTTCGTGCCGCGGCTGGGCAAGGCCGCCGCCGCGCAGGCCGATGCGCGCAGCCTGATGACCGGCCGCGTCACCGACGCCTACACCAACATCAGCACCGTCAAGCTGTTCTCGCATTCGAACCGCGAGGCCGGCTTCGCGCGCGGCGCGATGCAGGACTTCCTGGGAACGGCCTACCGCCAGATGCGGCTGATCAGCGCCTTCGAGATCGTCAACCACGCGCTGTCGATGGGCCTGATCGCCGCCACCGCGGGCATGACGGTATGGCTGTGGACGCAGGGGCAGGTCGGCATCGGCGCGGTCGCCGCGGCCACCGCGATGGCGCTGCGGCTCAATGGCATCTCGCACTGGATCATGTGGGAGATGGCCAGCCTGTTCGAGAACATCGGCACCGTGCAGGACGGCATCACGACGCTGTCGCGCCCGATCGCGATCCAGGACGCCGCCGGCGCGACGGCGCTGGACGTCACTCGCGGCGAAGTGCGCTTCGAGCATGTCGACTTCAGCTACGGCGGCCGCAAGACGGTGCTGCACGACCTGACGCTGACGATCCGGCCCGGCGAGAAGATCGGCGTGGTCGGGCGCTCGGGCGCCGGCAAATCGACGCTGGTGAATCTGCTGCTGCGCTTCTATGACATCGACAAGGGCCGCGTGCTCATCGACGGCCAGGACATCGCGACGGTGACGCAGGACAGCCTGAGACGCCAGGTGGGGATGGTCACGCAGGACACCTCGCTGCTGCATCGCTCGGTGCGGGACAACCTGATGTACGGCCGCCCCGACGCGACCGAGGCCGAGATGCGGGCCGCAGCCGAGCGTGCGGAGGCGCAGGACTTCATCGAAGGTCTGACCGACCCGAAGGGGCGTCAGGGCTACGACGCCCACGTGGGCGAGCGCGGCGTGAAGCTGTCCGGCGGGCAGCGCCAGCGCATCGCCATCGCCCGCGTGATGCTGAAGGACGCGCCCATCCTGCTGCTCGACGAGGCGACCAGCGCGCTGGACTCCGAGGTGGAGGCCGCGATCCAGCGCAGCCTGTACCGGCTGATGGAGGGCAAGACGGTGGTGGCGATCGCGCACCGGCTGTCGACCATCGCGGCGATGGACCGGCTGATCGTGATGGACCAGGGCCGCATCGTCGAGCAGGGCGACCATGCCTCGCTACTGGCGCAGGGTGGCCTGTACGCGAAGCTGTGGGCGCACCAGAGCGGTGGTTTCCTGGTCGAGGAGGATCTGGACGAGGCGCCCGGCGGCGCGCCGGCGCCACATCGCAGCGGCGGAGGCGGCCAGCTGGCCAGCGACGACCGTGACGTGGTGCACGACGAGCTGGACTGACGCGGTCCGGCGCTGTCGCCGGAACAGGGGCTGCGGGCATGGCGCGTTCGGCTCAGCGCGACGCACCGGCCGACGGTCATGCCCGTTCTGAGCGAGATGGATCAACGGCTTCATCGTAAGCCGGCGCTGACTTATCCGTCGAATGGCGGACACCGCACGCCACCCGTTCAAGGGGTTCGGCGGGGTATCCGGGTGAGGGCTTGTATGAAACACTGCGCTGGCAGGTCGGACGGGAGCGCCGATCCGCTTGAGCGTCCGCCCTTTCCGGGGCGCGTGCACCACGAAAGCTGAGCATATGGACCACAGCAGCGACACCACCCCGCAGTCTTCGGCCACGCTGGCGCCCGCCGCTGGATCCGTCGTCTCGCAGCGCCGCCGCCGCTTCATCCAGGCGGGCGTGGTGCCGGTCGGTCTGACGCTGGCCAGCCGTCCGGCGATGGCCTGGCACTGCAACACGACCTCGGCCTGGGGTTCGGCGGTTCTGCGCAATGGCGGCGCCAGCGTGCAGGCCCGCGCTGACCAGGCGGTGATCAACAACACCGAGTGCTGGACCATCACCAACTGGAACAACAACTCCGGACGCTCGTCGGTGCGCGGTGGCACCGCGCCGTGGACCCTGGTCATCAACACCTGGTACGCGGGCAAGAGCCTGGCCTATGCGCGCAACAGCCTGACGGTGGCCAAGGTGTATCCGGGCGGCTTGAAGACCGTCAGCAGCACGGCCAAGGTGTCCGATCTGCTGAAGAATGATCCGGGCGGCTACGGCACGATGATGCTGGTGGCCCGGCTGAACACGCTGTTCGCCGGCAACAACGTCGCGCAATGCGTCGTGTCGTCGACGGGCCAGGACATGCTGGTGCAAATGGCGTCGCAAGGCCCCGACGTCTTCAAGCCGGCCAACTCGACCGGCGCAGCCTGGACGGCGACCGACTTCCGGAACTACCTGTACGGCAACTGGCTCGTGTCCGTCTGATGGCTGGACCGGCCTGGCACTGCAGGCAATCGCTGAATGACGTGCTGCTCGCCTGGGAAGGCGAACAGCACGCTGTCTATTTCGACCCCGAGAGCGGGGACACCCACCTGATCGCCGCGCTCGGTGCGCAACTGGCCGAATGGCTGGCCGATGGTCCGCTTGATCGCGATCAGCTGACGCAACGGCTCGCACGCGAGGTCGACTGGGACGAGCCGCCCTCGCCCGAGGCGCTGTCCGAGATCCTCGACCTGCACCTGCGCCGGCTGGCCGAGATCCACCTGTTGAGCGAGGACCCGGCGCAGGAGCCCAGCGCTTGAAGCTGCAGGACATCGGCATCGAGGGGCTGCGGGCCCGGATGCGAGGCGGCGGCCTGACGCTCAGGCTCTCGCCGTTCACCGTGCGCGTGCGGTCCGACATTCCGCATCTGGCGGCCGACGTCGCGGCGATGTATCACGACTTCGAACTCGCCGGCGAGAACGACTTCGTCGACTTCCACGTCGCCGTGCTGCGCAGTTCGCACTGGCTGAGCCGGCTGCAGGGCCGCGCCGAGTTCTGGTTCGACGGCCAGCGCTCGTTCACCCCGCTGCCAGCCGCGCAGGCGTTGACGATGCTCGAGTGGGGCATCAACTGGTGCATCGCCGCTCACGCCCATCAATACCTGCTGATCCATGCGGCCGTGCTCGAGCGCGGCGGCCGCGCACTGCTGATGCCGGCGCCTCCCGGCTCGGGCAAGAGCACACTGTGCGCCGCGCTGGCGCATCGCGGCTGGCGGCTGCTGTCCGACGAACTCGGCCTGCTCGACATGACGACCGGCCTGGTGCACGGCATGGCGCGGCCGATCAATCTCAAGAACGCCTCGATCCCGCTGATCCGGGCCTTCGCGCCGGAGGCGGTCTTCAGCGCCTCGATGCCGAACACCTCGAAGGGCACCGTCGCGCTGGTGCGCGCGCCGCGGGCGTCGATCCAGGCGCGCCTGACGCCGGCGCGTCCGGCCTGGGTCGTGCTGCCGGCCTGGCGCGCCGAGTCGCCCGCCGCGCTGATGCCGATCGAGCGCGCCCAGGCCTTCATGGGGCTCGCGGAGCAGTCGTTCAACTACGACGTGCACGGCCAGGCCGGGTTCCAGGCGCTGGGCCGGCTCGTCGGGAGCTGCGGCTGCTACCGCTTCGAGTACAGCCGCCTTGACGAGGCGCTGACCCATTTCGACCGGCTCGCCGAGGCCGCCCCCGCTTCGGCGCCGGATCCCTTGCCGGAGCACGCGCGATGAGCGCCGAGCGCCGCCGCCCGCTGCTGGTCCGGGTGCTGCTGCAGCCCGCGGTGGCCGTTGGCCTGAGCCTGACCGACTGGGACTTGCTGCTGCGCCAGGCGCGGCGTTCCAACCTCGCCGGCAAGCTGGCCGAGCAGATGGAACGCGGCGGCTGGCTCGACAGCCTGCCCGAGCCGGTGCGTCCGCATCTGCGTGCGGCGCTGCTGCTGTCGCGGCGGCAGGCACAGATGCTGCGCCGGGAGGTCGACCTGCTGCGCCGGACGCTGGCCGAGCTGCCCGGGCCGCTGATCCTGCTCAAGGGCGCGGCCTATGTGCTCGGCGGCCACGCGCCGGCGCCGGGCCGGATGTTCAGCGACATCGATCTGCTGATCCCCCTCGAACAGCTGCCGCGCTGCGAGACCACGCTGCTGGTCCATGGGTGGGACTTCGACGAGGGGCTGGACGCCTACGACCAGCGCTACTACCGCGACTGGATGCATGAACTGCCGCCGCTGCATCACAAGCGGCGCGGCACCTCGCTGGATCTGCACCATGCGTTGCTGCCGCCGACGGCGCGCACGCCGCTGGACAGCCGGGCGCTGTTCGATGCGCCGCGGGCCTTGCCGGGATTTCCGGGCGTGTTCGAGCTGCCGCCCGAGGACATGCTCCTGCACAGCGCCGCGCATCTGTTCCATGAGGGTGAGTTGCCCAACGGGCTGCGGGACCTGTTCGATCTGGACGCGCTGCTGCGCGAGTTCGGTGCGATCGACGGCTTCTGGCCGAGATTGACGGCGCGGGCGCGGCGCATCGGTCTGACGCGTCCGCTGTGGCTGGCGCTGAGGTACACGCGGATGCTGCTGGATACGCCGTGGCCGGACGCGCTGCTGGAGGAACTCGGACCGCCGCCGGGCACGCTCGCGTTGCGGCTGCTGGATGCGTGTTACCGGCGCGCGCTCCGGCCAGCGCACGACAGCTGCCGGCTGCCGGGGCATGAGCTCGCGGAAGCGGCGCTCTATGTGCGCTCCCATTGGCTGCGGATGCCATTCGGGCTGCTGGCGCGGCATCTCTTGCGCAAGGCGTGGACACGGATGACGGCCACCCCCGAAGTTCCGAAGGTCGACACCCCCTGATGGACGCCCTCTCCTCCTGAAGGGGCAGAGGGGAACAACGCAGGGGGACAACGCAGTGGACCCGGCGGGGCGGGCGCGGCCATTGCCGCAGAGCCAGGAGCCTTCGCTTATGCTCGCTCCCCATGAACCGACCCAAGCCTTTCTCCATGATCCGCGAGTTCCATCTGGCGGACTGGTTCACCCTGGGCAACGCCTTCTGCGGCGTCGGCGCGCTGTTTTCCGTGATGACCTTCCTGCAGACCGGGCTGACGCTGCACCTCTATTACGCCTGCGCCCTGATCCCCGCCGCGCTGGTCTTCGACGTGCTGGACGGCCGCATCGCGCGGTGGCGCCAGAAGAGCTCCGCGATGGGGCGCGAGCTGGACTCGCTGGCCGACGTGATCTCGTTCGGCGTCGCGCCGGCGGTCATCGCCTACGGCTGCGGCATGCAGGGCCTGTGGGACCGCATCGTGCTGGGCTTCTTCGTCGCCTGCGGCGTCTCGCGCCTGGCCCGCTACAACATCACCGCCGAGTCCTTCTCCGGCGGCAGCGACAAGGTCGCCTACTTCGAGGGCACGCCGATTCCGACCTCGCTGCTGCTGGTCATCGTGCTGTGGATCGCGGCCTGGCAAGGCGCGATCGGCGAGGCGCTCTGGTTCGGCAGCGTCAAGCTGGGCGGCTTCACGCTGCATCCGCTGGTGCTGCTGTTCGCGATCTCGGGCTCGCTGATGATCAGCCGGATCCGCATTCCCAAGCTCTGACCCACGCTCCGGCCACCGGGACGGCGGGCCGCGCCGCCGCCCGGCGCCTGCTCACTTGGTGACGGCGCTCGTCGCGGTCGACACGTTGCCGGCCGCATCGCGCGCGACCGCCTGGATGGTATGCGCGCCGTTGGACGCCTTCTTGAGGTTCCACGTGTAGCTCAGGCTTGCCCCGGTGCCCGAGGCCACCACCGCGCCATCGATGTAGATCGTCTGCTGCAGCCCGGCCGTGCCGGCGTTGTCGCTGGCGCTGGTGGTGATCGTCACGTTGTTGCCGGTGACCCGGGTGTTGGTGGCGGGACGCGTGATGGCGATCACCGGCGCCTCGGTATCGGCCAGCACCGCGTTGGACACGTTCAGCGTCACGGACGCGCTGGTTCCGCTGTTGCCGGCGGCGTCGACGGCCGTGGCGGAGATTGTCACCGGCCCGTTGCCCATGCGGGTCGAATCCCAGCTGAAGCCATAGGGCGGCGAGGTATCGGACGCCACCACGTTGCCGTTGACGCGCAGGTCCACGCGGGTCACGCCCACGTTGTCGTTCGCGGACACGTCGAAGGCGACCAGCCCGCTGACGATCGCGCTGGCCAGCGGCGCATTGACCGCCACGGCGGGCGCCTGCGTGTCGGGCGCCGGTGTGGCCAGCACCGCCTGCATGGCCGCGCCCGCGTTCAAGCGGCCCCAACCGTAGTACGGATCGCGCCCCGCGGCGCCGAGGTCGACCGCCGTCGTGAACAACGCGTTCTGGATCGCGCTGATGCTCAGCGACGGCCGCGCCGACATCAGCAGCGCGACGGCGCCCGCGACGACGGGGCTCGCCAGCGAGGTGCCCCACCAGGCCCCATAGCTGCCGCCGCGCTGCGTGGTCCAGATGTTCTGGCCGGGCGCGGACAGCGCGACGAAGCTGCCATAGCTGGACCAGCTGGTCTTGTTGTCTGTCTCGTCGGTGGCGGAGACCGGGATCATGCTGGCCGTCGGGGTGATGCCTTCGTCGATGCCGTTGTTGCCGGCCGCCACGACCACCAGTCCGCCCTTGCTGCGCATGTAGTCGGCGGCGCTGTGCACGGTGCTGCTGCCCGCGACGCCGCTGTAGCTGATGTTGGCCACGCGGGCGCCCTGATCGGCGGCCCAGCTCAGGCCCTGCGCCACGGTGCTCCAGTAGGCATAGGCGTTGGGATCGGCGATGCGCACCGGCATCAGCTGCGCCTGCCCGGCGACGGAGGCGACGCCGACGCCATTGTTCAGCGCGGCCGCCGCGGCGCCCGCCACCGCGGTGCCATGGCCGTTGACGTCGCTGGTATCGGCATTGCCGTCATAGAAGTTCCAACCCGCGACGAGGTGCCCCGCGAGGTCGGGATGCGTGCCGTCGACGCCGGTATCCAGGATCGCGATCTTGATGCCCGCGCCCTGCGCGGTGTCCCAGGCCTGCGGCGCGTTGATGCGCGCGAGGTGCCACTCGCTGCCCATGTAGGGATCGTTGGGCGACATCGCGGGCGAGACACGCATGTCGAGCTCGGCCGACTTGAGCTGCGGATGGCGCGCGAGCAGCATCGCGACGGCGGTCTCGGAGGCATTGGCCGGCAGGTCCACGACGGCCAGTTGCGTGCGCCCGAGCCGGCGCGCCTTCCCGCCATGCGGAGCGAGGATCTTCGCGAGCGCCTTGTCATCCAGGCCTGCGCGGGTCTGAATCAGCAGGCGCTGGCGCGCCCAGCCATTGGCGGTGCCGGCGGCGGGGGGCGGCAGCATGATTTCCGACTGCGGTCCGCCGGGCCGGATGCGCAGGGCCTGCGCGAGCGCATCGAAGGCGTCGGGCTTGCGCCGCGCCAGGCGCGCGAGCATGCGTCCCTCGACGGTCATCGCGACGCAGGTGTCACCTTCGCAGAACACAAGAGCACTGGCCTCCGCGGCCGGTTTCCACGACGACAGGTCGAGGCGGTCACAAAGCTGACCACCGATCAACGCGTGGCGGATGTCGTCCTCATAGCGGTACTGACCGTGCACGCCATCGCGTCCGAGCATCACCAGATCGTCCACGCGCAGTTGCGCGATGCGGCGCGCGAGTGCGTCCCGGACGGCGGGGTTCAGGTCGGTGTAGCGGTCCAGCGCCTGCGTGGGCGCCTGGTCCGAGCGCAACTGCGACGGCAGCGCCGGCGAGCACGGCGGCGCCGAAGCGGGGGAGCCGGGAGAAGCCGTCGCGGCGGCAAGGATGAGCGAGGCAAGCACAGGCATGGCAGTCCCCTCCTCTCCGCCAGGCATGACGGCCATGCGGGCACGCCGCCGCGGAGCTACTCGTCACCCCCTGCTCGCTGCCGGCGCGTCTGCGCGCGTGCGGCCAGACGAAGCGAGCAAGCCTCGGGCCAGATCGGCAAGTGCTGATAGGGATTGAAGTTTTTCGGTGGCCGCCGAAGCGGATGCGCGGAACTGTCAAATCGCCCGACAAGGCGAACGTGGACGCCGCGTGAGCTCAGTGTCCCCGTGCCGCCAGGCGCAGGCGCCGATGCACCGCCCGCGCCTGCGGCACCCAGCCCAGGCGCGCCCAGCGGCGCCACATCAGCAGGCCGCGGATCCACTCGTCGGCGGCATAGGCGATCCACAGGCCGACGAGGCCCAGGCCCAGCACCTCGCCGAGCAGCCAGCTGCCGCCGGCCAGCACCACCAGCATCGAGCCCGCGCCCACCATCACCGGGTACTTGGCATCGCCGGCCGCGCGCAGCGCGTTGATGACGACCAGGTTGAAGGTCCGTCCCGGCTCCAGGATCACCGTGATCCACATCAGCACGGCGGCGCTCGCGAGGATGGTCTGGTCGCGCGTGAACATCGTCAGCAGCCACGGCGCCGCGAGGGCCGCCGCGCCGGCCACCGCCACGCTGATCGCGAGCCCGCGCGCCAGCGCCCGGCGCACCAGCCGGTGGGCCTCGTGGAGTTGACCGGCGCCGATGAGGTGGCCGACGACGATCTCCGCCGCGAAGCCAGTCGCCAGCCCGGGCAGCAGCACGAAGTACATCAGCTGCGAGGTGTAGCTGTGCGCCGCCAGCGCCGACGCGCCCAGGTGCCCCGCCACCGCCACGCTCACCATGTAGGCGAGCCGGTACGCGATGTTCTCCGCCGCGCCGGGCAGCCCGATGTGCAGCACCGCCGCCAGTTCCGAGCGCGGCAGCCGCCACCAGTCCGAGACCCTCGGACGCAGGTCGAGCCGGGCGCGCCACAGCCACAGGTGCAGTCCCAGACCGAAGGCCCGGCTCATCGCCAGCGCCAGCGCGAAGCCCGGCAACCCAAGGCGCGGCATCAGCGTCAGCGACAGCAGCAGCTGCGCCACCTGCATGGCCACCAGCACCATCAGCGTGTCGCGGCTGCGCAGGTGGGCCCGCATCACGCTGGCCATGGAGGCATTCCAGGCGTCGAGCATCAGGGCCGGCGCCAGCGCCATCAGGAAGGGCTGCGACAGGGGCAGCACCTCGGCCGGCGCATTCATCAGCCGCAGCAGCGGACCGGCGAAGAGCAGCGCCATCAGCGCGGTGATGCCGCCCAGCCAACTGCTGGCGCCCAGTGCGGCGCGCGCGGTCGCGTCGGCCACCGCGCGCCGGCCGCCGCCAAGTGCCTGCGTGATCACCACGCTGATGCCCGCGCCGATGATGCGGAACAGGATGAAGAGCGTCGCCGCCAGCTGATTCGCCAGCGCGAACGCGGCGCCGGCCGGATCGGAGATCCGCGCCGCCAGCATCGTCCCGATCACGCCGACGGCGATGCCCAGGCAGAGCTCCAGGAACAGGGGCCAGGCCAGCGAGAACAGGCGTGGGGACGGCGTCGGCAGCGAAGGAGGGGACGACATGGTGCGGCGGCGGGAGGTCGCGGCCCACCGATGACAACGGTGGACATGAGCGCGGGATTCTCTCGTGGCGCTTTCGCGCCGGGGGACGTAACCGCGATGAAACCGGGACCGGCGGGCGAAGACGTCCGCGTCTGTGGTTTCGCCGCCACCGCGGCGCGGCAGCTCAGGCTTCGGGCGCGGCGCTCAGGGGCGCGGGGTTTCGCCGCCGGACGCGGCGACCGGACACATCGGCAGGCCGCCCGCGAGGAAGGCGCCGCGCTCCGAATCGGCGGCGGCGCGCAGCGAGACCAGTTCGGCGCGCTCGCCGTAGAGCTCGTCGAGCTCCTCGAGCAGCAGCGCGCGCACCTGCGCCTGCGCGCAGGGCGGCAGCGCGCGAACCCACTGGCGGTCGCGCCCGTCCAGGCGGTATCCCACCACCCAGATCACGCAGGTATCGATGAAAGCGGACATGCGCGCAGCCTAGTCGAGCCGCCCCCGGCTGGCGATGGGGCCGTCCCGCGTCAGGTGCGCCATATTCATCGAATCGGCCGGCGTTGAAGCCGCAGCGGTCAAGTCCCGTGACGGAAGTCCGGATCGCCGTGACGGATGGACGGCGGTCCATCCGGCGCGGCGAGCGCTCACGGCCGCATGGCCTCACCGCCTCACCGCCTCACCGCCACTCCACGACCGACACGCCCAGCCCCACGCGCGATTCGCGGAAGTTGTAGTCGATCAGGCTTTCGCCATAGCCGCTGAACAGCTGCAGATAGCCATGCAGGCCGCCGCCGATCGGGAAGGCCCACTCCAGCTGCGCCGAGCCGCGCGAGCGATCGCCGAAGCGCAGGCTGTGCCGCGCCGTCAGCGCCAGCACGTGGCGCCCCAGTTTCTGCGTCACCAGCAGCTCGCCGCGGCCGACATAGTCCTGGATATGCGGGTTGTCGTCGTTGCCGGTGTTCAGGATCCGCCACCAGGGGCGCAGGCTGACGGTGGTCTCGCCGCGTTCCAGGCTCAGTTCGCCAATCAGCCGGTTCCAGCTGCGCGACAGCGGCGCGGCCCGGCCATTGGACTGGTGATTGAAGCTCAGGCCCACCAGGCTCGCCTTCCACCCGAAGGGCAGGGTCACGTCGCTGCCGTGCGTCACGATCAGCTCGGGCTCGTAGTTGGTCTCGCGAAACGGCCGCGACACCCGGCCGTTGTAGACCTGCCAGCGCGAGCTTTGCGTGTACGCGCCCCATACCGACAGCGAGCCATGGTCGTCCAGGGACCAGATCTTCGACTTCAGGCTGATCTGGAACTTGGCCTCGTTCTTGTCGAGATCGAGCGCGTCGACCAGCCCGTTGTCGGGCGTCTCCGACGATCGCGCCGGCGAGCGGTTGCTCCGCGAGGTCCATGACACCGGCAGCAGATAGACGGGCTTGTACGGCCGCGGCAGGAAGCGCGGCAGCTGGTCGCGGCAGGACAGCTCCCAGCGCTCCGACATCGTCGAGCCCAGGAAATTGCGCGCGCCGCCGGACGCCTCGGGCAGGCGCGAGCAGGGATCCTGGCCCGGCATGCTGGCCGCCGCCGCCACCGGCAGCGCCGCGGGCACCGGCTGCACCGGCGCCTGCGCGGCGACCGACGGCGGCGCGATGTCCGGCGCGATGTCCGGCGCGCGGCCATGCAGCCGGTCGTAGCAGGCCAGCCGCGCCGTGTTGTCGGCGATCGCGGCGCAGTCCTGCGCGCGTGACTCGGCCTGGGCCGACGCGTCGGCCGGCATCGCCGCGATCAGCGCCGCCAGCAAGGCCGTCAGCAAGGTCATGGTCATCGCGAATCGATGACGCAGTTCCCGGATCCACAACTTCCGCACACACCCTCCTTCGGTCGGACGGCTGTGCAATCAGCGTGCCCGGCTGCCAGCCCCCCGTGTCGGGAAGACTTGCCGCACGCGATCCCTAGAATCGCTCGCCATGCTGCCGCTCTCGCTTCCACGCCTCGCCCCGGCCCTCTCTCTGGCGGGCAAGCCCTGGCCCCGCTGGATGGCGCTCACCGCGCCGTTGCTGCTCGCGGCCTGCGCTCAACTGCCCAAACCCGCGCCGGCGCCGGCGTCGACGCCCGCCGGTCCGTTCAGCCCGGCCGCGCTGCAGGCCTTGAGGCCGGAGCAGTTCCGCTCGACGGTCGGCAGCGCCGCGCAGGCGCAGGAGCGGCTCGACATCGACCGGGCGCGCATCCGCGCCGCCTCGGCGCAGGCGCTGGCCGCTCCGCAGGACGCCGCGGCCCTGCGCGAGCTCGCTCAGGCGCTGCGTCTGGTCGCCCATTACCGGACGGAGATCGACAGCGCCCGACCGGCGCTGCTCGCCGCGCTGCCGGGGCTTGGCGCCCAACCGGTGGACATCCAGCGGCCGCTGCTGACCGCGGCCTACACGCTCTATGCCTTCGACGCCGCGCCGCTGCTGCGCCCGCTGCTGCCGCAGCTCGCCACGCCGCGCGAGTTCGCCATCGCCGCCTATGCGTTGATGCAGTCGCGCCAGCCGGCCGATCTGGCGCTGATCCAGTCGCAGCTCGCGCAGCGCGACCGCGACGAGCCGCGGCTGCAGGCGCTCGCGATGGCGGTGAGCGCGGCGCAGGGCGTGCCGCAGCCGGCGCGGCCGCCGCTGGCGGATCTGCTGGCGATCCGTCCCGGTTATCCGGTGATCTTCAGCTTCCAGCGTCCTGGCCGTCAGCAGATGGGGCTGGCGCTGGTGCGGCAGGCTGATGGCCGTTTCGTGCGTCGCGCCGACGGCGGCCTCTTCAACGTCGAGCAGTTGGCGCTCTCGAGCAGTGGCCTGCCTGGCACGATCACGCTGGGCAACACGCCGCAGGGGCTGTTCACGATCCAGGGGGCGGGCCGGGCCGCGACCAACATCTGGATCGGGCCGACGCCGTATCTGCACACGAAAGTGCCGGGCGAGGCGAGCGTCGCCGAATACGAGCAGCGCGCGGCGGGTGCTGACGAGCCGGCCTGGACGCTGGACCGTTACCGCGCGCTGCTGCCGGTCTCGTGGCGGGATTACGCGCCGCTGCAGGAGGCGTGGCTGGCGGGCCGTGCCGGCCGTGACGAGATGTTGATGCACGGCAGCACGATCGACCCGCGTTACTACGCGGGCAGCCGTTTCTATCCGGGCACGCCGTCGGACGGTTGCCTGGTGGCGATGGAGTACTGGTCGCCGGAGGGCGTGCTGGTGCACAGCGACCAGATTGCACTGCTGCAGGCCTTCACGGCGCAGGGCCGGGACCGTGGCTACATGGTGCTGGTCGAGCTCGACGCCTCTCCCACGCCAGTCGCTTTGGCTGAGGTCATCCAGTCCGTGCTCGAAGCCGAGGCCCGCACGCCTGGCCGCCGGTGAGGCTCGAACAGGGCGTGAGGTTCGCGGACGCGAGGCCTCATGCCCTGGTCGGGCCTGCGCGCTGGAGGTGGCAGTCCTTGCCAGAGCCCATGCGATCACCCCCAGTTATGGCGTTCCCGCGCCGTTTCATTGGCAGTGCTTCGTCGCGGCCACTAGAGTAGGCCGCACCATGCCTGATTCTCCGCAGTCTCTGAACACCGAATCCCCGAGCGAGCATCACCCGGATCTGGATTTGTACGACAGTGTCCGTCTGATGGAGGTTTTCATCGATGACCAGCGGGTCGCGGTGGAGGCGGTTCGCGCGGTGGCGCCGGCGTTGGCGGCCGCGGTGGAGGCGGCCTTGCCGCGTATCGTGGCGGGTGGTCGCCTGCTGTATGCGGGCGCGGGCACTTCCGGCCGGTTGGGTGTACTGGACAGTGTCGAGCTGGTGCCGACCTTCTCGTGGCCGCGCGAGCGTGCCGTGGCGGTGCTGGCGGGTGGCGAGGGCGCGATGTTCGTTGCCGTCGAGGGCGCGGAGGATGACGAGGCGCAGGGCCGCTGCGACATCGAGGCGCTCCGCCCCACGCGCGACGACGTGCTGATCGGCATCGCGGCCTCTGGCCAGACGCCCTATGTGCTGGGCGCGCTGGCGGCGGGCCGGGCGTCGGGTTGCCTGACGATCGCGCTGGCCAACAACCCGGGTGCCGCGGTGCTGGCCGCGAGTGCGCATCCCATCCTGCTGGACACCGGTGCCGAGGTGATTTCCGGAAGCACGCGGCTGAAGGCGGGCACGGCGCAGAAGATCGCGTTGAACAGTTTTTCGAGTGCGCTGATGGTGCGGCTGCACAAGGTCCACGGCAATCTGATGGTCGACATGAAGGCGACCAACGCGAAGCTGGTGCGCCGCGCGGTGGCGCTGACGATGCGGGCCGCCGGCGCCGACGAAGCCGCCGCGCGCGAGGCGCTGGGCCGCAGCGGCTTCAGCGTGAAGATCGCGGTGGTGATGCTGCTGCGCCAGCTCGACGCCGAGGGCGCGCAGGCGTTGCTGGCGCGCCATGCGGGCAGCGTGCGGCGCGCGCTCGCCGATCGCTGATCTGCGCGCGCGCCACCGGCACGCCCGCAAGCGCTGCATTCCCCGATGCGGCCGCCCCCGCGTTTGCACCGACACTGAGGGCCATGCACGCCTCTTCCGTTTCCTCGAACGCCCGCGGGCCGTGGTCCTGGGTGCCCACGCTGTACTTCGCGCAGGGCATGCCGTACGTGGTCGTGATGACGCTCTCGGTCATCATGTACAAGAACCTGGAGATCTCGAACACCGACATCGCGCTCTACACCAGCTGGCTCTACCTGCCCTGGGTCATCAAGCCGCTGTGGTCGCCGCTGGTCGAGATGCTGGGCACCAAGCGGCTGTGGATCGTCACGCTGCAGTTCGCCGTCGGCGCGGCGCTGGCGATGGTGGCGCTGACGCTCCCGATGGCGCGCTTCTTCCAACTCTCGCTGGCGGTGTTCTGGCTGATGGCCTTCGCCTCGGCCTCGCATGACATCGCCACGGACGGGCTCTATCTGCTGGCGCTGGAGAAGCATGAGCAGGCCGCCTTCGTCGGCGTGCGCTCGACGTTCTATCGCGTCGCCAACATCAGCGGCCAGGGCGGCCTGGTGTGGCTCGCCGGCGAGTGGCACGACCGCGGCGGCAGCTGGGCGCTGGCGTGGCAGGGCGTGATGGCCTTGCTGGCGGGGATCTTCCTGGTGCTCGCGGCCTATCACTGGTGGCGGTTGCCGCGTCCCGCGATCGATGCGCCGGTGCCCCGCGGCCAGCGCCATCCGCGCATGTTCCTCGAGATCTTTCTCGAGTTCTTCCGCAAGCCGGGTCTGCCGGTAACGCTCGGCTTCCTGCTGCTGTACCGGTTCCCGGAAGCGCAGTTGCTGAAGCTCGCGACGCCCTTCCTGCTCGACAGCGTCGCCAAAGGCGGCCTGGCGCTGAGCAACAAGGAGGTCGGCCTGGCCTACGGCACGATCGGGCTGCTCGCGCTGACCTGCGGCGGGCTGCTGGGGGGCTGGATCATCTCGCGCGTGGGCCTGAAGCGGGCGCTCTGGCCGCTGGTGCTCGCGATGCATGTGCCCAATGCGGTCTTCCTCGCGATGGCGTGGTCGCATCCGGGCAGCCTGGCGATCGTCAGCGCCGCGCTGGCCGTCGAGCAGTTCGGCTATGGCCTGGGCTTCACCGCCTACCTGATGTACATGGTCCTGGTCGCCGAGGGCCCGCACAAGACCGCCCATTACGCGATCTGCACCGGCTTCATGGCCCTGGGCATGATGCTGCCCGGCATGTGGAGCGGCTGGCTGCAGGACCACCTCGGCTACCTGCATTTCTTCGCGTGGGTGCTGATCGCCACCATCCCGTCGCTGGTCATGACCGCGCTCATCCGCATCCCCGACGGCTTCGGCCGGAAAGCGGCGCCATGAGCGCCCCACGCGCCGGCGGCGAGCGGCTGCTCGCGCTCGATGCCTTCCGCGGTTTCGCGATCGCGTCGATGCTGCTCGTCAACAACCCGGGCGACTGGTCCGCGCTCTATGCGCCGCTCGAGCACGCGCCATGGCACGGCTGGACCTTCACCGACTGGATCTTCCCGTTCTTCGTCTTCATCAGCGGGATCTCGATGAGCTTCAGCCTGGCTCGGCGCGGCCAGGCGGATGATCGCGGCGCGCTGCTGCGTCACCTGTGGCGGCGCGGCGCGACGATCGTGCTGATCGGGCTGCTGCTGAACCTGTTTCCTCATTTCAATCTCGGGACGGTCCGCATTCCCGGCGTGCTGCAGCGCCTCGGGCTGATCACGATCCTGGCCGCGCCGATCGCGCTCTGGTGCGGATGGCGCGGCCAGCTGACGTGGTTCATCGGCTTGCTGCTCGGCTATGGCCTGGTCCAGACGCTGGTCGCCGTCCCCGACGCCCAGGGTGTCTGGCATCGCGGCTCGCTGCAGCCGGGCGAGGACGTGGGCGCCTGGCTGGATCGCGCGCTGCTCTCCGGCCATCTGTGGGCCGGTAGCAAGACCTGGGACCCCGAGGGCCTGCTGAGCACGATCCCGGCGCTGGCCAGCCAGGTCGCGGGGCTGCTCGCGGGGCGGTGGCTCGCACGACCAGGACGCGATCCCGGCGAAAAGGCCACCTGGTTCATGGTGGCGGGCCTTGCCTGCCTGTGGATCGCCCAGGTCCTCGACGCCTGGACGCTGCCGATCAACAAGAATCTCTGGACCCCCGCCTTCGTTTTCCTCACGACCGGCTGGGGCTGCCTGGTGTTCGGCGTGTTCTACTGGCTGCTCGATGCCGCGCCGCTGCCGCGGATGCGCGACGCGATGGCGCGGCGCTTGCATCCGCTGGTGGTATTCGGCATGAACGCGCTGTTCCTGTTCGTGCTGTCGGGCTTGGCCGCCCGCGTGCTCGGACTGGTCCACGTGGCCGAAGGCGTCACGCTCAAGGCTTGGCTCTACGCGCCGCTGCGCGCGCTGCCGGTGGATCCGCGCTTCGCGTCGCTGCTGTTCGCCGCCGGCTTCGTGACGGTGTTCTATGGCATCGCGTGGGGCCTGTGGCGGCGCGGCTGGATCGTGAAGGTGTGAGCGGGCCGCGCGGCCCCGCCAGGTGAGCTTCGATGCGACGACGACAGTGGATGACCGCGGCCCTGGCCGCGCCGGTGATGGGAACCTTCGGCGGCACGCTGGCGGGCTGCTCGACACGGCCCGCTCAGGGCCTGCCCGCGCAGCCCGGCACCGCCGGGGATGATGCGCCGCCGCCGGCGCCGCGCGAGTTCCGCGCCGCCTGGGTCGCCACTGTCGCCAACATCGACTGGCCGAGCCGTCGCGGCCTGAGCGACGCGGCGCAGATCGCCGAGATTCACGCCCTGCTCGACAGCGCGAGCGCGCTGCGCCTCAATGCGATCGTGCTGCAGGTGCGCACCAGCGCCGACGCGCTCTACCGCTCGACGCTGGAGCCGTGGAGCGAGTACCTGTCCGGCGTTCAGGGCCAGGGTCCGGGCTACGACCCGCTGGCGGTCTGGATCGAGCAGGCGCATGCGCGCGGCCTCGAGCTGCATGCCTGGATCAATCCCTATCGCGCGAAACAGAGCGGCAGCCGCTCGGCTGCAGCGCCGTCGCACGTGAGCCGCGCGCGGCCGGAGTGGGTGCGCAAGTACGGCGACCAGCTCTGGATCGATCCCGGCGAGCCCGCCGCCGCCGAGCACACGCTGGCCGTCTGCCGGGATCTGCTGACGCGCTACGAATTCGACGGCCTGCACATCGACGACTACTTTTATCCGTATCCGGTCCAGGACGCGGCCAAGCAGGACCTCGATTTCCCCGACGAACCCAGTTGGCAACGCTACCTGCGTGGCGGCGGCACGCTGGCGCGCGCCGACTGGCGGCGCGACAACGTCGATCAACTGGTGCGGCGGATGTATGAGCTGGTCCGGGAACTGCGGCCCGCCGCGCGGGTCGGCATCAGCCCCTTCGGACTGCCGCGGCCGGATCTGCGGCCGGCGGGGATCACCGGGTTCTCGCAGTACGACAAGCTCTATGCCCATGTCGAGCACTGGCTCGCCGAGGGCTGGCTGGATTACCTCGCACCGCAGCTGTATTGGCCACGCGCGCAGAAGGCGCAGGCCTTCGAGCCACTGATGCGCGCCTGGCAGGGCGTCAATCCGCTGGGCCGCCATGTCTGGCCGGGGCTCTTCACCAGCAAGGCGGGCAACGACGCGGAGGGCTGGCCGCTGGACGAGATTCCCGCGCAGGTCGAGGTGATGCGCAGTGCGCCGGCCACCCTCGGCCATCTGCACTTCAGCATGGTCGCGCTGTTGAAGAACCGCCGCGGCATCGCGGACGCGCTGCGAGCGGGCGTCTACGCCCAGGCGGTGTTGCCGCCGGCGACGCCCTGGCTGACGGCGCCCGCCTGCGGGCCGGTGGCGCTCGCCAGGGAAGCGGATGGCGTGCTGCGCGCCACGGTGAGCGGCGCGCCAGCGGCGCGATTCGCGCTCTGGCGGCGCGCGCCCGGCGGACCCTGGCGCTTCGACGCGCTGCCGCCGGACGGACGCCTGCCCGCGACAGCGGCGGGCGAAACGCTGGTGCTGTCGGCGCTCAATGCCATCGGCGAGGAAGGCCCGCGCGCAACGTTCGTGGCCTGAACCAGCGGCGCATTCTGTCGATTCGGCGCAACGACTGACCCTGGCCGCGCGCGGTGCTCACGCCCAGGGAAAACCCTCGATTCCAGGCAGCTTCGAGTCATTGCCGGAGCACGCTTCCCGTGCCTGCGCCGCTCGCCAGGCGGGTCCGTTTCTGGCGCGTGTTGCGCTCGTGCAGCAACCGTCAACGCCAGTGAACACTTGTCACAGCTCCTCAACATTGGCTCACCAGACTGCGGCGCAGACGCGGTGAACGCTGCGCCGCCTCGGCCCCGGAAAAGGGCCCGAATGGCGCATTGACACCGCGGCGAAAGCGAGAGGTCTCCCGATATTGCCGCATTGATGCGGCATGTTTCGACTGGTAGGCTTTTTGCTTCATAAGCGGAGATGGCGCGCCCAGGAGCGCGCCCGTCGCAACAACAACACGAGGGCGCGCGTCGCCGGCAGACGCATCGGATTGCGGGGAAGCCGGCAGCGGAAAACGTTTGCGGAACGTTTTCAGACGCCTTGGGAACAGGTTTCGGTCTGACGTCGCACAGGAGCACAGGAATGAATCAGAAGGATTGGTTGGGTTTTTCGCGCACGGCGCTTGCCGCCGCGGTCGCCATCGTGGCGGCCGCGCCGGTACTGGCGCAGAACACCACCTCGGCCATCGGTGGCCGGGTGGTGGGCGCTGACGGCAAGCCCGTGGCGGGCGCCACGGTGGTGATCCTGCACAAGGAGTCCGGCTCCTCGAACACGCAGACCACCGACGCCGACGGCCGCTACAACGCGCGCGGCCTGCGCGTGGGCGGCCCGTACGTCGTCACCGTCACCAAGGGCGGCGACCGCGACGTCAGCGAGAACGTCTATCTGGCCCTGGCCGAGACGCTCAACCTGGACGTGCAACTGGGCAAGACGTCGACGCAGCTCGAGACCGTCGTGACCTCGGGCAGCTCCACGGCGGCCAAGTTCAACAACTCGACGATGGGCTCGGGCACGCAGATCAACCGTGCTGAACTGGACGCCTACGCGTCGATCGCGCGCAACCTGCAGGACTACGCCCGCAACGATCCGCGCCTGGCGCAGACCGACAAGGAGCGCGGCGAGATCTCGGCGATGGGCCAGAACTCGCGCTACAACTCGATCACCATCGACGGCGTCGCGATCAACGACAGCTTCGGCCTGGAAGCCAACAACCTGCCGACCGCCAAGCAGCCGATCTCGATCGACGCGATCCAGTCGGTGCAGGTCAACCTGTCCAACTACGACGTGACCCAGAAGGGGTACACCGGCGCCAACATCAACGCCGTCACCAAGTCGGGCACCAACGAGTTCAAGGGCAGCGTCTACTACGTCTATCGCAACGACGACATGGTGGGCAAGCGCTTCGACCGCGGCAACCAGCGCTACACCGACTTCCTGCCCTTCAAGGAAGACACGAAGGGCTTCACCCTGGGCGGCCCGATCCTGAAGGACAAGCTGTTCTTCTTCGTCAACTATGAAGAGCTCAAGAGCAACCGCGCGCAGCCGGAATTCGGCCCGATCGGCAGCTCGCTGACCAACAACGCGATCTCGCAAGGCCAGCTCGACGCGATCACGAAGACCGCCAAGGATGTGTACGGCATCGACACCGGCTCGGTGATGGGCCAGTCGCAGCTGACGGTCAAGGACTACCTGGCCAAGATCGACTGGAACATCAGCGACAAGCACCGCGCCAGCCTGCGCGTGGCCCGCACCGAGCAGTCCGACACCAACAACGGCAGCTTCAGCGGCTACAGCGCCACCGGCCTGCAGATGACCTCGCAGTGGTGGCAGCAGAAGAAGAAGATCGACACGGTCGTCGGCCAGTGGTTCGCCGACTGGACGCCGGACTTCTCGACCGAGCTGAAGATCTCGAACCGCGACTACAACAGCGTTCCGCAGAACAACAGCAACCTGCCTGCGGTGGGCATCCGGTTCAATGGTGCGCTGCCTGACGGCGCGCCGGCGGGTTCGAGCACTGGCAACCGCTTCGTCAACTTCGGCACCGAGCAGAGCCGCCAGTACAACGTGCTGGACACCAAGACCATCGACGCCTACCTGGGCGCGACCTGGGTCAAGGGCGACCACGAAGTCAAGTTCGGCGGCGACCTGCAGCGCAACAAGATCTTCAACGCGTTCTTCCAGAACGTGAATGGCAACTACACCTTCGGTTGCGAGAACACGGTGCCGGCCGACCCGAAGACCAACCGGCCCGAAAGCTGGGGCTACAGCTTCGGCAGCATCAACTGCAACAGCGCCTCCGCGGCGCAGGTGCAGGCGGCGGTGCTGGAGAACTTCCGCCGCGGACGCCCGTCGTCGTACCAGGTGCAGGTGCCGGTGGCCGGTGGCACGCTGGACAACGGTATCGCGCAGTGGACGCTGACGCAGGCCGGGCTGTTCCTGCAGGACACCTGGAATGTGTCCAAGGACCTGAACATCACCGCGGGCTTCCGTGTCGACCAGTTGAGCACCGGCGACAAGCCGACCTACAACGCCGCGGCCGCCGCCCCGGTCGTGGCGGGCGCCGTGACCGGCGCCAGCACCGTCGCCCGCGCCACGGGCGGCTTCGGTCTGGACAATTCAACGACCGTCGACGGCGAGAACCTGTTTCAGCCGCGCTTCGGCTTCAACTACGCGCTGGACAACCGAAGCGGCCACAAGAAGCAGATCCGCGGCGGTGCGGGCCTGTTCCAGGGCGCCGCGGCCTCGGTCTGGCTGACCAACCCGTACTCCAACACCGGCATGGCCACGCGGATCGTCGGTTGCGGCGCCGCGGGCCTGAACTCCTGCGACGGCAATGCCTCGGGCGTGTTCAGCGCGGATCCGAACGGCCAGCCGATCCTGCCAGGCGCGACGCCGGCCGCCAACGTCGACTTCATCCAGAAGGGCCTGGGCCAGCCGTCGGTGTGGAAGATGAACCTGGCGTATGACGCCGAGCTGCCGTTCTTCGGCATGAACTTCGGTGTCGAGTGGGTCTATACGAAGGTCAACACCGGCATCTACTACCAGCACCTGAACCTGGGCGATCCGACCAAGACCGGTCCCGATGGCCGCTCGCTGTACTACACGCCGCAGAGCTACGACCCGAACTGCTGGACCAACACCAACGGCAGCCTGAGCACTTCCGGTGCCTGCTCCGGCGGCCGTTCGCGCGCGCTGTCCAACGCCAGCTTCAACAACGTGACGCTGGCCACGAAGACGAAGAAGGGCGACGGCAACGCCATCACCCTGTCGTTCCAGCGTCCGGCGCGTGACGGCTTCGGCTTCGGCGTCGCCTACACGTACACGGAAGCGTCGGAAGTGAGCCCGCTGACCTCGTCGGTGGCCAACTCCAACTTCAACTCGCGCGCCGTCTTCAACCCGAACGAGAACGTGGCCGCCAACTCGGCGTACATGATCCGCGACCGCGTCACGGCCAACGTGACCTGGCAGAAGGCGTTCATCAGCAACCTGAAGACGACCGTGGGCCTGTTCTGGGAAGGCCGCAAGGGCAAGCCCTACAGCTGGACCTACCTGAACGACATGAACGGCGACGGCGTGGCCGGCAACGACCTGCTGTACATCCCCGCCTCGCGTGGCGCGGCGGGCGTCAAGTTCGTCACTCCGGCGGACGAGGCGGCGTTCTGGAACATCGTCGACAACACCCCGGGCCTGTCGAAGTACAAGGGCTCCGTGGTGCCGCGCAACAGCTCGTTCTCGCAGTTCGTGAACAGCTTCGACCTGCGCGTCAGCCAGGAAGTCCCGGGCTTCTTCCCGCAGCACAAGGGCAAGGTCACGTTCGACATCCTGAACATCGGCAACCTGCTCAACAAGAAGTGGGGCCGCATCGACGAGGTGACATTCCAATCGGCCGGCGGCAACCGCCGCAGCTTCGTGAACTTCGCCGGCATCGACAAGGACGGCAACTACATGTACCGCACCAACGCCAATGCGATCAACGACAACCTGGCCATCCGCCAGGTCAAGGGTGAATCGCAGTGGGCCATCCAGGTGACGGCCGCCTACGAGTTCTGACCCTGACGGGATCGGCCGGCCCTCGCGGCCGGTCCTTCCAGCGACTGTCACGGGCTCCTTCGGGAGCCCGTTTTTCATGGGCGCTTCGCAGGCCATGACCCAGACTCATACCCGCCCCGCGCATTGACAATGGCGGGCGCGCGACGCGGCCCGTAAGCTCCGCGCGCCAGGCCGCCCCAGACATGAGTCCCTTTCCCTCCCCCCTCGCCGATGCCCGAGCGCCCCACCGGGCCGGGACCGCGCGCGCCGGCACGGGGTTGGGGCTCGGGCTGGACGCCGGCGGCACCCAGACGCGCTGGGCGCTGGCCCGTCCGGACGGCACCCAGGTCGCGCGCGGCGAGGTCGGCGGCTTCAGCGCGCTGCTGCTGGACAGCGGCGCCGGCCGCGTGCTGCTGGCCCAGACGCTGCAATCGCTGGCCGACGCCGTGCTCGCGCATGCGGCGCCTGGCGCGCTGCGCGGCCTGCAGGCCGGCATCACCGGTCTGGGCGAGCCCGACGGCCCCGCTGGCCGCCAGCTGCGCGCGCTGCTCGCGCAGCAGCTGGGCCTGTCGCCGGCGCAGATCCATTGCGACAGCGACATCGCCCAGGCCTGGCACGCGCTCTACCGCCCGGGCGAGGGCTACCTCGTCTACGCCGGCACCGGCGCCATCGCCGCCTTCATCGACGAGGACGGCACCCTGCATCGCGCCGGCGGCCGCGGTCCGCTGCTGGGCGACGAAGGCAGCGGGCAATGGATCGCGCGCGAAGCGCTCGCGCTGGTCTGGCGGCGCGAGGACGAACACCCCGGCGCCTGGTCCGCCTCGGCCCTGGCCCGCCATCTCTTCGACGAACTCGGCGGCAGTGACTGGCCGGTCACGCGCGCCTTCATGTACGGCGGCGACAACACGTCCCGGCGCGGCGCGATCGGCCGCCTGGCGCTGGCCGTCGCACGCGCGGCGCGCGAAGACGATGCCGACGCACTGACACTGCTGCGCCGGGCGGGCCACGAACTGGCCCGTCTGCCGCTGGCGCTCGCGCGCCGGCTGGGGGTGCGTCCGGTCACGGCCTCGGGCCGTGTGCTGCAATTGCACCCCGCGATCGAATCCGGCCTGCGGGCCGCGCTGCCGCAAGACCTGCCCCTGGCCGTCCATCAACCCGACACCGCCCTGGCCGCCGCCCGGCGCGCCGCCCTCGCCTCATGAAGACCAAGCTCCTGACCCTCGCCGCCGCCTCGCTGCTGGCCGCCTGCGCCTCTCCCACGCTGCAGATCGACCGTTCGCATGTCTCGCAGAACCAGGACAGCCGCGCGCAGTACCTGATCCTGCACTACACGGTGCTCGACTTCGACAAGTCGATGAAGGTGCTGACCACCGGCGGCAAGGTGTCGGCCCACTACCTGGTGCAGGACAACCCGTCCAAGGTCTACCAGCTCGTCGACGAGAACCGCCGCGCCTGGCACGCCGGCGTCAGCTACTGGGCCGGCGCGACCAACCTGAACTCGGCCTCGATCGGCATCGAGATCGTGAACCCGGGCTTCACCGAAACACCGATGGGCCGCGTCTACGCGCCCTATCCGAAGGCGCAGATGGACGACGTGATCCGGCTGAGCCAGGAGATCGTCGCGCGCCACGGCATTCGCTCCGACCGCATCCTGGGCCACAACGACATCGCCCCGGGCCGCAAGCAGGATCCGGGTCCGGAGTTCCCGTGGAAGCGCTTCGCCGACGCCGGCCTGATCCCCTGGCCGGACCAGACGCAGGTGGAGATCAAGACGGCGATCTACCAGGTCGGCCCAGTGCCCGAGGTCGACTGGTTCCAGGACCGGCTGAGCAAGGTCGGCTACCAGACCCCCCGCACCGGCGTGTTCGACGTCGCCACCCGCGAAGTCATCAGCACCTTCCAGATGAAGTACCGCCCGGCCAACTTCTCCGGCGACATGGATGCCGAGACCGCCGCGCTGCTGGACGTCGTGACCTCGCCCGGCGGCATGAAGACCAAGACCCCGCTGCCGGCCGACGATCAGCCGCGCTCGGAGTTCTGAGCCCTTTCGCCCCGCGACCGCCTTGCTGAACTTCCTGCTCCGCCGCCTGGCCGCGCTGCTGCCGACGCTGATCGGCGTGACGCTGGTCGCCTTCGGCCTGATCCGGCTGGTGCCGGGCGACCCGATCGCGATCATGATGGGCGAGCGCGCCCTCGATGACGCGACCCATGCGCGGCTGATGCACGAGCTGGGGCTGGACCAGCCGCTGTGGCGGCAGTACGCGAACTACGTCGGCGGTCTGCTGCACGGCGACCTGGGCCGCTCGCTGGTCTCGCACGAGCCGGTCTCGCAGGAGTTCCTCGCGCTCTTCCCCGCGACGGCGGAGCTGGCGCTGTTCGCGCTGCTGCTGGCGATCGTGCTCGGCATGGCGCTGGGCACCGGCGCGGCGCTGCGCCGCGGCTCGCTGCTGGACCAGGGCGTGATGGGCGTGGCCACGGTGGGTTACTCGATGCCGGTGTTCTGGTGGGGGCTGATCCTCATCATGTTCTTCTCGGTCGGACTGGGCTGGACGCCCGTGTCGGGCCGCATCGCGGTCGAGTACGACGTGCAGCGCGTCACCGGCTTCATGCTGGTCGACGCGGCGCTGCATGACGAGGCGGGCGCCTGGCGCTCGGCGCTGCGCCACCTGCTGCTGCCGGCGCTGGTGCTGGGCACCAGCACGACGGCGGTGATCGCGCGCATGACGCGCTCCAGCCTGCTCGAGGTGCTGCGCGAGGACTACATGCGCAGCGCCCGCGCGCGCGGGCTGTCGCCGGCGCGCGTGGTGCTGGTGCACGGCCTGCGCAACGCGCTGATCCCGGTGATCACGGTGATCGGGTTGAAGGTCGGCAGCCTGCTCGCGGGCGCCGTGCTGACCGAGACCATCTTCAGCTGGCCCGGCATCGGCAAATGGCTGATCGACGCGATCGCGCGCCGCGACTATCCGGTGGTGCAGGCGGGGATCCTGATCTCGGCCTGCACCTTCATCGCGGTCAACCTGCTGGTGGACCTGCTGTACGGCGTGGTCAACCCGCGCATCCGCAAGCAGGGATGAGCACGACATGAGCGCCCTGCCCCTCTCCTCCACGCCGCCGGGACCGCTGGCCGAGTTCTGGCGCGGTTTCTCGGCCAATCGCGGCGCGCTCGCCGCGCTGATCGTCTTCGCGCTGCTGGCGCTGGCGGCGCTGCTGGCGCCGTGGATCGCGCCGCACGACCCGGTGCAGCAGTTTCGCCAGCACATGCTGACGCCGCCGCTGTGGATGGACGGCGGCCTGCCGCGCTTTCTGCTCGGCACGGACGAACTCGGCCGCGACCTGCTTTCACGGCTGCTGCATGGCGCGCGCGTCTCGCTGGGCATCGGGCTGGCGTCGGTGCTGCTCTCGCTGATTCCCGGCGTGCTGCTGGGCCTGCTGGCCGCCTTCCATCAGCGCCTGCTGGCGCCGGTCGTGATGCGGGTGATGGACGTGATGCTGGCGCTGCCCGGGCTGCTGCTGGCGATCTGCGTGATCACGGTGCTCGGCCCCGGACTGATGAACACGGTGATCGCGATCGCCGTCGGCAGTCTGCCGGAGTACGTCCGGCTCACGCGCGCCGCCGCGCTGGCGGAGCTCGGCAAGGACTACGTCACCGCGAGCCGCGTGGCCGGCGCGTCGACCTGGCGGCTGATGTTCTCGGCGGTGCTGCCGAACTGCGTGGCGCCGCTGATCGTCAATGCGTCGCTGAGCTTCTCGGCGGCGATCCTGGAAGCGGCCGGTCTGGGCTTCCTCGGCCTGGGGGTGCAGGCGCCGATGGCGGAGTGGGGCACGATGCTGTCCTCGGCGCGCGACTACATCGTCCGCGCGCCGTGGGTGGTGACGCTGCCCGGCTTGGCGATCCTGCTCTCGGTGCTGAGCGTCAACCTGATGGGCGACGGCCTGCGCGACGCGCTCGACCCGCGCCTGAAGAGGGTCTCGTGATGCTGGAGATCCGCGACCTGCGCGTGCGCTTCGGCGCGTTCCCGGCGGTGGACGGCGTGGACCTGGACGTCGCGCCCGGCGAGGTGCTGGGCATCGTCGGCGAGTCGGGGTCCGGCAAGTCGGTCAGCATGATGGCGCTGATGGGGCTCATCGACCCGCCGGGCCAGGTGAGCGCCGCGGCGCTGCGCTTCGACGGCCAGGACCTGCTGACGCTGCCGCCCGCGCGGCGGCGGCGGCTGATCGGCAAGGACATCGCGATGGTGTTCCAGGACGCGCTGGCGAGCCTCAATCCCAGCTACACCGTGGGCCACCAGATCGAGGAGGTGCTGCGCACGCACCTGGGCCTGCGGGGCGCGGCGGCGCGGCAGCGGGCGCTGGAATTGCTGCAGCAGGTCGAGATCCCGGATGCGGCGAGCCGGCTGAAGGCTTATCCGCACGAGCTGTCGGGCGGGATGAACCAGCGGGTGATGATCGCGCTGGCGATCGCCTGCGCGCCGAAGCTGCTGATCGCGGACGAGCCGACGACGGCGCTCGACGTGACCATCCAGGCCCAGATCATGGATCTGCTGCTGCGTCTGCAGCGTGAGCAGGGCATGGCGCTGGTGATGATCACGCACGACCTGGCGGTGGTGGCGGAAATGGCGCAGCGCGTGGCGGTCATGTACGCGGGGCAGGTGGTGGAGACCGGCGCGCTGCCCGATGTCTTCGAGCATCCCTCGCATCCGTACACGGCCGCGCTGATGGCCGCGATCCCCGAGCACAACCGCGGCGCGCGCCGTCTGCAGGCGCTGCCGGGGATCGTGCCGGGCGCGCTGGACCGGCCGGCGGGGTGCCTGTTCTCGCCGCGCTGTCCGCGGGCGCAGGAGCGCTGCCGCGCGCAGCGGCCGGAGGCGGTCGAGGGCGTGCGCTGCTTCTTTCCGCTGATCGAGGAGACCGTGGCATGAGCGCTCCGCTGCTGCAGGCGCGCGATCTGGCGCGCCACTACCACGCCAGCCGCGGATGGTTCGCGCCGAAGGCGACGGTGCGCGCGCTGGATGGGGTGAGCTTTTCGCTGGCGCCGGGCCTGACACTCGCGGTGGTGGGCGAGTCAGGCTGCGGCAAGTCGACGCTGGCGCGGGCGCTGACGCTGATCGAGACGCCGACCTCGGGCGAGCTGCTGATCCACGGCCGCGATGCCGCCGACGCGCTCGCGCGCAAGGCGCTGCGGCGCGAGGTGCAGATGGTGTTCCAGAACCCGTACGCGGCGCTCAATCCGCGCAAGACGATCGCGTCGACGCTGGCGGAGCCCCTGGTGATCAACACGGCGCTGAGCCGCGCGGAACGGCGCGAGCGCATCGAGGCGCTGGCGGCGAAGGTTGGGCTGCGCCCCGAGCATCTGCAGCGCTATCCGCACATGTTCTCGGGTGGACAGCGCCAGCGCATCGCGATCGCGCGGGCGATGGTGATGCAGCCGGGCATCGTGGTCGCGGACGAGCCGACCTCGGCGCTGGATCTGTCGATTCAGGCGCAGATCCTGAATCTCTTCATGGATCTACAGGAGGAGTTCGGGACGGGCTACGTGTTCATCTCGCACAACCTGGCGGTGGTGGAGCACGTGGCGGACGAGGTGATGGTGATGTACCTGGGCCGCGTGGTGGAGCACGGCGACAAGCGCCGGATCTTCGCGCGGCCGCTGCATCCGTACACGCAGGCGCTGATCAGCGCGACGCCGGCGCTGCGCCCGGCCGACCGGCGCGAGCGCATCCGCATCCACGGCGAGCTGCCCAGCCCGCTCAAGCCGCCGACGGGGTGCGCCTTCCATCAGCGCTGCCCGATGGCGATCCCGCGCTGCGCGGAGCAGCGCCCGGAGCTGCGCGAGATCGACGGGCGGCTGGTCGCGTGTGATGTGATCTGAGGTTCCGATGCGCCCTCCCCTCCCCCTCTCACTGGCTGCGCTGCTCCTTGCGGCGCTGCCCGCCGCGCACGCGGCCGGACCGGCGGCGCCCAAGCCGCTCATCTATTGCACCGACGCCAGCCCCGAGGGCTTCGATCCCGGGCTGTGGGACTCCGCCAGCACCAACAACGTCAACAACCAGATGTTCCAGGGTCTGGTCCGCTTCGAGCGCGGCGGCACCGCGTTGCAGCCCGCCCTCGCGACATCCTGGACCATCTCCCCCGACGCCCGCGTCTTCACCTTCACGCTGCGCGAGAACGTCCGCTTCCACACCCGCCCCTGGTTCACGCCGACGCGCCCCTTCAACGCCGATGATGTGCTGTTCACCTTCGGCCGCTTCCTCGATCGCGCGCATCCGTTCAACCAGGCCTTTCCGGCCAACTTCGTCTATCCGCAGAATCTGGGCCTGGCCAAGGCGATCGCGAAGATGGAGAAGCTCGACGACCGCACAGTCCGCTTCACGCTGAGCCAGCCCAACGTCACCTTCGTCACCTGGTTCGCAATGGCCTTCGCCGGCATCCAGTCGGCCGAGTACGGCGCCCGGCTGCTGCGCGAGGGCAAGGCCGCGCAGATCAACCGGCTGCCGATCGGCACCGGCCCCTATCGCTTCCGCAGCTATGCCAAGGACGACGTCGTGCGCATGGAGGCCAACCCCGACTACTGGGGCGAGCCGCAGAAGACGCGCAAGCTGATCTTCACCATCAGCCGCGAGGCGCCGGTGCGCGTGCAGAAGCTGCTCGCCGGCGAATGCCAGATCACCTCGCCGCTGCGCGACATCGACGTCGCCGCGATCGACCGCCATCCCGACCGCATCCGGCTCGAGAAGATCCAGGCGCTCAACATCTCCTACCTGTCCTTCAACCTGCGCAAGCCGCCGACGGACAACCGCCTCGTGCGCGAGGCGCTGGACATCTCGATCGACCGCGACGCGATCTTCCGCGCGCTGTTCCCGCGCGGCGACGCAATGCAGGCCGTCAACCCGTTCCCGCCCGCGATTCCCGGCTACAACCGCGCGCTGAAGAACGAGTACAACCCCGAGCGCGCCAAGGCGCTCCTCCAGCAGGCGGGCTTCCCGAACGGCCTGGACATCGACCTGTGGGCGCTGCCCGTCACGCGCCCGACCAATCCCAACGGCCAGTTGATGGCGCAGCTGATCCAGCAGGACTGGGCCCGCATCGGCGTGCGCGCGCAGATCCGCACCTACGAATGGGGCGAGTACCTCAAGCGCGCCAACGCCGGCGAGCACTCGGTCTACATGAGCGGCTGGTCCGGCGAGAGCGGCGATGCCGACGACTTCCTGACGCCCAACCTCAGCTGCGCGACCAACAAGTCCGGCGTCAAGTTCTGCAACCCGGAGTTCGAGCGCCTGATCGACGCGGCCCGCGCCACGCCCGACCAGGCGCGGCGGATCGCGCTCTACGAGAAGGCCCAGGAGATCTTCAAGCGCGAGCGCCCGTGGATCACGATGGCACACTCGACGGTCTACATCCCCACCAGCAAGGACCTGCGCGGCTTCAAGATGCAGCCGAACGGAGGGGTTGTCTTCGAGAACGTCTACCGTGAATAAGCCTGCTCCTCTTCTCAGCGCGCCGGCCCGAGCGCCGGGCCGCCCCAAGCCGGGCCTGGCCCCCTCGGGGGCCGGACGACGTATTCGCCGCACCGGAGGGCTGACATGAGGCTTCGTCACATCGAGGTCTTCCACGCGATCATGCAGGCGGGCACGATCAGCGGCGCCGCGCAGTTGCTGCACATCTCGCAGCCGGCCGTGACGAAGGTGCTGCAGCACTGTGAGCTGCAGCTGGGCATGCCGCTGTTCGACCGCGTGCGCGGCAAGCTCTATCCGACGCCCGAGGCGCAGCGGCTGTTCGTCGAGATCGACAAGCTCAACCGCGACCTGGTGGCGATCCGCCGCTTGGCCGCCAACCTGCGCAGCGGCGAGTCCGAATCGCTGCGCCTGATGGCCACGCCGACGCTGGGCGCGGCGGTGATTCCGGCCGCGATGACGCATTGGGCGCAAGCCTTCCCGCGCAGCCGCTGCCAGCTCAGCACCAACCACACGCGCGAGATCGTCTCGGCGCTGCTGCTGGGCGAGGCCGACCTCGCGCTGAGCCTGCACGACCCGCGCCATCCCGGCATCAAGGCGGAGGTGCTGGCCAGCGGCTCGATGATGGCGCTGTGCCCGATGACCAGCCCCGAGGCGCAGGGCAGCGGTCCGCTGCCGCTGGAGGAGATCCAGTCCGAGCTGATCGCGATGGCCGAGGACGATCCGCTGGGCCACCTGCTGCACAACGCCAGCGAGGCCGAAGGCCGTCATCTCGACAGCCGCATCACCGTGCAGACCTACCAGCTCGCCAGAGCGCTGGTCGAGGCCGGCGTCGGCATGACCGTGGTCGATCCCTTCACCGCCGCGTCGGCGGACCGCGCCCGCGTCAAGGTCCGCCCGCTGGCGCCGTCGATGACCATCCAGCTCTACCTGCTGACCTCCGCCAGCGCGCCGCTGGCGCAGGCGGCGCGCCGGCTGGTGGGCTATCTGCGGGACGCGGCCCGCGCCAACCTGGAGAGCCTCGGCTGACGCGCCCCGCGGCACCGGCCCTCCGCCACTGCTCCCGCCATGACTCCGGACGCCGATTCCGTTCTTCCCATCGAGCCCTCGCCGCCCGCACCCATCCCCTGTGAGGAGATCGCCGCGCATCCCGAATTCCGCTCGCTGCTCACGATCCCCGGCATCGCGGTGGACCTGCGCTACGCGACGCCGGACAACTTCGTCGGCCGCAACGTCTACGGCGGACTGGACTGCGGCTTCCTGCGCCGCGAGGCGGCGGCCGCGGTCGAGGAGGCCGCCAGCCATCTCGCGCGGCACTGCCCCGGCGTCACGCTGGCTGTGCTGGACGCGCTGCGGCCGCAGCGGGTCCAGGAAGCGCTGTGGAAGGAGCTCGAAGGGACGCCGCTGACGAAGTACCTGGCCCATCCGGCGCGGCGCTCGATCCATTCCTTCGGCATGGCGGTCGACGTGACGCTGCTGGACGCGGACGGCCGCGAACTCGACATGGGCACCGGCTTCGACGAGATGACGCCCGCGTCGCATCCGGAGTTCGAAGCCGAGCAGCTGGCTGGCGGCGGGCTGACCGCCGCGCAGCTGACGCATCGCGGCTGGCTGCGGGCGGCGATGCGCCAGGCCGGATTCCAGACCATCAGCACCGAGTGGTGGCACTTCGACTTCGGCGACCGCGAACAGGTCCGCCGCAGTCTGCCGCTGGTGCTGTGAACACCCCCCCGTCTGAATGCCCATGACTGCCTCCCGTCGACAGATCCTCACCGGCGCCGCCACCGCGGCGGCCTCAGCACTGGCCGCGGCGCTGCCCGCGCAGGCGCAGTCCGGCGCGCCCGCGGCGCTGCGGGCCCGCCGGCTCAAGCCCGGCGACACCATCGGCCTGGTGAGCCCGGCCAACGCCACGTTCGAGCGCGAGCCGCTGGAGATCGCCATCGAGTCGCTGCAGGCGCTCGGCTTCAAGGTCAAGCCCGGCGCCCATCTGCGCAGCCGCTACGGCCAGTTCGGCGGCACCGATGCGCAGAGGGCCAGTGACATCAACGACTGCTTCGCCGATGACGGCGTGGACGGCATCCTTGCGATGACCGGGGGCTCGGGCAGCAACCGCATCGTCGACAAGCTCGACTACGCGCTGATCCGGCGCAAACCGAAGTTCTTCGGCGGCTTCTCGGACCTGACCAGCCTGGTCAATGCGATCCATCTGCAGACGGGGCTGATCACGTTTCACTGCCCGGTGGCGGGATCGGAGTGGAACGAGTTCTCGGTACAGCAGTTCCGGGCCGTCGCGATGGAGGGGCAGGCGCAGCTGATGCAGAACCCGCCGAGCGAGCGCGGCGACAACCTGGTCCCGCGCGAGGACCGCATCAGCACGCTGCGCGCGGGCGTGGCGCGCGGGCCGCTGATCGGCGGGAACCTCGCGGTGCTGTGCTCGCTGGCGGGCTCGCCGTACTTCCCGGATACGCGCGGCGCGATCCTGTTCCTGGAGGAGATCAACGAGTACATCTACAGCGTCGACCGGCTGCTGTCGACACTGCGGTTGAGCGGCGCGCTCGATCAGGTGGCGGGCGTGGTGCTGGGCAAGTTCACCAACTGCGGCCCGGGCAACGGCGGCTATGGCGTGCTGACGCTGGATGAGGTCTTCGACGACTACTTCCTGCCGCTGAAAGTGCCGGTGTACCGGGGGGCAATGATCGGACACATCAAGAAGAAGTTCACCGTGCCGGTCGGGCAGCTCGCCGAGATGGACGCGAGCGCGGGAACGATCAGGCTGCTGTCGCCGGCGGTGAACTGAAGATCTCAGTGGCTGGCGACCCAATCGACCAGCGCGTCGATCGCGGGCCGCGCCTTCATGGCCTGCTCGTCGTTGACGACGGCGACCACGATCCAGGTCTTGCCACTGGCGTCCGGCACGAAGCCCGCGAGCGCCACGACATCCCGCAGCGTGCCCGTCTTCATGCGCGCCCGCCCTTCGGCCGCGCTGCCCTTGAATCTCCGCGCCAGCGTCCCGTCGACGCCCGCCACGGGCAGCGTGGCCAGCAGCTCCGGCCCATGCGGCCCCTTCGCCGACGCCAGCAGCAGCCCCGCGAGCTGACTGGCCGTCGCCCGCTCCACGCGCGACAGGCCCGCGCCGTTCTCCAGCACCAGCCCCGTGGCGTCCAGCCGCTGCGACGCGAACCACTCGCGCACCACCCTCGCCGCGGCCTGCTGCGTGTCCTCGCCCGGCTGCGCGGCTGAAGCGCCCAGTCTCAAGAAGAGCAGCCGCGCCAGCGCGTTGTCCGACGCCTTCATGATGGGCCGCAGCAACTCCGCCAACGGCCGGTCCCGATGCTGCGCGAGCACCCTCGCCCCCTGCGGCGCCGAGCCCTCGCGCACCTCCCCGCCCAGCGTCCCCCCCAGCGAGCCCCACAACTGCCGCAGCGCCTGCGCGGTCTCCCACTGCCGGTCCAGCACATTGAGCGCCTGCACGGCCTGGCACCCGCGCGGGAACTCCCCCGCCAGCGCGACCCGCGCCGCGCCGCCCGGCAGCACCTCGAAGCGCGACGGCATCCAGCCGTCGTCCCAGTCCTTGCAGGGCTTGTCGTTGAGCCGCATCCCGCTCGTGTCGACCGCCAGCGCGCCGAACTGCGGGAAAGGCCGCGCCGTCACGCCGCGCTCATCGGACGCGAGGTCGAACTGCAGCAGGCTGCCGTTCAGATGCAGCGCGTCGGGAATCACGTTGTAGGGGAACTCCGCCTGCTCGTCGAAGCGCGGCGCGCCGATCTCTGGCCGCGCCGGCTGGAACAGCCCGCGATCAACGACGATCCCGCCCGCCAGCTCGCGCACGCCATGGCGCTCGCGGACCTCGCGCAGCATCATCCACAGCGCGCCCCAGTCGAGGTCGGCATCCCCGCCGCCCTTGAGCACCAGCGGCCCCTCCAGGCGGCCGTCGCGGATCTCGCCCGCGGCCAGCAGTTGCGTCTGCCCGCGGCTGTTCGGCCCGAGCCGGTCCAGCGCGACCACCGCGGTGATGGTCTTCATCGTCGAGGCCGGCGCCATCGGCCGGTCCGCGTTCATCCGCCATCCGCCCTCCGGCGCGTCCATCGGGAAGGCCACGACGGCCAGCGAGGAGGCAGGCACGCCGGCTTGCCGGAGCGCCTGCTCCACGGGCGCGGGGGGCGTGTCGCGCAGGCTCGCGCAGCCGGTGGCGGCGAGCGCGGCGCTCAGGAGGACGAGGGCGGAGATCGATCGCATGAGGGGCGACTGTATAGTCCCGGCCCCGTTGCATTCCCACAGGTTATACGCGCGCGACAAGCATTCATCGGGACGGATGCAACAAATGAGTGACGTTCCTAGGACGGGGCCCGAGCCTCGTGCTTGAAGATCATTCACAGCTCGCAACAAGCCGGTGACGGGCGGTGACGCAGCGCCGCCCCCGGTCGTTGGCGGCGCGCGATGCGCCGGTCCGGTCAACAAGGAGAAGGTCGTGAAACTGAATCAACTTGCCCGCTGTCTCGTCATCGTCGGACTCGGCAGCCACGCGGCGGCGTGGTCGCAGGAAGTCCAGAAGATCGAGCGCGTGGAGATCACCGGCTCGAGCATCAAGCGCATCCAGGACGAGGGCGCGCTGCCGATCCAGACGATCTCGCGCAAGGACCTGGACCGCCAGGGCATCGTCTCCGCCGAGCAGTTGATCGCGACGCTCTCCGCCAACGGCAACGGCCTGGACAACCTGGCCTCCAACGCGGACGTGGTCTCGGGCCAGGCGCGCGGCAACAACGGCGCGACCTCCGCCAACCTGCGCCTGCAAGGCGCCAACGCGACCCTGATCCTGCTCAACGGCCGGCGCATCGCGGCGCACGGCCTCAACGGCGGCGTCGTCGACCTGAACCAGATCCCGATGGCCGCGATCGAGCGCGTGGAGGTGCTCAAGGATGGCGCCTCGTCGACCTACGGCACGGACGCCGTCGGCGGCGTCATCAACTTCATCCTGCGCAAGGACTACCAGGGCCTGCAGGCCAGCGCTTTCACCGACGTGACCGAGCATGGCGGCGGGAACATCTACCGCGCCTCGCTGACCGGCGGCGTGGGCAACATCGAGAAGGACGGCTTCAACCTGCTGGCCGTGGTCTCGGTGACCGACAACAAGCGCCTGGACGGCTCGCAGCGCGACTTCGTCAACAGCTTCCAGCCCGCGCGGGGCCTCTCGCCCGACACGCGCGGCACGCCATTCGCGACGCTGTTCCTGCCCACCACCACCGGCACGACGATCCGCAACGTGCTGAGCCGCCCCGGCTCGCCGGCCAACACCGGCCCGCTGTACAACGGCGCCACGATCGGCAACGTCAACATCCTGGACCTGCCGGGCCAGGCCGGCTGCGCCTCGCAGCCGGGCATGGACGCCTACGCGGAGAAGCTCTGGAACTCGGCCTCCGCCTCGCCGGCCAACCAGTTCGGCTGTGCCTGGGACACCGGCCGCGCCGCCGTGATCCAGCAGCCGGTGCGCAACACCAACCTGGTCACGCGCGGCCAGCTCAGGCTGGGCGAGCACATGCTGACCGGCGAGGTGCTGCTGGGCAAGTCGGAGTCGACCAAGTTCTTCTCGCCGAACCAGATCAGCAGCGCCGCGTCGACCTCGACCATCGGCCTGCCCAATGGCACGACCACGCGCAACCCGTTCGCCGACCTGGCCTATCCGTCCACCGGCGCGGGCTACCAGCGCGTGTTCGATGCGCTGGTGAAGCAATTCCCGTCGCTGGCCGCCAACCAGGGCCTGCCGATGACCTTCCGCTGGCGCTGCATGGAATGCGGCCAGCGCGACATCGGCACCGACACCGACACCGGCCGCTACCTGGTGAGCATGGACGGGCCGCTGCCGTTCATGAAGGACTGGGATTACAAGGCGGGCGCCTCGCACGCCTTCAGCAAGAGCACCTCGACGCTGGGCGGCGGCTATCAGAATTACGTCGGCCTGGCCAACCTGATCAACACCGGCGTGCTGAATCCGTTCCTGCTGGCGGGCGAGTCGCAGACGCCGGCGGCGCTGGCGGCGCTGGATGCGATCTCGGCGGCCGGCACCAAGCTGTACGGGGGCAAGTACACGACGGACGAGTTCGACGCCACGGTCTCGGGCCCGGCCTTCAAGCTGCCGGCGGGCGACGTGATGGTGGCGCTGGGCGCCAACTACCGGATCGAGAAGTACAACTTCGACGGCAACACGACGGTCAACACCAACGACATCAACACGTGGGTGTACAACGCGCCGTTCGACAACATCAACGCGCTGAGCGGCGTGAAGCGCAAGGTCGGCGCGATCTTCGGCGAGACCATCATCCCGGTGCTGAAGAACCTGGACCTGAACCTGTCGGTGCGCTATGACAAGTACACCGGCTTCGGCAGCACGACCAACCCGAAGGCCTCGATCCGCTACCAGCCCTTCCAGAGCCTGGTGCTGCGCGGCTCCTACAGCACCGGTTTCCGGGTGCCGACCTTCAACCAGCTGTTCAACGGCGTGACGCAGTCGCCATACACGGGCGCTGGCGTGCCGGATCCGGCGACCTGCCCTGGCAATGTGGTGAGCAACACGCCGGGCTGCCAGGCGATCACCTTCGACACGCTCTTCGGCGGCCGCACCGACCTGCGTCCGGAGGAGTCGAAGATGTCCAACATCGGCTTCGTGTGGCAACCCTCGCCGGACTACAGCATGAGCGTGGACCTGTGGGACATCCGGCGTGACGGCCAGATCCAGAGCCTGACGCTGTCGCAGATCCTGAACAACTACCAGCTGTTCCCGCAGGCCTTCATCCGTGACCCGGGCGGCGCGCTGCGGATCGTGGACACGCGCTGGATCAACACCGGCGAGACGCGCACGCGCGGCCTGGAGCTGTCGATGCGCGGCAGCACGGCGCTCAATGGCGGCCGCCTGACGGCCGGGTTGGACGGCACCTACCTGCTGGAGAAGAAGTCCAAGCTGCTGGACAACGTGCCCTTCGGTCCGAGCGAGGTGGGGCAGTTCACGCGCTCGAGCGAGCTGGGGCTGCGCTGGAAGCACAACGCGTACATCACCTACTCGTATGGGGACTGGGCGTGGTCGCTGCGGCAGACCTATGCGACGGGCTACTACGGCTACGTGCCGCCGGGCGTGGCGAACGGCAATGCGTCGGCGCCGCTGTTCGATCCCTGGGTGAAGCCGTACTACCTGCACCACGTGAGCGTGGCGTACAGCGGGATCAAGAATCTGACGATCACGGCGGGCATCAAGAACATCTTTGATCAGGACCCGCCGTTCGCCAACAGCTACGACAGCAACACCGGCTCGGGCAGTTCGTGGGAGCCGCGCGTGGCGGATCCGCGCGGCCGCTCGTTCACGCTGGGCGTCGACTACAAGTTCTTCTGACTGCTGATGGCCTGCCGCCCCGCGCGGCGGGCCCGGACACGCGAAGCCCGCCGGGGAACCGGCGGGCTTTTTTACGCTTTGCCGCCCAGTGCGGCCGAGGTCAAGGGGAAGACGCGCTTCACGCCCTGTTCCCGGATCGTGTGCAGGAAGCGCAGGAGCGGACCGGTCGGTCGATCCAGCCCTTGCTCGTAGCGGCGCAGCAGCCGCGCTGTCGTGCTGAGCATGTTCGCGAAGACATAGAGGCTGAGGTCCGCTTCCTCGCGGATGGCCCGGACCTCGTCGGGCGTCAGCGGTGCCGGCGGTGCGATGCCGCACCAGGCCAGGCGTTGGAAATGCTCACCGCTGACCAGCCCGCAGGCGTGCATGCCGCGTCCGGTCTTCACCATTCGATCAATCGAGTCGTACTTGCGCTTGCGCATCACAGATCACCTCCGTCAGAAAACCAGAATTGATTGCGGCATCCCGCTGAACGATGCCCATCGCCGCCAGGGAGACGTTCATCGCCTTGAAACCTTGAAGCTGCCGGTCGTCGATATTGGCGAGGACGTTCTTCGCATAGCCTTCGATGAAGAACCACGGTGCGCCCGGTCGATGGGCGACGATCACGCGAAAGCCATCGCGTTTGCCGGCGCCGGATCGTGCGATCCGCTTCTTGAAGAGTCCACTACCAAGATCTGCATCGATCAGGCCGCGTTCCATTTCAGCCACGGCACGGCAGAGATCACCGTCTGCGCATGCCCTGCTTGCGCCTCCACTTTTGAAAGCCGGGGACCAGATAGACGGCGCGAGCCATGTCGACCTCCTCGCATCTTTGCGATCGAGAAGAGTGCCAGGCTTTGCGTTCCAAGTCGTCGCCCTGAAGTCGTCCCTCCGATGGGGGCAGGAGGACAAGCTCTTCTGATGACAAAGGTCACTCGTTCCAAGGCGTGCCGCAGCCGATAGAGTGATCCTTCAACGCAGATGGGCTCCTCGGCATGTGGTCCGACGATGGTCACTAGATTGCTTTTCCTATGGCTGGCGCTGTGCGCCAGTGCATGCGCCGCCCCGGGGCGGCCGACTTCGTGATCGTCCGCATGAACGCCAAAGGCGAGTTGCGGCTGTATTCATCGGCACCCTTGAAGCGCGACGCCACGATCTGGACGCAGGTCGCTGGTCCCGGCGACAGCACCCTTTGCTGCCGGCGGCTCAAGGTCTCCGAGTTGCAACCGGCACAGGAGGACGGCGTGATCGCCATCGACAAGGCCACCGACCAGGCGCTCATCAGTCATTTGGGCACGATGCCGAAGGACTGGCCCCACACGGCTTTCATCGGCATCGCCGCGATCGGTGCGCAGCTTCGCGTGCGCGGCCACGGCACGCGCCTCGACGTGACAGACGCCCAGGGTTCGATGATCTCTGCGGACCTGTGCACGAGTCGCGAAGGCGTGCACGTGGTCAATCCGTCCGCGCCGGCCATGGGGTCCCGCCTCTATCTCTGGTTGGGCTACGACATCGAGGAGCCGACCTGCGCGCCTTTGGGCTCTCAGGGCGCGCTCACACGCTGAGCGTCCTCGCCACTGGATCCAGCGTCACCGCAACGCCGATCGGCAGCGGCAGGTTCGGCGACGTATGGCCGCTTGGCCAGCCGGCCAGCACCGGCACGCCGAGCCCGCCGAAGTAATCGGCCAGCACCTCATCCGGCGAGTCCGCGTCGCTGAAGCTGCCCAGCAGCACGCCCGCCAGTTCGTCGAGTCCTCCGCCCAGGCGCAGCTGGCACAGCAGGCGGTCGATCTTGTAGGGGTCCTCCCCGACATCCTCGAGGAACAGCACCGAGCCCCGCAGGTCCGGCGCGAACGGCGTTCCCAGCAGCGCCACGAGCACTGCAAGGTTGCCTCCCGTCAGCACGCCGCGAACAGGCGCTGTCCCGCGATTCAGCGGATGCGGCGCGAGCGCCGGCCCGAGAAGCTCCCCTTCCCGCGGCCCCTGCCGCAGGCGCTGCGCGAGCGCGATGGCATCGGCCCATCCCGAGTCCCCCTTGCACCAGTCCGACGCCGGCATCGGCGCATGCCAGCTCGCCAGACCGAGCTGCTGCCGCAGCGCGATCAACGCCGTCAGGTCGCTGTAGCCGATCAGCGGCTTCGGGCAGCGGCTCAGCAGTTCACGATCAACGCGATCCAGCAACCGCATGCAGCCGTAGCCGCCTCGCAGCGCGATCACCGCGTCGACACCCGGATCGGCCAGCGCCTGATGCAGGTCGGCCAGCCTTCGCTCATCGTCCGCCGCCAGATGACCGAGGAACGCCGGTCCCGCGCAACCGGGAAACACCTTCGCGCGAAAGCCCAGGCGCTCGATCATCGGCACGACCTGCTCCAGCGTGCCCGCCCGGGGCGGGCCTGCGGGCGCGATCACGCCGAGGCAGGCGTGCTGGGGCAGCGGAGGCAGAAGGACACCTGGGTCGGCCATGACATGTGGCGGCGCTCGAAGCACCGGATCCGGTTCGATGAATGCGCCCGCGCTCGCGCTCAGGCCTCGAGCCACGCCGCCATCCGCGCGTCGATCGCGGCGCCGAGCGCCGGGATGCGCCACGTCGTCGGGCAGCGGGGATCGGGAGCGTAGCGCGACCCGAGGCTGGTCAACACCGCGATCAGGTAATGGCGGCGGCGCGGCAGGATGCCGCGCACGATGCCGGCATCGGATGCGTAGTTCTCGGTGTTGCCGGTCTTGTGCGCGAACCAGACCTCGCCGCCCGCCGCGAAGCGCCGCAGGTCGCCCGGCAGCGACACCTCGCCCGCCCGCAGCGACCCGTCGGGCTGCAGCCACCGGCCCGGCAGGCGCGCCGGCAGTCCCGGCACCCAGCCCGGAACGCCGCCGAGCGCGCCGCTCGACAGCACCTCGTGCAGCGCCTGGTCCTGCAAGGCCTGCATCGCGTGATTGCGGCTCTCCGGCGACAACCGCGGCGCGCCCGGCCGCAGCCAGGGCGCGCGCGGCGCCAGCGGGTCCAGCCACCACAGCAGCCGCACCGTGTCCCAGGCGGTCATCTGGATCTGCCCCACGCCCGATCCCGACCCGTTGCCCCAGCCGCCTTCCGCCGTCGTGTTGGCCAGCCGCAGGGTGGTCAGGCCGAGCGCCGCGAACAGCGCGTGCAACTCGTTGCGCAGCTCGCTCCCATCGCCGGGGCCGCCCTCGCGGCGGATCGCTCCGGCCGCATGCATCAGCGTCACGAGCGCGGAGGTCGCCTCGTTGCTGCTCCACGTCACCATGTCCGAGGCCCAGTCGGCCACCACGCGCTCGCGTCCGCCGTAGCTCAGCGGCTGCCACCAGCCGGCACGCCCTTGATCGACCAGCCGCCCCACGCCAACCAGCAGCATCAGCTTCAGCAGCGACGCCGGATAGGGAGCGACCACGCGCGCGACCTCTTCGCCACCGGCGAGCGGCACCCAGTCCATCGCCGACCAGTCCGAGTCCGGCCGCCAAGCGATCGAATGGCCGTCGCCATCACGTTGATCCGCGAGGAACCGGATGTTGCGGACCGGTCCGTATCCCTCGGCGATATCAGCGATCAGGCCGGCCGGATGCTCGCGCGAGAACAGCACGTTCGCGGCGACGGGCGCGCCGTGATCCGGGAACGCGACCACCGCGAGATCCAGGCTTGGGAAATGCCGCACCGGCCGTCCACCGTCCTGCGAGTCCGGTGTCGCGCCGAAGTCCTGCGCGAGCACCGCCTGCCGCAGCGCCTCGCCGAGCGAAGCCGCCGTCAACGGCTCGCGCCGGACCTGGGATGCAGCGGCCTGAGGCGCCTTCATCGCGGCGCCTCAGGCCGCGCGCAGCGCCAGCCCGTCGAGCGCGATCGGGCTGGGCTTGCCGGAGACGAGGTCCGCCACGATGCGGGCGGAGCCGAACGAGAAGGTGAATCCGAGGGCGCCATGGCCCACATTCAGCCACAGCCCGCGCAGCGGCGTGCCGCCGAGCATGGGCGCGCCGCTCGGCGTCGCGGGACGCAGACCAGCCCAGGGCACGGCGTGGTCGTAGTCGGCGGCCTTCGGGAAGGTTTCGCGCACGTTGCGCTGCAGCGCGGCCAGGCGTGCCGGATCGATGCGCGTGTCCTCGCCGACCAGGTCGACCATCGCCGCCACGCGCAACTGACCGCCGATGCGGGCGTAAAGCGTCTTGCGCTCGAAGTCGGTCACGCTGACGGTCGGCGGGCGGTGCACGCCATGGATCGGCGCCGACAGGCTGTAGCCCTTGAGCGGATAAAGCGGCAGCCGCACGTCCACGAGCGCCGCGAGCGCCGCGCTCTGCAACCCGGCCGCGAGCACGACGCCGTCCGCGCCGAGTTCGCCCTGGTCCGTCTTCACCGCGGCCACGCGGTCGCCATGGACGGCAAAGCCGGTGGCGTGCGCGCGGACGCGTCCCTGGAAATTCGGATGCTGCGCCAGACGCTCGCCGAGCTGGACGCTCAGCGCGTGGCAGTCCGCCACCGACTCGCCCGCGGTGAAGATGCCGCCGGCCAGCCAGTCCGCCCCGCCATCGGCCAGCGACGGCTCCAGCGCCACGCATGCGTCGCGGTCGAGCGCCCGCTCCGGGCCACCGGCCGCCGTGCGCGACGCGACGCGGGCGAACTCGCCGGGCTTGCGGTAGACGACCAGCTTGCCGGGCGTGCGCAGCTCGATGGCATCGAGCCGCGCCTGCCGCTGCAGCTCGCCGAAGCACTGCTGGCTGAAGGCGCCCAGCTCGAGCAGGCGCTCGGTGGTGCGGCGGTTCACCGGTCCCCGGCAATGCGCCAGGAAGGCCGCCAGCCAGCGCCACTGCGCCGCGGTTCCGTCAGGCTTGAAGCGCAGTGGACCCTGCGGATCCAGCAGCCAGCGCAGCGCCTTCAGCGGCACGCCGGCATCGGCGAGCGGCGACACGTAGCGATAGCTGAGCTGGCCGCCATTGGCGCGGCTCGCGCCGGTCGCGAGCTCGGCTTCGCGCTCCACCAGGGTCACCCGATGCCCCGCCTCCGCCAGGGCCCAGGCAGTGGTCACACCCACCACGCCACCCCCGATCACGACAAGCTGCTTCATCCGGACAAATTCATTCTTGAATGGTCCGGCAGGGTACGGATTCGCGGCAGCCTCAGCCAATGAAAGCGAGGCCGCCACCCATAACCCTGTTGAATGCACGCAAACGCGGTGCCAGCGAGACGACCGCGCGCCGCTCCCACAACTCCCTCGCCCCGCTTTGCGGGGAGAGGGTGGGGGTGAGGGGTCGTTCGATGTGCGGCAGCGCGGGGGGGAGACCCCTCTCCCTAACCCTCTCCCCAAAGGGGCGAGGGGATGGCGCGAAGCGGGGGGATGGCGCGGTGGGGCGAGGGATGCCGCGAAGCGAGGGGATGGCGCGAAGCGAGGGGATGGCGCGAAGCGAGGGGATGGCCAGAGGATGGCGCGGAGCGTGCGGGAACTCCGTGCGAAGCCGCGGTCCGTCAGGCCAGCACGGCCGCCATCGCGTTCGCGGTGGCCTCGACGTTGCGGGTGTTCAGGCCCGCGACGCACATCCGGCCCGAGCGCAGGATGTACACGCCGAATTCCTCGCGCAGCCGGTCCACCTGTTCCGGCGTCAGTCCCGTGTAGCTGAACATCCCGCGCTGCGTCAGGAAGTAGTCGAAGTTGCGGCCCGGCACCTTCGCCGTGATCACCTCGAACAGCGCGTTGCGCATCGCCAGGATGCGCTCGCGCATCTCCTCGACCTCGCCCTCCCACAGCGCGCGCAGCGCCGGGTCGCCCAGCACCTTGGCCACGACCTGGCCGCCATGCATCGGCGGGTTCGAGTAGTTGCGGCGGATCGTGAACTTCAGCTGCCCCAGCACGTTGGCCGCCTGCGCCGCGTCCGGACACACCACGGACAGCGCGCCGCAGCGCTCGCCATACAGGCTCATGTTCTTGGAGAAACTGTTCGCGACGAAGAAGCTCAACCCCGCCGCCGCCAGCGCGCGGATCGCGAAGGTGTCCTGCTCCAGGCCGTCGCCGTAGCCCTGGTACGCCAGGTCCAGGAAGGCGATCAGCTCACGCTCCTTCAGCACCGGGATCAGCGCGTCCCACTGCGACTGCGTCAGGTCCACGCCCGTCGGGTTGTGGCAGCAAGCGTGCAGCAGCACCACGCTGCGCGCCGGCGCCTCGGACAGCGCCTGCAGCATCGCGTCGAAGCGCAGGCCGCCGGTCTTCGCGTCGTAGTACGGATAGCTCCGGCACTCCAGCCCGGAACCCTCGAAGACCGCGCGGTGGTTGTCCCAGGTCGGATCGCTCAGGTAGATCGCGCTCTCGGGGAAGTAGCGCTTGATGAAGTCGGCGCCGACCTTCAGGCCGCCCGATGAGCCCACGCCCTGGATGGTCGCGACCCGGCCGCTCTTGAGCGCCTCGCTGTCGGCGCCGAACAGCAGCTTCTGCACCTCGGCGCGGAAGTTGGCGGCGCCCTCCATCGGCAGATAGGGCCGCGCGCCCGCCTGCTCCACCACGGCCAGCTCGGCCTTGCGCACCGAATCCAGCATCGGGATGCGACCGTCGTCGTCGAAGTAGATGCCGATCGACAGGTTGATCTTCTGCGTGCGCGGATCCTTCTGGAAGGCTTCGTTCAGGCTGAGGATGGGATCGCCCGGATAGGCATCGACGTGCTGGAACATGTTGGAACTCCACGGAGGACAGTCAATCGGCTGGCGGCCATTATCGTCAGCCGGCCCCGCCGCCACCGGAACAGCGCCCGCGCCGGCGCACCGGTACAGGCGCGTGGACAATGCGGGCTTCGCATTACCGCCCCACAGAATCACATGATCACCGACTTCAACGCGCGCGGCGCCGCCTGCCTGCCCGGCCACATGGGCATCGAGATCGTCGAGGTGGAGAAGGGCCGCGTCTTCGCGCGGCTGCCGGTGCGCCAGCAGGTGATGGCCCCCAACGGCTACCTGCACGCCGGCAGCGTGGTGACGCTGGCCGACACCTGCTGCGGCTACGGCTGCATCGCCTCGCTGCCCGAGGGCGCCAGCAACTTCACCACCGTCGAGCTCAAGTCCAACCACCTGGGCACCGCGCGTGACGGCGTCATCGAATGCACCGCCGTCGCCGTCCACATGGGCCGCACGACGCAGGTCTGGGACGCCACCGTCACCCACGGCGGCAAGACGATCGCGCTGTTCCGCTGCACGCAGATGGTCCTGTATCCGAAGGCCTGAGCGGTCCCGCGCCACGGACACGGCCTCAACGAAGCAGGCGGCCCGCGAGGCCGCCTGTTTCATGGCGCGGCGCGTCCGCTCAGAGCGCCTTGCCGCTGCCGATCGCCATCAGCAGCCGCGTGACCAGCACCAGCTTGGGCGCGATCGCGTCGACGACGACGTACTCGCTGTCGCTGCTGTGGGCGCCGTAGCCGCGCACGCCCAGGCCCTCGATCACCGGCGCCTTGCCCGACTGCGCCGCATAGGCCGCGTCGGTGCCGCCACCGGTGGGCCGGTCGCGCACGACCAGCTCCAGCTTCTGTTCCTCGGCCAGCGCCTTGACCTTGGCGCCGAGCGCGCGCGACGCGTCGCTCGCTTGCAGCGGCGGGCGGCCGCGGTGGAAGCTCAGCGTCACCTCGGACTCGGGCAGCAGCTTCTTCTGGATGCGCTGGCGCAACTCGGCCTCCATGCCGTCGAAGTCGGCCATGCGATCGGCGCGGGCATCGCCCTGGGCCACCGCGTCGGCCGGAATCGCGTTGCGCACCGAGCCCGCCTTGGCCATCGTCCAGTGCAGCTGCTTGCCGTGCTTCGGATCGGACAGATCGCGCAGCTGCAGGATCTGGAAGGACATCTCCTCCAGCGCGTTGACGCCCTTCTCCGGCGCCGCCCCCGCGTGGGACGAGCGCCCCTTGACCTTCAGGTCCACCGACGCGATCCCGCTGGTGGCTAGCCGCAGCGTGTCCGGCACGGTGGGACCGCCACCGCCTTCGAAGGACAGCACCGCGTCATGCTCGCCGCCCAGCTGCGCGATGGTCGCGTGCGAGCCGGGCGAGCCGATCTCCTCGTCGCCGTTGATCAGCACGGTGATGCCGGCGTAGTCCTTGAAGCCCGTCGCCTGGAGCATCGCCAGCGCGTGCAGGATCGTGGCGACTCCCTGCTTGTCATCGGCGATGCCCAGGCCGTAGGCGCGGTTGCCGTCGACGCGGAACGGCTGCTGCTTCAGACCGCCGCGCTGGTAGACCGTGTCCATGTGCGCGATCAGCAGCAGCCGCTTGCCGCTGGCCGAGCCGCCCTTGAAGCTGGCCTTGACCATCTGGCCGACCTTGGCCGGGCCGTCGCCCGCGTCCGAGGACGGGGCCGAGATCGTCTTGTCGGGATCGATCAGCTGGACCTCGCCGCCCAGGTCGCGCAGCCGCTGCGCGATCACGGCGGCGATGCGGTCCAGGCCCTGGCGGTCGGAGCTGCCCGACTCGATCTCCACCAGTTGCTGCAGCGTCTTCATCAGCGCGGGCTGCTCCTTGGCGGCGAGCGCCTGCAGCTCGGGCAGCGTCTGCGCCTGCGCGCCGAGCGCCGTCATCGCGGCCAGCGCGAGGGCCGCGCGGCGCAGCCGGGGAAAGGAGGCGGTCATGGCCATCGAAGCGGGCATCGTCGAATCTCCAGGTGTTCTTGTCGAAGGGCAGGTCGCTCCGTCCAGGAGCGAAGCGCGCGTCGATCGTATCCACAGCGCGGTTCTCGCGTCCGCGTTGAAAGTGTTTCGCGTGCGAGGGCCTGTCGGGGCAGACCCTGACTGCCTAGCATCTGGACCCTCCCCTTCACCGATGGATCTCCGATGACCCCCGCTTCCTCCGCCACCCCGGCTTCGGCCTCGGCCTCTTCCTCTTTGCTGACGATGACCGCCGTGCTCGTCGCCGCGCCCGGCCAGGGCGACCGCCTGCGCGAGGCGCTCCGCGGCCTGCTCGCGCCGACGCGCCAGGAGCCTGGCTGCCGCGACTACCGGCTGTTCGAGCGGATCGACGAGCCCGGCACCTTCGAAATGCATGAGGCCTTCGACGACGAGGCGGCCTTGGAGGCGCACCGCGCCACGCCGCATTTCCGCGCTTTCGAGGCGCAGGCGCCGACGCTGCTCGGCGCGCCGCTGCGGCTGGTCAAGCTGACCGCCGTGGGCTGAGCGCCGCAGCCTCTCGGGGGTGCCCCTGGCGGACGGACGCGCGTTGAGGCACGCTCGCGCTCATGCGATCGACACTCGCCCCCGTCCTGCCCGCCACGCATGCCCGGCGCCCGGCAGCGGCCTGGCGCCGCAGGCCCGGGAGCATCGCGCTGGTCCTGGGCCTGGGCCTGACAAGCGTCCCGGCGCTCGGCGACGACACCCGCCGCAACGTCTTCGACGATCCCTTCGTCCAGTTGACCTCGGCGATCCCGCCGTCGGTGTGTCCGGCGCCTCCGGGTCCGCTGCTCACCGAGGCGCAAGCCAAGGCCCAGGCGCACGGCCGCATCGAGCGCGGCACCAGTTGCTTCCAGAGCGGCCGTTGCCGTCTGCCCAACGCCTATCTGTACGACAAGGAAATCATGCCGCGCGTGCAGAAGGCCGTCGCCGCCGACGGCCGCTTCGACGCGACGACCAGCGTCTGGGCGCTCGGTCAGCGGCGCTGGATCTGGCTGCAGGGCTGCGTGCGCAGCGCCCAGGACGCGGCGGCTCTGGAAGCGCTGGTGAAGCAGCTCGACGATGTCGAGGCCGTCTTCAATGAGCTGCAGGTCGTGCCGGGCGGTCCGTCTTCCACGGACGGCGGCTCCGCGCCCGCCAGTTCGGTCAAGCCTTGAATCAGGGCGCCAGGGCGGCTTCGATCTCGCCGCGGATCGCCTCCGGGGAGTCGTTCGGCGCGAAGCGCTTGAGCACCTGTCCGTCGCGGCCGACCAGGAACTTGGTGAAGTTCCACTTGATCGCCTGCGTGCCCAGGATGCCGGGCTTCTCGCCCTTGAGCCACTGCCACAGCGGATGCGCCTCGCCGCCGTTGACCTTGACCTTGCCCATCATCGGAAAGCTGACGCCATAGTTGAGCTGGCAGAACGAGGCGATCTCGTCGTTGCTGCCGGGATCCTGGCCGCCGAATTCATTGCTCGGAAAGCCGACGACCACCAGCCCCCGCGCCTGGTAGTCGCGCCACAGCTCCTCCAGGCCCTTGAACTGCGGCGTGAAGCCGCATTCGCTGGCGGTGTTGACGATCAGCAGCACGCGGCCGCGGTACTGGGACAGCGCGACGGGCTCGCCAGCGATGCTGACGGCGTCGAAGTCGAAGGCAGTCTTGCCATTGGCGCTCATGGGGGACCTCCTCGGGGTGTGGGGCGGCATCATGGCCGGACCGGTGCATCCTAGCGCGGCGGGCCCCGTCAGGCGCGGTGGCGCTCCAGGGCCGCGAGCATCGCCGCGGCCAGGATGGCCGCGCCGCCGGCCGCGGTCTTGCCGTCCAAGGCCCCGCCGCCCAGCAGCAGCGCCGAGATGGCCGCCACCGGCACCTCGGTCAGCATGACCACCGCCGTCACGTTGGCCGGCAGCCGCGCCGCCCCGTATTGCAGCGACAGGTTGGAGACGAAAAACAGCAGCGCCATCCCCGCCAGCGGCAGCAGCCACAGCGCGCCCGGCAGCGAAGGCCAAGGGGCCAGGCCGCCGCCGGCCATGGCCGTCGCGGACAGGCTGGCCACCAGCACGCCGCCGCTGAACATCGCCAGCGCCCGCGCCCCGGCGCTGCGGGCGGCCTCGCGGCGCAGCATCACGTTGTTGAAGGCGAAGGTCATCCCGCCGGCCAGGCCCAGCGCGTCGGGCAGGCTCGAAGGCAGCGGCCAGCCACCGCCCGCCGGCGCCAGCACGGCCAGCGCGCCGCCCAGCGCCAGCGCGATCCGCAGCCCGGCCATCGCGGTCAGCGGCTCGCCCAGGATCAGCCGCGCCAGCAGCACCGCCCACAGCGGCATCAGATAGAAAAGCAGCACCACCCGCACCACGTCGCCGGTGGACACGCCCCAGTTGAAGGCGGTATTGGTCATGCCCGCGGCCAGCGTCACGACCCACAGGCCGGGGGAACGCAGCCATTCGGACGCCGCGCCGCGCTGGCTGGCCATCACCACGATCCAGGACAGCGCGTACATGATCACCGTGGTCCAGAGGGGGTGCATGCCGGCCCCCTCGAATTGACGGAACGGCCACCAGGACAGGCCCCAGATGGTGGCATTGAGCATCAGCGCGAGGATCGGCATTCGGAGACGGGGGACAGACGGGGGACAGAGGGGGACAGCGGAGGGACCGCGGGAAGGGACGGGCGGTGGGGCGGGCGCAACAGTCTCGGGGACGGGGCTTGGAGCCGGCCGCCGGACCGGCCAACAATGCCCAGGGTTTGTAGCATGGCGCAAGGACTGACCCTGTCCTCCAATCGGGGCGCCGTGCGCCTGTCATGCACGCGGCCTACCCTGTCGCGTGTGACCCGTCCACCAAACTAGGGAGAGCTTCTCTTGGATCACCTGGCCTGTTTCGCCCCCGAAGATCTGCAGTCCCCCACCGGGCCCGATCTGCAGAGCTATCAATGGCGCCTGTTGGCCCAAGGGGACTCCTGGTTCTCCACCGCCCAGGCCAAGCTCAGCGCGCATGCGAACCTGCTCCAGGAACTGGTGCTGTCCAAGCCCGCCGCCGCCATCAACTGCGCCGGGCAGCGCGAAAGCCTGTCCAAGGTGGTCGAGCTGGAATCCGCACCGGACTTCGTGCGCCTGCTGACCGCGCCGGACGCGCCGGTGTGGGACGGGATCCTGCTGTCCGTGGGCGGCAACGACCTGATCAAGGCCGCTCAGACACCGACCCAGCTCGATGGCCAGGAGGTGCCGCTGCATCTGCGCCTGCTGCGCCGGCAGACGGAATGGGGGGCGCCCTCCGCAGGGGTGGGGCGCTATTTCTCGGAGCCCGGCTGGGCCACGTATGCGGAGTATCTGAAGGCCAACCTGCGGCACCTGCTGACGCTGCGGGACCAGGGGCCGTCGGCAGGCAAGCCGGTGTTCATGCACTGCTATGCGGTGCCGATGCCGCGCCCGGCCGGCGCCGAGGACGCGGGCCATGGGCCCTGGCTGTATCCGGCGCTGAAGGCCTATGCCATTCCGGCCGCCGACTGGGCCGCCGTGAGCCGGCTGATGGTCATGCACCTGGCGCAGTTGCTGAAGTCGCTGATGGCGGACAAGGAGCAGTTCCCGGGGCTGTTCGTGTTCGACTCGACCGCCGTGCCGCTGGCCGCGGCAGCGCCCGGCGCCAGCGGCATCAGCGGCGACTGGCACAACGAGATCCACCTCAACCACAGCGGCTGCCTGAAGATCGGCCGCGCGTGGTCGGAGCACATCGAACAGGTCCTCACGACCGGCGGCCTGGCCGCGGAGACGCCGCCTTCGGGCAAGGGGCGCGCGCGGCGCTGAGCCGTCCGTCGACCGCCATCAGCCAGGGGCCAGGGGCTGCCAGCCAGCGGCCCTCGCCGGTCAGTGCTTGTCGCTGCGCGCGATGGCGAGCAGGCGCTCGAGTTCCTCGGTGTGCTCGCGCTTGTTGTGCTGGTGCCAGCGGCCCACCACCCACATGATCCCCGCGACCAGCAATCCGAAGATCGTGATCGAGCCGAACGCCGAGGTGCCGAAGCGCGTCAGCATCGTGTACAGCGCGCCCAGGCCCAGGATGCAGGCCTGCTCGTTGAAGTTCTGCACCGCGATCGACCGGCCCGCGCCCATCAGGTTGTGCCCGCGATGCTGCAGCAGCGCGTTCATCGGCACCACCAGGTAGCCGCCAATCCCGCCCAGCAGGATCAGGAACGGAATCGCCAGCCACAGGTTGTCGATGAAGTTCAGCACCAGCATCAGCAGGCCCATGCCGATGCCCAGCGGGATGACGCTGGTGGCCTTGTCCAGCCGCACCACCGCCGACGCCACCACCGCCCCCACCGCCGTGCCGATCGCCACCACCCCGGCCAGCGCCGAGGCCTGCGTCGTGCCGTAGCCCAGGGCCGCGGCGGCCCACGCGAACACGATGTAGCGCATGTTGCCCGACACGCCCCAGAACAGCGTCGTCATGCCCAGCGAGATCTGCCCCAGCTTGTCCTGCCACAGCCGCGAATTGCAGGCGGCGAACTCCCGCACCAGGTCGGTCGCGTTGTGCGCGATCGGCTGCAGCGGCGAGTCCGTGCGCGGAATCCTCAGATTGAAGAGCGCCGCGATGAAGTACAGCACCACCATGAACGCGATGGCCGCTTCGGGGGGCGTGTCGATGCCGGTGTCGATGAAGGGAATGTCGATCGCCAGCAGCACCGCCGACGCCTTCTCCCCGATCAGCTGACCGCCGAAGACCGCGCCCAGGATGATGGAGGCGATGGTCAGGCCCTCGATCCAGCCGTTGGCCTTGACCAGCTGCGACGGCGGCAGCAGCTCGGTGAGGATGCCGTACTTGGCCGGCGAATAGGCGGCGGCGCCCAGGCCCACGATCGCGTACGCGATCAGCGGATGGACGCCCACCAGCATGCTCAGGCAGCCCAGCACCTTGATGGTGTTGGAGATGAACATGACCTTGCCCTTGGGCACCGCGTCGGCGAAGGCGCCGACGAAGGGCGCGAGCACGACGTAGAACAGCGCGAACATCGGCACCAGCGCGGCGCGCTGCCATTCGGCGGCCCCGCTCGTGCGGAGCAGTTCCACGGCGGCGACGAACAGCGCGTTATCAGCCAGCGAGCTGAAGAACTGCGCTGACATGATGGTGTAAAAGCCTTTTTTCATCGACCCGGCATACCTGGAACTGCGGTGATCACGCTGGGTCCACGGGATGGGGAAGGCAGCGCTGCGGCGGGTTTATAGCACGCGGGCGTTTTCGTAACAGAGCTTGACGGGACAGCGCCGCGTCGCGCCGCCAGGGGGCGGAGCCCGGGTTCCGGGCGCGGCACAATGCCGCCCATGCCCCGTCCGATCGAAGCCCTCATCCATCAGCCCGCGCTGGCCCACAACATCGCCCGAGCCCGCGAGCTCGCCCCCGACGCGCAGGTGTTCGCCGTGGTCAAGGCCAATGCCTACGGGCATGGCATCGAGCGCGCCTTCGACGCGCTGCGCAGCGCCGACGGCTTCGCGATGCTGGACCTGGACGAGGCCCAGCGGGTGCGCGACCTTGGCTGGCGCGGTCCGATCCTGCTGCTGGAGGGCTGCTTCGAGCCGCGCGACCTGGAGCTGTGCTCGCGGCTCAAGCTCTGGCACGCGGTGCACCACGAGCAGCAGATCGACTGGCTGGCGATGCACAAGACCCATGAGCCGCATCGCGTGTTCCTGAAGCTCAACAGCGGCATGAACCGGCTCGGCTTCACGCCGACCGCATTCCGCAGCGCCTGGACCCGCCTGAACGCGCTGCCGCAGGTGGACGAAATCTCGCTGATGACGCATTTCTCCGACGCCGACGGCCCGCGCGGCATCGCGCACCAGACGGCCGTCTTCAAGGAGGCGACCGCCGACCTGCCGGGCGCGCGCACGCTGAGCAACAGCGCCGCCATCCTGCGCCACAGCCAGGACCCGGCGGTGCGCGCCGACTGGGTGCGCTCGGGGATCATGACCTACGGCAGCTCGCCGGATTTCCCCGAGCACGACATCGCCCATTGGGACCTGAAACCGACGATGACGCTGCGCGCCAAGGTGCTGGCGGTGCAGCACCTGCAGGCCGGGGACAGCGTCGGCTACGGCAGCAGCTTCATCGCGCCGGGGCCGATGCGCATCGGCACGGTGGCCTGCGGCTACGCGGACGGCTATCCCCGCCATGCGCCGCACGGCACGCCCGTGCTGGTCGGCGGCCAGCGGAGCTCGACGGTCGGACGCGTGTCGATGGACATGCTCGCGGTCGACCTGACCGGCCTGCCCGCCGAGGGCGTCGGCAGCGAGGTCACGCTCTGGGGCCAGGGCCCGCATGGCTCGGTGCTGTCGATCGATGAGGTGGCCAGACCCGCCGGCACGATCGGCTACGAGCTGATGTGCGCTTTGGCCCGGCGCGTGCCGGTGCACGTCGAGACGCTGGGCTGAGGCCCGGCCGCCGGCGGCGCCATGCAGCTGGACTGGACGCCGGCCGACTGGGAGCTCGAGATCACCGCGATCCGCGCCAGCGGTCCAGGCGGGCAGAACGTCAACAAGGTCAGCAGCGCGGTGCATCTGCGCTTCAACATCCGGCGTTCGACGCTGCCGGCGGTGATCAAGGAGCGGCTGCTCGCGCTCGCCGACCAGCGCATCACGGCCGAGGGCATCGTGGTGATCAAGGCGCAGGAGTCACGCAGCCAGGAGCAGAACCGGGCTGACGCGATCGCGCGGCTGATCGCGCTGGCGCGGAGCGTGGCGCACACGCCGAAGGCGCGCCGGGCAACGAAGCCGACCCACGGCGCGCAGAAGCGCCGGCTGGAGGCCAAGAGCCAGCGCGGCGACATCAAGGCGGGACGCGGCAAGGTCCGCGTCGAGTGAGGGAGAGGACATGTTCAAGGCGATCCGCATCCTGGTGCTGCTGGGGATCCTGATCACGGTGGCGGGCTCGACGCTGCTGAGCCGCTGGCAGGCGCAATCGTGGAAGCGGCCGCAGGTGGTGACGCTGTATCCGATCAACGCCGCCGGCGATGCCGCGACGGCGGCCTATCTGGAGCGCCTGGACGATGCGGCCTTCGCGCAGCTGGCGCCTTACTTCCAGGAGCAGGCGGGGCGTTATGGGCTGCCGCTGTCGGAGCCGATCCGTATCGTGCTGGGCCGTCGGGTGCTGGCGGCCCCACCTCCGGCGCCCCGCGACGGCGGGCCGCTGGCGGCGATCTCGTGGAGTCTGCGGATGCGCTGGTGGGCCTGGCGCGAGACGCCGCCCAGTTCGCCGGTGCCGGACGTGAAGCTCTTCCTGATCTACCACCCGCCCGACTTCGCCGGCGCGCTGCCGCATTCGATCGGGCTGGAGAAGGGCCGGCTGGGGATGGTGCACCTGTTCGCGTCCCGGGCCCAGCAGGCGCAGAACGAGGTCGTCATCGCGCACGAAGCGCTGCACACCTTCGGCGCGACGGACAAATACGACCCGGCGACGCTGGCGCCCGTCTTTCCCGACGGTTATGCGGAGCCCGACCGCGAGCCGCGCCATCCGCAGGCGGCGGCCGAGCTGATGGCGGGCCGGATTCCGGTCCGGGATGGCGCGCTCCGGATCCCGGCGGGGCTGGGGGAGACGGTCATCGGTCCGCGCACGGCGGCGGAGATCGGCTGGAGGAAGTAGGCAGCGGCGGCCGGAGCCCTCAAGTCCTGATCTCTTCCAGCAGATCGGAAGCCGTCAGCTTGGCGTCAGGAGTGGTGAGCGCCGCGCTCAGCGCTGCGGCCGCGTCGCCGCGTGGATGCTGCCCAGGCACAGCACCATGCCGGCGAGCGCCAGCGCCGTCGGCCGCCAGCCTTCGAAGATCGCCGAGATGCCCAGCGCGATCACCGGGATCACGACGCCGGTCAGCGCCGCGCGGGCCGTCCCCTGGCGCTGCGCCAGCTTGAAGTACAGGACGAACGCCACCACCGAGCCCAGCACCGCCAGGTACAGCAGGCTCAACACGTACGGCGCCGTCCACGCGAAGTTCAGGCCCTGTCCCGTCGCCAGCGACGCCGACAGCAGGAACACCGATCCGTACCCCATGCTCCACGCCAGCACCGGCACCAGCGGCAGTCCGCGGCGGGTCAGCGTCAGCGTCAGCACGTTGCCGATGCAGGCCGCCAGCACCGCCGCCAGACCGATCGCCAGCCCGTAACCCGCCGTCGGGCGCGCGCCCGTCGACGCGATCTCCGGCCAGAAGATCATCACCACGCCAGCCACCGCGCCCACCGACGCCGCCAGGAAGCGGCCCGTCACCCGCTGCGCGAAGAAGATCCGCCCCGACAGCGCGTTGCCGAACACCATCAGGCAGAAAAGCACCGCCACCAGCCCGCTCGGGATGTGGCGTTCGGCCTCGTAGACCGCGAAGTAGTTGCCGCTGTACTGGACGATGCCCGCCGCCAGCATCAGGCCATGCGCCGGCAGCGGCAGCTTCAGCGACAGCTTCTGCCAGCGCGCGAACGCCGCCAGCATCAGCGCCGCCAGCCCGAAGCGCCAGCCCACCGAATTCAGCACCGGCACGCCGGAGGCCAGCTGGTACAGGATGACGTGCCAGGTGCTGGCCCAGATCAGGGTCGGACCCAGGAACAGCCAGCGATCGGAAAGCGTGGGCATGCGCAGGAACTCTGTATCGGTCGCCCCGGCCTCGAGGCACGCAGGAACCGGAGAAAACAAACAGGCCGCCTCGCGGGCGGCCTGCCGGATGAGGAAGAAAAGCCGCCGCGCTCAGTTGGCGGCCTTCTTGAAGGTCGCCAGCAGCGCGCCGGCCGCGACGAACAGCGAGCCGAACACCCGGTTCATCGCCTTCAGATGGGCCTGCGAACGCAGCGCCCGCAGCACGCGCGCGGCCAGCACCGTGTAGCCGGCCATCACGACCGCGTCGGTGAAGGCCAGCGTCGCGCCGATCACCGCGTACTGCGGCGTCAGGCTTTCATGCAGGTTCAGGAACTGCGGCACCACCGCCAGCAGGAAGACGGTGCCCTTGGGGTTCACCGCGTTGATGCCCCAGCCGCGCAGCACCAGGTCACGGCGCGAGATCGGCTTGCCCTCGGCCTGCTCCGCCACCAGCGGCTTGGCCGGCGAGCGCCACTGCTGGATGCCCAGATATACGAGGTAGGCCACGCCCGCCCACTTGACCACCGCGAAGGCCCGCTCCGACGCCGCGATCAGCGCGCCCAGTCCGGCGCCCACGAACAGGATCTGGGTCAGGATGCCCAGGATCAGCCCGATCGTCATGAAGTAGCCGCGCTTGAAGCCGTGATTCAGTCCGGCGCTCATCGCCGCGATGGCACCCGCGCCCGGGGACAGGCTGATGGCCCAGGAGGCCGCGAAAAATCCCAGCCAGACTGACAACTCCATGATCGACTCCTTGAAGGAGCCGAGGTTGTAGCACGCCGTCCCGGCGTCGTCGAAGGTCAGGGTTAACGCGGTTATGTCCTGCGCCGCATTCGGAATGCGGCCGCCGCCGCGGCGCTTCAATAATCGCGCGCCATGTCCGCCCCCGTCCTGCTCGCCGTCGTCGCCGCCTACTTCGCGCTGCTGCTCGCGGTGGCCTGGCGGACCTCGCGCCGCGCCGACAACGACAGCTTCTTCATCGGCAACCGCAGCAGCCATTGGGGCCTGGTCGCCTTCGGGATGATCGGCACCTCGCTGTCCGGGGTGACCTTCATCAGCGTGCCGGGCTCGGTCGGCGCCGGCGCCTTCAGCTATTTCCAGATCATGCTGGGGCAGCTCGCCGGCTACGCGGTCGTCGCCTTCGTGCTGCTGCCGCTGTACTACCGGCTCCGGCTCCGCTCGATCTACCGCTACCTCGGCACGCGCCTGGGCCTGGCCGCCCACCGCACCGGCGCCGGCTTCTTCATCTTGTCCCGCACCCTCGGCGCCACGGCCCGCCTCTACCTGGTCGTGCGCATCCTGCAGGACCTGGTGCTGGCGCAGTTCGACATGCCGTTCTGGCTCAGCGCCTGCCTGGTGCTGGCGATGATCCTGCTCTACACCCTCGAAGGGGGCGTCAAGACCATCGTCTGGACCGACACCCTCCAGACCACCGGCATGCTCGGCGGGCTGGTGATCTGCGTGGTCTTCCTGCTCCATGCGCTGGGCCTGGACCTGGCCGGCGGCTGGCAGGCGATGCGCGCGGCCGGCCTAGCCGAGGTCTTCGTCACCGACCCGATGAGCGCCTCGCACTGGGCCAAGCAGTTGCTCGCCGGCGCCGCCATCGCCATCGCGATGACCGGTCTGGACCAGGAGATGATGCAGAAGAACATCTCGGTCAGACGCCTGGCCGACGCCCGGAAGAACATGATGGTGATGGCCATGCTGATGACCGCCGTCGTGCTGCTGTTCCTGTTCCTGGGCGGCCTGCTGACGATCTACGCGCGCCAGCAGGGCCTCGCCGCGCAGGGCGACCGCCTCTTCCCAGCCGTCGTCATGGATCACCTCCCGGCCTGGGTGCAGCTGATCTTCGTCGTGGCGCTGATCTCGGCGCTCTTCCCCAGCGCCGATGGCGCCATCACCGCGCTGACCTCCAGCACTTGCATCGACCTGATCGGCCTGCAGGAACGCCACTGGGACGAAGCGCGCCAGCGCCGCGTCCGCCAGGCGGTGCACCTGGGCTACGCCGCGCTGTTCCTGCTGCTGACGCTGGGCTTCCGCTGGCTCGACGACCCGAGCATGGTCACCCTCATCCTCAAGCTCGCCGGCTACACCTATGGACCGCTGCTGGGCCTGTTCGCCTTCGGCATCCTGACCACGCGCACGCTGCGCCCCGGCGTGCTGCCCGGGGTCGCGCTGGCCGCGCCCGCGCTGTGCTGGATCGTCGACACCCATCAGGCGGCCCTCTTCGGCGGGTACCGGATGGGCCTGGAACTGCTGCTGGTGAACGCGGCGCTCACCTTCGCGGGGCTGTGGGCCGGGCGGCGGGTTTCCCACTGACCGCCCACAGGCCCTGCACAGCCCTTGCACAGCCGGCGCACAGCGCATTCACAAGCTTCTCAACAGGGTTGTCCACAGCGCGGGCGGCGACAATCCCGCCCCATGGCTGCTCCGAAATCCCATTACGTCTGCTCCGAATGCGGCGCCACCAGCGCCAAGTGGCTGGGCCGCTGCCCCTCCTGCGGCGCCTGGAACACCCTGGTCGAGACCGCCGCCGAGTCCACCGGCGGCAAGAACCGCTATCAGGCGCTGGCCCGCAGCCAGCCGGTCGCGACGCTCTCCGAGATCGAGGCCCGCGACTTCGACCGCACTCCCACCTCGCTGGAGGAGCTGGACCGCGTGCTGGGCGGCGGCATCGTCACCGGCGGCGTGGTGCTGATCGGCGGCGATCCGGGCATCGGCAAATCGACGCTGCTGCTGCAGGCGGTCGAGGCGCTGTCCAAGCAGATGAAGGTGCTGTACGTCACCGGCGAGGAGTCCGGCGCCCAGGTCGCCATGCGCGCGCGCCGGCTGGGCCTGGACGGCTCGCAGGTGCGCGTGCTCGCAGAGATCGGCCTGGAGAAGATCCTCGCCACCCTCGAGGCCGAGCGGCCCGACTTCTGCGTCATCGACTCGATCCAGACGCTCTACTCCGAGCAGCTGTCCTCGGCGCCCGGCTCGGTCGCGCAGGTGCGCGAATGCGCCGCCCAGCTCACCCGCACCGCCAAGGCCAGCGGCTGCGCGATGGTGCTGGTCGGCCACGTGACCAAGGAGGGCGCGCTGGCCGGACCGCGCGTGCTGGAGCACATCGTCGACACCGTCCTGTACTTCGAGGGCGACACCCACAGCAGCTACCGCCTGGTGCGCGCGATCAAGAACCGCTTCGGCGCGGTCAACGAGATCGGCGTCTTCGCCATGACCGAGAAGGGGCTGAAGGGCGTCACCAATCCGAGCGCGATCTTCCTGTCCACGCACGGCGACCCGGTGCCCGGCTCCTGCGTGCTGGTGACGCTGGAGGGCACGCGCCCGATGCTGGTGGAGCTGCAGGCGCTGGTCGACGGCGGCGGGCCGAGCCCGCGCCGGCTGTCCGTCGGCCTGGAGCGCGACCGCCTGGCGATGCTGCTGGCCGTGCTGCACCGCCATGCCGGCGTGGCGACGATGGACCAGGACGTGTTCGTCAACGCCGTCGGCGGCGTGCGCATCAGCGAGCCGGCCGCCGACCTGGCGGTGCTGCTGGCGATCCAGAGCTCGCTGCGCGGCAAGCCGCTGCCCAAGGGCTTCATCGCCTTCGGCGAGGTCGGCCTGGCCGGCGAGGTGCGCCCCGCGCCGCGCGGCCAGGAACGGCTCAAGGAGGCGGCCAAGCTGGGCTTCTCCGTGGCCGTGGTGCCCCAGGCCAACGCGCCGAAGAAGCCGATCGAGGGCCTGAAGGTCCACGCCGTCGCGCGCATCGAGGACGCCATCGAGATCCTGCGCGGGATGTGAGGACAATCGCTCCCTCGGGCGGCGCCGATTCCGCTGCCCGGAACCTCCCGCCGTTCCCGCCCCCATCCTTCCCCCTTCGGAGTTCCCCCGCATGAACCGCCTCGCCGGCATCGTCCTCGCCCTCGCCGCCATCGCCGCCGGGACCTTCTTCTTCGGCTGGAAGGGCGCGATCCTGGGCCTGTCCTGTGTCGTCTTCTTCCTGCTGCTGCAGTTCTCGCAGCTGATGCGCGTGATGCGCACGGCGCAGAACTCGCCGCTGGGCCATGTCGCCAGCGCCGTGATGCTGCAGTCCAAGCTGCAGGCGGGCATGAAGCTGATCGACCTGATCCGCATGTGCCGCTCGCTGGGCGTGAAGGTCGACACCGACACCTACCGCTGGACCGATGCCGGCGGCGACGCCGTCGACGTGGTCATGGCGCGCGGCGTGGTCGCGCGCTGGACGCTGATCCGCGCCCAGCCCGCGCCGGCGCCCTCCCCCGCCGACACCCCGGCCGCATAAAATCCGCGACTTCGCAGCACGGGGCGCCTCCGCGACCCGCCTTGGCCTCAAAGGAAGACCCATGTCTCTGGACGATCGCGACGGCAAGATCTGGATGGACGGCGAGCTGGTGGACTGGCGCGACGCCAAGATCCACGTCCTCACCCACACGCTGCACTACGGCTGCGGCGCCTTCGAGGGCGTGCGGGCCTATCAGACCCCCGCCGGCACGGCCATCTTCCGGCTGCGCGAGCACACCGAGCGCCTGTTCAACAGCGCCAAGATCCTGCGCATGAAGCTGCCGTTCTCGATCGAGCAGGTCGAGGAAGCGCAGAAGGCGGTCGTGCGCGAGAACCAGCTCGCCAGTTGCTACCTGCGCCCGCTGACCTGGATCGGCAGCGAAAAGCTGGGCGTCAGCCCCAAGGGCAACAAGGTCCATCTGATGGTCGCCGCCTGGGCCTGGGGCGCCTACCTCGGCGAGGAAGGCCTCAAGCGCGGCATCCGCGTCAAGACCTCGAGCTACACGCGCCACCACGTCAACATCACGATGACGCAGGCCAAGACGGTGTCCAACTACACCAACTCGATCCTGGCCAACATGGAAGCCACCGAGGACGGCTACGACGAGGCGCTGCTGCTGGATGCCTCGGGCTTCGTCTCCGAGGGCGCGGGCGAGAACCTCTTCATCATCAAGAACGGCGTCGTGTACACGCCGGACCTGTCGGCCGGCGCGCTCAACGGCATCACCCGCAACACCATCTTCGCGATCTGCGAGGACCTGGGCCTGAAGCTGGTCGAGAAGCGCATCACCCGCGACGAGGTCTACATCGCCGACGAGGCCTTCTTCACCGGCACCGCCGCCGAGGTCACGCCGATCCGCGAGCTCGACCGCCTGGAGATCGGCATCGGCAGCCGAGGCCCGATCACCGAGAAGATCCAGGCGGCCTTCTTCGACATCGTGGGCGGCCGCAATCCCAAGTACGCCCACTGGCTGACACCGGTCTGAGCGGACCGGCCCGCAGCCGCCAGCATTTCCAGCAAGCCTTCCAGAACAAGATCATGAGCGCCAACACCACCACGCCCAAGGCCACCGTCGAAGTCACCGCGCAGGACCTGCAAGGTCCTGGCGTCGTCTTCTGCCCCAACCCCAGGATGCCGCTGTGGAGCAACCACCCGCGCGTCTACATCGACCTGAGCCACGCCGGCGAGGGCGCCTGCCCCTACTGCGGCACGCTCTACAAGCTCAAGGCTGGCGAGGCCCTGCCCTCCGGCCACTGAACGCCGGCGCCGCGGCCCGCTGAACAAGGAACTGCCCATGGTGCGCAAGCCTCAGACCGCCCTGTTGCTGGCCTCCCCCGAGGACACCGAAGCGCAGTTCTACGAGGCCTTGCAGGCCGGCGACCTGGAGCGGCTGATGGCCGTCTGGGGCGACGAGGACGAGGTCTGCTGCGTGCATCCGGGCGGACCGCGCGTGGTCGGCGCGGCGGCGATCCGGGCGAGCTTCGAGGAGATCTTCGCGCGCGGATCGGTGCCGGTGCACCCGGAGTGCCAGCGCAAGCTGGTCGCCGGCGAGACCGCGATCCATCAGGTGCTGGAGCGCGTCGAGTTCACCGACGAGGACGGCACGCAGAGCGCCTGGGTGGTCGCCACCAATGTCTACCTGAAGACCGCGCTGGGCTGGCGCCTGGTGGCCCACCACGCGAGCCCGGGCACGTCGCAGGACGTGAAGCAGGAGTTGTCGATCGTGTCCGTCGGCGCCCCGACCACCCTGCACTGAGAGGTCCGTTCATGCAGTACCAGGCGCCTCCCTGGTTGCCCGGAGGCCATGCCCAGACGATCTGGCCCGCGCTGTTCGCGCGGCGCTACGAAGGTCCGCCGCCGCAATTCCGCCGCGAACGCTGGCAGACGCCGGACGGCGACTTCGTCGACGTCGAGCACCTGATCGAACCTTCCACCGCGGCGCCCGAGGGCCCGGCGGCGGAGCGCCCGCTGCTGGTGCTGTTCCATGGCCTGGAAGGCTCGGTCGAGAGCCAGTACGTGCAGGCCTTCGCCGCGGTCGCACGGCAACGCGGCTGGGCCTTCGCGATGCCCTACTTCCGCGGCTGCTCGGGCGAGCTCAACCTGGCGCCGCGCGCGTACCACTCCGGCGATTACGTGGAGATCGGCTGGATGCTCGAGCGACTGCGCGCGTCGCATCGCGGGCCGATGGTGGCCGCGGGCGTCTCGCTGGGCGGCAACGCGCTGCTGCGCTGGGCCCAGGAGGCCGGCGAGGAGGCCGGAAAGACGGTGAAGGCGGTGTGCTCGATCTGCTCGCCGGTGGACCTCACCGCCGCCGGCCATGCGATCGGCAAGGGCTTCAACGGGCTGGTCTACACGCGCATGTTCCTGCGCACGATGATCCCCAAGGCGATGAGCAAGCTCGCGCAGCATCCGGGCCTGTTCGACGGCGAACGGATGCGCCGCGTGCGCAATCTGCATGAGTTCGACAACCTGTTCACCGGCCCGCTGCATGGCTTCCGGGACGTCGACGATTACTGGCTGCGCGCCTCGGCCAAGCCGCACCTGGCGCGGATCCGCGTGCCGGCGCTGGTGCTGAACGCGCGCAACGACCCGTTCGTGCCGGCACGCAGCCTGCCGGAGCAGGGCCATGTCGGCGCGCACGTCACGCTGTGGCAGCCGCGCGAGGGCGGCCATGTCGGCTTCCCGTCGGGCCGGCCTCCGGGCCATGTGCGGACGATGCCGCAGCGGGTCACCGACTGGCTGGCGAAGCGGCTCTGAGCCGCGCGGACGAGCAAACGGGAGACGCGATGGATGCGATCGTCGAAGCGGCGCTGAAGAAGTGGCCCAACGTGCCGCATTGCTACGGCTGGCTGGCGCTGGACGCGCGCGGCGACTGGTACATGCGCGACGAGCGCATCCAGGCCGCAGGCCCGTTCCCGGCCGTGAAGGGCAGCCGCATCGTGCACGACAAGCTGATCGGCTTCATCGACCGCAATTACGGCGTCGACGGCCAGGGCGCCTGGTTCTTCCAGAACGGGCCGCAGCGGGTCTACGTGCAACTCGAGGCGGCGCCCTGGATCTGGCGCCTGCAGCCGGACGGCCGGGTGCTGAGCCATACCGGCCGTGAGGCGCGCGTCGACGGCGCGGTGCTGGACGAGGCGGACCGGCTGTTCCTCGAGACCGACCTGGGCCTGGGCCTGGTGCACACGCAGGACATGGGTCCGGCGGCGGACGCGCTCGAGGCGGGGCGCTGGACGATGTCCAAGGCGACGCACGCCGAACTGGTCGCCCGGCACGGGGTGGTGCTGGCGCCGCTCGATCCGAAGGGCGGCCACGGCGAGGGCGGGGGCGAGGGCGGCAAGCCCTGACCCCGCGCGGGCGCTCGCCGCGCCCGCCGCCGGGCATGAAAAAGCCGACCCTCGGGTCGGCTTTCTTGGTTCGGGGGACTCCGCTTACTGCGAGGCCGCCGAGGCACCGGCCTCGGCGCCGGAGGCCGCGGCGGCAGGCGCCTTCGGCTCGTCGAACTTGGCGCCGCCCTGGTTGGCCATGTAGACCACGGCGCGGGAGATCTCGAAGTCGGAGAAGTCGCCGCCGCCCTGCGGGCCCATGTTGCCCTTGCCCTTCAGCGCCGAATGCACCAGCGCGTCGAAGCCGCTCTTCACGCGCGGGCCCCAGGCGTCGTGGTCGCCGAGCTTGGGGGCGCCCGCGGCGCCGGTGGCGTGGCAGGCCGAGCACTGCGCCTGGAAGACCTGCTCGCCGGTCTTCATCGATGCGGGGTTGGACAGGTCCTTGAGCTCGATGGCGCCCACGCGCTGGATGCGGGCCGCGACAGCCTCTTCTTCCAGGCCGGTGGAGCCGGCGGCGGGCTTGATCTCGCTGGAGACGTAGTTCGCGAGCATCACGATGATCACGATCGGGATCACGAACGCGAAGAAGACCGCGGCGATCAGTTGCTTGGGGGTCTTGATCGGGCCCTCGTGGGCGTCATGACCGTCGGCGTGCGTGTCCTGGGCGTTGGCGTGGTCCTGGGTTCCGCTCATGAATTCCTCGTGGATCGAATCGAATACGGCAGAAGCGAGTCCGTGTCTCCGGGCCCGCCGCATGGCGCCGGGCCCTCCGGAAACCGGACCGGGGAACAGCAAATCGGCGCAGTATAGCCAGCCCCCTGACGCCCCACCCTGGGGCTTTCGTCAAGGTCGAGACCTGTCCCCCGCGCGACCCGCGGCGCCCACGCGGGGCCCAAGCGGCGCCCGATCGCGAGGTGTTTTGGCGACGCGGCTCAGAACGAGGCTAGAATGCGCGCTTCCCATGGCGACCGTGGTGAAGTGGATATCATTGGGCCCTCCGAAGGCCTAGTCGCAAGTTCGATTCTTGCCGGTCGCACCAAGAACACAGAGAAGCCGGTTGTCACGCGTGTTGACAAATTCGGCCTAATCAGGCCGGATTGGCAGAACCAGGCCGGATTTCAGAAACGGCAAAATCAGGCCGGACCAAAAACGGCACAACCAGGCCGGATTGCCGCTAAAGCGCGCTGTGGCTCGTAAAGGTCCTGACCAAGGGGCCACGGCCCTTCCGCAAGCCAGAAGCAGGAACGACAACGGGACCATCTGGTCCCGTTGTGCTTTTTTGTCTGGCTGAAAACCTATGCGGCCCGGTCCTACCTACCCTAAAGGTAGCGACCGAAGTACGTTGTCCAGCGCAATCCCTCGGTTTCCGTCGTGGCCAAACGCCCGCACTCCTGTCATGCGCTGAACAGCCTTCCGGGTTACGGGCCTGCCTTCGGCAATTAGCACCTGCGCGGCCTCGTGGAACTTCCTCTCGTGTTCAGTTCTACGGGCCAAGACTTCCTGGTCCCAGTGAGCGCGGCGTCGTTCTTGAAGGACGCCGTACTCCTGGGGAAACCTTGTTCGCAGCATCTTCACATCAAGGTTGAGCGCCTTGGCCAATGCAATCCCCGCCACCGGTGGATTGCTAGCGGCCGCAGTTGAGATTGCTCGACGGAGCTCCTCGTCCGAGAGTCCGTTACGCCGGTAACGCCGCGGCTTCGCAACCTGCGTCTGGCAACGATTCAGGCGTTGGTAGGAGCCCGACATGGTCGCGACCAGGTCGCACTTCGAAGCTGCACAGAATTTCAGCAGCGCCATCAAGGATGGCAGGCGCCCTTCTTTCAGCCAGCTCCAGACGGTGGACCGGGAAAGTCCTGCTGCCAGCGCAGCATTCACCGGCTTTCCCTCGAAGCACTCGTCCAGGGCTGCCCGAATCCCCAACATGAGCGAAGACCCAGTCATGGCGCTTGCCTGCGTCTGGTTGAGGGCGACCAATTTGCCGACCTGCTCTGCAACCGATACCTCCTCAGGGGTCGCAGCTTCAGCGGCGCAGGATGCCTGGCACTTAAAGCCCACGCTCCCGCAAGAAGAGCAAACTCCTTGAACGGCCGGTCGTGCCCGAAGCGAGAGTCGCTCGTGGTCAGGAGCACCGCAATCATCGGAGCTACGCAGCCGAACTCGGTGTTTCGGACAAGCTTCCACCCCGGCGATCACCCAAAGAAGACGTCCGTAAGGCAGGCCACTCGGCGACGGTTCCGCAACGCACACCGGACAGTACAGTGGCGTCTGTCGTGTGAGGCCTACAGAGCAAAACATGGAGCTGAAGCGTGCAAGGCTGCATGCTTCGACATCCACGGTCGTGCTCGCGGTCAGTGCCTTAGCGACCAGCTGGGCAACTTCACCCGTCCCATGCACGTACCAGCCCTCGCCCAGGTGTCGAGCCGCGGTCGCTTTCTGAAGTGCGGGAGAACTGTTGACCAACTCGTGCAACAGCGACCTCGGCTTCAACCGATGCGCCAACGTCAGGCGTTCGACATAGCTCCGCAGGCTTTCGACGTCCGCGGTCCCGACTCCGCGCGCCTCCAACGGATAGAACAGCGTGCGGTCAGATCGCATATGCCTTCTTCCGCTCGCTAGACGTCATCCGCGCCACGAGCTCATCAAACTTCGCCTCATCCCAGGCGGAGTTGCCGTAAACCGCGTCGCGAACCCTCGTCTCACCGCGCTTAATCTCATCCTCGATGATGCTGCGCAATCCCATGGCCTTCTGCGCCTTCAGCATGAACTTGGGGTCCCACGCCTCACCTGCGTTCCGCATCTGCAGGTTCGCGGCGTCGAGCATGAAGGCCTTCAGCAGGCCTACGCAACCCAGCGATACGACGCAGAGCTCCTTAGCGATGGCTACGAAGTTTGGCTTCTCGCGGCAGGGCCAGTTCTCCTGCAAAGACTTCACCATCTTCTTGAAGGCCTTGAGGTCCTCCGCGTTCTCGGCGTCATAACGCTCCATGTTCAGGAGCGCCGTGCGTCGCGCGATCTGCCCGCTCGTTTCGAGGATGTCGAACAGGTCGAAGCTTCCCACCAGGACAAACTTGGTGCCGGTCGTGTTTGCGAGGGATTTGATGGTGTCCATGACGTCCTCGGGCTTGCCGAAGCGGTTAAGTTGCGCCGCCTCGTCGATCACCACGACCCTGGTCTTCCGCTGCCGGAGGCAAGTCTCAAGAATGTCGCGAAGGTCATCCACCGTAGAGCCGGTACGAGAGTGCATCACCATGCGGCCGTCGACAATGCTGAACGGCACCTTCTTCTCCATACCTGGCTCATGCAGCTGTGCGATGAGCTTTCGGTAGAGGCGGCCGAACAGGTTCCGGGAGTTGCCGTCGCGCCGCGCTTCAACGTACACAAGGTGCACCGCGGATCGGTCCTCTTCCATGAGCGGGTCGAACTCGTCGACCAGACCTTGAAGCATCACCTTGGTAAGAGTCGACTTCCCCACTCCGGTCGCTCCAGTGACGGCGATCACATTGGTCTCCGCGCCAATCATCAACAGGGGGAGCATGTCTGCGACCACTGCTCGCAGCGCGGGATGCGTGATGCGGTAGTTCTTGAACGCCAGTTGGCGCGCCTGCTGCTCCGGATTGAGCTTCGTCATGTACGACTTCGGCTTAGCCTTCGGCTTGCGACGCGCATGACGGTCCTCGGCCTCGTCTTCGTCCTGGTCCTCGTGTTCGTCTTCGTCTTCGATGTCGGCGACGGCGCTGGCCGTCACCTGCTCAAGGGTGTCGTCCAACTCGTCCTGGGTGATGGCGCCCTTGCGCCCGTTGGTCTGGGTCATGATGGGAATGGTCTCGATACTGAGTTTCAAGGCGCCTCGTGCGAGCGAGCCGCAAAGTTGCATGGGTGGAGCAGGTTGTTGGGTTAGAACTGCTCCTCCTCGTAGTCCTCGTCGTCTTCGACGTCCGCTTCCTCGACCGTCGGCTCATCGGTCACGTAGACCGCCAACCGCTTGTCCGCTGGTGCAGGCTTGGTGCTAACAGGCCTCTTGACAGCGCGGACCGGCTTGGACTCGCCACTGTCTTGCTCAACATCGGCCGGCGAGACAGCGGCGCTGCGCTTGGGAACGCCCAGAATGAGCTCTTGAGGTACCGGGTTCGCGGCCTCGGGCATCGCCTCTGCCATGCCCAAGTTGGCGTAGATGCGCTGCTCTTCCGCGTTCTGCTCCCGCAGCCTGTCATCCCACTTCGTGGGGTCTATCCATGACGCGACGCGGTGCTGGACATGCCTGATGGTCTTCCGGTCCCGCTGAGCGGCGTTGCCGGCTTCCATGCGTTCGTGCCGCTTCTGGTACTCCTCCACCTCGCTAAGGTAGCGACCGAACAGAGCCGGCTCTCGCGACTTCGCGATCAACCATTCCCCGCGGAACTCGACGTAAATCACCTGGGCGTTGAACGGCTCCGTCTTCACCCGTGCGTATTCCTTCGGCCGAGCCTTAGCCAGTTCGGGATGCCAGTACCAAGCTCGGTCCACCCAGACGCCCCGACGGCGGTCGAGCTTCCGGGGATGCCGTCGCTTCGGACTTGGCGCGGAGAGGATGCGGAAGAGGCCGTTGTAGGCGATTGCCCGATGTGAGCGCGATCCCAGCTCGAAGTTCAACTTCTGCTCGTACTCGAGAGGAGTCATCCCGTGAACTGGATGGACTCGCTGCATCAGCGTCGTGAAGAAGTAGTTGTTCAGCGATCCATGGAGCGCCTTCAGCGTCCACTCGATGTGCTTGTCCGGCGCGTGCGTAGCCGAGACGCTTCGCGCGTTCTTCTGGAGTTCCTTGCTGGTTCCCATCAGGAGGTCCGTGACCTCCCGCTGTGTAATACCAAGGGCAGACTCCACGACGGCTGAGTCGCGCGGCTTCGATGGCCGTCGCCACCTGATGGTGAACTTGAAGATGTCCGCAAACGCCTCGAGCTCGTGGCTGTGAAATTCCTTCCCGTTGTCCACGACCAAGATGCGCGGGAGCACGCCGTGACGACGAACGTAGTCGCGAAGGCACATCAGCACCGAGTACGTCCGAGCGTTTTTGAAGCTCAAGAAGAAAGCGCGCGGGCAGCTGACCGCGCCATCAGTCATGAGAGTCAGCGTGGGCTTGCCGAGATTCCCGAACTTCAAGCCTCGAAGCATCTGCGGCAGAGGCGTGTGGTCCATGTACGCCACCCCGTGGGGCAGATGTCCGTTCACGGGTTCCCGGTACTCGGCATACCAAGGCAGCTCCGCATCCTGGTAGTCCCTCTTCGTGCCGTAGCGGGACTTGTGGTCCTCCAGCTTGCCGATGCGCTCGAAGAAGGTCGAGCGGCTCATGGATTCGATGCCTGCGGCCGCACATAGCTCCACGTACACGTCGAACGTAGCCTGCTTGGTAGGCGCGTTCTCCTTGTTGTGGAACGAATCCACCGCCTCCTGCATCTTTTCAAGCGACGCGTCCGTCAGCGCCGAATTCCTGTTGCCATCGTGGCTGTCCATCAGCGCTTCGAGCATTGCCTCCTCTGTCTGAAGCCCGGCGATCCTGTCCCTCCACTTCCGAAGGGTTCTTGCGGGCACTCCAGAGGCTTTGGGATTCTTGAGCGCGTGCAGGCGCTTCACCGCAGCGGGGAGCTTCTTGGACTTGAGGAGCGCTTTCTCGTTGAACTCCCGGTTCACGGCATGGGCGCCCGTCGGAACGATTAGGCGGTCCTTCACCATCTGAGTAATCTCAGACAGCATCAACGTGATGAGTTGGCCACCCGCGGTGCGCGCCTGCACGTCCTTGTCACCGACGAGGACGATCCGGTGCATGTTCCCCCCATAGAGAAACTCGGCACCCGGCTCAATGTTCAGCACGCAGTCAGGGAAGGTGTGAAGCGACGCTTGCTGAAGAATGGCGTCCGCCCTGCCGGTAGCTTCATCGGCGTAGATGACCAGGTCTTGGGTCTCGCTGATACGCCGTTCCTTCAAGTCAACGTACACGTCCTGCAGGAGGACCGTCTGCATGACGTCGTCCGCGTTGAAACCATGGTGGTGAAGCAGGTCGAGGTAGTTGACCTTGCGCTCCTCCTGCAGCAAATCGAGCAGCCGCTGGCGTTCAGCATTCGGGACAGGGGCCGCTGTTTCCAGCGTGTAGTCCTCGAGGAGGCCCAGGTTCGCCAACCAGATTCGCGGATGCTCATCGGCAGACCTCAGGTGGTACCGAATGTTCATCGGTCCGAGGAGTGCTTCGGCGTAAGAGTCGTGCCACCGCCCGTCGACCTTGCGGTACCGGTGCGGGTACTGCGCTGCCAGGCGGCGGAGCCGCTTCTCTTCGCGCCATTCCTCGACAACGACTTCGCTTTCGCGAAGCACGAGCAGGTCCGGGACGTGAGGGACACGCGTCACCGCGCCGCTCGGAGCTTCGACCTTCAGCGATAAATTGAACGGTTGCGGCCAATACTCGAGGGTTTCCTTATCGAATTCGCGGAAGTACAAGCCTGGGAACTCCACCGTGTGTGACTCGGCAAGCAGCGCTCGGTCCATCTTTCGGCTGACAAACCGCGTGCGAACCGTACTGGACTGCTGAACGTCGCGCACCGGGCTTTGCTTGCGCGCCGTCGTGATGAGGTCACGGCCGGCCCGACTGATGCCGAGGTTCAGAAAGTAGCGCTCGAGTTCGACGTCAGTCAGCATGGCGCGCGCTCCTCTCGCAGCATCGGCGTCGTGAGACCAGTCGCACCATTACCAGCTTTGGCGAGCACAGCGCTGCCATCGGGCAGGTTCACCAGGTATTGGTGCTGAGCCACCAGCGCGCGAAGACGCCGGTCCGACCATCGCGGGTGCCTTTCGGCCAACATGGCGTAAAGCGCCTCGCGGAGCTTCTCGACCCGTTCAGCTGGAGGACCCTTGTAATGTCTAGCAGCGCGCAGGCTCAGAGCGCCCGTTCGCACATCGGCGGGCGGGTACTCAGAGTCCAGGTCCACCACCACAACGCGCTCGGTGGAGAAGCGCGTATCGCCGGTAGGCATGGCACTTTGCACCCGCAGGGGGGCCCGGCTGCCATCCTCATGCTCAATGTTGACGCGCGGCTCACGGCTGGCCAGCGTCGCCTTGGTTTGACTGTTCACTTCAGCTCCTTGGTTAGGTTCCATGGGCCGTATAGGAAAGCCGGAGCTCGAAAACTGAAGCTCTAAGCTAACCAAATTTCGTAAACGACATTAGCTGTCCAATTGGACAGTTCAAGGCGAAAGCTGAGCCCGTACAGTGATCGCGTTAGCGAATCCTCTACGGGTTAAATGCCCTCGACCTCAGACTCCACGCCCCTCGATGGGGACACCGCCACTGACGCAACCGAGAAGGTTGCTCAGGCAACACCTCCACGTAATCGGAAGACTGCCTGGAATCGGTACGCGCATCGGTTTGTCCAATGGCACATGGACGAGCGCGGTATCGGCTACAAGGAGTTGGCTCTCCTGCTTGAAGACCGGCTTGGGGAGGTATATACCCCTGGCGCCCTCACTTCGAGAATCTCCCGCGGCACGTTTACGTTCGACTTTTTTTTGAAGTTGGCCAGCGCGATGGACATTGACGTGGCGAACCTGACGCAGTTCCGTCTTCCACCGAGAAATCCAAAGTCGAAGTAAGGCGGCGGGTTCCACTCCCTAAAGTACCGCGTGGGCCGGCCGCAGGGCCCAGCAGCAGGTGGGGAACGGATCGTACGTCTGCAGCCTGTCCGTGCAACAGCACCCTGGGGCAAGACGGGTCATCCGGATGCGTACTGGGGGCATGCGTGCTATTCGCGCAACCGCGCGCGAAACTCAGCCGGACATTGGGGGCCGAAACTATTAAGTCTCGGCGCGCGAGAACCTGCATTAACTTAATCAGGGCCCTGGATTCAATCTCGTGATCTTGTACTTAAGTACACCGGAAACTGTTAGCTCACTCATCAGCTGAATAGTCCAGCCAAGCGCTTCAAGCTCGTTCAAGGCCGCATCCAAGCGCTCATTGAGCCGCCGCTGTTGATGGCGTGAGGCGCCAGTCGCAGCGATGTAGCCGGTCAAAGTGTCCCGCCCGTACTCCACGGGCACCCCCAAGTTCGACTGGGTCAACCGATGGTGCAGGAGCCGAGTGGATTGCGCCTTGAGTGCACGGACTTCGCTCATCTGCAGCTTGAGGTGATGCTTCTCTTGGCCCACCGCGGCGACGCCCTCCGCCAAGAGCGGATGCAAGCGCAAGCAAAGGCGCTTCCGCCGGCCACCGGCGAGGCCAGTGACGCCCTCCTGCGGAGATGAGGCATGACCTGGCCCCACGATGACCGACAGCATCGGCAGCATGACCGCGGGGGCCTGATCTTCAGACCAGCTCATCTTTCCCGCCTGTAGGCGAGCGAGACTCGCCTCCAACGAAGCATTCGTTTTGAGTTGACCAGCAGACGCATGTCCCATCACTTGGCCAAGCCTGTTGAAGCTGCACGCCATGTCCATGTGCCCGGTCTTGGGATCGCGGCTGGCCCGATTTGAGTCGTGCAGTGACGTGGCCTCTGCCAGAACTGCTTGCAGCACCCACAGGTCGAGACCAGAAAGCTGCGGCCCTTGATAGCTCGCTACAGCGTTGCCGCCGCTGAACGTTCCCTTGTGCTGAACCGCTGGGACGCTTACGTTGCGCAGTCGTGTCTCGACGGGACGGAAAAGGTTCGGGAGAAGCACGACAACTCGGTGCAGCCTCGCCTCGGTGGGTAGGTCTGCGACGTCCACGCGGGACGCGGTAGAAGCAAGAGACACGGGGCGAATTCAGTGAGCTGGCGTTGAAGGGCAGGCACCTTAACAGGCTCCAGCACAACGCCTCGAATTCGTACCTTTGAGCGCATGAAATTCGTACCTTTGAGCGCACAAATTCATACCTTTGAGCGCAGCTTGGACGCCTTGCCGTGTCGGCCGAAGAGCAAAAACGCATAGGAAACATCGGCGAATATGCCAACTCTGCCGAGTTCAAAGCGCGGACTTCTGAGGTCGTTCTATTTGTCCTAGGATGTTTTTTTGTACTAGGAGCGGGCGTTGATGGGTCACCGCGCGACATGCATGGCGTCCCCCGTGCAGGTGACGCGTTGGCCCACATTGGTCGATGCCAAGCTGCCCAGCATCTCTCTCCATGGGAGCGATGAATGCGGGGCGAGCTGTTGCGTCCCCTCGGGCAGGGCTCAGTTCGCTCAGGAAGGCTCTCAAGTGCCTGCGCCGCAGGCGCCCTGGTCGTCCTGGAGCAGGATGCCGGGCCGGTTCAGGCCCACGGATGGTGGCTCACTTGGTGAGCTATCTCGCTGAGAAGCTTCCCCTTCGCCGTCGCACCTGATGGCACGGGGATCACCATGAACGATTCTGAAGTCGTCGCACCGAGCGACCAACAAGTGATGTATCTCGGCATCAGCGGGGTCTTGCACCCGTCCTTCTCGTTCTACCGATACGTGCATGGTCGCGAGGCCGCCGAAGACGGTCATCGGGAGTACCAGTCGGTTCCAGCGCTGCACGACGCCCTCCAAGGTTGGCCGGCAGTTGCCCTCATGCTCACGTCGACCCAGCCATGGGCTCATGGCCTGCCTGCAGTTCTGGAGAAACTAGGCCCCTTGGCTCAGCGCGTTGTCGGGTTCACGTTTCACGACCTCACCACGCGTGTGCCGCATCGCCGCAACGGTCGGCCCATGGATGAGATGGATTACTGGCGCCTTCACAAGAGTCAGATTGTCCGTAGACACGTGAAATGGTCGAAGCCGCGGGCATGGGTCGCGTTGGACGACGAGGACATTTTGTGGTCGGAGGACGAGCGCGAACACCTTGTTCTCACTCGCGGAACCCTTGGGCTCCACGATCCTGTTGCCATGGACCGGCTGCTGTGGGCGCTCGAGCACAACTTTGGTCCGCCCTCGAGGAGGCCACCCGGCTAGTCACGCTCGCTCAGAGCCAGAACCTCTGCGTCCCTCCCGCCTGCTGCGCACGTTCAGCCCGATGAAGGGGCGCGCCACTCGCGCGGCATGGCCTCCGCGGGGATCACATCGCTCCAGTCTCGCCAGAAGGCAGCTTGGAGGTCGACCCGCTTGATTCCCGGGAACCGCTTTGCGCTGTAGTCTTCCCACATCCAGCCGGCGTACTCACCCTCTTTCTTCCCCTCGAAGAAGGCCTTGATCCCGACGGCTGCGATGGTGCCGCAACAGCTTTCGAACTCCCGGGCCGACATCACTGCGTACGGCATCACCGACGGGAGGTTGACGTCCATGCCCTTCCGCCCTAGTCGGTCGCGGACGCCCTCAGCCAGGACCCCATGCATCTGTGGACCGAGGAAGAACCAGTCTTCGAAGGTCACAACTAGAGGCACGCATGGCAACCCATTCGGGGTCCACTTCGACAAGCCTTGTTGGGCTTCAAGGACGTTCCGATAGTGCTGGACGATGGCATCAGCGATCTTGCCAATGTCGTCGCGCATCACAACGTTCCCAGGCTCGGATTTCGCCAGCTGGGTGAGTCGCTTGGTCTTGCACTCAACGAACAGGTTGGCGTCTTCACCGCTGACGATCCAGTCGGGACCGTCGTGCCGAGCTTTGCCCACGTAGTACGGCACCTCCTCGTGAGACTTGTAGGCCTGGGCGGGAAAAGAAGCGTCGATGACCTCCCCAATGTAGTCCTCGAAGGCTCGCCCGAAGGCATCGCCAAACGCTGGCACGTGAATCAGGTCGTAGTACAGCCCACCGCTGAACCTGCGCAGCAGGAGCGCAGGCACCGGGCAATGGAGCCGGTTGGGATGGCTTGGATCGAGCGCGATGAGTGGCGTGGCTTCAAGCGCGTTCCAGATGAAGTCCCAGCGGGCGTCGATAGCATGATCCGCAGACAACCGCTTCTTCAGCTCGGCTACTGGCAGAGCAAGGCGACCGAAGAAGGACATGGCCTGGTCGCGCGTGATACCGAAGTGCGCGTAGTCCTGGTCGGCATTGATGTCCCACCGCCGGGACAAGTGGCCCGAGAGGGCGAGGCCAAGAAAGAAAAACTCCTTGGCGGTTAGGCCCGTCTTCTGTTGAAGCAGTGGCGCTATCCGCGGTGAACCGAAGGTCTTGAGATGACGGATCAGCGCATTCGCCGTGTTGCGCTGCTGCCAAGGGAACTGCTGATGCGAGATGCGAAGCAACTCGTCGAAGATGTCGTCCGGCTGCAGCAGGCGAAGCTTGCTGCCCTCGTTGCCTGAGCGGCGCAACGGGTTCACCACCTTCGCGATGGCGGTTAGCGAGTTCAGCCGGTTGCGCCCGCCGTCCTGCGCGTGAAGCACCACCTCCCTTGCAATCGAGGGCAGGTCCCAGGGAAAGACCTGACCCTGCACCGTGTAGTCGGGCAGGTCCACACGATTCGGCGGCGGTGCGCCTTCCACGACATGTTGGGACAGCCTCCAGGTGTCGACCAGCGACGCGCTGAGGTCGCACGTCCTCAAGTAGTTGCGAAGAGGCTTGTAGGCGTCGTAGATCGCTGTCATTCCAACATCTTCGACTACTCGACGACGCCTTTCGCGCGAGACATCCCAGCACTAGCGCAGCAGCGGCGCCGATACGCCAGACGCGCGTCGCCCTGGATGGCCGGCGCAACGTTGGACGATCCGCGCGCCGCGTACGTCAGGCCGCGTGCTCTGCAGTTCCCGGCCATTGGGCACCATCTGAGCTCTCGCGCACGAAGACGATGTCTTCCCCGAACACGCCGCGTAGGAACTCCATGAGTTCTCCGCGAATCTCCTCACGTCGCAGACCGTAGTGCGCTTCACGATGGTGGCCAGGGCACAGGCCGGCCACGTTCCATTCGCGGTCGACTCCTCGCTCGGAAAGAGGCACCACGTGGTGCGTCTCCAGGTACTTGCTGCCGTCCGCGGTAGTGAACCCCTCGGCATCACAGAGCTCGCATTGGCCCTGAGCACGCTCCAAGACGCGGGCCCTCACCAGCGCGTCACGCACCACTCCCGATGAAGTGCCGGTCTTGCGCTCAGGGTCGTCGGAGCCAGGTAGATCATGTTGGTCGATGAATCGAAGCTTCGGCGGTTCTGGCGGCTGGTCCTTGGCAGGCTCGCGGAGGCGCCGAAGAACGCAGGCTCCGGTGCCCTTGTCGTACCTGTGCACCGTCCAAGGCAGATCATCCAATCGACGGACGCGGACATGGGAGCTCTCCTCGCCAAGCTGATCGTCGTCGCGCATCTCGCCCTCGTTGAAAACGATGCGCAGCGTCCCCCCAACACCCACGCCCTGCACGAGTTCGTCGAGCTTTCGCGCTCTCCGTGCTTGTTGAGCTGCTCGCTGAACGACGTCGGTGGGGTTCGTCCTGTTCGCCTGCACGCGCTCTAGGTCTGCAGCCGCCTGCCGGAAGTTGGCGTCATATTGCAGCTGGCCTTCAGCTCGTTCAATGGAAGCATGCCAAAGCGATGCCAAAGCTGGCTCCGCACCACCGCCGAACGACCACCGGAAGCGGTAAGCCGGATTGCTACGCGGCTTGGCCACCGGACGACCATCTTTCGTTTGGTACCAGCACTTGACTGAGATGCCGGCCCTATGGACGAGGTCGATCAACGCTTGAGGCTGTGTTGGGCGAAGGCGCTCGTACTCGGCCTCGAGGTTCTGTTGAAGGCGATCCTCTTCAGAAAGGGTGTTCGCATGCGCTCGGATTGCCTCTTCTCGATCCTTTCGAAGGTGTCCACGGCGGATTAGCGCGCACTCGTTCATGAACTTCAGCGCCTCGTCGAAGCTGAATCCGAATGTGGGCCAACTGGCAGACCCTCGATGGAGGTTGGTGGGACGAGGAGCCTCCCTGCGAATAAGCGCCACCCAAGCCAGCACGAACGCCGTGTCGTACTCCTCGGCCAGCGCTTGGGGCGAGATCGCAACCTCCACCTGGTTTCCAACATGAAGGTTGGACCAGTAAACCGTGGCGGGATCGCCAAGTCCGCCACGTCGCCCCCGCAGCCTGACGCCGTGCTCGAGCCCCTCGCTGTTATTGGTGAAGAACCTCAGCTTCGCGTGGTCTGTTAGTTCAGCCCGCTGTGATGAGGTCAGTGAGGTCGCGTTGGTCATCTTTGTCAAACGTTCGTGAGGCCGCACACTGTCCGACTCAAGGGTGCTCACCCGATCATCAAGAACCGCTCGTTCCCCGCATTCAACGCCTCGAGTTCCGGATAAGCCGCAAGAAGCTGCTCCGGCTGGGTGAGGCGCATGTAGCAGCACCTTGCCAGCTCAAGGTCTGGGTTAGCGAGGTGGATCATGAAGCCGAGCTTTCCAAGCTGGTCCTTCAGGTAAAGGACCCGGCAGAGAGCTGCCTCTGTCTCTTCGTCGCAGCGTTCGTCGTACTCGTCCAGAATCTGCTCGACTGTGATGCCGGTGCCTTCAACGGGAAGGGCCAAGATCGCGCGACGCAGACGATCCTTCACCGCAGGCGGGCTGTCTGACTCTTGCCACGTGGCATCACCTAACCGAGGTTTCTTCTGCCACATGGCCCTCTTCGGCGGCGAGGTAGGGGAGGCGGCAGGTGGCCCGCCTTCAATGACGCGGAAGCGGCCCAGAGCGATTGCCTTCTTGTCGTTCGTGGTCATTGGTCGTCCCAACGCACCACCATATGATCGTGCGCGTTCGGATAGAGCGCGGCCAGCTCAGGATGACTCTCCAACAGCCATTCGGGCCGGGCCAGGTTCCAGCGCGCAGGCTCGTGATGCTCTTCGTTGTGCATGAGGCCGAGGTGTTCAAGAGCCATCGCCAGGTCGATCTTGCGAAGCTCTGCTCGGTGGTCGCGGACGTCTGCGTTCAACTTGACCCATTCCGCCAGCGCTTCTTCGACCGACGTCCTGACTTTCGGCAGGCGGATGCGAAGGATCGCCTGGCGTAGTCGATCCTCTTCAGCGTTGGCGTAAGCCGTCGCATAGCCGCGAACCCGCGGCCTATGAGCATCCGGGCTGCCGCCATCCCCGGTGGCGCCTCCCTCAATGACCTGGAACGTGTGCTCGTCCAGTTGGTTGTTCTCGTTTGTCATCCGGGAATGCTATTGGTGGCAAACACAAATGCCGTGTGACCCATTCCACGGACCGCTGCGCTAGGAGTCCTGAGGTGCGAGGGGCGCATGCGGCAGGTTCAACAATCGGCTCGGCCAAAAACGTTGGCGCAAAAGCGACTTGCTTATCGGATGTCGCCTGGGTCTTCCCCCAGGAAGTGCATCGCTATGTGGCGCGCCGAGCCCCATGGCAGCATTCGTCTCAACATCAATCGATGGGGGTCGGAGTGCAGAAGGGGAAAAACTTGAAAGGCGCGTCACGCGGTGGGCCAGTGCGAGCTGTCGATCCGACACCAGGGTCGCGACGATTCACCTGGAAGCGGTTTGCAACGGCCACAGCCGCCATCTGCACAGGCGTTGTCGCCTTTGGCAACGGCTCGATAGATTTCCTGACCAAGATGACGACCGCCGACATCGACGCGCGGATCGTCAAGGCAAGTCTCCAGGACCCTCGGTTCGATCTTGTGCAACTACGCATCAGCAATCCATCCTCGAAGGGAGACAGCTTGAGCGAGCCCGCCTTTGAGTGCGTCACTGAGGACGACCAGAGGGTTGCGCTTCGATATGTCTGGTATGAGCCCCTTGGAGATAGTCCTTTTCCAGGCTTCCCGTCAGGTTCTCGCTTTCCGTTGAACGTGGCCGCCAACTCTACGATTGAGACCTCGGTGCTGGTCTCCAGGGCAGGCGGTTTCCAAGGGCTGCATGATTGCCGGGAGCTGCGGTTCTCCTGGCTGGACACGCACCACAGGCGTCAGCACGGTCCTGCCGTGAAGATACCTCCGATGACTCCGTTCATCGTGTTCATGAGTTAGATCGCAGCAGCATCAGAGCTCTGTCGCCCTGCTGTCGTGTCAGCCAGGCGGTGCCTTCGGCATCCTTCGGTACATCGCAACCACCGGACTCGGACATGCAAGAAACCGCCAATCCACCCCGCCTGCTGACCCCTGAAGAACTCGGCGCCTTCATCAAACTTGCCCGGGATGTGCGCAAGTGGTCCCAGGAGCAGCTTGCTGAGATTGCTGGCCTAAGTACGCGGACTGTCCAGCGGGTCGAGAACGGGAAGCCCTGCGACGCCATAACGCGACGCGCCCTCGCCGCGGCGCTTGAGCTCGATGACATTGACGCCTTGAACAAGCCGGTCAAGGTTCGCACGGCGGAAGAGATTGCCGAGGACGAGGCTGCCTTTGAACGAGAGCACGTGAAGCTCAAGACCTTGCCACTCCAGACCGGCCGGCAGTTGGCCACCCTGGTGGAACAGCACGAGATGGGCCTCACGACGCCCGGCTTCGAGATGAACCGTCCTGCGGAGGAGGTGTTTGCGGTGCTGGCGGACTACATCAACGACTACCGTGATGCCCACGAGCTCTACAGCCATGCCGACAAACTCGACCTCTATGACGAGCTACAACGGTTCATCGACGAGTTGCTGGCCATGCATATCAGCCTTAGCTACGCGCAGCGCAGCGTCACCCTCAAGGTGAACCCCGATCCTGATGCTGAACCGATGAAGGCGTCTGTGTTGTACGTGATGACCTTCCCGCGAGGCAAGGCGCCTGAGTACATCTCGACGCCTCGCAAAGGGCGGATCGGGTGAGCCACCGCGGATGAGCATCCCTTATCCTGCGTAAGTGCAAATACCAGACTACAGGTACCCGGTGGATCAATGCGATGTGCCGGTTGTGCGCCGGCCGGCACTTGAGGCCTACAGAACTTTCCGGCGCGAGTGCTTGGAGCGCCTGCAGGGCGAGGCCGACACGTCGGTGCTGAACCAGGTGCTGAATCTTGGCTGGTACACCGCGGTGTTCCGCACGTTGAACGAAGCTCGGCGGCTGGAACCCTCACGAGGCGTCAACGGCGCGATGTGGGAGCTCATCGCAGCGGGCTACTCAAACATCATCACCCTCGGCATCCGACGGCTGGTCGATACCCATCCAAACGCGGATTCGGTCTGGAACGTCATCGGTCGGATCGAGCGGAGGCCAGAGTTGCTCACCCGGGAGCTCTACGTCTGCCACGATGGCTTGCCTTTCGACAACGAGGCCGTCGCAAAGGCCCACCTGGCCTCGTACACGGCCAACTCGGGTCCTGTGTGGGTGGCCCATACAGGTCCGGAAGCCTTTGACACATCGGCCCGCCTTCACGAGGCTTTCGACGCAGTCTGCGGCTCCCCGACAGCACGTAGGCCCATGGACCGCATCGACATGTCTGTCTTTGCGCGTCTGCGCCAACAGCTGAAGCATCCGACGGTGGAGAAGGTCTGCACGATGGTCGACAAGACCGTTGCGCATGCGGAGCGCCTCTCTGCCGGCGCCTCTGCGGTTCCCATCGCTACCTACAACGACGTGGACGAGGCGCTCGGGATCATCGTGCGTGTGTGCCAGTTCGTCTCGTGGAACCTGCTTGCCGAGGGCGGATTCGGTTCAGTCGTGGCCACCCCGCAGTTCGACGTTCTGGAGCATCTGGACCAACCATGGTGCCGGCCGGAGACCTTGCCGGCGCTCCAGGAACATTGGTACGCCGTTACGCGCTCGATGGACGACTGGGCAACGACCAGCGAGGCCGAAATACTTCCCAAGAAGCCGAGCTGAGGATCGCCATGCACGACCTACTGCGACATCTTCACTTCGCCCCTGAGCTCGCGGTCGAGTTCCAGGCAGTCTTCTCACGCCTGGAGTACGCGCTCAAGGTAAGTGGCTTCGCCTCGGGCGGCGAAGAGAAGGTCAACGCGAACTGGGACCTGTTCGCCAACACGGTCGACGCTGCCTTCCTGGCGCTCGACGACGCCAGCCTGGTCGAGGCGCGCGACTATCTGCTGCAGCACCCGCCTCGCAAGCAGGTGCTTGTGGACAAGGTGGTGCGCTTCGCTGACCAAAGCATCGACCCAAACCAGAGGCAGACCCAGCAAGTGCTTCGCCTGGTGCGCACGGTCCGGAACAACCTCTTCCACGGTGGAAAGTTTCTGCCGGACGGCGAGCAAGAGCCTGGCCGGAATGAACGGCTTGTTCTTGCCAGCCTCCGCGTGCTGCGGGCTTGCTCGACGCTCGACGCCCGGGTGCGCATGAGCTTCGAACATTGAGCCCCGCGGCGGTGCTAGGTTGCTGACGAAGACCGGCGGCCGTCCGGGACCCAGCCCCACACGGCCCGCCACGGTTCCGTTTCCGATAGCGCGCAGACTTGGCAGGTTTAGGCCGGTCAAGGCGCAGGCAAGGCGCGCACGCTGGTGTCGGTCAACTCGGCAGCGGCCTCAGCCGTCACGTCCTCGAAGCCGAGCAAGCCCTGCGGGATGCTGCGCTTGCTGAGGGGGTTGATGTGTGCATCCGGGAACGCCATGGGCGCGCGGAGGAAGTGCTGCTCGACCACCTTACGCAGAGCGAGGTCCTTCAGCGAGCGGACTTCCTGTTCGATGTCGGCGGCGTAGAAAACTTGGATGGAATACACACCCTTCAAGTCTGCCATCGCCTGAGCATCGGAAATCATGGCCTTGGCTTCCACAGTCAAGTCGCCGGTCACCCATAGCTCGAACCGAGGGCTGAGCTTCGACAAGACGTTGTCCCGGCGGGTCTGCGAGTGCACGACAGGGATGCGCTTGTTCAGCCACTTCTCGACCTCGTCGTTGCTGAGCAGGTTGCCCGGCAGGATGCCTTTGCACTCGATGAAGCGGATGTAGCGGTTCTTGACGATAGCCAGGACGTCGACCTCGGCCACGTCCTTGCTGCCCTCGCGGTAAATCTTATTCATCGTGATGTCGCACGGTGGTTCGGTTTGCCGCACGACATCGGCCACGATGTACTCGAACAAGGCGCCGCGTAGGGTGCCGACCGCGCCTTCGGCCTTACCCAAGCGCTCGAACAGCTCGCTGAACTTGACCGGGTCGACGGCCTTGTCCGCGGCTTCGGTGAGCGTCTGCAGCAACAGCAGCAATGCCTTCGCAACCTCGGTTCCGAACAGCGCTTCAGGCGTGGCCGGCATGATGCCGGCCCTCCTGATTTGGTTCAGCGCCTCCTTGGAATAGCGGTTTGCGACGAAGACCTGCAAGCAGCGGCCCACGCCGCGGTACTGCCGTAGCGAGACGCACTTGTGGAGAAACGGACTGATGTCAGCCGTGCCCACCACCTCGGTCAAGAGAACGTCCACCACCAAGAAGCCAGGCTTCGGCCTTGCCGGGTCGGCCCAGTTGGCCAGAGGCCCCAGAAATGACGGCGCGGACAAGTCCCAGCTGAACGGTCCGACCGCAGGAAGGTCGCCAGGTCTCGACAAGCGCAGCTTGAAGGAGTGAAAGCTGCCGAGGCCAAGATTGGCAGCCCACTCTTGAATGGACTCCAGCAGCACCTTCTCAGCGATGAGTCGCGCCCGCACCGCAGGGAAGCGGTCATCAATGTAGGGCTCGCCCCGAGCAAAGGCGACGCACAGTCCGAGGCCAGGCATCTCCACAATCTGCAGCAGCTCGGCGTCCACGAGTCGCTTGACGACTTCCTCGCTGGGTATCTGGCGCTGGCTATTGGACGTGCCCGCAGCGGCTGCGAAGTGGCTGACAGGAACGATCCCGCCTCGTGCAATCAGAGCCCGGATGGCGCGCGCGTAGGCGCCGTTTCCTTCCATCAGAGCCTCAGCGAGGCGATCCCAGAACTTCGGGCTGCCGTACTGGCTCTCAAGGTAGAAGAACTGAGCCCCGCGCGGCAGAACCAGCTTTACAGCGCGGACAGGCGCCAAGCGCCGCTCGATCCTCTTGCGGGCTGTGGCCGGGGTGATGCCCAGGTCGGCTGCCAATGCGGCAGCAAGCGCGCCGCTGGTCATCGGTCCGTCCTTCGCCAACAGGGCTGAAATCTCGGCGCTCATGGGTCCGCCATTGTCGCTGTCACACAGCGCTATTTATAACAGGTACTGATATACATGGGGTGTGCCTGTTTTTTCGCTTTGGCTGAACTTGAGTTCAATTAAATCAATGACTTAGAAGTTCTTCAAAGTCGATCCACCGAAGCCGAGATGTCACACTCGTCTGGCACTACCGCCGCGGACTGAGCGACCTAGCCTGGCCATCCCGTTGTTCCGGTGCAATATGGGTTGCGACCGTTGGCGACGCGCCAGCATGCGTTAGCTAACTGCTTGATTGGAAAGGTTTTCCACCGGATGCGCGGGAATCCGCGCGCATCCGGTGGAAAACGCAGAAGGGGCGGTTATGCGCGACACCAGTGGCCAGCAACCATGACGTAGCTCACGTAGTGAGCCATCCTATCCGTAAGCTTGCCGGAGCTTGGAGGGTTAGATGAACGATAAGCAATTGATGGCATGCATCGCGCAGGCCGCAGACGACCTTGGATTGGACAGCTGGGCGCTGGGTCGGCGCGCGGGTCTGCCTGAAGAGCTCGTTTCGTCGGTGCTTTCGGGGCAGACCCAGGCCGCGGTTGAAACCTTAGTCGCCTTGGCCGCCGCGCTAGGACTAGAGGTTCAACTGGTTCCGGTGCAGCCAGCGCGACGCATCGTCGGCAGCGTCCCCACCATCGTCGACCAAGCTGTTGAGCGGGTAGCTCCTGAGCTGATCGTCCACGTCGACGACGATGGCGTTCCTCGAGATAGGACGCCGGCCGCTGGACCGCCGTATTCCAAGCTCGGTCCGCAATCTGAAGTGGGGCCGGTAGCATCCCCGCACAGCAAAAATACTGGGAGGAAAGCTTGATTGATCCCATCAACTCACTGGCGTTCTCGATGCAAGCAAACAAGGGGGTGTACGCCATCCTTGTGGGCTCGGGCATCTCACGAGCGGCGCAGATTCCGACCGGCTGGGAAGTGACTATCGAGCTAGTTCGCAAGGCCGCGGCCATTCAGCACGCCGACTGCGAACCCGACCCTGCGGCCTGGTACCGCGGTGTCAGCGGCGCAGAACCTGACTACTCCGTCCTGTTGGACGCAGTCGCGAAGACTCCAGCCGAGCGCCAGCAGCTTCTTCGCCCGTACTTTGAACCGACCGAGAAGGAGCGTGACGAGGGAACGAAGCAACCGACCAAAGCTCACCGAGCCATCGCCCGGCTGGTGAAGTCGGGCTATGTGCGCGTCGTCATCACGACCAACTTCGACAGGTTGCTGGAGGTTGCCCTTCAGGACGAAGGCATCCAGCCCACGGTTCTCAGCACCGCGGACCAGATTGCTGGCGCCATGCCCCTGGTTCACACGGCCTGCACGGTCATCAAGGTTCATGGGGACTATCTCGACACGCGCATCCTGAACACCCCGCAGGAACTGGCTCAATACCCGGAAGCCTTCAACGCGCTTCTTGACCGAGTCTTCGACGAGTTCGGGCTCATCGTCTCCGGATGGTCTGCAGACTGGGACGAGGCGTTGCGAGCGGCAATCACGCGCGCACCGAACCGCCGCTTCTCAACCTATTGGTCGAGCCGCGGCGATCCCAGCGACAAGGCCGCAGACCTCATCGCACGTCGCGCAGGCATCTTGATCCGTTCACCAGACGCAGACAGCTTCTTCGAGAGCCTGGCGGAGCAAGTTCAGTCGCTCGAGGACTTCGCCGCGCCCCATCCGCTTTCTTCAGCCGCAGCCGTCAGCGCACTGAAGCGATACCTCTCCGAGCCGAAGCACCGCATTGCTCTGAACGACCTGATTCGTCGAGAGGTCGACCAAGTGGTGGCTGTCTCGAAGGGCGCCGCCTTCCCTCTGAATGGCCAGCCACCAGACGGCGAGGCTCTTCTTGATCGGCTTCGCCGATACGAGGCTGCAAGCGCGACGCTCTCACAGGTCGCATACCACGCTGGGTACTGGTCCGAATCAACTCAGGCGCAAGCTTGGTGTAAAGCCTTGCTGAGGCTGGCCAAGCAACCGGTCGAGGGCGGCTTTGATGTCTGGCTCAACCTTCGTCGCTACCCGGCCGCGCTGCTCGCCTACTCGTTCGGCTTGGGCGCCGTCCAGGCGGACAACTTGGACGCCCTGAGCGTCCTGTTCTCCGGAAGGCTTGCCCAGGGTCACGGCCAAGACAAGCCTGTCGGCCTCACAACGTCCCTCTGGTCACTGGGAGGAGACAAGTTCAAAGCGCTGCCCGGTCGAGGAGACAGGTACACGCCGCTACATGAGCACGTTCTGGAATTGTTCCAGAGGCATCTGGGAACGTCCTTCGACGACCTCGAGGACCTGACGACGCGCTTCAATGAGTTCGAGGTGCTGATGGGGCTGTACATCGGCTCGCGCGTGAACCGACAACGCGACCGCTACTTCGTGCCGCCGGGCTGCTTCTGCTGGCAGCACGAATCCCGTGCAGCGATCTTGAGGAAGCTTGAACAGTCCCTGGCTACCGAGGGTGATAAATCACCATACGTGACCACGGGGCTCGTTGGTCACGACGTCGCCTCGGCTCAGCAGAACATGGCCGACTTTGAAGGTTTCGTGGCAGGCATTCGCTGGTAGCGCGCGAGCGGTACATGAAGATGCGCTGCGCAGCGGGGTCACCGAGCTCATGACCAACTGTGGCCTGCTGAAGCCGAGGCGGCTCGGTTGCAGCTCAGGCCTTGAACTCGTCTTTGCTGCGACCTGCAGCGATGTAGTCCTGCAGCCAGCGAGGAGCGCGTCCTCGGCCAGACCACGTGTTCGTCGGGACGCTGGGGTCGCGGTAGAGCACCGGCGCCGCGGCGCCCTGGTCAGCCTTGCGACCAGTCCCCGCCAGGTAGGGACGAAGGGCTTGCATGCCCTCGTCGGCCGTGAAGCCAGCGGCTTCGAGCTTCTTGACGAACCCGTCCGTCAGCACTTTCAGCTCTTCGGATCGCTTTTCAGCGATCTGCTGGTCCAGCTGCGCGCGCAGCGCGGTGAGTTCGGCGAATGAGAGCCGGGAAACATCGACGGTCAAGATCAGAGCTTTCAACAGAGTTGGATGACCATCGTAGCGGGGCCCTCGCCGTTGCCAAAGAGCCCCCCGAGGGTAGCTTGAGCGCTGCCGCAGACGAATAGCTCACTCCATGAGCTACCCATCTTCTATCGTGTTCTCGACGCTGTCCGAGTTGACTGCGTCGAGAACATACAGAGGAGTGAACCGTGGCCCTTCAAGACCTTACGCAAGAACAGCGCGACCTTGCTGACGTCATCTCCCGAGTCTCGGAGCGGTGCTATCGAGCCGGGTGGATGCAAGGCATTGAATACGAAGTTTGGGAGGCCATGCATGCGCCAGACCTCGGTCGAGGGGCACTGCGCCTGACCGTCGAAGATGGCCCAACAGCTTCATGCAATGTGCGCCAGGTGCGGGGGCTGGATCGTCTTCGATGACGTCAACGAGGAATCATTCATCCCCATTGAAGAGTGGAGAGGCCGGCCTGTCTGAGGTATCAGGCGTGCGGCCCGCGCAGGTGACTCGCCCGGGCGCTCGAGAGGAAATCTGCGCGGTTTGAGCGGAGCTCTCGCTACGCCAATGAGACGGCCCAGAGCCATGGGTCGTGGCCCGCACTACACCGTCTTATGAAGCTGGCACGGGCCGGCCGCCGCCATCTACCGCCTCATCGCCGACACCCCCGAGCGATTCAACCTCGGCCACGCTCGCGCGCTGGTCAAGATGAGTTCTGACGCCAGTCTGGTCTCGATGCTGAACTACGTGCGTCCGCTGCTCGGGCCGGCGGAGCTCATCAAGCTGGCAACCGAACAAATGCTGAAGCTCGACCGACCCGCAGTTGACCTTGATGGGTGGCTCGACATCATGAGCGCCGCTTCGGACGACGACATCTGGGATGTGATGAGCACCGAGGAGAAGCTCATTCACGCAGACTTGGACGAGGAGCTCGAGCTCTACGCAGGGCCCGTCAGGTTCGGCGGCGTGATGACCTGGTGCTTGAGCAAGGAAGAAGCGCTCGTGGCTCTACCAGGGCAGCGCAATGTTGCGACTTGCCGCGTTGAACGCCGTCGATGCCTTCTTCAGCTATGCCCGACTGGGGTGTTCGTCATCCTGGTGGGCAACGCACACTGACCCGCTGCTAGGAGGGCTCCGCCTAGCAACGGGCGGCTCCGACCAACATCCGCCTGACAGTTCAGTGCAGCTCCAGAGACTTTTTCGTCACGGTCGTCGTGGGACCGACCACCAGTGAACTCGTTGCCAGATTCGGTGCGATCTGCGAGGTAGCGAAGATTATCTGGTGGGACGATGGCAGGACATCGCTTAGCTCCACAATTGCATTTTGAAGCGCATGCGAGCGCTCGAGTTCTTGCCCGCCGTCGTCGATGCCGTCAAGAAGCATGAAGCGAGGCAACCGGAAGAAGGGGTGTTCCGCGCTAGCGGCCAGCAATGCCAAATGGAAGCAATGCTTGAGAATCACCATTGAACTCTCAGAGAACTGCCTCTGACCATTTACGGCGACTCGATTCTCACCAAAGTCCCAAGACACGACAGAAGCATTGATGAACTCGTCCTGTCGTGGCAAGTCGTTTCTAAGCAGACGAATGAGGTGATCGAAGATGCTCTTGTTCGCGTCGGCCTTGGAATCCACCGTCGCGTTCTCCCAGCGCAATATGTTTTCGGTCAGTACATTCTTTCGATCTTGAAGCTCCGCCCGTTGTCGCTGCAGTTCCTCAATTATCTCGGCAAGTCGCTGGTTGGCGGCCAGTTGCGAAAGAAGCTGGGTGAGAGAACCAATCTTCGCGCTTAAATCCTCAATGACTTGCTCGGAAGGGGCAGTCCACTCTGCAGCCGCGGTATTGAACTCGTTCTCCGCCGTCGAAAGCTCACGTCGAAGCTTCGGGATTTCAGAACGCAAAAGTTTCAGCTTTTCTACCCGCGCTGACTGAAGCTTCACCGACTCGGACTTCTGCAGCGCGAGTTCATTCTTCATTCTAAGAATCTGCGACGCAACACTAGCCCCATCGCCTTGCCCCTTGCAGAGAGAACATGCGACGTCGCCAGAGATGGGCTCAACCTTGGAAAAACAGCAGGGGCAAAAGTTGAACTGAATCTTTCCAAAGTGAGCTTTAGTAGACTCAGAATCATCCAGCGCATGAATGCGGCGTTCAAGTTCTGCGATGAATTGTGCTGAGTCTTTCTCCTCCAACTCCAGTTCCCCAACGGCCCCTGATTTTGAGGCGAACTGCTGTTGAAGCTCCGTCAATTTCAGTCGCAGCTTACCTAATCGCACCCCTGTAGCGTCAGCGTTGCTAGGCACTTCGCGCCGGTTAGCCTTTGCTTGAACAAGCGCGGCGTGAGCCTGACCGAGTTCTGCCTCGACGGAGGCCTGCTCAGCCTGCAACATCTCCAATGTGTTGGCACCGGCTTGCCCGGAACGGCCGAGCACCACCATAAGATTTCTCAGTTGAGCGACCGCCTTATCCAACTGAGCGTCAACGTTTTTCAACTCAAGCTGCGCGTCGTAGAGCTCGTCGTTGTAAACCCCACAAAGATAATTTCCTACTGTTTCCTTCGTAAGTTGGGTATCGAACGGCTCAGACCTGAATATTTCGTCGTGCGGCGTCCGTTGGTCCACATACATCAAACGCATAATTTGATGCATGGTGATATTTGAAGCACTCTCTCCCCGCAGCTCCGGCAGCCCCATTGCCCTGAACAACACTTGGCTGAAGCTTTCTTTAGAGGCGGAACGTTGATACGGATAGGACTCCCAGTGAGAGTAGCTCGCCGCATCAGCGCTGGGCAAATCTCCCCAGAATATTTGAATGGGGTTTCGACGCTCCTCGTTGACGACCCGTCTGAGTGTGACCGGCACCGAGTTCAACGACAATTCAACAAACACGTCGGTACAGAGAAGCGCCTCATTCTTCCAAGGTACAGATTCTCCGCCGATGCCGTAAAAAATGAAGTCCATGATCGTGGACTTACCTGAGGCGTTCTGCCCAGCGATAATATTCACGCCTTCATGAAATGAAACATCGTATGCGGAAACGGCACCCGCCATGACCCTTACCCTGCGAATCTGAAGATTGGGCTTATATTGGATCATAACGATATTCCATAAGACCGCTGCGATGCTTTAGCCCATCCTCACCCAGAAGGGGAATTTCCATTAGCTTGGTCGCAATAGTATTGAAGAAGGGAGCTTCGCTCGCCCGCAGGCTTCGACAGCGCACCTCAATATCAAAAGGAAGACTCAATGCAGTCCGGGTTACCCTGCCAGCGCTCAGTTCCGACTGAGTGATGAAGCCTGCTCCGGCAAGGCAGCCAAGAGCTCCGTCCTGTGTTGGCTTAAGGCTGAGAAACAGCCGATTCGCGCCAATGGCCTCTCGGTACGGGCTTTCATAGGTTTTTGCCGCTGCTCTAACTTCCGAGAATCCCTTTGGCAGCTTGAACTTCGCAACCACCGAGGGGAAACACAAGGCAAAGTCAAGAATACGCATGCGGTCAACTTCGACCGTCTTGCTCAATTCGAGAATGCTGAGTATGCGGAAGATGCAGTGATACGCATCGAACACTGGGTTGTAGACTAACATCCGTCAGTCCCACCGAATGTGGCAGTTTCCAGCCAAGAAGTAGAGAAACGCCTCGACCATAGTAGGATTCATACCAAGATCGCTTGGCTCAGCGCTACTTACGACCGGATGAAGCACTTCGCCATAAACCGCTGCGTCAATCACCTCGCGTGAAGCACCCTTTGCGATCAGTGGTCGCACGTGATGCTTAAACCGAGAATGAAGCTCTCCGAGCGTATAAGCGAAAATTTCCTGCGCGGTTTGCGAAGTCTGGAAGCGCACTATGCGCTTCATCGCGCGCTCCTTGGCAGCTTCCGCGTCATCCACTAGGTCTGCTCGACCTGACTCGACCAGCTTCTCACGCAACGTGCGGACAATTTGAGCTGCAGGTCGATCAATATAGTGTTGCAAGTCTTCAATGAAATGCTTTTCGGCGTCGCTGATGTTTTCAGCTTCGGCTCTAAACTTTTCGTAGAGGATCGCGATGTGATTCTGGCGAGCAGCAATTATGTTTGTAGTTTTATGAATGCTCCCACCAGCAACATCACCTCCGGCACTTATTCCGTGCTGTGTCGTGAGTTGCATCGCGAGTCACTTCCGAATGTCGCGTCCCGCGACATCACCGCCCGCCTTGATGTTGCTCTGCTTGATGCTGTCGTCCGACTTTCGGGTGCTGTGAATCTTTACAGCTAGGCCGCCTGTCAATGCGCCAACGATGAACGACACGATCTCCGTGATGTATTCCATACGCCTCCCAGCGAATCTTCTCGTTGCCAGAGAATAGCTCAGAGCGTTTGGGAGCGTGTTAAGTTGAAGGTCTGGAATTCCCTCGATTAGGTGGGTAACGCAACTCGGTTCGTAAGTTGGCCTGGCCATCTTGATTTCTCAGGCCGTGCGACACCATGTCTGCTGGGCGACCGGCGGTCCGACCGGGCAACTCTTCACACTCACAGTTCATCCGCCCCTGTCGCTTGATGAAGCCGCCGAACTCTTCAGGTTGTTGGCGTTGCGGCCCCTCCGCCATCGTCGGTCGCTCAGGCAAGTGCTTGCGACACGCATCCCCAATCCCAGACGCATCCCGCCACGCAGTTCGCTTGGGAAAGCAGTCGCTTCCAACGAGGGCCTGGCAGAGAAGCACTACCGCGAACACTCGGGCCCGAGGCGTTGCGCATCTCAGCTGCATGGCGCCCAAGACGGCCTGCTGGAACCGTGACTCAGACCAACTCGTCCATCGCGGCCCAGGAGGGGCGTACCTTGGGGGGCTGTGGGTTCGCCGCAGCTGGGCCATCCGTGTGCGCGTCTGCGCCGGCGGTCTTCTTAGGTTGCTCAATTTTTGAGCAACTCCGGATTTGGCAAGATTTTTTCCTGATTTTCCTTTTTAGATCAATTGCTTAGGAAACCTGTCAAAAATGGCACACGCTGTCCGGACTTGTACAAAAACGGCAAGAGCTGGCTGGACAAATCGGGGGCTCATGCGCTTGGAGGCCTAGGAAAACGGCAAAACCAGGCCGGATTCGCGGCTGCGGCAGGGCGAATTTGTCACGTGTGGCAACCGGCTTCTGTCTTTCCAGCCTCGGCGGCGATGAGGACCTGGGTCCCCACCGGCCGCCGTCAATGGCGGGACGTCACTTCGACTCGGGCATCGCCGAGGAGTGGTGATGGGCGATCAGCCACTGGCCGTTCTTCCATTCGTACACATAGGTGTAGCGCGCCTTGACCACGTTGCCGTTGTCGAAGCGGAAGGTGTAGGTGCCGACGTCCTGCGCGACGTTGCAGCCCAGCTTGATCGTGCGCTTGTCGATGGTGCCTTGCGGGCTGTTCTTCAGGAACTTGACGAAGTAGTCGCGGATCTCGGCGGGCGAGGTGCGCGGCTCGTTGGTGACCGTGGGCAGCAGCACCGCGTCGGCGGCGTAGTTGGCGACGACCTTGTCCGGATCCTTGGTCGCGAGCGACGCGTTCCAGCGGTCGAAGAGCGCGGCGATCTGCGCCCTGTCCGCGGCCGCGCACTGCGCAGGGCCCGCGGCGACGCGGTCCTGCGCGAAGGCCGGCGCGGCGGCGGCAAGGGCGATCGCGGCCAGCGCGCCACCGAGGGCGCGGCGGCCGATGGTGGTGGAGAGTTCGCCGGAGCGGACGGAAGCAGTCATGGTCGGGTTCCAGTTCAATCGTTGACGAAGGCGCCTGAGGGCGCCGCACAAGAGGTGCTTCTTGTGTGTGATCGATTCTGGAAAGCGCGCATGAACCGGCGCGTCGAACGTGATGAACTGCCGATGAGCGCCAGATGAACCGAGGATGAACAGCGCCGCCGGCGTCAGATCAAGCCGGTCAAGCCGGAGCGTCGTCGAGCCGGTAGCCCAGTCCCCGCACCGTCTTGAGCAGGGGCAGGCCGTGCCCCTCGTCGATCTTGGCGCGCAGCCGGCGCACGTAGACGTCGACGATGTTGGTCAGCGGATCGACGTTGACGCCCCAGACGTTGGACAGGATGCGCTCGCGGCTGAAGAGCCGGCCGGGCGCGCTCATCAGCAGCTCCAGGAAAGCGAGTTCCTTGGCGGTCAGCGTCAGCGGCCGCCCGGCGCGGCTGGCCTGCATCCGTTCGCGGTCGAGCACCAGGTCCGCGACCTGGAGCGTGGCCGCCTCGACGCGCTGCTCGCGGCCGCGCCGCTGCAGCGCGACGATGCGGGCCAGCAGCTCCTCGAAGTCGAAAGGCTTGGTCAGGTAGTCGTCGGCGCCCAGGCGCAGGCCGCGGACCTTGTCGCCGGTGCTGTCCATCGCGGTCAGCATCAGGATGGGCACGTGACAGCCCTCGGCGCGCACGGTCTGGCACAGGTCCAGGCCGTTGAGCCCCGGCAGCATCAGGTCGAGGATGACCAGCCCGTGGTCCCCGCCGCGCACGCGCGCGAGGCCGTCGGGGCCGGTCGCGGCGACCTCCACCGTGAAGCCCTCGGCGGTCAGGCCGCGCGAGAGGAAGTCGGCGATGCGGGGATCGTCCTCGATGACGAGCAGGTGTCGGTTCATTGGGGGAGCTCGGAACGACGTGGAGGTCGGGGGGGCGAAGTGTCAGGCGGGCTGGGAGAACGGCAGCAGCAGGCGCACGGTGGTGCCGATGTCGACGCGGCTGTCGATCTCGATGTGGCCGCCATGCGCGTCGAGGATCGCCTTGGCGATGGACAGGCCGATGCCGGTGCCGTCGGCGCGGTGCCGGCGCGCGCGCTGGCCGCGGACGAAGCGCTCGAAGACCTGGCTGATCTCCTCCGGCGCGATGCCGATGCCTTCGTCGCGCACGCTCAGCGCGATGTCGTCGCCGCGCAGGTCCCAGGCCACGCGCACGGTGCCCTGCGGGCGCGAGTAGCGGATCGCGTTGTCGATGACGATGAGCAGCGCCTGGCGCAGGCGGATCGGATCGGCGTGGATCTCCAGGCCGTCGGGAATGGGGGCCGCCTCGATCCGCTGCCGGTGCGTGGCGGCCAGGGTCTGGGCCTGCGCGATCGCCTCCTCCATCAGCGTGGCGAGCGCGACGCGCTGCGGCGCGATGTCGAGCTCATCGGCTTCGGCCCGCGCGACCAGCATCAGGTCGTCGACGAGCCCGGTGAGCTGCTTCACCGCCGAGACGATGCGGCCGAGCGCGAGCCGGTAGTCCTGCGCCGGCAGCGCGGCGGCGCGCAGCGCGATGTCGGCCTCGCCGCGGATCACGGTGGCCGGCGTGCGCAGTTCATGACCCAGGTCGGCGAAGAGCTGCCGCCGGCGCTGGTCCAGCCGCTGCAGCCGCTGATGCGCCTCCTCGAGTTCGTGGGTGCGCGCGCGCACTTGTTCCTCGAGTTGACGGCGCACCGCCTCGGCGGCCTCGCGATGCAGCTGGAGCTCGTGCGCCATCGCGTTGAAGTGCGCGGCGACGCGGCCGAACTCGTCGCTCGACCGGACGGGGATGCGATGTTCGAGCCGTCCGGCCTGCAGCGCCTGGGTGCCTTCGAGCAGCGCGTCGAGCGGCCGCTTGAGCCGCCGGCTCAGGTGCAGGTACAGGCCGGTGGCCAGCACGAAGGTCAGGCCCACCATCACCACCGCTCTCAGGCGCAGGCGGCGGATGCCGTCCTCGGTGGCCGCGCGGGCGATGGGCACGGCGCGGCGCTGGCCCTCGATGGCGCCATTGAGCAGGTCGCGCAGATCGCGGCCGTGGGCCATGTCGAAGACCTGGTTGAGTTCGCGCCAGACCGCGTCGAAGCCGGTGCCGTCGGCATGGGGCTGGAGCTGGCGCAGCTGGCTGCGCAGCTGCGCGATGTGGGCGCCGAGCAGATCGCTGATGTCGACCAGGCGTGTGACCCCGTCGGGGATGGCGCCGCCATCGCGCGCGGAGATCTCCTGCCAGGACTCGAGGTGGCGCCGCGACATCTGCGCCAGCCGCCGGGCGCTGGCGTCCATGGCGTCGAGCAGGCGTTCGCGCGTGGCGTCCTGGGCGCCGGCGCCCATGACCTGCTGGGCGGCCCAGTTGCGCAGGCGCTGCTTGTTGGCGGACAGGTCGAGCAGCTCGGAGAGCAGGTCGCTGGTCAGGCGGCTGTGGGCGGCATAGCTGTCGACGCGGATGGCGCCCCAATGGACGAAGGCCGCCTGCGCGCAGACCAGCGCCAGCATGGCGGCCAGGGCCAGCGTCAGGCGGAGTCGGTACATGCGGCGCGATTCTAGAAAGCCTGGCCGCGACACCGGCGCTGTTCATCTGCGGTTCATGTCGGCGCGCCCAGGGGGACCACCGCGGAGCCCTCCGTTGGGGGAGAGAAATCGCAGATTCGCTCATTCGAATGCCGTCATTTGTGCGATTGATGCGCGAAGCCAAATGCCTAGAGTGCCTCAGCTCTGCGCTCGACGATGGGGCCGCAACGGGACATCGCACGCGAGCTTGCTATCGCCATGGAGGTCGGGAAATGGACTTGCTGAGGGAGAACTGGATCCGGTTTGTCTACGGATTGGCGAGCGTCTGCATCGTGGCGGCCGCCTACCACTATCGCGTCGAAGTCCTCTCGGACAAGGACAGCTTTGACCGGTTCAGTTACATCGGCGGCGTCGCCACCTTCATCGGATTGCTGATCACCGTGTCGGAGGTGCTGCATGCGATCGGCATTTCGAAGGGCATCCGCGCCGAAGCGCGCGCCTTGCTGGCCCAAGCCCGGAAGATCGACCTCGCGGCACTTCTCAGCGAGTGCCTGATGCTGGTCGACAGGATCAACGATGACCTGATGGACAACCGCCGCGAGACCGCCTTGCAATGTGTTCATCAGACACGCAGGGCCTACCTGCGAGCGATGCTCTCAGGACCTGATGCGGACGCGCTGTCCGTGGAGCTCGCCGAACTGGAGGCCTGTTTGCGGGACGCCTTTCGCTCCTGCGAGCGAAGTGCCGCTTTGTCCAGGCGCACCACCTCCGACATACAGCAGCGCACCCTGAAGGTGAAGCGCGACCTCGAAAAACTCATCTCCGGAAGGACGGCCTCCGATGTTTCCTGAAAAGATTCGACGCTTCGTGTCCCAACTCACCCAGCGGACGGAGTCCGGCGAGCTGGTCTGGCGATACGACTACTACGACGCCGTCTTCTGCACCGGGCCCGACTTCTCCGCCAAGCTCCTGTACGCCATGAACGCGCGCGACTCCTGCACGCAATTCACATTCTTCTATCGGGACGCGGAGGACAACGACTACGAATTCATCGCGCAGAGCGATGCCCGTGACCCGACCGACTACCAGCTCGCAGGTCAGCTCTTCGATACGGCCCGCGCGAGCGGGCTCGCGCTCCCTTACTCCTACTGAATGGGCGCGGCTGCCCAAAGGGGAAACGCCGGCTTCAAGCCAACCTGAACACCGCGATCGCCGCCGACAGCCGCTGCGACTGGTCCTTGAGGCTCTCCGCCGCGGAGGCGGCCTGCTCGACCAGCGCGGCGTTCTGCTGCGTCATCTGGTCCAGGTGCCCCACCGCCGCGTTGACCTGGTTGATGCCGTCGCTCTGCTCCTGCGACGCCGCCCGGATCTCGGCAATGATGTCCGTCACCCGCTGCACGCTGGTGACGATGTCCGTCATCGTCGTGCCGGCATCGCTCACCAGCCGCGAGCCCGATTCCACCCGGTCCACGCTCGTCGCGATCAGCCCCTTGATCTCCTTGGCCGCCGCCGCGCTGCGCTGCGCCAGCGAGCGCACCTCCCCCGCCACCACGGCGAAACCGCGCCCCTGCTCCCCCGCCCGCGCGGCTTCGACCGCCGCGTTCAGCGCCAGGATGTTGGTCTGGAAGGCGATCCCGTCGATCACGCCGATGATGTCCGCGATGCGCCGCGAGCTGTCGCTGATCTCGCCCATCGTCGCCACCACCTGGCCCATCACCGTGCCGCCGCGCTGCGCGGTCTCCGCCGCCGAACTCGCCAGCTGGTTCGCCGTCAGCGCCGCGTCCGCGGTCTGGCGCACCGTGCCGGTGAGCTGCGTCAGCGAGGCCGCCGCCTGCTGCAGGTTGGACGCCGTCTGCTCGGTCCGGGCCGACAGGTCCATGTTGCCGCTGGCGATCTCCGCGCTGGCCGTGCCGATGCTGTCCGTGGAGCCGCGCACCTCGCCGATGAGCTGCAGCAGCGCGCCCTGCATCGTGTCCAGCGAGCGCAGCAGCTGCCCCGTCTCGTCGTTGCCGCCGCCCTGGATGCGCGCCGTCAGGTCGAAGCGCGCGATCGCATCGGCCACCTCCGCGGCCTGGCCCAGCGGCCGGGTGATCGAGCGCGTCAGCCACAGCGCCAGCGCGCCGCCCGCCACCAGCGCCACGAGACCGAAGACCACCAGCGCGACGCGCGCGCGCTGATTGGTCTCCGCGAGCGACTTCATCACCGCGTCCAGCTGGTCGCGCTGCTGCTGCACGACCTGGCGGATGCCCTCCTTGTAGTCCTGCGCCGCGGCCTGGAAGCGCTCGTCGAAGATCTGCCTGGCGCGCGCCATGTCGCCCTGCTTCTTCGCTTCGGTGATGCTGTCGCGCAGCGTCAGGTAGTTCTTGCGCAGCGCCGCGATCCGATCGAACTGCGCGCGCTCTTCGGGCGTGGTCAGCAGCTTGTCGAGCTTCTCCTGCAGCTCGGTGGAGATCTTCGTCGACTCGGCGGCAGCCGGCGCGAAGAAGGTCGCGAGGGCCGGGTCCGCGCTGACGGCGATGGCGGTCGTGCGCGTGACGCCGTTGAACACGTTGCGGAACCAGTCGGAGGCGACGCGCTCGGTGACGATGGCGTCGTCGTACATCGCGGCGGTGCGCGCCGCGACGCGGCTCAAGCCCCAGTACCCCAGCGCCGATCCGATCAGCGCGATCACCAGCACCCCAGCCTGCACGAGCGCCAGGCGCCGTCCGATGGACCCTCGGGCGGACAGATTGGACTTCATGGTTGTGTCTCCTCGGGCGCGGGCCCGAAGGGAGATCGAGCCCCAGCGCGTCCGAGGATGTTGTCACGGCCTCCGGCTCGCCGCCAGCACCGCCCCCTCGGAAGCGGTGCCCGCGGCGGCCCGCCTCACTGCTGCGGCTGGCGGGCGCGTTCGCGCTCCTTCTCCTCCTCGCGGCGTTCGTCCGGCTTGCGCTCGTCGGGGCGGTGGCCGGGGTGCGCCTGGGCGGCGCTGGCGGCAGGACGGCGCGGGGGCGCGGCACCCTCGCGGCCTTGCTGAGCCTGACGTTCCTCGCGCTGATGCTGGGCCTCGCGTTCGTCGCGCGGGTCGCGGCCATGCGGGCGCTCGGCCGCCGCGGCGCGAGCCCGCTCCTGCGCAGCCTGTTCGCGGGCTTGCTGGTCACGGGCCTGCTGATCCCGCGCTTGCTGATCCCGGAACTGTTGCTGGCGCGCCTGCTCGCGCGCTTGCTGCTCATGCGCCTGCTGATCGCGCAGCTGCTGCTCACGGGCTTGCTGCTCATGCATCTGTTGCTCATGCATCTGCTGCTCGTGCATCCGCTGATCTCGCGCCTGCTGATCTCGCGCCTGCTGGTCGCGCGTCTGTTGATCGCGCACCTGTTGATCACGCATTTGTTGATCACGCGCCTGCTGCTCTCGGGCCTGTTCCCGCGCCATGTCCGGTGCTGGCCGCTGCGGCGGTGTCATCGCGGGCTGAGGCGGTCCGCCCTGGACGCGAGTCATCTGCGCCGCCGGCAAGGCGGCGGGGTGTCCCGGCGTGTAGGCGGGAATCGGCGTCGCGCTCGCGGGCACGGGTGCCTGGGCATGGACGACGGCCGGCATCGCCGCGGCCAGGTGCGCCGCCGCCGGCACGTTGCCCTGGAAGGGCTTGCCGTTCGCGGTCGCCCCGGCGGGCGCGACGATCGTCACGTTGGTGATGTTCGTGACGTTGTTGGTCACGTTGTTGGTGACGTTGTGGACGTTGGCGACGTTCGTCGTGTTGTGCACGTCGACGTTGTTGATGGTCGTGTTGTGCGAATCAACGTTGTTGATCGTCGTGTTGTTGTGCTGGATGCGCATGCCGATGTTGGTGACCGGCGGCGCGCTGACGACCACCGCGGGCGGCGTGCCGATCGGCGCCGGCACGATCAGGCCGGCGCGCGATCCGGGCGGCGGCGGCACGAACACGCCCATCGGGCCGACCGGCCGGGCGCCGCCGCCGATGGCGATCTCGACCGACAGGTGCAGGCTCGGGGGCGGCGGCACGAAGGCCACGCCATGCGCGGCCCAGAAGCCGGACACGAACACGACCGCCCCGTCGCGGTGCTCGTAATAGGGTTGGACCCAGACGTAGTCCGGCCGCGGCGGCGAGCTCCAGCGGCCCGCGCACCATACCCAGCGGCCTTGCCAGCCCCAGTAGCCGCCGGTCCAGACGGCGCCCGGATAGGGCTGCGGCGGCGGCACCTCGACCAGCATCGGCGGCGGCGCGACGTCGACGAACACGGGTTCGGGCTGAACCAGCGGCGGCTCGACATAGACGCTGACGACCGGTGCGGGCGGCGGCGGGGGCGGGACCCAGACCGGCGCGCTGCGGTATTCGACATCGGCGTTGACGACGGTGTGGCGCGGCTGGGCGCAGCCCGTGAGCAGCGCGGCAAGGGCGGCCGCGGCGAGCGCGGTCATGCGGAGGGTGTGAGGCATGGGCTTCGTGAAAGAGATGGCCATGTCTTGCCAACGGTCCCGCCGGGTCTGCGTTGACCCGTTTTCCGGCCCACCCGTATCGGGCTGTAAGGGGAATCAAGAACGGGTGAAAGGCCGATGAAATCGGCGTTCCCGCCTGCCGCCGCGCTCACGCGGCCCTCACGCCATCTTCAGATCCGAGGCACGAAGCGCAGCTCGGGAATCGGCTTGAGCGACCCGACGTCCAGCGTCCGCGCCTGCCCGGCCTGCTTCAGCGGCGTCGCCGCGCCGATGGCGAAGAGGCCGGTGAGAAAGCGCGTCGCTTCGTCCCGCATCGCCGAGGAGCGCTCATAGCGCGTGTCGTCGTCGAGCAGCATCAGCCAGTCGGCCGCGGCGGCCGTGCCAGTTGCCGGCGCGAGCGCCGCCGTCGCCGGCTGCATCACGCCCAGGAAAGTCGTGAGCCGCGCGCGGCGATGGCTTTCCCAGCCCGCGCCGGCCTGCGCGCCGGCCGGATGGAAGCGCGCGATCAGGCGCTGCGCCGCCATCGCGCCGGCATCGGCGAGCGTCGAGATCGTGCCCGCCGCCATCGACAGGTTCAATCCGCCCTCGTCCGGCTTCAAGCTGATCTGGACGATGCGATCGCGGAAGGCGGGCGTGGGGAACTGGATCTCGTCGCGCCAGTTCTGCATCGTGCCGACGATGCTGCGCAGGAATCCGGCGAGTCCGGCCAGCGGCGTCTTCTCGCTGGCGGCGGCGCCGCGCTGCTCCCAGCCGGCGACGAGGTCGGGCTCGGGCCAGTAGCGCAGGCGGCCGCCGCGGTCGTCCTCGGCCAGATAGAGGCGGCCGCCGTCGTTGCCGGGCGCATCGCGCCGGATGGCGTGGTCGGGATGCGGCGGCTTCAGGTTGACGGCGAAGGTCGGATGACGCGGCAGCATCGCGTCGAACATGTGCAGCGGCATGTTGCTGCCGATGCCGCCGTCGGAGAACCAGATGCGCGTTGCGCGCAGGCTCAGCGCGCGGCGCTCGCCGGCCGTGGTGGCGGCGCGGAAGGCGGCCTGGATGGCCTGGTTCCCGGTACGCGACCAGTCCACCGCGTACAGCGGCACCGCCGACAACAGGATCGGGAAGCTGAGGCTCATCCGGATCGCGACGACCACCGGCAGCTCGCCATGCCTGGGCAGCGGCTTCAGCGCCCTGCCCTGCGCGCTGACGATCGCCGGGCCTTCGCCCTCGCCCGGGAACGCGGCCGCGAGCGCCGTCATCACGGCGGGCGGGAAGAGCGCGGCCCATTCGATCGGGTCGTAATAGAACATCGGCGTCCCGGGCCGGAACGGGATGCTGTAGACCATGTGCTGGCTGACGGCGCTGGTCATCACCTCGAGGTTGATGCGCCGGGTGGTCGGGTCGGGCCCCCACAGATCGCCGAAGCTCAGCGGCGGGCCGTCGATGCTCTTGCCCGCCAGCGCGTTGAAGTAGCCATGCAGCCAATCGGTGAGCGCCGTCTGGCCGCCCTGCTCCGCCTGCGCGCGCTGGGTCAGGCCGCTACACAGGCCATAGCCGTTGTCCTTGAGGCCTCTGAGCAGCCCGCGCGCGAAGAGCACGGCCGCTGTCGCGACCGCGGCCGCCGCGACGAGGGCGGCCGTCAAGGCCATGCCTGCCACGGTGGCCGCGACCTGCCAGGGCGCGAGGCCGGCCTCGGGCGCGAGCAGACGCGCCGATGGCAGCAACAGCAGCACGCCGATCACCGCGATCGCGAGCCCGGCCAGCCAGTGCATCGCGGCCATGCCGCCGATGACGGCCGCCGCCGCCTCGGCCGGCGGCTTGCCGAGCGCGCGCGTGAGCACCTCGAAATGCCGCCGCAGCGCGGGCACGGGTTGAAACAGCGTGAGCAGCCGGCTGCGCCCTGATGAACGCCTGCCCCGCGGCACATCGGCGCCGAGTTCCTCCGGCAGCTTCGCCAGCATGTCGAAGGCGCCGGCATGGCCGCGCTGGCGTCCGTACTCCGCGGCGGCGCTGGCGCCTGCGGCGATCGCACCGGCCGAGGTGCCGCCGATGTTCTTGAACTCGTAGCGTGCGGACAGCCCGGCCACCAGCCTGGGATAGATCACGCCGCTGGTGACGCCGCCCTTCATGACGAGGTCGCAATGGCTGACCTGGTCCGCGCTGCTGTCCCGCATGTCGTCGCCCTCCTTGACGCCCCATTCTCGGGGTGCGGGCGACAACCAGCGTCAGGAGCGGCTGGCGCCGGCTGGTACGCCGCGAGCGGCCAGCGCTGCGAGCAGCCGCTCGGGCTCGTCGACGCGCAGATCCAGGACCTCGACGGGGTCCGGGACCGGGGCGCCCCGCACCCGGACGTTCGAGAGGGCCTCGGGCGCGAGGAGCAGGCGCAGATTCGGCGAATCAAGCGGACTCACTTCCAGGATGCGTTCCTTGCCGAGTGATGAACGCCCTTTCGCTCTTCGAGGCTGCACGAGGGCTCCCGTCACAAGCCGCAACGGGACCGCGCCGCGCACGCAAGCGCCGAGTTGCAGATGCAGGTGGGCCGCATCGAGCACGTGCGCGCCGGCCTTCAGCCAGTACCTGTCCCCGATACCCAGCACGAAGACCCATGTGGTCAGCACGAGCAGCGCCTCATGCAGCAACTCGCGCTTGGCCTCGGCCATGCCGAGTCCCTTCATCAGAAGGGCTCCGACGGGCAGTTCGATCACGAGGCAGATTGCCAGCACGACGGCCGCGGCAGGGTAGGTGCTGGTTCGCCAATAGCGGAATGCCTCGCCCTGCGGCGGTTCCGGCGCCGCTCGCCCGGCCAGTTGCCGCAGGAATCCAAGGACGAGCGTTGCCACGAAACGCTGCGCGCCAAAGACCTCGACCGGTTGAATCGACATCGCGCTCCAAATCCAGCCCCGAGACGACGCGCGGGACGCTTGAAAGCGCGCGATCCCGCCTTGAAATCCCACGGCGTAACGGGACACCAGCACGGCTGCGGTGAGGGCTAGTAAAGCGGCTTTCAGCACCTGCCGAATTTCTTCAGGAACCCAGAATCGGGAAAGGGCCAGGACGAAAGCCGAGAAGAAAACCGCCCCGGCGATGGAAGACCAGCGAATGCGGGCGAATCCGTTCATTCAACTTTTGAATCGAGAGGGCCTGTGGACCGCCAATTCTTCGCTCCAGCGGCGCACAGAGAAAACCCCCTCTGAGGTGTGAGGACCAGAGATTGAAAGCGATCGCTTTATTGAATACAGCCTCTCGACCCCACCTATTTTCAGCAGTTCCGTGACACCAATCGGTGGGGTGAGTCGGATATTTCGTGTGGGTGCCAATTCATTCGCCATCCACCGAAAAGAAGTCAGCCACCCATCGGGTGGCTGATTCCTCCTGAAGGCGCTGGCGGAAATCGATTCAAGATTCCGCGTGCACGGTCCCATCGCGCAGCAGTATCCTCCGATCCCCGAATCTCGCCACGTCCTCGGGGTCGTGGGAAATCATCAGCATCGGAATGCCGACGCGCTCGAGCAGCATGTCGAGCTCGGTCCGCATACGGCCGCGCAGCTCGGGATCGAGCGCCGAGAACGGCTCGTCGAGCAGCAGCGCGCGCGGCTCGTTGACGAGCGCGCGCGCCAGCGCCGTGCGCTGGCGCTGGCCGCCCGACAGCTGGTGCGGCCGCTGCTGCGCCACCCGCTCCAGTTCGAAGGCCTGGATCCATCGGTCCACCGCCTCGCCACCATCGTGGCGCGACGGGTTCAGCCAGCCCCGCTTCAGCGCGAATGCAATGTTCTGCCGTACCGTCAGCTGCGGGAACAGCGCGTAGTCCTGGAAGAGATAGCCCAGCCCACGCTGCCGCGCCGGCACGTCGATGCGCGACGCGCTGTCGAACACCGGCTTGCCGTCGATACGGATCGTGCCCTCGTCCGGCTTCAGCAGACCGGCGATCGCCTGCAGCGTCAGGCTCTTGCCCGCCCCCGACGGCCCATGCACCACCGTGCGCCGCGCATCGGTGGCGAAAGCGACCGACAGCTCGAAGCGGCGCCCGCCGCCCTCGACATGCTTGCGGATGCGGACTTCGAAGCTCATCGCACGGACCTCGGCCCGGCCAGCCGCCCAGCCGCCAGCAGCACCACGACGCAGGTCACCGAGACGATCAGCACCAGCAGATTGGCGGTGTCGTCCTGACCCGCCTGCACCGCCTCGTAGACCGCGACGGACAGCGTCTGCGTCTTGCCAGGGATGCTGCCCGCCACCATCAGCGTCGCGCCGAACTCGCCCAGCGCGCGCGCGAAGGCCAGCAGCACGCCCGCCAGCACGCCGCGCCAGGCCATCGGCAGCGTGACGCGGAAGAACAGCGCCCATTCGCCCAGACCCAGCACGCGCGCGGCGCGCTCGAGCTGCGGGTCCACCCCCTCGAAGGCCGCGCGTGCCGACCTCATCACCAGCGGAAACGCGACGATGGTCGCCGCGATCACCGCCCCCTGCCACGTGAAGATCAGATTGATGCCGAAGCGGTCCCACAGCCACGCGCCGAGCCAGCCGCGCTTGCCGATCACCACCAGCAGGTAGTACCCGAGCACCGTCGGCGGCAGCACCATCGGCAGCGTCAACACCGCGTCCAGCAGCTCCCGCCCCGGAAAGCGCAGGCGCGCCAGCGCGAAACCGGCCGCCACGCCCAGCACCAGATTGAGCGCCGTCGCCCAGCCCGCGACCTTCAGCGACAGCGCCAGCGCGATCCAGGCCGGTTCCACGTGCGGCGCCGCTCCCCTGATCTCAGGGCTGCTCGAAGCCGTGCTTCGCCAGCACGGCCTGACCCGCCGCCGACGCGACGAAGTCCAGGAACTGGCGGCCGCCGGCGGCATTCGATCCGCCAGGGGTGACGGCGATCGGATACGAGATCGGCGTCTCGGTCGGCACGCGGAACAGCACGCGGACCTTGTCCTTCATGACGAGGGCATCGGTCGCGTAGACGAAGCCAGCCTCGGTCTCGCCTCGAGCGACGTAGTCCAGCGCCTGGCGCACGTTCTGCGCGAACACCGCCTTGGGCTCGACCGCCTGCCACAGGCCCGCCTTCTCGAGCGCCCCCTTGGCGTAGCGGCCGGCGGGCACGCCCTCGGGCTTGCCGATGGCGACGCGCTTGACCGCCACCTGCTGCAGGTCGCTCAGCGACTTCAGCGCGACGCCCTGCTCGGCCGGCGTGATGACGACCAGCGCATTGCGCACGAAATTGCGCCGCGTGCCGTCCACCAGCAACTTCTGCTGCTGAGCCCTGTCCATCGTCTCCTGGTCCGCCGACGCGAACACATCGACCGGCGCGCCCTTGACGATCTGCGCCAGCAGCGCGTCCGAGGCGGCGAAGTTGAACAGCAGCCTGGTGCCCGGATGAGCGGCCTCAAAGGCCGGCGCCAATTCCTTGAAGGCGTTGGTCAGGCTCGCAGCGGCGGAGACGGTCACGTCCGCGGCGCGCGCGGGGCCGGCGGCCATCAGCGCGCACGTCAACGCGAACCTCAGCGCGAACCTCGGCACCGCGGCGCGGCGGGCGATGCTCATCGGACGGGTGCAAGGCAAAGCGGGGCCCTCTCTCTTTGGCCGGAGCGGCGAAGGAAGGGTCGCAATATATCCGCCCTCAGTCCGCCAGCTTCCAGCAACCGCGCCCCGCCGCCTTGGCGGCGTAGAGCGCGTCGTCGGCGCGGCCCAGCAGCGCGACCTCGCCCTCCAGGCCGCCGTCGTGGCAGGCGATGCCGATGCTGGTGGACATCGCCACCTCCTGGCCCTGCAGCGTCAGCGGCGCCTTCACCGCGTCGAGCACCTTGCCCGCGACGCCGCCCGCCTCCTCCGGCGCATTCAGGTTCTCCAGGATCAGCACGAACTCGTCGCCCGCCAGGCGGCAGAGCTGATCGGTCTCCCGGACCGCGCCCCGCACCCGGTCTGCGAAGGCCCGCAGCACCGCGTCGCCGGCCGCATGGCCCAGCGCGTCGTTGATCTGCTTGAAGTGGTCCAGGTCCAGGAACATCAGCGCCATCGTCTTCTGGCTGCGCCGCGCGCGGGCCAGCGACTCGGACAGGCGCGACTCGAACTGGCGCCGGTTCGGCAGCCCGGTCAGCGGGTCCACCCGGCTGAGCTGGTCCAGCTCGCGCTCGACCTGCTTGAACGCGGTGATGTCGGTCGCCAGCGTGTAGACGCCCGCCACGCTGCCGTCGGGCTGCAGATCGGGCACGTACTCGGTCAGCATGTCGCGCACCACGCCGTTGGCCTCGGAGCGGGTCTCGAAGCGCTGCCGCACACCCGCCAGCGCGCCCTTCAGATAGGGCAGCCGCTGCGCGTGCAGCACCGGCCCGATCACGTCGATCAGCGGCCGGCCCAGCGCCTCCTCGGGCGCCATGCCCATCCAGCTGCGGAAGGTCGCGTTGAGGAAGCGCAGCCGCTCCTGCGCGTCGATGTAGGAGATCAGCACCGGCAGGTTGTCCGCGATCATGCGCAGGCGCTGCTCGCTCGCCTCCTGGCGCAGCATCGCGTCATGCAGCTCCAGCGTGCGCGCCTGCACCCGCAGCTCCAGCGACGCATTGAGCTGCGCCAGCGAGCGGTCCTGCTCGGCCTGACGCCGCGCCAGGTCGTTCAGCGCCTGCGACAGCACCGCCGCCTCGCGGTAGCCGCCGACGTCGGGCAGCGCGTCCTCGCTGAGGTGGCGGCGATGCGAGATGGCCTCGGACAACGCATTCAGCGGACGGCTCATGCGCCGCGCCAGCCACCAGCTCACCGGCACCGCGGCCGCCAGCAGCAGCACCGCGCACAGGATGATCTGGCGGCGCAGCTCGAAGTAGTCCGCCAGCGCCACCTCGACCGGCTGCCGGACCAGCACCGTCCAGCCCAGGCCCGGATAGACGCCATAGCCGTGGCTGGGCACGCTCACCGCGAAGTAGTCCACGCCGTCCAGCGCGTGATGCCGCAGGCCCTGGCCGCTCTCCGCGCCGAGCGTCATCTTCCTGCCTTCGAGCTCCGTGGGGCCGAGGATCACCGCGCCATCCTTGCCCAGCACCAGCGCGTCGGCCTTGTGCGAGGCCATCGTCGCGTCGATCAGCTCGCTCTTGATCTGCCGCGCCCAGCCCCAGCTGAGATGCGCCCCGAAGACGCCGCGCAGCTGGCCGCCGTCGTCCAGCAGCGGCACCGCGAAATCGACGAAGCGCCACGGCTCGCTGCGGCGCGGCAGCAGCTTCTCCAGCAGCAGCGCCGCATGGACGTCGCCGACGAAGGGCTGGCCGTTCTTCGCGCCCTGCCACCAGGGCCGCTTGGACACGTCCACGCCGGCCAGCAGCCCGCCCGCCGACGCCAACACCTTGCCCTGCGCGTCGGTCACGCCCAGCCAGGCGAAGTGGTCGAAACCGATCTGCACCTGGTCCAGCGCGCGGCGCATCGACTCCGGATCGCGGAAATCGCGGAACGGCTCCAGTTGGGCCAGCACGCGCACCTCCTTGAACTGCTGCGCCATGCCGCGGTCCAGCGCGTCGCGGAAGTCCACCGCGACCTGGCGCAAGGACTCGACCGCGCGGCGCTCGGCATGGGCGCGGGCGAAGTTCTCGATCAGCAGCACCGAGATCGCCACCGCCACCGCCACCGCGGCGAACACCAGCGCGGTGAGCCAGCGGCCCAGCGAGGCCCGCGAGCCGCGCGGCGGGATGAAGTCGGCGGCGGTGGCGGCGCCCGGGGCCGGCGGGGAAGCGCCGGCGGCGGGGGACGAGGGTGGGGAGACCGGGGTGTCTTGAGGCATTGACGGCAGTTGTAGCGAGAGCGGAGCGCGCCCGCAACGCGGGATAGTGCCACTGCACCAGCAGCGGGCGATGACGGAGCCTGTGGGCGCACCGCCCCGGGGCGGCCTTTGCAGGCGCACCAAAAGCGGTCAAGCTGGCGTCCATGCCGGCCCGCGCGACGCGCCGGGCTGGGCACGGGCCTTGCAACCTGCCCCGCCGGGCCGCCGCCCGGAGGCGGTCCGTCCCTGGAGACCCCATGCATGCGCTGACCCTGCCGCCCGCCGGCCACTATGACGAGATGCTGCTGCAAAGCGGCGCGATCCGGCCCAGCTACCAGGCCTTCGCGGACTGGCTCCATGCGCGCACGCCCGAGGCGCTGGCCAAGAAACGGGCCGAGGCCGATCTGCTCTTCCACAAGGTCGGCATCACCTTCGCCGTCTATGGCGACGAGGCCGGCGCCGAGCGGCTGATCCCCTTCGACACCGTGCCGCGCATCGTCCCCGCCGAGGACTGGCGGATGCTGGAACGCGGCCTGCGCCAGCGCGTCACCGCGCTCAACCGCTTCCTGTGGGACATCTACCACGGCCATGAGATCGTGAAGGCCGGGCTGATTCCCGCCGAGCAGGTCTTCGCCAACGCGCAGTACCAGCCCGCGATGCAGGGGCTGGACCTGCCGCTGGGCATCTACGCCCACATCACCGGCGTGGACCTGATCCGCCATGCCGACGGCGGCTATTACGTGCTGGAGGACAACCTGCGCGTGCCCTCCGGCGTGAGCTACATGCTGGAGAACCGCAAGATGATGATGCGGCTCTTCCCGGAGCTGTTCGCGACCTACGCGATCGCGCCGGTCGCGCATTACCCGGCGCTGCTGCTCAACACGCTGCGCCAGGCCAGCCTCGCGGACAACCCGACGGTGGTCGTGCTGACGCCGGGGCCGTTCAACTCGGCCTACTTCGAGCACGCCTTCCTCGCGCAGCAGATGGGCGTGGAGCTGGTCGAGGGGCAGGACCTGTTCGTCAAGGACGGCTTCGTCTTCATGCGCACCACCGTCGGCCCCAAGCGCGTGGACGTCATCTACCGCCGCATCGACGACGCCTTCCTCGATCCACTGGCATTCCGGGCCGATTCCATGCTGGGCGTGCCGGGGCTGCTGTCGGTCTACAAGCAGGGGCACGTGGTGCTGGCCAACGCGATCGGCACCGGCGTGGCGGACGACAAGTCCATCTATCCGTATGTGCCGGACATGATCCGCTTCTACCTGGGCGAGGAGCCCATCCTGCACAACGTGCCGACCTGGCAGTGCCGCAAGCCCGAGGACCTGGACCACGTGCTGAACCACATGGCCGACCTGGTGGTGAAGGAGGTCCATGGCGCAGGCGGCTACGGGATGCTGGTGGGGCCGGCGTCGACGGCGGCCGAGGTGGCCGACTTCAAGGAGCGCGTCAAGGCCAATCCGGCCAACTACATCGCGCAGCCGACGCTGTGTCTGTCGAGCTGTCCGACCTTCGTGGAGCGCGGCATCGCGCCGCGCCACATCGACCTGCGGCCCTTCGTGCTCTCCGGGCGCGAGGTCAACATGGTGGCCGGCGGCCTGACGCGCGTGGCGCTGAAGGCGGGCTCGCTGGTGGTGAATTCGTCCCAAGGTGGCGGCACCAAGGACACCTGGATCCTGGAGAGAACATGAAGCCCCCACGCTCACTTCGTTCGCTGCCCCCCGGGGGGGCGCCCGCCTCCCTTGGGGACGGCCCGGCGGGAGGCTCGACATGCTGAGCCGCACCGCCTCCCAGCTCTACTGGATGAGCCGCTATCTGGAGCGCGCCGAGAACCTCGTGCGCATGCTCGACGTGACGCATTCGCTGTCGCTGCTGCCGCAGTCGCGCGGCGCCGCGACGGAGCTGGCCGCGCCGCTCGCGGTGACCGGCACGCTCGAGGCCTATCAGGCGCGCCATCCGCGTCTGAGCGCCGAGCAGCTGTTCCGCTTCATGGGCACGGACCTGGAGAACCCGGCATCGGTGCTGTCGTGCATCCGGCAGGCGCGCGAGAACGCGCATGCGGTGCGCGGCCAGATCACCGCCGAGATGTGGGAAGCCATCAACACCAGTTGGCTGGAGGCCCGCGCGCTGGCGCGCAAGGGCGTGGCCGAGCCCTCGTCCTTCTTCGACTGGGTGAAGGAGCGGTCGCACCTGTTCCGCGGCGCGACCTACGGCACGCTGCAGCGCAACGATGCCTACTGCTTCATCCGGCTGGGCACTTTCGTCGAGCGCGCCGACAACACCGCGCGGCTGCTGGACGTGAAGTCGCAGCTGATCGCGCCGGCGGTGGACACGCTCGCGCCCGTCGACGCGCCGAGCGAGAGCGCCCCCGACTTCTACGCGTGGAACGCGCTGCTGCGCTCGCTGTCGGCCTTCGAGGCGTATCACGCGGCCTATCGCGACAGCCTGAACGGCCGGCGCGTGACGGAGCTGCTGATCCTGCGGCCCGACGTGCCGCGCTCGCTGCGCGCCTGCTGCGACGAGATTCGTGCGATCCTGCCGCAGATCGAGGCGCGCGGCGGCGCCGAGGACGCCGGCCGCACCGCCAAACAGAGCGCGGGACGGCTGGCGCTGCGGCTCGAGTACGCCGCCGTGGACGAGATCCTCGAACAAGGGCTGCACCCGTGGCTCACGGGCTTCCTGCAGGACTCGGCGCGGCTGGGCCTGGACATCCAGCAGGCCTACTTCGAGGCGCAATGAACGCGGCGTCCGACCGCGACATGAAGATCCAGGAGACCGGGCCATGCATCTGCACATTTCGCACGAGACCGTCTACGACTACGACGCGCCGGTGGCGCGCAGCACGCAGTACCTGCGGCTGACGCCGCGGCCAGGGCGTGGGTTCCAGCTGCTGCAATGGCGGCTGGAACTGCCGGCACCCGCCAGCGCCTGCAAGGATGCGTTCGGCAACACGATGCATGTGCTGAGCCTGGACGGACCGGGCCGGGAGATCGTGCTGCGCGCCATCGGCGAGGTGGACACCGGCGACGCGCCGCCGTCGCCCGACCCGGAAGACGAGCTGCCCGCGCCGCTGTTCCTGCGCGACAGCGCGCTGACGCGCGCGGACGAGGCGCTGCGGCAGTTCGCCGCCGGCTTCGCGGACGCGGCCAAGGCCGACGCGCATGAGGCGCTGCTGTCGCTGATGGCGGCGATCGGTGAGCGCATGCCCTATCTGAAGGGCTACACCGACGCGGCCACGCCGGCGGCCGAGGCCTTCCAGACCGGCCGCGGCGTCTGCCAGGACCACGCGCAGGTCTTCGTCTGCTGCGCCCGGCTGCTGGGCCTGCCGGCGCGCTATGTGTCGGGCTATCTGGCGACCGATTTCGAGCATGTGGCGAGCCATGCCTGGGCGGAAGTGCGGCTGCCCGATGCCCCGCAAGGCCGGGCCCCCGCGCACGGCATGGCGGGCGGCTGGCTGGGCTACGACATCAGCAACCAGTGCCTGGCCGATGGCAGGCACGTGAAGCTGGCCATCGGCGCGGACTACCTGGACGCCTGTCCGGTGCGCGGCGTACGAACAGGCGGTGGGCTGGAAACGATGCGGGCCGAAGTGCTCGTGAAACCCGGCACGGGGGACCAGCAATGACGCGGCGCAGGGCGCGCACGGCGCGGGATTGATCGGCTACGCTCCCGCCCCATGACTTACTGTGTTGCCATGCGGCTGCGTGCCGGCCTGCTGTTCGCGTCGGATTCCCGCACCAACGCGGGCGTGGACCACATCGCGACCTTCCGCAAGATGAATGTCTTCGAGCAGCCGGGCGAGCGCCTGATCACGCTGCTCAACGCGGGCAACCTGGCGACGACGCAGAGCGTGGTGAGCCTTCTGCGCCAGCGCGCCATGGGCGAGGGCCGGCACCTGATGAAGCTGACGTCGATGTACGACGTCGCGGAGCTGCTCGGACGCACGCTGAAGGAAGTGGTGTCGCGGGACAGCGAAGGCAACGACCAGTTGAACCAGGGCGTGGACTTCGGTGCCAACTTCATCGTGGGCGGGCAGATCCGCGGCGAGGCGCCGCGCATCTTCCACGTTTATCCGCAGGGCAACTTCATCGAGGCGACGGAAGACACGCCCTACCTGCAGATCGGCGAATCGAAATACGGCAAGCCCATCATCGACCGCGTCATCGACTTCGACAGCTCGCTGGCGGAGGCGACGAAATGCGCGTTGATCTCGTTCGACTCGACGATCCGCAGCAACCTGTCGGTGGGGTTGCCGATCGACATGCTGCTCTACAAGACGGACAGTTTCGCGCCGGCGCAGCCGCACCGGATCACCAAGGACGATCCCTACTTCACGACGATCAGCCAGGGCTGGGGCGCGGGCTTGAAGCGGGTGTTCGAGCAACTGCCGGACGAGGACTGGTTCGCGTGAGCCGCCGGGCCTGGCCTTACGCCAGGTCCTTGCAATCGCAGACGTCGCTGCCGTTGTCGAAGACGACGCGCCAGCGCCCATCGGGATCGCGGCGCCAGGTGGACGCGAAGCGCGCGACGAGCTTGCCCTTCACGTGGACCGGGCCGGTGCTGTAGCCGAGCTGGCCATTGGGCAGCACCTCGACGAGATCCGGCGCCCACGAGAACGGCGCCTCCGGGCCGTCGAAGAAGCGTTTCCAGCTGGCGAGCACCGCGGCGCGGCCGCGCTGCGGCTTGCCCCCGCCGATGAAGACGGCATCCTCGGCGACGAACTCCGCGAAGGCCTTGAAGTCGCGCCGCGCGAGCGTGGCGGCGAAGGCGATCTCGGCATCGCGGACCGGGTTGGACGCGTCAGCGGCGTGAGGCGTCTCGTCGGCCGGCGCGGCGATGGCGGAGCCCGTCAACGCGCCCGATGAAAGCGCGAGCGTGGATCGGAGGATCGTGCGGCGGTTCGGCATGGCGGGGCTCCTCGTGAAGTGCGGAGCAGTCTAAGCCGCGATACCGCTCTCGCCATCAGTCATCCAGCGACTTCAGGAACTGCCTCAACTCCGCCGTCCGCGGCGACCCGAAGATCTCCGCTGGCGCGCCCATCTCATGCACGCGGCCCTGATGCATGAAGATCACCCGGTCCGCGACCTTGCGCGCGAAGTTCATCTCGTGCGTGACCATCAGCAGCGTCATGCCCTCGTCCGCCAGCGACTCGACGACGCGCAGCACCTCGCCGACCAGCTCCGGATCGAGCGCCGACGTGATCTCGTCGCACAGCAGCACCTGCGGCTCCATCGCCAGCGCCCGCGCGATCGCCACGCGCTGCTGCTGGCCGCCGCTCAGTTGATCGGGCATCGCATCGAACTTCTCCGCCAGACCCACCCGCGCCAGCAGCGCCCTCGCCTGCTCGGCGGCCTCCTTGGCGGTGCGCTGCTTCACCAGCGTCGGCGCCAGCATCACGTTGCGGCCCACGCTCAGGTGCGGGAACAGATTGAAGCTTTGAAAAATCATCCCGACCTGCTGCCGCAGCGCGCGCATCGCCATCGCGCTCTCGTGCAGCAGCGGCTTGCCGGCCACCGTCAGCGAGCCGTCCTGGAACTGTTCCAGCCCGTTGATGCAGCGCAGCAGGGTGCTCTTGCCCGATCCGCTCTTGCCGATCAGCGCGATCACCTCGCCCCGCATCACGTCCAGGTCAATGCCCTTGAGCACCTCGTTGTCACCATAGGACTTGCGCAGCGCGGTGATGCGCACGATCGGCACGCGAGGCACAGCCGGGGTCTGCGAATCGGTGATATCAGGCAGCGCGGCCATGCGGCTTCCTTTCCAGATGTTGGGCGATCAGGCTCACGGGGAAGCACAGGGCGAAATAGAACAGCGCCACGCAGCCGAAGACGAGGAAGGGCTGGAAGGTCGCGTTGGCGATCATGCCGCCGGCCTTGGTCAGCTCGACGAAGCCGATCACCGAGGCCAGCGCCGTCCCCTTGATGACCTGCACCAGGAAGCCGACCGTCGGCGCGATCGCCAGACGCATCGCCTGCGGCAGGATGACGTGGCGCAGTTGCTCGCCAAAGCTCATCGCCAGGCAGCGCGCGGCTTCCCATTGACCGCGCGGCACGGCCTCGACGCAACCGCGCCAGATCTCGACCAGATAGGCGCTCGTGTAGAGCGTCAGGGCGAGTGCCGCGGCCGTCCAGGCCGAGACCTCGATGCCCAGCAGCGCCAGCCCGAAGTACGCCAGGAACAGCTGCATCAGCAGCGGCGTGCCCTGGAAGAGGCCGACGTAGGTGGCGATCAGCCGTCCGGTCTTGCGGCCCAAGGCCAGGCGCAGGCACAGCAGCGCGCCGCCGACCAGCCCGCCGCCGATGAACGCGATCAGCGACAGCGCCACCGTCCAGCGCAGCGCGAGCGCGAGATTGCGCAGGATGTCCCAGAGGGTGAACTCAACCACGCGGCGCTCCTCCGAAGAACCACTTGGGCCCGGCCCACAGCAGGAAGCGCCGCAGCACCAGCGTCAGCGCGAGGTAGATCGCCAGCGCGACGAAGGTCGCCTCGAAGGCGCGGAAGTTGCGGCTGTGGATCAGGTTGGCGGCGTAGCTGAGCTCCTCGGTGGAGATCTGCCCGCACACCGCCGAGCCCAGCATCACGATCACGATCTGGCTGGTCATCGCCGGCCACACCCGCTTGAACGCGGGCGGCAGGATCACGCGGGTGAAGACCTGCACCGGACCCAGCGCCAGGCTCTGCGCCGCCTCCCATTGCCCGCGCGGCGCGGCCTGGATGCCGGCGCGCAGGATCTCCGTGCCGTAGGCGCCGAGGTTGAGCGTCATCGCGATCATCGACGCGGTCACCGGCGAGAGCTTCACGCCCAGCGACGGCAGACCGAAGAAGACGAAGAACAGCTGCACGATGAAGGGCGTGTTGCGCAGCAGTTCGACATAGACGCCGACCGCACGGCGCAGCGCGGCGGGGCCGCAGGCGCGCGCCCATGCGCCGAGCGTCGCGATCAGCAGGCCCAGCGGCACCGCGACCAGCGTCAGCCCGACGGTCCACGCCAGGCCGCGCAGCAGCAGCGGCCATTCAGCCAGGACGGCGCTGAAGTCGAACTCGATCATCGCCGGCTCACAGCGGCAGATCGCCGGCGCCGCGGCCCAGCCACTTCTTCGACAGCGCCTCGAGCTCGCCGGCCTGCTTGGCCGCCGCGATGATCGCGTTCACCTTGGCCAGCAGCGCGTCCTCGCCCTTGGCGACGCCGACGAAGCAGGGGCTGTCCTTGAGCAGCAGCTTGTATTCGACGTTCAGGCCGGGCTGGCGCTGCATCAGATTGCCGGCCACCGCCGCGCTGGTCGCAAGCACCTGGGTCTGGCCGGCGGCGAACGCGGCGATGGTCGCGTTGTTGTCCTCGAAGCGCTTGAACTCCAGCGTCGGCGGCGCGACCTTGGCGAGCTCCTGGTCCTCCATCGCGCCGCGGGTCACCGCGACGGACTTGCCCGCCAGGTCGGCGAAGCTCTTGATCGACAGGCTCTTCGGCGCGAAGACCGCCTGGTAGAACGGCGCGTAGGCGGCGCTGAAGGCGATGACCTTTTCGCGCTCCGGGTTCTTGCCCAGCGTCGAGATGACCAGATCGGCCTTCTTCGTCTGCAGATAGGGAATGCGGTTGGCGCTGGTGACCGGCACCAGTTCCACCTTCACGCCGAGCTTGGCCGCGATCAGCTCGGCCATCGCGACGTCCAGCCCCTGCGGCTTCATGTCCGGACCGACGAAGCCATAGGGCGGGTAGTCGGTGGGGATGGCGATCTTGATGGTCTTGGACTTGGTGATCGTGTCGAGCGCGGTCTGCGCCTGGGCGCCCAGCGCGAGCAGGCCCAGACCCGCGGCGAGCAGCAGGCGGCGCGGCAGCAGCGCGCGGACGGAGGAACGGACGGCATGGCTCATAGCAAGGCTCCAAGGTAGGCGGCAGGGGGGGAATCGGTGGGGTCCGCGTCGCGGGTGCGCAGGGCGCGGGTGCGCCGCGATGAGGGCGCTGATGGCGGCGCCGATGCCGACGCGGACGCGGGCGGCGTCACGGGCGTGAGCGCCTGGCGCAGCTGATGCAGCGGATCGCCGGCGGGGGTCTCGAGTTGAAGGCCGGACTGCACGCTGGCCAGGTGCTCGGCCATCAGCGCCTCGGCGCGCGCGGCGTCGCCGCGCTCGAGCGCCGCGACGATGGCGACGTGTTCCTGGCAGGACTGCGCCGCCTCGTGGGACGACTGGTAGAGCATCGCGATCAGCGTGGTGCGCGCGGTGTAGTCGCGCAGCGTGTCGGCGAGCAGGCTGTTGCCCAGGCATTCCGCGAGGCAGACATGGAAATCGCCGAGCAGGAAGCTGCGCGCGCCCACGTCGTCGCCGCGCAGCGCGGCCTTTTCCTGCGCGAGGTGTTTCTTCAGGCGGGTGATCGCGGGCTTGTCGAGCGGGCGGCGGCCGCGGATCAGGCCCAGCTCGATCACGCGGCGGGCCTCGAAGGCCTCGCGCGCCTCGTCCAGCGAGGGCTCGATCAGATACCAGCCACGGCGCGCGCTGACCGTCACGATGCCGCGCGCGGCCAGCCGCGTCAGCGCCTCCCGGACGATGGTGCGGCTGCAGTCGAAGAGCATGGCGAGTTGCTGCTCTCCCAGCCGCGTGCCGGGAGCCAGCTTCTGCGCCAGCACCGCTTCGATGATGCGTTGGCTGATGTCGGTGGCGGTCGATCCCATGCACGGGGCTTTGCAGCTTCCGTGCCAGCGAAAGGCCGGACGTGTGCCACAGGTGCACCCGTCTTGTATGCAAGTCTGGCGAGCATCCGCGCACCAGCCTTGCGCACAAGACTGGCGTGACAGGCACCATCCCGGTGCCCGCGTGCGCCTGCTTTTCCCGGCATCACGCCGCCTCGGCCTCTTCGACGTCAAACGGCCACGGCGTCATGTGCGACTCTGGCTCCCCGAGAAACGGCGGGTCCTTGATGTCCCTGTACAGATTGAGCAGTCGCCCCTCCGCCCTCGTCAGGACGGTGGCATACAGCATGGGTCGGATCCTGATCGTGGGGCTGTACACGGTGAACCGGTTCTCGCCCTGCGCGATCTTGCTGCCGAGGATGTAGCCATCCACACGCGTATTCGCTTTGAGGTGACCGGACTGCTCCAACTCCTTGATGTAGTTCCAGACCTGCTCCCGGTCCCGGCCATCAATCGTGCGCCCCGTCGTCTTGAGTTCAATCACCACCACGTGGTCAATGCCATCCGCCTCGTAGGTGTCGTCAAAGGATGAACAGCTATAGAAACCCAGGCTGCTGTCGGGAAGCACCACCAAGTCAGGCCGGCGGCGCGAGCCCTGTCCTTCGGGGCAACCCAGCAAGTCCCGGATCACGCTTGTCATTCCGCAGTTCGCGGTGAACTGGACCGATTCAAACTGTGGCCCGAGCATCCAAAGCCCACGCTCAAAAAGCGGCTGAAGCTCCTGGACCTCCTTGACGCCCACGACGCGGAGCTTGTCCCGCAGTTCCGCCATGAGTCGGAGCCGGCTTTCGACCTCATTCAGGATTCGCATGGCCTTACCGGCCGTCCATCGGCTCAGAATGTCTCGAATGGCTTTGGCATTTCCGTCCGGCACCCGATCGTCATTGCTTGCTTCCATCTCTGCTGACTCCTTCGAAGAGAGAAGGAGGTCAGTGTCAGAAAGAAGTTCGGCGCCAGATATGGCGCCGAATTGCAGGGATCGCTGACGAAGAAGTCGGCGTCAGCCGTCGACCCGCATCGAGTAGTCAACCGCCTTGGCGTCCTTGGTCAGGCGTCCGACCGAGATGCGGTCCACGCCCGTCGCCGCGCTTTGGATTCGACTTGACGTCTGGCATCTAGGCAGCTGTGCGACGTTTTCAAGAAGGTCATCCAGACGGAACCGCAGACGCCAGCCCCTTGTTCGTGTGGCCCTGCACACCTAGATCAGTATTCCGGACGTACACTCCGCAAAAAATGCTCGCACGCGTTCGATGCGTGGCCACGAGTTCTGCTAGGGAGGAATTCATGACAACACCGTCACGGGGCGGGGCCAGTTCAGACTCGCCACAACCAAAGTTAAACGACTCGGGTTCGTTCAGCGTAAATACTGCAAAAATCATCACTGCAGTTCCCGCTAATGAAGCGCCGGCGCAGGCGCAAGTCATTACGTCAAATGCGCTAAAGTATCAAGCGGAAATCTCGAAGTTCACCGGCTGTCCACCGAAGCAGTTGGCGGATCACACATATGGTTTTCGTGTCTGCTTTTCAGATATATCCGATCCGCGGAATTTTCTGCCGAACGCGATCCTTGATTTAAATCGACTGGATGGACGAGCACCGCCACCGTGTTGCTCCAGCTATGCGGTTTCTCTATTTTCCAGTCTTGAACTCCTTTCGGTCCGAGTCAAAGCAATTTTGAAGACGAACAAGAAGTTCCTTCAAAAGAAGGGGGATCATTACGTCAAGATCTCCATCGACGCCACCTGCGGGCGCTCCACGGTTGCCGATACGCACGGTCATTTCGACCTATTTGAATACGCGCACTTTAATCCCGTCGCCGCAGTGGCCGAGGTCGGGGGCCTAGCATTATGAGGAAAATCCAGGGTGCGCGTTGTCACGTCTCCGAGTTGGATCGTCATCATCATATTTGCGATCTGGTCTTTTTCGACGAGCCACTGGTATCGTTATTCAAAGGCTATCAGTCCAGTTGGATCTACTTATGGGTGGACAATGACGACTCGATCGCAGATCGATGGCTCGTCTTTCCTGTAGATCGTACTGAACTGGTAGCTTATCTAGATAAGCAAGTAAGCCTTCGCGAGTTGCTTGAACAGGCATCGAAGGTCATTGTCCTAGACAAGCGAATCGTTCGAGCCGTTGATGGCGAGCCCTCAATTCATCGTCATGCGAAATATATTAGCAATCGTGAGTCCATCGAAGAATACTTCCCTGATGAAGATTCATTCTTCGATGAAACACTGACGACCGACATTAGTCTCGCACGCGACTTAGCCCCCAAACGATTCGATATTCCAGTCGATGGGCAATGGTTCATTACCGATTTAGCGAGATTCTCAAGCAGCTACAATCGTCTATATTCGTTCTTCTACTGTACCGCACCTCGATTCATCACCAATCTCCCGGAACGAATATCAAAGTATATGAATTCACCGTGGCAGGGGGGGTATAGTCGCCTAAATCTCTTTGATGCGATGCATCGGATGATTCCTTCGATGCACGAAATGCGCGTAGCCAAATATTCCTATGCCTCTCCGGGCGACATCGAGATCGAAGCACTTGATTCCGTGGGATACAGTATCAAGTCTGCCGTTCTCTCGTATTTGACGAGCGAAGACCGAATCACTCTTTCGATAAAAACCTGTGACGCTGCCCTAGCCGGTGCAAAGCTCAAACGCAATGATGTATCGCTGCTTGACGATACGGCGTTGCTCGCTCGATATTCAAACAAGCACATTGGTGCAATTCAAGCGTTTTGCGGCAATATCGGAGATATGTTGAACCTGCGCAAAGAAACCGATCTGCTTGTGCAAGCGTCGCCGAACTGTGTAATCGCCGCAAAGGCGTTGCTTGCATTTCTGAAGCAGCTTCGACATGTCGCCGAATTTCAGCGTCGAGGAATGTTGGACCTATCTCGTGCCCGACAATAATCGCTGACGACTTCACAAGCGATCATCTCTGAGCTTCTCTATGAGAAACATCATTGTCTGAGAGAGCCCGCAGCGCCCTCCTTTCGCATCGTCGCCTCAGTCCACGCGCATCGAGTAGTCAACCGCCTTGGCGTCCTTGGTCAGGCGTCCGATGGAGATGCGGTCCACGCCTGTCGCCGCGATCCAGCGCAGCTGGTCGATCGCCACGCCGCCCGACACCTCCAGCAGCGCCTTGCCGCCAGTGATCGCCACCGCCTCGCGCATCATCGGCTCGCTGAAGTTGTCCAGCAGCACGCTGACCGCGCCGGCCGCGAGCGCTTCGCGCAGCTGCTCGAGGGTCTCGACCTCCACCTGGATCGTCACCCCGGCGTCCAGCGCCTGCGCCTGCTTCAGCGCCTGCGTGACCCCGCCCGCCGCGGCGATGTGGTTCTCCTTGATCAGGATGCCGTCGTACAGCGCCAGCCGCTGATTCGCCCCGCCGCCCACGCGCACCGCGTACTTCTGCGCCAGCCGCAGCCCCGGCAGCGTCTTGCGCGTATCCAGCACCGCGCAGCCACGCGGATTCGGACTCGCGCCTTCGATCGCCCGCGCATGCGCGCGCGTCACCGTCGCCGTGCCCGAGAGCAGCTGCAGGAAGTTCAGCGCCGGACGCTCCGCCGAGAGCAGCGCGCGGCCATCGGCCTCGATCCGGCACACCAGCGTGTCCGGCGCCATGTCGGCACCCTCGTCATACAGCCAGTCGATCCGCGCCGAGCCGTCCAGCGCCAGGAACACGCCCTCGAACCAGTCCCGCCCGCACAGCACCGCGGCCTCGCGCACGCGCACATGCGCCGTCACGCGCCGCTCCGCCGGCACCAGCCGCGCGGTCCAGTCGCTGATGCCGATGTCCTCGAACAGCGCGTCGCGGATGTTGCGCGCGCGGGCCTCGTCCAGGGTCTCGTTGTGATCGAACATGCCGGCGCCGCCTCGCTTACTCGGCCTCGCCGATCGTGACCGTCAGCTCGCCGAAGCCCTCGATCACGCCCAGCAGCTGGTCGCCCGGCTTCACCGGACCCACGCCCTCCGGCGTGCCCGTGTAGATCAGGTCGCCCGGCTCCAGGTGGTAGTACTGCGACAGGTTGGCCACCAGTTCCGGAATGCTCCAGATCATGTCCGACAGGTCACCGCGCTGTTTCTCGACGCCATTCACCGACAGCGTGATCGCGCCCTTGGCGAGCTCGCCCAGCTCGGCGCGCGGCACCAGCTCGGTGATCACCGCCGAGTGCTCGAAGCCCTTGCCCAGGTCCCAAGGCCGGCCGATCGCCTTGGCCTCGTTCTGCAGGTCCCGGCGCGTCATGTCCAGCCCGGCGGCATAGCCCCAGACCGCCTCGGCGGCCTGCTCCGGCGTGGCCTTGAACACCGGCTTGCCGATCGCCACCACCAGTTCCATCTCGTAATGCAGATTCTTCGTGCCCGGCGCGTACGGGATCGTGCCGCCCGACGGCGCCAGCGCGCTGGCCGGCTTGGTGAAGTAGAACGGCGGCTCGCGGTCCGGGTCGCTGCCCATCTCGCGCGCGTGGGCGGCGTAGTTGCGGCCGACGCAGAAGATGCGGCTGACGGCATAGCGGGCGTCGGTGCCGCGCACGGCCACGGCGGCCTGCGGCGCGGGAGGAAAGATGTAGGTGCTCATGACGGTGCGGACGTAACGATCGCAACGATCGTGAAAGGAAGGAGGGGAGCGCGGAGCATAACCTTGGCAAAACCACGCCGCATTGCTAGGGTTGCGCCCATGTTTGAAGCCCGCCCCGCCGGCCAGCGCCTGGCCGTCCTGACGTGTGCCCTGATCCTGGCCGCCTGCGCCAGCCGCGGTCCCACCCCCAGCCGGAGCCCCTCCGGCGGCCCCAAGCCCTCCTCCTGGCCCGACAAGGACGGCCCCGATGCCGTCATCCCGCCCGACCTGAAGAAAGTCCCCGACGCCGTTCCCCGCCTGGAATCCATCCGCAAGGGCGGTCCCAACAAGCCCTACGAAGTCCTGGGCGAGCGCTACGAGCCGCTGGCCGATGACAAGCCGCTGGTCCAGAAGGGTCTGGCGTCCTGGTATGGACGCAAGTTCCACGGCAAGCCGACCTCCAGCGGCGAGGTCTACAACATGTACGCGATGACGGCGGCGCACGCGACCATGCCGATCCCGAGCTACGCGCGCGTGCGCAACCCGAAGAACGGCCGCGAGGTCATCGTCCGCATCAACGACCGCGGCCCCTTCCACAAGGGCCGCATCATCGACCTGAGCTACACCGCCGCGCTCAAGCTGGATGTGCTCAACGGCGTCGCGCCGGTCGAGATCGAGCGCATCACTTACGAAGACATCCGCACCGGCGCCTGGACGCGCGACCGCGACACGCTCTCGCCCGATCCCAAGGTGCCGGCCGAGACCCCCGTCTACGCCGCCGCGACCCCCAGCGGCGCCCCCGACGTGACGACCACGGCCCAGCTGCGCCCGCCGGCGACGCCGGTGGCCGCTCAGGTGCCGGTGCCGGCGCCGGTGACCATCGCCCCCGCGCCTGTCCCGGCCACCGCGGCCACCACGGCCAGCGCCGACGCCGCCCTGAAGCCCATTCCCATTACCGCGCTGCCGCCAGGCAGCGACCTGCCGCCGCCCGGTCAATCGAAGGCCGACGCCATGGCAGCCGCCACCGCCGGCGCGATCGCCGCGGCGGATCCGGCCGCCCCGGTGCCGGCGCTGAAGATCGCCGCGGCGCAGGGCTTCTGGCTGCAGTTCGGCGCGTTCTCGCGCCTGGAGGGCGCCGAGCAGCTGCGCGAGCAGTTCACCCGCGGCATGGAGGAGATCGCGCCGATGCTGACGATCTTCAAGGACAAGAACCTGCACCGCCTGCAGGCCGGTCCGTTCACGAGCCGCGAGGATGCCCGCGCGGCCGCTGACCGCGTGCGCTCGGCGATGGCGCTGACGCCGATCCTGGTCGAGCGCCGCTGAGGTCCCCGCACGGGGATTGCCCCTGGACAGGGGGCGGCGTCATCCCGGCGCGGCCATGAACGCGGGCACGGTGAGGTGCCCTCGACCGCCTAGGGAAAAGGGTCCACATGCCGCCCCTCGACGCCGCCACCTTGCTGATGGTGATCGCCGTCATCGACGCGATCGCCTGCGTCGTCTGGCTGGCGCTGGGCCAGGTGCTGCGCATCGCGCCACGCGCGGCGCGCCGCATCTCGGCCTATCACGGGCTGCTCGCGCTGGCCTGGTGGCCGGCGCTGCCCGCTGCGATGGAACGGCTCGTCGCACTGCCGCTGGACGTGCTGTCCGCGGCCCTGCTGGCGGCCGGCGTGCGTGCGCTGATGCGAGTGCGTTACCGCGCCTGGGACATCGCCGCGGTGGCGGCGGCCGGGCTGCTGGCCACCGCGGCGACCGCCGGCGATACGGACTTGTCCACCGCGCGCGCCGTCGCCAACCTCGCGGGCGGCGTGCTCGCGCTGATGGCCGCCTGGGACGTGGCCGCGGGCGCCGGCTTCCGCGCCGGTCTCACCAGCGTGGTGGTGCTGCCCTACCTCGTGCTGGCGTCCGGATGCTTCTGGCGCGCCGGCGGCCTGCTCGGCTGGATGCCGGCCGGCCTCGATCTCGCCGGCCTGGCCGCCAACGCGCCGCTGGCGCTGCTGCGGCTGGTCGTCGACCTCACCATCGCCACCGGCCTGGTCGCGCTGGTGATGCAGCGCCTGATCGCCCGCGTGCGTCACCTCACGCGCCGTGACGCGCTGACCGGGGTGCTCAACCGGCGCGCCTTCGAGGAACACCTCGCCCGCCTGCAGGCCCAGGCCGAGCGCGGCCGCGGCCACGCGGTGCTGGTGCTGGATGTCGACCACTTCAAGCGCATCAACGACGAGCTCGGTCATGCCGGCGGCGACGCCGCGCTGCAGCATCTGGCGCGCGTGCTCGGCGAGACGCTGCGCGACACCGACTGCTTCGGCCGCCTCGGCGGCGAGGAGTTCGCGGTGCTGCTGCCCGACACCGACCCGGACGGCGCGATGCGGGTCGCCGAGCGTCTGCGCCAGCTGCTGCAGGCCCAGCCGCTGGCCTGGGGCGACAAACTGTGGCCGATCAGCGCGAGCTTCGGCGTCGCGACGATGCGCGCCGGTGACGCGCATGGCCGCGGCGCGCTGGCCCGTGCCGACGCGGCGATGTACGCGGCCAAGGCGCGCGGGCGCAACCGCGTCCTGCGCGCCGTCGATGAAGCGGAGCTCGCGTGATGTCGCCGCTGATGCCGCACGCCGCCGATCCGGTCTCGCTGATTGCCGCGCTGGTCGCGGTGTTCGGCGTCGCCACGCTGGTGTGGCTGATGATCGCCGCCGGGCTGCGCGAGTCACCCTGGGCCTGCGCCAGCGTCGCCGGCGCGAACGCGATGCTGGGCGCCTCCTTCCTGCTGCATGACGCGCTCGGGCTGACGCTGCCGTTGCATTACTGGTGGTCGGATCTGCTGTCGCTGGCGGGCTTCGGACTGATCCGGCTGGCGGTGCCGCTGGTCGGCGAACGTCCGGCGCCCTGGCGCCTGGTGCTGGCGATGACCGTCGCCATCGGCGTCCTGAGCGCGCGCTTCACCGGCGGCCCGGACACGCTGCCGCACAAGCTGCTGCTCTACGGCGCGATGAGCGCGCTGGCGATGCGATCGACGCTCGATGCCTGGCGGCTGCTGCGTGCGCGCGGCTTGAACGCGCGCGCCGCGCTGGTGCTGGCTTCGCCGCTGGCGGTGGTGGGCCTGCTGTTGCTCGCGCGGCCGGCCGAGGCGCTGCTCGCGCCCGGCAGCACCGCCGACATCGACGTCGCCAGCGCCTTCAACATCGCGTGGCTGTGGGCCTCGCTGGTGCTGGCGCTGCTGATCAATGGCTGGATCGCGTTCCTGTTGCTGATGAAGCTGGTGCTGGAGATCCGCCGCCTGACCGAGCGCGATCCGCTCACCGACGCGCTGAACCGGCGCGCGCTGTCCGAGGCCATCGAGGCGGAGCATTCGCGCCAGATGCGCGGCCACGGCTACGCGCTGGTGCTGCTGGACATGGACCGCTTCAAGCAGCTCAACGACACGCTGGGCCATGCGGCGGGCGATGCGGCGCTGAAGGCGATGGTCACGGTGGTGCGCCCTTGCCTGCGCGAGGTGGACCGGCTTGCGCGTCTGGGCGGCGAAGAGTTCTGCGTGCTGCTGCCCCATACCGGCATCGCCGGCGCGGCGCTGGTGGCTGAGCGGATGCGCGCGCTGCTGGCGGCCCATCCGTTCGCATGGGACGGGCGGGACTGGCCGCTGACGGCCAGTTTCGGCATCGCGGAGTCGTCGCGGCAGGACGAGAGCGCCACCGAGGTGATGCGCCGCGCGGACCAGGCGCTCTACCGCGCGAAGGCGCAAGGGCGCAACGTCGTGCAGGCGGTGGAGCTGGAACCGGCGCGGTGAATCAACCAGCCGGCGCGCCGGACCACGGCAGCAGCGGCATCAGCATCACCGCCGCCGCGCCGGCGGCCATCGCCGCAGCGGGCAGGCGCCTGGGCCACCACGTGGCCAGCACGGCGACGGCGATCGCGCCGGCCGTCAGTTGGGCCGTCCACATGGTCCAGGCGATGCCAGGGTCCGGCCGCGGCAAGACGGTCCACCACGACACGATGAACGCGGCGACCGCCACCGCGCGCAGACGCTTCACGCGGCGCGGACTGGGCGCGTGATCGAGTGCCTCCTCGTGGTGCCGCTCCATCGCGAGGCACAGCGCGGCGAACGCCGTGAAGCTGCAGAGCAGCGGATGCAGCAAGCTCATGGCGCGCCCTCCGCGCTCGCGGCGGCGAGCGCCTCGGGCGGTGCTACGGCCTTCTTCTTCATCGACAACGGCGGCGCGCCCGGCTTGCACTTCCAGGCGAGCACGGCCAGCAGCATCGCCACCACGGCGAAGCCCGCGTTGACCGCCTGCACCGCGGGTCCGGCCTGCCAGAAAGGCCAGCCGCCAAGGGCGTCCATCACCGGCAGCGCCGCCCAGCCCAGCGCGCCGGCCGCGAACAGGTGCCGCCAGCGCGCCCCGAGCGCCGCAGCGAGGAAACCCAAGGCCAGCACGCCATAGAAGATCTTGATCTCGGCGTCGGGCCGCTCCGCCATCCCCAGCGGCAGCCAGCGCGTCGCATGACAGAAGGCCGCCATCGCGATGGGCAGACCCGCGATCGCGCCGATGTTCAGCGCCTCCACCAGCTTGTGCCCCGCGCCGGGGTCGGCCTTGCGGCGCTCCGCGTCGGCACGTCGCTTGACACTCCACAGCACCAGCCCGGTCGCGATCATCGCGGTGCCCAGCAGCCCCAGGCCCACGAGCACGAAGCGCAGCGGCGGATCCGCGAAACGCGCGACATGCAGGCCGTAGAGCACGCCATAGGTCTTCGCCGCCGGCCGGCCGTTGTCCGCGCGGCGGATCAACTGCAGCGAGGTGGCGTCGTAGAACAGCCGCGGTCCGCGGTACTGCAGCCGGTCGCCATCGTGGGGCACGATCTCCACCACGGCACGTGCGCCCTCGCGCTGCAGGCCGATCGCCTCGATGCGGCCACCGGGCAGATGCCGGCGCGCATCGCGCAGCAGCGCGCTCCAGCCGGCCTCGCCGAGCAGCGGCAACGGCGCGGCCATCTCCGCCTCGCGTCCGCGCGATCGCGGCACGCCATCACCGCTCAGTTCGCCGAAGTACTCGCCGGTCTTCGCGCCATAGGCGGCCGCAATGCCGGCCGGCAGGTACTGGCTGTGCATCGTCATCAGCCCGCTGAAGGTGATGACCAGGTAGAACGGCAGCGCCAGCACGCCGCAGATGTTGTGCGCGTCCAGCCACGCGCGCTGCGCCGCCTTGGCCTTCGGCCGGAAGACGAAGAAGTCCTTGAAGATCCGCCGGTGCGTGACGATGCCGGTCAGCAGCGCGACCAGCATCAGCAGCGTCGCCAGCCCGACCGCCCACCGGCCTTCCAGGATCCACCGGCTCTGCTGCGCCGAGCGCAGCTCGAAGTGGAAGCGGTAGAAGAACTCGCCCGCGCCGAAGGTGTCGCGCGTGGCGACCGCCTCGCCGGTCGACGGATCGAACCAGCGCTGCACGAAGCGCGCGCGCTCGCCCGGCTTGGCCGGCGGCTCCCGATAGAAGGCCGAGGCCTGCGGCCGGCGCTCGTCCTGCGCGGAGAAGCGCCAGCCTGCGGCCGATGGCGCGAGCGCGTTCAAGCTGCGCTCCGCCTGCGCCAGCTGCGCGGCGGTCAACGGCCCGGCCGGCGGCAGCGCGTGCAGCTCGGGCCGGCTCCACAGGTTCAGCTCCTGCTTGAAGAACGCGAAGGTGCCGGCCAGGAAGATGGCGAACAGCACCCATCCGAGCACCAGCCCGGTCCAGGTGTGAAGCCAGGCCATCGCCTGCCGGAAGCCTTCGCGCGCGCCGTCGGTTCTCATGGGGATCGTGGAGGTTGATGACGATCGGTGCACGGGCTCATCCGAGCCAGCGCGGCAGCAGCACGCTCGCGCCGAGCAGCAGCGCCGGCCCGAGCACCCAGGCCCAGGCGCGCCACGCGCTGCGCGCGGCGAAAGCCGTCATGAAGGCGGCGGCATAGGCGATGAAGCCCAGCATCACGCCAGCGATGGCCGCCTCGGCGCGGTGGCCGGACAGCACTGGCTGGCCATGCACCGCGACCGCGGCCGCCAGCGCCGACGCCAGCGCGTAGCCGCCGCCAAGCGCGGCCAGTGCGCGCGAGGCCACCGCGGCGCGATAACGCCAGGGCACGCCCGCTGTCGCGGCTACGGTCTTTGCCGTGGCGGCGTTCCTCGTCATGGTCAGAAGCGGCCCCGCACGCTCAGCATCACGCTGCGCGGGTCGCCGTAGTTGGGATAGTCGAGGTTGGCCCAATAGGTCTTGTCGAGCGCGTTGCGAATCGAGACGCCCAGACTGAAGCGATCGTTGAGCTGGTAGTTGGCGTGCAGGTTCAGCAGCACGAAGCCGCCTTGCGTCACCGTCGTCGTGCCCAGCACCGGATGCGCGATGCCGAAACCGCGCACCGTGCTCTGGTAGTTCAGGCCGCCGCCCAGCGTCAGCTTTTCCCACGTGCCCGGCAGCCGGTAGCTGGTGCTGAGTTGCACCGTGTGGCGCGGCAGGTTGGCGTAGATCAAGTCCGCGGCATTGCGCGTGATGCGCGTGTTGGCATAGCCGGCATTCACCGTCCAGCCGCGCGCGATCTGGCCCGCCACGTCGAGCTCGAAGCCCTTGGTTCTGGTCCCATCCACGCCGATGTAGGGATAGCTGCCGTCGGGCAGACGGAAGTCGTCGGGCAGGGACAGGTCGCGCACGGCGTAGTTGTCCTGCTTCGCCTCGAAGACCGCGGCCGACACCGCCAGCTGCTTGTCGAAGAACTCTCCCTTGAGGCCGAACTCGGTGTTGCTGCCGCGCACCGGCGCGAGCAGGTTGTCATTCCTGTCCTTGTTGCTCTGCGGCTTGAACAGGTCGGTATGGCTCGCGTAGAGCGAGAGCGATTCGCTCAGGTCGTAGACGACGCCGAAGTAGGGAGAGACCTCGTCCGTGACCTTGTAAGCGCCGCTCCTGCCCGTGAACTTGCCGGTGGTGTCGAAGTTGTCGGTGCCCGTCTTCCAGTAGCTCAGCCGCGCGCCGGTGATGACGGACAGCGCGTCCAGCACCTTCCAGCGGCCCATCGCGAAGACGCCGCTCTGCTCGGTGACGGCCACGCGCTTCGCACCGGTGTCGCGGTAGCTCGGCGCCGGCGCATTGCCGTCCCAGCTGCGGATGTCCGGAATGTCGTAGCTCCAGTTGGCGATCGAGCTCAGCGTCGGCGTGGTCGTGGTCGTCTTCACGCCATTGGCGCCGATGACCAGGTCATGCCGGCGCCCGAAGAGCTGGACCGTGCCCGAGGCGTAGAGGTCGAGGCTGTCGCGCTTCTCCCAGCTCTTGCCCACCGCCGCCAGCAACTTCAGACCCGCGCCGGTGACCGGATCGGGATAGCCGCTGCCATAGGTGCGCAGGCTGAAGGTGTTGCCCTCGCTGTGATTGGCGATGGCCTTGAGCGTCCAGTCGTCGCCGAGCTTGTGCTCGATCAGCCCGTAGAAGGTCTCGTTGTAGCGCGACCAGCGCGTCCACGGCGGCGAGAAGCTGGTGTCGCGCGGCAGGCCGGCCAGCGAGCCGTCCGACGCGAAGCGCGGGATCGTGCCCCAGATCGGCCCCTTGGGCACGTTGTTCTGGTTCTGATAACCCAGCGTCAGCGTGGTGCTCGCGCTCAGGTCGGCTTCGACCGCGGCCATGACGGCGGTCTTCGATTCGCTGTGGCGCTTGCGAAAGCCGTCCTTCTCCTGTGCCGACGCGATCAGCCGCGCGCGCACGCGTCCATCGCGGGTCAGCGGCGTGTTGACGTCGGCCTCCAGCCGATGGAAGTCGTCCGAGCCCATCACGATGCCGCCGTAGGCGGAGAAGACCTTCTCCGGCCGCTTGCGGATCATGTTCACCGTCGCCGACGGCATGCCCGCGCCGGTCGTCAGGCCGTTGGCGCCGCGCACGACGTCGATGCGCGAATAGAAGATCGTGTCGAACTCCTGCTGCGTGCTGCCGCTGTAGGTGGGCACGCCGTCGATCTGGAAGTCGGTGATCTGGAAACCGCGCGCGAAGTACAGCGGGCGCTGGGTGTCATAGAAGGACACGTTCACGCCGGTGATGTGCTGCATCACGTCGTTGATGCTGATCAGCGTCTCGTTCTCGAGCCGGCCGGCGTCGAGCGAACTCATCGACTGCGGCGTCTCGCGCGCGGTCAGCGGCAGGCGCGTGCTCGCGCCCTCGAGCTTCTTGCGCGCCGCGCTGATGGTCACGCGATCGAGCGCGGTGCGCCCGCCAGAGCGGGCCGCATCGGCGACCGCATCGGCGTTTTCAGCGCTTTCCGGGGCTTCAGCGGCTTCAGCAGACAGGGCAGTGTCGGCCGAGGACACCGGCACGGCTTGCGCGGCGGCCGCGCAGGACGAGATCAGCAGCGCGGCCGCGAGGGGAGTGGGAGCAGAGCAGCGGGACATGACTGGACAGCAGCGAGCGGGCAGGAACCCGCGTACCGGCGTGCGCAAGCGCACCGGCCCCGAAGGGAGGTGGAGAGGAAGGGGCTTGCGGGTCCGGCTCCGGCATCGCGCGACGCGCGCGACCAAGGTCGCGGGGCGCGGAGGAGCATGGGAATCAGGCTGGCGCGAGGCTCAATGGCGCGGGTTTACCGGCCAGATGAGAACTCTTCTCATTGTAGAAACAGACGCGGGCGGGCCGCAGGCAAAACCTGTCCCCGTGTGCGGTCTTCAGGCCAGGGCGACGCGGTTGCGGCCCAGGTGCTTGGCGCGCTCGACGGCGGCGTTGGCGCGCGCGATCAACAGATCGGTGGCATAGGGGGGAGCGCTGGCCAGGCCCATGCTCAGCGTCACATCCAGCCCAGCGGCCAGTTCGCTCCAGGGATGCACCGAGACGCTGGCGCGAATGCGCTCGCAGACTTCGAAGGCGCGGTCGGCGATGGTGTCGGGGAAGACGACCAGGAACTCCTCGCCGCTCCAGCGCAGCAGCAGATCGGAGCCGCGCGTGTTCTCGCGCAGCAGCTGGGCCAGCTCCTGCAGCACGCGATCGCCGATCTCGTGGCCATGGCGCTCGTTGATGTTGCGCAGGCCGTCGGCATCGATGAGCGCGACGGTGAGTGGCTTGGCGTCCTGCTCGGCCGCGCGCAGCAGCGGCGGCAGGCGCGCCTCGAGACAGCGGCGGTTGCCCAGGCCGGTCAGCGGGTCCTTGAACTCGGACGCGTCGCGCGTGGCGGCATTCGCCGGATCGCCGGCGAACTCGGCCTCCATCCGCGAGACGAAATATTGCGATTGCGCCATCAACTGCGAGACGGCCCGGCGGCGCTCAAGGGTGCGGGCCTGCTCGAGGTGGTGCAGCGAGGGACCGAGCAACGCCAGCGCCTTCGCCGCGCGATGGCTGGCGTGGTGAAGACGCTGACGCAGGACCAGCGGCGGCGGGCCCGGGGCATCGGCATCGCCCTCCGTCTCGGCCTGGAGCGATTGCAGCTGCTGCCAGGCGGCGCTGGCCTGGCCGCGCGCGAGCTGCAGTTCGGCGAGCATGCAGCGCAGGCGCCAGTCGAGCAGCCGGAAGCCGGCGCGCTCGCTCGCCTCGCGGGCTTCGATGAGCAGCGGCTCGGCTTCGTCGAGGCGGCCCATCAGCAGCAGCACCTCGCCGAAGTTGGAGGCGGTCAGCGCGATGCCGTAGCGGTCGCCCAGCGCCAGCGAATGGGGCCGGGCCTCGCGTGCGAGCTCGAGCGCGCGTTCCAGCGTTCGCGCCGCCTGCTCAGGGGCGGCGCCGTCGCGCTGCAGGTGATAGGCGCCGAGCGCGACGGTGCACAGGTTGGTCAGCGTGACGACGCGCTCATAGGGCGAGGCGTTCGTGCGCAGCAGGCCGGCGGCTTCGGTCATCAGGCGCTCGGCCTGCCAGGGATCGCCCATGCGCTCGAAACAGGCGCCCAGGCCATTCAGCGCGATCGCGTGCAGGCGCAGGTCGCCGAGTTCGCCGGCCAGCTTCAGCGCCTCATGCGCGCAGGCCAGTCCTTGCTCGTAGGCGCCGAGCTCGCAGGCCGCCAGGCTCATCCAGCGCAGCAGCTCGCAGGTCGCGGCACTGGCGCCGAGCGGGCGCATCAGGCGCAGCGCGCGCTCGCCGGCGTCGAGCATGCCGCGCAGATCGCCGCGGCGCAGGCGGAAGAAGCTGCGCAGGCGGCCGGCCTCGGCCTGCTCGTTGATGTAGCCCTCGGCATCCGCGCGATGCCAGATCGCATCGGCGAGCGCCAGGCCATCGTCCAGCCGGGCTTCCTGCTGCGCGAGACGCGCGCGCTCGAGCAGCTCGCCCAGCGGCACGCCGTCGAAGGACTCGCGGGAGAGGGGTTCGGAGGAAGGGGCGCCGCTCGGAAACATCCGGCTAGGTTAGCCGATCACGCGGCGCTCGCCGCCTCTTACTTGCTGGTGGGCATCACGAACTCGGCGCCCTTGGCGATGCTGGCGGGCCAGCGCTGCATGACGCTCTTCTGCTTGGTGTAGAAGCGCACGCCCTCCTCGCCATAAGCGTGCATGTCGCCAAAGAGGCTCTTCTTCCAGCCTCCGAAGCCATGCCAGGCCATCGGCACCGGGATCGGCACGTTGATGCCGACCATCCCCACCTGCACGCGCCGCGCGAACTCGCGCGCCACGTTGCCATCGCTGGTGAAGCACGCCACGCCGTTGCCGAACTCATGCGCGTTGACCAGGTCCAGCGCCTCGCCGAAGTCCTTGACCCGCACACAGGCCAGCACGGGGCCGAAGATCTCCTCCTTGTACAGGCGCATCGACGGCTGCACGTGGTCGAACAGCGTGCCGCCGGTGAAGAAGCCGCCCGGCAGTCCCTCCACCTGATGGCCGCGCCCGTCGACCACCAGCGCCGCGCCCTCTTCGACTCCGGTGGCGATCGCCGCTTCGATGCGGTCGCGCGCCTCGCGCGTGACGATCGGGCCCATCTCGGCATCGAGCGCCATGCCGTTCTTGATCTTGAGCGCCTTCGCGCGCTCGGCCAGCCGCGGCACGATGCGGTCGGCGATGTCGCCGACCAGCACCGCCACCGAGATCGCCATGCAGCGCTCGCCCGCCGAGCCGTAGGCCGCGCCGATCAGCGCGTCAACGGCCTGATCGATGTCCGCATCGGGCATGACGACCATGTGGTTCTTCGCGCCGCCCAGCGCCTGCACGCGCTTGCCCTGCTTGGCGCCGGTCTCGTAGATGTACTGCGCGATCGGCGTGGAGCCCACGAAGCTCAACGCGCGCACGTCCGGATGGTGCAGCAGCGCGTCCACGACCTGCTTGTCGCCCTGCACCACCTGGAAGATGCCATCGGGCAGCCCGGCCTCCTTGAACAGCTCGGCGATGACGAGACTCGGCGACGGGTCGCGCTCGCTGGGCTTGAGGATGAAGGCATTGCCGGTGGCGATGGCAATCGGGGCCATCCACATCGGGACCATGAAGGGGAAGTTGAACGGCGTGATCCCCGCCACGACGCCCAGCGGCTGGCGCGTGGTCCAGTTGTCGATGCCGGTGGAGACCTGCTCGGTGAAGTCGCCCTTGAGCAACTGCGGCACGCCGCACGCGAATTCGACGACGTCGATGCCTCGCGCCACTTCGCCCTGGGCGTCGGTGAAGACCTTGCCATGCTCGGCGGTGATCATCGCGGCGAGGCGGTCGCGGTGCTGGTTCAGCAGCTCGAGGAACTTGAACATCACCCGCGCGCGGCGCAGCGGCGGCGCATCGGCCCAGGCCGGGAAGGCGGCGCGCGCCGCGGCGACCGCGGCCTCGACATCGGCCGCGTTGCCCAGCTGGAGCTGGCGCGCGACCTCGCCCGTGGCGGGATTGAAGACCGCCTGGCTCCTTCCCGACGTGGCCGCGCGACGCTCGCCGGCAATGAAATGGGGGATGTCGGCGCGGTCGGTGAAAGCGGCGGGGGCGGTCTGGGTCACGTCGGTCTCCTGCTTCTGTGGGATGCGGACGAGTCTAGGCATCCCCCCTCCCCCTGCCTAGACCAGATCGGCAACCACATTGTTCGATAGACTGAACAGTCATGGCCTCGCGACACCCCGCCCTCCCCCCGTCATCGCTCCCACCTTCGCCCTCGCCCTCGGCCTCCCCTTCGCCCTTGAAGGCCGAAGCCCGCGATGAACTGCTGTGGTCGCAGTTGCAGGCGCTGATCGCGGTCGCGCGGCTGGGCAGCTTCACGAAAGCGGCGCAGCGGCTGGGGCTCTCCAAGGCCGCCGTCAGCCAGCGCGTGGCGGACCTGGAGCGCCACCTCGACCAGCAACTGGTCCAGCGGACAACGCGTTCGGTGCGGCTGAGCGAGGCGGGATTGCGCCTTGTCGAACAGGCCGAGCCCGGTCTGGCCCTGCTCAATCGCAGCCTGAGCGAAGCCCGCGAGGCGGCCGGCACGCCGCGCGGCCTGCTGCGCGTGACGGCGCCGGTGGCGCTGGGCCGGCAGCATGTGGCGCCGGCGCTGCCCGCGTTCTTCGAGCGCTATCCGGAACTGCGCATCGAACTCGATCTGTCCGACCGGCTCGTGCCGCTGGCGCAGGAAGGCTTCGACCTCGCGATCCGGCACACAAGCGCGCCGCCCGAGACCCATGTGGCGTTCAAGCTCTGCGCGTCACGCGCGCTGCTGACGGCCAGTCCGGCCTACCTGGCGCGGGCGGGCGTGCCGCGGCATCCCGCGGAACTGGCGCAGCACCGCTGCCTGCCCTATCTGCGGCCCGGACCGGCGCAATGGTTCTTCGAACGCGGCGCGGGCGGCGGCACGCCCGAGCGCATCCGCGTGCCGGTGCAGGGTCTCTTCCGCGCGAGCAACAGCGAAGTGCTGCGGGATGCCGCGCTGTCGGGCGTCGGCATCGCGCTGCTGCCGGACTTCAGTGCCGGCGAGGCGGTGCGCGAAGGCCGCCTCGTCGAGGTGCTGCCGGAGTGGCGCCCGGTGGGTTTCTTCGGCGATGCGATCTATGCGATCCACCCCTGGAGCAGCCACACCCCGCAGGGGGTGAGGCGGCTGGTGGAACACCTCAAGGGGGTGATGGACGGCGGCTACTGAGACGGCTCAGCGCGTGACCTTCGCCGCGCTCACGGGCACGAGCGCGAGCAGCGCGGCCAGCAGCCAGAACGCCGTCGACAGTCCGACCCCGGCGGCGAGGAAGCCGATCAACGCCGGCCCGAGCAGCACGCCCGCATAGCCGGCCGTCGTCACCGCCGAGACGGCAAACGCGGCCGGCATCACCGCCTGCTGGCCAGCGCGCCGGAACAGCACCGGCACGAGGTTGGACGCGCCCAGGCCGATCAGCACGAAGCCCGCCAGGGCCATCAAGCGGACCGGCGCGAGCAGCAGTGCCGCCACGCCGGCCACCGCGATCACGCCGCCGACGACCAGCGTCGTGCGATCGCCCAGGCGCGCGACGACCGCATCGCCGGTGAGCCGCCCCGCTGTCATCGCGATCGAGAACAGCATGAAGCCAATGCCACCCTGAGCCGGCGCGACGAGCTTGGCCTCGGTCAGCAGCAGCGCGCTCCAGTCCAGCACCGCGCCTTCCGCGAGGAAGGTCACCGCGGCGAGCAGCGCCATCAGCCACACGAGGCCGCGCGGCATCACGAACAGCGGACCGCTGGATGAGCGCGCCGTCTCCAGCACATAGGGCCAGGCGACCACGACCGCCAGCGTCATCAGCGCGGCGCCGAGCAGCGTCGCGTGCAACGGCTCGAAGTCCATCGACAGCAGCAGCGTCATGAACGCCGCGCCAATGAAGCCGCCCACGCTGTAGAGCCCGTGGAATCCGGACATCAGCGGCTTGCCCGCCGCGCGCTCGACCTCCAGCGCGTTGATGTTCATCGCCACGTCGAGCGAGCCCAAACACGCGCCGAATGCCGCCAGCACCAGGCCCAGGGTCCAGGGCGAGCCCGCCACCGCCAGCAGCGGCAGCAGCGCCGCCATGCCGAATCCGCTGCAGACGATCACCCGCCGCGTGCCGAAGCGCGTGCTCAACATGCCAGCCGCGGCCATCGCCACGACGGAGCCCAGTCCCAGACACAACAGCAGCACGCCGAGCGCGCCTTCGTCGACGCCCAACCGCTGCCGCGCGAACGGCACCAGCGGCGCCCAGCACGCGACGCCAAAGCCCGCCACCAGGAAGGCCAGGCGGACCGCGAGACGGTGCTCGGGTTTCTCGACCGCGGGCTCGGTGCCCGCCAGGGTGTGCGGGGCGGCGCTCATGCCGACGTCTCCACGGGGATCACGTCGACGCCGGCTTCGCGCAGGCCCCGCACCACGCCGGCATCGAGGTCCTGCTCGATCACGGCCGTCTTGAGCATCGCGAAGTCGGCGATGTGGTGCGGCGCCGAAGCGCGCGCCTTGTCGCTGGTCAGCAGCGCCACGACCTGGCGGCTGTTCCGGATGAGCGTGCGTTTGAAGGCGGCCTCGCTGAACTGCGTCGTCATGACGCCGTCCGCCACCGACAGCGAACAGACGCCGACGAAGCACCGGTCGATGCGCATCCGGGAGAGCGCGTCGACCGCGGCCGCGTCCACGCAGCCGCCCAGGTGGCGGTCGACCTCGCCGCCCAGCATCAGCAGCCGCAGGTCCTGCCGGCGCAGCACCGCCGCCGCGACGTCGACCGCGTTGGTGGCGATGGTCAGTCCGGCGTCCTCGGGCAGGAACTCGACCAGCGCCAGGTTGGTGCTGCCGGTGTCGATGAACACCAGCTCGTCCGGCCGGACCGTCGCCGCGCCGGCCCGCGCGAGCGCCGACTTGCGTCCCGGCGCCTCGCGCAAGCGCGCCGCGAGCGGACGATCGTTCTCCTGCACCGGCACCGCGCCGCCATAGACGCGGCGGCACAGGCCATCGGCCGCCAGCGCGCGCAGGTCGCGGCGGATCGCGTCCTCGGACAGCTTGAACTCGGCGGCGAGGTCCGCCGCAACGACGGACTGGCCGGCCGACAGGCGCTCGGCGATGAGCTGCCGGCGGGCTTGGGGAAGGTCGGGTTGCGTCATGTCGCCCTCGGTTGAAGCGCCGCAGTATGCATGTTTCATCTCGTTTATGCACGATGCTGCACGATTCTTGGATTGCTGCTCGCACCGGTTCCGCGTCCGTTCGAACCCCTTCCGCCTCCCCCGCAGTGGGGAAACATCCCTTAACCGTGGGGCCTGCGCCTCCTTCCCAAGGGGGAAGGCATCCCTAGACCAGCGGTTTTTCCGCGCGGCCTGGCCGCCGAAAGTGGCCCCCAGGCGGTCGCTGTTGGCCGTCGGGAGACAGGTATGACATCGTTGAAAGTGATGCGCCGCGTGGCCGCCCTGGCGGTTCTCGGCGGCGCGAGCGCCGTGTGGCTGGGCGTGACGCCCGCCGCGGCACAAACCCCGAGCCGGGATCCGGACATGGTGCCCGGCGTGCAGTTGCCCACCGGCGAGGCGCTGCGCGTGGGCGGCTACGCCGCATTGAAGGCCAAGGCGCTGCAGTCGCCGCGCAAGGTGCGCGTCATCGCGCGGCTGTCGGCGCTCGCCGCTGGCACCGGCCCGGCCGCCGAGCCGCTGCGCGCGCTTGGCGAGACCCCGGCCATCCGCAGCGCCCGCGACCAGCTGGCGCTGCGCCTGCGGGCGCGCGGCGCGGAGGCCGTCCAGGCGCTGCCCGACACCTCGCTCGTGGTCATGGAAGTGGACGCGGCGCAGCTCGACGCGCTCGTGGCCAACGGCGAGGTGGCCGAACTCACCGAGGACGTGCCGGTGCCGCCGACGCTGGCCGACTCCGGCCCGCTGGTGCATGCGCCGCAGGCGCAGGCCCTGGGTGCGCGTGGCGCCGGCACCGCCGTGGCGATCCTCGACACCGGCGTGCAGAGCAACCATCCGTTCCTGAACGGCCGTGTCGTCGAGGAGGCCTGCTTCTCGACCACCTCGGCCTCGAGCAACTCGACCTCGGTCTGCCCCGGCGGCGCCTCGAGCAGCACTGCCGTCGGCTCGGGCGCGGCCTGCGCCGTCAGCGGCTGCGACCACGGCACGCATGTGGCCGGCATCGCCGCCGGCCGCGCCTTCGGCGCCATCACCTTCAACGGCATGGCGCCCGACGCCAACATCATGGCCGTGCAGGTGTTCTCCCGCTTCACCGACACGCCGGGGAACACGCCCTGCGCGAACGCCGGCACCGCCTCGCCCTGCGCGCTGAGCTTCACCTCGGACCAGATCCGCGGCCTGCAGCGCGTGCTGGACCGGCGCGCCGCGCGCAACGTCGTCGCGGTGAACATGAGCCTGGGCGGCGGCGTCAACGCCGCGGCCTGCGACGGCGACGCCCGCAAGGACGTCATCGACGATCTGCTGGCCGCTCGCGTCGCGACGGTGATCGCCTCGGGCAACAACGGCTCGACGACCGGCGTCAGCGCGCCGGGCTGCATCTCGACCGCGGTGACCGTCGGCTCGACCACCAAGGCCGACGTGGTCTCGGGCTTCTCCAACAGCGCGGCGCTGGTCGACCTCCTCGCCCCGGGCTCGAGCATCAACTCGTCGGTGACGGGCGGCGGCTTCGGCGTCAAGAGCGGAACCTCGATGGCGACGCCGCACGTGACGGGCGCCTTCGCGGCGATCCGCTCGGTGGTGCCCGGCGCCAACGTGGGCGACATCCTCGGCGCGCTGCAATCGACCGGCGTGGCGATCACCGACGCGCGCAACAACCTGACGCGGCGGCGCATCAACATCGAGGCAGCCGTGCGGCAACTGGCGCCGCAGCCGTTCGCGCTGTCCAGCGGCATGCTGTTCCAGCTCCACGGCGACGGCCGCATCTGGGCCCACACCGGCGTGGCCTGCAGCGGCAACGCCTGCCCGGGCTGGGTGATGCTCGACAACAACCCGGCCACGAAGGCGATCGCCGCCGGCGGCAACGCGCTGTACCAGCTGCACGCGGACGGCAAGGTCTGGCGCTACACCGGCATCCGCTGCGGCGCCGACAGCTGCCCGGGCTGGCAGATGCTCGACAACAATCCGGCCACGAAGCAGATCGCGGCGGGCGGGACCTCGCTGTACCAGCGCCATGCCGACGGCAAGATCTGGCGTTCGACCGGCGCGGCCTGCTCGGGCAACAGCTGCCCCGGCTGGACGATGCTGGACAACAACCCGGCCACGGTCGACATCGTCGCGGACGGCACGCGGCTCTATCAGCGCCACAACACCGGCCGCCTCTGGCGCTCGACGGGCGTGGCCTGCTCCGCCAACAGCTGCCCCGGCTGGACGATGCTGGACAACAACCCGCACACCGTCGCGCTCGCGGCGGCGGGCGGCGCGCTGTTCCAGCTGCATGACACCGGCGCGATCTGGCGCTCGACGGGCGTGGCCTGCTCGGGCAACAGCTGCCCGGGCTGGACGATGCTCGACAACAACCCGGCGGCCCGCGAGATCGCGGCCAATGTGGGCGGGCTGTTCCAGCGCCATGTGGACGGGAAGATCTGGCGCTTCACCGGCACGGTCTGCAGCGGCAACAGCTGCCCGGGCTGGACGATGCTGGACAACAACGGCGCCACGGTGCAGATCGAGGCGTCGACCACCGGGCTCTTCCAGCGTCACAACACCGGCCGCATCTGGCGCTCGACGGGCGCGGCCTGCTCGGGCAACAGCTGCCCGGGCTGGGTGATGCTGGACAACAATCCGGCCACCAGCACCATCGTGACGGCCCAACCATGATGTCCGGGTCACCGCGTCTGTCGCGTCTGCGCATGCCAGCATGCATCGCCGCCGCCTTGCTGGGCACGGCCTGCGCGCTGATGGGCGGCGACGGCGCGGTGGCCGGCTCGCCGGGCGCGCCGCTGTCCTCTTCCACCGGGGAGTGCCCTGCCATGGATGCCATCGAAGGCGCCGCGGCGCTGCTCGCGTCGCTGGATCGCAACCCGGACCGTCCGGCCCGGGTGCTGCTGCGGCTCAAGCCGGGGCCGGCCGCGATGGCCAGTGTGCGGCGCGCGCTCGACGCGGCGAAAGCCGCGGGCGAGCCGGTCGGCGGCCGGCCGCTGCTGGTTGCCGAGCTCACGGCGGCGCAACTGCGGACGGTGCTCGCGAGCTGCGAGGTGATCGCCGTTCAGCCTGACGAGCCCGCACCGCCGGGCTGACCTCCGGCCCGTCCGAAGCGGCGCTGTCATGATGTCGCCCAGCCGAGGCCCATCCCGGGCCGACTGCCAAGGAGCGCCCATGAGCACCGCATCGATGCTGTCGACCCTGTTCCGCTACCAGGCCTGGGCCCATGACGGGTTCCTGCGGGCGATCGAAGACCTCGATGCCGAGCGGTGCGGGGAGGAGCGCCACCTGGCGCTGCGCGTGCTGAACCACGTGTTCGTCGTCAATCAGATCTTCACCGGCCACCTGACCGGCCAGCCTCACGGCTACGAGGCCAACAACACCGTCGACACGCCCACGCCGCAGGCACTGCGCGCGGCGCATGCGGCCTCGGACCGGTGGCTGCTGGAGTACGTCGCATCGATCACGCCCGAGCAACTGGCCGAGCGGGTCGCATTCACCTTCACCGATGGCGACCGCGGCGCGATGACGCGCGAGGAGATGCTGTTCCACGTGGTGACCCACGACGGATACCACCGCGGCGAGGTGGGACGGATCCTCAAGCAGATCCAGTCACCGCTGCCGTGGGACACCTTCGCGGTGTTCCTGCATCAGGATCAGCCGGAGCGGCGCGGTCAGGGTTGAGGGCGGGCCTCAGTCCGCGGGCCTCACGTAGTAGAGGTCGAACTCGCTCTCTTCCACCAATTCGAATCCGTGCCGCTGGTAGAAGCGATTGGAGTCGCTCTGCTTCAGGGCGCCGACGCGCACCGGCAGGCCGAGTGCTCGCGCTTCGCCGAAGACCTCGGCGAGAACGCCTGCGCCGACGCCGCGCCCCTGCCAGCCCGGATCGATATAGAGATGATCGAGCGCCAGCCAGCCAGGTTGCCGCGTCGTGACGACGAAGCCGACGCGCTGGCCGTCGACGACGATGTGGCGGGTGCGCTCGGGATCGAAGCTGGAGAGGAAGCGCTCGCGCGCCCGCTGCGGATCAAAGCGGCCGATGCGCTCGAGGCTCTCGCGCATCGCGGCGATGCGCAGCGCGACCAGGGCTTCAGCGTCGTCCGCCATCGCGGCGTCGAATCGGAAAGGGGCTTCGCTTGGCGACGTGGGCATGGCATGCATCGTAAGAGCACCACCGGCCGCGTCCCGACCCGCAAAAAAGGACGCCCGACCAGCGAGCTGACCGGGCGTTGCAAGTCCTAGAAAGGACGTCGTTGGGATCGGTGCCTGCCGCCGGGGCCTGTGGGGCCGCGCCGTCGGAAGGCGTGAGGTGGACTCTAGGGCGAACCCTGAGCGGCAGGCATCCCCTCTAGGTGGGATACGCCGTGAAAATGGTCAGCAGGTGTAAGAAGCACTCCGCAATACGGAAAACTGCACGCCATCGCCGGTCTCGGCCCATGACTTTCGTGCGGTGTCCCACGGAAGGCATCCCCGTACACATGCCCAGGCACGCGGTCCGTCGCCCGTTGAATGGACATCGCGGCCCGCGAGGGACCCGCCCGGATAATCGCGCCCCATGACCGCGTCCAAGCCTCCTCAGAAGTCCGCGCCTCGCGCGCCCGCCGCCAAGACCGGCGCGCCCGCGCGCGGTCCGCGTCCTCAGCATGGCCGCGCGCCGTCGGCCGCGATGGCCGCGCCCAGTGCCCCGCCCGAGGCCTGGAGCGACGACGACCTCGACGAACTGCAGTCGCTGCTCGACGAGGTCCCCGCGCCCCTGGAGCCGCTGGATGCCTCGATGCTCGACGGCTTCCTCGTCGCGCTGATCCTGCAGCCCAAGCCGGTGCCGCTCTCGGACTGGTGGCGATGGGTGCTCGACGCCGAGCAGGGCCGCCCCGCCCCCGCGCGCTACGACGCGCAGCCGCTGCTGCAGCTCGTGCAGCGCCGTGAGCGCGAGCTCAAGCAGGCGATTTCCGATCGCCAATGGTTCGACCCCTGGGTCTTCGAACTCGACGAGGACGCGTCCCCGTCCGAGACCGTGCTGCCGTGGGTGGCCGGCTTCGCGCTCGCGGCCGACCTGTTCCCGGCGCTGATGAACCTGGACGAGTCGCAGCTCACCGAGCCGCTCGCGCAGCTCTACATGCACCTCGACCCCGACGACCTCGAGGACGCCGACGCGCTGCTCGAGGAGATCGAGAGCCTGGAGCCGCCCGAGGAGCTCGACGACGCCGTCGAGAGCCTGGTGCGCGCGACGCTGCTGCTGGCCGATGTCTCGCGGCCGCGCCCCGTGGCCAAGCCGCGCGGGCCGGGCGGCCCTGGCGGTCCGCGCCGCGGCGGACCGCCGCCCCGCCGTCAGCGCTGAGGGATCGCGGCGCCGGGTCCGACCTGGCGCTTCATCCACTCGCTCATTTCCCACAGCGTGTGGCCGATGGACTCGCGCGCCGTGTAGCCGTGCGACTCGAACGGCAGCGTGACGTAGCGCACCGTGCCGCCCGTGCCGGCCAGCGCCTGGTACAGCCGCGCGCTCTGGATCGGGAAGGTGCCGGAGTTGTTGTCCGCCTCGCCGTGGATCAGCAGCAGCGGCTCCTTCAGGCGATCCGCGTAGTTGAACGGCGAGAGCTTCTGGTACACGTCCTGCGCCTCCCAGTAGGTGCGGCGCTCGCTCTGGAAGCCGAACGGCGTGAGGCTGCGGTTGTAGGCCCCGCTGCGCGCGATGCCGGCCTTGAACAGGTGGGTGTGGGCCAGCAGGTTGGCCGTCATGAACGCGCCGTAGCTGTGGCCGCCCACCACCATGTGATCGCGATCGCTGACGCCCAGCTCCACCGCCTTGTCGATGATCGCCTGCGCGTTGGCCGTGATCTGCGCGATGAAGCTGTCGTTGACCGTCTTCGGATCGCCGACCACCGGCATGGTCGCGTCCATCAGCACCACGTAGCCATCGAGCAGCAGCATCTGCGGGCTGGTGGCCGGGAAGCTCGCGAAGCGGTTGCTGGAGCCGCTCACCTGGCTCGCCGTCGAAGCGTCCGTGTACTCGAGCGGATAGGCCCAGACGAAGGTCGGGCGGCGCTCGCCGTCCTTGTAGCCCGGCGGCTTGTACAGCCAGAACGACAGCTCCACGCCATCGGCGCGCTTGAAGCGCACGAACTCGCGCTGGATCTCGCGCAGCTGCGGCGTCGGGTCCTTCACGTCGGTCAGCGGCTTCATGCCGGCCAGCGAGGCGCCATCGCGCAGCATCACGTTGCCGGGTTCGGTGACGCTCTCGCGCACCGTCAACACCCGCGCGCCCGACGCATCGAGCACCGCCAGCGGGCGCTCGAAGTGCGCCGCGTCGCCGCCCTGCGCGGCGACGCCGGACTGGAAGACGCGCGTCTTCTTGTTGTCCGCCAGCGAGAGCCGGTCGATGAAGGGCTTGTCGCCTTCGGGGCTCGCGCCCAGGCCGAAGTTCCAGATCGCGCCGTCGTCCACGCGGATCACCGAGCGGCCCGTCGCCTGCATGCGGCCCAGCGGCGTGCCGGGATCGCGGTAGCGGTCGCGCAGGGAGCGCTCGATCAGGCGCTGCGCGGGCGCCGTGCCCGCCAGCGTCACCAGCTCGGTCGACGTGCGCATCTTCGCGACGTCGACATCAGCCACCAGCGCCTGCTCGCCGCCCTCGAGGAAATCGAGCTTCATCAGCCGCTGCGTGATGCGATGCACTTCGCGCGCCTCGCCGGTGTACGGGGCGTCCAGGCGCATCAGCCGGTCGCGATGCTCGGCCGGCACGCGCGTGTCGCCGCCGTCGAGCGCCTCGACCCAGTAGACCGCGCCGTCCGCGCCCGGCGACGCGAAGAACTGGCGCGGGCCGGTGATGACGCCCTCGACCGGCACGCCTTCCTTGAGCCTGGTGCGGCCCACCGGCACGACCTTGCCGTCGACGCCGCGGACCTCCGCCTGCGTCGCGAAGTCGTCCCAGCCGACCTGGTAGCTGAACGGCTCGAGCAGACGCGTCGTCAGGACCTGGCCTGCCGTGCCGAGCGCCTCGAGGCGGCTGAACATCGCCGGCTCGCCGACCGGCTTGACCGCGCCGGTGTTCAGGTCGACGCGCGCCAGCTGCGAGGTCGCGTGATGCGCGAAGACGGCCGCGTCCTGCGCGTTGGTCAGCAGGTCCTGCTGTGTGCGCTCCGGCGAGTTGCGGCCGATGGATTCCTGGATCGACGGCCCCGAGGGCGCCGCGAAGACCGGCGCCGGGCCGCGTCCCGCAGGGACCGTCAGCGTCAGCAGCTCATGGCCGCTGAGCCACACGACGTCGTTCTCCAGCATCGTGTGCAGCCGCAGCTTGGGCACCGGCTTGAGCTTGCCGCTCGCGACCTCGCCCACCCACAGTTCGACCGCGGTGGCGGTGCGGCGGTTCAGCAGGAAGCGCTTGCCGTCCGGCGAGAAACGCAGCAGATGGAAGGCGCCGCCCGCCGGCAGCGCGATCTGGCGCTCCGCGGCGGGGTCCGCGCCGGCGCCGCTGCCGGGCAAGGCGCGCAGCGTCAGCGACTCGATCTCCGAGATCAGCTGCGGGCTGTCGGTGGCCGGGTCGTAGCGCAGGCCGGCCTGGCGCAGCACCGGGCGCGCGAGCTCGGCGATCGTGCGGAAGCGGCGATGTCCGACGATGGCCAGCGTGCGCTGGTCCGGCGAGACCTGGTAGACCGGCAGGCCCTTCGTGTCGAGCACCGCGCGGATCGCGGCCGACGGCTGCTGATAGACCTGCGCCAGCGACGCGGCGGGGGTCAAGGGCGTCGTGGCGGCCGCCTCATCGATCGCTTGATCGGCCGCTGGCGCGGCCATCGCGGCGGAAACGGAAAGCGCCAGCGGCAGCAGCGAGAGCAGCGGGCTCGGCGACGGAGCGCAGGACATGGGCATGTGTCGGCCTGGAAACATGAGGAAGGCGGCAATCTATCAGCGCCCTCTTCACGGCTCCGCCCTCGGACCTCCGGGTGAACCCGAAGTTCCCGCGCGCGTGGATCACGCCGCGAACAGACGCGCGGCGTGCAGCCCGAGACCGGTCGCCACCGACGCGAAGCGGTCGCCGCGCACGCCGCGCGCTTCGGGATAGTCCGAGGCGATGCGGTCCGCCAGCACCCGCAGTCCGGTGGAGCCGCCGGTGAAGTACAGCGCGTCGATGTCCGACGGCTTCAGCCCCGCGCGCTCGACCGTCTCGCGGCCCGCCTGGGCGATGCGCTCGATGTCGCCGCGCAGCGCGTCCATCGCCGCGGTCTCCGACAACTCGACCGACAGCCCGGATTCGATCAGGCCGAGGTCGATCGTGCAGCCGCCACCGCCGGCGACCTCGATCTTGGCGTCCTCGGCGCGGTTCGCGAGTTCGTGGCCGAGCCGCTCCTCCAGCACCGTCATCAGGCGCTGGTGATGGCGCGGGTCGCCGTAGAAGCTCTTCATGCCACGCAGCTCCATGACGCGCTGCGGGCTGTAGCAGGTGTTGATCAGGTGCCAGGTGGCGAGGTCGAAGTAGACGCCGCTGGGCACCTCGCGCGGCGTCTGGCCGGGCTTGGCGGGACCCAGCGCGCGGTAGCCGAATTCGCGCAGGATGCCGGTCAGCTCGATGTGGCGGTCGAAGTCGGTGCCGGCGATGTGCACGCCGTGACTGGCCAGGATGTCCTCGCGCCGGTCCAGGCGCTGGAGCCGGTCCGGGCCCACCCGCACCACCGAGAAGTCGGAGGTGCCGCCGCCGATGTCGGCCACCAGCACGAGCTGCTCGCGCTCGGCCTGCTGCTCGAAGTCGAAGGCCGCGGCGATCGGCTCGAACTGGAAGTGGACGTCCTCGAAGCCCACGGCCCGCGCCGCGGCGGCCAGCGAGGCCTGCGCGGCGGCGTCGCGCTCGGGCTCGCCGTCGACGAAGTAGACCGGCCGGCCCAGCACGACGCGGCGCGGCTCATGGCCGTCGGCCGAGGCCGCCTGGCGGCGCAGCCGCTTCAGGTAGCCGGCCAGCATGTCCGCGTACTTCACGCCCTTGCCGCCGCCGACATCGGTGACCTGGTCGATCAGGCTGGAGCCGAGGATGCTCTTCATCGAGCGCATCAGCCGCCCGTCGGTGCCTTCGACGTAGGCCGCCAGCGCCGCGCGCCCGAACGCGCGCGGCGGGCCGTCGGCGTCGTGGCGGCCCTCGGCGAAGTAGAAGACGGCGGTCGGCATCGTCACGTGGCCGCCTTCGAGCGGCACCAGACGCATCGCGCCGGCGCGCTCGGCGTCGGGCACGGCGACCGCCGAGTTGGAGGTGCCGAAGTCGATGGCGCAGAAGTCGCGCGGCAGGCCGGAGGACGAGGAAGACATGGCGCGGCGTGAATGCGAAAAGGGCGCGGATTCTAGCCGCGCCCTTCAAAGGGGGAACGCCGTGCCGATGACGGCGTCAGGGGCTCCGTGGCGTCATTCCGCGGATCGCCCTCGAATCAATCGAATCAAGCCGCCTGCAGGCTGCGCACCGGCTTGGCCGGCAACGCGTCGCCGTAGAAGGCGAAGTCCAGCTCGGGGCGCTTGCCGCTCATCAACTCGGCCAGCGCGCGGCCGGAGCCCGCGCCGTGGGTCCAGCCCAGCGTGCCGTGACCGGCGTTGATCCACAGGTTCGAGGCCTTCTGGCTGCGTCCGATGTAGGGCACGTTGGTCGGCGTGCTGGGGCGCAGGCCGGTCCAGTAGTTGGGCTCGCTCAGGTCGGCGACGCCGGGGAACAGCTCCTCATAGCGGCGGATCAGCGACTCGCAGCGCACCTTGGAGGTCGGCGTGTCCAGGCTGGTGTCCAGGCCCACCAGCTCGGCCGTGCCGGCGATGCGGACGAAGTCGCCCAGCCGGGAGATCGCGATCTTGCGCGCGTCGTCCAGCAGGCTGACGGTGCTGGCCAGCTCCGGCTGCTTCAGGCGCAGCGTCGCCGAGTAGCCCTTGGCCGGATAGATGTTGAGGTGCTCGCCCAGCGGCTTGGTCAGGCCCGGCGCGTAGGACGCCAGCGCCACGACGTAGGCGTCGCCCTTGAGCCATTGCGTCTGGCCGGTCTCCCGCGAGCGGACCTGCACGCCCGCCACCTCGTGGCCTTGCGGCTGCAGCGTCACGATGTCGTGATTCCAGAGGAACTGCGCGCCGCGCTTCTCGGCCAGCTTCGCCAGCGCCTGCGTGAAGACGCGCGCGTCGCCGGACTCGTCGCTGGGCGTGTAGGTGCCGCCGAAGACCGCCTGCTGCGCCGAACGCAGCGCCGGCTCGATCGCGAACACCTCCTCGCGGCTCAGCACGCGGCGGTCGACGCCGTGGCGGCGCATGATCTCGGCGCCCTGGGCGCCGGCTTCGAAGTCGGCCTCGCTGCCGAAGAAATGCAGGATGCCCTTCTGCAGGCGGTTGTACTCAATGCCCGTTTCCGCGACGAGCGCCTGCAGCGACTCGTGGCTGTAGCGGCCCAGGCGCACCAGTTGCTCGACGTTGCGCTCGAAGGCGGCCGTCGTGCACTGACCCAGGAAGGACAGGCCCCAGCGCCACTGCGCCGGGTCCAGCCGCGGGCGGAACAGCAGCGGCGCATCGTCCTTCAGCAGCCACTTCGCGACCTTGAACGGCGCGCCGGCATTGGCCCAGGGCTCGCAGAAGCAGACCGAGATCTGCGCGCCATTGGCGAAGCTGGTCTCCAGCGCCGCGTCGGGCTGGCGGTCGACGACGACGACATCGTGACCCTGGTCCAGCAGGTACCAGGCGGTGTGGATGCCGATGATGCCGGCGCCGAGGACGATGACCTTCATGGGAGAGCTCCAGGTGAACTTGTGGTTCCGCGTCGATGTCGCGTGGGGGGCGTCAGGCCAGCGGGCGCAGGATCAGCTGCAGTCCCAGGATGGCCATCACGAGGGCGATCAAGGCATCGATGCTGCGCCAGACCGCCGGACGGCGCAACGGCGCCGCCACCGCCGCCGCGCCGAAGCCGAGCAGCGAAAACCACATCCAGGACGCCACCGAGGCGCCCGCCGCGAACGGCAGTTGCAGGCCCGCCGGCTGCTGGGCGCCGACGGTGCCCAGCAGCACCACCGTGTCCAGGTAGACATGCGGATTCAGATAGGTCATGGCCAGCGTGCTGCCGAGCACCGCCGTCAGCGACGCGCTGCCCGCCTGCGCCTGCAGGCCGGCCTTCGGGGAGATCGCGCGCAGCGCGGCCTTGGCGCCGTAGGCCAGCAGGAAGGCGGCGCCGCCCCAGCGGAAGGCTTCCATCAGCAGCGGGCTGGCGGCGATCAGCCGGCCCAGTCCGAACACGCCCAGCCAGATCAGCAGCATGTCCGACAGCGCGCACACCGCCACCACCGGCGCCACGTGCTGACGCATCAGGCCCTGGCGCAACACCAGCGCGTTCTGCGCGCCGATGGCGACGATCAGGCCGGCTCCGGTGAGCCAGCCTTGCAACAGGGCCGCGCTGGGGGTGGACATGGGCGGGGGAAATCGGAAAACAGGGTTTTCGGGGCGAGTGCTTCCGTCCGCTCCGGGGAAGCGGCTGGGGCGGATTGTGGAGAGCGCGCTTCATTCCATGAAGCGGGATTAATATCTCAGCGACTCCATTAGGAACGCTAATGAAAGACCTGGATGCCGCCGGCCTGGATTGCCTCGCCGCCCTGGCGGACGAACGCAGCTTCGAGCGCGCCGCGGAGACGCTGGCCATCACGCAGAGCGCCGTGTCTCAGCGCCTGCGCAATCTGGAGGCGCAGGTGGGCCAGTTGCTGGTCGTGCGCTCCCGGCCGCTGAGGCTGACCGAACCCGGCAAGCGCCTGCTGCGATATGCCCGCCAGCTCGCGGCCTTGCGCTCGGACGTGGTCCGGGAGCTGGGCGTGCAGGCGGCCCAGACCGAGCGGCTGCCGATCGCGGTGAACGCGGACAGCCTGGCCACTTGGGTGCTCCCGGCGCTCGACCCGCTGGTGCAGCGCGGATTGCGGGAGGGGTTCGGACTGGAACTGGTGGTCGACGATCAGGACTTCACCCACGACTGGTTGCGCCAGGGGGAGGTGCTGGGATGCGTCACGACGGTGCCTCAGGCGTTGCGCGGATGCATCGCCCAGCCGCTTGGCGTCATGCGCTACATCGCCGTCGCCAGCCCGGCGTTCGCTGCCCAGGCCCTTCCGCAAGGCCTGGGCGCTGCAAATTTCGCGCAGGTGCCCTTCCTGGTGTTCAACCGCAAGGACGATGCCCAGCAGCAATGGGTGCGGCAGGCCATGGGGCTGCGCTCGGCGCGGCTGAACGCGCGCTACGTGCCGTCGAGCGAGGGCTACGTCAACGCGGTGCGGATGGGCTGGGGGGTGGGCGTGGCGCCGGAGCTGCAGGTGCGGCCGCTGCTGGCGAGCGGCGAACTGGTCGCGCTGCGGCCGGAGGTGCAGGTGGACGTCGCCCTGTACTGGCACCAGTGGAAGCTGGGTGGCGAGACGCCGGCGCCGGGCGGTACGGCCGCGCTGGCGGAGGGCGGAACGCCGCCGGCGCTGTTGGACCAGATCGGGGAAGCGCTGGCGCGCGGCGCCCGGGACGCGCTGATCGCAGGCTGATCGCGCGCTGAGCCGTGGCGCCTTGGCGCCGCGAGCCCGTCAGCGCTTCAATCAGCGCTTGAGCGAGGCGACCTGCACGCGTGCCTGCGGCAGGTGGGCCGGCGGCGTGGACGAAGGCGCCGACGACGCCTTCTGCTGCGCGAGCGGGAGGCGGAAGCCGCCGCGTTCGTGCTTGTCCTGCACGGAGTTGGCCAGCCAGCCGGAGGTCAGCACCACGGTGCTGACGATGGCCCAGGTCATCGACTTGTGGATCAGAGGAGACATGAGGAAGGCAATGGCCCAGGGAAACTACGGAAGGGACGAAGCATAGTCACCCCTGTTTGAGGGGGGCATCACACCTAAGTAGGGAGCGTGGTTATTTCACATCCCCTGTGGCGGGTTTACCCCAAGCTGTGTGTATTTGTGAACGCGGTTCCCGGCGACCCGCAACCTGGGGATTTATCCGAAGGTAAAGGCGCGCAAACTGTGGCTGTCATCGCGGCGCGGCATCGGCGGCGCGAGATCCGAGCCCCCGTGCTTTTCGACGAGGTCCATCATGCGAATCACGTCCGCCCTGCGCCTTTTCCGCCGCAACACGCCCGGCGTTCACGAACCGGAGCCGGCCGACATGGGGACCGCGTTTGGCATGGAGGCCAGCTTCGGGGACGACAGCGAGTACGAGGACTTCCGCCGCAGCGATTACGGGCTGGAGTCGGAGGCCTCGCCACCGGCGACGGTGTTCTCGCCGCTGTCCTGGATGGCGAGCCGCCGCGGCTGAACGATCAAGGCGCCCTTCGGGGCGCCTTTCGCTTTCCGGGATCTCGCTGCCGGGTGACCGTTCGGTGGATCGGCACTTCCGCCTGGCGTTGGACAATGCGCGCTTGCGCGGCGCGACGCGATTGCCGCCCATCGCGCCCCTTCCGCCGTTCTCCGGCGCTCCTTCCGTGATTCGCCGTGCGCCTGCAACTGATCTCCGACCTCCATCTCGAGCGCCAGACCGACTTCCAGACCATTGCCGCGCCGGGCGTCGATCTGCTGGTGCTGGCGGGCGACGTGGGCTCGTACCAGGCGGGTTCGCGGCTGGTCACCGACGACTTCGGCCTGGGCCGCTTCTCGCCGAAGCGCGCGGACGCCGCATGGCCGCGAGTGCTGTACGTGCCGGGCAATCACGAGTACGACGGCCTGGACTTCCCCACCGCCCAGGCGCGGCTGCGGCAGACCTGTGCCGAGCTCGGCATCGACTGGCTGGACCGCGAGACCATGGTCATTGACGGTGTGCGTTTCATCGGCACGACGCTGTGGGCCGATTTCGACGCGCTGGCCGCGCGCGAAGCGACGCCGACCAAGCAGCTCGCCGCGCGCGAGAAGGCCTTCCGCGCGGCGAATCACTATCTGCGCAAGTACTCGACGCTGATCGACGGCCAGCACATGCTCGCCGAAGGCATGCGCGATCTTTCGCTCGAATGCCAGGCCTGGCTGCGCGAAGCGCTCGCGCAGCCCTTCGACGGCCCGACGGTCGCCGTCACGCACTTCGCGCCGAGCCTGCGCAGCGCCGACCCGCGCTACGGCCTGACACCGGGGACGGCGGGCTTCTGCAACTCGCTCGACGAGCTGCTGCCGTTCGCGGATCTCTGGCTGCACGGCCACCTGCACTGCGCGCACGACTACGTCGTCGAGTCGCCGAGCGGCCCGCGCGGCGAGGTCTTGCATCGCTGCCGCGTGGTCGCCAATCCGCTGGGCTACGCCAACAAGGGCGAGCAAGAGGATTACCGGCCGGAACTCGTCATCGAGGTCTGAGCGCTCCCAGGGATTCAGCGCTTCGCCGCCGGACCGTCATAGGTCCACAGGTACTCGCGCGGCATGGGCCCCTTGTTCCGGCCGCCCTGCTGCGTCTGCTCCCAGGCGTGCGCCAGGATGCCCACCGATCTGGAAATACAGAACAGCCCGCGCGCCAGCGGCGCCGGAAATCCCAGCTCGGCATAGATGACCGCCGTCGCGCCATCAATGTTCATCGGAATGCGGCGGCCGTTCTTGCGGCGCTGCAACTCGGCCTCGACCGCGCGGCCGATCGCCGCGAAGCGCCCGGAGACCACGCCCAGCCCCGCCGCCTCGTCGACGAGGTCGAGCAGCCGCGGCGCGCGCGGATCCACCGGATGGAAGCGATGCCCGAAGCCCGAGACGAACTTGCCGCGCAGCTCGATGGCCTCATCCAGGCCCGCCGCACAGGCCGCCTCGAGCGGCGCGCCCGCGTCCATGCGGGCCGCGATCGACTGCAGCATCTCGACGCACTGCTCGCCCGCGCCGCCATGCACGTCGCCGAGCACGTTGAGCGCCGACGCCATCGCGTTGTTCAGGCCCACGCCGCACGTGGCCGCCATGCGCGCGATCGCGATGCTCGGCGCCTGCGGCCCATGATCGACCGCCGCCGTCAGCGCCACGTCCAGCAGTCGCGCCTGCTCCGCGCCGGGCAACTCGCCCCGCGTCATCAGCCAGATCATCTGGGCGAAGCTCACCTGCCCGATCAGGTCCTGGATCGCATGGCCGCGGTACCGGATCACCCCGGGCGACATCTCGATGATCGAGGTGCGCCACCAGTCCGGCACGCGCTGATCGTGGACCGGCTCGTCGATGTGATCGTGACCGCTCATACCGCCTGCTCCTGTTTCAATGCGGCGCGCTCGCCGGCGCCGTAACCGAGCTCTTCCAGGATCTCGTCGGTGTGCTGGCCAAGCCGCGGCGGCGGCGTCGCCACCGACGGCGCCTGCCCGTCCAGCTTGAAGCCGGTGCGCACCACCTGGATCGGCCGGCCGACGCCCGGGACCTCCTCGAAGCGGCCCACCATGCCGCGCCCGGCGATCTGCGGATGCGCCAGCGCCTCCTTCACCGACAGCACCGGTCCCGCCGGCACGCCGGCCGCGTTGAAACGCTGCCACCACTCGGTGGCCGAGCCCTCGCTCATCGCCGCTTCGAGGAGATGCTTCAGCTCGGCCCGGTGCTTCAGCCGCGCGTGGCGATCAGCGAAGCGCGCGTCGGCCCGCCATTCCGGATGGCCGACGACCTCGCACAGCGCCTCGAACTGCTCCTGCTTGTTCGCGGCGATGTTGAGCAGCCCCTGCCCAGTTCGGAAGGTGCCCGACGGACTCGCCGTCACGTTGTCATTGCCCATCGGCCGCGGCTCGCGGCCGGCGACCAGCAGGTTGGACACCGCCCAGCCCATCGTCGCCATCGCGGCCTCGAGCATCGAGACATCGATGAAGGTCGCCTCCGTGCGCTGGCGGTCCGCGAGCGCCGCCGAGATCGCCATCGCCGCCGTCAGCCCGCCGATCGTGTCCGCCACCGGATAGCCGACGCGGCAGGGCGCGGTGTCCGCATCGCCGGTGATGCTCATCATCCCCGACATGCCCTGGATGATCTGGTCGTAGGCCGGCAGGTCGCGCAAGGGCCCGTCCTGGCCGAAGCCCGAGATCGCGCAATAGACCAGCCGCGGGTTGTCCTCGCGCAGCGCGTCGAAGCCGACGCCCAGCCGCTGCATCACGCCGGGCCGGAAGTTCTCGACCACGACATCGGCCGTCGCGACCAGCCGGCGGAACACCGCCTTGCCCGAGCGTTGCTTGAGGTCGATGGTGATCGAGCGCTTGCCCGGGTTCTGCGCCAGGAAGGACACGCCCATGTGGGCCCGGTTCAGCGCGGTGTCGGCGCCGAGTTGGCGCGCGAGGTCGCCGGCCCCTCGCGCCTCGACCTTGATGACGTCGGCACCCAGGTGCGCCAGTTGGTGGCAAGCGAATGGACCGGCGAGGACGTTGGTCAGGTCCAGGACGCGCACGCCGTGCAGGGGGGAGGTTCCAGCCATCGGTCGTCTCGGGGCTTGTTCTATCTGGTAGAACAGTGATTTGTCTGATAGAACTCTAGACCGGTCGACGAGACGGAAGACAAGGGATTTCCCGTGCCAGAAACAGAGTTGCCCAGTGCGGACGCCTCCGAACGCAGTGGCGTCGCCGTGCTCGACCGGGCGTTCGCCCTGTTGGGGGCCTTCGGCCAGGACGACGACAGCCTGACCCTGGCCGAACTGTCGCGGCGGACCGGCCTCTACAAGAGCACGGTGTTGCGCCTGCTGACCGCGCTCGAGCACGGCGGCTTCGTGCGCAAGCTGCCCGATGGCCAGTACGCGATCGGGCCAGCGCCGCTGCGCCTGGCCACCCTCTATCAGCGCTCGTTCCAGGTGGGCCCCGTCGTCGAGCCGCTGCTCAAGCAGCTCAGCGCAGACACCGGCGAGACCGCTTCCTTCTACGTCCGTCATGGCGATGCCCGCATCGCGCTCTACCGCTGGGAGCCCGCCCGCTCGGTGCGCGCGGCGGTGGCGGTCGGCGAGCAGTACGCCCTGCACCAGGGCGCTTCGGGCAAGGTGCTGTGCGCCTTCTCGCAGGACCGGCGCGAGCACCTGGACGCGATCCGCGCGCGCGCCTGGGCGGCCTCGTATGGCGAGCGCGAACCGGACACGGCCTCGGTCGCGGCGCCGGTGTTCTCGGTGGAGGGCCGCGTGCACGGGGCGATCGCGGTCTCGGGGCCGCGGGTGAGGCTCGCGCCGCCGGCAGCGATGTTCGCCGCCTGCCGCGCGGTGCTCGCCGCCGCACGCGAAGCCAGCCGTTTGCTCGGCGGCGACGTGACGCGCCTGGAAGCGGCCATGGCCACACTGAGCGCCGCCGACTTCACGCCGGGCGGCTGAGGACACGGCCATGAAAAACGCCGGCGCGAAGGCCGGCGTTCATCGGGGCGTCGGCGCTCAGGCGGCGCCGTGGCAGTTCTTGAACTTCTTGCCCGAGCCGCAGTGGCAGGGGTCGTTGCGGCCGAGCTTGGGCGCGTCGCGGCGCACCTGCTCGACGTGATACCGCTCCGCCTCGGTCGCCTCCTGCAGATCCACCACCGTCAGGATCAGGTCCTCGATCGCCTCATCGATGTTCTTGAGCGGATGCTCGCGATTCAGCGTCTCGACGATCTCCTTCTCTTCCGGCGTCTCGGCCGGCAGATGGCGGTACAGGCGCGCCAGCAGCGCATTGATGTTGTCGTCGGCCTGCTCGTGCAGGTCGGGGAAGGTCACGGCGGCGTATTCGAAGCCGCCCACCCAGGGCAGCAGCGCACGGGTGATCGGATCGTCGGGCAGTTGCACGGCATCCGGATCGGTGCCTTCGGCGGCAGCGGCGTCGGCCGCCGCTTCGACGGCATCTTCCACCTTTTCGGCGGCTTCCTCTGCGTCCGTGCCGGCTTCAGCGTCCAGATCCAGCACCACCGGGTAGAACCAGCCCTGCTCCAGCATGCTCTGGTTCAGCGACGCGAAACGGCGCTCCACCAGCGCGCGGATGCGGGCCAGCCAGGCGGGATCGACGTCGGCCGGCAGCGGGCGGCCTTCGTAGTCGAAGACCGGTGGCAGCCACTCCTCGATCGGGATCAGGCGCGGCTGCACCAGCACGCCGGCGAGGTAGCCGTCCAGCATCGAAGCATCCAGCGGCTCGAGCGGCTCGGGCGTGGCGGCGAGGAGATCGTCGAGTTCATCGAACTCGGCGTCGGAAAGGTCGTGGGCAATGCTCATGGGGCGCGATTGTCGCCGCTGACGCCCGCCAGCGCCGCCCCCGCCGGCTGCGCCACCGAATCGATGAGACGCTCGCGCATCCAGCGCTGGGCGCTGCGGTCCTCGTTGCGCAGATGCCAGAGCAGGTCGACGTGCACCGGCGACAGCGACATCGGCAGCGGGCGGTAGATCAGCGACTCCTGATAGCCGGTGGCCGTGATGAAGGATTGCGGCAACACCGTGAGCAGGTCGGAATGGGCCACGACCCGGCCCGCGGTGAAGAACTGGTTGACGGTCAGCGCGATCCGGCGGCTGCGCTTGAGCGCCGCCAGGGCCTCGTCGACGAATCCGTACGGACGGCCCGAGAAGCTCACCAGCAGGTGATGCGCCTGGCAGAAGGTGTCGAGCGTCAGCTCCTGGTCCGCCAGCGGGTGGCCGCGGCGCATCACGCAGACGTAGTACGAGTCGTACAGCCGCTGCTGGCGGATCGCCGCCATGTCGCCCTGCCCCTTCAGCGCCGCGACGGCGGTGGGGAAGTAGCCCAGCGCGAAGTCGGCCTCGCCCTGTTCCAGCAGCGAGCGCGGATCGCGCGTCGTCAGCGGCAGCACATGGACATTGGCCAGCGCCCGCAGCCGCTCCAGCTGCTGCATCAGCGGCGGCAGGATCAGCGCGGCGGTGGCGTCGGCCATCGCCAGGCGGAAGGTGTATTCCTCGGCGGCCGGCTGGTAGTCGCCCGGATCAAGCGCCACCCGCAGCCGCGTCAGCGCCGAGCGGACTTCCGGCCAGAGCCCTTCGGCCCGCGAGGTCGGTTTCATGCCGAAGGCCTGGCGCACGAACAGGTCCTCGCCCAGCGCCTCCCGCAACCGCTTCAGCGCATGGCTGACCGCAGGCTGCGTCATCGACAGGCGCTCGGCCGCGCGAGTCATCGAGCGCTCCGCCATCACGGCGTCGAACACCTTCAGCAGATTCAGGTCGAGGTTCCGAAAGCTCATGGCGGGCACTTCTTCACGAAAGGCGGACGGCCTCCAGCGCGCGTCGAGGCCGGTTCTTGCGCACTTCTTGGCACTTGGCGGGCGGCGCCGTGACGCGCTTCACGGACGGACCGCGTTCCGCCCAATGATATGCACAGCGTTTATACATTCGATGCTCATCTTTCATTGGCGGCATGCCTAGGGGAAACCCTATAGTTCGTTCCGTCGGCTCCAGAAGGGCCGCCAAGAACAAGCCAACAAAGGAAATCGCCATGAGCGTCGCTACTCAAACCTTCGGTCTGCCGCTGAGCCGCACGGTGCGTCGCGGCGGTACGTTCGCCACCATCGGTGCCCGCGTCTGGGCCCGCACCATCACCAACGTGAAGGCCCGCCTGGAAGCCGCCAAGATGGCCCGCGCCGAGCGCGAGCTGCTGGCCCTGGCCGCCCAGTACGAAGAGAGCATGCCCTCCTTCGCCGCTGAATTGCGTGCCGCGAACGCCCGTCGCAACGGCTGAACGCCGACCTGGCCGGGGGCTGTACAGACCCGGCCGTGAGACTCGGAGGTGAGCGCAGGCTCTGAAAGCTGCCCGCTTCCCGGCTCACAAAACAAAAGCCCGCCTCGAATCGCTTCGAGCGGGCTTTGTCATTTCCGGCCCTGCCCGGCCCTGCTGGCCGGGAGGTGTCGATCAAGCAGGGGTCAAGCCGGGGTCAGCCCTGGGCAAGACGCTGCTCGATCCGGGCCTTCGTGGCCGGCAGTTCGGCGGGCAGGCCCTGGGCCAGTTGCACGAACAGTTCGTCGTGCAGCTTCAACTCGGTCGCCCAGTCGTCGCTGGAGATGTGCGTGACGGTCTTGAACTGCTCCGGCGTGAAGGCCAGACCCTGCCAGTTCAGGTCCTCATAGCGCGGGCTCGTGCCGAAGGCGTGCTCGACGCCCCGGCCCTGGCCGTCGACGCGCTCGAGCATCCACTTCAGCACGCGCATGTTCTCGCCGTAGCCGGGCCACACGAACTTGCCGTCGGCGCCCTTGCGGAACCAGTTGACGCAGAAGATCTTCGGCAGCTTCGCGCCAGAGCCCGCCAGCTTCGCGCCCAGCGACAGCCAGTGCTGGAAGTAGTCGGCCATGTTGTAGCCCATGAAGGGCAGCATCGCGAAGGGGTCGCGGCGCACGACGCCCTGCTGGCCGGCGGCCGCGGCGGTCGTTTCCGAGCCCATCGTGGCGGCCATGTAGACGCCTTCGGTCCAGTCGCGCGCCTCGGTCACCAGCGGCACGGTCGTCGAGCGGCGGCCACCGAAGATGAAGGCGTCGATCGCCACGCCGGCCGGGTTGTCCCACTCCGCATCCAGCGCCGGGTTGTTGGTCGCGGCGACGGTGAAGCGGGCGTTCGGATGAGCGGCCTTGGCGCCGGTCTCCTTGGCGATGGCCGGGGTCCAGTCCTTGCCCTGCCAGTCGATCAGGTGGTCCGGGGCGGTGTCGGTCATGCCTTCCCACCAGACGTCGCCATCGTCGGTCAGCGCGACGTTGGTGAAGATGACGTCCTTGTCCAGGCTGGCCATGCAATTCGGGTTGGTCTTCTGGTTCGTGCCGGGGGCGACGCCGAAGTAGCCCGCTTCCGGGTTGATCGCGTACAGGCGGCCATCCTTGCCGGGCTTGATCCAGGCGATGTCGTCGCCGATGGTCGTGACCTTCCAGCCCTCGAAGCCGGCCGGCGGGATCAGCATCGCGAAGTTGGTCTTGCCGCAGGCGCTCGGGAAGGCGGCCGCGACGTGATGCTTCTTGCCCTCGGGCGAGGTGACGCCCAGCACCAGCATGTGTTCGGCCAGCCAGCCCTGATCGCGGCCCATCGTCGAGGCGATGCGCAGCGCGAAGCACTTCTTGCCCAGCAGCGCGTTGCCGCCGTAGCCCGAGCCGTAGGACCAGATCTCGCGGGTCTCGGGGTAATGGACGATGTACTTGGTCTTGTTGCAGGGCCACTTGACGTCGGCCTGGCCCGGTTCGAGCGGCGCGCCGACGGTGTGGACGCAGGGGACGAACTCGCCGTTGTCGCCCAGCGTGTCCAGGACCGCGCGGCCCATGCGGGTCATGATGCGCATGTTCACGGCGACATAGGGGCTGTCGGACAGTTCCACGCCGATGTGGGCGATCGGGGAGCCGATCGGGCCCATCGAGAAGGGCACGACATACAGCGTGCGGCCGCGCATCGCGCCCTTGAAGAGCGCCTTGTCACCGGTCTGCAGCAGCGCGCGCATCTCGGCCGGTTCCATCCAGTTGTTGGTCGGGCCGGCGTCGAGCTTGTTCTTCGTGCAGATGAAGGTGCGGTCCTCGACGCGGGCGACGTCGCTGGGGTCGCTCCAGGCGAGGTAGCTGCCCGGGCGCTTGGCCGGGTTCAGCTTCTGGAAGGTGCCGGCGTCGACGAGTTGCTGGCACAGGCGGTCGTACTCGGCCTGGCTGCCGTCGCACCAGTAGACGTCCTTGGCCTCGGTGAGCGCGGCGATCTCGGCGACCCAGGCAATCAGGCGTTGATGCTTGACGTAAGCCGGCACGTTCAGGCGCAAGCCTTCCATTACAGGTTGGTTCATGGCGATTTCCAATTTGAGGATATGAAAAGCGGAATTGGGTCAGCGCCGATCCGGTGGCTCCCGCCTCTGCATCACAGAGGAGGAGACCGCGGGGCTGACCCAATGCCGCGCCTCATGGCTGGTACTTCGCCGAACGATGGTTCCAATGTAATCACGCCGTAACTCGACGGGTGGGCGAGGTTATGCGTTTCTGGAATGGTTTGATGCCGATCCTCCGAATCAGCGAGGCGGCGGCCCATGCAAATGGCGTGCGCGACAGGTGTCGGCCGGCTTTACAAAACGTCCCACGCAACAGGGACACGGTTTCGTAAGTCTTTGTTTTCATTCCTTTTTCGCGGACTGGCCCGTGTCCTGCTTTTAGGGGACCCGCAATTCATTCCCTTCACAGAATTCAATGACCCTCCTCTCCCGCATCGCTGCCGCCGCGGCCCTGTCCGTCGCCGCGCTGAGCGCGCAAGCCGCCACCGTCACGCTGAACACCTATTACAACGGCTGGTACAGCGGCGCCTCCCATCTGGTGGGCAATACCAACACGATCACCGGCTTCTATACCGGCAGCGAGTACCGCAGCTTCTACGCCTTCAACCTGCCGGCCGTGGCCGCGGGCGAGACCATCCTGTCGGCGTCGATCACCTTCCTCGCTGGCAATGGCGCCAATCGCGGCGCGTACGCCGACAAGCACCTGAGCCTGTTCGACTACACCGGCTCGATCGATGCCCTGACCTCGGGCAACGGCGGCGTAGCCGCCTTCGCGGATCTCGGTTCGGGTGCGTCGTACGGCTCGACCGTCGTCAACGGCCTGAACGCCTCGATGTCCGCGGTGACCGTTCAGCTGACCAGCGCGGCCCTGAAGGACCTGCTCGACGCCGGCGCGAACCGTTTCGTGATCGGTGCGGCGCTGCAGGACCCGTTCGTCTCCAACCGTGAAGAAACGCTGTGGTCCGCCTCCGGCGCCAACCCGGCGGCCCGCCTGACGCTGGTCACCGGCCAGGCCATCCCGGAGCCGGGCTCGGTGGCCCTGCTGGGCGCCGCCGCGCTGGCCTTCGGCCTGGCCGGCCGCCGCCGCAAGGCCAAGTAAGCCGAGTCCGCCGGGACGCGTGCAAGGCGTCCCCGGAGCGAAAGCCGCGTCGCGCCAGCGCCGCGGCTTTTTTCATTGGCGGGCAAGACCTGTCGCGCCCCGGGCAACTCCCGACGCGCCGGCGCCTGGCGCCGATCGGGATTGCCTCTATGCTCGGCGCCAGTTCCGTGACGTCGAGGACACCCGCCCATGTCCGCCCTCACCGGCCTCAGCCTCCGCGCCCGCCTGTACCTGGTCCTCGGCCTGGCCCTCGCGCTGGTGGCCTCCTCGGCGCTGCTGGGATGGTGGCAGTCCCGGCAGCTCGCGGCGATCGCGCAGTCGCTCTACGAGGACCGCCTCGTCCCCGTGGACCTGCTGCGCGAGCTGGATCACACGCTCGGCGCCCAGCACCTGGGCGCGCTGCTGATCGCCCAGGCCCAGCAGCCCGACGCCGGCAAGATGGACAGCGCCGGACGCCGGCTCACCGACACGACGCGGCGGCTCTGGTCCCGCTATCTCGAGACCCGCATGGCGCCGGCGGAGTCGGCCTTGATCGTCCGCACGCAACCGCTGCTGGAGCAGCTCTGGACCGCGCTCACCGCCAACCAGCCGCCCACGCCCGACACGCTGCGCGAGCTCAACCAGCGCCGCCTGGCGGCGATGCGCATGCTCGACGAACTGATCGCCTTCCAGCTCAGCCAGGCCCGCGTCGATACCGGGCGCGCGCAGCAGGCCGCCCACGACGCGGCCCGGCTGGGCCTGCTGCTCGTGCTGCTGACCGCGGGGCTGTGCGGCGTCGTCGTCAGCGCCGTGTGGACCCGCTACGACGAGGAGCGCCGCGCCAGCCAGGACTCGCGGACGCGGCTGCAGCAGCTTTACCTGGCGTTGTCGCAGACCAACCAGTTGATCGTGCGCCGCGAGGCCGAGGCCTACGACGATCCGCAGGCCGAGCAGCGCCTGCTCGACGGCATCTGCCGCATCTGCGTCGAGACCGGTCATGCGCGCTTCGCCGCGATCGTGCGCGTCGACGGCGACCAGTTCGAGCGCGTCGCCGAACACGGCCCCGCCGATCGCCTGATGCCCGGCGCGCCGCGCCAATGGACGCGCGAGTCGCCCTTCGGGCGCAGTTCGATGGCCACGCGCGCGATCCTCAGCGGCACGCACCAGGTCAGCAACCGCGCGCTGCAGGACCCCAGCCTGATCGTGCCCGGCGCGCCGGTGATTCCACCGGGGGTTGAATCGATGGCCGCCTTTCCGCTGCGCTGCCGCGGCCAGGTCGCTGGCGCGCTCAGCCTGCTGGCGGGCGAGGCGGACTTCTTTGATCCGCAGGTGCTGGGGCTGATCGACGAGATGGCCGGGGACCTGTCGTTCGCGCTCGAGCATTTGAAGCGCGAGCGCGAGCAGGCGCGCGAGCTCGAACACCTGCGCGATGCGCTGAACCGCTGCGAGACGGGCATGGCGGACACCGCCCCGGCGGCGTTCAGGGCGGAGCCGGAGGCGCCGAGGGCTGCGGCAGAATCGCCCGATGCAACTGATCAGTCTGAACACGGCCCGCGCTGAAGTGCTGCGCATCGATGGGCGCGAGGTGATGTCGGGGATCCGCAAGCGCCCGGTGGACGGGGCGTGCGAGGTCCGGCCGCTTGGCCTGGAGGGCGATGAGCAGGCCGATCCGAGCGTTCACGGCGGCCTGTCCAAGGCGGTCTACGCCTATCCGTCGGAGCATTACGCGTTCTGGCGCACGGTGCGCGCGCAGGCGCAGGTGGCGGGCTGGGACGACGCGTTGCCCTGGGGCGCGATGGGGGAGAACCTGTCGATCGCGGGGCTGCTCGAATCCGACGCCTGGATCGGCGACGTGCTGGTCTTCCCGGACTGCGAGCTCGCCATCAGCGAGCCGCGCTATCCCTGCTTCAAGTTCAACGCGGTGATGGGCTTCAACAAGGCCGCGAAGATGATGAGCCAGAGCGGCTGGTGCGGCTTCTACCTCGCGGTGCGGCAGCCGGGCACCCTCACGGCCGGCCAGGCCTTCACCGTGCGGCCCGGGCCGCGCGAGGTGTCGATCGCGGAGATCTTCCGGTCGAGGGGCAAGGGCAAGGACTGATCCTCCTACTGCGACGGCAGTTGGCCCTCTCCCCTGCCCTCTCCCGCAAGCGGGCGAGGGAGTTCATGCCGGCGACGGTTCGCACGGCTGCATTTCCCATTCGCGCCCACCTACGCTTACACCAGCTCCCCACCCACGCTTACACCAGCTCCCCACCCACTCGCGCCAGCGCGAGGCATTTACCCCCTCGCCCGCTTGCGGGAGAGGGAGGGGAGAGGGCCAGCGGCGCCGCTCAGTCCGCCAGTGCCGGGTAGTCGATGTAGCCCTCGGCGCCGCCGCCATACATGGTGGCGGAGTGGGCCTTCTGCAGCGGCGCATTGAGCTTCAAGCGGCGGACCAGATCCGGATTCGAGATGAAGCTGCGTCCGAACGCCACCGCGTCGGCATGGCCCTTGCTGACGGCGTCGATCGCCATCTCGCGGGTGTAGCCGTTGTTGGCGATGTACACGCCCTTGAAGCGCTGGCGCAGCGCGTCGTAGTCGAACGGCGCCACGTCACGCGGCCCCCCCGTGTGACCTTCGATGACATGCAGGAAGGCCAGCTTCATCGGCGCCAGCTGTTCGACGACATGGTTGAACAGCGCCTGGGCGTTGCTGTCCTGCCCCGCGTCGTTGACCGGCGTGACCGGCGACAGACGCAGGCCGGTGCGGTCGGCGCCGATCGCATCGACGATCGCCTGCATCACCTCGACCAGCAGTCGCGCGCGGTTCTCGATCGAGCCGCCATAGGCGTCGGTGCGGTCGTTGATGCTGTCGCGCAGGAACTGATCCAGCAGATAACCGTTGGCGCCGTGGACCTCGACCGCGTCGAAGCCCGCGGCCATCGCCGCCTTCGCCGCATGGGCGTAAGCCTGCACGATGCCGGGCAGCTCTTCGGCGGCCAGCGCGCGCGGCGCGGCGACCTCGACGAAGCCGTCCTTGGTGAAGGTCTTGCTGTTGGCCTGGCGGTCGGTGGATGACTGCGGCTTGGCACCATCGGGCTGGAACTCGGCATGCGAGATCCGGCCGACGTGCCACAGCTGGACAGCGATCTTGCCGCCGGCTTCATGGACGGCGTCGGTCACCCGCTTCCAGGCCGCGATCTGCTCGGGCGAGTGAATCCCCGGCGTGTCGAGATAGCCCTGGCCTTGCGGCGTGATCTGGGCGCCCTCGCTGATGATCAGACCGGCGGAAGCGCGCTGACGGTAGTACTCCACGGCGAGCGGTCCGGGCACCAGGCCCACGGAGCGGTTGCGCGTCAGCGGGGCCATGACGATGCGGTTGGCCAGCGACACGGCGCCGGCTTGCAAGGGATCGAAGAGACTGGGCATAGCGATTCAGGAATCAGGAAATGGCGTGATCGGAGCGACGGCGCGGCGGGGGGAGGCCGGTCGTCATGGCGCGCAGCTTATCGAGCGATCGCCAGCGGCGCCGCGCCTTGGCGACAGCCCCGACGCCGGCTGGGGCCTTGCGGCCTCCGGGCCGGCCCGCCGGAGCGCTTGGCTACACTCGCCCGGCCGCGTGGGGACGCCGTCCCCGATCGCGACGCGCCGTCCGCCACGACCCGGGAGCCCGCCGATGTCCTCTGGTTCCGCGTTCGATCTCCTGCTCGACGCCCTTCGCCACAATGCTGGCCGGCGCCGGTGGCTGCAAGGTGCGAGCGCGCTGGCGCTGCCGGCTTGGCTCGCGACCGCGAATGCCCAAGGCACGGCGGCCTCCGCCGTGAACGCGGTGCTGCGGGTCGGCCGGGACCATCCGGTGAAGACCCTGGCCGCGGCCGCCGCGCAGGCCAAGCCCGGCATGACCATTGAAGTGCAGGCCGGAGACTATCCGGGCGACGTCGCCGTCTGGCCACAGGACGACCTGACGCTGCGCGCCGTGGGCGGCCGCGCGAGGATGCTGGCGAATGGCGCGCACGCACAGGGCAAGGGGATCTTCGTCACCAGCGGCAAGCGGATGACCATCGAAGGCTTCGATTTCATCGGCGCTCGCGTGCCGGATCGCAACGGTGCCGGCATCCGGCTGGAGCGCGGCTCGCTCACGCTGCGGGACTGCCGCTTCCAGGACAACGAGAACGGACTGCTGGCCGCCAACGATCCGGCGATCGAGCTGCGGATCGAGTCCTGCGACTTCGGCGCGATCGCGCCGGGTGACGGTCACACGCACAACTGCTATGTCGGCGCGATCGGCAAGCTGACGGTGATCGCGAGCTACTTCCATCATGGCGCGACGGGTCACCTGTTGAAGACGCGCGCTGCGGTGAACCACGTCTTCTACAACCGCCTGACCGACGAGACCGGCCGCGCGAGCTTCGAGCTCGAGTTCCCGAATGGCGGGCTGGCGCTGGTGATGGGCAACGTGATCCAGCAGAGCGCCGCGACGGAGAACTACCACCTGATCGCCTATGGCAACGAGGGGCTCTCGAACCGCCGCAACGAACTGCACCTGATCAACAACACGCTGGTGGACCGCAGGCCGCAGGGCGGCGTGTATCTGCGCATGGCCCAGCCGGCGCAGAAGCTGCGGCTGATCAACAACCTGCTGCACGGCAAGCACGAGCTGCCCGGCGGACCGGACCGCGAGCAGCATCACAACTACTTCGTCGAACTGGACAGCTTCATCGATCCGGACCGCTACGACTTCCGCCTGCGGCCCGGCTCGCCCCTGTTCGGGCGGGCGGTGGACGCGGGCGTCGTGGACGGCCAGCCGCTGCGGCCAGCGATGCAATACCAGCATCCGTGCGCGCTGAAGGAGGTCCCGGCGGGGACTGCGTACACGCCGGGGGCGTTTCAGGTCTGAAGCGCGCGTTGCTTTGCTTCGCGCTCTTCCTTGAGTTCGAAAAGTCGCACGATGTCGATGTGCTGGACGCTGCCGATGATTGCCTCTTCGAGTGCGGTCTGCTGCGGACCTCCAGCAACGGATGGAAATCCTGCGCCCATTTCGGAGGCTCGCTTTTCACCCGCGTCGCGATTTCGCGACGCTCGCGCCGCGCGCGCTACAGTCCTGCCCATGCTCGCTTACCGACACGCATTCCACGCCGGCAACCATGCCGACGTGCTCAAACACCTCGTGCTGGCCGAGGTCCTGCGCTACATGGGGGAGAAGGACAAGGCCTACACCGTGGTGGACACCCATGCCGGCGCCGGCGGCTACGCCCTGGACGGCCGCTATGCCCAGAAGAACGCTGAGCACCTGGGCGGCATCGCCGCCCTTTACGCCCGCACCGACCTGCCCGAGCCGCTCCAGCACTACGTCCAGCTCGTGCATGACTTCAACCCCGGCCGCAAGCTCGAGCAGTACCCGGGCTCGCCCGCGATCGCGCGCTTCCTGATGCGCGAGCAGGACCGCCTGCGCGCCTACGAGCTCCATCCCACCGACCACCGCATCCTCGCGAGCTACCTCGAGGACCGCCCCAACACCCAAGTGCTGCTGCAGGACGGCTTCGCCTCGCTGAAGGCGGAACTGCCGCCGCCGTCGCGCCGCGGCGTCGTGCTGATCGACCCGCCCTACGAGATCAAGGCCGACTACGGCAAGGTCGTCGCCGCCCTGCGCGAGGCCCTGCAGCGCTTCGCCGACGGCACCGTCGCGATCTGGTATCCGCAGCTGCAGACCATCGAATCGGTGCAGCTCGTGCAGCGCATGAAGTCCGTCGCCGAGTCCGCCGCCAAGAAAGGCTGGCTGCATGTGCGCCTGACCGTCGCGCAGGCCGACGAGCGCGGCTTCGGGATGATGGGCAGCGGCATGTTCGTCGTGAACCCGCCCTTCGTGCTGCACGACAAGCTGGCCGAATGCCTGCCCACGCTGGTGGACACGCTCGGCCAGTACGACGACGCCAACTACCTGCTCGAACTGCAGGCCGCCTGAGGCGCGCTCAGTAGCCGACGGTGAAGCGGCGGCGGATGTGCTGCGGCCGCTCGAGTTCGTCGACGATGGCCACCGCCAGGTCCGCCGTCGACACATGCGCGGGGCCGTTGGCGTCCATCACCGGCGTGTCCAGGCTCACGCGGTAGCTGCCGCGGCGCTCGCCCGGCTCCAGGTGCACGGCGGGCGACAGGAAGGTCCAGTCGAGCGAGCTCTCCTGGCGGATGAGGTTGAGCGCCTCGCGGGCCGCGAGCGCGCCCTGCTTCCATTCGGCGGGGAATTCCGGCGTGTCGACCAGTTGCACGCCCGGCGCCGCGTACAGGCTGCCGGCGCCGCCCACGACGATCAGGCGCTTCACGCCGGCACGCTTCACGCCGTCGTAGATCGCGCGGGTGCCTTCCAGGAACTCGGTGTGGATGTCCGGCACCGACCAGCCCGGGTTGAAGGCGTTGACCACGGCGTCGGCGCCCTCGACGGCCGCGGCCACTTGATCGGCCCGCTTGGCATCGGCCTTCACCACGGTCAGTCCGGCGCGCGCCGTCAGCTTGGCCGGATCGCGGGCCAGCGCGACGACGTCATGGCCGCGGGCCAGCAGTTCCTTGAGCACTTCGCTGCCGACAAAGCCGGTCGGTCCGATCAGGGCGACTTTCATGGGGAATCCTTTCGAGGGAAGCGACGGGGTGTCGCGATGGGACGGACTGTAGAAACTTCACAATCGCCTCAGAAGTCCTCAGAATCCGCCTTCATTCTTTAGATCGTCTACACAATCCCCATGCTGGACCAACTGCGCCGGATGGCGGTGCTGGCCACGGTGGTCGAGCAGGGCAGCCTGGTCGCGGCAGCGCGGCAGCTGCAGACCACGACCTCCGCCGTGAGCCAGCAACTGCGCGCGCTGGAGCGCGACATGGGCGTGACGCTGCTGCACCGCTCGACGCGCCGCATCAGCCTGACGCCGGCGGGCGAGCGCTTCGTGCAGGGCTGCCAGGCGATGCTGACTGCGGCGCGCGAGGCGCAGACCCAGCTGCATCACCTGCGCGACGCGCCCGAAGGCGAGCTGCGCATCAGCGCCCCGGTGGGGGCGGCGCGGCAGATCGGCCCGGCGCTGGCGCCGCTGCTGGCGGCCCATCCCGGCATGACGCTGCACCTGGAAGTCGACGACGGCTTCACCGACCTCGTGGCCAAGCGCATCGACCTGGCGGTGCGCTTCGGCCGGCTGCCCGACAGCAGCTGGGTCGCGCAGCGCATCGGGCAGAAGACGGTGGGGCTCTACGCGGCGCCGGCCTATCTGGCGCGGCGCGGCGTGCCGGCCTCGATGTCCGACCTGACGCGTCACGACTGGCTGCTCCTGCGCTCGGATGCCGGGGGAGTCCGGAGCCTCTCGCTCGCCGGACCGGAGGGGCGCGAGGAGATCCTGCGCGTGAGCCCGCGCGCGACCAGCAACAACCAGCTCAGCCTGCAGCAGTTCTGCGAGGCCGGCATGGGACTGGCGATGCTGGGCGCCGAGGACGTCGACGAATCCCAGGCGCAGGGCCGGCTGCTGCCCTTGCTGCCGGGCTGGTCGCTGCCGGCGCTGCCGGTGTACGCGATGACGCCGCAGCGCGATGCGCAGCCGGCCAAGGTGCGCCACGCCATCGAGTCGCTGCGCCACGCATTCGCGGGGGCGCGCGGCGAGGTCCCGCCCCCGCCCGCATGATCCTGCCGCGCCGCGCCGCTACATTCGCCGCATGCCATTGAGTCAAGCCGCCTGGGCCCGCATCGTCCCCTTCGCGCTGTTCATGCTGCTGCTGGCGCTGCGCGGCGCGTTGCCGGAGCACAACGCGTGGGGTCTCGATCCTCGCTGGATCTACGCGCTGAACCTCCTCGTCGTTGGCGGCGCGCTGGCGTGGTTCTGGCGCGGCTATGGCGAACTCGCGCGTCAGAACCGGCCGACGGCCGCCGAGGCCGGCCTGAGCGTCGCGACCGGGCTGATCGTCTTCGCCCTGTGGATCACGCTGGACGCGCCGTGGATGCAGCTGGGCGAGCCGACGGCGGGCTTCGTGCCGAGGACGCCGGAGGGCGGGCTCGACTGGCCGCTGATCGGGGTGCGCTGGCTGGGCGCGACGCTGCTGGTGCCGGTGATGGAGGAGCTGTTCTGGCGCGGCTTCCTGATGCGCTGGATCACCAGCCCGCAGTTCGAGACGGTCGATCCGCGCGCGGCGGGACTGCGGGCGCTGGTGATCTCGACCTTCGTGTTCATGCTGGCGCACACGCTGTGGCTGGCGGCGATCGTCGCGGGCGCAGCCTACGCGTGGCTCTACCAGCGCACCGGCAAGCTGTGGACGGGCGTCATCGCGCACGCGGTGACGAACGGCGTGCTGGGGCTGTGGGTCGTGTACAGCGGGCGCTGGGAGTTCTGGTGAGCCGCGCACGCCGGCCCGCCGCCTTCAGCGCTTGAGCGCCCGGGCCGCGCCCATCGGGCGCTGCAGGTGCTTGAATCGCTCGAACAGCCAGCAGCGCATGCCCATCACGAGCGTGAACTGGCGTTTCTCCTCGTCCGGCAGCTTCTGGTCGAGCAGGTGCTGACGCGCAAAGTCCTCGGCCACGCGCTGCAGCCGGTCACGCAGTTCGCGGGCCATGCCGGGGCTGAGCTGGCCATGGACCAGCATCAGCAGTTCCGCGTCGCCATCGAAGCCGCCCGCGAAGAAGTCCTGCATCACGTTGTCGCGGAAGAAGCCCATCACCGGCCCCTGCGGCCGCCAGCGGAAGGTCTTGGCCACCTGCAGCCGGTAGCGGTTGAGCGGGCGCAGTTCGATGATTCCGAGCCGGTCCAGCTGCGCGAGCGCGCGCGTCACGTCGGCCTCGGTCATCCGGTAGGTCGCGACGATCTGCTCGAAGCTCCATTGGCTCAGGCAGCAGATGGCGGTCAGCAGCAGCTTCTCGTCGGCGACCACCTCGCGCTCCTGCTGCAGCGTGAGTTCGCGGCGCAGCGGCTGTGATCGCGCCAGGCGCTGCGAAAGCTCGGCGAAATCGGTCTTGAGCACACGGCAGATCTCGTCGATGCGCGACAGCGGCATCTCCCCGCCCGACGCGAACATGCGCTTCACGCTGGACTCGGACAACGCCAGCTCCTTGGCGAGTTGCGCGTAGCTGATGCCGGACTGCTTCAATTCGGCCTTGATGAGATCGATGAGGGATTGCGTGCTCGCCATGGGCGCGGACGTTAGCGCAGATCGGTAGCGGCCACCGAGACCGCCGGGCTCGCGCGGCGCTACCGGCAGGACGGGACGGCGGCATCCGGCGCGCTTCTGCCGACCATCGCGCCCATCCCCACTTCCACCGGCGCCGACCATGCTCCGACGACGTCATCTCCTGTGCTGCGGCGCCGCCGCGGCGGCGGGTCTGTTCAGCGCGCTCGCGGCCGAGGCCGGCCCCTTCCGCAATCCCTGCGGCCATCCGGCGCCGCCGATCGACGGGGTCGATCCGGATTGGCTGGAACGGATCTGGGAGGGCATCGACCCCGCGCAGCTTTGGGACGTCCACGCTCATCTGATCGGTACCGGCGATTCCGGTTCGGGCTGCTGGATCGCGCCGTCGCTGTCGCAGTGGTGGCATCCGGTGGAGGTCGCCCGCAAGCACGCGATCCTCAACGGCGCCTGCGTCGATGCCGCCGCGGTCGCCTCGCGTGGCGTCGACCGCGCCTACGTCCGGCGGCTCACCGCGCTGGCCGATGCCTTCCCGGCCGGCGCGCGCTGGCTGCTCTTCGCCTTCGACGAGGCCGTCGACGACACCGGCGCCCGCCGGCCCGACTGGACCACCTTCCACGTCCCCGACGCCTACGCGCGTGCCGTCGCCGCCGAGCGTCCCGACCGCTTCGCCTGGGTCGCGAGCATCCATCCGCACCGCGAGGACGCGCTGGCGCGCCTGGACCGCGCGATCGCCGGCGGCGCGCTGGCGATCAAGTGGCTGCCCAGCAGCATGGCGATCGATCTGCGTGACGTGCGCCTGCGCCCGTTCTACGACCGTCTGGCCGCCTCGCGGCTTCCTCTCATCGTCCATTGCGGCGAGGAACACGCCGTCCCCGGCGCAGGCCGCCAGGACCTCGGCAATCCCCTGCTGCTGCGCGAACCCTTGCGCCACGGCGTGCGCGTGATCGCGGCGCACTGCGCCTCGCTCGGCCAGGCGATGGACCTCGACCAGCCGCGCCCGCGCCCCGCGCAGGCCTTCGACCTCTTCGCGCGCCTGATGGACGAACCAGCCTGGCGGGGCCTGCTGCTGGGCGACGTCTCGGCGATGTTCCAGTTCAATCGCCGCCCCGAGGTCTGGCGCACCGTGCTGCGCCGCCAGGACTGGCACGAGCGCCTGCTGCACGGCTCGGACTACCCGCTGCCGGGGGTACTGCCGCTGGTGCGCCTGCCGCAACTCGTCCGGGCCGGGGTACTCGACGAGGCCCACGTCGCTCCTTTGGGGGCATTGCGGAATCACCACCCGCTGATGTTTGATCTCGCCCTCAAGCGGCTGGCCCGATGGCAGGGGGACCGGCTGGGCGCCACGGTGTTCGCCACCGCCCGGCATTTCCCCCTGCCCGCCCCCCGGCAGTAGCACCGATCGATACCGGAGCAGGCGGGCGGCGATACTCGCCGCGATTCCAGGAGGAGCCCGGGACGATCGCGGCGACAGTCGCGCATCGTCACCGGACACCCCCTCATACCGGGGCGGCGACTCCGGCAACTCAATCAGGCCCCAGGGCCCTTCAGGAGGAACGCAATCATGAACACCCCCCACATCCGCATCCAGCGCGACACCCAGGCCTGGCGCTATCAGGTGTGGATCTCCTTTGGCATCAGCGTGGCGCTGTGCGCCATCGGCCTGGCCTGGCTGCCCGGCGCCGACCTGGACCGCGCCTTCATGGTCATGGGCTATGTGTTCTGCCTGTCCACCGCCTTCGCGCTGTCCAAGTACATCCGCGACAACCAGTCGGCCCGTTCCGACACGCCGATGTGGGGCCTGGTCGTCTGGAGCGGCTTCGGCCTGGCCATGGCGCTGACCGGCTGGGGTCTGTGGCGCATGGAGATCCAGCCCGTCTGGAAGGCCTATCTGCTGGTCTGCTGGCTCTATCTGATCTCCAACGTCTTCACGCTGGCCAAGATGCTGCGCGACAGCCATGAGGCCGACCTCGCCGAAGCCCGCCTGCAAGGCCGCCGCGAAGCCCATCGCGAAGCCGTCGCCACCGCCGAATGAGCCCCCGGATGAGCCGCCGGATCAGCGCCTCCCCCACCCGCCAGCGCCCTCCAGGAGTTCCGCCATGCGTTCCCGTCTCGCACTGATCAGCATCCTGTCCGCCGCCGCCCTGGCGCTCGGCGCGGCCCGCCCTGCCGCCGCCCATGGCGGTCCGAGCGACGCCAGCCTCGCACTGTCGGCCGTGCCGGTCGCGATCTCGGTCGTGGCGCCGTCCGCCGTGCTGGTCGCCGGCGCCTCGCTGGTCGTCGTCGCGGTCGAGACCACCGCCCGCGGCACCGTCTGGGTGCTGGAGCGCGCCTCCGATGGCGTGCGCATCAGCGTCGAGTTCTCGGGCAAGGTCGTCGTCGGCGCCGCCACGTCGATCGGCACCGCCGTCGTCGTGACCGCGATCAGCACCGGCTACGTGCTGTCCGCCGCCGGCGAGGCGATCGCCTTCATCCCCAACGAGATCGGCGCCTCGCTGCTCTACAACGAGCGCGTCACCGACAAGGACCGCGTCTCGCGTTGAGCCCCATGCCGGCGAAGCCCTCCCCGCTGTCTCTCCCCGCCTCGCCGCGGGCCGCCCTGGCCGCGGCCGCGCTGGGCGCGCTGCTCGCGGCTGGACCGGCCTTCGCCGGGCGGCCGTGCGAGAACAAGGCGCCCACACCCGACCAGATCAAGCGCGGCATGGACCTGGCCCAGGCCACCGCCGCCGCGCTGGACCGCAGCGGCGCCGAGGTCGTGCTGCTGGCGCGCGCCGGCCAGGACCTGAGCGGCTACGGGTTGCGTTGGTCGCATGTCGGCTTCGTCTACCGCGACACGGCCGGCAGCGGCGCCGGTGCCAGGCCCGTCTGGCGCGTGATGCACAAGCTCAACCAGTGCGGCACGGCGCTCGCCGATGTCTATCGGCAGGGCCTGGGCGAGTTCTTCATGGACAACCCCTACCGCTACGAGGCGGCCTTCTCGGTGCTCAAGCCGGAGCTGCAGCAGTCGCTGCTGCCGCTGCTGCGCGAGAACGCGCGCGCCGCCGCGCTGCACACGCCGGCGTACAGCATGGTCGCCTACGCCTGGGGGCGCGAGTACCAGCAGAGCAACCAGTGGGCGCTCGAGACGCTGGCCGCCGGCGCCGCGCCGCGCGAGGTCTTCAACCGGGCGCAGGCGCAGGACTGGCTCAGGCGCCAGGGCTACCAGCCGTCGGACCTGCGCCTGAACACCGCCAAGCGCCTGGGTGCGCGCATCGGCATGGCGAACGTCGCCTTCGACGACCATCCCTCCGCGCGCCGCTTCACCGGCCACATCGAGACCACGACCGCCGACACCATCTTCAGCTGGCTGACCCGCACCGGCCTGGGCCAGGCGCCGCAGTCCGTGAAGGCCGGGCCCTGACCGGCCACTGATCCCCTCCTCCCCGACACCCACAGCGAGCCCTCCCATGAGCGACTCCCCTCACCCCAGCCAGTTCGCCCTTCTGGGCCAGCGCCGCTTCGCGCCCTTCTTCTGGACGCAGTTCCTCGGCGCGGGCAACGACAACCTGTTCAAGTTCGCCTTCACGGTGCTGGTGACCTACCAGCTCAACGTCAGCTGGCTGCCGCCGGCGCAGGCGGGGCTGGCGATCGGGGCGCTGTTCATCCTGCCGTTCGTGCTGTTCTCGGCCACCAGCGGCCAGCTCGCCGACAAGTACGACAAGGCGCGGCTGATGCGCCTGGTCAAGAGCCTGGAGATCGTGATCATGGCGCTCGCCGCCTATGGCTTCTACACGACCCAGGTGCCGGTGCTGCTCGGCTGCGTGTTCCTGATGGGACTGCACTCGACGCTGTTCGGGCCGGTCAAGTACGCCTACCTGCCGCAGCATCTGAACGAGCACGAGATCACCGGCGGCAACGGCATGGTGGAGATGGGAACCTTCGTCTCGATCCTGCTGGGCAACCTGGCCGGCGGCCTGCTGGTGGCCACGCCCATCGTCGGGCCGCAGCACGTGGCGATCGCCTGCGTCGTCGTGGCGGTGCTGGGCCGCGCGACCGCGCAGGCCATCCCCGCCAGCCCGTCCACCGACCGCGACCTCGTCATCAACTGGAACCCGGTCAGCGAGACCTGGCGCAACCTGAAGCTCGCGCACGGCCAGCTCGCGGTGTTCCGCTCGTTGCTGGGGATCTCGTGGATGTGGTTCTTCGGCGCGGTGTTCCTGGCCAACTTCCCGGCTTTCGCCAAGGAGGTGCTGCATGGCAACGAGCAGGTCGCCTCGCTGCTGCTGATGGTGTTCTCGGTGGGCATCGGCGTGGGCTCGCTGCTGTGCGAGGTGCTCTCGCGCCGCCAGGTGGAGATCGGCCTGGTGCCGCTGGGCGCGATCGGCATGAGCGTCTTCGCCATCGACCTGTTCTTCGCGTCGCGCGGCCTGCCGCCGTCGGCGGCGATGGGCGTGGGCGCCTTCCTGTCGCAGCACGCGCACTGGCGGGTGCTGGCCGACCTGGGCCTGCTGGCGCTGTTCGCCGGGCTCTACAGCGTGCCGATGTACGCGCTGATCCAGATGCGCGCGCAGCCTTCGCACCGCGCGCGGATCATCGCGGCGAACAACATCCTCAATGCGATCTTCATGATCGCCAGCTCGCTCATGGCCGGCGCACTGCTGGGCGCGGGGCTGTCGATTCCGCAGCTGTTCCTCGTCGTGGGCATCCTCAACGCGGTGGTGGCGCTCTACATCTTCCTGGTGGTGCCGGAGTACCTGCTGCGCTTCTTCGCCTTCGTGCTGTCGCGGGTGATCTACCGCTTCAAGGTGGACGGCGACCGCCACATCCCGTCGCAAGGCGCGGCGGTGCTGGTCTGCAACCACGTGAGCTTCGTCGACGCGGTGCTGCTGATGGCGGCGAGCCCGCGGCCGATCCGCTTCCTGATGGACCATCGCATCTTCAGGATTCCGGTGCTGGGCTGGATGTTCAAGCTCGCCAAGGCGATCCCGATCGCGCCGCAGAAGGAGGACGCCGCGACCTACGAGGCCGCCTTCGCCGCCGCGCAGGCGGTGCTGAACGACGGCGAGCTGGTGGGCATCTTCCCCGAGGGCGGGCTGACCCGCGACGGCACGCTGCAGCCGTTCAAGGGCGGCGTGATGAAGCTGCTGGAGGGCCGCCCGGAGCTGCCGGTCGTGCCGATGGCGCTGCAGAACCTGTGGGGCTCGTACTTCTCGCGCGTCGAGCAGGGGCAGGCGATGGTGCGGCCGTTCCGGCGCGGGCTGTTCAGCCGCGTCGGGCTGGTGGCCGGCGCGCCGGTCGCGGCGAAGGATGTGACGCCGGAGCTGCTGCGCGAGCGGGTGGCGGGGTTGCTGGGCGAGGCGGAAGGCATGGCGGCGCAGCCAGCGAAAGCGTGATTCAGGCGCGGCGCGTGCGCCGCAGCACGCGCCGGACTCGCAGCTTGATCGCCCGTGCCATGCGCCACGCCGCGCTCGCATGGACCCAGGCGATCAATCCTTCCTTCCAGACGACCCAGCGCGTGTAGAGCTGCGCGAACCAGCCCAGGCGCATCAGCGCCGGCTGGGTCAGCGCGAAGATCCGCGCCACCACCGCCGTGCCGACGACCTTCGCCAGCACGATGACGGCCAGCCCCAGTCCCGGCCGGCCGATGCCGATCAGCCACAGCGCCAGCAGCTTGATCGGCAGCAGCATCAGACCCGGCAGGAAGAACACCACCAGCGCCACGTAGGGCGGCAGCCGCCTCACGACGGCCTCGAGCTGGCGCAGCACCGGCAACCGGCCGATGGCGGCCATCATCCGCTGCAGCGGCTCCCAGCCCCATTCCTCGAAGAGGATGACGAGAGCCAGGATGACGCGGATCAGCCAGCGAAACGGCGCGATGAGCAGCTTCAGCATCGGGCGATCTTCACACGCCGCGTCTTAGGGCCCTCTGAAACCGGCCCCGGGATTTCCGAAGCTCAGATCCCGCGCGCCCGATCCGCCAGGAAGCGGGTGCGGAAGCCCTCGAAGTCGCCGGCGTCCAGCGACTCGCGCACTTCCTTCATCAGATTGAGGTAGTAGTGCAGGTTGTGCACGCTGGTCAGCATCGGGCCCAGCATCTCGCCGCAGCGGTCCAGGTGATGCAGATAGGCGCGGCTGAAGTTGGCGCAGCAGTAGCAGCTGCAGGTCTCGTCCACCGGCTTCTCATCGGCCTTGTAGCGCGCGTTGCGCAGCCGCAGGTCGCCGAAGCGCGTGAACAGGTGGCCATTGCGCGCGTTGCGTGTCGGCATGACGCAGTCGAACATGTCCACGCCCTGGCGCACGCCCTCGACCAGGTCCTCCGGCGTGCCCACGCCCATCAGGTAGCGCGGCTTGTTGTCGGGCAGCTGGTGCGCGATGTGGTCCAGGATGCGCAGCATGTCCGCCTTGGGCTCGCCCACCGACAGCCCGCCGATCGCGTAGCCCGGCAGGTCCAGGTCCTTGAGCCCGGCCAGCGACACGTCGCGCAGCTGCTCGAACATGCCGCCCTGCACGATGCCGAACAGCGCGTTCGGGTTCTGCAGCCGCGCGAACTCGTCCTGGCAGCGCTTGGCCCAGCGCAGGCTCATCTCCATCGACAGCCGCGCTTCCTTCTCGGTCGTCAGCTGGCCCTTGGTCTCATACGGCGTGCACTCGTCGAATTGCATGACGATGTCGCTGTTCAGGATCGTCTGGATCTGCATCGAGATCTCGGGCGTCAGGAACAGCTTGTCGCCGTTGACCGGGGACGCGAACTTCACGCCCTCCTCGCTGATCTTGCGCATCTCGCCCAGCGACCAGACCTGGAAGCCGCCCGAGTCCGTCAGGATGGGCTTGTTCCAGCTCTCGAACCGGTGCAGGCCGCCGAACTGCTTCATGATGTCCAGGCCCGGCCGCATCCACAGGTGGAAGGTGTTGCCCAGGATGATCTGCGCGCCCATCTCCTCGAGCGAGCGCGGCATCACCCCCTTCACGGTGCCGTAAGTGCCCACCGGCATGAAGATGGGCGTCTGCACGACGCCGTGGTTGAGCGTCATGACGCCGCGTCGCGCGCGGCCCTCGGTCTTGAGCAGTTCGAACTTCAGCATGATGGGCGCGATTATCGGGGCCGCGGGCCACGTAGACTTCTCCCCCATGTCGGAGCGCAGACTCCGGGGAGAAGCACCTTGAGGTCCTGGATCGCCGCTCTCGCCGCGACTGCCGCCTGCCTGGGCGCAATGCCCGCGCACGCCTGCGGCCCCTACACGGTCGGGCTCTACGAGTACAGCTCGCTCTACTACCGCGACGCGCAGGGCCACTGGGCCGGCATCGACAAGGACGTGGTGGAGGAAGTCGCGCGGCGCACCGGCTGCAAGCTCGAGCTCCGCACCGAGTCGCGCATCCGCATCTGGGCGCAGATCGCGTCCGGGCAGATGGACATGACGGTCTCCGCGCTGCAGACCAAGGAGCGCGAGCTGCTCGTCGAGTTCATCCCCTACATCGAATCGCGGCAGTTCGTCGTGCTGCGCCCCGCGCTGGCGGCGGCGCTGACCTCGCCGGCCGCCTTCCTCGCCGATCGCCAGCGGCGCGTGATCGTCGTGCGCGGCTACGCGTTCACGCCGACGCTCGAATCCTGGCTGACGACGATGCGGGTGCAGGGCCGCGTCGACGAGGTCCCCGACCAGACCACCGCGATGCGCATCTTCAAGGCCGGCCGCGGCGATGCCGTCGTGCTGGGCGCGCACAGCCTGGCGACCGCGCGGCGTGCGGATCCGGTGTTCGGCACCTACACCGCGCTGTCCTACGCGCCGCAGGAACGCAGCATCGGCGCGCTGGCGCTGTCGCGGGATCGCATCCCACAGGCGGACCGCGACCTGATGCGGCGCGCGGTGGAGGAGATGCTGCGCGACGGCACCATCGACGCCTACAAGAAGCGCCACCTGGGCGACCTGTCGGAGACCCCGTGAGAACCTGGACGCGACAATCGCGCCCATGCCCTCCAGTCTCGCCGCTCCGGTCCACGCCGAACTGATCATCAAGAAGAGCCGCTTCATCGGCTGCGTGGAGAGCGTGCCGGACCGCGCGGCGGCGCTGGCGCGCGTCGAGCAGCTGCGGGCCGCGCATCCGGGCGCGGCGCATGTGTGCTGGGCGTTGATGGCGGGCGGCCAGTCCGCCGCCAACGACGATGGCGAGCCCGGCGGCACCGCCGGCCGGCCGATGCTGGAGGTGCTGCGGCACCAGGACCTGGACGGCGTGCTGGCGACGGTGGTGCGCTACTTCGGCGGTGTGAAGCTGGGCGCGGGCGGACTGGTGCGGGCCTACACCGACGCGGTGGCGCAGGCGCTGCTGAAGGCGCAGAAGGTGCCGATGGTGCGGCTGCGGACGCTGCGCTGCACGCTGCCCTATGCGCAGGAAGGCCTGCTGCGGCGCGAGGCGGAGAAGGCGGGCGCCGAGCTGGTCGAGGTGGCGCATGGCGCGCTCGTCGAGGTCACGCTGCGGCTGCCGGAGACAGCGGCCGAGGGCTTCATAGCCTCGCTCGGCGAGTCGGGGCAGGGCCGGATCGGATGGCTCAAGTCCGAGCGGGACTAACCAACCGCCGAACAGCGCCGCAAGTTCGCATCTACCGCGACGCCTATCGCCTTTCGCGTGGTCCGCCGAACGCCCTCTCGGTCCAGAGCCGTGTCCAGGCCGCGCGCGGCCTCGCAGATCGCGTCAATGGTGTCCGCAGCCGCGCCCTCGGCAATGTCGCAATCCCGCGCCAGTTTGAGCAGATGGTCCCGTCCCGGTGACTTCGCCTCGCCCATGACGGACATCTGGTGGTATCCGCCCGGCCCCGCGTTGAAGGTGAGGTCGAACGCCGGCGCCAGCTCCCAGGCCATGCGCCGGTTCATCCTCAGGGCGAAATTCTTGGTGTGGTCGTCCCGGTTGTTGAAGACCACGTTGAACACGCAGCGCCGGAAGGCCTTGAGCACCTCCGGGTGGCTGGCGGTGGCGAATCGCGTGGCCTGCAGCAGTTGCTGATAGTCGACGGAGGGCAGGCGGAAATCGGCATGCAGCAGCGCCGCCAGGGACTGGACCGGCACGCGCATGCCTTCGCAGCGGTCGAAGCGCGCGACACCAAAAGCCGCGAGCTTGGGAGAGATCTTGAACAGCCGCGTGTCCGGCATGTCGATGCCGGCCGCCCGAGCCAGGTTCGCGTAGGCGACTTCGATGCCGCAGACCTCGACATGCTCGTTCTGCGCCGGGAACTTGACGAGCCAAGGATCCCCCGCCGCTGCCGGATCCGTGCTGACCCTGCGGGTCGGCACCTCGTACTGGATCAACGCCTTCGGCCGCGCACCTTGCGGCGAGCCGCCGACCAGCGCGAGCGTCTTCAGCGCGTCCGTGTCCCGGTCCTCGATCACGTCGTGAGCGGCCTGGGCCAACTGAAGCAGGGTCAGGTCCTCCCGCGTGATCTCCAGGTCGCTCGCCGGCCTGAAGGCGAGCGCTCCCATGGCGCGATCGGCGATGAAGCTCAGGCGATCCAGCGTGCTGATCTGCGCCGGATCGCGGCCGGCCTTGCGGAAGACGCGATCCATGAGCAGCAGGCCCCAGCCGTCCGGCAACGCATCCGCGATGAAACCCGGCACGCCGCCCAGATGGTCCGGGAAGCCCGAGTACGTCTGAGCCCGCAGGGGGACGCGCAGCGGAGAGAAGTCGACGCCCCGCGACAGCGCCTCGCTCGAGTACTCGAACAGCGTCACCCGGCCTCGCTCGGCGAGCGTGCCGAGCGTCCAGGACTCCCCCCACGCCCGCCATTCCACATCGACCTTGTTCATGTCTTGCGGCTCCTGGCCCGCTGACGCTGCGGCTGTTCGAGGCGCTCAAGGTCCGCGATGCTGAGCGTCGCGGTCGCCTTGAACGCGTCCGAGAGTTCATCGATGAGGGACAACACCTGCAACACCTTCACCAAGGAGGAAATCGTGGCATTGCCACCGGATTCGAGGTTCTTGACGGCATTCAGGGCGATACCGGCGCGCGTGGCGAGTTCCTGCTGAGTCCACCGCCGCTGCAGGCGCTGATGGCGCAGCCGGGCGCCGATCTCGTCCTGGATCTGTCTTGCGGAAGCCAGTCTGAAGTCCATGCCGTTGAAGCCCTTGAAAGGGCCGTTAGCTTGATTTCCTGAAGTTAGCGTACCTTAAATAGGCTGTTATGTCGCGGAGCGTTTTGACTCGGCGAGGCGCTGGCTGGCCCTATCCGGATGGCGCCACGCCACCCCTGTGTCGCCCATCCGCGAAGCCTGCCGGCCGGGCGCACCCTAGAATCGCCGGCTGTTTTCCCACTTCCGCGCGAGACTGCCCGTGGCCGCAACCATCCTCCAAAAGATTCCCGCCGGCGAGCGCGTCGGCATCGCCTTCTCGGGCGGCCTGGACACCAGCGCCGCGGTGCACTGGATGCGCGGCAAGGGCGCGATCCCCTGCGCCTACACCGCCAACCTCGGCCAGCCCGACGAGTCCGACTACGACGAAATCCCCCGCAAGGCCAAGGCCTATGGCGCCGACATCGCCCGCCTGATCGACTGCCGCGCGCAACTCGTGGCCGAAGGCATCGCCGCCATCCAGTGCGGCGCGTTCCACATCAAGAGCGGCGGCGCCACCTACTTCAACACCACCCCGTTGGGCCGCGCCGTCACCGGCACCGCCCTGGTCGTGGCCATGCGCGAGGACGGCGTCAACATCTGGGGCGACGGCTCGACCTTCAAGGGCAACGACATCGAGCGCTTCTACCGCTACGGCCTGCTCGCCAATCCGGCGCTCAAGATCTACAAGCCCTGGCTGGACCAGACCTTCATCGATGAACTCGGCGGCCGCAAGGAGATGAGCGAATACCTCATCGCCAATGGCTTCGACTACAAGATGAGCGTGGAGAAGGCCTACTCGACCGACTCCAACATGCTGGGCGCCACCCACGAGGCCAAGGACCTGGAGTTCCTGAACAAGGGCATGAACATCGTCAACCCGATCATGGGCGTGGCCTTCTGGAAGGATGACGTCGCGATCAAGGCCGAGACGGTGACCGTGCGCTTCGAGGAAGGCGTCCCCGTCGCGCTCAACGGCCAGCAGTTCGCGAACGCCGTCGAGCTGTTCATGGAAGCCAACCGCATCGGCGGCCGCCACGGCCTGGGCATGTGCGACCAGATCGAGAACCGCATCATCGAAGCCAAGTCGCGCGGCATCTACGAGGCCCCTGGCATGGCGCTGCTGCACATCGCCTATGAGCGCCTGGTCACCGGCATCCACAACGAGGACACGATCGAGCAGTACCGCATGAACGGCATGAAGCTCGGCCGCCTGCTGTACCAGGGCCGCTGGTTCGACCCGCAATGCCTGATGCTGCGCGAGACCGCCCAGCGCTGGGTCGCCCGCGCCATCACCGGCGAGGTGACGCTGGAGCTGCGCCGCGGCAACGACTACTCGATCATGGACACCGTCAGCCCCAACCTGACCTACGCGCCGGAACGTCTGTCGATGGAGAAGGTGGAAGACGCCGCGTTCTCGCCGGCCGACCGCATCGGCCAACTGACCATGCGCAACCTGGACATCGCCGACACGCGCGAGAAGCTCGGCGTGTACAGCCGCGCGGGCCTGCTGGGCAAGAACTCCGAGGGCTCGATCCCGCTGCTGACCGGCGGCGACGAGTAAGCGCTCGCGGTTCCCGGCGAAAGCCGCCGTTCACCGGCGGCTTTTTCATTTGGGCGCCGAGCCACGGCGGGAAGACCTCTCAATGAAAAAAGCCGCTGATCGCTCAGCGGCTTTTTCTCATCGGCGCGGGGCGATCAGCCGCGGCGGCGGCGCGCCAGGAAGCCGAGTGCGCCCAGGCCGGCCAGCATCAGCGCGTAGGTCTTGGGTTCCGGCACCGCCGGCAGCACGACCGACTTGTTGACGTTGGTGTTCAGGAACTCCGCGCGCACGCCGGTGAAGTTGCCACCGGCCGTCGCGATGTTGTTGACCACAAATTCCAGCGTGTTCACGCCAGCCACGAAGCCGGTCGTCGCGGTGAAGGAGGTCCAGTCCAGGAAGCCCTTCTGCAGCGTCAAGGTCGAGATCACATTGCCGTTGAGCAGCACCGTGCCGTTGTTGTCCGCCGCCCAGCGGCCGCTGAAGGAGGCGCTCGAGGCGTCGAAGCCGGTCAGGTCGAAGCTCAGCTTCCACTTGAACACGCCCGAGGTCGAGCCGGTGTCGAACACGTCGCTCTGGGTCGCCGTCGGGATCAGCCACGACGAGGACGCGCTGTTGCTCATCCAGTTCGGGAACGGCGACTGGTTGCCGTCGGTCACGTGGCCGCTGCCGGACAGGCCGGTCGAGTCGCCCGCGATCACGCTGAACGAGTAGTGGCTGTCCACAGCGCCCGCGGACAGGCCGGCGCCGGTGTTGACCAGACCGTCGATGGTGGCGGCGGCGGCCAGGCCGCTGAACAGCGCGGCAGCGGCGGCGATCGAGGTACGTGCGAACAGCGTCATGAATCTTCCCGGGCAGTGTGTGGTCTTGTGCGGCCGATTGTCCCTAAAGCTAGGGGGAGGCCAGCGCCCGGACACCCCCGTGTGCGCGGGGGGCAAGCCAGGGGCCCGGCGTGACTTCGGCACGTCAATCGCCCGGATGACCGGTTCCGGGCGCCGCCGCACCAGCGCCGGGCGCCTCGCCCGCCGATGGGAGCGGACCGAGGCGCGGCAGATGGCTCAGCTTGTCGGGATTGCGCTGGACGTAGATGGCGCTGATCCGGCCCGGCTCGGCTGCCGGGCGCAGCGCGACGGTCTGCAGCGGCTCGCCGAGCGCGTCGTAGACGATGTAGCCGGGCAGGCCGTTGATCCGCGCCGGCCGCACCCGCCAAGCGCGGCTCGCCGGCAGCTTGGCGAACCCGACGAAGGCCTTGGCCACCCGCGCGCCCCCCTCCAGCACGCGCGGCACCGCCGAAACCTTGCCGCCGCCATCGGCCAGCAGCACCGCGTCATCGGTCAGCACCTTCGCCAGGCCGTCGACGTCGAAGGACTGCAAGGCGCCCATGAAGGCCTGGAACAGACGCTGACGCTCCTCGTCCTCGACCTCGTGGCGGGCGTAGTCCGCCTTGACGTGCTGGCGTGCGCGGCTCGCCAACTGGCGGCAGGCCGCGGCGCTGCGGCCCAGGCGGCGCGCGATCTCGTCGAAGTCCAGCTCGAACACCTCATGCAGCAGGAAGGCCGCGCGCTCCAGCGGCGACAGCCGTTCCAGCGTCAGCATGAAGGCCACCGACACGTCCTGCGCGAACTCGGCCTGCGCCTCCGGACTCGGCGACCATTCGGACGCCTCGTCGACCAGCGGCTCGGGCAGCCAGACGCCGACGTACTGCTCGCGCCGCATCGCCGCGGACTGCAGCCGGTCCAGGCAGAGGTTGGTCACCAGCCGCGACAGAAAGGCGCCGGCATGCCGCACCGCCGTTTCGTCGACGTCGGCCCAGCGCAGCCAGGCCTCCTGCACGAGGTCCTCGGCCTCGGCGCGCGAGCCCAGCATCCGGTACGCCAGCGCCCGCAGCGAGCGGGCATGCTCGCGATCGAAGCGCAGCGCGCGCGCCGCCGGGGACTGGTCGGCCGCCACCGGCGCGGCCGGGCCGTCATCGGAAGCGGCGGCTGGGGAATCATTGATGTCGGGCATGGCGCGTCGTCCGGAGTCGTCTTGTTCACAAGACGACGCAGCCTACCCGGTTGTGACACCGGAGCGCTCAGCCGCGGGCGCGTTCCAGCAGCATGGCATCGCCGTAGCTGAAGAAGCGATAGCGCTGGGCGATCGCGTGGCGGTAGAGGGCCATGATGGGCTCGTAGCCGGCGAAGGCCGACACCAGCATCATCAGCGTGCTCTTGGGCAGGTGGAAGTTGGTCACCAGCCGGTCCACGACCTGGAAGTCGAAGCCGGGGGTGATGAAGATGTCGGTCTCGCGGGCGCCGGCTTTCAGTTCGCCGCCGAGCGCGGCCGACTCCAGCGCGCGCAGCGTCGTCGTGCCGACCGCGGTGACCCGGCCGCCCGCGGCGCGGCAGCGCGCGATCGCGTCGACGGTCCCGGGTGTGACCTGGAACCACTCGCTGTGCATCTTGTGCTCGGCCAGCGACTCCACGCGCACCGGCTGGAAGGTGCCCGCGCCCACGTGCAGCGTCACGTGCGCGGTGCCGATGCCGCGCTCGGCCAGGCGGGCCAGCAGCGCCTCGTCGAAATGCAGCGCGGCGGTCGGTGCCGCGACGGCGCCGGGCTCGCGGGCGAACACGGTCTGGTAGCGGCGCACGTCGTCGGCGGAGTCGCCGTGCTCGATGTACGGGGGCAGCGGCACGTGGCCATGCTGCTCGAGCAGCTCGAACGGGTCGCCCGACAGGCGCAGATGGAACAGCCCGTCATCCGGGCCGCAGCGGCCCAGGACCTCGGCGTCGAAGGCGTCGGCGAACCGGACCACCGCGCCCGGCTTCGGACTCTTGCTCGCGCGCATGTGGGCCCAGACCTCGCGGGTGCCGGGCAGCACGCGCTCCACCAGCGCCTCGACGGCGCCGCCGCTGGCCTTGGCGCCGTACAGGCGCGCCTTGATCACCTTGGTGTCGTTGAACACCAGCAGGTCGCCGGGGTGGAGGAGTTCGGGCAGTTCGCGGAACACGCGGTCCACGGGCGGAACGCTCCGGCCGTCGAGCAGCCGCGAGGCGCTGCGTTCGGCGGCGGGATGCTGGGCGATGAGGTCGGGGGGCAGAGCGAAATCGAAATCGCTCACCGAGAAGGTGCGGGACATGGGCGCGATTTTCCCACTACTGCCAGCGCGCCCCCTGCTGCAGCAGCATCGCCAGCCGGCCGCTGCCCTGCAACTCGCCGATGCCGCGCGTGAACGCGGCGGCCAAGCGCTCGCCCTCGGGCCGGCCCTTGGAGAACACCGTGTAGAGCGGCAGTTCCATCACCGCCGGCTCGAGCCACACCAGCTTGCCCGCCGCCTCGCGCAGCTGCGTCTCCAGCAGATGGGCGCCGACGCCCTTGTCGATCAGCGCGAGGTCCACGCGGCCGGCGAGCAGCTTGCGCAGATTGGCGAGGTCGTCCACGGCGCCTTCGGTGGACAGGTTGGCGGCCTCGAAGCGAGGCGGATTCGCGTAGCCATGGACCACGCCGATGCGCAGGTCGCGCAGCGCGGCCAGGTCGTCGACGCGGGGGCGGCGGTCCGCCCGCGCCATGAAGCCGACCTGGTTCAGGATGCCCAGCGGCTGCGGGAAGCGCATCGTGCGCTCCCGCTCCTCGGAGCGCCACGCGCCGATCACGCCGTCATGCTCGCCGCGCTGGAACTCGAGCAACGCCCGCGCCCAGGGACGGAAGGACAGCGCCATCGCGCGCCCGGCCTGCGCGAGCGCGGAGCGCGTGACCTCGCAGGCGATGCCGCCGCCGGGCAGTTGGCTGCCGGTGTAGGGCGGGAACTCGGTGGCGACCATCCGCAGCGGCGCGTCGGCGGCGCGCGCCGGCAGCGCCGCCATCGCCGGAAGGGCGGCGGCAGCGAGCCAGACGAGGCTGTCACGGCGGGTGGTCATGGCGCAGAGGCGGCTTGGCGAAGAGGTGGGAGGGCGCGTCCAGAAGAACTTCGGCGCAGCCTAGCAGCCAGCGAGGCCATCCGGCGCCCGCCCGACCCGGGGGCCGTGATGGAAACACCGCGGCGCAGCGGCATTCGGTCACGCCCGCTCATGAAAAAACCGGCCGGGGTCTCGCGACCCGGGCCGGCCTGCCGAAGCGGCGCGCTTACTGGCCGCCGGTGCCGGTGGCCAGCAAGGTGCCGTTGCTGCCGGCGACCCAGCCGGTGCGGGCATCGACGAACAGCACCTGCGTCAGCGCGTTCTGCGTGCCGGCGAACTGCTTCTTCCAGCTCACGCCGCCGTCGGTGGTCGCCAGCACCGTGCCGTTGTCACCGACCGCCCAGCCCTGCTGCGCGGTCAGGAAGCGGACGGCCCGCAAGCCGATCGTGGGCAGCGAGACCGAAGCCTGCTGGGTCCAGGTCGTGCCCCCGTCCTTGGAGGACATCAGCGTGCCGCCATCGCCGACCACCCAGAAGGTGTCCGCGTCGCTGAGGGTCAACTGCTGCAGCGCGGCGCCAGTTCCCGAGAAGCGGCCGCTGATCGTCTTGCCGCCGTCCGCCGTCACGGCCACCGCGCCGCCCTGGCCGGCCAGCACGCCCTTGAGCGCGCTGCTGAACTTCAGATCGATGTAGGTGCCGTTCAGCACGGACTGCTGAGTCCAGCTCTTGCCGCCGTCGGTCGACGACAACAGGACCTGGCGCGCGCCCTGCGCGTCGTAGGCCAGCGCGAAGCCGTTGGCCGCGTCGGCGAAGTGGAACGCGACGATGGCCAGCGATCCCGGCTGCAGCGGCGTGACCCAGCTCGCGCCGGCGTCGTCGGTCAGATAGATGCGCCCATCCGCCGCCTGCAGCCATCCCTTCTTCGCATCCAGGAACTGGAAGCGCGGCCGGCCTCCGTAGTAGCTGCTGGTCAGTCCCGCCAGCTTCACCGTCCAGTCCAGGCCGCCATTGCCGGTCTCCAGCAGGTCGCCCGCCGCGGAGAGGGCCAGTCCACGCTTGGCGTCGAAGAACCAGAAGGCCTGCAGCGTCTTGGCGGCCGCGTCGGCCGCCGGCCCCGCCACGCGCTTCCACGACTGCATCGCGTCGGTGCTGATCCGCGTCACGCCGTCCCAGTCCGTCGCCAGCCAGGTCTGCGCGTCGATGCGCACCGGCCGCTGGCCGTTGGCGGCGCCAGGCCGCCAGGTCGCGCCTGCATCCAGGCTCATCTCCGTCATGGAGACCCAGGACGTGCTGTAGTACTGGCGCGCCCAGACGCCCGGCGCCGGCGACGAATAGCTCAGGTAGCTCCCCGGCTGCAGCGACGCCGGAGGCGGCGTGACCACCCAGGTGCGGCCGCCATCCGTGCTGCGATACAAGGCGTTGCCCACCGCCGCGGCGCCGACCGCGGCATCCACGAACTGGGTCACGGCCTGGCCGGTGCCCGGCAAGCCTTGCGGCGTGATGGTCTGCCATGTGGCTCCGCCATCCTCGGTGCGGCGAATCCAGTTCGTGGAGGTCCAGATGCCGGACACGTAGCCGGAGGTCGAACCCGCGACGATCACCGTGTTGCCGAAGACCTGGAAGCTGCTGCCATAGCCGCTGCTGTCCAGCGCCGTCGACGCGGTCGACGTCTTGCCCAGGTCGGTCGACTTGCGCAGCGCCGCGCCTTCGAACCACCACAGGCTGCCGTCCGAGCCGAGCACCGGATCCTGCGGCAACGCGGCCTGCGTCCAGCTCGCGCCGCCGTCGCCGGTGGCGAGGATGCGGCCGCCGCTGCTGGCCACCAGCATGCTGGCGCCCTGCACCTGGAGCGACGCGCCCGCCATCGGCGGCTGCGCCGCGGGTTGCAGCATCCAGTGGGCGCCGCCATCGGTGGTGCGCAGCAGCGCGCCGGCATCGCCGGCCGCCCAGCCGGTGTTGGCGTCCGCGAAACGGATCGCCGTCAGGCGCGTCGTCAGCCCGCTGGGCTGCTTGGTCCAGGTCGAGCCGCCATCACGGCTGCGCAGGATCTCGCCGTTGTCGCCGACGGACCAGCCGTTGCTCGCATCGAGGAAGAAGAAGGCGTTGGGCGTCGTGCCGGTCGGGCGCGGCGCCTGCCAGCACCAGCCGCCGCCATCGGTGCCGCTGCAGTTCAGGCCCTGCACGTGGGCGCGATTGAACACCGACACGGTCCACTTCACGTCCTTGGAGACGCCGGCGGCATTGCTCACCTTCAGCGTCACCGCGTAATCGCCGACCTTGGCGAAGTCGTGCCTGGGGCTGGGCTCGGTGCTGGTGCCGCCGTCGCCGAAGGTCCAGGCGAAGCTCAGGCCGGCGGTGCTGGCCGCGTTGCTGGTGAACGCCGTGCCGGCCGCCACATCGGTGGCCGCCGCGGCACTGATCGCCAGATTGTCCGGAATCGCCACGCCCTGCACCGGCGGCGGCGTGGACGGCGAATCGCTCCCGCCCCCACCGCACGCGCTCAGCAGCGCGGCACTGATCAGCACGCCGGCCCATCCGGCGCGCGCACGTTCCTCTCTGCCCATGGCAGCCCTCCCGATTTGTTGAAATGTGTCTTCTTGTGAAGCGCGCGGATTCTGCCCCAGCTTCACGCGATCTGAACGCCGTCACCACTCGCCCGAACGAGGGGAGCGCGCGAGGCAGAATCCCGCCCATGTCCGAGGCCAGCACCGTTCCATCGCCCCCGCCATCCCCCGCCAGACGGGCCGGCGCGGACGGCGAGACGCCCGCCGCCAAGTCCGCCCCGCAGAAGGCGATGGAGAAGATGGGGCTCACGCGCGACATCGACCTCGCGCTGCATCTGCCGCTGCGCTATGAGGACGAGACCACGCTGACCCCGTTGGACCGCGCCCGCGACGGCGACACGCTGCAGTGCGAGGGCGAGGTGATCGAGAGCCGCATCGAGATGCGCGGCCGCCGCCAGCTGCTGGTCAAGCTGCGCGACGACGAGGGCGCCTTGCTCACGCTGCGCTTCCTGCACTTCTATCCGGCGCATCAGAAGACGCTCGCCGTCGGCGCGCGCGTGCGGGTACGCGGCGAGATCCGCGTCGGTTTCTTCGGCCGCGAGATGGTCCATCCGAACTTCCGCAAGGTCGACGCGGACACGCCGCTGGCAACCTCGCTGACGCCGGTCTATCCGACCAGCGCGCAGTTGCCGCAGGCCTACCTGCGCAAGGCCGTGGCCTCGGCGCTGCGGCGCGCGCCGCTGGACGAGGTGCTGCCGCTCGCTGTCGTGCCCAAAGGGCTGCCGTCGCTGCGCGATGCGCTGAACTTCCTGCACCATCCACCGCCGTCGGCCGGCTTGTCGACGCTCGAGGACCACACGCATCCCGCCTGGCAGCGCCTCAAGTTCGAGGAGCTGCTCGCGCAGCAGCTCAGCCAGCAGCGCGCGCAGCGCGAGCGCGCCCACCTGCGCGCGCCGCCGCTGCGCGGCTCGCCCGGCGGGCTCGGTGAACGGCTGCTCGGCGCCCTGCCCTTCGCGCTGACCGGCGCCCAGCGGCGCGTCGGCGAGGAGATCGCCGCCGACCTCGCCCGCCCGCAGCCGATGCACCGGCTGCTGCAGGGCGACGTCGGCTCCGGCAAGACCGTGGTCGCGGCGCTGGCCGCGGCGATCGCGATCGATGCCGGCTGGCAGTGCGCCCTGATGGCGCCGACCGAGATCCTGGCCGAGCAGCATTTCCGCAAGTTGATCGGCTGGCTGGAGCCGCTCGGGATCCGCGTCGCGTGGATCACCGGCAGCGTCAAGGGCAAGGCCAGACAGAAGATGCTCGACGCGGCCGCGTCCGGGGAGGCGACGCTGATCGTCGGCACGCACGCGGTGATCGAGGACAAGGTGCGCTTCCACCGGCTGGGCCTGGCGATCATCGACGAGCAGCATCGCTTCGGCGTCGCCCAGCGTCTGGCGCTGCGCAAGAAGCTGGCCGACGAGGCGGCCGGCGCGGCCGGTCCCGGAGCGGCGCCGCTCGAGCCGCATCTGCTGATGATGAGCGCCACGCCCATCCCGCGCACGCTCGCGATGACCTACTTCGCCGACCTGGACGTCTCGACGATCGACGAGTTGCCGCCCGGCCGCAGTCCCATCGTGACGCGCGTGTTCGCGGACAGCCGGCGCGACGACGTGATCGAGAAGATCGCCGCCGCCGTCGAGGACGGCCGGCAGGTCTACTGGGTCTGTCCGCTGATCGAAGAGTCCGAGGCGCTCGACCTCAAGAACGCCACCGAGACCCACGCCGAGCTGAGCGCGGCCCTGCCCGGCCGGATGGTCGGCCTGCTCCATGGGCGCATGCCGCCGGCGGAGAAGGCGGCGGTGATGTCGCTGTTCAGCGGCGGACAGATGCATGTGCTGGTCGCGACGACCGTCATCGAGGTCGGCGTCGACGTGCCCAACGCCAGCGTGATGGTGATCGAGCACGCGGAGCGCTTCGGCCTGTCGCAGCTGCACCAGCTGCGCGGGCGGGTTGGGCGCGGGTCGGTGGCCAGCGTCTGCGTGCTGATCTACACCGGGCCGCTGTCCGACACCGGCAAATCGCGCCTGCGCGCGATGGCCGAGACCACCGATGGCTTCGAGATCGCGCGGCGCGACCTCGACATCCGCGGGCCCGGCGAATTCATGGGCGCACGCCAGAGCGGCGCTCAATTGCTGCGCTTTGCCGATCTGCAGGAAGACGCGCCGCTGCTGAGCGCGGCGCGCGCACTGGCACCGGTGCTGCTCGACGAGCAGCCGCGCGCGGCGCAGCGGCAGGTCGAGCGCTGGCTCGGCCACAAGACCGAGTACCTCAAGGCCTAGGCTTAGGCCTCATAGTCTCGTGGCCTCGCGGCCCGCGGGCCTCCAAACCTGCGGGCCTGCGGGCCACGTTCACTTCAGCGCGACCGCCCAGTACAGCAGCACTTCGGTGCGCGGCGTTTCGATGCCCATCCACTGCTGGGTCGGTTCGGCATTGATCTTGTCGATCGTGGCCTGGCCCGAGATCACGCGGCCGAAGACGGCATAGCCCGCGCTGGTCGCGGTCTTGTCCAGCCCGGCGCTGTTGTCGGCCGAGTTGAAATAGAACTCGCTGGTGGCCGAATCGGGCACCGTGCTCCGCGCCATCGCGATCGTGTACTTTGTGTTGGACAGGCCGGCAATGCCCGCCTCCAGCTTGATCGGCGCCACCTGGCCGGCCGTCTTCTGCTGCAGGCCGGTGGTCCAGCCGCCGCCCTGCACGACGAAGCCCGGCACCACGCGGTGGAAGATCGTGTTGTCGTAGTACTTGGCGTTGACGTACTTCACGAAGTTGTCGACGGTGATCGGCGCGCGGCCGTCGAGCTCCACGACGATTTCGCCATCGCTGGTCAGCATGCAGACGGTACGCAGCGCGCTGGCGTTCGACGCCGCGACGCCGGCGGCGCTGCAGGTGGTCACCGGCGCGGTGGTCACGGGGTTCGCCTTGGGCGGCTGTGCCGCCTCGTCATCGTTGCCGCCGCCGCAGGCGGCCAGCGCGAGCGCGCCGCCCATCGCGGCGGTCAGCGCCATCAGGCGGCGCTTGGACAGGGACGGAGACAGGAAAGTGGTCGACTTCATGGGCTCATTGGGAGCTTGTGGCTCCGTCAGCTGGCAAAGAAGCGCGAAGTATCGTGGTCGGCCCGACACGAAAGGTGGAGGCGGTGCGCGCGGCGCACGACAGGAGACGGGGCTTTCCCTAACGCCGCCTTCACAGGGTGCCGTATGTCACCCAGGCTCGATGAACACGGGCCAAACGGCCGCAGGATGAGCGGGGAACGGCCCGCGTGCCGGCGTGGACGAGCCCCCCCGCGTTCGCAGGCTGGGGCGGTTCAGAACTCGAGGTTGTCGATCAGACGGGTCTGGCCGATGCGGGCCGCGGCCAGCGCCACCAGCGGCTCGCCCTCACGCGCCGGGCCGAGGTCATGGCGGCGGCGCAGCGCCAGGTAGTCCGGCGCCCAGCCGGCATCGCGCAGCGCCTGCATCGCGTCCGCCTCGATGCGGTCCAGGTCGCGCTCGCCCGATTGCCAGCGCGCGATCGCGGCCCTCAGCGTGCGCGACAGCAGCAGCGCGTCCTGCTTCTGCTGCTCGCTCAGGTAGCCGTTGCGCGAGGACAGCGCCAGGCCATCGGCGTTGCGCTCGGTCTCGCCCGCCAGGATGCGGATCGGCATCGCGAGCTGATCGACCATGCGGCGGATCACCATCAGTTGCTGGTAGTCCTTCTTGCCGAAGACGGCCACGGCGGGCTGGACGATCTGGAACAGCTTCGCCACCACCGTGCAGACGCCGATGAAGAAGCCAGGCCGGAAGTGGCCTTCGAGGATGTCGGCCAGTTCCGCCGGCGGGTGCACCTTGTAGCCTTGCGGCTCGGGGTACATCTCGCGTTCGTCGGGAGCGAAGACGAGATCGCAGCTGGCGCCCTCGAGCAGTTCGGCGTCGCGGGCGAGCGTGCGCGGGTAGCGGTCGAAGTCCTCGTGCGGCGCGAACTGCAGCCGATTCACAAAGATGCTGGCGACCACCAGGCCGTCCGCGCCGACCGCCGCGCGGGCCTGGCGCACCAGCGCGAGGTGGCCGTCGTGCAGGTTGCCCATCGTGGGCACGAAGGCGACCGGGCGGCCGCCCGCGAGCGCGGCGCGCAGGCCGGCGATGTCGTGGTGGATCTTCATGATCAGTAGCTGTGCTCGGGCGCCGGGAAGGCGCCGGACTTGACGTCGGCGACATAGCGCGAGAAGGCCTCGCCGATCGAGGCCGATCCCTGCATGAAGTCGCGCACGAAACGCGGCTTGCGGCCCGCGCCGACGCCCAGCATGTCGTGCATCACCAGCACCTGACCGGAGCACTCGGCGCCGGCGCCGATGCCGATCACCGGCACGCCCAGCGTGCGCGTCAGTTCGCCGGCCAGCGCTGCCGGCACCATTTCCAGCAGCAGCATCTGGGCGCCCGCGTCGACGAGCTCGCGCGCATGGGTCTTGATCTGCGCGGCGCTCTCGGCATCGCGGCCCTGGACCTTGTAGCCGCTCAGCGCGGTGACGGTCTGCGGCGTCAGGCCCAGATGGGCGCAGACGGGGATGCCGCGCTCGGTGAGGAAGCGGACCGTCTCGGCCGTCCAGCCGCCGCCCTCGAGCTTGATCATGTGCGCGCCGGCCTGCGCCAGCTGCATCGCGCTGCGCCAGGCGGCCTGCGGCGACTCGTGGTAGGTGCCGAAGGGCAGGTCCGCGATGATCCAGGCCAGCCGGCGGGCGCGCGCCACGCAGGCCGTGTGATAGACCATCGCCTCCAGCGTCACCGGCACCGTCGTCTGCAGGCCCTGCACGACATTGCCCAGCGAGTCGCCGATCAGGATCGAGTCGACACCCGCGTCCTCCATCGCATGCGCGAAGGTGGCGTCATAGGCGGTCAGCATGGCGATCTTCTCGCCGCCGGCGTGCATGTCGAGCAGACGCTGCAGGGTGACGGGCTTGCGGTCGGGGGGCGTGCCCTGCGGGCGCGGGGCGGCGTAGGGGGAGGTCGGTTCGGTCATGCGTATCCCCTGGAAGAAGGTCCGGGGAGGTCCCTGGGGTGGGGCGGCAGTGTACCGGGACGGTGCGCGGGAGGCGCTTTCTGAGGACAATGCCGCTCCCATGACCCTGACCGAATTGCGCTACATCGTCGCCGTCGCCCGCGAGCGCCACTTTGGCCGTGCCGCGGAGGCCTGCTTCGTGTCGCAGCCGACGCTGTCGGTGGCCATCAAGAAGCTCGAGGAGGAACTCGACGTCAAGATCTTCGAGCGCGGCGCCAGCGAGGTGACGATGACGCCGCTGGGCGAGGACATCGTGCGCCAGGCGCAGTCGGTCATCGAGCAGGCCAGCGCGATCAAGGACATCGCCAAGCGCGGCAAGGACCCGCTGGACGGGCCGCTGCGGCTGGGGATCATCTACACGATCGGGCCCTACCTGCTGCCGGAGCTGGTCAAGCACTGCATCGACCTCTATCCGCGCATGCCGCTGATGCTGCAGGAGAACTTCACGCAGAAGCTGCTGGACATGCTGCGCACCGGCGAGCTGGACTGCGCGATCATGGCCGAGCCCTTCCCGGACGCGGGCCTGGCGCAGGCGCCGCTGTACGACGAGGCCTTCGTGGTGGCGGTGCCGGCCTCGCATCCGCTGGCGAAGAAGACGCGCATCAGCGCCGAGGAGCTGAAGGCCGAGACCATGCTGCTGCTGGGCAATGGCCACTGCTTCCGGGACCACGTGCTGGAGGTATGCCCGGAGTTCGCGCGCTTTTCGACCGACGCGGAGGGCATCCGCAAGAGCTTCGAAGGCAGTTCGCTGGAGACGATCAAGCACATGGTGGCGTCCGGGATGGGCGTCACGGTGGTGCCGGCGCTGAGCGTGCCGGACCAGGTGCCGCCGCACCTGCGCTACATCCCGTTCGAGGAGCCGGTGCCGACGCGGCGAGTGGTGCTCGCCTGGCGCCGCACCTTCACCCGCTACGAGGCGGTCGCGGCCTTGCGCAACGCGGTCTATGCCTGCGACCTCAGCGGGGTGACGCTGCTGTCTTGAGGGGGACTACCAGTGCACCGGCTTGCGGATCGGCTTCTTGCGCGTGGGGACGACTGGAGAAAGCTGTGCCGAGGCCAGCAACTCGTCGCTGAGTGATGTCAGCGACCAATGCGCCTGCGCGGCCAATGAGTTGCAGGGCCGGCGATGGCTGGATGCTCCCGTGATGGCCGGGCGAATCGGCATCACGACTCCGATCACGACTTCAGGAAAGTCCTCGCGTATGGCCTCGAGCGCCGGTTCGAAATCGCTGTCATTCGTCACGACGACGATGCGGTCGTAGAGTCCCCGGCAGACATCCCGGTACATCCGTACGGCCATGTTGACGTCCGTCTTCTTTTCCTCCACTCGCCAGACCCGCACCCGACGGTGGCGATCAAACGGCTGCCCAGTGAAAAAGCCACCCCGAATGGAGCGGCTTTCTCGTCCCGGGCAGGTTGGCGAACCAAATCGCGCCCGCAAGGGAGTAGTGGTGCAGCGAGTGTCGCCTTCCGGCAGTAGCGAAGTCAATCTCAACGTCCGGCGCCAGTTGGATTTCCCAATCGCAACGCTTAGGCTATTCAAATGGCCACACCCATAGCCAACTACTAAAGTTGCTTCACGCGCTGCAGCTCCTCCTTCCGGGAGATCCCATCGGCAGCCCGAACACCTACAAATGCGAAGCGAGCAAGACATGACCCTCCGATCCGGACAACGCGCCCTGGGTGGCCTCCTGGTTGCCGCTGGCGCCGCGCTGAACGTGCAGACGCTGATCGACTGGATGACGCACAGCGTCGTCTGACACCCGTCAAGACGCGCTCGCCGTGCGCCCCGCCGTCACGATGCCGATCCTCTCGATCGGTTAGTCTCCGTGGCGTCTTTCGACTTTCATTCCCCCGTAAGGAGTCCCTCGATGGCCAAGAAGAGCCCCTCTCCCGCCAAGGCTGCCTCCGCCAAGGGCGTGCCCTCCCTGCAGATCGGCATCAGCGACAAGGATCGCGCCGCCATCGCGCAAGGCCTGTCCAAGCTGCTCGCCGACACCTACACCCTCTACCTCACCACCCACAACTTCCACTGGAACGTGACGGGCCCGATGTTCAACTCGCTGCACGCGATGTTCATGGGCCAGTACACCGAGTTGTGGAACGCCGTCGATCCCATCGCGGAGCGCATCCGCTCGCTGGGCCACAAGGCGCCGGGCTCCTATGCGCAGTTCGCGCAGCTGAGCTCGCTGCCCGACGCCCCCGCCACGCCGCCCAAGGCGCTGGACATGGTCCGCATCCTGGTCGACGGCCATGAAGGCGTGGCCCGCACCGCACGCGCGCTGTTCGACCTGGTCGACAAGGCCAGCGACGAACCCACCGCCGACCTGCTCACCCAGCGCCTGACGGTGCATGAGCAGACCGCGTGGATGCTGCGCTCGCTACTGGAAGAGTGATGGAAGAGTGATCGCCGCGGCGCATGCGCCGCGCGCCAGCCACGATGACGAAGGGGACCTCGCGGTCCCCTTTTTCATGGCGGGCCGGATGCCCGCCTCAGCCGACGGCCTTGATGAGCCCGGCCCGCCGTGCCTGCGCCAGCATCGACGCCAGCGCGCACGAGGCCAGCCGCGCGGCGCGCGAATCGGCCCGGCTGGTCAGCACGATCGGCACCTTCGCGCCGAGCACCACCCCCGCCGCGTAGGCCTGGGCCAGGAAACTCAGACTTTTGGCCAGCATGTTGCCGGCGTCCAGGTCCGGCACGATCAGCACATTGGCCTGGCCCGCCACCGGCGACACGATGCCCTTGATGCGCGCGGCCTCCGGATCGATCGCGTTGTCCATCGCCAGCGGCCCGTCCAGCACCGCGCCGGTGATCTGGCCGCGATCGGCCATCTTGCACAGCGCCGCCGCGTCCATCGTCGACGGCACCTTCGGGTTCACCGTCTCCATCGACGACAGCAGCGCCACCCGCACTTCCGGCAGCCGCAGCGCGTGCGCGAGGTCGATCGCGTTCTGCACGATGTCGACCTTCTCCTCCAGCGTGGGCTCGATGTTGATCGCCGCGTCCGAGATGACCAGCGGCTGCGCATGTCCCGGCACGTCCATCACGAAGCAGTGGCTGATGCGGCGGCCAGTGCGCAGCCCGCCCTCGCGGCGGACCACGGCGCCCATCAGTTCATCGGTGTGCAGGCTGCCCTTCATCAGCGCATCGACGCTGCCCTTGAGCGCCATCGTCACGGCCAGTTCGGCCGCGGCATGGCTGTGGGGCACGTCGACAAGCGTGTACCGCGCCAGATCCACGCCTGCCGACGCGGCGGCCTCGGAGACCTTGCCCGCCGGACCGATCAGGACCGGCTCGATCAGGCCGAGCGACGCCGCCTCCGTCGCCGCGAGCAGCGCCACGTCGCTGCAGGGGTGCACGACCGCCATGCGCAGCGGCGGCAGATGCCGCACGGCCTCGAGCAGCCGGTCGTAATGCGGATGGGCGCTCGGCGTCGGTTGCATCACCCTGCTTCTCCCTCGGGCTTTAACAATGGATGGCGGACGATGATGCATGCTGCGGTGCAACAAAGCAAGCCGCTACCGGGCTGGAGCATGCGAATGGCTGAGTGGATCCACGACTGGCAGAACTACGCGACGGATGCCTGGCAACGTGCGCTGCTGACGCTGGACACGATGCGGGAACGCGGCAACGTGTTCCTCGACCACCTGCGCGCCGGCAAGCCGGCGCTGCTGAAGTTCGAACATGAGCTGCTGATCGACGGCCGCGACCTGCCGCAGCCCTGCAATTACGCGCTGCTGCGCATCCTGCCGCCGGATGGCGCGGTGGTGGATCCGGCGCGGCGGCCGATCGTGGTCATCGACCCGCGCGCCGGCCATGGCCCCGGCATCGGCGGCTTCAAGCCGGACTCCGAGATCGGTGTCGCGCTGCGCGCCGGCCATCCGGTCTACTTCATCACCTTCGAGCCCGAACCGGTCGAGGGTCAGACCTTGCTCGACGTCGCCCGCGCCGAGGCCCAGTTCCTCGAGGAGGTCGCGCGCCGCCATCCGAAGTCGCCGGGCCTGCCGGCGGTGATCGGCAACTGCCAGGCCGGCTGGGCCGTCGCGGCGCTGGCCGCGGTACGCAGCGACCTGATGGGACCGATCGTGCTCAACGGCGCGCCGCTGTCCTACTGGGCCGGCTCGCCGGAGCAGAACCCGATGCGCTACGCGGGCGGCGCGCTCGGCGGCGCGTGGCTGTCGGCGCTGTCGGCCGACCTGTGCGGCGACCGCTTCGACGGCGCCCACCTGGTCTCGAACTTCGAGAACCTGAACCTGGCCAACACCTGGTGGGACAAGTACTACCACCTCTACGCCAACGTCGACACCGAGCGCGAGCGCTTCCTCGACTTCGAGCGCTGGTGGGGCGGCTACTTCCGCATGACCGGCGAGGAGATCGAGGCCATCGTCGAGAACCTCTTCATCGGCAACCGCCTGGCCCGCGGCGAGGTGGAGATGGAAGGCTACCGGCTGGACCTGCGCAACATCGCCGCGCCGATGGTGATCTTCGCGTCCTGGGGCGACAACATCACGCCGCCGCAGCAGGCGCTGGACTGGATCATCGATGTGTGGGGAAGCGAGAAGGCGCTGATCAAGGCGGGCCGCACCATCGTCTACATGCTGCATCCGCGCATCGGGCACCTGGGCATCTTCGTGGGCGGCTCGATCGCGCGGCGCGAGCATGAACAGATCGTCGACACGCTGGAGCAGATCGCCGCGCTGCCGCCCGGCCTGTACGAGATGAAGATCGACGCGCGCGATCCCGAGGCGCCGCTGGCGGCGCTGGAGTCGGGCGACTACTCGGTCAGCTTCGAGACGCGCCGCGTCGACGACCTGCGCGCGCTCAATCCGGAATGCCGCCGCGACGAGGCGCTGTTCAGCACGATCGCGCAGGTGTCCGAGGCCAACATGCGCCACTACCGCCACTGGCTGCAGCCCGCGGTGCGGGCGGTCGGCAGCAAGGCGCTGGGCGAGTGGTTGCGCTGGATGCATCCGCTGCGGCAGCAGCATCTGGCGCTCTCCGACCTGCATCCGCTCGCGCCGTGGATCCGCCGGGCCGCCGACAGCGCGCGCGAGCGCCGGCAGACCGTCACGCCGGACAACCCGTGGCTGAAGTGGGAGCAGCTCGGCTCGCGTTGGATCAGCGAATCGCTGGACCGCCTCGGTCACCAGCGCGACACGGCGCTGGTGCATTGGGTCGAGGCGGTCTACGGGCCCCATGGCCTGGGCGCGCTGCTGCCGCCGCGCGAATCCGACCAGGCCTCGAACGCCGCGCACGCCGCCGCCGATGAGATCGAAGGCCGCCGGGTCGCGCTCGAGCAGGTGGAACAAGGCGGCTTCGCCGACGCGGTGTGCCGCATCCTGCTGGCCGGTCTGGCGCATCGCGGCGTGGTGCAGCGGCGCGGGCTGATCCTGGGCCAGCTGCTGGCGGACGCGCACCGCCGCATGGCCACCGAGGCCGAAGACGCCGTGGCGGCCGCGCCCAGCGAGGACTGGGCCACGCTGCTGCACCGGCAGGCGCTGATCGTCACCTTCGCGCCGGACGAGGCGATGGCCGCCCTGCCCCGGCTGCTGCCGACGCTCGAGGACCGCGAGCAGGCGCTGGCGCTGGCGAGCGCGGTGCTGATGGCGGAGTCGGAGCTCGCTGATCCCGATTCCCCGGCGGCCCGCTACGTGCACGAGCTGCTGCACGTGGATCCGGTGCGCGTGGCCGACATGGCGCTGGCGCTGTCGGCACCGGCCGCGGCGACGGTCTCGATCGCGGCTTCGCCCGCGCCCTCGCCGGCATCCAAGCCGCGACGCCGCAGCAGGGCCACTGCATGAGCCCGGCCAGCGCGCCCTACGCACGGCTGCTCGCGGGCCGCAAGGTGCTGATCACCGGCACCACGCTGTTTGTCGACGGCGGTTATCACATCATGGGGTGAACATGGATCCTCGGCTCGAAGGCGAATTCATCGCGGTGGTCAACGCGGGATCGTCCAGCATCAAGCTGTCGATGTTCTCGCTGCACGAGGACCGCCAGCTCGGTCCGCTGCGGCTGGAGCTGCGCGCGCAGGTCGAGGGCCTGAGCACATCCACGCCACGTTTCGAGGCCGCGCACGCCGATGGCTCGCGCGCCGGGTCGCGCGACTGGCCGGTGGGCGAGCGCCTGAGCCACGACGGCGCGCTCGATCACCTGGTCGAGTTCGTCACCCATGAGTTCCCCGGCATCGAGATGCTTGGCATCGGCCATCGCGTCGTGCACGGCGGCACCGCGTTCGAGACGCCGGTGGTCGTGACCCCGCCGGTGCTCGCCCAGCTCGAGACGCTGATCCCGCTCGCCCCGCTGCATCAGCCGCATAACCTCGCGCCGATCCGGCGCGCGTTCGCCGCGCTGCCCGGCCTGCCGCAGGTCGCCTGTTTCGACACCGCCTTCCATCGCGGCCAGTCGGACGTCGCCGACGCCTTCGCCCTGCCGTATGCGCTGTTCGAGGCCGGCGTTCGCCGCTATGGCTTCCACGGTCTGAGCTACGAGTACATCGCCTCGCGGCTGCCGGCGCTGTCGCCGCGGCTGGCGGACGGGCGCGCCGTCGTGCTGCACCTGGGCAACGGCGCGAGCGCCTGCGCGCTGCATCGCGGCCGCAGCATCGCCAGCAGCATGGGCTTCACCGCGCTCGACGGCCTGCCGATGGGCACGCGCAGTGGCGCGATCGATCCGGGCGTGCTGATCTACCTGATGGACGAGCAGCGCATGGATGCGCGCGAGCTCGAGACGCTGCTCTACAAGCAGTCGGGACTGCTCGGCCTGTCGGGAGTGTCCAGCGACATGCGCCAGCTGCTGGCCAGCGACGCGCCGCGGGCCCGCTTCGCGATCGATGTCTTCGTGCACCGCATCGCGCGGGAGATCGGCGCGCTGGCCGCCGAGATGGGCGGCCTCGATGGCCTGGTCTTCACCGCCGGCATCGGCGAACACGCGGCCGAGATCCGCCGCCGGGTGCTGTCGCGCTGCCTGTGGCTGGGCGTGTCGGTGCAGGACGCCGCCAACCGTGAAGGCCCGCCTGAGCGCCGCATCAGCACCGTCGACAGCCGCTGCGAGGCCTGGGTCATCCCCACCGACGAGGAACTCATGATGGCGCGGCACACTTTCCAGCTGCTCGCCGGCGGGTGAACCGCGGCAATAACCCCACCGGCTTGGGCGGCGCGGGCCTCGGCGCTACAGTGGGCCGCATCGCCTCGCGGGACGCCCCATGCGCATCGCCCTCCTTTCCTTCGACGGCTTCAACGAGATCGACAGCTTCCTCCCCCTCGGGCTCTTGAACCGGCTCAAGCCCCTGGGCTGGTCGGCCGAGCTCTGCGGACCTGGGGCGACCGTCACCTCGATGAATGGCGTGACCGTGCAGCTCAAGCGCCCGCTCGAATGGGCCAACGAGGCCGACGCGGTCTGGTTCGGCTCCGGCATCTACACGCGGGCGATCGCGGAGAACTCGGCGCTGCTGGACCGGCTGCAGATCGATCCGACGCGGCAGCTGATCGCCTCGCAATGCTCGGGCGCGCTGCTGGTGGCGCGGCTGGGGCTGCTCGGCGACGCGCCGGCCTGCACCGACACGAACACGCGTCCCTGGCTGGTCGAGGCCGGCGTGCGCGTGCTCGACGAGCCCTTCCACGCCCGCGGGCCGGTCGCCACCTCGGGCGGCTGCCTGGCCTCGCAGTACCTGTCGGCCTGGCTGATGTGGCGCAAGGCCGGCGAGGCCGCCACCCGTGACGCGCTGACCTACGCCGCGCCGGTCGGCGAAAAGGCCGAGTACGTCGAGCGCCTGCTCGCCCGCGTGCGGCCATTCATGGACGACGCCGGGGCTTAGGGCCTGGCGCGGGTTGGGGCTTCGCGGGGCGATGGCCGATAATCGCGGGTTCGCCGCCTCTTTCGCGCCATGTCCACCGACCAGCCCAGCCGCATCCAGTCCGAAGTGCGCCGCCGCCGCACTTTCGCCATCATTTCGCACCCTGACGCGGGCAAGACCACGCTGACGGAAAAGCTGCTGCTGTTCTCCGGCGCGATCCAGATCGCGGGCTCGGTGAAGGCACGCAAGGCCTCGCGCCACGCGACCTCCGACTGGATGGAGATCGAAAAGCAGCGCGGCATCTCGGTGGCCTCGTCGGTGATGCAGATGGAGTACCGCGACTGCGTCATCAACCTGCTGGACACCCCGGGCCACCAGGATTTCTCCGAGGACACCTACCGCGTGCTGACCGCCGTCGACGCGGCGCTGATGGTGATCGACGCGGCCAATGGCGTGGAGCCGCAGACCCGCCGCCTGCTGCAGGTCTGCCGCGCGCGCAACACGCCGATCCTGACCTTCGTCAACAAGCTCGACCGCGAGGTCCAGGAGCCGCTGGCGCTGATGGACGAGATCGAGCGCGAGCTGGGCATGACGGTGGTGCCCTTCACCTGGCCGGTCGGCATGGGCAAGCACTTCCACGGCGTGATGGACCTGCGCCAGCAGCGCATGCGCGTGTTCTCGCCCGGCGAGGACCGCGCCGCCGGCACCGAGGAAGTCCTCGACGGTCTGGACAACCCCGCCTACCTCGAGCGCTTCGGCATGCAGTACGAGAACGCGCAGGGCGAGATCGAGCTGGTCAAGGAAGCCGCGCCCTCTTTCGACGAAGAGGCTTTCCTGTCGGGCAGGCAGACGCCGATGTTCTTCGGCTCCGCGGTGAACAACTTCGGCGTCCAGGAAGTGCTGGACGCGCTGGTCGAGCTGGCGCCCGCCCCTGCCGAGCGCGCCGCGATGCAGCGCGTGGTGCAGCCCGAGGAGCCCAAGTTCACCGGCGTGGTCTTCAAGATCCAGGCCAACATGGATCCGTCGCACCGGGACCGGATCGCGTTCCTGCGCGTGGCCTCGGGCCACTTCGAGCGCGGCATGCGGCTCAAGGTCGTGCGCTCGGGCAAGGAGCTGCGGCCCAACACGGTGGTGAGCTTCCTGTCGCAACGCCGCGAGCTGCTGGACGAGGCCTTCGCCGGCGACATCATCGGCATCCCCAACCACGGCGTGCTGCAGCTGGGCGACACCATCACCGAGGGCGAGGCGCTGCAATACACCGGCCTGCCCTTCTTCGCGCCGGAAATGTTCCGCTCGGTCGAGGTGGCGGACCCGCTCAAGACCAAGCAACTGCGCGAGGGCCTGCGCCAGCTCGGGGAGGAAGGCGCGATCCAGGTCTTCCGCCCCGAGGCCGGCAGCGTGCTGCTGCTGGGCGCGGTGGGCCAGCTGCAGTTCGAAGTCGTCGCGCACCGCCTGGAGCACGAGTACGGCGTCAAGGCCCGCATCACGCCGGCGCGCTACAACGTCGCGCGCTGGGTGACCTGCGACGAGGCCGACGGCGGCGAGAAGGAGCTGCGCCGCTTCATCGACCACAACGCCCACCGCGTGGCCTGGGACGCGGTCAACGCGCCGACGGTGCTGCTCGAGTACGCCGGCGAGCTGCGCGCGATGCAGGAGAACTGGCCCAAGATCAAGTTCCACGCGCTGCGCGAGCACGCGGGCCTGGTCTTCCAGAAGCAGATGGATGCCTGAGCGGGCGGCCTGAGCCGGACGCCTGATCCGGCGGCCGCGCAGAGGGGGAGCAGTGGGGGCGGCAGACGCCCCGCCCGCGCGCGCGGCGTGACTTCATTGGCATTCGCGGCCCGACATCGCTGCTGGCCTGTCACGCGCGTTTCCTACACTGCGCCGATGCCGTACGCGATCGAGCCATCGAAGGAGCGCCGCCTGTGCTGCCTCCTGATGGCGGCGGGCCTGATGGCGGGCGCGCTGCCTCCGGCCCTGGCCTCGCAGGCGCCCGCCGAGGCTCCGCAGGAACTGGTCGGCTTCACCGAGAACCTGCCGCCGCTGAACTACGCGGACGGCGGCGTGCCGCGCGGCTTCAGCACCGAGTTGCTGAAGGCGATGAGCGCCGACGCCGGCCTGCGGCTGCGCATCGAGGTGCTGCCCTGGCAGCGTTCGGTGCAGGAGGCGTCGCGGCACCCGGACAGCGTGCTGTTCTCGCTGACCCGCACGCCGGAGCGCGAGACGCAGTTCCGCTGGGTCGGACCGATCAGCCCGCGGCGCATCCTGGTGTACCGGCTCAGCCACCGGACCGACGTGCGCCCCGCCAGCCTGAAGCAGCTCAACGGCTGGCGGCTGGGCGTGTCGCGCGACTCGGCGGCGGCCAGGACGCTGCTCGCCGAGGGCCTGCGCCCGGAGGTGGAGCTGGAACTCGGCCTGGACGACGCGACCAACCTGCGCAAGCTGCTGGCCGGCCGCATGGAGCTGATCGCGCTGCTGGACTGGGCGGCGGCCTGGCATCTGCGCGAGCTCAAGCTGCCCTATGCGACGCTGACGCCGGTCCTGCCGCTGGACGTGGACAAGTCCTACTGGTACGGCCTGCCGGCGGACAGCGATCCCGCGATCGCGCGCCGGCTGCAGGCCGCGCTGGACCGCATCAGGCGGGATGGGCGCTACGAACGCCTGCGGCAGCAGTACTTCGAGTGAGCGCGCCGGCCGGCGATGCCGGCAGGCAACCCAGCGATTCGAGCGTGCGTTCGACAGCCAGTCCGCTGGTGGTGGGATTGCAGCAACACATCGACGGATGAGTCGCAGGATGGGTTCTCCGGCCGCCTTAAGCTGACTGCCCATGGCCTACGACATCGTCTCCATTCCTGAAGACGCACGAGAGGACACCGAGCAGCTTGGCAGCAAGCCAAAGTTCTGGGTGGCACTCGACGGCGAGCGCTGGCTATTCAAGGAAGCCCGGGAAAACACTGGCGAGGATTGGGCGGAGAAGGTCGCTGCGGAATTGGCGAGTGCCCTCGAGATTCCCTCGGCACGCGTCGAACTGGCGGAGTACTGCGGTCGCCGCGGATGCATCTCTCACAGCTTCATGAATGCGGACGCCGGCGAGGCACTCGTGCACGGAAATGAGATCCTGGCCTTCCATGTCACGGGTTATGACCGAACCAAGACTTTCAATCAGTCCGATCACACGGTTCACAACGTTGTGTCCGCGATTCAATCGTTGCTGGGCAGCGCGACGCTCGTCACACCCATGCTGACAACGCTCGCCAGCTACATGGTGCTCGACGCCTTGATTGGCAACACCGATCGACATCACGAGAACTGGGGCCTGCTGGTCCACGTCGACGGCAGTGCGGATCGGTTGAGAATCGCAGTGGCACCCAGCTACGACCATGCGTCCTCGTTGGGGCGCGAGCTGCTCGATGCAAGGCGGACCGAGCTTCTTCAACACGACAGCCTCGAGCGCTACGTCGCCAGGGGGCGAGGCGGGATCTTCCAGTCCTCCGACGATTCCCGAGGTGCGAATCCACTGCGACTGGTCGAGACTGCCGCCGTCGAATATCCTCACTACTTCCGTTCGGCGCTGTTGGCTGTGCAAGGACTGAGCGGGGAGACGATAGGCAGCATCGTGAACGCCTTGCCCGAGGAACGTGCATCGACGGCTGCAAAGCAATTCGCGCTCGCCATGATCCTCACTGCCCAACGATCCCTGAACAGGATCCCACGATGAACACTCTCTTCCTTGCCTGGCAGGCTCCCCGGCCCACGCGAGCCTGGTTCCCGATCGGACGCCTCGACGCGGAAGACCATCACTTCGTCTTCCGCTACACCGGCGGTGCCATCAAGGCCCAGCGGGAGGCTGGATTCGATGCGCTCATCGCCTTTCCGGATCTGAAGCGCCGCTACGAAGCCGATGAACTCTTCCCTCTCTTCAAGAACCGCCTCCTGGATTCCAATCGCAAGGACTTTGCGGAGTATCTGAGCTGGCTGGACCTGGACCCTCGCCAAGCGGATCCTGTCGAGATCCTGGGCCTCACCGGTGGGGAGCGCGAGACGGACAGCCTTGAAGTCTTCCCCAAACTCGAGAAGCGTGACGACGGTTCGATCTGCAGCCGCTTCTTCCTCCACGGACTCCGGCATGTCGCGCCGGAGGCCCAGATGCGCGCGAAGCGCCTCGTTCCTGGCGAGCGGCTCCAGGTCGCGATCGAGGTGAACAACCCCGCTACCGGTTTCGCGATTCAGCTGCAGACCAATGACGGTCACCTCATTGGCTGGGCGCCTCGTTACCTCGTCGAGGATCTTCGGCAGGGACTGATCGAGCCCTCGGCGGTACGAGCCGAGGTCCGGCGAATCAACGAAGTCGGCGCGCCTTTCGCGCGCCGCGTGCTGATCGAGCTGCATTGCGGACTCCCGTCCACTTTCGAGCCCATGACGTCCAGCGACTACAAGGTGCTGACCCTCTGACGCACGAGGCCGCAACGCGGCCTCGTCGCTATTACGGCTTGATGCTGTAGTTCGCCGGCACCCAGCGGTAGCCCTTGCCGTCCTGCGCCACGTGGCCGATGCCCGGGAAGGACACATGCGCGACCGCCACCCAGTAGCCCTGCTTGGCCGCATCCGCATAGGCCAGCTTGCGCTGCGGCATCGCCTGCTTCGAATCGGTGTCGAAGCTGATCGTCACCGACGGATCCGGGAACTGCACCGCCGCCACGTGCATCAGATCGCCCCACACCGCCAGCTTCTGGCCCTGGCTCTCCACCATGTAGACCGTGTGTCCCGGCGTGTGGCCGTAGGCCGCGTGCGTGCGCACGCCCGGCACCAGCTCGGTCTCGCCGCTGAACGGCTTCAGCCGGCCCGCGTCCTGGTAAGGCTTGAGCGCCGCCGCGGCCGCGCCGAAGAAGTCCTTGTGCGCCGGATCCTTGGCCACGTTGTCGGCGTTGAGCCAGAAGTCCGCGTCATGCTGGTCCAGGCGCACCACCGCGTTCGGGAACACCGCCTGGCCGTCCTTGGTCAGGCCCATCGCATGGTCCGGATGCAGGTGGGTGATGTAGACCTCGTCGACCTGCTCCGGTTGGTAGCCCGCCGCCTTCAGGTTGGCCAGCAGCCGGCCCGTGGTCGGACCGAAGGCGCCGTTCGCGCCCGTGTCGATCAGCACCAGCCTGGTGCCGGTGTTGATCAGGTAGGCATTGATCGAGGTCTCTACCGGCGGCTTCAGGAAGCTCTTGCCCAGCGCCTTCACCACCGTGCCGGGCTTGGCCTTGTCCATCAGCTGGTCGACCGGCAGGTCGATCGTGCCGTCGTTCAGCGCGGTGATCTCGAAATCGCCCAGCATCATGCGGTAGTACCCGGGCGCCTGCGTCTTCACCTGCGGGGCCGCGGCCTGCACGCCGGCGGCGGACAGGGCCAGCGCGAGACCGAGAACAGCAAACTTGCCGGAACGGATCATGGGAAACCTCCAAGGTGTCAATGAGTGGTCGGCGCGCAGCATAGCCATCCGGGCCATGGCCCGCCCTCCCCGTTCGGAAGAAGCACCGCTCTCCCGCAGGAGATTCCGGTGACACGCGCTCGCCCAGCGCCCCCTGTGGCATGTCCTGGCCCCCTGCCGTCAGCCTCGGCCCACCTCCGAGGGTTAGCCCTTGCGCAATGCTGCGTAAAGGGTTTTACGCTGTGCGCGGCCCTCGCCAGAGCCCTAAATTCCTGGCTCCACTACAGAGGCACCGGTTCCCCGGCGCCCACCTTTGCGCCGATGAGCACCCTCATCCTGGAGACACGCAAACTGACCAAGGAGTTCAAGGGCTTCACCGCCGTGGACTCCGTCGACCTGCAAGTGCAGCGCGGCCACATCCACGCGCTGATCGGCCCCAATGGCGCCGGCAAGACGACCTGCTTCAACCTGCTGACGAAGTTCCTGACCCCGACACGGGGTCAGATCCTCTTCAACGGCACCGACATCACCGGCGAGAAGCCCGCGCAGATCGCCCGCCGCGGCGTGATCCGCTCGTTCCAGATCTCGGCCGTCTTCCCCCATCTGACGGTGCTGGAGAACGTGCGCATCGGCCTGCAGCGCTTCACCGGCACGAGCTATCACTTCTGGACCGGCCTGGGCGGGCTGCGCAAGCTCGACAACCGCGCGCTGGAGCTGCTGGAGCTCGTCGACCTGCGCGACATGGCCGCGCTGCGCGCCGCCGACCTGCCCTACGGCCGCAAGCGGGCGCTGGAGATCGCCACCACGATGGCGATGGAACCCGAACTGATGCTGCTCGACGAGCCGACCCAGGGCATGGGCCATGAGGACGTCGACCGCGTCACCGCGCTGATCAAGCGCGTCGCCGAAGGCCGCACCGTGCTGATGGTGGAACACAACATGAAGGTGATCAGCAGCATCGCCGACCGCATCACCGTGCTGGCGCGCGGCGCCGTGCTGGCCGAAGGCGACTACGCCGCCGTGTCCCGCCATCCGAAGGTGCTCGAGGCCTACATGGGCTCCGAGGCCGCCGAGCTGCAGGGAGCGCATTGATGGCTCACGCCTTGGAGATCAAGGGCCTGCAGGCCTGGTACGGCGAGAGCCACATCCTGCACGGCATCGACCTGGCCGTGCCGCAGGGCCAGGTGTTGACGCTGCTGGGCCGCAACGGCGCCGGCCGCACGACCACGCTGCGCGCCATCATGGGCCTGACCGACCGCCGCAGCGGCTCGATCAAGGTCCATGGCCAGGAGACGGTCCACCTGCCCACGCACCGCATCGCGCGCCTGGGCCTGGGCTACTGCCCGGAGGAGCGAGGCATCTTCGCTTCGCTCAGCACCGAGGAGAACCTGCGGCTGCCGCCGCCGCTCAAGGGCGGCCGCGGCAAGGTCATGTCCGAGGACGAGATCTACGCCATGTTCCCCAACCTCGCCGAGCGCCGCCACAGCCAGGGCACGCGGCTCTCCGGCGGCGAGCAGCAGATGCTGGCCGTGGCCCGCATCCTGCGCACCGGCGCCGACATCCTGCTGCTGGACGAGATCTCCGAGGGCCTGGCCCCGGTCATCGTCCAGGCGCTGGCCCGCATGATCACCGCGCTCAAGGCGCAGGGCTTCACCATCGTGATGGTGGAGCAGAACTTCCGGTTCGCCGCGCCGCTGGCGGACCACTTCGTCGTGATGGAACACGGCCAGGTTGTCGAGTCCTTCGCCGCCGCGCAGCTGGACAGCAAGCGCGCGCTGCTCGACGAGCTGCTGAGCGTGTGACCCCGGCGGACCGGCATGCCTTCCGAGCTTCGAGTCTGATACCCGCGTGGCCCGACGAGGCCGTTAGAAAAGGAGACAAGCGATGAAGACGACCCTCAAGACCGTTGCCCTGGCCTCGGTGCTGGCCTGCGGCAGCCTCGCCGCGCAGGCGCAGATTTCCGGCGACGTGGTGAAGATCGGCATCATCACCGACATGTCCAGCGTCTACGCGGACATCGACGGCGCCGGCGGCGTGGAGGCGATCCGCATGGCCATCGCCGATGCCAAGGGCATGGCCGCGGGCAAGAAGATCGAGCTGGTCTTCGCCGACCATCAGAACAAGGCCGACGTGGCCGCGTCCAAGGCGCGCGAGTGGTTCGACACGCAAGGGCTGGACCTGCTGATCGGCGGCACCAACTCCGGCACCAGCCTGGCGATGGCCAAGGTCGCGGCGGAGAAGAAGAAGCCCTTCATCTCGATCGGCGCCGGCACCTCGCGCCTGACCAACGAAGAGTGCTCCCCCTACACCATCCACTACGCCTACGACACCGTGGCCCTGGCCAACGGCACTGGCGCGGCGGTGGTGAAGAACGGCGGCAAGAGCTGGTTCTTCCTGACCGCGGACTACGCCTTCGGCACCTCGCTGCAGGCCGACACCTCGGCGGTGGTGACCAAGGCCGGCGGTCAGGTGCTGGGCTCGGTCAAGCACCCGCTGAACGCGAGCGACTTCTCCTCCTTCCTGCTGCAGGCGCAAAGCTCCAAGGCGCAGATCCTGGGCCTGGCCAACGCCGGGGGCGACACCATCAACGCGGTCAAGGCGGCCAACGAGTTCGGCATCACCAAGACGATGAAGCTGGCCGGTCTGCTGATGTTCATCAACGACGTGCATTCGCTGGGTCTGAAGACCACCGAGGGCATGTACCTGACCGACAGCTGGTACTGGAACCAGAGCGCCGAATCGCGCGTCTGGGCGCGCCGCTTCTTCGAGAAGATGAAGCGCATGCCCTCGTCGCTGCAGGCGGCGGACTACTCGGCGGTGTCGCATTACCTGAAGGCGGTCGAGGCGCTCAAGAGCGACGACGGCGACAAGGTGATGGCGCAGATGAAGGCCACGCCGGTCAACGACTTCTACACCAAGGCCACGATCCGCAAGGAGGACGGCCGCGCGGTGCACGACATGTTCCTGCTGCAGGTGAAGTCGCAGAAGGAGTCGACCGAGCCGTGGGACTACTTCAAGGTCGTGACCCGCATCCCGGGCGACGACGCGTTCACCAAGCTGGCCGACTCCAAGTGCCCGCTGGTGAAGAAGTGATGTGACCCCGGAGGCGCCGCGCGGCCGGGCCGCGGGCGCGTCCTTCCGCTTCTGGATGAGCGACGACTCATGACCGACATCTTTGGCGTTCCGCTGCCCGCGCTGCTGGGCCAGCTGCTGCTGGGCCTGGTGAACGGCTCGTTCTACGCGATGCTTTCGCTGGGCCTGGCGGTGATCTTCGGCATGCTGAACATCATCAACTTCGCCCACGGCGCGCTCTACATGATGGGCGCGTTCCTCGCGTGGATGGGGCTGGAATACTTCGGCATCAACTACTGGGCGATGCTGCTGATCGCGCCGCTGATCGTCGGCGTGTTCGGGCTGGTCATCGAGCGGCTGCTGCTGCAGTGGCTCTACAAGCTGGACCACCTGTACGGGCTGCTGCTGACCTTCGGGCTCACGCTGGTGGTGGAGGGGGTGTTCCGCTCCTTCTTCGGGGTGGGCGGGCAGCCGTACTCGGCGCCCGAGGCGCTGTCGGGCGCGACCAACCTGGGCTTCATGATCCTGCCCAACTACCGGGCGTGGGTGGTGGTGGCCTCGCTGGTGGTGTGCCTGGGGGTGTGGGTGCTGATCGAGAAGACCTCGCTGGGGGCGCGGCTGCGCGCGGGCACGGAGAACCCGAAGCTGGTGCAGGCCTTCGGCGCGAACGTGCCGCGGCTGGTGACGCTGACCTACGCGGGCGGCGTGGCGCTGGCGGGATTCGCCGGCGTGCTGGCGGCGCCGATCCTGCAGGTGAATTCGCTGATGGGCTCCAACCTGATCATCGTCGTCTTCGCGGTGGTGGTGATCGGAGGCATGGGCTCGATCCTGGGCTCGATCCTGACCGGCCTGGGGCTGGGCGTGATCGAGGGTCTGACCAAGGTCTTCTATCCGGAGGGCTCCAACACCGTGGTGTTCGTCATCATGGCGGCGGTGCTGCTGGTGCGTCCGGCCGGCCTGTTCGGCAAAGAGAAATGAACAACAAACCGCTGGGCTACATGGCCCTGTTCATCGGCATCGCGCTGCTGCCCGTGCTGGGCGTCTATCCGATCTTCGCGATGAAGGTGATGTGCTACGCGCTGTTCGCGTGCGCCTTCAACCTGCTGATCGGCTTCACCGGGCTGCTGAGCTTCGGCCACGCGGCCTTCCTGGGCGCGGCAGCCTACGGCGCGGGACACGCGCTGAAGGTCTGGGGCTTTCCGCCGCTGCTGGGCATCGCCTTCGGCATGCTGATGGGCGCGGTGGCGGGGCTGGTGTTCGGGCTACTGGCGATCCGGCGCTCGGGGATCTATTTCTCGATGATCACGCTGGCGCTGGCGCAGATGCTGTTCTTCTACTTCCTGCAGGCGCCGTTCACCGGCGGCGAGGACGGCCTGCAGTCGGTGCCGCGCGGCAGCTTCCTGGGCATCAACCTGGAGAACGACAACGCGCTGTACTACCTGGTGCTGGCGATCTTCGTGTTCGGGTTCTGGCTGATCTACCGGACGGTGCATTCGCCGTTCGGCCAGGTGCTGACGTCGATCCGCGAGAACGAGGCGCGGGCGACCTCGCTGGGCTACGACGCGGCGCGCTTCAAGCTGATGGCGTTCGTGCTGTCGGCGGCGCTGGCGGGGCTGGCGGGCGCGACCAAGACGCTGGTGCTGGGCTTCGCGACGCTGACGGACGCGGTGTGGACGACCTCGGGGCTGGTGATCCTGATGACGCTGGTGGGCGGCATGGGGACGATGGTGGGGCCCATCGTCGGGGCGCTGGTGATCATCGCGCTGGAGAACAAGATCGGCGACCTGGGCCAATGGCTGGCCGGCGTGACCGGGATCCAGTGGTTCACCGGCCTGGGCGAGTCCGTCAGCCTGGTCACCGGGCTGATCTTCATCCTGTGCGTGCTGGCCTTCCGGCGCGGGCTGGTGGGCGAGGCGGGGGCGCTGGTGGAGCGGTTCCGCAAGCCGGGGAGTGCTCGTTAAATCGAGCGTTATCCCGATAAGGCTCGATTTCACGAGCATCATGGACAAGCGGAAGCGGTAGCCAATTTGTCTATATGCTCGTAATATCGAGCCTTAACGCATTTAAGGCTCGACTTCACGAGCATGAAAGTCGATCAATCCGCCGCCCTGCCGGGACATCTGCATGCCGACGCCGTCCAGATGGGCGAGCGCATCGCGCGCCTGCGCGTCGCGCGCCAAATCAAGCAGACGGAAGCCGCCATCCGCGCCGGCCTGTCGCGCAACACGGCCTACCGCATCGAGCGCGGAGATCCCGGTCTCGCGGTCGGCCAGCTCCTGCGCTACCTGGACGCGATCGCGCCAGGCATGACCTTGGCCGAGCTGCTGACCGAGCGCGATCCCGCGCTGATGCAGCAACAGCGGGAGGAGCAGCGTCAACGGGTTCGCGGCCTGACACAGGCGGAACTCGACGAGCTGGACTTCTGAGGATTCCACGATGGCCGCGAAGGATGCCAAGCTCACCGTCTTCGCGCACCTCGGCGCGGACTGGTCTCCGTGCGCTCAACTCGTGCTCGAGGAACAGGGGCAGGAGCTCCAAGGCTCGACGCTGGCCTACGGTCTCAACTACCTGAAGCGCGGTGACGCGATCGAGATCGATCCCCTCAGCCTTGCCCTCGGCGACCGAGACCGGGTCCGTGGGCAGCGCCTGCGTCCGATCAACGCCCTCCCCTTCTTCGGAGGCATCCGCGACGCCGCGCCGGACGCGTGGGGGCGCCGCGTCATCGAGGCCAAGCTGCGCGTCCCCGCCAACAGCCTGCCCGAATCGCAATACCTGTTGCATGCGGGCAGCGAGCGCGTGGGTGCGCTCGACGTGCGCGCGTCCCTGGACGACGGGCCGAGCGCCGGCGTCAGTTCGTGGCACACGCTCGAGCATCTGATGGAGGCCGCGGAACGCATCGAGGAAGGCCTGCCGGTGCCGGCTCATCTGGAAGCGATCTTCATGGACGGCACCGCCTTGGGGGGGGCCCGTCCCAAGGCCTCGGTGCGCGATGCCGACGGCATGCTCTGGCTCGCGAAATTCGGCAGTCGCCACGATCGCATGGACATTCCCGCGATCGAGTGCGCCGCCTTGCGTCTTGCCGGCGAAGCCGGGCTGACGGTACCGCCCGTGCGCACCGACGTCATCGGCGGCCGCCGCGTCATGCTGATCCGGCGGTTCGATCGCTACTGGTCCGACACGACGGGGCTTCCCGGGATCGCCGACGATCCGACCCTGCTCGTCCGGGGTCCAGGAGACGGACGCCAGGAGCGCCGGCTGGCCTTCAACAGTGGCCTGACCTGGCTCGCCTGCGACGAGACGGAATCACGCACGAAGTCCTACGGCGACCTCGCCGGCGCGATCCGGCGGCACGGCCATCCGTCCCAGGTCCGCGGGAACAACGTCGAGCTCTTCAAGCGGATGGTCTTCAACATCCTCGTGAGCAACGACGACGATCACCTCCGCAATCACGGGTTCCTGTTTGATCCTCGCTTGCAGGGGTGGCGGTTGAGCCCGCTCTATGACGTCATGCCGCGTCCAAGTCTCTCGAAGGAACGCACCTTGCATCTGGGCGTCGGGCCGGAGGGTCGCACGGCGACGCTCGACAACGCCCTTGCGGCGCATGCTGCCTTCACCTTGTCGGAGCGCGACGCCGCCGGCGCGATCGACGAGGTCTGGCGCGTGGTGCGTCAATGGCGGATGCACTTCGACGGCTTCGGTGTCGACGCCGCGGAGACAGACCGCATCGCATCCGCCTTTCGCCACATCGACGACGTCTCGACGGCGGGATTGCGCAGGAAGCTGCCCTGACGCCTGCTGGGGCGCATGGTGAAGAGGCAGCGACCGAGCGGCGATCCGCGGCGCGACAATCCCCGCCATGACTCCCGCCGCCCCCTCTCCCGCCGCGCCGTCGCGTCTGTCGCTGTATCTCAACCTGATCCGCTGGGACCGGCCGGCCGGCACCTACCTGCTGCTGTGGCCCACGCTGGCCGCGCTGTGGATGGCCGCCGACGGCTGGCCGGGCTGGCATCTGCTGCTGGTCTTCACAATCGGCACCTTCCTGATGCGCAGCGCCGGCTGCGCCGTCAACGACGTCGCCGACCGCGAGTTCGACAAGCACGTCAAACGCACCGCCCAGCGGCCCGTCACCGCCGGCCTGATCTCCGTCAAGCAGGCGCTGACGCTGGGCGCCGTGCTGTCGCTGATCGCCTTCGCGCTGGTGCTCACGACCAATCCGCCCACCATCCTGCTGTCCTTCGCCGCCCTCGGCGTGACCATCCTCTACCCCTTCACCAAGCGCTGGGTCTCGATGCCGCAGGCGGTGCTGGGCGTGGCTTTCTCGTTCGGCATCCCGATGGCGTTCTCGGCCGCGCTCGGCGGGCGGGAGTGGAGCCTGCAGGCGATCGGCGCGTCCGTGCCGCTGTCGGCCTGGGGACTGCTCGCGGCCAACCTGTTCTGGGTGCTGGCCTACGACACCGAATACGCCATGGTCGACCGCGACGACGACATCCGCATCGGCATCAAGACCTCCGCGCTGACGCTGGGCCGCTTCGACGTCATCGGCGTGATGGCCTTCTATGTCGTGTTCCTGGCCCTGTGGGCCGCGCTCGGTCTGCGCCTGGGCATGGGCCACTGGTTCCTGGCAGGCCTCGCGGCGGCGGCGGCGCAGGCGGTCTGGCATTACACGCTGATCAAGGACCGCACCCGCGAAGGCTGCTTCAAGGCCTTCCGCGAGAACCACTGGGTGGGCTTCGCGATCTTCGCCGGCACGGTGCTGGACCTCGCACTGCGCTGAGCGCCGCGATCGCGTTCAAAGGAAAACGGGCGCCTCGTGCGCCCGTTTCCGCTTTTGGCCCGAATGGGCGTTCAGGACAGCAGCTGGACGATCGCGTCCGGGTGCAGCGGCCAGCCGCCGAGACCGGCCAGCCCCATCAGCACGCCGAACGCCGTGGGCACCATCGCCACCACGAAGAGTGCCCACATCTGCGTCAGCGCGGTGATCGCGAGCAGCGCGATCGCGATGGCGAGCAGCGCGTCGGAGAGGTCGAACTGGTCGTCGCGGAAGTTGAGCGCGTCATAGCGCTGCTGGTCCGCCTCGGCCTGCTTGCGCAGCTCGTCCTTCTTGGCCGACTGCTCGGCGGCGAGCGCCTCGTAGCGCGCGATCGCCTGCTGGTAGCCCTCGGCCGCCGAGGCCGGCGCGCCGATGGCCTGCAGCTTCAGCTGCGTCAGCGTCGCCTTGGCGATCTCCTCGCGGGCATTGCGCGCCTGATAGAAGCCCCAGTGGTCGATCTTGTCGGCCTGCGCCAGCTGCATGTTCTGGTTGATGTTGTCATCCTTGACCTTGCAAATGCCCATGAAGGTCGCCAGCAGCGCGACCGTCACGGCCACCGCGATGTTCAGGCGCGTCTGGCGCACGGGCGCCTCGGGCGGCTCGGTGGCCTGGCGGGCGTTCTCGATGAGTTCTTCAGGATCGATGTCCATCGGCGATCTGGCGGGGTGGGCTGAGGCTGGCGGAGTCTAGCCGCCATGCCTGAACGCCGGCTTAGAGCCCATCCACCTTCGCCAGCGCCGCCACCAGATCCGACTGGGTGAGGATCCCCACCAGCCGGGCCTCGGCGCCGACGATCGGGATGTGGTGGTGCCCGGTCGCCGCGAACATCGGCACCAGGTCCGCCAGCGGCCGGTCCGCGCTGGCCACCCGCACCTGCCGGCTCATGATCTGCCCGACCACCTCCGGCTTGTCGCTGTGCGTCGTCGTCGTGGGCAGGATCAGCCGCCGCAGGCGCGACGGCCAGTCATCGTGCAGATCCAGCGCCGCCCCACGCATGAAGTCCGCCAGCGTCACGATCCCGATCACCCGCCGCGCCCGGTCCACCACCGGCAGCGCCTTGATGTGCTGCTCCCGCAGCACCGACCAGGCTTCCTGCAAGGGCGTGCCCCACTCGGCGACCTTCACGTCGCGCGACATCACGTCCTCGCAGCGCAACGTCGTCATGCGCCGCCGCGCGGCCAGCAGGCCGGCCTCGTCGACGATCGCCTGCAGGTCGTCCCGCGGAATGTCCAGCACCTGGTTGTAGTGCGCCAGCACCGTCTCCAGATCCGCGCTGCTGAAAGCCGTCGCCTCGCGCGTCGCGACACCCGCGGCGGGAGCCGTCGCGGCCCCCTGCGGGTGCGGATAGCGCCGGCCGGTGACGCCGTTGTAGACCATGCCCGCCGCCACCAGCAGCGTCGAATTCAGCATCACCGGGTCGAGCGCGAAGCGCCAGTCGTGCACACCGGTCAGCACCATCAGCAGCGCCGCCGCGCCGCCGGGCGGATGCAGGCAACGCAGCAGGAACATCGCGCCGATCGCGCCACCGACGGCGATGGCCGCGGCCAGTTGCGGCTCGCTGCCAAAGAGATGCACGCTCGCGATGCCCACCAGCGCCGAGGCCGTGTTGCCCATCACCACCGCCCAGGGCTGCGCGAGCGGACTCGCCGGCACGCCGAACACCAGCACCGCGCTCGCGCCCACCGGCGCGACCAGCCACGGCAGGCTGGTCCCTTGGTGCGCGAGCAGCGCCGTGAGCACGGCCGTCAGCAGCACGCCCGCGATCGCGCCAGCCACCACGCGCAGGCGCTCGCGCGCGTCGACACGCATCGGCGCCGGCCGCAGGGCCTGCAACCAGCGCCGCGAGCCCGCCATCAGCCGCGCCGCGAAGGACGGCTGCGGATCGGCGGGGGAAGAACTCGGATCGGACATGGGGAACTCCGGAAGGCGCGCCGGCATGACACGCCGGGAATGCGCCGGGAACGCGCCGCCGCGCTCAGCGCCGTGGCCGCGACTTGCGCCGCAACGGCCCGGGATCGCGGCGCGCGACATCGGGCACGAACATCTCCATCACCCGCAGTTGCCGGCCGTGCCGGGTGAAGACGGAATTGCGCGACCACTGCATGCCGGGCGGCGCTTCGTTGCCGGTCGCGGCCAGCCATTGCCGCTGCATCTGCCGGTGCGTCGCGCCATGGCGCGTGACGCGGCGCGGCTGCAGCTCGCTGCGATGGATGCGGGGATCGTCGTACAGCAGGTGGCCCAGTGGACGGCTGCCCAAGCCCTTCAGCGCCTTCCACGGCCCCGCGAGCGAATGGCCATGCACCGCCGAGCGCGCCCACACCAGCGGACGGCCGTCGACGTACAGCAGCACCTCGCGCACCACGGTCAATCCGCGGCGCGGCAGGCCGAGCGCGGCGCGCTCCTGCGGCCGCAGCGGCGCCGCGGTCTGGCGCAGCACCTGCACCTGGAAGCGCAGACCCGTCGCGGCCAGACGCTTGCTCAACGAACCCGGCGCGCGCAGCCACGCGCGCAGGCCCCAGCGGTCGGCGATGCCCATCGGTCTGGTGTCGGTTCGAATGCGGTGATCAGCGGGGCGGCCGGCGGCTCAGGCCCGGCCGAACTCGTCGCCCAGCTCGCCGGCGCGGCGATGCGCGGCCTTGACGGCGCGCTCGATCGCCTCGCCGACGCCGTCGCCCTGCAGGCTGGTGATCGCGGCGTGCGTCGTGCCGCCCTTGGAAGTGACCTTCTCGCGCAGCGCGGACGGCGATTCGCCCGATTGCAGCGCCAGCGCTGCCGCGCCGCCGCAAGTGGCCAGCGCGAGCTCGCGCGCCTTGGCCTCGTCCAGGCCCAGCGCCCGCGCGGCGGCGACCATGTGCTCCACGAGGAAGAAGAAGTACGCCGGGCCCGAGCCCGACAGCGCGGTGACGGTGTCGAGGTCGCCTTCGGTGTCGACCCACACGGTGCGGCCGGTGGGCTGCAGCAGCTGCTCGACCAGCGCGCGGTCGTCCGCGGTGACGGCGGCGCTCGCGTGCAGACCGGTGATGCCTTGTCCGATCAGCGCCGGCGTGTTGGGCATGCCGCGCACGACGCGCGCGGCGCCGGTCGCGCGCGCGATCGCGTCGCCGCGCAGGCCCGCCATCACGGAGAGCTGCAGCGCGCCACCCACGTGCGCCGCGACGGGCGCGGCGGCTTCCTGGAAGAGCTGCGGCTTGACCGCCCAGACCACCGCGTGGGCGCGCGTCAACGACGCGTCGGCCGCGGCCAGCGGCTGGAGTCCGAATTCGGCGGCCAGGCGCGCGCGCTGGGCCTCGAAGGGCTCGACCACCAGCAGGTCCCCGGCCGGATGACCGGCCCGGCGCAGTCCGCCGATGATGGCGCTGGCCATGTTGCCGCCGCCGATGAATGCGATGCAGGAACTCATGGGCCGGCAGTGTAGCCCTGGCCCGGCGGCGATCAGCGCGCGCGCAGCATCGACGCGCACAGCTCGCCCAGCGTCGCGATGGCGCGCCGCTGCGCCTCGTCCATCGGATTGCCGGCGTTGATGCGGATGAAGTTGTCGAAGCGGTCCGAGTTCGAGTACATCAGCCCCGGCCCGAGCCGCACGCCCTTCTCCAGCGCCGCATCGAACAGCGTCAGCGAGGACAGCCCCTGCGGCAGCTCCACCCACAGGCTGGGCCCGCCGGGCGGCAGGCTGAGCCGCGTGCCGGCCGGCAGCTCATCGGACAGCGCCGCGGCCATCTGCTCGCGCTGCGTCGCGAGCTTGCCGCGCAGCGTGCGCAGATGCCGCTCGATCTGCCCGCCGGCGAGGAACTCCGCCAGGATCGCCTGTCCCAGCATCTCGTTGGGCCGGCTCTGCGCGTACTTGAGGATCTCCACCCGCGGCTGCCAGCGCCCCGCCGCGATCCATCCCACCCGCATGCCGGGCGCCAGCGTCTTGTGCAGCGACGAGCAGAAGATCACCCGCCCCGTCGTGTCCCAGGACTTGATCGCGCGCTGCGGCGTGTCGCACAGCAGCGCGTAGGTGTCGTCCTCGATGAGCGCGAGGTCGCGGTGCTCGCAGACGGCCAGCAGCGCCTGCTTGGCCGGGTCCGGCATCACCGCGCCCAGCGGGTTCTGCAGGTTGGGCACGACCACCACCGCTTTGAGCCGCGGCTCGCGCGCCGCGGCCGCCTCGAGCGCCTCCACCGACAGACCGGTGTGCGGACTGGTCGGGATCTCCAGCGCGCGCAGGTTGAGGCTCTCCAGCAGCTGCAGCAGCCCGTAGTACGTCGGCGACTCGACCGCCACCGCGTCGCCAGGCTGGGTCACCGCGCGCAGCGCGATCCCCAGCGCCTCGGTGCAGCCGTGCGTGATGACGAGCTGCGACGGATCGAGCTGGATCTGCGCGTTCAGCGCCAGCCGCGACAGGCCCTGTCGCAGCGCGAGCAGCCCCTGCGGATCGGGCTGGGTGCCGAGGATCTCGGGGCGGCGGCGCAGCAGCCGCTGACCATGCAGCGCCAGCGCGCGCGTCGGATACAGCGATGGATGCGCGCAGGCGCCGGAGAGGTTCACTTCCGCCTTGGCCGCGATGCCGCGCGTGAGGATCTCCGAGATGCGCTCATGCACGCCGACGAAGCGCGCCGGATCGGCCTGCATCTGGCGCGGCTCCGCGGCCCGGGCCAGCCGCGACGGGCGCGCCGCGCGAACGAAGTAGCCAGCGCGCTGACGGGCCTGCAGCAGGCCCTGGCTCTCCAGCAGCCGGCAGGCCTGCAGCGCGGTGCTGAGGCTGACGCGATGCAGCCCCATCAAGGTCCGCACCGACGGCATCCGGCTGCCCGGCGGCATCGTTCCCGCCGCGATGGCCCGGCGGTAATGCGCCGCGACCTGCATGTACAGCGGATCGGCGCCGATGGCGGCAGGCGCGGCCACAGCGGCAGCGGGCGAGGCAATGGAAGACGCGGTCGTGTCCATGCGGGCGATTCTGCGCCCCCATCCCCGCGCGGCACCGGAACAGCCGGGCGGCTGTCGATACGGAACAGCGGGCCGCCGATCGCTGTTCCGCAGAACAAATCGGTCCGCTGTGCCTGTCGGGCCGGCGCCCGGATCGGAACACTGGATGGCATCCCATCGAGGCGCCCTCCCGGGCGACACCGCCATGCTCCTCTCCGCTGTCCTGAGATCGCTGCCGATCCCCTGGCCCTGGCAGACCTCCCGCGCCCGCGTGCTCCAGCCGGTGCCAGCGCAGGTCGAGCACACCTTGGCCGCCGGCCAGTCGTCGATGCTGAAGCTCGCCCGCGGCACCGTGGTGCACGTCCATGCCGGCGTCATCGATGTCGAGGACGCCCCGCGCCTTTGGGCGGACCGCTGCTGGCCGCAGCCGCGGCGCTTTCGCGCCGGCGAGGTGTGGATCGTGCCGCGCACCGGCTGGTGGCGGCTCGAGGGCCGGGTCTCGCGCGACCCGGCCTGCCGGATCAGTGCACGCCCGCCAGCAGCGCGGCGTTCCCGCCCGCGGCCGCCGTGTTGATCGTCAGCGTCTGCTCGGCGACCAGGCGGTAGAGCTGACGCGCGTCGGCCAGCTCCACCATCGGCACGACCGGCAGGATGGCGCCATCGCGGCCGGCCAGCTCGCGCTGCACCGGCAGTTGCAGCGCTGACGGGGCGATCACGCCGGCCAGCTTCGCCGCGCGCAGCACGGCGCCGAGCTGATCCGCCGGCAGCAGTTGCATCGCCGCCGCCGTCACGCCGCCGCGCATCAGCGCGGTGCGCAGCTCCTGTGCCGCGTCACCGCCGCCGACGATCGCGACCGCGTTACCCGCCACCAGCGCGGCGCCCAGCGCGCGCGCCAGCTCATCGAGCGACGCGCCCTGCGCCAGCACCGCGATGACACCGCGGCCATGCAGGCGCAGCTCGTTGCTCTCGCCGGTCGGGCCCGGCAGGCTCACGTCGAGCAGCACGCGCCGCGCCGCCGCGGCCAGCGTCCGCCACGCGCCAGCAACCCCAGGCGCCTGGCCGGCGGCCGAGCGTTCCAGCGCCGTCGCGCGCTCGTCCACCGGGCGCTGCGCCCAGCCCTCATGCGCGCTGAACAGCGGCGACAGGTCCGCGCCCGCGCCGGTCGTCGCCAGCGCCGGCACCTCGCCGGTCGCTTCGACCCGGGGCTGCGCGACGAAGCGCAGCAGGTAGTGCGGACCGCCCGCCTTCGGACCGGTGCCGGACATGCCCTCGCCGCCGAACGGCTGCACGCCCACCACCGCGCCGATGATGTTTCGGTTCACGTAGACGTTGCCGATGCGGGCTTCCGACGCCAGCCGCAGCGCGCGGCTATCGATGCGGGTCTGGATGCCCAGCGTCAGGCCGTAGCCCAGCGCGTTGATCTCGCGCACGACGCCGTCGACGTCGCCGCGCCAGCGCACCACGTGCAGCACCGGGCCGAAGATCTCCTTCTTCAGCGACGCGATCGTCGGCAGCTCCACCGCCACCGGCGGCAGCAGCCGCGGGCAGCCGTCGGCCGGCACGGCCTCGGCGATCAGCGTCGCCTCGCGCTTGAGCCGCTGCACTTCGCGCGACACGCCGTCGAAGGCCTCGTCATCGATCAGCGGGCCGACATCGGTGGACAGGTCGGCGCTGTCGCCCACGCGCAGTTCCTTGACCGCGCCGCGCAGCATCTCGATGACGCCATCGGCCACCGCCTCATGCACCGCCAGCAGGCGCAATGCCGAGCAACGCTGCCCCGCGCTGCGGAAGGCCGACTGCACCACCGCGTCGATGACCTGCTCCGGCAGCGCCGTCGAGTCCACGATCATCGCGTTCAGGCCGCCGGTCTCGGCGATCAGCGGCAGCGCCGCGGCGCCCGGCTTCGCGGCCAGCTGACGGTTGATGATCTGCGCCACCTGCGTCGAGCCGGTGAAGCACACGCCCGCCGTCTGCGGCGCGGCGACCAGGCGCGCGCCGACCGTTTCGCCGCGGCCGTGCAGCAGTTGCACCGCGTCCTCGGGCACGCCGGCCGCATGCAGCAGCTTCACGCACTCGGCCGCGACCGCGGGGGTCTGCTCGGCCGGCTTGGCCGCGACCGCGTTGCCGGCGGCCAGCGCCGCCACCACCTGACCGGCGAAGATCGCCAGCGGGAAGTTCCACGGCGAGATGCAGACGAACACGCCGCGGCCGTTCAGCGCGACGCCGTCGGCCGCCAGGCGCTCGGCCTCATCGGCGTAGTAGCGCATGAAGTCGATGGCCTCGCGGACCTCGCTGATCGCGTCGCCGAAGCTCTTGTAGGCCTCCTTGACCAGCAGCGCGCAGTACTGCGGCAGTTGCGCCTGCAGCGTGTCGGCGGCACGGCGCAGCACGGCCGCCCGCTGGGCCACCGGCGTCGCGTTCCAGCCGGCGAAGCCGCCTTGCAGGCGGGCCATCGCGGCATCGACCTGCTCGGTCGTGGCCTCGGTCATCACCGGAACCGTGCACTGCGCCAGCGCGTCCAGCAGCGGCTGGCGCTGCTCCGGCACGGCCAGGTCCAGGCCCGACGAGTTGTCGCGGCCGCGCCCGGCCGCGTCGCGGTAAAGGTCCAGCGGCAGCGGCAGCGCGGCTGCCGTCTGGATCTGCGTCAGCGGCGAGCCCAGCAGTTCCTCCGGCGCGACCGACGGGTCGGCCAGCTGGTGGACGAAGGACGAGTTGGCGCCGTTCTCCAGCAGACGGCGGACCAGATAGGCCAGCAGGTCGCGGTGCTCGCCGACCGGCGCGTAGACACGGCACGGAATGGCGCCGTCCTTGAGCACCTCGCGATAGACGCCCTCGCCCATGCCATGCAGGCGCTGCATCTCGAACTTCGCGCCCAGCGCCCGCGCCATCGACAGGATGGCGGCGATGGTGCCGGCGTTGTGACTCGCGAACTGCGGGTAGATGACGTCGTGGTGCTTCAGCAGCGCCTGGGCGCAGGCCAGGTAGGAGACGTCGGTGTGCGGCTTGTGCGTGTAGACCGGATAGCACGGGAGGCCCTGCTCCTGCGCGCGCTTGATCTCGCCGTCCCAGTAGGCGCCCTTGACCAGGCGCACCATGAATCGCAGGCCGTGCTGCCGGGCGATCGCGGCGACCGCTTCCACGACGTCACGAGCCCGCGTCTGGTAGGCCTGCACCGCCAGCCCGAAACCGCGCCATTGCGGGAAGTGCTTGGCGATGCGCGCCGCCAGCGCGTCCAGCAGCTCGAGCGAGAGCTCGAGGCGGTCGACCTCCTCGGCGTCGATGGTCAGGTTGATGTTGGCCTGCGCGGCCTTCTCCACCAGTTGCCACACGCGCGGCAGCAGCTCGGCGTAGACGCGCTCGCGCTGCAGCACCTCATAGCGCGAGAACAGCGCCGAGAGCTTGATCGAAATGCCATCGCTGCCTTCCGGCGACTCGGCCTTGCGGCCCGCGGCGATGGCGGCGATCGCGTTCAGATAAGAGGCCTGATAGCGCTCGGCGTCCTTCTCGGTGCGGGCGCCCTCGCCCAGCATGTCGTAGGAGAAACGCAGCTGCGCCTGCGCCTTGCGGGCGGCGTCGGCCTCCTTCATCGCTTCCTGGATGTTGCGGCCCAGCACGAACTGGCGGCCCAGCAGCTGGATCGCGCGCACCGTCGCGGCCACGACCGTCTGCGCGCCCAGGCGCTTCATCACGCCGGACTCGGACTCCGCATCCGGCAGGAACTTCTTGGACAGCGAGATCGCGCTCGCCGCCAGCCCCGCCAGCATCTTGTGCGGTCCCTCCGACGCGCCGTCGAAATCGGCGCGGCCGAGCTGGTCGGCGGTCAACGCGATGGCGGTCTCGGCGTCAGGCACACGCAGCAGCGCCTCGGCCAGGCGCATCAGGGCCAGGCCCTCGGCGCTGGTGATCGGGTATTCGCGCAGCAGCGACTCCATCGCCCAGAACGGCGCCGGATTCGCGCGCACCTGCTGCACCCACGGGCGCGCCTGGTCGAGCACCGCCGCCCAGTTCAGCGATTTCAGTTCCTCGGCGAGCGCGCGCACCAGCGGCAGCTCCTCGCGATACGGATCCGGCAGGCGGGAGCGTTCCGGGGGAAGGATGAAGGCGGTCATGGAATCCTCGGATGTTCGTGCGAGGGGCGCTCCCCTAGCGAATATCGGGAGTGTAGGAAGGAACGCTCCGAATTAATCTCCAATCTTTTGATCATCAACCGCACGGAATCCAGCATGAGCAGCCTTGAGGACCTGGACAAGATCGATCGGCGCATCCTGGCGCTTTTGCAGCAGGACGGGCGCATCAGCAACCTGAAGCTGGCCGAGGAGGTGCAGATGTCCGCCACCGCCGTGCTGGAGCGGGTGCGGCGGCTCACGCGCGACGGCTTCATCCTCGGCTACGAGGCGCGTCTGAACCCGGCCAAGCTCGGCGCGCAGATGCTGGTGTTCATCGAGATCCTGCTGGACCGCACGGTCCACGACGTCATGGACAACTTCCGCGCCGCGGTGCAGGCGCGGCCGGAGATCCTCGAGTGCCACCTGGTGGCCGGCGGCTTCGACTACCTGCTCAAGACGCGGGTGTCAGACATGACGGCGTACCGGGAGTTCATCGGCGCGGTGATCTGGACGCTGCCCGGCGTGCGCGAGACGCGGACCTACGCGGTCATGGAGGAGGTCAAGAACACGACGGCGCTGCCGCTGTGAGCCCGCAGGGGCGCGCGGGCCCGGCGCCGGTGTGACTTCCACACACCGCCACGCGGCGCAAGCGGATTCAAGGGGGAGATGTCCTCCCCCGTCGGCCCCTCCATCTGCGGGCTGACGTACAGGCTGCGACAGGATCACCATGGAGTGCCTCCTCCCTGAAATCCCGGAGACCCCGAGATGAAGTACCGGTCCTCCTCGTCCTCTGCTCCGCGCGCCGCGTCCAGGCCGCTCGCGGCCGGCAGCGGCTTCGACAGCCTGTATCCCAGCCACTACGGCGACAGCCGCTTCACCCACGGCGAGAGCCATTACGCGGACAGCGGCAGTACCTTCGGCGATTCCAGCTTCGGCGCCGAGCCGGCGCCCAGGCGCGCGGCCACCGGCCCGGTGGAAAGCTGGCATGACTCCAGCTACATCCTGCGGCGCGGATTGGAAGTGCGCGAGATCAGCGCCAAGGAATGGCGGCTGTGGTCCGGCGACGCCGCTCCGCCGAGCGCGCCGCGGCGGCGCACGAATGGCGACCGCGATGCGTGAACGCCTGCTGCCACCGCCGCAGCCTTCAAGGCCGGCGCGGGCTCGCCCGGCTCCCGCTCAGGCGAGCTGCAGACGCTTGGTGGGCGGGCGGCGCAACGGCTCGGGCGGCGGCGTGACGACGAAGTCCTCCGCCGGCATCGGGCGGCCGTAGTACCAGCCCTGGGCCCAGTCGCAGCCCTCGCGGCGCAGCCACTCGGCCTGCTCCAGCGTCTCGACGCCTTCGGCGAGCACGTCCAGGTTGAGGCTGCGCGCCAGCACGATCACCGTGCGCGCGATCGCGGCCACGTTGGCATCGCTGCTGAGCTCGTTGACGAAGCTGCGATCGATCTTCAGCGTGCTCACCGGCATCCGCTTGAGGTAGGCCAGCGACGAGTAGCCCGTCCCGAAATCGTCGATCGCGACACGCACGCCGCGGTCGCAGATGCGGGTGAGCAGGCTGATCGCCTGCTCGGCGTCCTCGAGCAGCAGGCTCTCGGTGACTTCCAGCTCCAGCGCGCTGGGCGGGCAGCCGGTCTCGGCCAGGATGAGGTCCAGCGTCTCGACGAAGTCAGGCTGGCGCAATTGGCGCGCCGAGACGTTGACGGCGATCTGCTGCGGCTTGCCCTCCTGGCCCTGCCAGCGTGCCACTTGCGCGCAGGCCTGCTCCAGCACCCAGCGGCCGATGGGAACGATCAGGCCGGTCTCTTCCGCGAGCGGAATGAAGTCGGCCGGCGAAATCGGCCCCCGTGTCGGATGGCGCCAGCGCAGCAGCGCCTCGGCGCCGATCAACTGGCCATCGCTCAGGCGCACCTGCGGCTGGTACTCGAGGCGGAACTGCGCCGCCTCGTTGGCCTGGCGCAGCGCGTGCGTCAGCTCGAAGCGCTGCTGCACCGCCTGCGTCAGTTCGGGCCGGTAGGCCTGGACCGAGCCGCGCGCATGCAGCTTGGCGCGCACCATCGCCACCTCGGCATTGCGCAGCAACTCGTCGACGTGGGTGCCGTCGGCCGGGAACAGCGCCAGGCCGATGCTCGCGCCGACGTTGAAGCGGTGATGGTCGATCACGACCGGCTCGTCCATCGCCTGGATCAGCCGGTCGCCCAGCCGCATCGCGGTCTCTTCGTCCACCAGGCCCGACAGCACGACGACGAACTCGTCGGCGCCGACGCGCGCCACTGAGTCGCTCAGCCGCGTCACGTTGGCGAAGCGCGCCGCGGCCGTCAGCAGCACCTGGTCGCCCGCGCTGTGGCCGGCGATGTCGTTGACGTCGCGGAAGCCGTCCAGGTCGATGTACAGCACCGCCACGCAGGTGTGCTCGCGCTGGGCGTTGCCGATCTGGCGCGAGATGCGGTCACGCAGCAGCGCCGCGTTCGGCAGTCCGGTCAGGCGGTCGTGCAGCGACTGGTGCAGCAGCTCGGCCTCGGTCTGCTTGATGCGGGAGATGTCGGTCAGCACGCTCAGGTACTGCACCTGCGCCGGATCGCCCGACGGGGACGGCACCTTCACGAAGGTGGCCCACATCGGGATCGATTCGCCGTTCTTGTGGCGCTCGGTGACCTCGCCGCACCACTTGCCGCGGGCGTCGATGTCGGCCCACAGCTGGCGCAGCTTCTCGGGGTCCTGCTCGGTCTCGCGCAGCAGCAGCGGGCGCTTGCCCAGCAGCGTCTGCCGGTCATGACCGACCATCGCCACCAGCGCCGGATTGACGTCGACGATGCGCAGCTGGTGGTCGATGACCATGATGCCCTCGCCGCAGTGCTCGTACACGGTGGCGGCGCGGCGGGCGGCGTCGGTGGCCTGCTGCAGCTGGGTGATGTCGCGCGCGATGGCGACCTGGCCGAGGTACTGGCCGTCGTCGATGACGCGGGCGCTGAGCACGTCCAGGCAGCGCGCCGCGCCGTCGCGGCCGTCGCGCCAGGTCAGGCTGTGGCCGTCGGACTGGGTGTCCACCCATCCGGGGGGATTGGGCAGGTCGGCGTCGCGGCGGCCGATCAGTTCCTGCTCGGTCAGGCCGACCGCGCGCTCGAAGGCGGGATTGCAGCCTTCATAGGCGCCCTGGGCGTCCTTGAAATACATCGGATCGGGAATCGCGTTCAGCAGCGCGCTGAGGCGGGCGCGCTCGCGGCGCACGCGCTTGAGTTCCTCGCGGCGGCTCGCCAGGCGGCCGCGCTGCTGCACGAACAGGCTGACCATCACGCCCAGCGCGAGCCCGCCCACGACACAGGCCGCGCCGAGCCAGAACACGGTGGAACTGGAGTCGATCCAGGCCGGCAGATGCACCCGCGCTTGAGAGATCGAGGAGGCCGCCGACGCCGCGATGGACGCGGACGCGTCCGCCCGCGCCGGCGTGCTCAGGCACGCAGGCAGCGACGCGGACACGGCAAGGCATCCCCAACGACGGTTCAGGCGAAGACGCATGGCTGGCCCAAGCTTCTCTCTTGTTTTGGGAGAGCCCCGGCGGGCCCCACGTCGGCCGCCCGCGGATGGCGGGCGTTCCCTCTCGCTCGACCTTCGGAGTATCGATGCCGGTCTGAAGAGACCGCTAGGGTTTACAGCGAGGCCGCCAACCGCGTTCCCTGCAGGATTGCACGCTTTGCGTCCAATTCTTTCGCCTCGAGGGAACCGCCGATCAGATGCACCGGCCGGCCCGCCGCGCGCAGCGGCGCCTCGAGCTCGCGCAGCGGTTCCTGTCCCGCGCACAGCACGATGGTGTCGCACGCGATGAGCTCGGGTTCGGCGCGCTCCTGGCCATGGCTGATCCACAGGCCCTGCGCATCGATGCGCTCGTACTGGACGCCACCGATCATCCGTACACCGTGCGTCTTCAGCGCGGCGCGGTGGATCCAGCCGGTCGTCTTGCCCAGTCCCGCGCCCAGCTTGCCGGCGCGGCGCTGCAGCAGCGTGATCTCGCGCTGGGGCGGTGCCGGCTGCGGGCGCGTCAGGCCGCCACGCGTGTCCGCCGGATCGCCGACGCCCCAGTGCCTGCGCCAGGCGGGCGGGTCCAGCGCGAGCGAGTGGCCCTGCTCCAGCAGGAACTCCGAGACATCGAAGCCGATGCCGCCCGCGCCGACCACCGCGATGCGGCGGCCCACCGGCTTCTCGCCGCGCAGCACCTCGAGGTAGCTCAAGACCTGGCCCCGCGCGATGCCTTCGGCCTGGCCGGGGATGCGCGGGTCGCGTGGCGCGACGCCGGTGGCGAGCAGCACCTCGTCGAAGTCCATCAGGTCCTGGGCGCCGACGCGCCGGCCCAGCTGCGGCACCACGCCGAGCAATTCCAGCCGGCGCTTGAAGTAGCGCAGCGTCTCGTGGAACTCCTCCTTGCCGGGAATGCGCTTGGCCAGGTTGAACTGGCCGCCGATCTCCGTGGCGGCGTCGAACAGCGTGACGGCGTGCCCCCGCTCGGCGAGCGTCGTCGCCGCGGCCAGGCCCGCAGGCCCTGCACCGACGACGGCGACCCGCTTGCGCGGGAGCTCCGGCGCGACCGGGACGATGCGCAGCAGCGTCTCATGGGCGGCGCGCGGATTCACGAGACAGGACGCCACCTCCTGCTTGAACACGTGATCGAGGCAGGCCTGGTTGCAGGCGATGCAGGTGTTGATCTCGTCGGCGCGGCCCTCGGCGGCCTTGCGCACGAAGGCCGGATCGGCGAGCAGCGGGCGCGCCATCGAGACCATGTCGGCCGAGCCGTCGGCCAGCACCGACTCGGCCACCTCCGGCGTGTTGATGCGATTGCTGGTGATCAGCGGCGTGGCGATGCCCTCGGCCCGCAATTGCTCGCGCAGCTTCTTCGTCACCCAGGCGAAGCCGGCGCGCGGCACGCTGGTGGCGATCGTGGGGATGCGGGCCTCATGCCAGCCGATGCCGGTGTTGATGATCGTCGCGCCGGCCTTCGCGACGGCGCGCGCCAGCTGCAGCACCTCGTCCCAATTGCCGCCCTCGGGCACGAGGTCCAGCATCGACAGACGGTAGATGATGATGAAGTCCGGCCCGACGGCCTCCCGCATGCGGGTCAGGATCTCGACCGGCAGCCGCATGCGGCGCGCGAAATCGCCGCCCCAGGCGTCATCGCGCCGGTTGGTCGCGGCGACCAGGAACTGGTTGATGAAGTAGCCCTCCGAGCCCATCACCTCCACGCCGTCGTAGCCCGCTTCACGCGCCAGCACGGCGCAGCGGACGAAGGCGCGGATCTGGCGCTCGACGCCGCGCGCGCTCAGCGCATGTGGCGTGAAGGGCGAGATCGGCGACTTCAGCGCTGACGGCGCGACGTTGAACGGGTGGTAGCCATAGCGGCCGGTGTGCAGGATCTGCAGCGCGATCTTGCCGCCCTCGGCATGCACGGCGCGGGTGATGGGCTGATGGCGCCGCGCGGCGCCGCCGGTCATCAGCGTGCCGGCGAAGGGCTTGGCCCAGCCGGCGATGTTGGGCGCGTAGCCGCCGGTGACGATCAGCCCGACCTGGCCGCGGGCGCGCTCGGCGAAGTACTCGGCCAGACGGCCGACGTGCTGGCGCGAGTCCTCCAGCCCGGTGTGCATGCTGCCCATGAGCACGCGGTTCTTGAGGGTGGTGAAGCCCAGGTCCAGGGGCGAGAGCAACTGCGGGTAGGCGTTCATCGCGCGGATGCTAGCGCCGGCGCCCGCGCGCGATTAGAGGGCGCAGCCCAGGCCGGCAGGTGGCGGGCAGGCGGCACCCGCAAGCGTGGTGGCAACTCTGTGTCGGCCTTGATATGGAAGTTCACAAAGCCGCCAAGGGGCCACAAGCCGCAGCAACACGAGACCCGTTCAATCGCCGCATTCTCAATCGGAGTGTCGGACGATGCGATTCAAGACCTGGGCCTGGGGCCTGAGCCTGGCCACCATGGCCCTGCTGACCGCCTGCGGCGGCGGCAGCAGCAGCAAGACCGCGCAGATGCGCCTGCTCAACGCCAGCATCGGATATTCCGCGCTGGACATGTCGGTGGACAGCACGACGGTGAATTCCGCCGTCGCCTACGCGTCCGTGGGCAGTTATGCCGATGTGAAGACCGACGCCACCGGCACCGAGGTGCAGAGCAACAGCGTCGGCAGCACGCTGTCGTCGTCGACGCCCACGCTGGCCGAGGGCTCGCACTACACGCTGATCGCCTACGGCTCGGCGGGCTCGGTGCAGACGACGCTGCTGCAGGAAGACCAGGCCGCGCCGGCCGCCGGCAAGACCAAGCTGCTGGTGCTGAACCTGGCGCCGGATGCCGGCGCGATGGATGTCTACGTCACCGGCGCGAACGACACGCTGGACAGCTCGACCGCGGTCGCCAGCAGCATCGCGGCCGGCTCGGGCAGCGGCTACGTGACGCTCAACAGCGGCTCGTTCCGCGTGCGCATGACCGCCGCCGGCGCCAAGAGCGACCTGCGCCTGGACATCCCCAGCATCACGCTGCCCGATGCCGGCGTCTCGACGCTGGTGCTCACCGGCAGCGGCGGCGGGGTGCTGGTCAACGGCATCCAGCTGATCCAGCAGGGCGCGACGACCAACTTCCCGAACTCGACCTCCCGTGCCCGCCTGGTGGCGGCGGTCGGCGGCGGCGCGCTGGTGTCGGGCTCGATCGGCCAGACCACGCTGCTGCCCACGTCGGTGGCGCCGACCATCGGCGACTACACGACGGTCGCGTCCGGCACGGCCAGCCTGTCGGTCTACGTCAACGGCCAGCTGATGTCCTTCGCCAATCCGGCGCTGGCCGCGGGCAGCGACTACACGCTGATGGTCTGGGGCACGCCGGACAATCCGCAGCTGGCGGTACTCACCGACGACAACCGCTTGCCCACCAGTCCCACGACAACCGCCAAGATCCGGCTGGTCAACGGCGTGGCGAGCGCCTCCACCGGACTGACGCTGAACGTGGACTACAGCGCGCTGGCCTCGAACGTGGTGGCGGGCACCTCGTCGACGCCGCAGACGACGCCGGCCTCGACCTCCTCGCTGCTGACGGTCACCTCGCCCGCGTCGACGACGCCGGTCTACAGCCTGAGCGCGCTGCAGATCCAGGCGGGCTATGTCTACACCGTGTTCGTGATGGGCGACAACACCGCGATGGTGGGCTCGCTGCGCCGCGAGCGCTGATCGTCGAGCCGCCCCCCGCCGGGGAACACGCCCCGGCGCCGGACCACTGAACGCGCATCCCGCGCGGCGGCCGGCATGACCGCGGTCCGGCGATACCAGCTCCCTGTTGGCCACGTCCTCTCCCGAGGCGTGGCCTTTTTTTCGCCGGCCGGCCCGGCCCTGCTGACGCGGCGGGACGCCGGGCTGCGGCAACATCGCCGCATGTCCGCGCCGCCGCCCCGCCCCACCGTGATCCAGATCCGCCGCCTGCGCCAGCTGTGGCGTTCGGCCGGCTGGCCCTGTCAGGACATGCTGGAGGTGGAGCTGCTGGCGCTGGGCTGGCTGGAGCGGCAACAGGATCCACACGGGCGCGAGACGCTGCGCCTGACCGCGGGCGGCATCGAGGTGCTGCATCTCGGGCTGCGCAAGAACCGCGCCGCGCGCGATCGCCATGAGGACCTCGTGGCCCGCATGGCGGTCGAGCTGCAGCGCGCCGGCCGCGTGGTCTGGCGAGGACTCTCGCTGCGCGCGGGGCTGCCGCGCGAGGACGAGCCCGGCCGCCTGCGCTGGGTGAATGCGATGCCCGATGTCTACTCGGTGCGCAACACCACCGTCGAAGACTACCTCGAGCCGGCGGTGCACGAGATCAAGGTCAGCCGCGCCGATCTGCTGTCGGAGCTGCGCCGGCCGGCGAAATCGCAGGCCTACCTCGCGCTCGGCGGCCAATGCTGGTACGTGCTGCGCGCCGGCATCGCGGCGGTCGAGGAGATCCCGCCTGCCTTCGGCGTGCTGTTCGCGCATGAGGTGGGCGGCGGCACGGGCCTGCGCTTCGAGCTCGGCCGGCCGGCGCCGCGCCGGGCGATGAAGCCCGACTTCGGCACCTGGATGGCGCTCGCCAAGGCGACGCCAGAGCCGCCGCCGCTGGACGAAGGTCAGGACCTGCTTGGCGAGGCCTGACGGCGGTCCTCTCCCCTTTCGCGTCGCCGCCCCGCGCGGCAAGCAAGCTTAGAAGCGCCCCGCATATCGGGGGATTGGCGCCGGCGCCACAATGGCCCCTTCCCACGATATCGACCGGCTCACGAGGCCGCGACCTTCGCCATGACCTTCCACACCTCGGTGCCGCGCCGCGCGCGCTCGGCCCTCCGCCTGACCCTGCTTGCCGCCGCGCTGACCACGATGGGCGCGCTGCCGATGCTGACGCCCGCGGCGATGGCCGCCAGCGCCTCGGCCTCGGTGTCCTGGCAGGAGGCCTCCGGCGACGCGGACATCGAGCGCGCGTTCACGCAGGCGCGCGGCGAGAAGAAGCCGGTGCTGCTGTACTGGGGCGCCAAGTGGTGCCCGCCTTGCAACCAGCTCAAGGCCACGCTGTTCAATCGCGCCGACTTCATCGAACAGTCGCGCGCGGTGGTCGCCGTGCACATCGATGGCGACAACCCCGGCGCGCAGCGCCTGGGTGCGCGCTTCAAGGTACGCGGCTACCCGACCATGATCCTGTTCAACAACGACGGCCAGGAGCTGACGCGCCTGCCCGGCGAGGTCGACGCGCCGCAGGTGCTGCGCGTGCTGCAGTTGGGGCTGGCGGGCGGACGTCCGATCAGGACGGTGCTCGCGGACGCGCAGGCGGACAAGAAGCTCTCGGCCAGCGAATGGAAGCTGCTGGGGTTCTACTCGTGGGAGACGGATGAGCAGCAGCTCGTGCCCGCGGCGCAGCGGCCGGCGCTGCTCGCCAAGCTCGCGGCGGCGAGCCAGGGCACCGATGAGGAGACCGCCACGCGGCTGTGGCTGAAGGCGCTGGCCTCGACCGAGGGCGGCGGGGCGCTGAAGGCCGACGCGGCGCTGCGCGGCCGCGTGGAGAAGACGCTCGCCGATGCTGGCGCCGCCCGGGCGCAGATGGACGTGCTGAGCAACAGCGCCGACGACATCGTGCGCGCGCTGGCGCCGGCGGCTGGCTCGGAGCGTCAGGCGCTCGTCGCGAAGTTCAACGTGGCGCTGAAGCGCTTCGAGGCGGACGAGTCGCTGTCAAGGGCGGATCGGCTGCAGTCGCTGCTGGCGCGCGTGGAACTGGCGCGGCTGGACCAGGACAAGGCCGCGCTCGCGCCGAAGCTGCCGGCGCCGCTGCTGGCCGAGGTGAAGGCCCACGCCGCCAAGGCGGACAAGGAGATCACCGACGGCTATGAACGCCAGGCGGTGATCACGTCGGCGGCGTTCCTGCTGGGCCGCGCGGGGTTGTGGAGCGACTCCGACGCGCTGTTGAAATCCAGCATCGCCAAGAGCCACAGCCCGTACTACCTGATGAGCCAGCTGGGCGGCAACGCGCGCAAGCAGGGCCGCAAGGAAGAGGCGCTGCGCTGGTATGAGGAGGCCTTCAACAAGAGCGAAGGGCCGGCCACGCGCTTGCAGTGGGGCTCGAACTACCTGAGCGCGCTGGTGGAACTGGCGCCGCAGGATTCGGCTCGGATCGAGAAGGCCGCGGCGCAGTTGCTGGCCGAGGCGGGGAAGGACAAGGGCGCGTTCTATGAGCGCAGCGCGCGCTCGCTGCAGAAGGTGGGCGGGCAGCTCGTCGCCTGGAATGCGGGCGGGCAGCACGAAGCCACGCTGACGCGCCTGCGCACGCAGCTTGACGGGGTCTGCGCCAAACAGGACGCCGGCGACAAGAGCGCTTGCGAGTCCCTGCTGAAGAAGAAAGGCTGAGCCTGATTTACTGCGGCGGCCTCTGGCCCTCACCCCTCCCGCAAGCGGGCAAGGGGTAAAAAGAGCCGGGCGGCGCAGTAAACCCCCTCGCCCCAGCGGGGAGAGGGAGGGGAGAGGGGGCTCGTGCCACAGCGCTGCTGCCCTTCGAAGCGCCCCCTCTCCCCTGCCCTCTCCCCCCTCCCGGGGGGCGAGGGAGTTCTCGCGGACCGCGAGCCAGTTACGTTGGCCAGTTACTTGAGCAGTCCTTCCGCCTTCATCGCCGCCTGCACGGCCGGCCGCTCGGCGACGCGTCCGCGATAGGCCACCAGGTTGGCATACCCCGCCAGATCTACGCCCACGTGCTGCGCCCAGTTCGAGACGGTGAACAGGTACGCATCGGCCACCGTGAACTGTGCTCCCATCAGGAACTGTTTCCCTTCCAGCTGCGCGTCGATCCACTTGAAGCGCTCATGCAGCTTGTTCCGGAACACGCCCTTGGCGTCTTCCGAGATGGCCGGGTTGAACAGCGGGCTGAAGGTCTTGTGCAGCTCGCTGGTGAGGAAGTTGAGCCACTCCTGCAGGCGGTAGCGGGCCATCGTCCCGTTGGCGGGCGCGAGCTGCTTGCCGGGCACCTGGTCGGCGATGTACTGGACGATCGCCGGGCCTTCGCTCAGCCGCTGGCCGTCGTCGAGCTCCAGCAGCGGCACGTAGCCTTTCGGATTGATGCCGTAGTAGTCGGTCCCGTCCTGCAGCTTGTGCGTCTTGGTGTTGGCGAGCACCGGCTCGAAGTCCAGGCCCGCCTCACGCAGGACGATGTGGGGCGACAGCGAGCAGGCGCCGGGGCTGTAGTAGAGCTTCATCGGGGGGTCTCCTTGGGTGCGTGAACGGCTCTTGACGAGCGGTCCCGGAACGGGACGCGGGGACCATACGCGCGCGCCGTACACCGTGCAACGGCAGGGGCATTCGGCCAGAGCATTCGGCGGGCTGTCGCCGCCGCGCCAGCCGGGCTCGCGCCGCGCGCCTACAGTCGGCCGATCTTCATCCGACGGAGGTTCCCCGATGAGCACGCCCGCCCCCGCCGCGCCCGGCGCCAAGACCTACGCCTTCGAGGACTTCGCCCCCGGCCAGGTGCGCGAGTTCGGCTCCCGTCTGGTCGACCGCGAGGAAGGCCTGGCCTTCGCCGCCGCCTATGACCCGCAGCCGCTGCACCTGGACGAGGAGGCCGCCAACGCCTCGGTGCTGGGCGGGCTGTCGATCAGCGGCTGGCAGACCTGCGCGCTGGTCATGCGCATGATGTGCGACGCCTACCTGCTGGACTCCACCAGCCAGGGCTCGCCCGGCATCGACAACCTGCGCTGGCTCAAGCCGGTGCGCCCCGGCGACACGCTGCGCGTGCGCATGACCGTGCTGGAAACCAAGGCCAGCCGCAGCCGTCCGCAATTGGGGCTGGTGCGCTCGTCCTGGGAAGTCTTCAACCAGCGCGATGAACAGGTGATGAGCATGGAAGGCTGGGGGATGTTCGGACGGCGCGGCAGCTGACCGAAGGCACGCCCGCCGCGCGCCGCCCCGTCGCCATAATCGCCGGCACGAGGAGGAGCGCGACATGTTCACGAGTCCCGGGGCAACACCTGTCCCCCGATCCCGGCCGTCCGCGGCCCTGATCCTGCTGGCGGCGTTCGCCGGCCTGGCCGCTGGCAGCGCGGGCGCCGCGCCGTCAGTGGCCCCGGCGTCCGCGCTGCAACCCTGCCGCGTCGACGGCGTACCGACCGAGGTCCTGTGCGGCGGCCTGAGCCGGCCCCTGGACCCGGCCCGCCCGGACGGCGTGAAGATCGACATCCGCTACGTGGTCGTGCCCGCGCTGGCCCGCAACAAGCTGCCCGATCCGGTGCTGCTGCTCGCCGGCGGACCGGGCCAGAGCGCCACCGCGCTGACCGCCTCCGTGCTGCCGCGGCTGTCGCGGCTGAACTACCGCCGCGACCTCGTGTTCATCGACCAGCGCGGCACCGGCCGCTCGGCGCCGCTGTCCTGCCCCGACAACAGCGATCGGAGCCTGGAGGAACTCATCAAGCCGGGCGCCAAGGTCCGGCTGCTCGCGCAATGCCGCGACACGCTGAAGCGGCTCCCCTACGGCGACCTGCGCTTCTTCACGACCACCATCGCGATGCAGGACATGGACGCCGTGCGCGCGGCGCTGGGCGTGGACCAGTGGAACCTGGTCGGCGCGTCCTACGGCACGCGCGCGGCGCTCGAATATCAGCGCCAATTCCCTGCCCACGTGCGCCGCACCGTCATCGACGGCGTCGCGCCGCCGGACATGGTGCTGCCGGTCAGCTTCTCGCAGGACGCGCAGCGCGCGTTCGATCTGGTGTTCGAATCCTGCGCGAAGTCCCCGGACTGCAACGCCCGCTATCCGGCGCTGAGGACCGACTGGCAGTCGCTGGTCAAGAGCCTGCCGCGCAAGGTGTCGTTCACCCATCCGATGACCGGCCGCCCCGAGGAGGTCTCGCTGACGCGCGAGACGCTGCTCGGGCTGGTGCGGCCGCCGCTGTACTCGCCGCCGCTGGCGGCCGCGCTGCCGGCGGCACTGCATGAGGCGGCCCTGGGCCGCTTCGACGCGCTCGGCGGGCTCGCGGGGCAACTGGGCGGCGGCTCGCGCGCGATGCGGATCTTCGAGGGGATGCACTTCTCGGTGGTCTGCGCCGAGGACGCGCCGCGCATCGCCACCTCGACCGAGGCGCCCGGCGCCGACTTCGGCACGCTCGACCGCGATCTCTACACCAGCGTCTGCAGCGGCTGGCCGCGCGGCGAGGTGCCGGCGGCCTTCTACGCGATCCCTCCAGCGAAGTCGCCGGTGCTGCTCACCAGCGGCGGCAGCGACCCGGCCACGCCGCAGCGCCATGCGCAGCGCGTGCAGCAGGCGCTGGGCGCGAACGCGCGTCACGTCGTCGTCGCGGCCGCGGGCCATGGCGTCGCGCTGGCGCTGCCCTGCATGCGGGACGTGCTGTTCCGTTTCATCGACGCCGCCGCCGATGCCGATGCGCTTCAGGTCGACGCCAGTTGCGCCAAGGACCTGCCGCGCCCGCCCGCCTATCTGCCCCCCACGCCGGCGACCATCGCGGCCGCCGCCTCCGCCGCCCGGGAGTCCGACCGATGATCCGCCTGCATGCGCTGCACAAGACCTTCCGGACCCGTGGTGGAACACGTGGCGGCATGGGCGGCCCGCTGGCCGCGCTGCTCGGGAAGAAGGCGCCCGCGCGCACCGTCGTCGCGGTCGAGCAACTGGACCTGGTCGCGCCGAACGGCCGCATCACCGGCCTGCTCGGCCCCAACGGCGCGGGCAAGACGACCTCGCTGCGGATGCTCGCGGGGCTGTTCCCGCCGGACCGCGGCACGATCGATGTCGATGGCGTGGACGTGCTGAAGCAGCCGCGCGCGGCGCTCGCGCGCATGGGGATACTCGGCGACGCCCACGGCCTTTATCCGCGGCTGACGGCGCGCGAAAACATCGTCTACTTCGCCCGCCTGCAGGACCTGCCGATGGAGCAGGCGCAGGCACGCGCCGAGGCGCTCGCCGAGCTGCTGGACATGCGCGCCATCCTCGACCGCCGCGCCGACGGCTTCAGCCAGGGCGAGCGCATGAAAACCGCCCTGGCCCGCGCGCTGGTCCACGACCCGGCCAACATCGTGCTGGACGAGCCGACCAACGGCCTGGACGTCGTCGCCACGCGCGCGCTGCGCGAGGTGCTGCGGCACCTGCGCTCGCCGGCCGGCGGCGGCAAGTGCATCGTCTTCTCGAGCCACATCATGCAGGAGGTGGAACAGCTCTGCGACCAGGTGGTGGTGATGTCGCACGGGCGCTCGGTCGCGACCGGCACCGTCGACGGCCTGCTCGCGCAGACCGGCCGCCAGCGCTTCGAGGACGCCTTCGTCGACCTCGCCTTCCCCGAAGCCGCCCACGCGCGGCACCTGGAGTCCGCATGAACGGCCCCTTCCTCAAAGCCTTCCGAACCGTCTTCGCCAAGGAGATCGTCGACGCGCTGCGCGACCGGCGCACGCTGCTGCGGCTGCTGATCCCGTCGGTGCTGATGGGCCCGCTGATGCTGATGATGATGTCGGGACTGGCGGCTTCGCTGCAGGAACGCGCCGAGCAGCGCGAGGTGCTGGTCGCCGGGATCGAGCACGCGCCCACGCTGCGCAATTACATCGAGCGCCAGACCTACACGATCAAGCCCGCGCCCGCCGACTACGAGGCGCGGCTGCGCGCCGCCACGCTGACCGATCCGGTGCTGGTCGTGCCGGCCGACTTCGAGACGCTGCTCGCCGGAGGCGAGCCGGCTTCGGTCGAGATCGTCAGCGACAGCGTCAACCAGCGCGCCGAGGCCGGCGTGGGCGCGCTCGGCCGCCTGCTGCAGGGCTTCAGCAGCGAGCGCGCCACGCTGATGCTGGCCATGCGCGGGCTCGGCCCGCAGCAGCTGCGGCCGGTGGACGTGCGCGAGCGCGACCTCGCCAGCATGCAGGCGCGCTCCACGCGGCTCACGCAGATGCTGCCGATGTTCATCATGATGGCGGTGCTCTATGGCGCACTGACCGCGGCGCTCGACACCACCGCCGGCGAGCGCGAACGCGGCTCGCTCGAACCGCTGCTGGTGAACCCCGCGCCGCATGCGGCCATCGTGGCCGGCAAGTGGGCCGCGGTGCTGATGGCGGGGCTGCTGGTGGCGGTGCTCTCCAACCTCAGCTTCCTGCCCGGCCAGTGGCTGATGCGCAGTGACGCGCTGGCGGCGGCCTTCCAGTTCGGCTGGGCCGAGGCGCTGCGCTTCCTGCTGCTGCAGATCCCGCTCGGCGCGGGACTCTCGGCGGTGCTGATGGCGCTGGCCATCCGCACCAAGACCTTCAAGGAGGCCCAGGCCAGCACCACGCTGGTCATCACCGCCGTGGCCTTGACGCCGATGGTCGCGATCGTGAATCCGGGCGGGGAGGCCGCCTGGCACCTGTGGGTGCCGGGGCTGGGTCAGAACCTGCTGATGATGCAGGTGCTCAAGGGGGAGCCGCTGACCCTGGCGAAAGTGATGCCGACGGTGATCGTCGGCGCCGCGCTCACCCTCGGCGGGCTGGCGCTGGTGGCGCGCTCGATGCGCGCGGCGGTGGCGCGATGAAGTGGGGACGCGCGCCCGAGGGCGCTTTCAGTGCCGCGTGGCGAGCGCCAGCTGCACCTGTTCCTGCCACGGCAGCGTGTGCACGATGCCGTTGAGTTGGATCGCCGATTCGATCGGCGCCAGCACCTCGCCCTCTCCGTTCAGGAACTGCAGGTTGGTCACCAGCGCCATCGGATCGACCATCGACACGATGCCGTAAGGCATGCGCACCCAGTCCCAAGCCACGCCGGCGGCGCCAAACTCGGATTCCCCGCTCCACAGGGTTTGCCCCATGGCCGGGTGATCCTCGTCTCCCGCCACCAACACGCGCGTGCTCAAATGCGCGAACTGCAAGCGAGGCAGTCGCTGAACATCACACAATATTCGTGGCCACGCGTACACAATCCAAGCTGGTGTCATTGTCAGAATTGTTTGGTTTGGCTACTGCGGATCGGCGATTGCTGCTTCTCCCCTTGACCAGAAGTGTGGTCACGATGAGGGCGGCTCGCCAGCTGTAAACCCTGTCAGGGGCGTGAATGCGTCACGTGGCCTATGCGGCCGATACGGGCGCGTGGCGCGTCACGGACAGCCGGACAGGTCCCCCACCCAGACCTCTTGGAAGAGGCTCACTAGACCGGCCGACGGGCCGGAGCGATCCATGCTGCAAGGCGGTTATCAATCAGTCCTGGAAGCGCGCTCACGGGAAGAGTTCCGCAGTGAGGTGATCCGCTTCGCGCAAAAGCTCGATTTCCAGACGGTGTCGGCCATCACGGTGGTCGACCACACGCTGGCCGAGACCGAGTTCATCACCATCGACAACTGCCCCGCGGGCTACGCGGAGGTGATGCACGCGCCCGAGTTCGGCCGCCGCGATCCGGTGATGCAGCATTGCAAGCGCAACAGCATGCCCATCGTGTGGGATCGCCAGACCTACGCCCGCCATGGCGCGAGCGACATCTGGGAATCGCAGGCGCAATTCGGCTACAGCACCGGCATCTGCCTGGCGCTGCACCTGCCCGAGGGCCGGCACTTCGTGCTGGGCGTCGATCGCGACCAGCCGCTGCCCAGCGATTCGGGCCAGCTCACGCGCATGGTCGCGGACCTGCAGCTGTTCGCGGTGCACGCGGTCGACACCGCGCTGCGCGTCCTGCTGCCGGAGGAGAAGGTGACCGAGTCGCCTCGGCTCACGCCGCGCGAGCTCGAATGCCTGCACTGGACGATGGAAGGCAAGACCGCCTGGGAAGTCGGCGCCATCCTCAGCATCACCGAACGCACGGCGGTGCTGCACATCAACAATGCGATGCACAAGCTGGGCTGCTCGAACAAGCACCAGGCCGTGCTCAAGGCGCTGCGGCTGGGCCTGATCCGCTGATGCTGCCCGCGGCGGCAGCTTGTAAACACTGTAAGAGCTGACAGTTATGCGGGTGTCGGCTCGCTGCTTCAATTCGTCCCGTGCTCAACACATTCCGGGCACGTCACCGAATCTGGAGCCTCTCATGCAAGCCCAACCGCAAAACGTCACCGTCAACACGCAAGTCGAAGAAGGTCTGGTCGAGTTGGACCTGCAAACCCTGGTTCATGTGGGCGGCGGCGCACCCAAGGGCACCTGGGTCGTCGGCGGCGAGTCGCTCGCGACCACGGCCGTGGACACCGAACCCGCCCCCAAGGGCACCTGGTAAGCCCTCGCGGCTGCATCGCGACCCGTCAGGTTCGCAACAAAAGGAATCATCGTGGTGGCGCTTTTCCGCGCCGAAGCGCAGGCCTCGCAGCAGCAGGCCTGGCTGGGGTCGGTGCAACTGCATCGTCCCGCCACCTTGCGATGGCTGAGCATCCTGGCTCTGGGCGGCGTGGTGGCCGTCGGGGTCTTCCTGTTCAGCACGGAGTACACCCGCAAGGCCCGCGTCAATGGCCTGCTGGTGCCCGAGCGCGGCGTGATGCGGCTGAGCGTGCCGCAGAGCGCCACCGTCGTGGCACGTCCCGTCCAGGACGGGCAGCAGGTGCATGAAGGCGAGGTGCTGTTCGTGCTGTCGCTGGACAGCGCGAACCCGACCGGCGACGGCCTGTCGCGGACCTTGAAGGAGCGCGAGCAATCGCTGGGCGCCGCGCAGGCGCAGCAGCGCGAGCTGGCGCAGAGCCAGGCGGCGGCGCTGAAGGCGCGCATCGCCACGCTGGGATCCACGCTGCGGCAGGCCGATGCCGAGCTGCAGCTGCATGCGGAGCGCGAGGCGCTCGCGCGGCAGAGTCTGGGACGGCTCGAGTCGCTGGCGAAGGACCAGTTCGTCTCGAGCGCCCAAGTCCAGACGAAGCGGGAGGAGTTGCTTGGCTTGCAGGCCCAACGGCAGGCACTTTCGCGTGAGCGCGAAAACCTGCAGCGGGAGGCGTTGGGCTTGCAAGCTGAGCTTCAGGCAATCCCCTTGAAGGCTCAGGTCCAGCAGGGGGAACTGGCCCGCGACATCGCCGCGCTGCAGGCGCAGGGCGTCGAGAACGAAGCGCGGCGCCGGCTCGTGCTGCGCGCCCCCAGCGACGGCCAGATGAGCACCGTGCTCGCCGAGCCGGGCCAGGTCGTGCAGGCCGGCACCCAGCTCGCTGCCCTGCTCCCCGCCCGCACGCCGCTGCAGGCGCATCTCTACGCCCCCTCGAGCGCCGTCGGCTTCCTGCGCCCGCATCAGGCGGTGCTGCTGCGCTACCAGGCCTTCCCGTATCAGAAATTCGGCCAGCAGGAGGGCGAGGTCCTGCAGGTCTCGCGCACGCCGCTGCAGGCCGCTGAACTCGCGCAGCTGGGCCTCCCGGCCGCGATGGCGCAAGGCGAGCCGATGTACCGCATCACCGTGCAGCTGCAACGCCAGTCGGTCGAGGCCTATGGCCAGGATCAGTCGCTCAGCCCCGGTATGCTGCTCGAAGCGGACGTGCTGCTCGAACGGCGCCGTCTGATCGAATGGATCTTCGAACCGCTGCTGAGCCTCGTCCGTCGTGTCTGATGCCCCTGCCGCCGGCGCCCTCGCCCGGCTGAATCTCGGCTGGCGCCGCCGCCGTCCCGTCATCCTGCAGACCGAGGCTGCCGAGTGCGGCCTTGCCTGCCTGGCGATGGTGGCCGCGGCGCATGGCCAGCGCTGGAGCCTGGGCGAGTTGCGCGACCGCTTCGCCGTCTCGCTCAAGGGCCTGACGATGGCCGACCTGGTGCGCATGGGCGCGCAGCTGGGCCTCACCGCCCGCGCGCTGCGCGCCGAGCCGCAGACGCTGCACAAGCTGCAGACGCCTTGCATCCTGCACTGGGACTTCAACCACTTCGTCGTGCTGGACGGCATCCAGGGCGATCGCGCCGTGATCCTCGACCCGGCCCTGGGCGAGCGCCGCCTGCCGCTGGCCGAGGTCTCCAAGCACTTCACCGGCGTGGCGCTCGAGCTGCGGCCGGGCATGGACTTCGCGCGCAAGGCGCCGGCGCCGGCGCCGAAGTGGCGCCAGCTGCTCGGCCATGTGAGCGGGCTCAAGCGCTCGGTGGCGCAAGTCCTGGCGCTGGCGCTGGGCCTCGAACTGCTGGGCCTGCTCGCGCCCTTCCTGCTGCAATGGACCGTCGACGGCGTCATCGTCAGCGCCGACCGCGACCTGCTCGTCACGCTGGGCATCGGCTTCGCGCTGCTGGTGCTGCTGCAGGTCGGCGTCGGGATCCTGCGCTCCTGGGCGGTGATGATCCTGTCGGCCTCGCTCAACCTGCAGTGGCTCTCCAATGTGTTCTCGCACCTGCTGCGGCTGCCGCTGGCCTGGTTCGAGAAACGCCATCTCGGCGATATCTGGTCGCGCTTCTCCAGCGTGCAGGAGATCCAGAAGACGCTGACCGGCAGCTTCATCGAGGCCGTCCTGGACGGGCTGATGGTGCTGCTGACGCTGGCCATGATGCTGCTCTACAGCGGACGGCTGACGGCGGTGGCGCTGACCGCGGTGGCCGGCTACGCGCTGCTGCGCTGGGCCTTCTTCCGCCCGCTGCGCAACGCGCAGGAAGAGGCGCTGACCCATGAGGCGCGCCAGAACACCCACTTCCTCGAATCGCTGCGCGGCGCGCAGGCGATCAAGCTGTTCAACGCGCAGGCCGATCGCAGCGCGCGCTTCGCCAATCTGGTGGTCGAGCAGATGAATGCCTCGCTGACCGGGCGCAAGCTCGAACTCGGCATGACGCAGGGCAACAAGCTGCTGTTCGGGCTGGAGCGCGTGGCCATCGTCGCGATGGGCGCGATGCTGGTGCTGGACAAGGAACTCTCGGTGGGGATGCTGTTCGCGTTCCTCGCCTACAAGGACCAGTTCAGTCAGCGCATCGCGGGGCTGATCGACAAGGTCGTCGCTCTCAAGATGCTGCGCCTGCAGGGCGAGCGGCTCGCCGACATCGTGCTGACCGCGCCCGAGGCCGAACTCGACGCACCCGGCCGCGCGGTGCCGCGCGAATCGGCACTGGAACTCGACGCGCTGCGCTTTCGCTATGCCGACGGCGAGCCCGAGGTCATCGCCGGCTGCTCGCTGCGCATCGAACCCGGCGAGTCGGTCGCGATCGTCGGCCCGTCGGGCTGCGGCAAGACCACGCTGATGAAGCTGATGCTGGGCATCCACGCGCCACAGCACGGCGAGATCCGCATCGGCGGCGTCGCGCTGGCCCAGCTCGGTGCGAATGCCTGGCGCGAGCGCATCGGCACGGTGATGCAGGACGACCAGCTCTTCGCCGGCAGCATCGCCGACAACATCAGCTTCTTCGACCTCGACGTCGACCCCGACTGGGTCCGGGAATGCGCGCGGCTGGCCTGCGTGCTCGAAGACATCGAGGCCATGCCGATGCGCTTCCAGACACTGATCGGCGACATGGGATCGAGCCTGTCGGGCGGACAGCGCCAGCGCATCCTGCTCGCGCGGGCGCTCTACAAGCGGCCGCAGTTCCTGTTCCTGGACGAGGCCACCAGCGCCCTCGACGTGGAACGCGAGCGGCTCGTGAACGCGAGTCTGCGGCAGCTGCCGCTCACGCGCATCGTGATCGCGCACCGGCCGGAAACCATCGCGGCAGCACAGCGCGTCGTCAGCCTGCAGGGCGGGCGCGTGGTGCAGGATCTGCGGACCGTGCATCAGGCCTGACGGCTTCCTGCTTCGACCGAGCGCAGCAGAGGAAGCCCAGGGGCAGGACTCCTCATACGCTCGCTAAATCGTCGCCCTGCCCCTGGGCTTCCTCCGCTCGAGGCGAGCGTTGACTCAGTCGGGCTTGATCTGGGCGCGGGCGACGACCTGCTTCCAGCGCTGCTGTTCCTGGGCAATGAAGGCGGCGAATTGGGCCGGCGTGTTGCCGATGGCCTCGGCGGCGTCGTGACTCAGGCGCTCGCGCGCGGTGGCGGACTTGATCGCCTTGGCCGATTCGGCCGCGAGCTTGTCCACATGCGCCGGCTGCAGATTGGCGGGCGCGCACAGCCCGTACCACTGCGTCATCTCGAAGCCGGGATAGCCTTGCTCCGCCACCGTCGGCACGTCCGGCAACTGCGGCAGCCGCTCCTTGGAGCCGGTCGCGATGCAGCGCAGCTTGCCCGCCTTGATGAACTGCAGGATCGCCGGCGCACCCACCGAGGCAGCCTCCAGGCGACCCGCCAGCAGGTCCGTCAGCTGCGGTCCGGTGCCTCGGTAGGGGACATGCAGGATGAAGAGGTCAGCGACCATCTTCAGGTACTCCATCGCGAGATGGCCCGCGCTGCCGTTGCCGGCCGAGCCGTAGCTGTACTTGCCCGGACTCTTGCGCACCAGCGCCACGAACTCCTTCAGGTTGCGCGCCGGCACGTCCGGATGGACGACGTAGAGGCTGGGCACCTTGGCCAGCAGCGTGATCGGCTTGAAGTCTCGGTTGGGGTCGTAGGGCAGCTTGTCGTAGATGTACGGGTTCACCGCCAGCGTGCCGATGTGCCCGAGGATCAGCGTGTGCTGGTCCTCGGCGCGGGCGACCTCGCCCATGGCGATGTTGCCGCCACCGCCTGGCTTGTTGTCCACATAGACCGACTGGCCCAGCGTCTTGCTGAGCTCGGCCGCGGTGGCGCGCGCGACGATTTCACTGCTGCCGCCCGGCGCGAAAGGCACGACCAGCCGCACGTTGCGCGAGGGCCAGGCGGCCTGCGCGAGAGCAGGCCCGGCCGCCGAGCCAAAGGCGGCTCCGGCGCCAAGCGCGGTGGATTGCAGGAGGAAGCGGCGGCGGGCCTCGTCGGTGGGGGTCATGCGGTGTCTCCGATGTGATCTTCTGGAAACACCGACTCTACGGGCGGCGCGCTTTCAGCGCGCTGTCGCCGCGTCAGCGCACGGGCGAAAGGGGACGCGGCTCGGGCAGCGGCGCAGGGGCCGTCTGCTCTTCCATCCACCCCAGCCAGCGCATCGCCTGCTCGCGGCTGTCGCCGCACATGTCCTCGTGCGGCGGCAGCGAGCCGCAGACCGCCGGCCGCTCCGGCCGTCCGAAGATCTTGCAGCGCAGGTCGTCGTCGAGCTGGATGCAACGCACGCCAGCCGGCTTGCCGTGCGGCATGCCAGGGATCGGGCTGCTGATCGAGGGCGCGATGCAGCAGGCGGCGCAATGAGGGCGGCAGTTCATGACCGCCGGATTGTCGCCGCGCGGGTGAAATCAGCACCTTTCCGGTTCGCCGCGCATGCCCCTGGGACGGTGACTTATCCACAGCCCCGCGTAAAATCGCGCCCTTCCCTCATCTGAACGCCAGCCGGCTGTCCATCGCCGATCCTGCTGGACGCCTTGCCATGCTTTATCCGAAAGAGTTCGACGTGATCGTGGTCGGTGGTGGTCATGCCGGCACCGAAGCCGCGCTGGCCGCCGCCCGCATGGGCGTCAGCACGCTGCTGCTGACCCACAACATCGAGACGCTCGGCCAGATGAGCTGCAACCCGTCGATCGGCGGCATCGGCAAGGGCCACCTGGTGAAGGAGGTCGACGCGCTCGGCGGCGCGATGGCCGCCGCGACCGACGAAGGCGGCATCCAGTTCCGCATCCTCAACGGCTCGAAGGGGCCGGCCGTGCGCGCCACCCGCGCCCAGGCGGACCGCATCCTCTACAAGGCGGCCATCCGCCACCGGCTCGAGAACCAGCCCCACCTGATGCTGTTCCAGCAGGCTGTCGACGACCTGATGGTGGAAGGCGATCGCGTGGTGGGCGCCGTCACCCAGTCGGGCCTGCGCTTCCGCGCCCGCGCCGTGGTGCTGACCGCCGGCACCTTCCTCGACGGACGCATCCACATCGGCCTGGACAACTACGCCGCCGGCCGGGCCGGCGATCCGCCGGCCGTGTCGCTGTCGGGCCGGCTCAAGGAACTGAAGCTGCCGCAAGGCCGGCTGAAGACCGGAACGCCGCCGCGCCTGGACGGCCGGACGATCGATTTCTCCAAGTGCGTCGAGCAGCCCGGAGACCTGGACCCCGTGCCGGTGTTCAGCTTCATGGGGAACGCCGCACAGCATCCAAGGCAACTGCCCTGCTGGATCACGCACACCAACGAGCGCACCCACGAGATCATCCGCTCCGGCTTTGACCGCAGCCCGATGTTCACCGGCGTGATCGAGGGCGTCGGGCCGCGCTACTGCCCGTCCATCGAGGACAAGATCAATCGCTTCGCCGACAAGGACTCGCACCAGATCTTCCTGGAGCCGGAAGGCCTGACGACGCACGAGTTCTATCCGAACGGCATCTCGACCTCCCTGCCCTTCGACATCCAGTTGGCGGCGGTGCAATCCATTCCGGGTCTGGAGAACGCGCACATCCTGCGCCCCGGCTACGCCATCGAATACGACTACTTCGACCCGCGCGAACTCAAGTCGAGCTTCGAGACGCGCGCCATCGGCGGCCTCTTTTTCGCTGGACAGATCAATGGGACCACGGGCTATGAAGAGGCGGCGGCGCAGGGCTTGTTCGCAGGTCTGAACGCGGCGCTGCAGGTGCAGGGTAAGGATGCCTGGCTGCCAAGCCGTGACCAGGCCTACCTGGGCGTACTGGTGGACGACCTGATCACCAAGGGCGTCACCGAGCCCTACCGCATGTTCACGAGCCGCGCCGAGTTCCGCCTGCAGCTCCGCGAGGACAACGCCGACATGCGCCTGACCGAGGCGGGGCGGCAACTGGGCCTCGTGGACGACGCGCGGTGGGATGCCTTCAATAGGAAGCGCGATGCTGTTTCACGTGAAACAGAGAAGCTGAAGGCGACTTGGGTGCACCCGAACATCCTTCCCGCCTCGGAGGCGGAGCGGCTCGTGGGCAAGGCGCTCGAGCGGGAATACAACCTCGTCGACCTGTTGCGCCGTCCCGGCGTCACCTTCGACACGGTCGCCGAAGTCGCGGCGATCGCCCGGCCCGAGGCCGGTGTGTCTCGCGCTGCGCTGGCGGAATCGCTGGGCAGAGACGTGGCGGACGCCGTGGTCGAACAAGTCGAGATCAGCGTGAAGTACGCCGGCTACATCAGCAAGCAGCAGGAGGACGTCGCCCGCGCGTCCAACTACGAGCACCTGAAGCTGCCCGAGGACCTCGACTACGGCCTCGTCACCGCCCTCTCCTTCGAAGCCAGACAGAAGCTGAACAAGCATCGGCCGGAGACGCTGGGCCAAGCCTCGCGCATTTCCGGCATCACACCGGCAGCGATTTCGCTGCTGCTGATTCACTTGCGCAAGGGCCGCTTCAAGGGCTTCACCGACCAGGAAGCGGCGAGTGAATCCGCCACCGCCTGACGAGCGCTACCCCTTTCCCGCGCTTCCCCAGTAGCTCAACGCACCGACCTTCCCCGCCGTAGATGACCGAACTCGACCTGCGCTCCCGACTCGCCGCCGCTGCGGAGGAACTCCAGCTCGGCCTCAGCGACCAGCAACTCGATCAGCTGATCGCTTACCTGGGACTGCTCTCGAAGTGGAACAAGGTCTACAACCTGACGGCGGTCCGGGATCCGGAAGCGATGCTGACGCAGCATCTGGTGGACAGCCTCAGCCTCATTCCGCCACTGCGCCGCCATGCGGATGGGCGGCCGCTGCGCCTGATGGATGTGGGAAGCGGCGGCGGCTTGCCTGGCGTCGTCATCGCGATCTGCGATCCGGCGATTTCGGTGACCTGCGTGGACACGGTGGGCAAGAAGGCTTTCTTCATCGCGCAGGTCGCTGCGGAGATCGGTTTGCCCAATCTGCGAGCAGAGCACGCTCGCGTGGAAAAGCTGAGGACGGAGCCGTTCGACGTCATCACGTCTCGCGCCTTCGCCTCGCTCGCCGACTTCACCGAGTGGACGCGGATGCATCTGAAGCCGAGCGCGGTCTGGGCCGCCATGAAAGGTCAGCACCCTGCTGAAGAGCTCGCGGAACTCGCCCAACGCGCACCGGATCTGTCCGTGTTCCACGTGGAACAGCTTCAAGTTCCGGGGCTCGACGCCCAGCGCTGCCTGCTCTGGATCCGCCCCGCCGCTTCCATCGGTTAAGCTCCGCCCCTCTCCAGCCGCTCGTTCCCCGACCATTCATGGCCAAGATCTTCTGCGTTGCGAATCAAAAAGGCGGTGTCGGCAAGACCACCACCACGGTGAATCTGGCCGCCGGTCTGGCCAAGGTCGGGCAACGCGTACTGGTCGTGGACCTCGATCCGCAGGGCAATGCGACGATGGGATCGGGCATCGACAAGCGCGCCCTGCCCCTGACCGTCTATGACGTGCTGCTTGAGTCGGCCACCATCGCCGAAGCCAAGCAGCACAGCGAGAAAGCCGGTTACGACGTGCTCGGCGCCAACCGCGAACTGGCCGGTGCCGAAGTGGAGCTGGTGGAGCTTGAGCGCCGCGAGAACCGGCTCAAGGCCGCCCTGAGCGCTGCGGCCAACGATTACGACTTCGTCCTGATCGACTGCCCGCCCTCGCTGTCCATGCTGACGCTGAACGGCTTGTGCTCGGCCCACGGCGTCGTGGTGCCCATGCAGTGCGAATACTTCGCGCTGGAAGGCCTGACCGACCTGGTCAACACGATCAAGCAGATCCACGCCAATCTGAATCCGGACCTGCAGATCATTGGCCTGCTGCGCGTGATGTTTGATCCCCGGATCACGCTGCAGCAGCAGGTCAGCGAGCAGCTGAAGGCGCACTTCGGCGACAAGGTCTTCGACACGGTCATCCCCCGCAACGTCCGCTTGGCCGAGGCGCCCAGCTATGGACTGCCGGGAGTCGTCTTCGATGGCGGATCGAAGGGCGCGCACGCGTTCATCGACTTCGCCAAGGAAATGGTCAAGCGCGTCGGCGCGATGCGCTGAGCGGGAGGCCGCCGTGCTGCCCCACCTGGACGCCCTCGCCCGCCGGGCCGAACTTGCCGGGCTCAATGCGGCCTCGGCGCCACGTGAAGCGCATGTGGATGGCTGGCTGTTGCGGCTCTCGCCGGGACACGCGCGCCGCTCGCGCTGCGTGAATGCGATCGCGGCGGGATCGCTGCCGCTGCAAGAGATCCTGCGACGCTGCCGCGCCGCCTTCGACCAAGCCGGCTTGCCGCTGATCCTGCGGCTCACCCCCTTCAGCCAACCGGCCGACCTCGCCCAGCAGCTGGATGCCCTCGGCTGGCGCGCCTTCGGTCCGTCCGAGGTGTGGGTGCTGCCCACACTCGACGGCTTCGATGAGGACGGCGGTCTCGAAGCGCTGTCCTCCGCCGAATACGCCGAGTTGATCGGCGGCCTGCGCGGCTCCGATGCCGCCGAGATCGACGGTCACGCCCGCCGGCTGGAACAGGCCACCGTCCGGCATCAGGCCTTCCGTCTGGTGCGCGATGGCGAACTGCTCGCCTGCGGCCAAGTCGCGATCGATCCCGCAATCGATCCTGCGACCCATCCCTTGAGCGACGGATCCTCGCCGGGCGCCATGGCCGGCCTGTTCGACATCTTCACCCCGCCGGCCCAGCGCGGCCGCGGGCATGGCCGCCAGCTCTGCGCCGCGTTGCTGGCCGTCGCACGCCGTCAAGGGGCCACGACGGGATATCTGCAGGTCGCCGCCGAGAACGAAGCGGCCAAGCGCCTGTACGCCGCCCTCGGCTTCCAGCGCGCCTACGACTACCACTACCGCAGCGACGATCCGCGCACCTGGGACTGAGCGCCCCGCGCGGTGCTCAACGCGCTCAGTCGCGCGGCTGCCAGACCTTCAGCAGCGTGTGCCGGGTGAAGCCCGGCACGAAGTCGTGCACATGGCTGACGCAGGCGTATCCGAGGTGCTCGTAGATCTCGGCGACCTCATCGAGCAGGGTTTCGATCAACGCGTCGACGCAACCGCGCTTCAGCGCCATCGCCTCGATCTGCCGAAGGCAATCGCCGCCCAGGCCCTGCCCCCGATGGTCCGCGTGGACCCACAGGAAGCTCACGTAGAGCCGCTGGAACTCGGTGCGGCCGAAGGCACCGGCGATCAGCGTGTCGCCGTCGTAGAGCGCGACGGCGATGTCTTCGGCATCGCTGCCCTGCGCTTGCTGGCGTCCGTGGGCGATCACGCCATCACGGATCGCGTCGAGGCCGGTCCGCGGCACGGCGCCATCCCGGCGCCACTCCCTGACCACGGACCGCTCTGGATCAGCCATCAGATGCTGTTCACGTCCGGACCCATCAGGCCCAGCGACTCGTCGACGCCCAGGTGCACGTTCATGCTCTGCACCGCGGCGCCGCTCGCGCCCTTGCCCAGGTTGTCCAGTCGCGCCATCACCAGGATCTGCTGCTCGCTGCCGAACACGAACAGGTCGACGTTGTTCGTGTCGTTGCAGGCCTGCACGTCGAAGAAGCCGCCCGCCAGCGTGTCCGGATCGCGCAGCGGCTTCACGTGGACGAAGCGCTCGCCCTCGTAATGCGCGGCCAGCGCGTCGCGGACCTGCTGCGGCGTCGTGCCGGCGCGCAGCTGGCTCAGGTGCAGCGGCACCGTCACGCCCAAGCCCTTGTAGAAGTTGGCGACGATGGGCATGAACACCGGCGCGGTCGTCAGGCCGGTATGGGCCATCATCTCCGGCAGATGCTTGTGGGCCAGGCCCAGCGCATACGGGCGCGGCGCGGTCAGCTTCGGATTTCCGCCCGCCTCGTACTCCGCGATCATGGACTTGCCGCCGCCGGAGTAGCCCGTGATCGACGTCGCCGACACCAGCGCGTCCGCGGGGAGCAGGCCGGCATTGACCAGCGGACGCACCGCCAGGATGAAGGCGCTGGCATGGCAGCCCGGATTGGCGATGCGCTTGGACTCGCGAATCGCGGCGCGCTGGCCCTTGGCCAGCTCCGGCAGGCCGAAGGCCCAGCCCGGCGCGGTGCGGTGCGCGGTGCTGGCATCGATCAGGCAGGTGTTGGGATTGCTCACCATCGCGGCCGCTTCCCGCGAGGCTGCGTCCGGCAGGCACAGGAAGGCGACGTCGGCCGCGTTCAGCAGCCGCGCGCGCTCGGCGGGATCCTTGCGCTTGTCGGCGTCGATGCGCAGCACCTCGATGTCGGCGCGTTGCGCCAGATATTCATTGATGCGCAGGCCGGTCGTGCCTTCCTGCCCGTCGACATACACCGCGTACTTCATCGCCGCTCCTGCAAAATCCGCTGCCTCCGGGACCCTCCCGAAGAAAGCGCGAAGCATAAGGCCAACAGATGTCACAGCACCCGATTCCGACGAATGCCCTCGATGCCCAGGCCATCGCGCGCCCCGTCTACCTGCTGCCGGGCTGGCTGAACTCCGACCCCGATCACTGGCAGAGCGCCTGGCAGCGCCTGCACGGCGACACCCGCGTCGAGCAGAACGACTGGGAATGGCCGCGCCGCGGTGACTGGATGGCCCGGCTCGACGAAGTGCTGCAGCACGATGCGCGCCTGCGGGAGCGGCCGGCGCTGCTGGTCGCGCACAGCCTGGGCTGCCAGCTCGTGGCCGCCTGGGCGGCGCATTCGGCCCACACCGCGCGCGTGCAGGGCGCGCTGCTCGTCGCGCCGCCCGACACCGAGCGCGACGACACCCCGCCGCAGCTCCACAACTGGCGCCCGATCCGCCGCCCTCGCCTGCCCTTCGCTTCGATCGTCGTCGCGTCCAGCGACGATCCCTTCTGCAGCCCCGAGCGCGCCGCCGGCATGGCCGCGGACTGGGGCGCGGAATTCGTCCTCGCCGGCCCGCTGGGCCATGTCAACGCGGCCTCGGGGCTGGGCGACTGGCCCGAGGGCCGCGCGCTGCTCAAGCGCCTGGCCGCATGACCGCGGCACAAGGCTGACGGCCCCATCCCCGAATCGCGGAGAATCGCGCCCCATGGCGACAAAGAAACCCAAGGGCCTCGGCATGGGCCTGGAGGCCCTGCTGGGCCCCAAAGTGAGCGACGCACCTTCGGTGCGCGACGGCGAACCCGGCGTGCTGCCGCTGGCGCAGCTGCAGGCCGGCAAGTACCAGCCGCGCACCCGCATGGACGAGGGCTCGCTCTACGAGCTGGCCGAGAGCATCAAGGCGCAGGGGATCATGCAGCCGATCCTGGTGCGCCCGATCGCGCCCAATGGCGCGGTGCGCTACGAGATCATCGCCGGCGAGCGCCGCTTCCGCGCCGCCCGTCTGGCCGGCCTGGCCGAGGTACCGGTGCTGGTCAAGCCGGTGCCCGACGAGGCCGCCGCCGCGATGGCGCTGATCGAGAACATCCAGCGCGAGGACCTCAACGCGCTCGAGGAGGCGCAGGGCCTGAAGCGGCTGGTCGACGAGTTCGGCCTGACGCACGACCAGGCGGCGCAGGCAGTGGGCCGTTCGCGCAGCGCGGCCTCCAACCTGCTGCGCCTGCTCAACCTGGCCGAACCGGTCCAGAACATGCTCATGGCCGGCGACATCGACATGGGCCACGCGCGCGCGCTGCTGGCCCTGGACGGCGCCCACCAGATCACCAGCGCGACCGAGATCGCGGCCAAGAAGCTCAGCGTGCGCGAGGCCGAGAAGCTCGTGCAGCGTCAGCAGGGCGCGGGCCGCCAGGCCCCGCTGCTGCGCGTCAAGTCGGACAAGAGCCGCGACGTGCTGCGGCTCGAGGAAGAGCTGTCGGACCTGCTGACCGCGCAGGTCGAGATCCGCGTCCGCAAGAAGACCAAGCGCGGCGAACAGGGCGAGGTCGCGATCAGCTTCGGCTCGCTGGACGAATTGAATGGCTTGCTGCAAAAGCTGCGGCCGCCGGGCGCCGGCGAGTGAGCCCGCCCGGCCCGCCTCGCGGGCCGGCAAACCATGAGGATGGCACGCGGGACGCGTGCCGTCTCCTTCGTACTTCCCACAGGTCCCCGGCCCGGGGGGACGGTCAACGGCAATGCTTCACAGACGTTGCGTGAGGGAGTACAACGGGGTCACGTCTTGCTCTCGCGCATCGGTGCCGATGGGCGTAGCATGGCTCCACCAAAGCCTCGCCGCCTTCGAGGTTGTCCACGGGACCGGACATGGGGCGGCGGTCTTTGAGCCAGCATGGGCTGGCCGTTTGCTGAAAGCACGCTGAGCTCGGAAAGCTCTGATGACGCCTTGAGTCATGGACGTCGCCAGAACTTCCTGGACGATGCGGGGTCCGTCATTGCACGGGTCCGCGTCGCCTCCCCACGAACTACTCTGGAGGTCAGCATGGATGTGATCAGCCATTTCGCCGCTCGCTACGAGCGCAGCAAGGTCGAGGAACTCACACTGGAGGAGTACCTGGACGAGTGCAAGCGAAATCCCCTCGCCTATGCCACCGCGGCCGAGCGCATGCTCAAGGCCATCGGCGAGCCGCAGATGCTGGACACGCGCAATGACCCGCGGCTGTCGCGCATCTTCCAGAACAAGGTCATCAAGATCTATCCGGCCTTCGCCGAGTTCTTCGGCATGGAGGACGCAATCGAGCAGGTCGTCAGCTACTTCCGCCATGCCGCGCAAGGGCTGGAGGAAAAGAAGCAGATCCTGTATCTGCTGGGCCCGGTGGGCGGCGGCAAGAGCTCCATCGCGGAGCGGCTCAAGCAGCTGATGGAGCACGTGCCGTTCTACGCGCTCAAGGACAGCCCGGTGAACGAAAGCCCGCTGGGGCTGTTCGATCCGGTCGAGGACGGTCCGCTGCTCGAGCGCGAGTACGGCATCCCGCGCCGCTATCTCAACCGCATCCTGAGCCCGTGGGCGGTGAAGCGGCTCGATGAATACGGCGGCGACATCCGCAAGTTCAAGGTCGTCAAGCGGCTCCCGAGCATGCTCAAGCAGATCGGCGTGGCCAAGACCGAGCCGGGCGACGAGAACAACCAGGACATCAGCTCGCTGGTGGGCAAGGTCGACATCCGCAAGCTCGAGACCTATGCGCAGGACGACCCCGATGCCTACAGCTATTCCGGCGGCCTGTGCCTGGCCAACCAGGGGCTGCTGGAGTTCGTCGAGATGTTCAAGGCGCCGATCAAGGTGCTGCACCCGCTGCTGACCGCGACGCAGGAAGGCAACTTCAAGGGCACCGAGGGCTTCGGCGCGATCCCCTTCGACGGCATCGTGCTGGCCCACAGCAACGAGAGCGAGTGGAAGACCTTCCGCAACAACAAGAACAACGAGGCCTTCCTCGACCGCATCTACATCGTCAAGGTCCCGTACTGCCTGCGCGTCAGCGAGGAAGTGAAGATCTACGAGAAGCTGATCCGCAACTCCTCGCTGGCCGAGGCCAAGTGCGCCCCCGGCACGCTGAAGATGATGGCGCAGTTCGCGGTGCTGACGCGGCTGAAGGATCCGGAGAACTCCAGCGCCTTCAGCAAGATGCAGATCTATGACGGCGAGAACCTGAAGGACACCGACCCCAAGGCCAAGTCCATCCAGGAGTACCGCGACTACGCCGGCGTCGATGAAGGCATGGCGGGCATCTCGACGCGCTTCGCGTACAAGATCCTGTCCAAGGTCTTCAACTTCGACTCGACGGAAGTGGCCGCCAATCCGGTGCACCTGATGTACGTGCTGGAGCAGCAGATCGAGCGCGAGCAGTTCCCGCAGGAGGCCGAGCAGAAGTACGTCGGCTTCATCAAGGAGGTGCTGTCGCCGCGCTATGCGGAGTTCATCGGCAAGGAGATCCAGACCGCCTACCTGGAGAGCTACAGCGAGTACGGCCAGAACATCTTCGACCGCTACGTGACCTACGCGGACTACTGGATCCAGGATCAGGAATACCGCGACACGGACACCGGCGAGGTGTTCGACCGCTCGGCGCTGAACGCGGAGCTCGAGAAGATCGAGAAGCCCGCGGGCATCAGCAATCCCAAGGACTTCCGCAACGAGATCGTGAACTTCGTGCTGCGGGCGCGCGCCAACAACGCCGGCAAGAACCCGACATGGACCAGCTACGAGAAGCTGCGCACGGTGATCGAGAAGAAGATGTTCTCCAACACCGAGGAGCTGCTCCCCGTCATCAGCTTCAACGCGAAGGCGAGCGCCGACGAGGCCAAGAAGCATGAGAACTTCGTGCAGCGCATGGTCGACAAGGGCTACACGCCCAAGCAGGTGCGGCTGCTCTGCGAGTGGTACCTGCGGGTGAGGAAGTCGAGCTGAGGACACGGGCCGCGCGCCGGCGCCAGGCAACGGCGCGGCGCGGGGCTCCCACGACGAGAACCAGCGAGGTCCCCATGACCGGCCTTCAACAAATCATCGATAGACGGCTGTCGGGCAAGAACAAGTCGATCGGGAATCGCGAGCGCTTCCTGCGCCGCTATCGAGACCAGATCCGCGAGGCGGTGCGCCGCGCGGTGGACAAGCGCGGCATCCGCGACATGGAGCGCGGCGAGGATGTGCACATCCCCAAGCGCGACCTGAGCGAGCCGGTGTTCAACCATGGCGAGGGCGGCATCCGCGAGGTCGTCCGCCCCGGCAACACCGAGCACATCAAGGGCGACCGCATCGGCAAGCCACAAGGCGGCCAGGGCGGTGGCGGCGGCTCGCAGGCCAGCGACTCCGGCGAGGGCGAGGACGACTTCGTCTTCCACCTCAGCAAGGAGGAGTTCATGCAGGTCTTCTTCGAGGACCTGGCGCTGCCCAACCTCGCACGCACGACGCTGGCCGAGACCCCCGAGTACAAGACCGTGCGGGCCGGCTACGTCACCGACGGCACGCCGACCAACCTGCATGTGGTGCGCTCGATGCGCGGTGCGCTCGGACGGCGCATCGCGCTGGGCATGGACAAGCGGCGCGAGCTCAGCGAACTCGAGACCCGGCTGCAGACGCTGCGGCAGGAAGAGGACGTGCGCCGGCCCGAGATCCAGGCGCTGATCGCCGAGACCGAGGCCCGCATCGTGCTGCTGCGCCAGCGCATTGGCGCCATCCCCTTCCTCGACCCGATCGACCTGCGCTTCCGCAACCGCATCAAGGTGCCGCAGCCGACCACGCGCGCGGTGATGTTCTGCCTGATGGACGTGTCGGGTTCGATGGATGAGAGCCGCAAGGACCTGGCCAAGCGTTTCTTCATCCTGCTGTACCTGTTCCTCACGCGGCACTACGAGAAGATCGAGGTCGTCTTCATCCGCCACCACACGCAGGCGCAGGAAGTCGACGAGCAGAACTTCTTCCACGCCACCGAGACCGGCGGCACGGTGGTGTCCTCGGCGCTGGTGCTGATGGAGGAGATCATCCGCGCCCGCTATCCGGCCGGCGACTGGAACATCTACGGCGCGCAGGCCAGCGACGGCGACAACTGGCATCACGACAGCGGCCGCTGCCGCGAGTTGCTGGCCGACAAGATCCTGCCGCTGTGCCGCTACTACGCCTACGTGCAGGTCGCCGAGGCGGAGCAGAACCTGTGGGAGGAGTACGCCAAGCTCGAGGACGAGGTGCATCACTTCGCGATGCGCAAGGCCGTCGAGGTGGCGCAGATCTACCCGGTCTTCCGCGACCTGTTCAAGAAAGAAGGGGCCGCCGCATGAGCGCGGGGCCGGAGGACATCATCATGGGCAGCCTGGAAAACCGCCGCAGCGTCGGAGTCGGCGTCGGCAGCAACGAATATGGCGGCCGCCGCGTGCGCGCGCCGCTGACGAAGATGCGGCCCCTGGAGAAGCGGCCCGACCGGCCGCTGCCCTCGCCCAGTGACTGGACGTTCGAGTTGATCGAGGAGTACCACGAGGTCATCCGCGCGACCGCCGAACGCTACGGCCTGGACACGTATCCCAACCAGCTGGAGGTCATCACCGCCGAGCAGATGATGGACGCCTACGCGTCCGTGGGCATGCCGGTGAACTACCGGCACTGGAGCTACGGCAAGGAATTCATCGCCACCGAGCGTCATTACAAGCGCGGCCAGATGGGCCTGGCCTACGAGATCGTCATCAACTCGGATCCGTGCATCGCCTACCTGATGGAGGAGAACACGATGGCCATGCAGGCGCTGGTGATCGCGCATGCCTGCTACGGCCACAACAGCTTCTTCAAGAACAACTACCTGTTCCGGATGTGGACCGATGCGTCGTCGATCATCGACTACCTGGTCTACGCCAAGCACTACGTCGCCGACTGCGAGCAGCGCCACGGCCTGGACGCGGTGGAGGCCACACTGGATTCCTGCCACGCGCTGATGAACCACGGCGTGGACCGCTACCGCCGGCCGGCGAAGCTCTCGCTGGCGCAGGAGCAGGCGATGCGCAAGGACCGCGAGGCCTATGCGCAGCAGCAGGTGAACGACATGTGGCGCACGCTGCCACGGCGCCCGGAGGACGAGGCCAAGGCGGAGGAGAAGCGCCGCTTCCCCGACGAGCCGCAGGAGAACCTGCTGTATTTCATCGAGAAGAACGCGCCGCTGCTGGAGCCCTGGCAGCGGGAGATCGTGCGCATCGTCCGCAAGGTCGCGCAGTACTTCTATCCCCAGCGTCAGACGCAGGTGATGAACGAGGGCTGGGCCACGTTCTGGCACCACAAGCTGCTGAACACGATGTACGACGATGGCTATCTGTCGGACGGGATGATGATCGAGTGGCTGAAGTCGCACACCAACGTGGTGGCGCAGCCGCCGATGGCGCAGATCAATCCCTATGCGCTGGGTTTCGCGATGTACACGGACATCAAGCGCATCTGCGAGCAACCCACCGACGAGGACCGCGAGTGGTTCCCGGCGATCGCCGGCAGCGACTGGCTGCCGACACTGGATCACGCGATGCGCAACTTCAAGGACGAGAGCTTCATCGCGCAGTATCTGAGTCCCAAGCTGATGCGCGATTTCCGCTTGTTCTCGATCCTGGACGACGAGCACCAGGCCGAGTACGAGATCTCGGCGATCCACGACGAGCAGGGCTATCAACACGTGCGGCAGACGCTGTCGCGGCAGTACGACCTGTCCACGCGGGAGCCCAACATCCAGGTGTGGAACGTCAACCTGCGCGGCGACCGATCACTGACCCTGCGTCATCAGCAGCACCAGGACCGCCCGCTGCACGACAACGCGCAGGAAGTGCTCAAGCATGTCGCGCGCCTGTGGGGCTTTGGTGTGCAACTGGAGAGCGTGAACGTTCGCGGTGACGTCACCAAGCGCTGGAGCGTGCCCGCGCCGCAGCATTGATCAGACGAAGATCTTCCCGGGATTCATGATGTTGTTCGGATCGAGCGCGCGCTTGATCGCGCGCATCTGATCGACGGCCCCCTCCCCGGCTTCCTGCAGCAGGAAGCCCTGCTTGTGCAGTCCGATGCCGTGCTCGCCGGTGCAGGTCCCCTCGAGCGCGATGGCGCGGGCGACCATCTGCGCGCTCAGGCGCTCGGCGATCTCGCGTTCCTCCGGGCGCTGCGGGTCGATCAGATAGCCCATGTGGAAGTTCCCGTCGCCGACATGGCCGACGATGAAATACGGCAGGCCGCTCGCTTCCACTTCTTCGACCGAGGCATTGATCGACGCCGCGAGCTGCGAGATCGGCACGCAGGTGTCCGTCGTCACGGCGCGGCAGCCCGGCTTCATCTGCAGCGCTGACAGATAGGCATGATGACGCGCGGTCCACAGCCGGGTGCGCTCTTCCGGCGTGGTCGCCCATTCGAAGTCCGTTCCGCCGTGTTCCGCGGCGATCTCCTGTACTGTCGCCGCCTGTTCCGCGACACCGGCATCGGAGCCGTGGAATTCCATCAGCAGCATCGGGGTCTCGCGCAGCGTCAGCTTGTCATGCCGGTTGACCGCACGCACCGCGTGCGCGTCGAGCAACTCACAGCGCGCGATGGGGACGCCCATCTGGATGATGGCGATCGTCGTCCGCACCGCGGCGTCGATGGACGCGAAGGAGCAGACCGCCGCCGACACCGCCTCGGGCAGCGGATACAGCCGCAGCGTGATCTCGCAGATCGCGCCGAGCGTGCCCTCGCTGCCCACATACAGCCGAGTCAGGTCGTAGCCGGCGCTGCTCTTGCGCGCCCGCGAACCGGTGTGGATCAATCGGCCCTGCGGCGTCGCCACCGTCAGCCCGAGCACGTTCTCCTTCATCGTCCCGTATCGCACCGCGTTCGTGCCGCTCGCGCGGGTTGCCGACATCCCGCCGATCGATGCGTCGGCGCCGGGATCGATCGGGAAGAACAGCCCCTGATGACGGACCTCCGCGTTCAACTGATTGCGCGTCACGCCAGCCTGCACGGTCACCGTCAGGTCCTCGGCATTGACGCTCAGGATGCGGTTCATCCGCGACAGGTCCAGGCTCACGCCGCCCTGCACCGCCAGCAGATGGCCTTCCAGCGAGGTGCCCGCGCCGTAGGGAATCACCGGCACGCGATGCGCGTCCGCCAGCGCCAGCACCGCCGCGGCCTCCTCGTTGCTCTGGGCATGGACGACGGCATCCGGCGGCGGCACGTCGAACGGCGACTCATCGCGGCCATGCTGCTCGCGCACGGCCATCGCCGTGCTGCAGCGATCACCGAAGCGCGCCTTCAGGGCCTCCAACATGGCCGGCGGGAGCGGCCTCGGCGCGTGGCTCGTCGGATGAGGGCGCTGATGGGCGAGGAAGTCATCACCGGGTCCTTGGGGCGCTGGCATCGCGGTCTCCTGGTTCCACGCGGTCCGGGCGACGTCGGCCGGCCGGTGTGTCCGATCGATTCTAGGAACGCGGCGCGCTGCATTCGCTTGCATCGTCGCGCTTGCGCCGCGACCCGCACAGTGACAGCATGAACGGATCGCGCGCTCGGTTCGCGCGACACGAGGAGGCCGCCATGTCCCACCTGTGGTTATGGACGATCTGGGCGCTGCTGCTGGCGATGTTGATGGTCGCGAGCACGCGCATGGACTGGCTCCGGGTCTGGTGGATGGATCAGCTCCGCCACCTGCCGGGCGACGCCGACGCGCCCGACGACATCGACCCCGGCACGCCCGCCGACGCATCAGGCACCGGCAAGCCGACGCACCATGTGCCGCGCCCGGTCGGCATCCCCAGACACGCGGTGCACGATATTCACAGCCACGCCGCCGCGCTGACGCACCACCACCGTCCCGCCTTCCATCGCAGCGGCCGCCGGGGCTGACGGCACGGCCCGCGAGTTGCGGCAAGATGCCGGGTTTGCACTTCCGCAGCCCGCGCGGCTCCCGCCATGGCCAATCGACTTTCCCAGATCGCGACCCGCACCGGCGACGACGGCACCACCGGCCTCGGCGACGGCAGCCGCGTCCCCAAGGATCATCTGCGCGTCCAGGCGATGGGCGATGTGGATGAACTGAACTCGCAGATCGGCGTGCTGCTGGCCGAGCCGCTGCCGGATGAGGTCCGCGAGCTGCTCGTGACGATTCAGCATGAGCTGTTCAACCTCGGTGGGGAACTCTGCATGCCGGGCTACAGCCTGCTGAAGGAGGCCGCGGTGCTGCACCTGGATCAGGCGCTGGCCGACCACAACGCCAAGCTGCCGCGTTTGGCGGAGTTCATCCTGCCGGCCGGCACACGCAGCGCCGCGATCGCGCATGTCTGCCGCACGATCGCGCGCCGAGCCGAACGCGCCGTCGTCACGCTGGCCGCGCAGGAGACGATCAATGCGGCACCGCGCCACTATCTCAATCGGCTGTCGGATCTGCTGTTCGTGTTGGCACGCGTGCTGAACCGGGCCAACCTCGATGGCAAAGGTGGCGACGACGTGTACTGGAAGAGCGAGCGCCTGGCTCGCCATGAGGCGGAAGAAGCCCAGGAAGACCGCGGAAAGGCGTGATCCCGCCCGTCACGCAAGGGCTGCCGCGGCGGCGGTGAGGCGCTTCGCGTATGCCTCGCGCAACGAGGGCGGCGCCAGCACGTCGACCTGGCCGGCATGGCGCAACAGGTCCATGAGCAGTTCCGTCGCGTCCACGAAGGGCAGCTCCAGCTGCCAGCGTCCATCGGACAGCCATTCGCTGCGCTGCGACGGATGCCATTCCTCGCTCGACACCCACGCGGCGATCTGCGCGCTGAACACCACCGTCGCCCACTGCGGATCGCCACCCGCGAAAATCCCGTAACCCTGGTCCAGTTCCCCTTCGAGCTCCTTCAACGGCAGACTGCGCGCGGCCTGCCCTTCGAGCACCTGCGCATCCTCCATCGCGTCGAGCGCGAACCGTCTCAGCCCATCGCTCGCGTGACACCATGCATCGAGGTACCAGGTATTGCGGTAATGCACCAGACGCTGCGGGGACACCACGCGCTCGCTGACCGAGCCGCCGCCCGCGCCCCGTTTGCGATAGCGCATCCGCAGCCGCTGGCGCTTCACGACCGCGCTGCCCACGGTTTCGAAATGCTCCGATGGCACCCGCCGGCGTGCCGTCGAAATCAGCTTGATCCGCCGCGTCATCTCCTGCGCTTCAGCGGCATCGCCACCCAGCATGCCGGTGAGCTTGTCCAGCATCGGCTGCAGATGGCGGCTCAGCAGACCGTTCTCGTCGAGTCCGGCCATCATCTGATGCATGGTCAGCAGCGCATGCAGCTCCTTCTCGCTGAACCAGACACCCGGTAATTCATGGCGCTGCCCGCGCCATTGCTCGCCGAAGCGATAGCCGTTTTCCGCCGCGTCGTATTCGATCGGGGCATCCATCCGCTCGCGCAGGTACTGCAGATCCCGCTTGAGCGTCGCCGGCGACACCTCCAGCAGCTCGCGCATCTCCGCGAAGCTCACGCAACCGCGGCTGCGGATCAACATCTCGATCTTGTAGAAGCGCTCGGTGCGATCCATGCGGGGCCTCTCCTGACAGATTTCGGTCAGCCGTCCACAACTTTCGGTCGGCCTGTTCCGGGGTGGCTCATTCTATGAGCCACCTGAATTGAATACTTGATCCCAAGCCTGAATCACTTGTCCTCCAGGTCTTCAAGTTTTCAAGGAGAGCCCCATGGCCGCCACGATCCATCGCCACGACGACGTCATCACCGTTCAGCAACTCGCCCTGCCGATGACGCCAGTCGAGGCACGCGACAGCGCCGCGGACGATGCCGGCGCGTCGAGCCACGAACGCGTCGGCTTCGAGCTCGGCTGGGACTACGCCCATCACGGCATGACGCCGCCGGTGGAGCAGCTGTTCCGTCAGTCGCCGCTGCAGCAGGGTTGGCAGCTGGGACGCTCGACCTTTGGCGCCCGCACGCTCAAGGCGCCCGCGCACACGCAACTGTGGCTGTCGCTGCGCCTGCATGCCTGGCAGCGCGGCCGCAGCTTCGAAACGCTGCTGCTCACGCCCAACTATCTGCAGCAGCTGGACACGACGCACTGCCCGGTCAGCCGTCTGCCCTTCAGCGAGGAACCGGATCATCCACAGCGCCGCTCGATCGACCGTGTCCGTGACGATGCCGGCTATGCCGCCGGCAACCTGGCCGTGATGAGCCACGCCGCGAATGTCGCGAAGCTCGATCGCGGCTGGCAGCAATGCTGGGCGATGGCGCAGAGCCTGCGCCAGGGGCCGATGACCATGGCCGGCGGCCTCAACGCGGACGCCTGGGAACGGATGGCGATCCTGGCCAGCTTCGTGACGCCGATGTCGCACGACCTGGCCGCGCAGCTGCCGATGCTCGTGCTCCCGCCGAACCGGTTGCGGCTGTTCAACCCGGTGCAGGCACTCCAGGCACTGGTGACGCGCCAACTCGCAACGCCCGGCTGGAGCCAGCGTCTCACGCGCCTGGAGGCGCTGATGGCCGAAACGCTGCGGGCCGATTTCCGCAAGTTCGTGCTGGCCCTGGTGCCGCGCGTGCTGCGCTGCCAGTCGCTGACCGACCCGATGGACATCCGCTGGGCGCTCGAAGACGCATGGCGCGATCCGCTGCTGCAGAAGCGCTGGACCCGTTTCGCGCAACAACTGACCCCGGAGCTGGCCGAGGCGCTGGTGCAACGCGCCGCGAACAAGCGCCTGAGCCCCGTGCGCGTGCAGCGCCACGCGGCGCCGACGGACGGCTGGGCACTCGAACGTCAGGGCTTCCGCAGCGCGTCGTGAGGCGCGTCCGGATCAGCCGGGGATGCCGACGTGCAACTTCTCGAGGCCGCCGTTCTGATCCTGCAACGCGACGTGATAGCCGCGTTCCTTGAACCAGTGGGCCCAGTTCCGCGCGAGGGATTTCTCCGGCAGCCAGGGGCCGGTGCGGTCCATATGAACGCGATTGCCGCGGCGTTCGTAGAACACCACGCGCCACATGTTGGTCGGGATGCGGTCGTGAAAGCTGCCCATAAGCGACCGCGGAATTTATCAAAGCAGCATGTCGCGCTGGGAGGGGGGCAACACCTGGAACCATGCCGACATCGCACAGACCGTGCAGAGTTGCCGGGCCGCCTGGCTGCGGCTGTTCGCGGACCATTCCGACAGCGTCTCGTCGTCGCTCAGCAGCAATGACGCATGACCTTGGATCGCGAGCTGGACCAGCGCTTGCGCAGAGTCCGTCAGACCAGCGGCGCGGGGGACACGCGCCGGCTTCACGACCTCGGCATAAGGCAGGAAATCCGCGAGCAACTCCTGCTGCTGCGCTGTGGACAAGCGCAACTTCGGAAACGCAAGCGCGCGCATCAGCGTCGCAGCGAGCCCGGGACTGACCAGCGGCCGCAGCAGCCCCTGCTGCCAGGCGCGGCGCAGCGCCTGCGCCTGGCCATTCGAGCCCACGAGCGCGCGCAGGATCAACGCCGGATCGATGACGGCGAGTTCCGCCGCCCGCTTCGATCGCCGGCTCATGCCGAGCGAGTCGGCTTGCGGGTTGCGCGCTTGGCGGCCGGCTTGACCGCGGCCTTCGCCGCCTTCGATGCGAAGGCGATCGCCTGCGCCACCACCTCGTCACCGAGCTCGAGTTCCGCCAGCTTGGCCCGCACCGCGTCGCCGCGCTGGATGCGCACCGGCGTCAGCAGCACCTGTCCGGCCTGCAACTGCACCTCGAAGTACTGCACGGGACCGAGCTGGTCCGTGACGCTTTTCGGCAGGGTCAGCTGGTTCTTGGACGTCAGCTTCGCCAGCACGGATCAGACCAGCGAGCGCTGCAGGCGCAGTTGCTCCAGCGGCTTGCCTTCAACGTCCACGGCCTTGACGCTGTCCGACTCCGCGCGAAAGCCCGCCATCTGGAAGAAGCGCATCGCGCGCTCGTTGTTCTTGTAGGTCCACAGCGTGACGCGGGTGCAGCCTTCCTCCTGAAGACCTTCCTGGGCCGCTTCGACCAGCGCCTGGCCCACGCCCTTGTCCCAATGCGAGGGAGCCGCGTACATGGCCCAGATCTCGCCAGTGGTGGACGGGGTGCCCTTGTCGCGCGAGCGGTCGAAGCCGACGAAGCCCATGACCTCGTTGTCCAGATGCGCGACCAGCACCTGCGGTTCGCACATGTTGATGGCCTCGCGCCAGTAGGCCTGGCGCTGGGCCACGGACAGGCCGTTCAGGGCGGCGTCGGGCCAGAACGTCTTGTACGCGTCCTGGGCGGAACTCACCTGGATCTGGGCGATGGCCTTGGCATCACGCAGCGTGGCCGGGCGAATTTGAATACTCGACATACCTTGAGAACAAACGCAATTCGGGAAAGGGCGGGATTGTCCCAGCCAATGCGGCCAAACGGGCATCTTGACAGCAAATGTTTTGCTGACCTCCGATCGCCAAGGCCCGCGCCCATCGCGCGCCGCGCTGGAGGTTCACACATGCGAACTTCCGCGGCGCGATCAGACCAGCGCGGCCTGCAGATGGCGGCGCAGATCGCGGGCGTAGCCGGTCGCCGCCTTGTGCCAGTGAGGCCGCGCCACGGCCTGCAAGCGCAGCAGCAACTCATGCTCGACGCTCAGTTCCCCGAGAAATTCCGCGAGTTCAACCCCGATGTCGCGCTGCATCCGCTGCACGAGTTGCGCGGTCGTCATCGCGTCGGCGAGCGCGCGGTGCGCGCGGCCGTTGTCCGGCAGCTGGTGATAACGCGCGAGCGTGCCGAGCTTGCAGTTCGGCGACTCGGGATAAAGCCGCCTGGCCAGTTTCACGGTACAGGCGAACTCGGGCGCGATGCGGGGCGCGGCCTCGGCGCGGTCGAGCTCGTGCAGCCAGAAGCCGCGATCGAATCCCGCGTTGTGCGCGACGAAGCCGCAGCCCTCGGTGAACGCGGCGACCTCGCGCATCACCTGCGCCGCGTCGGGCGCGTGCTCGACCATCTCGTTGCTGATGCCGGTGAGGCGCTCGATCATCGGCGGGATCCAGGCGCCGCTGTTCATCAGGCTCTGGTACTGGCCGACGATCTCGCCATCGCGCAGCAGCACGGCGGCGATCTCGGTCGCGCGGCCGCCGCCTTGCGGCGAGTTGCCGGTGGTCTCGAAGTCGATGACGGCGATGGTGCGCTTCATGCGGCGGAGGTCGGGGCGGGGTACTTGACCGCGTTCATCGCGATCTTGCGGTCGACCGCGGCGGCCAGGTCGACGCCGGCGCGGTCCGCGATCTGGAGCAGGTACATGAGCACATCGGCGACTTCCTCGCCCAGGTGCTGATGCTCGTCGGCCGACAACTGCTGCGACTCCTGGGCGGTCTTCCACTGGAAGATCTCGACGAGCTCGGCGGCTTCCACGACCAGCGCCATGGCGAGGTTCTTCGGCGTGAGGTACGGGTCCCAGTCGCGGGCTGCGGCGAACTCGCGCAGCCGCCGTTGCAGGTCGGCAATGTCCATGGGTCGGCAGTGTGCAAGTCCGTCGCCGCGGGCTCAAGCGCGGTGTGCGCTGCGAGAGCGCCACAGCAACGCCGCGGAGAAATTTCGTGCCTCTCTTTTCAACATCAAGGTCTTAAATATCTTCCCTGGTCGTCTTAGTAGAGGCGGCCCGTTTCTGTGGACAAGTCGAATTTCTCTCACAGCGCCAAGGACTTGCATCGATCACAACCGTGTGCGCGGAGGGCCTGGTTGGCGTTGCATGGAAAGACAACAAGACCGGGGAACAGGCGCCCGGCTGTGGAGAAGCCCCCAGTTGCGAGAAAGTTTTCCACAGCCTTGTTGGCTTTACAGCGCCCTTCGAGTTGCGCTAGCGCGCCCCGTGACTGTGGATAAGCGCCTCAATCGATGCCGACGACCTTGTGCATCTGGATCGACAACTTCCATTGCGGATGCGCCATGCAATACGCGATGGCGGCCTTGGTGTTCTGCTTCTGCAGCACCGAGTCCATCGGCTGGAGGAAGAAGTGATCGAAGTGCAGCGCCGCGAAGCGTTCGGGCAAGGCCAGCGGCTGTGGATAAACCAGCTTCAACTCATGGCCCCTGGTCAGGACAAGCTCGGCGTCGGCCTTGGGACTGACGCAGATCCAGTCCAGCCCTTCGGGCGCGGGCTGGGTGCCGTTGGTCTCGACGGCGATCTCGAAACCCTGTGCCTTGAGCGCGGTGATCAGCGGGCCGTCCAGTTGCAGCAGCGGCTCGCCGCCGGTGCAGACGACGTACGGCGCACCCGTCTTGCGGCCGTGCTCGTCGATCGGCCATTTGGCGGCGATGGCCTCGGCGAGCGCGTCCGCCGAGGCGAACTTGCCCCCGCCCTGCCCGTCCGTGCCGACGAAGTCGGTGTCGCAGAAGCTGCACACGGCGGTGGCGCGATCCTGCTCGCGGCCGCTCCACAGGTTGCAGCCGGCGAAGCGGCAGAACACGGCCGCACGGCCGGCCTGGGCGCCCTCGCCCTGCAGCGTGTAGAACATTTCCTTGACGGCGTAGGTCATACGGGAATCAGCTCCTCGAACGGACCGTGGCTGACGATGACGCCGCTGCCGCGGGTTTCGTAGAGGTCGACGCGTTCCAGCGGCTCGAGTTGGGACTTGGCCTGGCGCAGCACCCAGGCGGCGACGCTGGCGGTGTCCGAGTCCGGCAATCCAGCCAGTTCGTGCAAGGGATGGTGGTCCATGGCCTTGTAGATCGGATCGAACAGCAGCTTCACGTCGCTGAAGTCCATCGCCCAGCCGTACACCTGGTCCAGCGGCGCGTTCAAATGCAGCCGCAGCGTGAAGGTATGGCCATGGATGCCGGCCAGCGGATGCTCCGACGGCGCCCGGTTGAGCTTGACCGCGCTGTCGAGGGTGAATTCCTTCCAGATCCGGTAGCGCTCGCCGTCGAAGTTGGCGCCGCTGGAGCCGGTCTCGTAGACGGTGACCCAGCTCAGTTCCGGCAGCTGAGGCTTCAGCCGCTCCCACAGCCAGGACGAGATCAACTCGCTGGTGGGATTGGACAGGCCCTCGATCTCGTTGAGGCACTGGTAGTTGAGCTGCGCATGGAACGGCGCCCACAGGGCGTCGAGGTGGTCGTAGTCGATGCTCAGGTCGCGCTCGCCCAGGTCCTGGTCGGCGTGCAGGATCAGCTCGAAGCCATGTCCGTGCATGCGGCCGCACTTGTGGCCCATCGGCACGTGGGGCAGTTGATGCGCGGCCTGGAAGCGATAGCGCCGCCAGACATGCGCGTGACCGTTGGCGTCCAGGTCGACGCCGGAATGCGAGGTGCTCTGAATGCCGACCTGCGTGATGCCGGGAACGTGGAACTCGGTCTCGAGGCGGCGGCGGATCCAGCGCGCGATGTTCTCGTCGGTGGGTTGCGTGATGTGCTGGTTCAACAGCGCATGGTCCAGCGGGGCGACGCAGCGCTCGAGGCAGTCGCGCAGCGCATGGACCTCGCCACCGGGGAACGGCGCCCAGCCGCTGGGCAGTTCGGCGCGAACGGTGGCCAGATAGCTGTGGCCGTGGAGACCGCGGGCGCGGTGTCCAGGAGGGAGCGCATCGATCTGACACGCCGACTCGAACCCCGCCGAAGCGGTGAAAAGTGAAGCGGGAGAAGAAGACATTCCGGAAGTGTGACATGCCCGGTTTTCTTATCCCCTTGTGTTGAATATCTCCTTGGTCGTATTGGTAGGTGTTGGCGGGTTGGTGTGGATAACGCCCGATTTGCCTGCCAGGTCAACGAGTTGCGACCGGAGCAAGGATGTGGGCCGGACCCGGGGCAACGCCGGGATGAGCAGACAACAAGTTCCGGCGCGCCGGATCCGGTGTGGACAACCGGGGAGTTGTTCAACGCGCATCCCCAGGGTTATGCACAAGCCCGCCATCAAGACCGTTTTCGTCCGTCAGGACGAAAAAAAGCCCCGCACTGCGGGGCTTCGCTCGGCGAGCTCGATGCTCACTTCTTGCCAGGCTGGTCCGGCCAGATGCTCTCGAGCAACTGGGCCAGACGCGCACCGCCCTTGATCACGTTCTGGCGCGTCTGCTCGAGACTGCGGGCCTCGTAGCCCGCCGGCGGCGTGGCGAGCCAGCGCGGACCCCGCAGACTCTGCTGTCGGGGGCCGAAGCTCATGCCCTCGAAGGCCTCCTTCGCGCCGAGCAGCGATTCGCTGGCCCACTGCACCGGCCAATCGTCCGGATTCCCCGTTGCCGGCGGCACCTCTTTCGCCAGGGCCGGCATGGCTGCCAACTGCTGCGCGCTCAGACGCCCCGGGAGCCCATCCCAATAGCTGTGCAGATTGCCGCCCGGGGTGCCATCCGGCCGCGGCAGGGTGATCGCATTGGCGCCGACGGTGTGCGTCTGCGCGTCGGCGCCCTGCTTGTCGGGGTCGTACGGCTGGCCGTCCGCGTCCAGGTAGAGCGAGCCCATATGCAGCGGTTGATGCATGTCGCCGATCGCATGCGCGACCAGCGCGAGCGCATCACGCTCGGTGAAATCCATCGGTGGCGTCTGCTTGCCGGTTCTCAGTACGAGGATCGCGGCCTTGAGCGCCGGCACGATGTCGTGATCGCTGGTGCCGATCGCTCCGGGCACATAGCGGCCGCGCTGGATGGCGACGTTGGCGTAGTGGTACTGCTTGTTGCAGGACTCCTCGCCGGGCTTGGGCTGGCACTGCTCGAAGTTGCGCTTCACGTAGTCGCGCATCCGGGCCTCTTCCTCGGCGTTGTTCTCGAACACGGCGCACTCCGGGAAGCGGCCGGTGACGGCGTACTTGAAGTCGTTGCCGGTGTCGATGCCCTTGACGCAGTCGTCCCAGACCGCGATGTCCCGAAGCGAGACCGGACCGAGGATGCGCCTGACTTCGGCCTCGGCGCGATGGCCCTTGATGAGCTGGGCGGCGATCTCGCCGACGGTGTTGTGGCCGACGGCGCCGAAGCCGAAAGCCGAGCCGCAGCAGGCGGCCAAGAGCGACAGTGCGGCCACGCCGCGCGCAAGGGAAGAACTCATGTCATCAAACCTGTCTCGGGGGATCGGCGATTGTGCATGTCGCTCCATGACAGGCCGCAACGGAGATTCCCGCGCCCCGGGCGCCCTGCGATCCATATGCGGGCGCCGCATGTTCATCGGCAAAGCGCTTCGTTCGGCAAATGAGCGCCGCTGCCTAAGCTGGTCCCCATCTTTTCAGGAGCCCACGCATGAGCATCACCGCCATCAACGTCCGCAACCAGTTCCGCGGCACCATCAAGGAGATCGTCGAAGGCCCGGTCGTGTCCGAAGTCGACGTGCAGACGGCCGGCGGACTGATCGTCACGTCGGTCATCACCACGCGCTCGGTGAAGGAACTCCAGCTGACGGTCGGCAAGGAAGTCGTCGCGCTGGTGAAGTCCACCGAGGTGTCGATCGCCACGCTCTGAGCGCGGCCCAGGAGACCGTCATGGCGCTCTACCCTCTTCGCGCGTCGCAGCGCTCCGCGAGCACCGAGCCTCGGCTGCTGATCATTCCCGGCCTGCACGACAGCGGGCCGGCGCATTGGCAGAGCTGGCTCGAGCAGCAATACCGCGATGCGCATCGCGTGCGTCAGCGGGATTTCAGCCATCCCGATCTGGAGCGCTGGTCCGAGCGCATCCAGGCGCGGCTGGACAACGCCGGACCGGGCGAATGGATCGCCGTGGCGCACAGTTTCGGCTGCCTGGCGCTGGCGCACCATCTGCAGCGGCATCCGGACTCGCCGGTGCGCGAGGCGCTGCTGGTCGCACCGGCCGAGCCCGACAAGTTCGGCCTCGCCGAAAGCCTGCCGCACCAACGGCTGGGCCGCCCGACAGCCATCATCGCGAGCCAGAACGACCCGTGGATGAGCGCCTCCAGCGCCCTGCGCTGGGCCACGCGCTGGGGCAGCAGCTACAGCAACATCGGCCTGGTCGGACACATCAACACCGAGTCCGGCTTCGGCCCGTTCCCGCTGGCCAAGCGCTGGGTCGAGGCCGCCCGCGCCCGCGCCGCCCGCGAGCGCCGCCCCGAGCGCGCCAGCATCCTGGAGTGGTCGTTCTCGGTCTGAGCCCCCCTCGGGGAATCCCTGTCAGGGGCGCGGAGTCTCGCGCCGGACACGTTCCAGGACTATGGTCAGCCCCTCGTTCCATCCAGAACCAGGGAGACCTCAATGCCCTTCACCATCCGCCTGCACCGCGTCCTCAAGGCACCGCCAGAACGCGTGTACCGCGCCTTCACCGACCCCGCGGCCATGTGCAAATGGCTGCCACCCCACGGGTTCACCGGGACCATGCATCACATGGAAGCCAAAGTCGGCGGAACCTGGCGCATGTCCTTCACCAACCTCTCCGCCGGCGGCAGCCACACCTTCGGCGGGGAATACCTCGAACTCGAACCCGGCCGCAAACTCCGATACACCAGCCGCTTCGATGACCCCAACCTGCCCGGCGAGATGACCACAACCATCGAGCTGACTCAGGTCTTCTGCGGGACCGAAATGCAGGTCACCCAGGAAGGCATCCCCGACGTCATCCCGTCCCAGGCCTGCTACCTGGGCTGGCAGGAGTCGCTGACCCTCCTCACGCAGCTCGTTGAACCCGATATTCCGAACGGCTGAAGAACACCGTTTTCCTGGCAGGGGGTGTCAGGGTCTGCGTATTTTTTCGAAGGGATTTTGGCGTTCGAAAGTCCCCAATGACCCCGCACGGCCAAGCGCGGGCTCTCCACGACGCGAGGGGGCTCCCTCCAGGACCCCCTCGCATCATTCCGGCCCCATGACCATTTGCTGACTTCCCCTTTCCCCCTTTCGTTCGCGAATCACGGATCAAGGCAATCAAGGAGAAGCGGCGCTTACGGTTTCTTCGAATCCACGAAGTAAGGAAACAAGGAAACGACGCCTTGTGAGCGCTTCAACCATTCCCTAGCATCGCCGCCATGCCGCGCTTCGATCCGTCCCGCCTGCGACCCATCGCCGCCATCGCGTGCCTCGGCCTGGGCATCGGCGTCGCGCTGCCCGCCCCTGCGTCACCCTCAGATCGCGCATCGACCGACGAAGTCGAAGTCCGCCTCATCAGCGCGTCCTCGCAGGTCTCGCCCGGACAAACCGTCCTGGTCGCCCTCGAGCAACGCATCGCGCCTCACTGGCACACCTACTGGAAAAATCCCGGCGACTCAGGACAGCCCACAAGCATCGACTGGCAACTCCCAAAGAACATCACCGCCAGCGACATCCACTGGCCCGCACCCAAACGCTTCGACGTCGGCCCCATCACCAACTACGGCTACGAAGCGCAAGTCCTCCTGCTCACCGAGATCCACCTCCCCGATAGCCTGACCCCTGGCACCTCCGTCGCCCTCACCGCCGAAGCGAACTGGCTCGTCTGTCGCGAGGAATGCATCCCGCAACAAGCGACGCTCGCCCTGTCATTGCCGGTGGCCGCCTCGGCAACGCCTTCCCCGGATGCGGCGACGTTGTCCACAGCGCTGTCCTCATTGCCCGCGAAGGCAAGCTTCGATGCGTCCGCTCGCGTCGATGGAAAGGAGCTCGTCGTCAGCTGGCCCGTCGCTGCGACCGCGCAGGCGAGACAAGCGCTGTTCATGCCCAATGACTGGGGCCGCATCCAGCACGCGGCAAAGCCACGGCTCGATCGCGACGGCGATGCATGGCGCCTTCGCATGCCCGTCGGCGAACAGCCTGCGCCGGCCGGACAAGTGCTCGAGGGGTTGCTGCTCGTCGACGGCCAGGCCTGGGAAGTCCGCATGCCGGTGCTCAACGGGAACGCGCCATCGCCGGCGCCTGAGCCAGCGAACGCGAATGCTTCCGCGCTCGGCCTGTGGACCGCGATGGGTCTGGCCTTGATCGGCGGCCTGATCCTGAATCTGATGCCGTGCGTATTTCCGGTGCTCGCGATCAAGGCGCTCGGCTTCCTGCAAGGCAGTGCGAGCGAGCACCGGCGCCAAGGGGTGGCCTACACCGCCGGCGTGCTGATCGCCTTCGCCGCCCTGGGCGCGGTGCTGCTCGCCTTGCGCAGCGCCGGCGGCAGCATCGGCTGGGGCTTCCAGTTTCATTCCCCGGTATTCGTGTTGTTGCTCGCCTGGCTGCTGTTCGTGCTCGGCCTGTCGCTGGCCGGCCATCTGCAGATCGGTGGCGGTTTCGCCGGCATCGGGCAAAGCCTGGCCAGCAGGCCCGGTCTGGCCGGCAGTTTCTTCACCGGCGTGCTCGCGACGGTCGTGGCCACGCCTTGCACCGCGCCCTTCATGGGCGCGGCGATGGCTTTCGCGCTGGCGCAGCCGGGGCCGCAGTTGATGGCGGTGTTCCTGTCGCTGGGATTCGGCCTGGCGCTGCCCTATCTGGCTCTGGCCTGCTGGCCCGCGCTGCAGCGCCGCATGCCGCGTCCTGGCCCGTGGATGGAGGTGCTCAAGCAGGCCCTCGCCTTCCCGATGTTCGCGGCGGCGATCTGGCTCGTGTGGGTGCTCGCGCAGCAGGCCGGACCGTTGGGCGTGCTGATCGTGCTCTCCGGCATGGTGTTGATCGCGCTGGCCGCCTGGGTTCGCATGGTGAGCCGCCATGCATCGGCCCAATGGCGCTGGACGGGGGCGGGCGCCGCGCTGGCAGCGGTCATCGGTGCTGTCGCGCTGGTGCCCTCGTTGCCGGCGATGAATGGCGGCGAGACGTCTTCATCCAAGGACTCGGCCATCGCCGCTGCCGCTGAGGGGCACGAGCCCTATTCGCCAGAGCGCCTTTCGGAGCTGCGCGCGCAAGGCAAGCCGGTGTTCGTGAATCTGACCGCGTCCTGGTGCATCACCTGTCTGGTCAACGAGCGCGTGGCGCTGTCCACGCAGGAGGTGCGCGAGGCCTTCACCCGCGAGGGCGTGACCTACCTGAAGGGCGACTGGACGCGCCAGGATCCGCGCATCACGGCCTTGCTCAAGCAGCACGATCGCAGCGGCGTGCCGCTGTACCTGTTCTATCCCGCCGGCGCCGGCAGCAGTGCGCAAGTGCTGCCGCAGGTGCTGACGCCTGGCATCGTCACTTCGGCGCTGCGCGCCGGAGAGGCCGCCGTCCGTTGAACCGCTCCCTGAACCGCTCCTTGAAGCGAGCCCCAACCTGGAGATTCCTGCGATGAACGCTTCGACCACCGCTTCCTCCATGCCGGCCACCTGGTCGCGCCGCGCCGTACTGGCCACCGCCGCGCTCGCCGCGTCGATGGCGATGACCGGTCCCGTGCTCGCGCAAGCGCAGCTCGACCAGCCCGCGCCCGCCTTCAGCGCGGCCACGGCTGACGGCAAGACCGTGACGCTGGACAGCTACAAGGGCAAGACCGTCGTGCTGGAGTGGACCAACCACGAGTGCCCCTACGTGAAGAAGCATTACGGCAGCGGCAACATCCCCGCGCTGCAGAAGGAAGCGACCGCGCAGGGCGTGGTGTGGCTGCAGGTGATCTCGTCGGCGCCGGGCCAGCAGGGCAACGTCGACGGCCCGACGGCGATCAAGCTGAACAAGGATCGCGGCGCCGCGCCGACGCAGGTGTTGCTCGATCCGAGCGGCCAGATCGGCAAGAGCTATGGCGCGCAGACCTCGCCGCATCTGTTCATCGTGAATCCGCAAGGCGTGCTGGTCTACAAGGGGGGCATCGACAGCATCGCGACGGCGAAGGTCGACGACATCGCCAAGGCCGATCCCTATGTGAAGACCGCGCTGAGCGAGCTCGCGGCCGGCAAGAAGGTGACCCACGCCAGCACCAAGCCCTACGGGTGCTCGATCAAGTACGGGAGCTGAGCCGCCGAAGATCACCTGCGCCGCGCGATTCGCGTGCGCGTTTCCCCCTCGCTCCCTTCGGGGGCGAGGGAGTTGAGTCCGTGGCGGCGCCTGAACTGTCGCTTTCTTCCGCTTCCTCCCCGATTCGGGGGCCGCTTGAGGGCGAATCGGCGCAAGTGCGCCGTGTCCTGCCGTTACAGTCTGCGGACAACAGAGAGCGGACGGGATGACGGACAGAGCAGCGTGGGAGGCGGCCGATCCAGGGGCTTGGCAGACGGAGCGGACGCTCCACCAGGGCCGCCGGACCGAGGTCGTCCAAGTCGGCGATGGCGCCGGCCGCAGTGCGGTGCTCAAGCGCCTGCGCGATACCCACGCCGAACCCGCCGCCATCGCGCGCCTGCGCCGCGAGCACGAGCTGGCGCAGCGCCTGGAGCCCGCTTTCGTCCTTCGCCCCACGGCCCTGATCGAGCACGACGGCCGCCCCGCGCTGCTGCTGCCGGCGCTCGGCGCGGAAACGCTGCGCCACCGCCTGCGCCGCGGCACCTTGGACAACGACGAGTTGATCCAGATCGCGCTCGATCTGGTCGAGGCGCTGCGACACCTCCACGGCCATGGGCTGATTCATCGCAATCTCGGACCCGGACAGATCCTGCTGCTGCCCGGCGCTGGCCGCGAGGAAGGCCGGACGCTGATCGCGGACCTGGGCCTGGCCGCCGAGATCGAACGCGAACGCCCGCTGGTGCAGCGGGCCGAGCTGATCGAGGCCTCGCTCGCGACGCTCGCGCCGGAGCTGACCGGCCGCATGAGCCGCGATGTCGACTACCGCGCCGACTTCTACAGCCTCGGCGCCACGCTGCTGGAGGCGCTGACCGGCGCGCCGCCATTCAGCGTCGAGGATCCTGCGCGAGCAGTCCATGCGCACCTCGCCGTCGCCGCGCCGATGGCGACGGCGCGCAACCATCAGGTCTTCGCGCCCTTGGCTCAGGTGGTGGCGCATTGCCTGCACAAAGAGCCCGAAGGCCGCTATCAGAGCCATCAGGCGCTGCGTCACGATCTGCAGCTGTGTCAGGCGGCGCTGCGGCAGGGCCGCGCGTTGCCCGGCTTCGAGGCCGGCCATGGCGATGCGGCGGTGCGCTTCCAGCCGAGCGGCCGGCTCTACGGCCGCGAGTCCGCGCAGGCTCAGCTGGGTCAGGCCTTCGACGAGGCCGCGCGGGGCCATGCCGCCGGCCCGGGCCTAGTGGCCGTCGCCGGCTTCTCCGGCATCGGCAAGACGGCGCTGGTGCTCGCGGCGCAGCGCAGCCTGCTCGCCCAGCGGGGGCACTTCGCGGCGGCGAAGTTCAACCAATACGGCCAGGACCGCCCCTATGGGCCACTGCTGCATTTGCTGCAGCAGCGTGCGGCGCTGGTGCTGGCGCTGCCGATGGCCCTGCAGGCCCCATGGCGCGAGCGGCTGCGCGAGCGCCTGGGCGCGAATGCCGCGCTGCTGGCGCAGGCGCTGCCAGAGATGGCGCCGCTCCTGACGCTCGACGCGCCGTTGGTGCCCGTCGGACCGGCTGAGGCAGAGAACCGCTTCCTGCGCAGCGTCAGCCAGGGCTTCGCGGCGCTCGCGCGCGAGGGCGAGCCGCAGACGCTGTTCCTCGATGACTGGCAATGGGCCGATCGCGCGTCGCGCCGGCTGCTGCGCGAATGCCTGAACGACGCGACGCTGCGGCACACGCTGTTCGTGCTCGCCTATCGCGACAACGAGATTCCGCCCGGGCATCCGATCGCGCAGGAGCTGACCGAGCTGCGCCAGCAGCTGGGCGAGCGCTTCACGCCGCTGCGCGTGGGCCCGCTGGGGCTCGATGACACGCGCCACCTGATCGCCGATAGCCTGCATCGCGACCCCGAGGCCGAGGACAACGGCCTGGACGAGCTGGCTCGGCTCTGCCAGACGCGCACGGCGGGCAATCCCTTCTTCCTGCGACGGCTGCTGGAGGACCTGGTCCGCCGCGGCCTGATCCATTACGACCCGGCCGCGCAGCGCTGGGACCACGCGCTTGAACGGATCGCGGCGACGCGCACGGCGGACAACGTCGTCGCGCTGATGCTGCAGCAGCTCGAGCGCCTGCCCGACGCGACGCGCCAAGCGCTGAGCGTGGCCGCGCTGCTGGGCGCGGGCTTCAGTCTCGACAACCTGGCCGTCGCACTGGACGTGGCGCCCGAGACGCTCGCCGTGGACCTGCTGCCCGCGTTGCAGGCGCAGCTGCTGGTGCCGGCGAGCGCGCTTTACCGCTACGCGCCGCAGCTGCAAGGCCAGGCGAGCGAGTCGGTCCGCTATGCCTTCGCGCATGACCGCGTGCAGGAGGCGGCGCTGCAGCGCATCGCCGCCGATCAGCGGCCGGCGCTGCAGCTGCGCATCGGGCGCCTGTTGCGTGACAGCCACCTGGCCGCGCAACCCGGCGCGCCGCTGCCCTACACCGCGCTGCACCATCTGAACGCGTCGCGCATGCTGCTGCGCGATGCCCACGACGGGCGCGAACGGCAGGCGCTCGCCGGCTTCAACGCGCAGGCCTCGCGGCAGGCGATGGATGCCGCGGCGTTCGAGCCCGCGGCCGACTACGCCGAGCTGGCGCTCGAGCTCGCGCCGACCTCGCCGCATCGCGCCGCCTGGCTGCATCACGCGGCGCGCATGGCCTACCTCGCAGGCCGCCCGGCACGCATGGATGCGCTGCTCGAGTCGGCGCTCGCCGACGCGCGCGACAACGCGGAGCGGGCTCGGCTGCTCGAGGTGCGCATGGAGGCCTTCTACGCGCAAGGCCGGCTCGCCGAGACCGTCGACCTCGGGCTCGAGCTCTTCCTGCTGCTCGGCGCCCAGTTGCCGAGTACCGCCGGCCCGGATCCGATGGCCTCGGTGATGGCGCTGCTGGCCGCGCTGCAGCAGGAGATCGCGGCGATCGGCCTGGACACGCTGGCGCAGCGCGCGCCGATGCGCGACGAGCAGCGCCTGCTGCTGATCTCCATCGCCGCCAAGATGACCGCCGCCGCCTACATCGTGCGGCCGGCGCTGCTGCCGTTGCTGACGCTGTTCCAGGTGCGGCTGATGGTGGACCACGGGCATGTGCCGCAGGCGCTGTCGGCGTACTCGGTGCTCGGGCTGATGTGCGCGGAGTTCCTCGGTGACTACCGCTTCGCGCACGACCTCGGACGCATGTCGACGGCGCTCGTGGAGCGCCATGGCTGGATGCAGGTTTTCGCGCATGCGGGCTTCTCGTTCCACGCCTTCCTCAGCCATTGGGTGCAAGGCCTGCGCGTGAGCATGGATGGCCTGATGCAGACGCATCGCAATGGGCTGGAGTTCGGCAACCTTCGGCATGCGGGCCTGGGCCTCTATGTGCACGACGCGCATGCCTTCCTCGCCGGCACGCCGTTGCCGGCGCTCGAGCAGCAGCTCGTGACGCACGGCCAGCGCCTGCGCGCGATGCGCCAGCCGGTCGCCGCGGACTACGAGGACGCCTTGCTCGAGCTCGTGCTCGCCTTGCAGCGTCCGCGCTTGCCCGACGAGGGCTTCGACGGGATGGAGGCCCTCGCGCGGACCTACGGCGAGCGCCAGGATCAGACCGGACTGATGTTCCTGCAGGGCTGGCAGGCCGTGCTGCATTTCGTCGCCGACCGGCCAGAGCCCGCATTGCGCCTGGCGAAGGAGGCACGCGCCCTGTTCGCCGCGGGGCGCGGCATGCACGCGCAGTCGCTGCTGCTGTTCATCGCGGCATGGGCGGCGCAGCGCGTCGCGCTGGCCGGCGGCGAGCGCGATCAGGCGCTCGAGGAGGACGCGCTGACGCGCCTGCGCCGCTGGCGGGACGCGGGACCGGGCCATCTGCGCGAGCGCGTCGCGCTGCTGCTCGCGCAGCAGGCGATGCTCGCGCAGGCGCCGGACGAAGAGATCGAGCGGCTGCTCGATGGCGCGCTCGAGGCGGCGCAAGGTCCGCACGGCACGCCCCTGGATGCCGCGGCGGTGCTGCGCGCGCAGGCCGCGTGGTGGCGCGATCGCGATCCGCCGCGCGCCGGCCACGCGAGGCAGCGCCTGCAGCAGGCGTGGAAGGACTGGGGCGTGATCGCGCTCGCGGGCGAAGCGCTGGCGATGCCGGGATCGCTCGATGGCCACGGGGAAGCAGGGGGAGCACCGGGCGGCGTGCCAGCCAGCGGCATCGCCCCCTCGGGAGAGATCCGCGGCGATGCCGCCGACCTCAGCACGCTGACGAAGGCGGTGCAGGCCATCAGCAGTCAGCCGGACCTGCCGCGGCTGCTGCGCCGGCTGTTGGAGGTCGTCGCCGAGAACGCCGGCGCGCAGCGCGCCGCGATCGTGCTCGCGAGCGGTTCGGCCGGCGTCACGCGCTGGGTGCTGCAGGCCGAGGCGATCCTGGGCGCGCAGCCCAAGCTGCATCTGCTCGAACAGTTGCCGCTGGAGCGAGCCGGTCAACAGCTGCCGCTGGCGCTGATGGGCCGCGTGCTGCGCGATGGCCGCCGTGAGCTGATCGTCGACGCGCGCGGCCTCGCGACGATGGAGGACTACTTCCAGCGCCACGCGGCCCCGCCGCGCTCGGTGCTGGCGCTGCCGCTGCTCAAGCAGGGACAGACCGTCGGCGCGCTTTATCTGGAGAACGCGGCGGCGGCAGGCGTGTTCACCGAGGCGCGGGTCAGCTTCCTGGAACTGCTGTGCGCCAACGTCGTCAACGCGGTGGACAACGCGCGGCTCGTGACCGAGCTGCAGGAACTCAATGCCAGCCTGGAGCGCCGCGTGGCGCAGCGCACGCGCGAACTGGCCGACAGCGAGGAGCGCTTGCGCGCGGTGCTGGATCACGCGCCGATCCCGATGGTGGTGACGCGCGATCACGATGCGCTGATCGTCTACGCCAACCAGCCGTCGGCGGACATCGCGGGGCGCTCGCTGGATGACCTTGTCGGCAAGCCGGCGATCAGCTTCTACCGCGACCCGCATGACCGCGACCGCATGCAGCAGAAGTTCCACCAGGAGGGCCGGCTGCAGGGCGAGGAGCTGTGCCTGCTCGCGGCCGATGGCAGCGAGTTGTGGATCCTGCTGTCGCAGGTGCCGGTGAACTACGACGGCGCGCCGTCGGTGCTGAGCACGCTGGTGGACTTCACCGATCGCAAGCGTCTGGAGCTGGAGCTTCAGCGGCTGGCGACGACGGACGCGCTCACGGGCGCGGCCAACCGCCGCAGCTTCCTGGAGCAGGCCGAGGCGGAGCTGGCGCGCAGCCGGCGCTACGGGCTGGAGATGGCGCTGGTGATGATGGACGTGGACCACTTCAAGCGCATCAACGACACGCTGGGCCATGCGCGCGGCGACGCGGCGCTGTGCCACCTGGTGCAGCTGTGCGCACAGATCGTGCGCAAGCAGGACCTGCTGGGACGGCTCGGCGGCGAGGAGTTCGCGCTGCTGCTGCCGCAAACCTCGATGGAGGACGCGGCTCACCTGGTCGAGCGGCTGCGCCATCACATCGAGACCAGCGGGCTGGAACTTCAGGTTGGATCGCCGCCGGCCTCGCTGACCGCGAGCTTCGGTGTGACGGCGCTGCGGCCGGAGGACCTGCGTGTCGAGGAACTGCTCGGGCGCGCGGATCAGGCGCTCTATCGCGCCAAGGACGGCGGACGCAATCGCGTCGAGCGGCAGGCCTGAGCGCTGGCGGCCCGCTCGCCGCTCAGGGCTCGATGTGGGAGGGCTTGGCGCGTTCGCGATAGAACGCGTCGAAGCGGGCGGCGTAGTGGGCCTGGGTCTCGGGCGTGAGCCAGTGCATGAGCCCTTCGCGCAGATCGGCGGCGCCTTCGGGCCGGCCATAGGCCTTGTCGACGCCGCGGATCGCGGCGAGTCCCCAGGGGGTGCGCGGACAGGCGATGCCGGCCATCACGAACTCGCTGGCGCCGTTGATCGGCACGGAGACCAGGTCGGCCGGATTGCCGACCATCACGAGCGCCATGTCCTGATCGATCGAGTAGTCGGCGCGATCGAGGCTGAGCATTTGCAGCACGCGCGCGCCGAAGTCCTTCGGCGAATAGAACGTGACCGCGCTGCGGGCCGGCCGGGCGGCGAGCAGCTCATCGATCGCCTGCCCATAACGGCGGCCATCGACGATCGCGCCGCGCATCGTGCGGTCCGCCAGCAGCCTGGGCAGCAGCACTTCGCCGGCGGCGTTGCGCGGGACATGCGACAGGCGGTCGCGCCGCACGATGAGCTGCGGCGGCGGCGTGAGCTGGGTGTTGATGAAGTAGGCGACCTTCTCGCGCTCGGGCGTGCGGACGACGTTGGCGCGGCAGACCTCGTCGCCGTTCTCGATCATCTGCCAGCTGCGTTTGGCGTTGGCCAGCAGGATCTCGTGCTCGACGCCGGGCCAGTGCTTGCCAAGATAGGCGACCACGCGGCCGGCGACGCCGCTGGCTCGACCGCTGCCCGTGCGCGGCGAGAGATCGGAGGCGAGCCAGGTGATCTTCGTCACCGTGACGAGTGGCGCGGCTGGCGTCGCCGCTCCGCTCTGCGCAAGCGCGGCCCGGCCGGCCAGCGAGGCGGCCAGCAGCACGACGGTGAGCGCCGCGCGGATCGAAGGGGTGTGAATCACGGCGGCGAGCATACGGGCATCGCCGAGCGCGCCCGAGGGCCGCTCCGCAGCGCGTTGCATCCGGAGCGGCACTTGATCACTCCCCGAGGCAATCTGAGGGGGGAGGCGAAAAAAAGCCCCACTGGCCATTGCCAGCGGGGCTGCTCGCACAGAGCGAACGGTCAGGATGCCTTTGACGCCGCGTGAGCCGCGTCCGAGACCGACCGAGGAGACAAACTTGAATGCCGTTGGCGCAGTCCTCTGGAGGACTCAGCGCGCCGCGTTGATCTGGTCGAAAACGCCGCCGTCGTCGAAGTGCGTCTTCTGCGCATTGCGCCAGCCGCCGAAGACCTCGTCGATCGTCACCAGCTTCACCGGCGCGAACTGCTTCGCATACTTCGCCGCGACCTTCGCGTCGCGCGGCCGGTAGTAGTTCTTCGCCGCGATCTCCTGCCCTTCGGCCGAGTACAGGTATTCCAGGTAGGCCTGCGCCACCTTGCGCGTGCCCTTCTTGTCCACCGTCTTGTCCACCACCGACACCGGCGGCTCCGCCAGGATCGACAGGCTCGGCGTCACGATCTGGAACTTGTCCGGTCCCAGCTCCTTCACCGCCAGGTAGGCCTCGTTCTCCCACGCGATCAGCACGTCGCCGATGCCGCGCTCGACGAAAGTCGTCGTTGCGCCGCGCGCGCCCGAGTCCAGCACCTTCGTGTTGCCGTAGATGCGCTTGACGAAGGCCTTGGCCGAGTCCGCGTTGCCGCCCGGCTGCTTGAGCGCATACGCCCATGCGGCCAGGTAGTTCCAGCGCGCGCCGCCCGAGGTCTTGGGATTCGGCGTGATGACGTCGACACCGCTGCGAGCCAGGTCCGGCCAGTCGTTGATCTGCTTGGGATTGCCCTTGCGCACCAGGAACACGATCGTCGAGGTGTAGGGCGAAGCGTTGCTCGGCAGACGCTTCTGCCAGTCGGCCGGCACCAGCTTGCCGTGGTCGTGCAGCGCGTCGATGTCGTAGGCCAGCGCCAGCGTCACGACGTCCGCGTCCAGGCCGTCGATCACCGAGCGCGCCTGCTTGCCCGAGCCGCCATGCGAGTTCTTCACCGTCACGGTCTCGCCGGTCTTGGCCTTCCAGTACTTGGCGAAGGCCGCGTTGAAGTCCTGGTACAGCTCACGCGTCGGGTCGTAGGAGACGTTGAGCAGCGTGACCGAGCCCTGCGCCTGGGCCAGGGGCATCAGCGCACCGCCCAGCAGAGCGGCGGTGGCAAGCAGCGAGACGGAGCGGCGAATGACGTTCACGGGATTCTTCTCATGGCGGGGTTGGGGGAGCGCTCAATGTAGGCAAGCGCACAGAAGCTGTGAACGAAGAAGTTCTGCTTTGCTTTGCAGTCGCTCGCGAAGATGAAAAAAGGGCCGCCCCCTCGTGAGGAGCGGCCCCGCGCCGGCACGGTCGAGCCGGCGATCGGATCAGGCGCCGAAGCGGTGTTCCAGTTCGATCCACCCCTGGCGGCCATGCGGCAGGTAGTAGCCCACCGGGTAGTACGGCCAGGTCGCGCTCGGGTCGCGGCGGATCTTGTCGAACACGTTGTTGACGATCAGGCTGAGCCGCGTGTTGCGGCCGACCTGCCAGGCGGTGCTGGCGTTGACGTTCCAGTACGGACCGACCCACGCGCCGCTCTCCTCGCCGGGAATCCGTCCATTGCGCTGCGCCGAGAGCGTGTGCGACCAGTCGCCGATCTTCCAGTTCACGCTGGCATTGAGCCGGCTCGGCCAGTCGGTGAAGTCGCGCGTGCCCACGATGTTGGCGTTCTCGTCCCCGGCGAACTGCTGGTACTTGAAGTTCCTCACCTTGGTGTACTTCGCGTCCACCGTCCAGCGGCCCCAGGACTCGAGCGACCAGCTGTAGCGCGTGCCGACGTCGATGCCCCAGGTCGATTCGTTGGAGGCGTTGATCGGATTGACGCGGATCTCGGCCACCTCGCCCGGCCGCACCAGCGCGTCGGCGGGATTGCGGCGGATGCGGTCGATCGCGTCCTTGCAGGTCGGCGATTGGATGTCCTTGGCCCCGGCCCGGCAGTCGGCCTCGGTGCGCAGCAGGCCATCGGCGCTCAGATCCGTGACCAGGTCGCGGATCGCGATCTTCCACAGGTCCACCGACAGGTCGAAGGACGCCGCCGGCTGCCACACCGCGCCCAGGCCCCAGGAGCGGCCACGCTCCGACTTCAGGTCCGACGAGCCGGTGCGCACGTAGTTGAAGCCTGGCGAGACGTTGGCGAAGTCGCAGCTCGACACCGGCTGGCCCGCCTGCGCGCAGCGGTAGTAGTCCGTGGACGACGAGTAATAGCCCTTGGTCTGCTGCGCGAAGATGTAATTCATGTCCGGCGCACGGAAGCTGGTCGCGTGCTGCGCACGCAGCAGCAGCGTGGACAGCGGCCTGAACTCCAGGCCCGCGTTGTAGGTCGTGCTGCCGTCGTTGCGGCCGGCGAAGTGATAGCGATCATGCCGCGCGGCCACCGTCGCGGTGAGCTGCTTGGTGATCGGCGCGTTCAACTCGCCGCCCAGCGCCAGGCGGTCGCGCGTGCCGCGCACCGCCGGCGAGTTGCTCGTGTTGTAGAACACGCCGGCGCCCAGTTGCGGATCGGCTTCGTTGCGGAAGCCCTGCAGGCCGGCCTCGGCCACCACGGCCGTCTTCACCGGGCCGCCGGGCAGCGTGAACCACTCGCCGCTGGCGCTGGCGCTGAGCTGCTGGCTCCAGCTCGCATTGCGCGTCCAGCTGCGGCCGGTGACGCCGTCGATCTCCTGCGGCGTCAGCGGCCGGAACAGCCGTGCCGGATCCGCGGCGTAGATCAGCGTCCCGTCCGCGTCGGTGCCGAGCCGCGGGCCGAGCAGCAGCTGATCGATGCCTGACAGCAGCCGTGGCGTGGTCGTGCGGTTCAGGTAGTAGGAGCTGTTGGCCGCGACCTCGAAGGTCCAGCTGCCGCTCAGCTCGCCGCGCGCGCCGATGACGACGTTGTGCGTCGCGTCCTGCCACTTGCGGTTGAAGCGGTCGACCCCGCCGAGCTCCTCGGGCGCGAAGCGCCGCGTCCAGGTCTCCAGCAGGCCGGTCGTCGCGTTGCGGAAGTAGCTGTTGCCCACCACGTCCGAGGTCCAGCTCGGACCGCGGGTGTTGTTCTCGGTCCGGGCCCAGCCGAACTGGCCCTCGGCGAACAGTTCCAGCCCGTGATCCAGCGACCAGGTCAGCCCGCCCGCCGCCTGCGCGCTGCGGTTGCCGGTCTGCGTGGTCCAGAAGCTCGGCGAGGCGCGGCCGCTGCCGCAGTACGTGCCGCTCTTGCCGGTGTACGCGCTGGTCGACCCTTCGAAGAGGCTGCCCGCCGCCGCGCAGCCGTCGGCCGGCGTCAGGTACTTGCCGGTCGAGGCGTCGCGGCGGCCGAAGACCACCGTCGGCGCGGCGCCGCTCAGCGTCGTGTCGGCCATGAAGTCGCGCTGGCGGCTCCAGATCGGCTCGCGGCCGCTGAGTTCCACGCCCCACACGCCCTGCAGCCGGCCGCCATCGAAGCCGCCGGTGATCTGGGCGCGCGCGTTCTCGCCGCCGCCGCGCTCGGTGGCGCCGGCGCGCAGGTTGACGGTGATGTCGTCGACGCGCTTCTTCAGCACGATGTTGACCACGCCCGCGATCGCGTCCGAGCCATACACCGCCGACGCGCCGCCGCTGAGCACCTCGATGCGGTCGATCAGCGCCGACGGGATGTTGGCGATGTTGACGAAGTTGACCGAGCCTTCATAGGCGGTCGGGTAGTCGGCGACGCGGCGGCCGTTGACCAGCACCAGCGTGTGGTTGGGGCCGAGCCCGCGCAGGCTGATCGCATTGGCCGCCGGCGTGAAGGTGTTGCCGAAGTCCTCGCCCTGCGTGAAGCCGGTGTTCTCGGTCAGGTTGCTCAGCACGTCGGAGACGTTCTTGTAGCCCAGCCGGTCGATGTCCTCGGCCTTGATCACGGTGACCGGGCTGGGGCCTTCGCTGTTGACGCGCAGGATGCGCGAGCCGGTGACGACCACCGAGGGCAGCGGCGCGTCCTTTGCCGGAACGGCTTCCTGGGCGAAGGCGTGGGTGACTGGAAAGAAGGCGGGGAAGGCGGCGGCCAGGGCGGCCACCAGCGTGGCGGCCGGCCGGGTGAGGCGGGCCGCGTGCTGGACGATGGGCTTCAAGAGGGTCTTCCTTGTGGGAGTGAATGGATCAATCGGAGCCGCCCGGCACGGCGCGTGCCTGCTCCACCAGATCCCGCGTCAGCGGCGGCGCGAAGGTCTCGATGAAGGCGTAGACGTAGTCGCGCAGGTAGGCATCGCGCCGCACCGCGAGCCGCGTCAGGTTGTCGGCGAAGAGATGGCGCGCGTCGATCGCGCGCAGGTGACGGTCGCGCTCCTCGTCGAAGGCGATGGCGGCGACGATGCCCACGCCCAGCCCCAGTTCGACGTAGGTCTTGATCACGTCCGCGTCCATCGCCACCAGCACGACGTCCAGGTCCAGCCCCGCCTTGGCGAAGGCGTCGTCGATGTGCGAGCGGCCGGTGTAGCCGGTCTCGTAGGTGATGACCGGGAACTGCGCCAGGCGCTCCAGCGTCAGCGGCGTGCCGGCGGCGGCCTCCGCCTCGAGCGCATGCCCCGGCGGCACCAGCACGGTGTGGGTCCAGCGGTAGCACGGCAGCGTCAGCAACTGCGGATGCAGCGCCAGCGCCTCGGTGGCGATGCCGATGTCGGCCTCGCCATCGATCAGCAACCGCGCCACCTGCTGTGGCGAGCCCTGCGTGAACTGCAGGCTGACCTCCGGATGCGATTCGCGGAAGTCGCGCACCGCCGGCGGCAGCGCGTAACGCGCCTGGCTGTGCGTGGCGGCGATGCGCAGATGGCCGCTGTCGGCGCGGGCGAAATCCTCGCCGGCGCGGCGCAGGTTCTCGGCCTCGCGCAGCAGCCGCTCGACGATGGGCATCACGTTGCGGCCCGGCTCGGTCAAGCCGGTCAGGCGCTTGCCGGCGCGCACGAAGATGTCGATGCCGAGCTCGTCCTCGAGCTCGCGGATCTGCCGGCTCACGCCGGGCTGCGAGGTGTGCAGCGCCTGCGCCACCTCGGTCAGGTTGAAGTTGCGGCGCTGGGCCTCGCGGACGGATCGGAGTTGCTGGAAGTTCATGGGGGGCTTCGTGTGCAAGCCTCGAAAGTCGCTTGCTTATGCGGATTGATTATTCGAATCCGCGCCTCCCATGTCCTCCAACAAAAATCGATAAGCAATCCCGCGTGCCGCGCCTATGCAAACCAGCGCATGGCGCAACGCAACGCGATGCGGCGCGCGAGCGCTCAGGCGTCCGGATCCATCGCCTCGCGCACCGCGTCCTCGGTCAGCTCGGCGACGCATTCCTGCAGGAAGCGATAGGCGAAGCCCCGCAGGTAGTGGCCGCGCTTGAGCGCGATGCGCGTCGTGTTGGCGGGGAAGAGATGGCTCGCGTCGATCAGGCGCAGGCCCGAGTCGCGCGTCGGCTCGAAGGCCATCGCCGCGATCACGCCCACGCCCAGGCCAACCTGCACGTAGGTCTTGATGACGTCCGCGTCGAGCGCCGACATCACCACGTCCGGCGCCAGTCCCGCCGCCGCAAAGCTCGCGTCGATGCGGGCACGGCCGGTGTAGCCCTCGTGATAGGTGATGAGCGGCTGCTCGGCCAGCGCTTCCAGCGTCAGCGGCTGGCCGATGAGCGGATGTCCCTCCGGCACGACCACCGCGTGCCGCCATTCGTAGAACGGGAAGGTGACGAAGGCGTCATCCTTGCCGAGCGCCTCGGTGGCGATGCCGATGTCGGCCTCGCCGGATTGCAGCAGCGACACGATCTCCGACGGACTGCCCTGGTGCAGCACCAGGTGCACGCGCGGATACGCGGCCTTGAAGCGCGCCACCACCTGCGGCAGCGCGTAGCGCGCCTGCGTGTGCGTGGTCGCGATGGTCAGCTGGCCTTGATCGGCGCTGCTGAACTGCTGCGCCAGCCGCTTGATGTTGCGCACGTCCTGCAGCATGCGGTCGACGACGACCGCCAGCTCCTTGCCCGGCTCCGTGAGCCCGAGCAGGCGCTTGCCGCGGCGCTGGAAGAGCTCGACGCCGAGCTCGTCCTCCAGGTCCTTGATGTGCTTGCTGACGCCCGACTGTGAGGTGAACAGCGCGGCCGCCACCTCGGTCAGGTTGAAGTTCTGCTGCACCGCCTCCCGGACGATGCGGAGCTGTTGGAGATTCATGGTCGGAGGACTCGCGGGATCGCGCGCTCTGCGGCTCGCTGATCGAGGGGGATCAGGCGGCCTGATCGATGCCGAAGAGGCTCAGGCGCGAGGCCTGCAGCCGCACTTGCTGGCCGGAGGACAGCTGCAGCGCCTCGGCCTGCTCGCGGCTGAGTTCCGCTTCCAGGTGCTCACCCGAGGCGCCGCGCAGTTCCACGCGCGCGGCGGCACCGAAGCTCAGCACGCGCTCGACGGTGGCCGGCAGGCCCGGCGCGTCCTGCGCCGGGATGATGACCAGCTCATGCGGACGCGCGTAGGCCTGCACCAGGCCCTGCTGCGCGCCTTCGATCGCGGCGGCCGCGCCCTGCGCCAGCGTCTGGTCGCCGACGCGCACGATGCCGCTGTCCACGCGCCCCTCGAAGCGGTTGACCGCGCCGAGAAAACCGTAGACGAAAGGTGTCGCCGGGCGCTGGTAGACCTCGGTCGGCGAACCGACCTGCTCCACGCGCCCGTGGTCCATCAGCACGACGCGGTCGGCGACTTCCAGCGCCTCCTCCTGGTCGTGCGTGACGAAGATGCTGGTGATGTGCAGCTCGTCGTGCAGGCGGCGCAGCCAGCGGCGCAATTCCTTGCGCACCTTCGCGTCGAGCGCGCCGAAGGGCTCGTCCAGCAGCAGCACGCGCGGCTCGACCGCCAGCGCGCGGGCCAGCGCGATGCGCTGGCGCTGGCCGCCGGAGAGCTGCGGCGGATAGCGGTCCGCCAGCCAGTCCAACTGCACCAGCTGCAGCAGCTCGTGCACCTTGCGCTTGATCTCCGACTCGGGCGGCCGCTGCTTGCGCGGCTTCACGCGCAGGCCGAAGGCCACGTTGTCGAACACCGTCATGTGGCGGAACAGCGCGTAGTGCTGGAACACGAAGCCGACTTCGCGCTCGCGCACGTGGGTGTCGGAGGCATCGGCGCCATCAAGCAGCACCTGACCCCGGTCGGCCGTCTCCAGGCCCGCGATGATGCGCAGCAGCGTGGTCTTGCCGCAGCCCGAGGGGCCCAGCAGCGCGGTCAGCTCACCGGTGGGGAAGTCCAGGCTGACGTCGCCCAGCGCGGTGAAGCTGCCGAAAGCCTTGTGGATGTTGCGGACCTGGATGCTCATGCTTCTTCCTTGATCACATTGCGCGAGGCCTGCCACTCGACGAACTGCTTGAGTCCGAGCGTGACCAGCGCCAGCAGCGCCAGCAGCGACGCGACCGCGAAGGCCGCGGCGAACTGGTATTCGTTGTAGAGGATCTCGACCTGCAGCGGCAGCGTGTTGGTCTGGCCACGGATGTGGCCCGAGACCACCGACACCGCGCCGAACTCGCCGAAGGCGCGCGCGTTGCACAGGATCACGCCGTAGAGCAGGCCCCACTTGATGTTGGGCAGCGTCACATGCCAGAAGGTGCGCCAGCCGCTGGCGCCCAGCACCGTGGCGGCTTCCTCTTCATCGCGGCCTTGCGCCTGCATCAGCGGGATCAGCTCGCGCGCGACGAAGGGGAAGGTCACGAACACGGTCGCCAGCACGATGCCGGGGACGGCGAAGATGATCTTGATGTCGTGCTCCGACAGCCAGGGGCCGAACCAGCCCTGCGCGCCGAAGATCAGCACGTAGATCAAGCCCGCCACCACCGGCGAGACCGAGAACGGCAGGTCGATCAGCGTGATCAGCAGCTGTTTGCCTCGGAAGTCGTGCTTGGTGATGGCCCACGCGGCGCTGACGCCGAAGACGATGTTCAGCGGCACCGCGATGACCGCGGCGATCAGCGTCAGCTTGATCGCGGAGACGGCGTCGGGCTCGATCAGCGAGGCCAGGTAGGTGTCCCAGCCCTTGCGCAGCGCCTCGGTGAACACCGCGGCGAGCGGCAGCAGCAGGAACAGCGCGAAGAAGGACAGGCCCAGCGTCAGCAGCGTCCAGCGCACCCAGCGCTTTTCCGCGGTGGCGGGGTTCCCTTGATAGTGACCGGCCGAGCGGGGCCGGCCGAGCGATGCGGCGGATCCGGCCATGTCAGCGCTTCCCGTCCATTCCGTTGCGGCGCAGGCTCCAGGCCTGCAGTCCATTGATGCCCAGCAGCAGCAGGAACGAGAACACCAGCATCACGACCGCGATCGCGGTGGCGCCGACGTAGTCGTATTGCTCGAGCTTGGTGATGATCATCAGCGGCGTGATCTCGCTGACCATCGGCATGTTGCCGGCGATGAAGATCACCGAGCCGTACTCGCCGACCGCGCGCGCGAAGGCCAGCGCGAAGCCGGTCAGCAGCGCGGGGGTGAGCATCGGCAGCACCACCAGGCGGAAGGCCTGCCAGCGGTGCGCGCCCAGCGAGGCGGCGGCCTCCTCGAGCTCGGTGTCCAGGTCCTCGAGCACCGGCTGCACCGTGCGCACGACGAAGGGCAGGCCGATGAAGATCAGCGCCACCAGCACGCCCAGCGGCGTGAAGGCGACCTTGATGCCCAGCGGCTCCAGCCATTTGCCCATCCAGCCGTTGGGCGCGTACAGCGCGGTCAGCGCGATGCCGGCGACGGCCGTCGGCAGTGCGAAGGGCAGGTCGATCAGCGCATCCACCAGCTTCTTGCCCACGAAGTCGTAGCGCACCAGCGACCAGGCCAGGATGAAGCCGAACACGACGTTGATCGCCGCGCCCAGCAGCGCCGCGCCGAAACTCAGCCGGTACGACGCGAGCACGCGCGGCGAAGTGGCCGCGGCCCAGAAGGCCTCGGCGCCATGGCCGGCGGACCTCAGGAAGACCGCGCACAGCGGGATCAGCACCAGCAGCGAGAGATAGAAGAGCGTGAAGCCCAGCGTCGGCGCGAAGCCGGGCAGTACGCGGCGGCGTTTGCGGGCCGGCGCCTGGGCGGCCGGCGGCGCGGTGAGCACGGCGGTGTTCATCGGATCAATCAGCGGCGCGCGGCCATGATCTGGTCATAGGTGCCGCCGTCGGCGAAGTGGGTCTTGCCCACCTTGGCCCAGCCGCCCAGCGTCTGGTCGACGCTGAACAGCTTGATCGGCGCGAAGCGCTTCTCGTGCTTCTTGAAGATCGCGGCGTCGCGCGGGCGGAAGTTGTTCTGGGCAATGATCTCCTGGCCCTCGGGGGTCCACAGGAAGTCCAGATAGGCCTTGGCCAGCGCGGCCGTGCCCTTCTTCGCGGCGACCTTGTCCACCACCGCCACCGGAGCGTCCGCCTCGATCGAGATGCTGGGCGCCACGACCTCGAAGTTGCCCTTGCCGAACTCGTTCTCGATCAGCTCGGCCTCGGATTCGAAGGTCAGCAGCACGTCGCCGATGCCGCGCTGCGTGAAGGTGGTCGTCGCGCCGCGGCCGCCGCCGTCCAGCACCGGCACGTTGGCCAGCACCTTGGTGACGAAGTCCCTGGCTTGCGCGTCGGTGCCGCCCTTGGCGATCACGCTGCCCCAGGCGGCCAGGTAGCCATAGCGGCCGTTGCCGGTGACCTTGGGGTTGGGGATGATGACCGACACCCCGGGACGCGCCAGATCGGCCCAGTCCTTGATGCCCTTCGGATTGCCCTTGCGCACCAGGAACAGCATCGTGGAGCTGTACGGCGCCGCGCCATTGGGGAATTTCGTGCGCCAGTCGGCGCCGGTCAGGCCCTTCTCGGCCAAGGTGTCGACGTCGGTGGCCTGGTTCATCGTGACGACGTCGGCCTCCAGGCCGCCGATCACCGAGCCGATCTGCTTGGACGAGCCGCCGTGCGACTGGTTCACCGTGACCGTCTGGCCGGTCTTGGCCTTGTACGCGGCAACGAAGGCGGGATTGATCTGCTTGTAGAGCTCACGCGCCACGTCGTACGAGACATTCAGCAGCGTCGTCTGCTGCGCCGAAGCCAGCAGCGGCACCCCCATCAACGGCATCGCGGCGGCCAGCATCAGCGCGCGGCGGCGGCTGGCGGAGAACAGGGGACGGCTCTGGGGGGCGGAGTTCTGGGACATGGCGAGCAGGCGAGGGCCGGCGACGTTGAGGGTCGGGCTGCGAAGCTTGCCAACAAGTCCTTATTCCAGGAACGATTGTTTGAGCATTTGCTTATTTCGCATAACGCATATGCGGTGGGCGGGCGCTGGTGGCGGGTCCCGATCAAGTCGGCTAGTCTGGCGCTTCGATTGGGAGGACCCGCGTCCATGATGACCGCCCCGATTCCGGAGAACGAAGCCGAACGGCTCCAGGCGCTGCGCGAGCTGCTGATCCTGGACACCCCGCCGGAGGAGCGCTTCGACCGGCTCGTCGAGTTCGCCGCCGAGGAGTTCGGCGTCCCGATCGCGTTGATCAGCCTGATCGACGACCACCGGCAGTGGTTCAAGGCGCGCTTCGGACTGGCCGTCTGCGAGACCGGCCGCGACGTCAGCTTCTGCGGCCATGCGATCCATGTGTCCGAGGTGATGGTCGTCAGCGACGCCACCGAGGACCCGCGCTTCGCGGACAACCCGATGGTGCTGGGGCCGCCGCACATCCGTTTCTATGCAGGCGCGCCGCTGGAGCTTCGTCCCGGCGTGCGCATCGGCACGCTGTGCCTGATCGACCGCCGCCGCCGCACGCTCGACGACACCGACCTGGCCATCCTGATGAGCCTGCGCGACATCGTCGTCTCGGAGCTGATGACCGAGGCTGGGGAGCTGCGCTGATGGCCGCCGCGACGCACCCCCAGTTGCTGCTCGTCGATCCCCATTCGCTGTTCCGGCGCACCGTCGCGATGGTCGCCCGGCAACTGCAGATCGCCGAGGTGCACGAGTCCAGCAGCCTCGAGGCGGCGCATCGGCTGCTCGAGCACCAGCCGATGGACGGCCTGCTGCTGGACATCGGCCAGGGGCTGGACGCGCTGGCGCTGCTGCAGAGCGTGCGCGCCGGCGCGCTGCGCTGCCCGGCCGGCACGCCGGTGGCGCTGACCGCCGAGGCCTGCGATCTGCCCACCGCCCAGCTCTACAAGGAGCTGCAGGTGCGGCGGATCATGCTCAAGCCGTTCAAGGTGAAGACGGCCCTGGAGGTGATCCAGGACCTGGCGCGGCCGCAGTAGGCTGCGGGCCTACTCGACCCAGTGCTCCGCCAGCCAGGGCGTGGGCAGCACGAAGCTGCGCAGATGGCGCCAGCGGTGCTTGACCCCGCTGCCGAACGCGGCGCGAAAGTGCTGCCACGGGTCGGTGTGCGGCGGATCCTCGGTGTTCCAGCGGCCGAGCATCACGTCGGCCGGGTTCGGGCCGCCCGGGAAGGTCACGATGCGCGCGCCGGCGGGCAGCTTGGCCGGCCGGAAGTAGCGCAGCGGGAACGGCGGCAGGCAGTGCAGCCGGAAATGGCGCGTCCAGCCCTCCGGCCACAGCTTGATGCCGCCCGGGACCGAGGCGGTCACCCAGTGCTGCTCGAAGCCATGCTTGTCCGAGACCGCCTGCGGATTGGCGCGGAAGTTCTCGATGATGTGCGGGTACTTGCCGATCGGGAAGCGGAACACCGAGGTCTGGCCCAGGCGCTGCATCGGCTTGGCCCAGTTGCGGGCCAGGATGACGTCGTCGGGATGGCCGTAGCTGAAGTAGCCGTCCATGTTGCCGACGATCACCGAGTCCAGGTCGATGAACAGGACCGGACCCGACAGGCCGGTCTTCTCGCCCATGTCGGCGCTCCACATCACCAGCTTGCGCCACTTGCCCAGCGACTTCCTGGGCCATTCGCAGCCGAGTTCGGGCAGGTCGTAGGCGTCGACCTCGGGGCGCAGGCCCTCGGCGTTGTCGGTCAGGCAGACCAGGCGGAAATCGCCGGTGATGTGCCGGCGCAGCATGCCGTAGAGACGGTTCACATACTCCGGACCGTAGGCGGTGCCCCACTTCACGCAGATCACTTGTTTCATGGGGGGCGCTGCTCCTGGCGACGGCTTTTCAGAGAAGCGCATCACTATATTCACATTATGTAAACGAAATGCAAACAGGGGCTATTGCGCTTTTGCGCGGGCGGCCTTATGCGGCTAACGCGCTTGGACATGCCGCGAGCTTCGTTCGCGCGAGGAAGGGCGATGCCTAGAGTCGGCGCCCATGACAGCCCTCGCCTCGCCCTCCCCCGCCACGCCGGCCGCGCCCCGGCTGGCCGCCGGCTTCGCCGCGGATTTCGATGCGCCCTCGCAGGATTTCGAGATCCACGCCTTCGACGGTCCACTGGGCGCCGAGGTGCTGGGCCTGGACCTGGCCCGGCCGCTCAACAGCGCGGACTTCGCGCGGCTGCACCGGGCGCATCTCGACCACCATGTGCTGGTGTTCCGCGACCAGCGCATCACGCCAGCGCAGCACATCGCGTTCAGCCGCCGCTGGGGGCCGCTGCAGATTCACGTGCTGCGCAACTTCCAGCTGCCCGGCTTCCCGGAGATCCTGCAGGTCTCCAATGTCCGTGACGCGCAGGGGCAGCCCATCGGGCTGGGCGACGCCGGGCAGTACTGGCATTCCGATCTCTCGTACAAGGAGCGGCCCAGCCTGGGCTCGCTGCTGCATGCGCAGGAACTCCCCGCCCAGGGCGGCGACACGCTGTTCGCGAACCAGCATCTCGCCTACGACGGCCTGCCGCTCGCGCTGAAGACGGCGATCGCCGGCAAGCGCGCCGAGCACAGCTACCTGGCCCGCTACGAGGAGCTGCGCGCCCGCAACCCCTGGCGCCCGAAACTGACGCCGGCGCAGATCGCCGAGGTCAGGCCGGTGCCGCAGCCGGTCGTGCGCACGCATCCCGAGACGGGCCGGCGCGCGCTGTTCGTCAGCGAGCATTTCACGACGCGAATCCTCGGCCTGCCCGAGGACGAGAGCCGCGACCTGCTCGCCCAGCTGTTCGAGCACAGCAGCCGCGACAGCATCGTCTACCGCCATCGCTGGCAGCCGCACGACCTGGTGTTCTGGGACAACCGCTCGCTGCTGCACCTGGCGGCCGGCTGCCCGGACCACCTGCGCCGGCATCTGCATCGCACCACCATCGAAGGCGACGTTCCCGCATGAAGCACGAGACCTCCCCCTCTTCCCGGCGCGTGTCGCTGCGCGTGCTGCTGACCGGCGCGGTGGCTGCGAGCCTGGCCCTGTCGGCGCTGTCCGCCCGCGCCGAAGGCCGGATCCGCATCGCCGAGCAGTTCGGCATCGTCTACCTGCTGCTGAACGTCGCGCAGGACCAGCGGCTGATCGAGAAGCATGGCAAGGCGGCCGGCGTCGACATCCAGGTCGAGCGGGTGCAGCTCTCGGGCGGTCCGGCGATCAACGAGGCGCTGCTGTCGGGCAGCATCGACATCGCCGGCGCGGGCGTCGGGCCGCTGCTGACGCTGTGGGACAAGACGCAGGGACGGCAGAACGTGCGCGGCATCGCGTCCCTGGGCAACTTCCCGTACTACCTGACCAGCAGCAACCCGAACGTCAGGACCATCGACGACTTCAGCGACAAGGACCGCATCGCGCTGCCGGCGGTGGGCGTGTCCGTGCAGTCGCGGATCCTGCAGCTGGCCTCGGCCAAGCGCTGGGGCGACGCGCAGTTCAACAAGCTCGACCGGCTGCAGGTGGCGCTGCCGCATCCCGAGGCGACCGCCGCGCTGATCAAGGGCGGCACCGAGATCAATGCCCACTTCGGCAATCCGCCGTTCCAGGAGCAGGGCCTGGCCGGCAACCCCGGCGTGCATGTGGTGCTGAGCAGCTACGAGGTGCTGGGCGGGCCGGCGTCGGCGACGGTGCTCTACACGACGGAGAAGTTCCGGCGCGACAACCCGAAGACCTACAAGGCCTTCCTCGGCGCGCTCGCCGAAGCGGCGGATTTCATCGCGAAGAACCCCGAGCGCGCCGCCGATATCTACATCCGCAACGAGAACTCCAAGGTGCCCAAGGAGCTGCTGCTGAAGGTGATCCGCAATCCGGAGGTGCAGTTCAAGATCACGCCGCAGAACACCTTCGCGCTGGCGAGCTTCATGCACCGCATCGGCGCGATCAAGAACAAGCCGGCGTCGGCACAGGATTACTTCTTCGACGACCCGCACAACGCGGCCGGGAGCTGAGCATGAGCGCGGTGCTGGAGCGGCTCGGGACGCCGGACGCGCAGGATGCGCAGCCGGTTTGCGGTGCGTGCGAGAGCCTGGCGCCGCAGGCTTGGCAGGCGCGCCTGCGGGTGGAGGACGTCAGCCTCGAGTACCGCGGTGAGCGCGGCATCGTCCGCGCGACACATCGCGTCGGATTCGACGTGCTGGCCTCGGAGCGCTTCGTGCTGCTGGGGGCGTCGGGCTGCGGGAAGTCCTCGTTGCTGAAGGCGGTTGGCGGCTTCATCGCGCCGGCGCAGGGACGGATCCTCGTGGACGGCGTGCCGGTCACCGGGCCGGGGCCGGATCGCATCGCGGTGTTCCAGGAGTTTGACCAGCTGCCGCCTTGGAAGACGGTCCTGGAGAACGTCGCGTTCCCGCTGATCGCCTCGGGGACGTTGCCGCGCAAGCAAGCGCGGGAACGGGCACGCGACTGGCTGGCACGGGTGGGACTGACGGGTTTCGAGTCGGCGTATCCGCATCAGTTGTCCGGCGGCATGAAGCAGCGCGTGGCGATCGCGCGGGCGCTGGCGATGAAGCCGCGCGTCCTGCTGATGGACGAGCCCTTCGCGGCGCTCGATGCGCTGACGCGCCGGCGGATGCAGGACGAGCTGCTGGCGCTGTGGGAGCAGGATCGCTTCACGCTGCTGTTCGTGACGCATTCGATCGAGGAGGCGCTGATCGTCGGCCATCGCGTGCTGGTGCTGTCGCCGCATCCGGGCCGCGTTCGCGCGGAGTTGAACGCTCAAGGGCTGAGCGCGTCGCAGCGGGCCGCACAGGCCGTTCGCATTGAACGGCTGCTGTTCGGCGAGGAACGCGCCGCATGACCGTCACCGCCTTGCCGACGCCACGGCCTTCCGACCCGCCCGTGCGGACGGAGCGCGAGATCGCGCTGGACGCGGTCCACGCACTCGCCCCCACGGAGACTCCTCACTCCGCCCTCTCCCTCTGGCGGGGCCGAGGGGGAAATGCGGAGAGCGCCTGGCGGCAGGCCGCGTTGCTCGCACTGCTGGCCGCGCTGTGGGAAGTCGCCGCCCGGATCGCCGACAACGACCTGCTCTTGCCGACCTTCACCGCCGCGGTCCGGGCGCTGTGGGAGGGGCTGGCCGGCGGTGAGCTGCTGCTGCGCGCGGCGATCTCGCTGAAGCTGCTGCTGCAGGGCTATGCGCTGGGCGTGGTGCTCGCGCTCGGACTGACGGCGCTCGCGACCTCTTCTCGCTGGGGACGCGACCTGCTCTCGAGCCTGACGGCGATGTTCAATCCCTTGCCCGCGATCGCGTTGCTGCCACTGGCCCTGCTGTGGTTCGGACTCGGCGCGGGAAGCCTGATCTTCGTGCTCGTGCACGCGGTGCTGTGGCCGCTGGCGCTGGCCGCCTCGGCGGGTTTCGCCTCCGTCCCGGAGACGCTGCGGATGGCAGGTCGCAACTATGGTCTGGCGGGGCCGCGCTATGTGGCGCAGATCCTGCTGCCGGCGGCGCTGCCGTCCATCCTATCGGGCCTGCGCGTCGGCTGGGCCTTCGCGTGGCGGACCCTCATCGCTGCCGAGCTCTTCTTCGGCGCCTCGTCCGGTCAGGGCGGGCTCGGCTGGTACATCTTCCAGAACCGCAACGAGTTGATGACGGATCGCGTCTTCGCGGGCCTGGCGCTGGTGATCCTGATCGGATGGCTGGTCGAGCGGCTGATCTTCAGCGCCGTCGAGCGCGTCACGATCAGACGGTGGGGCATGCAGCGATAAGAGCCCTGTCATTGCGCTCATGCGCTCTCGCCGGCGTCTCGGCGTGAGCGACGCCCAAGCGCTTCGCGAGCGCCGCCAGGCGCTTGTCCGTTGCCCAAAGACGCGCCCCCGGCGTCTTCAGCGTCGACATCAGCAGGGAGATGTCGACCAGCCCGCATCCCTTGCCGAAGATCTGCTCCCGTTCAATCAGCCCGACCACTTCATCGATGCTGACGGGTGCGCTGTGACGCAGGTCCTCAATGGCAGAAAGCGCCTTCGCGCGTGGATTGGGAAGAGAGCCGCAGCGCAACTCTCCAAGAATCAGCGGATGCGCGAGCACGGCCTGCGTCTTCAGCAGCATGAGCAGCAAGGGGTTGTGCTGGCGGAAATGGTCGATCCAGACAGAGGTATCCACGACCACCTTCATGGCTAGCGATCCTCCGGATCTTCCGGGTCCTGCCGACGGCGAGGGATATCCGGCAAGTTGGGCGCAATGCCGCCCATCTCGGCCAATCGCGCCTGCGCCTGATAAGCGATGAATGTGCGCAGTGCCGTATTGATGAGCTGCGTCTGGTCCATGGGCTCGTCTGCGACGGCCAAGGCGCGTTGATAGAGGGCTTCGTTGATCATGGCGGTGATCGGAATGCGTTTGAGAAGTGCGCAAGCTTGCGCCGCCTCGGCCGTCTCGTCAGTGGCCTGTTCCTATGCCGCTGCCGGCCATGCCCACCGACTCCAGTGGTGCCGCTCCCAAAAACAAACGCCCCGGCCGAAGCCGGGGCGCTGCTCGCATCGGATGACAAGGTTCAGTTCATGGCTGGGTCTTGGGCTTCCTCATGCTGGACGACATGGACGAAGGGTAGGGGCGCGCCGGCGCGCCGGGAACGAAGCGAAGCGGATAAGCTGCTGCGGCAACCGCGCTTGAGGCTCCGTCCTCGAGCGGCAGCGCGGCGATAAGCTGCCCGGTTCGCCCGGCGCCGGCGCCATCCCTGCCGTCGTCCGGGTTCATCCCACCAGGATCACAAGGAGCCCGCATGAGTGCCACGGAGACGACTTCCACCGCCATCAACCAGGGACCGCAGCGGCCCGACCGCCCCGCCGTGCTGGACCTCATCGGCAACACGCCGCTGGTCCCCGTCAACCGGCTCGACACCGGCCCCTGCCAGCTCTTCCTCAAGCTCGAGTCGCAGAACCCCGGCGGCTCGATCAAGGACCGCATCGGCCTGTCGATGATCGAGGCCGCCGAGCGCGACGGCCTGCTGCCGCCCGGCGGCACCGTCGTCGAGGCCACCGCCGGCAACACCGGCCTGGGACTGGCGCTGGTGGCCCGCGCCAAGGGCTATCGTGTGGCGCTGGTCGTGCCCGACAAGATGTCCGCCGAGAAGGTGCTGCAGCTCAAGGCGCTCGGCGCCGAGGTCCACATCACCCGCTCCGATGTCGGCAAGGGCCACCCCGACTACTACCAGGACCGCGCCGCGCGCCTGGTCCAGGACATCCCCGGCGCCTGGTACGCCGACCAGTTCAACAACCCGAGCAACCCGCTTGCGCACGAGACCACCACCGGCCCCGAGATCTGGCAGCAGGTCGGCCACCGCATCGACGCGCTGGTCTGCGGCGTCGGCTCGGGCGGCACGCTGACCGGGCTGTCGCGCTTCTTCGCCAAGGTGCGCCCGGGCCTGGACCTGGTGCTGGCCGATCCGGCCGGCTCCATCCTCAAGGACTTCGTCGAGAAGGGCAGCTACGGCGAGGCCGGCTCCTGGGCGGTCGAGGGCATCGGCGAGGACTTCGTCCCGCCCATCGCCGACCTCAGCGGCGTGCGCCATGCCTACGCGATCACCGATGAGGAGAGCTTCTCCACCGCGCGCGACCTCTATCGCGCCGAGGGCATCCTGGCCGGCTCCTCCACCGGCACGCTGCTGGCCGCGGCGCTGAAATACTGCCGCGCGCAGACCACGCCCAAGCGCGTCGTCACCTTCGTCTGCGACACCGGCACCCGCTATCTGTCCAAGGTCTACAACGACCCGTGGATGTTCGACCAGGGCCTGCTCAAGCGCGCCACCAAGGGCGATCTGCGCGACCTGATCGCGCGCCGCGCCGAGGACGGCGCCGTCGTCAGCGTCAGCCCCGACGACACGCTGGCCACCGCCTTCTCGCGCATGCGCCAGGCCGAGGTCTCGCAACTGCCGGTGCTGCGCGAGGGCCGGCTGGTCGGCCTGCTCGACGAGTCCGACCTGCTCGCGCAGATGCACATGGACGCGCGCCACTTCAAGGACAGCGTCGACAGCGCGATGAGTCATGATGTGCAGACCCTGCCCCCGGGCGCGCCGCTGTCCGACCTGATCGCCCAGCTGCGCAAGGGCCTGGTGGCCGTGATCGCCGACGATCGCGGCTTCTACGGCCTCGTCACCCGCTTCGACCTGTTGAACCACCTGCGAAAGGGCTTGTCATGAGCCAGTCCCCCAACAACAACGACCACCCTTCCGACGCCGGCCTGCGTTTCGACACGCGCGCCATCCACGGCGGCCAGCATCCCGATCCGCTGACCGGCGCCGTCATGCCGCCGATCTACGCGACCTCGACCTATCGCCAGCAGAGCCCCGGCGTGCACCAGGGCTACGAGTACGGCCGCACCCACAACCCCACCCGCCAGGCCTATGAGCGCGCGATCGCGAGCCTCGAAGGCGGTGTGCAGGGCTATGCGTTCTCGTCCGGCCTGGCCGCGATGGCCACGGTGCTGGACACGCTGGAGGCGGGCTCGCACATCGTCGCGGGCGACGATCTCTACGGCGGCAGCTACCGGCTGTTCGAGCGCGTGCGCAAGCGCAGCGCCGGCCTGCAGGTGACCTACGTCGACAGCAGCGACCCGGAGAACGTCCGCGCCGCGCTGCGGCCCGAGACGAAGATGATCTGGATCGAGACGCCCAGCAACCCGCTGCTCAAGCTCACCGACCTGGCGGCCGTCGCGAAGATCGCGCGCGAGCACGGTGCGCTGGCCATCGCCGACAACACCTTCGCCAGCCCCTGGTCGCAGCGGCCGCTGGAACTGGGCTTCGACGCGGTGATGCATTCGGCCACCAAGTACCTGAACGGACACAGCGACGTGATCTCGGGCGTGGTCGTGGTCGGGGGCGAGCAGCGCCAGGCGGCACTGCGCGAGCAGCTCGAGTTCCTGCACAACGCGGTGGGCTCGATCGCCGGCCCGTTCGACAGCTTCCTCGCGCTGCGCGGGCTCAAGACGCTGGCGCTGCGCATGGCGCGCCACAACGAGAGCGCGCTGGAACTCGCCCGCTGGCTGGAGGCGCAGCCCAAGGTGCGCCGCGTCCATTACCCGGGACTGGAAAGCCATCCGCAGCTGGCCCTGGCCAAGCGCCAGATGCGCGGCGGCGGCGGCATGATCAGCGTGCAGCTGGACACCGACCTGGCCGGCGCGCGCCGCTTCCTGGAGCGCGTGCGGATCTTCTCGCTGGCGGAAAGCCTGGGCGGCGTCGAGAGCCTGATCTCGCTGCCCGCGCTGATGACCCATGCGTCGATCCCGGTGGAGACGCGGGCGCGCCTGGGCATCACCGACTCGCTGGTGCGGATCTCCGCCGGCATCGAGGACGTCGAGGACCTGCGCGATGACCTGAAGGCAGGCTTGGCTGCGATCTGATCGGCCAAGGCCTCTCGCGGCGGCTTGAAGCCGCCGCCAACGAACGCGCCGCGGCCGGCAGGCCGCTGGCGCGTTCTGTTTTTCCGAGCCGCCAGCCGCACAAGAAGCGAAGCTTGATGTCAAGAAGCTGTGAAGATGTGCGCGTCCAGCGCGCAGAGAACCGAGCCGGCAGGGGCTGCGACTCCACCTGACCCGGGTCGGCGATCGTGTCGAAAAAACCTTCGTGAAGACGTTCTTAACTTCCGTTTAAGCGAAGCTGCTTATCATCCCGGTTCGTCTTTTTCGGAGGCCCCGCCATGTCCACCCTCAACTACCGTCATCTGCACTACTTCTGGGTCGTCGCCAAGGAAGGCGGCTTTGCCCGGGCCGCGGACCGGCTGGGCATGGCGGTGCAGACCATCAGCGCCCAGGTACGCGAACTCGAGCGCGCCCTGGGTCACCAGTTGCTCAAGCCCGAAGGCCGCGGCCTGGTGCTGACCGAAGCCGGCCAGGCCGCCTTCGCGCGCGCCGAGGAGATCTTCCAGATCGGCCAGATGGTGCCGCATGAGGTGCACGAAGCCGCGACCCAGCGGGTGCAGCGTCTGTCGGTGGGCCTGTCGGACGGCCTGTCGAAGCTGGCCGCCCATGCGCTGCTGGCGCCGGTGCTGGACACGCCTCAGTTGCGCCTGGTCTGCCACGAGGGGGAGGTCGACCAACTGGTGGGCGAACTTGCGCTCCATCACCTCGACCTGGTCCTCACTGACCAGCCCGCCCCCGTCAATCCGACGCTGCGCATCACCAGCCAGCTGCTGGCCAGCACGCCGGTGGACTGGTATGGGCCGGCGGAGCTGATCGAGCGCGCTCGCCGCATGCCGGGCAAGTCCTTCCCGCACGTGCTGGAGTCGCTGCCCGTGCTGCTGCCGACCCGCCACGCGTCGCTGAGATCAAGCCTGGAGCGCTGGTTCGAGCAGCACCACATCCGGCCGCAGATCGTGGGCGAGTTCGAGGACAGCGCGCTGATGAGCGTGTTCGCCGCCCGCGGCCTGGGCGTGTTCCCGGTGAGCCGGCTGGGTGCCGACGACCTCTCGATGATGGCCGGACTGCACCTGCTGGGACAGAGCGAGGTGATGGAGGACGTCCACGCCATCTACTCCCGCCGCGGGCAGAACCACCCGCTGGTGGCCAAGCTGCTGCAGCGGCGCGGCATGTCGATCCAGCCAGTTGAAAGCGAATCGGAAATTACTGCCACAGAATGAGAGAGAAGCAGGTTTCTTCGAACCTCTAGCGGCGCTAAGGTGGCCCCTCATGCGTGCGCGAGCGCGCCTGCAGTCCATCGGCTCACCTCGGATCAAGGAGACCCTCATGAGCGACTTCCAACGACATCCGGCGTCCCCCACGGCCTGGACGCCCGCCACCGCCAGCGGTGGCGATTCGGTCTTCACCCAGCGCGCCGACGTGGCGCGCGTGCTGCGCAACACCTATGCGCTGCTGTCGATGACGCTGCTGTTCAGCGGCGCGGTGGCGGCCGCGGCCGTCGCGTTCAAGCTGCCGGCGCCCGGCATGATCCTGACGCTGATCGGCTACTTCGGCCTGCTGTTCGCGATCCACAAGACGCAGCACTCCGCCGCCTCGGTGCCGCTGGTCTTCGCGCTGACCGGCTTCATGGGCTACACGCTGGGCCCGCTGCTCAGCGCCATCCTGACGCTGCCCGGCGGCGCCACCACGATCGCGATGGCGCTGGGCACCACCGGCGCGACCTTCCTGGTGCTGTCGGCCTACGTGCTGGCGACGAAGAAGGACTTCAGCTTCATGGGCGGCTTCCTGTTCGCCGGCATGATCATCGCGTTGCTGGCCTCGCTGGCGAACCTGTTCTTCCAGCTGCCGATGCTGGCGATGGTGGTCTCGGGCGTCGTGGCGCTGCTGTCGGTGGGCATGATCCTGTTCCACACCAGCATGATCGTGAACGGCGGCGAGCGGAACTACGTGATGGCCACCGTCAGCCTGTTCGTGTCGCTGTTCAATCTGTTCACGAGCCTGCTGAGCATCTTCGGCTTCGCCGGCTCGAGCGACGACTGACGAGCGCGCGGAGCCAGCGATGAAGACCTTCCTGTGGTCCGTGACCGGCCTGTTCGCGCTGCTCTGGAGCGGCCTGGCCTGGATCGCGGCCAGCCTGGTGCGCTGGACGGTGGAGGCGCTCTCCACCGGCCGCGCGGCCGAACTCGGCAAGGCTGCCGTGGAGTTCAAGTTCCCCGGCTGGGTGGAGCCCTTCCTCGACACCGGCCTGCTCGAGTTCGCGCAGGACGTGGTGCGATGGCTGATGGAGATGGCCGGCGCCGGCGCGCCGATGGCGGGCACCGCGATCGGCTGGCTGGTGCCGGTGGTCTGGATTGGCTGGGCGCTGGGCCTGACGGTGCTGATCGTGATCGCGCTGGTGCTGAACCAGCTGATCAAGCGCCTGCCCGCGGCGGGCACCACGGCGGCGTCGCCCCTCGCGCGCTGAGCCCCTTCAGCCGCCCACCGGCTGGACGATGCCGTCGCCATGAGGCGCGGCGCGGAACTCGGGCAGTTGCTCGACCTCGGTCGCATAGGCGATCAGCGTCTGCAACTGCTCGGCCGGCGGCAGCAGCTCCGGCGTCATCTCCCGCGCGAACGCCCACATCACGCCGATCGTCACGCCCGCCAGGCCGATCGCATCGCGCTCGGCGGACAGCGGCGCCTTCTTCACCTCTGCTTCCAGTTCCAGCAGCGCGGCGCGCAGCTGGCCGCTGACGCGGTCGAGCCAGGGCGCATGCTGCTTGTCGCCGGGGCGCAGCTGCTGCTCGTAGACGGCCTGGACGCTCTTGTCGGTGGCCGCCAGTGCCAGGCCCGTGAGCCGCAGCGCGCGCTTGAGCGCCGGATCGCTCGGCGGCAGCAAGGCGCGGCCGGGCGAGAGCGACTGCGCGTACTGCAGGATCAGTGTCGAGTCCATCAGCACCGTGCCGTCGTCGCAGACGAAGGTCGGCGCCTTGACGACAGGGTTGATGCGGCTGAACTCGTCGAAGGTGCGGAACACCGACAGCGAGCGGTGCTCGAAGCGCAGGCCGAGCAACAGCATCGCGATCGCCGAGCGGCGGACGTAAGGGGAGTCGAGCATGCCGATGAGCTGCATGGCGGTGTCCTTGGAACGGGTCGATGAAGGGCGGAAAGGACGCAAGCGCGGGAGGGGCCGGTGCGCGCGGCTCAGGCGCCGGGCGGCGGCGCCACGGTGAAGCGGTAGAGACAGCAGTCGTCGCCGTGCAGGCTGCGCACCTCGCGCACGATCTCGCCGGCGGCGCGGCCGCGGATGACGCCGGGCCAGAACTGCGCGGCCGGCGTGTTGGCCATCAGGTGGTAGATCTCCCAGCGGCCCGGGAAGCGCGCCAGCAGCTCGCTGGCCGCGCGCGCCGCCAGGCCGTGGCCGCGATAGCCGCGCGCCAGGAAGAAGTAGCCCATGTTGTGGTCGGAGCCGGGGTCCTCGCACTCGCCGTCGACTACCGCGAAGCCGGCCAGCTCCGCGCCGTGCCAGATCACGAACGGATGCACGTCCGGCTGCGCCCAGTACGGCGCCTTGGGCCGCAGCTGATACCGGCCCTCCGGCGCGAACGCCACCGGCGTCCATTCGCTGAGGTCGTAGTTGTAGAACTGCATGAGGTTCTCGATGCGCGGCAGATCGTCCGGGGAGGCGCGCTCGATGCGCAGTCCGGGGGCGTCGGGCAGCGGCACCGGGATCGACTCGGAGAACTCGGCGGAAGGGGCGGTCGAAAGGGCGGTGGAAAGGGCGGCGGGGCGTGTGTCCATCGGGGCTCTCGTCCGGGTGGGGCGGCGCGCGAGGGGCCGGTGCCGCGGCTCAGCGCGGCGGGAACGCGTCGTCGAAGGGGGAGCGCACGCCGGCCAGCGCGCGGATGCGGTCCATCCAGCCCAGCACCGCCAGCGTCTCCGCGTGCGGCACGACCGGGCTCTCGATCTCGCCGGCGCGCGCGCAGCGCATCGCTTCACGGATCTCGTTCTCGAAGCCGTTGATCTCGAAGGGGCGCTCGATCGTCTCGGCCATGCCGCGCGCGGGCAGCAACTGGGCGCGGGTGGCTTCCCAGAAGGTCTCGGGCAGCACGATGGCGCCGGACTCGCCCAGCACCTGCAGCGTGTTGGGCGCGAAGGTGTCGATGGCGCAGTGGAACTGCGAGACCAGCCCGCCGCCGAAGTCCAGCGCCACCGCCAGCCGGGCGTCGACGCCGGTGGGTGCAAGCGCCGCCTTCACCTGCAGGTCCACCAGCGGCGGCACCTCGCCGAGCGCGTGCTGCAGCACCCAGCGCGTGGCGGTGAGGTTGTAGATGCCGACGTCCAGCAGCGCGCCGCCGGCCAGCGCCGGGCTGAAGAGGCGGCTGTCCGGGTCGTAGGGCGCGGGGAAGCAGAAGCTCGACTGCAGGCCGCGCAGCGCGCCGATGCGGCCCGCGCGCAGCCAGGCGGCGAGCTCCTGGTAGATCGGCAGGAAGCGCGTCCACACCGCCTCCATCAGGAAGGCGCGATGCGCGCGCGAGGCCTCCACCAGCCGGCGGCCCATCTCCTGGTTGGGCACCAGCGACTTTTCGCACAGCACTGCCTTGCCGGCCTGCAATGCGGCCAGGACGTACTCGAAATGCTGGCCGTGCGGCGTCGCGACGTAGACCCCATCGACGGCCGGATCGTTCATGACGGCGGCCGGATCGGTGTGAGCGAGCACGGGCGGGTCACCGGCCTGCGACCAGCGCTCGGCGAACTGGCGGGCGCGATGGGCGTCCCGGCCGCACACCGCGTGCAGGCGGCAGCCGTCGAGGCGGGCGACGGCTTCGGCGAAGCGGTGGGCGATCGAGCCGGGGCCGATCAGGGCCCATTGGAAGGTGGGTTCGGACATGGCGGAGGAGGCTTCAACGGGAACCCGCGCGTGCGGGCGCGGCGAGCGGCCATGCTAATCGCCAATGAATCCGGCGGCGCTTGGGCGCGCTGGGTTCAGGGTTGTCCCGGATCGGGTTCGCCACAGGGGCGGACGACGCCCGTGGCCTTCGGTTTCGCGCGAGTCATCGGCTAAGGTGACGGCTTTCCGCACAACAGGACGCTCGCGGCAAGCGGGCGCGTTCCCATGAGGATTCCTTTCGTCCTGGCCGCCACCGTGGCCATCGCCGCGCCGGTGCTGGCGCAGACCACGGCTTCCGCCGCCGCGCCGGCCGCCGCCGTCCAGCCGGCCGAGCCCTCGGCCGTCAACCTGCTGCTCGCGCCCAGCACGCTGCCGCTGCAGTACCCGCCCTTCGACAAGATCCGTGATGCCGACATCGGTCCCGCGATCGATCAGGGCATGGCCGAGCATCTGGCCGAGGTCGGCGAGATCGCGGGCAACGCCAAGGCGCCGACCTTCGACAACACCATCGTGGCGCTGGAGCGCAGCGGCGCCACGCTGGGCCGCGCGGTGACGCTGCTGATGAGCCTGACCGGCGCCGATGCCAATCCGGCGCGGCTGAAGCTGCAGGCCGATTACGCGACCAGACTGGCCGCGCACCGGGACGCGATCCAGCTCGATCCCAAGCTGTTCGCGCGCGTCGAGTCGCTGTACCAGCGGCGCGCGTCGCTGGGACTGGGCGCCGCCGAGCAGCGCCTGATCGAGCGCCACTACAACCAGCTGCTGCGCGCCGGCGCGAAGCTGGACGACGACGGCAAGGCGCGCATGAAGGCGATCAACGCCGAAATGGCTCAACTGGGCGCGCGCTTCAACCAGAACGTGCTGGCCGAGGTCAACGACTCGGCGGTGATCGTGGACAGCGCCGACGAGCTCAAGGGCCTGAGCGACGAGCAGATCGCCGCCGCGGCGGCCGCGGCCAGGGCGCGCGGGCAGGACGGCAAGTACCTGATCGCGCTGCTCAACACGACCGGACAGCCGGTGCTGTCACAGCTCGAGAGCCGGGCGCTGCGCCAGCGCATCTATGAGGCCTCGGTCGAGCGGGGTTCGCGCGGCAATGCCTTCGACAACACGGCGCTGGTGTCGCGCGTGGTCACGCTGCGCAGCGAGCGCGCGCGGCTGCTGGGCTTCGCCTCGCATGCGGACTTCGTGCTGAAGGACGAGACGGCCAAGAACCAGCAGGCGGTCAACACGATGCTGCGCCAGCTGGCGCCCGCGGCGGTCGGCGCCGCGCGCCGCGAGGGCGGCGAGCTGCAGGCCATCATCGATCGCGAGCAGGCGGCGAAGCACGAGCCGTCGTTCAAGCTGGCGGCGTGGGACTGGAGCTTCTACAGCGAGAAGCTGCGGGCCGAGAAGTACGGCTTCGACGAAACGCAGCTCAAGCCCTACCTGGAGATGAAGAACGTGCTGGAGAACGGCGTGTTCTACGCGGCCGGCCAGCTGTACGGGCTCAAGTTCAAGGAGCGCCACGACCTGCCGGTGTACCAGCCGGACGTGCTGGTCTACGACGTGTTCAACGCGGACGGATCGCAGTTGGCGATCTTCATCGCCGACATGTATGCGCGGCCGTCCAAGCGCGGTGGCGCGTGGATGAACGCCTATGTCGATCAGAGCGGTCTGCTGAACCAGAAGCCGGTGGTGGCGAATCACCTGAACATCCCCAAGCCGGCGGACGGCAAGCCGACGCTGCTGACCTGGGACGAGGTGAACACGATGTTCCACGAGTTCGGGCATGCGCTGCATGGCATGTTCTCGAACGTGAAGTACCCGAGCATGGCTGGCACCAAGGTGCCGCGCGACTTCGTCGAGTACCCGTCGCAGGTCAACGAGATGTGGGCGGACTGGCCGAGCGTGCTGGCGAACTACGCGAAACACTACAAGACCGGCGAGCCGATGCCGCGCGCGCTGCTGGACAAGGTGCTGGCGGCGAAGCAGTTCAACCAGGGTTTCGCCACGACGGAGTACCTGAGCGCCGCGAGCCTGGATCAGCGCTGGCATCAACTGCCGCCGGACCAGATTCCGTCCGCCGAGGGCGTGATGGCCTTCGAGGCGAGGGCGCTGCGCGAGGAAGGCTACGACTACGACGCCGTGCCGCCGCGCTATCGCACGCCTTACTTCAGCCACATCATGGGCGGCTACGCGGCGGGGTACTACGCGTACGTGTGGTCCGAGGTGCTGGACGCCAACACGGTGCAGTGGTTCAAGGCCAATGGCGGCCTGAAGCGCGAGCTGGGCGACGCGTTCCGCGCGAAGCTGCTGTCGCAGGGCGGCAGCCAGGATGCGCTGGCGCTGTTCCGAGGCGTGGTCGGCCACGAGCCGCAGATCCAGCCGCTGCTGGAACGCCGCGGTCTGGTGCTCGAGAAGACCCGCACCGCGGAGAAGCCGCAGGGAACGGCGGGGGAGTGATCACGAGATGACCCACCCTTCGGTGGGTTGTCGCTTGTGGTTGGCGTAACGCCCGAACCGATCAACCGCCTGTCTTGTCCTCGGCTGGCGGTTCCGCCGTCCCCTGGTCCTTGAGCAGGCGCTGCATCAGCGCGAAGAACCGGTCGTAGAACTGCCCCGCCGGGATGGTCTCGGAGGCGATCTTGACCAGCGATTCCGACGTCGACGACAGCGGCACCGAGATCGAGCCCAGCGCGCTCACGCCGAGGCTGGTCGAATTCGCGCTGCGCTTGATGCTGTAGCGGTCCTGCAGTGCCGACACATAGGCCGTCGCGAGCTTGCCGCCGCCGCCTTCGGGCACGCACACGATCGTGAAGCTGATCTCCACGTGCTCCTCGCCGCCCGGCTGGAAGCGCTTCGCGCCGGTGATCGAGTCCGAGGTCGCCGTGTTGATCACATAGCCCTGACTCAGCAGCGCCCGCCGCGCCGCCTCGCAGGTGTCGTGCACGCTGGCGTCGAACAGGCGCGAGTAGGTCTCGTCCGCCGCGAAGCGCTCGTTCTGGTACACGGAGCCCTTGCGGGCCGCGCCGGACCCGAACGTGCCGCAGCCGGTCAGCACCAGCGCCGCGGCAGCCGCGGCCGTCCAGAGGCGGGAAGCAATCAGTCGGGTCGAAGGAAGGCGGGTAGAGCGTCGGATCATCGTCGTCAGGCCGTGATCGGCCAGCGGCGGATTATCCGCGTCCGCGGCAAGACGACCCTGAGGCCAGCGTTAAGCCCGTGCGGCCGGTCAAGAGGCCTGTGCGGTGAGCAGCGTCTGCCATTCGCCGTCGATGCAGACTTCCAGGCGCCGGGCGCAGCCCGGGCAGCGATGCCAGTGCTCGGCGGCCGCCGACATCAGCGCCGGCCACAACGGACGGTCCCCATCGCAGCGGCTGCGCGGGATCACCAGCGCCAGCTCCTGCTCCCGGCTCAGGCCGTCGGCCGCCATGAATTCGAGCCGCCCCCGCGCGACCACCGTCAGCGGCGTCGAGAGCAGGAGATCGGCGTTGACACGTTCCAGCGTTTCCATGTCCGGCATCCTAGGCACGGACCGTTCCCAGCGATGTCGGGGCCGCGCGCGAGGCCCTGTAGGACAAAGCCCCATCCGCGCCGTCGGCAAGCCCGTCTCCGCTTGTCCTACAAAACATCGCGGGTGCGGACGACAGGACCGGCTGTTCGGGATACGTAGAGTCAATTCCAGCGCGCCACGGGGCGCTCAAGGAGCCGACAGATGGGTATCGCCGACCACCATTCCCTTGCCCTCCACGTGCACGAGATCGCCTGCCAGGTCCAGTGGACCGCCGTCAGCGATCACGAGCCGGTCCTGGGACTCGAGGCGGCGCTGCCCTACCTGCTGGACCACCGCCCCGCGACGTTCGCCGAGCCGGCCCCTGCCGTCGTGTCGTCAGACCGCCACGCCGCGTGAGTCCGAGCCCTGTCATCAATCCAAGGAGATCAACATGATGATTCGTGCCACCGTTCTCGCCCTGGCCACTGCTCTGGGCGCCCTCACGCTGCTGCCGGGCTGCGCCGTTTCGCGCGGTCAATCGACGGTCGGCGAGTACGTCGACGACGCCGCCATCACCACCTCGGTGAAGAGCAAGTTCGTCGAGGCCAAGAGCGTCGACGCCAGCTCCATCCACGTCGAGACGCTGCAGGGCGAGGTGATGCTCTCGGGCTTCGCCAAGAACGCCACCGAGAAGGCCGACGCCGAGCGCCTGGCCCGCGAAGTCAAGGGCGTGAAGCGCGTGAAGAACGAGATCGCCATCCGCAACTGAAGCCGCGCCAGCGACTGATGCCATCGGCGCGTCTGGCGCGCGCCGGTGAGACGATTCCGATCCCGCGCCCGGCGGCGGCCTGACCCACCGCCTCCGGGCGTGCCGCGCGAACGGACGGCGTGCCTGCGCATCCCGTCCGTTCGCGCGCACCCGCCTGTGGTTCCGAGCAGTTCCGCGAGCCCCCCATGGACGCCCACGCCCCTTCCACCAGCGCCGCCCTCACCTGCTTCCTCGTCGAGGACAACGCCGTCATCCGGGAGAACCTGGTGGCCACGCTCGAGGAGATGCTGGACATGCGCGTGCTCGGCCATGCGGTCGACGAGCCCGGCGCGCTGCGCTGGCTGTCCGAGAACCATCCCGGCTGCGACCTGCTCATCATCGACATCTTCCTGGCGCAGGGCACTGGACTGAATGTCCTGCGCGCCGCGCTGGAGCGCATGCCCGAGGCGCACCGCGTCGTGCTCAGCAACTACGCCACGCCCGACATGCGCCAGCGCTGCCTCGCGCTGGGCGCGCACAAGGTGTTCGACAAATCGGCCGAGCTCGAGGATCTGCTCGCCTACTGCGGCGGACTGGCCGATGCGGCTACTCGATCAGCCCGTTCTTGAGGGCGTAATACGTCAGCTCGCTGTTGGTGTTCAACGCGAGCTTCTCCAGCACGCGCGACCGGTACGTGGACACGGTCTTGACGCTGAGCGACATGCCGTCGGCGATGTGGCCGACCGTCTCGCCGCGCGCCAGGCGCAGGAAGACCTGCAGCTCGCGCTCGGACAGCGTCTCGTGCGGCGCCTGGTCGACCGGGGCGCCCAGGCCTTCGGCCAGCAGCTCGGCCACGGCGGGGGTGATGTACTTGCGGCCGCGGAACACCGTGCGGATCGCCGTGGCGATCTCCTCGGGGTCGCATTCCTTGTTCAGGTAGCCGCTGGCGCCCTGGCGCAGCAGCGTGGTCGCGTAGTGCGTCTCGGGGAAGCCGCTGAGGATCAGGACGGGGAGTTCCGGCTTGCGGGCCTTGATGGCGGCCAGGGTCTCGACGCCGCTCTGGTCGGGCAGCGAGAGGTCCATCAGCATCACGTCGACTTCGCCGGCGCGGACCAGGTCCAGCGCCTCGCGGCCGGAACTGGCTTCGCCGCTGACGCGCAGGTCGACTTGTTCGGAGAGGAATTGCCGCAGCCCGGCGCGGACAATCGCGTGGTCGTCGACGATGGCGATTCGGATCATGGTGGCGATGGTCTAGTGAGCGTATCGCTCGAGGGAGTGTAGAGGATGAGTCTGAAGGACACCGTCACGAACCTGGGCCGCAAGACCTGGGCCTTGCCGCTGGGCGTGTTCGTGGCCCTGCTGATGATCCTGATCAGCGAGCTGGCCTACTTCGGGGCCGTCTCGCAGATGGACCGCCTGGACACGCTGGGCCGGGCCCGGATGGAACTGCTCCGGCTGATGGCCCGCGTGACCGACGCGGAGTCAGGGCAACGGGGATACCTGATCACCCGGCGCCCGGAATACCTGGACCCTTACCGCTTCGCCGCGGAGGACGCCTCGCAGGGTCTGAACGCGCTGCAGCGGATGTACGCGCAGGTTGGCGCCGAGGACGCCGAGCGCCGCAGCAAGGAGATCGCCACGGCCGTGGGCGCCAAGCTCAGCGAGTTGCAGGAGGTGCTCAAGCTCTACGAGAACGGGCGCGAGAACGCCGGCCGGGAGCTGATGATGACGGACATCGGCCGTGACCAGATGGAGCAGATCCGGCGCCGTTCGGCGGAGCTGCTGGCGGACGAGAACCGCCGCATCGCGCTGGGCACCGGCCAGGTCTACGACACGCTGATGCTGAGCCGCATCGGCGTGGCCGGCATGACGCTGCTGAGCCTGATCGTGTTCGTGCTGTTCGTGCGCAAGAGCCGGGCGCTGGACCAGCAGCGCGCCGACCAGGCGCAGGAGGTGCGCGCCGAACGCGACCGGCTGGAGATCGAGGTCTCGCGCCGGACCGCCGAGCTGACGCAGCTCGCGCGCCACCTGCAGACCGCGCGCGAGGACGAGCGCGCGCGCCTGGCGCGCGACCTGCATGACGAGCTCGGCGCGCTGCTGACGGCGGCCAAGCTGGACGTGGCGCGGCTGCGGCCCAAGCTGCAGGCCGGGGCGCCCGATCTGATGCAGCGGCTCAACCATCTGACCGAGACGCTCAACAGCGGCATCGCGCTCAAGCGCCGCATCATCGAGGACCTGCGGCCGTCGACGCTGGACCAGCTCGGGCTGGTGCCGGCGCTGGAGATCCTGTGCCGGGAGACGGCGGAGCGGCTGGGCGTGCCGATCCGGATGGAGCTGGATCCGTCGGTGGAGCTGCCGCCGAGCGCGCAGCTGACCGCGTTCCGGCTGGTGCAGGAGGCGCTGACCAACCTGGCCAAGTACGCCCACGCGACCGAGGTCACGGTGGCGCTCAAGCGCGAGTACGCCCAGGCGCTGGTGACGGTGACGGACAACGGGCAGGGCTTCGATCCGGAGCGGCTCTCGCTGGGGTCGCACGGGCTGCTGGGGATGCGTTTCCGGGTGGAGGCCGAGCGCGGCCAGCTGCGGCTGCGCAGCGCGCCGGGCCAGGGCTGCGAGGTGCGGGCCTGGCTGCCGCTCAAGCGCGACGAGCCGGAGATTGCGCGCATCGATTTCCCCATTCCGGGCATGCCGGGGATGGCCGCGGCGCCGTCCGGCGAGGGCGGCGCGCCGCCGGCGGGCGGGGTGCCGTTGTAGGCCGGCTCCTACGGGCAGCCGGGATACCGGGCGACCGGCGGTGCCGGCGCCAGCCGACCCGGCGTGCGAGGGGAAGTTCCTAGAGTGAGGGCATGGATCCGCGGCCACCCGCGGAATGTCCGCGAAGCGTCGCCAGGCCCCGGTGCCTGCCGCGACGGCCGCGCAAACCCCCGCGAAAGGAGCCTTGTCATGAAGCATGCATCCCGCCCGCATCACCTCCTCCTGGTCCTGCCTGCCGTGGTGGCAGCCGTCGCGCTGACCGCCTGCGGCCGCGAGGACGATGACCGCACCGCCGGTCAGCGCCTGGACGACGGCATCTCCAAGATGGAGCAGAAGTCCGAGCAAGCCAAGGCGGACACCCGCCAGGCGATGGACAAGATGGGCAACAAGATGGAGAACACCGCCAACAAGGTGGGCGAGGCCGTTGACGATGCGCAGATCACCACGTCGATCAAGACCGCGCTGGCCGGCGATCCGAAGCTGAGCGCGCTCGACGTGAAGGTCGAGACCGACCATGGCCACGTCACGCTGGACGGCACGGCGCCCGATCTGGCCGCGCGCGATCGCGCCGGCTCGATGGCGCTGGCCGCCAAGGGCGTCCAGTCGGTCAACAACCGCATCAAGGTCAACGGCTGATCCCCTCCTCTGCAGCCGTCTGACCAGGGCCCCGGCCCGCGTCCCAGGACGCGGCGCCGGGGCTTTCTCCGTCTGCGGCGGCCGCTGGCCCTCACCCCCTTCTTCCGCTGGGGCGAGGGGGCTCGTGCCACAGCGCTGCTGCCCTTCGAAACACCCCCTCTCCCCTGCCCTCTCCCCCCTCGCGGGGGGCGAGGGAGTTCTTGCGCAAGGCAAGTGCGGGCTGTTCAAGTTCCCGAAGGCGCTCACGGCTTTCAGCGCGCAATGATCGCCAGGGCGGGAGCGTCTCTCCTGCCGGGTCTCCACTCACGGGGCGCGAGCGGCGATGCCACTCGCGCCCTTTCACTTTTGCGGAGACCCCCCATGTCAATGCCCGGCTTCTTCTCGAAGATTGCCAACTGGAGCCCGTTCAAGCGCACCGAGCCTTCCGAAGAATCACCGCCGCGCGGGCGAGAAGAGGAGAAGGAGGTCGTCATCCAGAACGACCTGTATTGGACACACCGCGACCTGACGGAAACGATGGCGACCTCTCAGGGGACGGCCACGGACCCGTCCGTGCGATCTCGCCCGCCGATGCCCACCCGCGCACCGCCGGTACCCGGGCGCCTGCCCTTGGCACCCGCCGCGGCGAAAAGCATCGGCGGCGCGCAGGTGTCGATCGCTCCAGGGAGGGAGGCGCAGTTCCTGCCGGTGACCGTGGAACTCGCGCAGCGCTTCAACAAGAACCCGAAATGACCCGCCAGCCGGGCGAATCGCGGGGTGTCGTTTGGCACCCGGCGGCGGCGGACGGCTGACGGAGAATGCCCGCCAGCAATCACCACCCGCTGTCGGCCATGAACCGTCCCTTTGTCCGCACCTCCGCGGCCGCGCTCGTCGCGGCCGCCGTCCTTGGCGCCTGCGCCAGTGCCAGCGCGCCCACGTCAGACACCGCCGCCGCTGCCGCGGCTGGCGCGGCGTCCGCTCCGTTCGGCAACGGCCCCGTCGCCACCGAAGGCCCCCTGGACCGCCTGCCCTACACGCCCAGCCTGGACACGGCCGCGATGGACCGCACGGCCGATCCCTGCGAGGACCTCTACCAGTACGCCTGCGGCGGCTGGATGGCGGCCAACCCGATCCCGCCGGACCAGGCGCGCTGGTCGGTGTACGCCAAGATGGCCAACGAGAACCAGCGCTACCTGTGGGGCGTGCTGGACAAGCTCTCCGCCGCCGATCCGGCGCGCAGCGCCAACCAGGCGCGCATGGGCGACTACTTCGCCGCCTGCATGGACGAGCCGGCCGCCGACCAGCAGGGGCTGGCGCCGCTGCGCCCGCTGCTGTCGCGCATCGAGGCGCTGAAGGACCGCCGCGAGCTGCCCGCGCTGCTGGCCGCGCTGCACCTGGCCACCAACAACGAGCGCGTGCTGTTCCGCTTCACCTCGGGCCAGGACATGAAGGACTCGACGAAGGTGATCGCCTTCGCCTATGCCGGCGGCCTGAGCCTGCCGGACCGCGAGTACTACTTCAAGGACGACGAGAAATCGCGCCAGCTGCGCGACCAATTCGTCGCCCACGTGGCGCGCAGCTTCGAGCTGCTGGGCGACGCGCCCGCCGCCGCGCAGGCGCAGGCCCGCCGCGTCATGGCGCTGGAGACGGCGCTGGCGCAGGCCTCGCTGGGCCGTGTCGACAAGCGCGACCCCTACAAGAGCTTCCACCCGATGAAGGCCGCCGGCCTGCAGGCGCTGACGCCCGGCTTCGACTGGACGGCCTACCAGCGCGCGCTGGGCCTGGACCCGGCCAAGAGCTTCAACGTGACCGAGCCGGCCTTCTTCAAGGCCATGGCCAAGGAACTGGCGCGGCGCGACCCCGCGGAGCTGCGCGACTACCTGCGCTGGCAGCTGCTGAGCAGCCAGGCGCCGACGCTGGCGGCGCCGGTGGTGCAGGCCAACTTCGAGTTCTTCGGCCAGACACTGCAGGGCGTGCCGCAGAACAAGGCGCGCTGGAAGCGCTGCGTCGAGCTGGTCGACGCGCAGCTCGGCGAGGCGCTGGGCCAGGAGTTCGTCGCCCGCAACTTCAGCCCCGACCTGAAGGACAAGACGCTGACGATGACGCGCCAGATCGAGGAGGCGATGGCCGCGCGCATCAACTCGCTGAGCTGGATGAGCGAGACCACGAAGAAGCGCGCGCAGGAGAAGCTGCACGCGATCGTCAACAAGGTCGGCTATCCGGACCGCTGGCGCGACTACTCGTCGCTGACGGTGGCGCGCGACGACTTCGCCGGCAACGTGATGCGCGGCAATGCGTTCGAGCTCAAGCGCCAGCTCGCGAAGATCGGCAAGCCGCTGGACCGCGGCGAATGGGGCATGACGCCGCAGACCGTCAACGCGTACTACGACGCGCAGATGAACGACATCAACTTCCCGGCCGGCGTGCTGCAGCCGCCGCTGTTCGATCCCAGGATGGACGACGCGCCGAATTACGGCAACACCGGCGGCACCATCGGCCATGAGTTGATCCATGGCTTCGACGACGAAGGCCGCCAGTTCGATGCCAAGGGCAACCTGCGCGACTGGTGGACGAAGAAGGACGGCAAGGCCTTCGAGCAGCGCGCGGCCTGCGTGTCCAAGCAGTACGCGCAGTACGTGGTGGTCGACGACATCCGCATCAACAGCAAGCTGACGCTGGGCGAGGACCTGGCCGACCTGGGCGGGCTGGTGCTGGCGCACGCGGCCTGGAAGGCGCAGATCGCGGACATGAAGCAAGCGCCGGCGGACGCGGACGGCCTGACGCCGGAGCAGCGCTTCTTCGTCGGCTTCGCGCAGTGGGATTGCAGCCATGCCCGGCCGGAGTACGCGCGCGTGCATGCGCTGACCGACCCGCATTCGCCGGGGCGCTATCGCATCAATGGCGTGGCGGTGAACATGCCGGAGTTCGAGCAGGCCTTCCGCTGCAAGCCGGGCCAGAAGATGGTCAAGCCGGACGCGGAGCGTTGCCGCGTGTGGTGACACCCGATGTCGGGCGAACCGAGCGAGTTTGCAACGAAGACTGATGGATCGGCCCGGCTGCTTGCGCACCGGGCCGATTCATCTTGAACTTCGCCCCAACGCCATGACTCAACTCAAACCCACCTCCGCGCACCCGCCGTCCACTGCGGACTCCCTCTACGACGACGCGATCTCCGAGCCGATCTACGACGACGGGCGGTCCGAACCCGCGCCGCCAGAAGCGACGTCGACGCCCCCTCCTTCCAGTCAGCCCTACCGCAAGAACGCGCAGGAGCTGAAATACGGCCAGATCGAGCATCTGAGGAATCAGGGCGGCCACCGTCGCTTCGCGCCCAAAGGCGGCCAATCTGACGCGATCTACTCGCAAGTGCTTCCTAAGGCGCTCCGGAAGACCCCCGAGGAACTCGAAAGGGATGAGCTGTTCGTCGATGTCTCGCAGTTCTCTAAGGTGCTGTCGAACCCGAAGAAGCCGCCGCCGATACCGCCCAAGGCCAACGGTTCCGGCGAGTTGATCTATACGAGCGTGGTGGCATTAAAGGCGACGGGGTCGTCACAAGTACCGAAAGACAGTGAGGTCGTGGAGTACTCGGGGGTGCTGCCGGCCGACCAGGCCAAGGCAGTGATCGATGCTCAGGCAGCTCACCTGAAAGTCCGGATGACCGGCGCCGGTCTGGATTGGCCTGCCCGGCTCGACGAGCATGAGGCGTTGAGTTCGGACTTCGGACAGACGTACTTGCGCGGCGGCAGTCCGGGGACGAAGCAGTTGGATGCGATGTGCTCGAATCTGATGAAGTGCTTCGCCACCCCGCATGCGAAACCCAAGCTGCCCTTTTTTCACCGCGAGAAGAGCTATGGCGCCGTCGTCGCCATGTCCGAGACTTTGGCGATCCTGCGGTCCGACGTCGGGAAGACGGTCACGAGGGATCTGGCAACCGCTCTCGACGGTTCGATCGTGTCGAACGGCTGCAAGAACGATCCCGCGCTCATCGGATTGGCGCTCCACGAGTCGTTGCGGCGGGCCGAGGGTGGCCTGTCCAAGAATGAACGAGAGGTGCTGGCGCGCCATGCCAAGAGTCCCAGGAGCGGATTGCAGAACGAGATCAGCGACCGGACGCAGCGAGCCGCGGAGCTTTGGAAGAAGCTCGAGGAGCAAGACGATGACAACGGCCTCCATCAATTGAAAGCCGCGCTCAGGTCCGTGCATGTCGAACAGATGGCGCTGCTGCAACTGCGGCAGATCGCCGCCGAGCCTCGTCAGCGCTGAGCGCGATCAGCCCCGAGCGGACGATCACCTGATCAACAGATCCTCGGCCGTCTTCCCGGCGGCCAGGGCGTCCTTGAACCAGTTGGGGCGCTTGCCGACGCCGGTCCAGGTGCGGCCGGCGCCGTCGTGGTATTTCGGGGTGCCGCCGCCGCGCGCGGCCTTGCGCGCGGGCGCGCCGGCCTTGGCAGTTCTGGCCGTGCGGCGCGTGCCGCGCGGCTTGGCGCCAGCGCTGCCGAACAGTTCCTCGGGCGTCAGCCCGTAATGCTCGATGGCTTCGCGGATCCGGGCGACGACGCCCGAGATCTCCTTGGCGCGCAGCGCCTGGGCTTCCTTCTGAAGTTTTTCGATCTGGGACAGGACTTGCTTCAACGACTTGGCCATTCAACGGCTCCATTCGAGTGATTCGACAACGGGCATTCGCCTCTGTATCGCTGGCCTCCCGGCCGCGACTGTAGCGCTTGGTACACGGCGATGCGGAAACGACACAGCGAATGCCTTGCATGCGGGAGCGATTCGACTGATTGCGGTAGGCGATTCCTGGACGAACACTTCTATCGAGGAGTCATTTCGGCCGTCATTTGCGCATTCATTGCGCTTGAGCAAGAACGCCGCCGAGGACCCGAATCGCCCGGCGCGCGCAGTGGGCCGCCTTCGTAGAGTGGCAAGCCGCCCGCGCAATGCCGCGCTGGCGAACTCACTGGACGGAGTGCCGCGATGGCTCATTCCCCGTATCCGATCAACACGCCGACCTATCTGCGACTGCGCGACCAGATCCGCACCGACATCGAGGACGGCTGCTGGCGGCTCGGCCAGCACTTGACGCTGCACGAGCTGAGCGCGCATTACCAGGTCAGCAACGTGCCGGTGCGCGAGGCGCTGCTGCAGCTGCAGGGCGACGGCATGGTGGACATGCGGATGAACAAGGGGGCGGTGGTGCGCGAGGTGGATGCGCGATTCGTCGAGGAGTACTTCGATGTGCGCGAGGCCCTGCAGGCCATGCTGGTGACGCAGGCCTGCCGCATGCAGAAGCGGCTGTCCACGGCCGCGCTGACGCGCGCGCGGACGCTGCTGCCCCCGGTCGAGGAAGCAGCGCGCGCGGGCCAGGTCGGCGAGCTGCTCGCCGCGGACGAGGCGCTGCAGCACCAGCTCGGCCGGTTGGCGGACAACGGCCAGGCCTTCGACATGCAGGCCTCGCGCGGGCGGCTGCTGGAGGCGTTCCGGCGAGCGCGGCTGCCCCTGTGGGCGGCGGAGCTCGAGGTCCTGCCGGTGGAGGGCCGGGCGATGCTGCAGGCGGTCGCGCAGGGCGATCCGCAGATGGGCGCCGAGGCGGTCCGCCGTCATATCGCCGCGCTGCGGACCTATGCGCTGCGGCTGTTGAAGCTGCCGGAGATCCCGGGCCGGGGCGGCGCGGCGGCCGCGGCCGAGACTCCCGACGCTTGAGCGCGGCTCACAGCGGCAGCGAGCTCGCCTTCAAGCAGCGCAGCACGAAGCTGGACTTGCTGTGCCGGACGCCAGGGATCTTGTAGAGCTTCTCCCGAAGCAGGCGCTCGTAGTCACGGGTGTCGCGCACGGACAGGCGCAGCACGTAGTCGTAGTCGCCGGAGACGAGATAGGCCTCGATGACCTCGGGAATCGCCTCGAGGTGGCGCGCGAACTCGGCCATCGCCGCATCGGTGTGCTTGTTCAGCGTGAGCTGGACGATGAGCTGCTCGGGCCGGCCGATCTTCTCGGCGTTGACGCGGACGGTGTAGCCCTCGATGACGCCGGACTCTTCCAGCCGCTTGATGCGCGTCCAGCAGGGCGAGGTGGTCAGGCCGACCTCTTCGCTGATCTCCTGAAGGCTTGCTCGCGCATTGCGCTGGAGCGCGCGCAGGATGGCGCGGTCGAACTTGTCGAGCTTGATTTGCTGTTCCATCGAGATCCAACAGGAAGATTTGCTGCGGAGGCAATTCTAGGAGGCAGGAACGGCAACCCTTTCCGAGGGGCTGCCGGGATACTGGTTCGCATGAATGCACTGACCGAGGGCGCCGCGCTGGGCGCCATGAACGCGGTGGCCGGCGAGCCCCGCAATGGCGCGCAGACGCTGCTCGACACGCTGGTGGCCTGCGGCGTGGACACGGTGTTCGGCTATCCGGGCGGCGCGGTGCTGCCGCTGTATGACGCGCTGCATGGCGAGCCGCGGCTGCGCCACATCCTGGTCCGTCACGAGCAGGCGGCGGTGCACGCGGCCGAAGGCTACGCGCGCAGCACCGGGCGGCTGGGCGTGGTGCTGGTGACCTCGGGGCCGGGGATGAGCAACACGACGACGGGGCTGCTCGATGCGATGTGCGACTCGGTCCCGGTGCTGTGCATCAGCGGGCAGGTGAACAGCGCGTCGATTGGCACGGACGCGTTCCAGGAGTGCGATGCGCTGGGGATCTCGCGGCCAGTGACGAAGTGGAATGCGCAACTGCGGCCGGGCGGGGATGTGGCGGCGATGGTCCGCAAGGCGGTGGAGGCCGCGCGGGGCGGCCGGCCGGGGCCGGTGCTGCTGGATGTGCCGAAGGACGTGCAACTGGCGCCGGCTCCGAGACGACGGCCGGATCCGCGGCGCGAGCGCGTGGCGGCGCCGGTGGCGGGCGTCGTCGGCGCCGGATCGATCGAGCAGGCCGCGGACTGGATCGCGGCGGCGCGGCGGCCGGTGTTCTACGGTGGCGGTGGATTGATCAACGCGGGCGATGAGGCGTGCACGGCGTTTTCCGCCATCGTGGCTGCAAGCGGCGCGCCCTGCACCCTGACGCTGATGGGACTGGGCGCGCTGCCGGCGTCATCGCCGCAGTGGTTGGGGATGCTGGGGATGCACGGCACGCTGGAGGCCAATCTCGCGATGCATCACGCGGATCTGATCGTGTGCGCGGGGGCGCGATTCGACGATCGCGTGACGGGCCGGCTGGACAGCTTCGCGCCGGGGGCGCGGGTGATTCATGTGGACATCGATGCGGCGTCGATCGACAAGGTGCGCCGCGCCGATCTCGCGCTGTGCGGCGACGCGCGCGCGGTGCTGCCGCGGCTGAGGCGGGCGCTCGAGCGGCGCGCGATGGCGGCGGAGCGGCTCGCCGAGTGGTGGGAGCGGATCGAGGGCTGGCGGGCGCAGCGCTCGCTGGCGTTCGAGGACACGCCCGAAGTGATCGCGCCGCAGGCCCTGATGGCGGGGCTGCGGGAGCAGCTCGCGGGCCGCGATGCGATCGTGTCGACGGACGTCGGGCAGCATCAGATGTGGGCGGCGCAACACCTGGCCTTCGAGCGGCCGCGGCGCTGGCTGACCTCGGGGGGCGCGGGGACGATGGGCTATGGCTTGCCGGCGGCGATCGGGGCGCAGGTGGCGCATCCGGGGCGGCTGGTGGTGTGCGTGAGCGGGGACGCGTCGATCCTGATGAACCTGCAGGAGATGGCGACGGCGCGGCAGCATCGCGCGGGGGTGAAGGTCGTGCTGTGCAACAACGGCCACATGGGCATGGTGCGTCAGTGGCAGGAGCTGCACCACGGCGAGCGCTACAGCCACAGCTACAACGCGTGCATGCCGGACTTCGTCGCGGTGGCGAAGGGTTTCGGCTGGGAGGCGGCGCGGGTCACGCGGCGGGAGGAGCTCGATGCGGCGCTGGCCGCGTGCCTGGCGAGCGAAGGGCCGTATTTCCTCGACGTGGCCGTCGCGCCGGTGGAAAACTGCTTTCCGATGATCCCGGCGGGGAGGGGGCATCAGGAGGTGATGCTCGCGGCGCGGACGGCCTGAGGCCCGTGGCGACGCGTCATTTGCCGTGCCGGATCAAGTCGCCCATTCCTTGAATCGCCGTTGGCATTCTTCCGAAGGGAACCGGGCACCTGCAGTCAGCATCCGTTGAAGGGCCGCCGCGAGCGCTCCTTCATTGACGACGCCATGTGCCAGCAATTGATCGAGCAGCCACAGCGCGCCGTGCACCGCCATGCCGTCCTTCTGGGCTTGCCTGCGCAGCCGGCCATCTCCGGTCAGCAAGGGCAAGCCGGACTGCCGCGCAAGGTAATAGCAGGAAACGTCCGCCAGAGAGCTGTTGTTGTGCTCGGCGGTGAGGTGTGTGAGGTCAGCGATGGCATCGCTGCCAAGCGATTCGACGATCAGACCGCGCCGGGTCAGTTCTTCATGGGCAAGGTCTTGCAGTTCGTGCAGGACAAAGTCGGTGCTGCAGAAGTGGAACGGGAGGCGGAAGAGGTCGTCCAGAAGATCAGCGTTCCGGAAATCAATCCAGATGTTGGTATCGCTGACGTAGACCCGCTGCATTCATGCTCCCGCCAGCGCTGAGAGAGCGGGCTCGAGCGTGTCCAGCGGGCGTTGCAGGAACTCGGCGGCGCGGGACGGGGTGAAAAGGCCTTCGGCCAGCCCCCAGAACACGAGCGACTCGAAACGCCGCGGTTGCTCGGGCAACAGCGCCTCTGGCTCTGCGGTGCGCCAGCCAGCCTGCGAGAACTGGATGACCGCTGCCTTGTAGCCGGCCTCATGCAGCAAGCCGAGATCCTTCAGGCGCCGCAGTGCGACCTGCATCGAGATCCCGTAGCGCCGCTTCGCATTCAGGAGCTCCGCGGGATGGACACGCGACCGGCGGTGACTGCCGAAGTCGAGCAGCACCTGCGCTCCGGGGTAGAGAAACGCGCCGGCGAAGCGATGACAGCATCGCTCCTTGTCGGCCTCGGACATGTCCTCGGGCAAGGCCATCACCCAATGGCCGAGCTCATGCGCCGCCGTGAAGCGCATGCGCTCGCCAGGCCGCGCGGTATTGAGCGCGATCAGCACATGCTCGTGGTCTTCCGTGGCAGCGCATGCACCGTCGAAGTCATTTTGCGCATCGAGCAGCGCCACCTTGATGCCACGTTCTTCCAGCAACTGCGTCAGGTTCGCGATGGCGTCGCCGCCGATGCCCCAGGCACGACGCAGGCGCTCCGCAGCGCTCTCCGCCGCTTCGAAGGACTCGACCGGAAGGATCTCGGGGGCCGTCGGGGCGATGCGGACATTGACGGCGTCGAAGCAGCGCTCCAGGCCGATATAGCGTTCGAGGTGGTCCCGCATCTGCTCTTCCACCTGCCGCTGCCGGTACTTCGGCATGCGGGCCAGCTTGCGGAACTCCAGCGGAGACAAGCTCACCGCTTCGGCGCGGAAGAAGTATTCGGGCCGGACTCCCAGGGCCTTGGAGAACTGGAGGAGCCGCGTCGAGTTCGGGATCGCATCGCCCCGTTCGAACTTGCTCAGTGCCTGCTTGGTGATGTCACCGACGGCCTGGGCCAGTTCATCGAGGCTGAGCCCCTTCAAGACGCGGGCCCGCCGGAGTCGGTCGTGGATCATCGCGTGCTCCTTGGTTGACGCAAATTCTATTCCTGATCATTTCGTCAACCAACGACCGATCCAAGTAGCGTGTCACTGCAGCAGTTCGGCCACCGACGGATCCACGCCGGGCGGCGGTGCGCTGCAGTCGCTGCCGATCCACTTGTGGACCGAGGTCGATTCGTAGGTGATCGGCATGCCCTGCGCGGTCGTGCCCTTGAAGCTCACCTTGACCGTGGCGCTGGACTTGTCGGTGACCTGGTAGGAGCCGTTGCCCGTGCCGCTGGCACGTTCGACGTGCAGCTCACCCCCGCGCCCGCCACGAATGACGCCTGCCCGATTGGGCGCATGGCCATCGTCAAGCAGTTCCACGGCGATCTGGAAGGGAGCAGCCTCGGCGAGATGCTGGCCTTCAGGACGGCGGTGCCGGGCTCGGCCGGCTACGTGGCGATGGAGCAGGTGCAAGCCCGGCTCGCGGGCCGCGAGGGCAGCTTCGTGCTGATGCACGCCGGGGAGATGAACCGCGGACAGCCGCGATTGGCGGTGCAGGTGGTGCCGGATTCAGGAACCGGCGGGCTCGAAGGGATCAGCGGGACGTTGACGATCGATATCCGGGACGGGATTCACTTCTACGAGCTGAGCTACGAGCTGAAGTAATGCTTCGCCAGAAATTCCTCGCGACGAAGCAGATGGCTCAACCGCGGCCAATCAGCGTCACCGGGAGTATTTGGTCGGGCGCTCTGACGACCACGCGGCGGAAGGGACCAATACACCGCCAGCGAATGTTGCCGCAACCACAGGTAGCCCAATAAAAAAACTTCCGTTCAGGAATCGAGGACGGCGAAGCCGACCCGCAAGTGCGGCATTGAATATAGCCGCCCAACGTCGGTCGCCAGCCCGCGCTGACGATTGGAAGGACAACAAACAATTGCTCCAGTTTCTTTTGGCGCAGAAGTGGCAATTTCTTCTTAAGCCACTTTTCTCGGAGAATTCCGGTTTTGTGGTTGTTGGCCCATGCCGAATCACCCAACGCGGCCGGATTTGCGTCCGTCAATGAAGCGCGAAGCTCGGCCGATTGACGGGCGACCTCGGCCTTGCCCAGCTTCTTGAGTTGCCTTTTGCGATCTGCATCCATGACGGCTGGTGTTTGACTTCATCGGCGCTGCAAGGCGTCCGCTTGAAGAATGGTTGAGACGGCCGCTTCAGCATGGAGCACCAAGCGTCCACGAACGCCATGGGAGGCTCGCCGGTTTCCAATTGGTTAAACCGATATGCCGATCCGGCCCACGAATTACTACTGCTACTACTACCCTGCAGATGCAGAAATGGCCCATCTCGCAGGAGATGAGCCATTCTTCAATGCCGCATGACGGCGCGTCGACGCTCACACGTCGATATTCGCCGCCCTCAGCGCATTCGTCTCGATGAACTCCCGGCGCGGCTCGACCTCGTCGCCCATCAGCATCGTGAACACCCGGTCCGCTTCGATCGCGTCCTCGATCTGCACGCGCAGCAGGCGGCGCACCGTCGGGTCCATCGTCGTTTCCCACAGCTGCTCGGGGTTCATCTCGCCCAGGCCCTTGTAGCGCTGCCGGCCCACGCTCGACTCGGCCTGCGTCATCAGCCACGCCATCGCCGCACGGAAATCGCCGACCTTGCTCTCCTTGGCCTTGTCGCCCTCGCCCTTGCGGATCACGGCGTCCTCGCCCACCAGGCCCTTGAACGCCACGCCCGCCGCAGCCAGGACTTCATAGTCCGCACCGTGCACGAAATCCGCCGTGATGATGCTCGAGCGCACATTCCCGTGATGCCGGCGGCTGATGCGCAGCAGCTGCTTGTCCGTGCGCGGATCCGTCTCCGCCGTCACCACCGCATCGTGCAGCGCCGACTGCAGCGCCGTCGCGGCAATCTCCGCCGACTCCTTCGTGTCCAGGCTGATCGACAGCCCCGACGCCAGCAGGTGCAGCGCCTCGCCATCCATCCACGCGGACAGACGTTCGATCACGTTCTGCGCCGCCACGTACAGCCGCGCCTTCGTCTCGAGCTCCTCGCCCTTGAGCACCGGACCCGCGCCCGCGCCCGCCGTGTGCAGCTCGGCATCGTTCAGCGCGACCTTCAGCAGGAAGCCATCGAGCTCGTGGCCGTCCTTCAGGTACTGCTCCTGCTTGCCCACCTTCACCTTGTACAGCGGCGGCTGCGCGATGTAGATGTGCCCGCGCTCCACCAGCTCCGGCATCTGCCGGTAGAAGAAGGTCAGCAGCAGCGTCCGGATGTGCGCACCGTCCACGTCCGCGTCGGTCATGATGATGATCCGGTGGTAGCGCAGCTTCTCCGGATTGAAGTCGTCACTGCCCGCCCCGCGCCCGATGCCCGTGCCCAGCGCCGTGATCAGCGTGATGATTTCATTGCTGGTCAGCAGCTTCTCGTAGCGCGCCTTCTCCACGTTCAGGATCTTGCCCCGCAAAGGAAGGATCGCCTGGAACTTGCGATCCCGGCCCTGCTTCGCGGAGCCACCGGCGGAGTCACCCTCCACGATGTAGATCTCGCACAGCGCCGGATCCTTCTCCTGGCAGTCCGCCAGCTTGCCCGGCAAGCCCATGCCGTCCAGCACGCCCTTGCGCCGCGTCATCTCCCGCGCCTTGCGCGCCGCTTCCCGCGCGCGCGCCGCCTCGACGATCTTGCCGCAGATGATCTTGGCGTCCGCCGGGTTCTCCAGCAGCCAGTCCGTCAGCTTGCTCGCGACGATGTCCTCCACCGGGCCGCGCACCTCGCTCGACACCAGCTTGTCCTTGGTCTGCGAACTGAACTTGGGCTCCGGCACCTTCACGCTCACCACGCAGGCCAGGCCTTCGCGCATGTCGTCACCGGTGACGTCGACCTTGGCCTTCTTGGCCAGCTCGTTGTCCTCGATGTACTTGTTGATCACCCGCGTCATCGCCGCGCGCAGACCCGTCAAATGGGTGCCGCCGTCACGCTGCGGAATGTTGTTGGTGAAGCACAGGACGCTTTCGTTGAAGCCGTCGTTCCACTGCATCGACACCTCGACACCGATGTTGGTGTTCTGGTCCGACATCTTGTCGCCCTGCGCGTGGAAGATGTTCGGGTGCAGCGCCGTCTTGCCCTTGTTGATGAACTCGACGAAGCCGCGCACGCCGCCCGCGAAGGCGAAGTTGTCTTCCTTGTTGTTGCGCTCGTCGACCAGGCGGATCTTCACGCCATTGTTCAGGAACGAGAGCTCGCGCAGCCGCTTGGCCAGGATGTCGTAATGGAACTCGGAGTTCTGCGTGAAGATCTCCGTGTCCGGCAGGAAGTGCACTTCCGTGCCGCGCTTGTCGGTCTCCCCGACGATCTTCATCGGGCTGGTCTCGACACCGTCGCGCAGCTCGATCAGGCGGTCCTGCGGGATGCCCTTCCTGAACTCGAGCTGATGGACCTTGCCCTCGCGGCGCACCGTCAGGCGCAGCGTCTTGGACAGCGCGTTCACGCAGGACACGCCCACGCCGTGCAGACCGCCCGAGACCTTGTAGCTGTTCTGGTTGAACTTGCCGCCCGCGTGCAGTTCCGTCAGCGCGATCTCGGCCGCCGAGCGCTTGGGCTCGTGCTTGTCGTCCATCTTCACGCCGGTCGGAATGCCCCGGCCGTTGTCGATCACCGAGATCGAGTTGTCCGTGTGGATCGTGATGACGATGTCGTCGCAGTAGCCGGCCAGCGCCTCGTCGATCGAGTTGTCGACCACCTCGAACACCAGGTGGTGCAGGCCCGTGCCGTCCGACGTGTCGCCGATGTACATGCCCGGCCGTTTGCGCACCGCCTCCAGGCCTTCCAGGATCTGGATGCTGGACTCGCCGTACCCCGCGCCGTCGTTCTGCGGCGCGGGAGCCGGGGTGTTCTCGGGAGTGCTGTTATCGGTCATCGGAGGGGTACTCAAGGCCGCCGCGGCGGCCGCTGAAAAAACTGGCTGGAACCCCCGCTTGGCGGGGGCAGGGGGTGCGCAACGTCCCCGCTCCGAGGAGCGACGGTTGCGCAGCAACCTTAGATCCTCATCGGCATGACGACGTACTTGAAGCCGTTGTGCTCGGGGATGCTGAGCAGCGCGCTCGACGAACTGTCGTTCAGATCGACGCGCACCATGTCCTGCGACATGTTGGACAGCACGTCCATCAGATACGTCACGTTGAAGCCGGTCTCGATCTGATCGCCGCCGTAGTCGATCTCGAGCTCTTCCTTGGCCTCTTCCTGTTCGGCGTTGCTCGACGCGATCGACAGCAGACCCGGGTCGAAGGACAGCCGCACCGCCTTGAACTTCTCGCTCGTCAGGATCGCGGCGCGCTGCAGCGCGGCCAGCAGCGGCTGGCGGCCCAGGATCACGTGGAAGCGGTGGTTCTTCGGGATGACGCGGTTGTAGTCGGGGAACTTGCCCTCGACCAGCTTGGTCACGAACTCCATGCCGCTGAAGCTGAACTTGGCCTGGTTGCCGGCGAAGCGCATCTCGATCGGCGCGCTCTCGTCGTCGCCCTTGCCGCCGTCCTTGAGCAGGCGCATCAGCTCCAGCACCGTCTTGCGCGGCAGGATCACCTCCTGCTTGGGCATCTCGGTGTCGGTCTCGGCCTGGGCCAGCGCCAGGCGGTGTCCATCGGTCGCCACCAGCGTCAGCATCTTGCCTTCGGCCACGAACAGGATGCCGTTCAGGTAGTAGCGGATGTCATGCACCGCCATCGCGAAGTGGACCTGGTTGATCAGCCCCTTCAGCGTCTTCTGCGGCACGCTGAACGCGGGCCCGAAGTCGGCGGCTTCCTGCACCAGCGGGAAGTCGTCCGCCGGCAGCGTCTGCAGCGTGAAGCGGCTCTTGCCGCCCTGCAGCGTCATCTTGTTCTGGTTCGACGTCAGGCTCACCGTCTGGTCCGACGGCATCGAGCGCAGGATGTCGATCAGCTTGCGGGCGCCGATCGTGGTGGAGAAGTCGCCGTCGTCGCCGTCGAATTCGACCGTGGTGCGCACCTGGATCTCCAGGTCGCTGGTGGTCAGCTCCACCTGCCGGCCCTGCTTGCGCACCAGCACATTGGCCAGGATGGGCAGGGTGTGGCGCCGTTCCACGATGCCGGACACCGCCTGCAGCGCGGCAAGCACTTTGTCCTGGCTGTCTTTCAACACGATCATGTCAACCTCTCTCCACTGTTGGCTGTTCGGGCGAACGGGGCATTTTCGCTCAGCGCGAAGGCCTTTGGCCTCATCCCTTCAGCGTTTGCTCCAGCACATGCAACTGCTGGTTCAACTCGGTGTTCTTCTGGCGCTCGCCGCCGATCTTGCGCACCGCGTGCAGCACCGTCGTATGGTCGCGGCCGCCGAACAGCTCGCCGATCTCCGGCAGGCTCTTCTGCGTCAGTTCCTTGGCCAGGTACATCGCGATCTGGCGCGGCCGGGCGATGCTCGCCGGGCGCTTCTTCGAGTACATGTCCGCGACCTTGATCTTGTAGAAGTCGGCCACCGTCTTCTGGATGTTCTCGACCGAGATCTGCCGGTTCTGGATCGACAGCAGGTCCTTGAGCGCCTCGCGCGCCAGCTGGATGTTGATTTCCTTGTGCGAGAAGCGGCTGTAGGCCAGCACCTTGCGCAGCGCGCCTTCGAGTTCGCGCACGTTGGCCCGCACGTTCTTGGCGATGAAGAAGGCCACGTCCTCGGGCATCGGCGCGTTCTCGGCCTCCGCCTTCTTGATCAGGATCGCGACCCGCATCTCCAGCTCGGGCGGCTCGATCGCGACGGTCAGGCCGGCGTCGAAGCGGCTGGTCAGGCGCTCGTCGATGTCCACCAGGCCCTTCGGATACGTGTCCGAGGTCATGATGATGTGCGCCCGCTTGGCCAGCAGCGCCTCGAACGCGTTGAAGAACTCCTCCTGCGTCCGGTCCTTGCCGGCGAAGAACTGCACGTCGTCGATCAGCAGCAGGTCCAGCGAGTGGTACTTGGCCTTGAGCTCGTCGAAGGTCTTGCGCTGGTAGTTCTTGACCACGTCCGAGATGAACTGCTCGGCGTGCAGGTAGAGCACGCGGGCGTCGGGGCGGTCCTTCAGCAGCGCGTTGCCGACGGCGTGGATCAGGTGGGTCTTGCCCAGGCCGACACCGCCGTAGATGAACAGCGGGTTGTACATCTGGCCCGGCGCGCCGGCGACGTGCAGCGCGGCGGTGCGCGCCATCTGGTTGGCGCGGCCCGGGACCAGCGTGTCGAAGGTCAGCGAGGTGTTGATGCGATGGCGCGTGGCGCTGGGCGGCACGCTGGGCGTGGCGCCGGGCTGGATCAGGCTGGCGGCCGTCGCCGGCGCCTGGGCAGGCTGAGCGGCCGCGGGCGCGGCGGCCGGACGCGCCGCCGCCGGTGCCGGCGGACGGGCCCCCACGGAGGCGCCCAGGCCGTGTTGGCTCAGCACCTGGCCCATGGTCATGCTCGAAGGCTGCGTGCGCGGCAGCGGCGCGATCGCCTCGCGCGGCGCGAGCGACAGCTCCAGCCGCGCAGGCTTGCCGGCGAGTTCGCTCAGGATGGCCTCGATGCGGCCGGCGTACTGGCTGCGGATCCAGTCCAGCTTGAATCGGTTGGGGACGCGGAGGGACACCAGGACGGCCTCGTGGCCGTTCTCCTGCTGCTGGGCGACCTCCGCGGGGGGCAGAGGCCGGATCCAGGTGTTGAATTGCTGTTCAGGCAGTTCGGCGGCCAGGCGTTCGCAGCCGCGCTGCCACAGTGCCGCCCCGGACAAGTCGTCGCTCATTGTGGAAAACTTATTCTTCGAGCGGCCGGATTGTACTGATCCCGGGCCGCGAAGCCAGGGTTATCCACAGATTTTTTGACCCGGTCAAGTGCTGGTAATCCCCGTGCCCGCCAGCATCCGGATTGACCCTGACGCAAAACTTTGCTGTAATCGCGGGTTTTCCGGACGCCCGGACGTAGCTGCGTGGGCCTCCAGTTTTTGAGCGGCTTCCGACATCACCCCGATGTCCTTCGTCCGCCGCGCCACAGATGGCGCGAGGCGACGGGAAGCTCCGAGATATCCGAAAGAGGTTCATCATGAAACGCACTTATCAAGGCTCCAAGACCCGTCGCGCCCGCACCCATGGCTTCCTGGTCCGCATGAAGACGCGCGGCGGCAAGGCCGTCATCGCCGCTCGCCGCGCCAAGGGCCGCAAGCGCCTGGCCGTCTGAGCGACGCTCCCGACGACTCTGCAAGCACCGTGATCGGCCGCATCGTGCGATCGGCCGATTTCGAGCGCGTGCTGGGTTCCCCCAGCCGCGCACGCAGCGCGCACTTCGCCGTGCACCACCTGGCTGTCAGCCCCTCGCTGCCCAAGCGCCGTCCATCCACAGGAACGCGCGACTTGTCCACAGGTGATGCACCGATTCATCCCCAGCCTGTGGATGAAACGCCCTCCGCGAACGTGGCGCCCACCCCCGTTGAAATGGCTCCAGCCGCGCCCGACCGGGCTTGGCTGGGCTATGTCGTGCCCAAGCGGCATGCCAAGCGCGCCGTCACGCGGGCGCTGCTCAAGCGCCAGATTCGCGCGGTGTTCGGTGACTTGCCGGACCTGCCGCCCGGCCTCTGGGTGGTGAGGCTGCGCATGCCCTTCGATCGCAAGCAGTTCCCCAGCGCCTCCTCCGACGCGCTGCGCGCCGCCGCGCGCGCCGAGCTGCAACAGCTGACCCGCAAGCTCGCGCGGCCGCAGGCCGCCGCCGGCTGACGGGCCAGCGATCCGGATTCCCGACGATGAACGCCCGCCCCGGCCTGCCGACGCGCCTGCTGATGGGGTTGGTGCGCGGCTACCAGCTGCTGTTCAGCGCGTGGCTGCGGGCGGGCTGCCGCTACAGCCCCAGCTGTTCGAACTACGCCATGCAGGCGCTGCGCCAGCACGGCGCCGCCGCGGGGACCTATCTCGCGGTCGGACGGGTCCTGCGATGCAATCCTTTCTGTCTGGGCGGACACGATCCAGTGCCGGACAATCCGCCCCGCCTGTTCACCCGATGGTTCGAGCGTCCCTCCGGATGCCGCGCGGGGTCAGCCTCCTCAACCGCCAATCCAAAAGCTTCCCATGACTGATATTCGCCGCACCATCTTGTGGGTGGTGTTCACGATGTCGCTGCTCCTTCTGTGGGACGGATGGCAGCGGTACAACGGCCAGCCGTCGCTGTTCCATCCGGCGCCGGCGAAGGTCGCCAGCGCGCCCGCCGGACCGGCTTCGGCCGCTTCGGCCGCCGCGCTGCCGGCCACCGCCGCTTCCGGTGCCGCGACCGCCGCCGCGCCAGCCGCGCCCGCCGTCAAGAACGAACTCGTGACCTTCACGACGGACCTGGTCAAGGCCACCATCGACACCCGTGGCGGCAGCCTGGTGCGCGTCGAGCTGCTCAAGCAGGCGGACGACACCAACCCGAGCGGCCACGTCGTGGTGCTGGATCCGATGCGCAACTACAGCGCGCGTTCCGGTCTGCTGAACGTGCCGAACGCACCGTCGGACCAGACGGTGCTGACGCTGGTCGACGGCCCGCGCGAGATGAAGGACGGCCAGGACACGCTGGTCGTGCGCCTGGAGGGCGAGCAAGGCGGCGTGAAGCTGGCCAAGACCTACACCTTCAAGCGGGGCGACTACGCCATCGGCGTGAGCCACGAGGTCACGAACACCGGCGCCGCGCCGGTCACGCCGCAGCTGTATCTGCAGCTGGTGCGCGATGGCCACATCGACCACACCGGCCCGTCGTTCGCGCCGACCTCGTTCTCGGGTCCCGCGCTGTACACGGACAAGGCGAAGTACCACAAGCTCTCTTTCGACGACCTGAAGAAGGGCAAGGCCGAGTACGAGAAGAACGCCGACGACGGCTGGGTCGCGATGGTCCAGCATTACTTCGTCAGCGCCTGGATCCGCACTGAAGCCGGTCCGCGCGAGTTCAACGTCCGCCCACTCAACGAGAACCTGTACACCGCCGGCATGGTGATGAACTTCGCCGCGGTGGCGCCGGGCGCGACGTCCAAGCTGGACAACGTGCTGTACGTCGGTCCGCAGGAGGAGAAGAAGCTGGAAGTGCTGGCCCCCGGCCTGGAGCTGGTGAAGGACTACGGCATCTTCAAGGTGCTGTCCAAGCCGCTGTTCTGGCTGCTGGACGTGCTGCACTCGCTGCTGGGCAACTGGGGCTGGGCGATCATCCTGCTGGTGGTGCTGCTGAAGGTCGCGTTCTACGGCCTGAACGCCAGCGCGTACCGCAGCATGGCCAAGATGAAGGCGGTGAACCCGCGCATCCAGGAGCTGCGCGAGCGCTACAAGGACAAGCCGCAGCAGATGCAGCAGGAGATGATGCGGATCTACAAGGAAGAGAAGATCAATCCGCTGGGCAGCTGCCTGCCGATCTTCCTGCAGATGCCGTTCTTCATCGCGCTGTACTGGGTGCTGCTGTCCAGCGTCGAGATGCGCGGCGCGCCGTGGGTGATGTGGATCCACGACCTGTCCAAGCCGGACAGCCTGTTCGGCCACCTGTTCGGTGCGCCGATCGGCCCGTTGCCGCTGCTGATGACGGCCTCCAGCCTGCTGCAGGTCTGGCTGAACCCGCAGCCCGCCGACCCGGTGCAGGCCAAGATGATGTGGATCATGCCGCTGGCCTTCAGCGTGATGTTCTTCTTCTTCCCGTCGGGCCTGGTGCTGTACTGGCTGGTGAACAACATCCTGTCGATCGCCCAGCAATGGATGATCAACAAGCAGATCGGCGCGACGCCCGCGAAGAAGTGATCCACGGCGACGGAGGAATCGCCAATTCCTCACGCGCCTGACAGGAGCCCCCGTACCCCGGGGGCTTTTTTTCGTCCGCGCGCGGGCGCTTAATCGAGTCCATGCGGGGATCGCTCTTCCACCCGACTCGGGACGGTGGTGGACCGGAGGCTCCGAGGGACCGGCTCACGAGAACCGGTCCCCCGGCCTACCCCGCGCCATCCACGACAGCGGCGATGCGTCCATGGGCGCATCGCCGCTTTTCCTTGGGGCCTGCGAGACAATCGCGCCCATGCTGTCGCGACACCAGGATCCCATCGCCGCCATTGCCACCGCGCCCGGACGCGGCGCGGTGGGCATCGTGCGGGTCTCCGCGCCACAAGACCTGACCCCGCTGGTCATGGCGATCTGCGGCCGCGCGCTGAAGCCGCGCGAAGCGACCTACCTGCCCTTGCGCAGCGCGCAAGGCGAGGCGATCGATCACGGGCTGGCACTGCTGTTCCCGGCGCCGCATTCCTACACCGGCGAGCATGTGCTGGAGCTGCAGGCCCACGGCGGGCCGGTGATCCTGCAGTTGCTGCTGGCGCGCTGCCTCGAGGCGGATCCCGCGCTGCGGATGCGTCTGGCGGAGCCGGGCGAGTTCACGCGCCGAGCCTTCCTGAACGGCAAGCTGGACCTGGCGCAGGCGGAGGCCGTGGCCGACCTGATCGACGCCAGCACCGAGGCCGCGGCCCGCAGCGCCGGCCGCGCGCTGGCGGGCGCGCTGAGCGGCGAGGTGGGCGGCTTGCGCGATGGCCTGATCCAGCTGCGGATGCTGGTCGAGGCGACGCTCGACTTCCCCGAGGAGGAGATCGATTTCCTGGAGCAGGCGGACGCGCTGGGCAAGCTGCGCCGATTGCTGGAACGGGTGGCAGCGTTGCTGGACCGCAGCCGCCAGGGTGCGATCCTGCGCGAGGGCATCAAGGTGGTGCTGGCGGGTCAGCCGAACGTGGGCAAGAGTTCGCTGCTGAATGCGCTCGCGGGCGCGGAACTGGCGATCGTGACGCCGATCCCGGGCACGACGCGGGACAAGCTGAGCCAGACCATCCAGATCGAGGGGGTGCCGCTGCACATCAGCGACACGGCGGGTTTGCGCGACACCGAGGACGAGGTCGAGCGCATCGGCGTGGCGCGCAGCTGGGATGCAATCGCGGATGCGGACGTGGTGCTGTTCCTGCACGACCTGACGCGCGTGGGCCACGCCGACTACGAGGCCGAAGACGCCGAGATCCGCGGCCGCCTGGCGAGCGTCGATCCGGCGCGGATCCTGCAGATCTACAACAAGGCGGACGCGCATGCGCCGGCGGGCTTGCCGATGGACGCGCTGACCTTGTCGGCGAGGACCGGCGAAGGCCTGGATGCGCTGCGGCGGCGGCTGCTGGAGCAGGTCGGCTGGCATGCGGTGCCGGAGGGCCTGTTCATCGCGCGCGAGCGGCATGTGCAGGCGCTGCGCCGCACGCGCGAGCACATCGAGCTGGCGCTGCTCCAGGCCGAGGGGCAGCCGCCGGCGCTGGACCTGATGGCCGAGGAGCTGCGTCTGGCGAACGACGCGCTCGGCGAGATCACCGGCGCGTTCACCGCGGACGACCTGCTGGGGGAGATCTTCAGCAGGTTCTGTATCGGGAAGTGATCGTTAGCGGCGGGTGTCAATGCCCCTCAAACGCCACCAGCGAGAACACTTTCAACCCGCCATCGCGCAGCCGCTTCGACCCGCCGAGCTCGGGCAGATCCACGATCGCCGCGCCTTCGATGACCTCGGCGCCGAGCCGCTCCAGCAGCCGCTTGCCGGCCATCATCGTGCCGCCGGTGGCGATCAGGTCGTCGATCAGCAGCACGCGGTCCCCCGCCTTCACCGCGTCGGTGTGCATCTCCACGGTCGCGCTGCCGTACTCGAGCTCGTAGGTCTCCTGCACCGTCGTGAAGGGCAGCTTGCCCTTCTTGCGGATCGGGACGAAGCCGACGTTGAGCTCATACGCCAGCACCGAGCCGATGATGAATCCCCGCGCATCCAAGCCCGCGATCGCATCCGGCCGCACGTCGAAGTAGCGATGCACGAACTGGTCGATCAGCACGCGGAAGGCGCGCGGATTCGACAGCAGCGGTGTGATGTCGCGGAACTGCACCCCCGGCTCCGGCCAGTCCGGCACGGTGCGGATCTGCTGCTTCAGGAATGCGATCGGGTCTTCGGCGTGAACGGCGTTCGGCATGCGCGGGATTGTCGCGCCGATGCGTCGCGGCGGCGCGTCCGGTTCTCCGGCGACGCGTCTCAGGCCGTCTGTTGCTGGCAGATCAGCCGCGCGCGTCCTGCCTGCTTGGCCTCGTAGAGCGCCGCGTCCGCGACCTGGATCAGCCGCTGCGCCGGCTCGCCGCTGCGCGGCACGAACGACGCCACGCCAATCGACAGGCTCACCGAGCGCCGCACCGGCGAGCCCACGTGCTCGATCGCCGCCAGGCGCACGCTGTCGAGGCAGCGCTGGGCCACGACCTGCGCGCCGGCCAGATCCGTGTCGATCAGCAACATCGCGAATTCTTCGCCGCCGTAGCGGCACACCGACTCGCCGCTTCGTCCCGCGCAACTGCGCAGCAGCGTCGCGATGCGTCTCAGGCAGTCATCGCCCGCGACGTGGCCGTAGCTGTCGTTGTATTGCTTGAAGTGGTCGATATCGACCATCAGCAACGCCAGCGGCCGGCCCGATCGCGCGGCGCGTTGCCACTCCGTCTGCAGCAACTGGTCGAACAGGCGCCGGTTGCCGACACCGGTCAGCCCGTCCGTCGTCGACTGCCGCGCGAGCAACTCGTTGGCGCGGCGCAGACGCTCCTCCTGACGCTTGCGCTCGGTCAGGTCGGTGACGATGCACACGTACAGATGGATGGTGTCGGTGCGCACCTCGGCGATCGCCAGTTGCAGGTGCAGCGCCTCGCCGCTGCGGTGGCGCGCGGTGAACTCGCGCGGTTGCCCCAGCAGCGAGCGCGGGTCCAGCGGCGCGTCCGGCGCGCCCAGCGGCTCGGGACCCTGCGCGCCGCCGCTGCCGGCCGCGCCCAGCAGCATGCCGAGGTGGATACCCTGCAGCTCCGCCGCCGTGAAGCCGAACAGCAACTCGCAGCTCGGATTCGCTTCGAGCACGTGGCCGCCTGAATCCAGCGTCAGGATGCCGTTCGCGGCCGATTCGATCGTGGCCCGCAGCTGCGCGCGGCTCGCGGCCAGCCGCTGCTGCTCGTGGATCAGGTCGGTGACGTCCATCCGCACGCCGACGATGCCGCCCGACGGCGTGCGCGATTCGTAGATCCGCAGCCACATGTCGTCGTGCACCCGCTGCAGCAGCGGCGCGGGCTGCTTGCCGCGCGCCTGCTTGCGCTCCTCGAGCCATTCCGGCTCGCGCCCCCGGGCCTCCGGCACGCCGCCGCGCGCGAGCGACTCCCGCACCAGGTCCTCGAAGGTGCACTTGCGCTGGAAGTGCCGCAGCATGTGCGGATAGATCTCGACCAGCCGCCGGTTGTAGGCGATCAAGCGATCCTCGGCATCGAAGATCTCGACGCTGGCGGGCAGCGCGTCGATCGCCTCCTCCATCGTCCGCTGCGCCAGCCTGGCGCGGGCCTGGGCCCGCGACAGCGTGGACACCACCGTCACCGCCAGCAGCACCGTCAGCGCCAGCGAGGCCACGCCCACCCACGCCAGCCAGTCCTCCACCGGCGATCCGCCCAGGCTGACCGTCAGCACGATCGCCTGCAGGCCCACCAGCAGCGCGAACGCGAGCAGCGGCCAGGTCCGGACTTCGGCGAAACGGTTCATCACGGGCGAGGCGCCGCGATGGCGCCAGGAAAAACGGGTGGCTGATCCTAGCCACCCGGGTCGCGGATGAACACCGCTCCACGGGGGGAGAAGCGGGTTCCGGCGACGTCCCCCCGTTGGTGGGTTGCCACGCTCTGGGGGCGACGGCCGACCGGCGGTCAGCCGCCGCGCGTGACCGGCATCTGGCCCGCGTCCGGCAGGCTCATGTGGCGTGCGAGCTCCAGCTTCGCCAGCGAGTTGCGATGCACCTCGTCCGGGCCGTCGGCGAAGCGCAGCGTGCGCTGCCCCGCCCACATGTAGGCCAGTGGCGTGTCGTCGCTGACGCCCATGGCGCCGTGCACCTGCATCGCCCAGTCGATGACCTTCAGCGCCATGCTCGGTGCGACGATCTTGATCATCGCGATCTCCGCCTTGGCCACCTTGTTGCCAACGGTGTCCATCATGTAGGCCGCCTTGAGCGTCAGCAGGCGGGCCTGCTCGATGCTGCAGCGCGCCTCGGCGATGCGCTCCTGCGTCACGGTCTGCTGCGCGATCGTCTTGCCGAAGGCCACGCGTGAGATCGCGCGCTTGCACATCAGCTCGAGCGCCCGCTCCGCCGCGCCGATCGAGCGCATGCAGTGATGGATGCGGCCCGGGCCCAGGCGTCCCTGCGCGATCTCGAAGCCGCGGCCCTCGCCCAGCAGGATGTTCTCGACCGGGACGCGCACGTTCTTCAGTTCGATCTCCATGTGGCCGTGCGGCGCGTCGTCGTAGCCGAACACGCTGAGATGGCGCTTGACCGTGATGCCTGGCGTGTTGGCCGGCACCAGCACCATCGATTGCTGCTCATGGCGGCCCGCATCCGGATTGGTCTTGCCCATCACGATGTAGAGCGCGCAGCGCGGATCGCCGGCGCCCGACGACCACCACTTCGTCCCGTTGATGACGTATTCGTCGCCGTCACGCTCGATGCGGCACTGGATGTTGGTGGCGTCCGACGAGGCCACGTCCGGCTCCGTCATCAGGAAGGCGGAGCGGATCTCGCCGCGCAGCAGCGGCTCCAGCCAGCGATCCTTGTGGGCCTCGGTGCCGTAGCGCTCGATGGTCTCCATGTTGCCGGTGTCCGGCGCCGAGCAGTTGAAGACCTCCGGCGCCCAGTAGACGCGGCCCATGATCTCGCACAGCGGCGCGTACTCGAGGTTGGACAGCCCTTCCGGCGCGCGCGCCGAGCGTGGCAGGAACAGGTTCCACAGCCCGGCGGCGCGCGCCTTGGGCTTGAGCTCCTCGATCACCCGCGTCGGGAGCCAGGCGTTGCCGGCGCGGCGGTTGGCCTCGATCTCGGCGTGGTAGCGGTGCTCGCTCGGATAGATGTGCTCGTCGAAGAACGCCAGCAGGCGTTCGCGCAGCTGATCAACCTTGGGGCTGTAGTCGAAGTTCATCTGGAAGTCTCCCGGTGGCGTCGTGAGGCCGATTGGCGCGGCGCGGCCGCGGGTCAGTCGCGCTGGCTGCGGTGGCGGAGGTACTGCGCATACAGCGCCTCCATCGTGGTGGACCGTTCATCCGCGTGCAGCGGATGCGTCGGGGCGTAATTGCTGACGCGCAGCAGCCAGTCGCCCGGCTGGTCACCGCGAGGCGGCGCGACGTCGAGGACGTTGATGCAGGCCGGCGACTGCACCCAGCTGCCCAGCATCAGGCGCTGGCCGCCGCTGACCGCGTGCGACAGGATGGCCGCGTTGACGACGCCATGCAGCACCAGCAGCGCGCAGTCCCAATCGGGATCGGCCTGCAGCCGCGCGACGCCGCCCAGCACGCGATCGAGCAACTCGCCGATGCGCTCGCCGTTGAGGAAGCGCTGCGACTCCGCCACCGGGCTGCGCTGCAGGCCGGTGAAGGCGTTCGCGAGTTGGTCCTTGGGGATGTCGCCCAGGCGGCCGCCGCGGATCTCCTGCCATTCGGACCAGACCTGCGGCGCGAGTTCCGGCTGGCCCGCGTGGCGCAGCACCAGATCCGCGGTCTCGACGGTGCGGGGCAGGCCCGAGACGATGGCGCGATCGAAGCGCACGCCCGCGGCGCGGAAGGCCTCGCCGGCGGCGCGCGCCTGCGCGATGCCGGCGTCGTTGAGCCGCACCTGCTCGGGCAGCACCGGCCGGCCGGTCGCGCCATCGAAGTAGGTCACCGCGCCATGCCGCATCAGGTAGACGCGGCGGCGGTGCGGGATGCGGGGCTGGGTGTCCAACATGGGCGGCAGTGTGGCGCAAGGCCAGGGGCCGCACTGTCACGCAGGCGGCAGGCCTGCGGACCGGGCCACAATTCGCGCGCCGCAAGTCGGTCCCTTTTCCGTTCCCGCGTTGACGCCTTCGTGACAAGCCCCTCCCCGACGTCCCTCCATCGCCCGCCGGTCACCCCTGGCCCGCACGGCGCGAGCGAACTCCCCCTTCGCGACGACATCCAGGCGCTGCGCGCCATCGCCGTGCTGTGGGTGCTGCTGTATCACGCGCAGATTCCCGGCGCCTCGGGCGGCTATCTGGGCGTGGACATCTTCTTCGTCATCTCCGGCTACCTGATCACCGGCCTGATCCAGCGCGCGCTGCTGCGCGGCGACTTCTCGCTGCGCGCCTTCTACGGCCGGCGTGCGCGGCGCCTGCTGCCGGCGGCGTACGTGGTGCTCGGCGCGACGCTGCTGGCGGTGCCCTGGGCGCTCAACCGCAAGGAGCAGATCGACTTCGCTGGCCAGTTGCTCGGCGCGCTGGGTTTCGCCAGCAATGTCGTGCTGTGGAAGCAGACCGGCTACTTCCAGGGCGCGTCCGAGCTCAAACCGCTGCTGCACTTCTGGTCGCTGGCGCTGGAGGAGCAGTACTACCTCGTCCTGCCGGTGCTGCTCGTGTTCAGCGCGGCGCGGCTTCGCGTCGCTGTGGCGATCACGGTGACGGCCGCGAGTCTCGCGCTGCTCGCGTGGTGGCAGCCGATCGATGCCAGCGGCGCGTTCTTCCTGCTGCCGACGCGCGCGTGGGAACTGGGGCTCGGCTCGATCGGCGCGCTCATGGGTGCGTGGATGGGCAGGCGATGGACGGGAGCCGGTGCGCAGCGCGTCCTGCGCGGGATCGCCTGGCCGGCGTGGGCGCTGCTGCTGCTCGTGCCGGCGGTGCCGCGGTGGTTCGGCGCGTCGCATCCGGGACCGGCGGCGCTGGTCGTCGGGCTCGCGACGCTCGCGCTGCTGCTGCGCGAGCCGGCCCGGCTTCCCCGTGCGGCCGCGCCGTTGATCCGCATCGGCGACTGGTCCTACGCGCTGTACCTCGTGCACTGGCCGCTGCTGGCGATCCTGCACAACGCCTGGGTGGGGTTGAAGGCCGATCCGCAGGCGCTGATGGCGTGGCGCGTGGGCACGGTGCTGCTGGCGTTCCCGCTGGCGTGGGCCTTGCATCGCGCGGTCGAGCGGCCGGCGAAGGCGCTGCTCACCGGACCGCGCGGCGCCTGGGTGCTGGGCAGTGGCACGGTGCTGCTGGCGGCGGGGAGCGTGGCGCTCGCGCTGCACAAGCCGCCGCCGGGCGCGATCGACTTCGTTGAATTGCGCAAGCCCAACTACGGCCTGTCGGCGAACTGCGATGCCGAGGAGCCCTTCGAGGGCCGGGAGGAGTGCCGGACGCGGCCCGGCGCGCGCTGGCTGGTGTGGGGCGATTCCTACGCGATGCACCTGGTGCCCGGCTTGGTGCGCGTGGCCAGTGACCAGGGGCTAGTCCAGGCGACGAAGTCGTCCTGCGGCCCCTTCCCCGGACTGACGCCGGTGCGGCCGGAGCTGGGTCCGGGCAACAGCTTCGCGCCGCCGTGGATCGAGCAGTGCCAGGCGTTCAACGCGTCGGTGCTGCGCTGGCTGGCGCGGCATCCGGAGATCGAGACGGTGGTGCTGTCGAGTTTGCTGACGCAATACCTCGACGACACGAAGTACGAGCTCCAGCGCACGGCGGGCGGCGAGCGCCTGCGGGGCGAGGCGGCGATGCGCGCGGCGCTGCTCGACGATCTCCTGGCGACCGTGAAGCGGCTGCGCGCGATGGGCAAGCGCGTGATGGTGGTGGCGCCGCCGCCGTCGGCGCCCTTCGATATCGCGGGATGCCTGGAGCGGCGGCAGGCGCATCGATGGACGATCGGCGCCACGCCGGGCTGTGTGATCGATGTGAAGGATGACGAGCAGCGGCGCGCTCCCGAGCATGCGTTCATCGAGGCGCTTGCGGCATCGGATGCCCGGCTGCCCGTGCTGCGCTTCGAGCCGCTGCTGTGCGGCGCGACGACCTGCCAGGTCGAGCGCGACGGTGTGCCGCTGTACCGCGATCAGGGCCACCTCAGCCACGAGGGCTCGCGGTTGTTGATGCCCGCGGTGATGTCCGAGGCCGTGGGCGAACGTCAGCTCGCCTTGCTCGCGCGCTGATGCGGCGTCAGCCGACCAGCAGCCCGTGCTCGGCGCGCGCGAGCGCCTCGGGCGTGCCGGAAATCACCAGCGTGTCGCCGCCCTGCAGCACGAGGTCGTCGCTCGCGTCCTTCACCGCGCCGCTCGGCCGGCGCACCGAGAGCACGCTCACGCCCCAACCCGGCAGTCCCAGCTCCCCGAGCGTGCGGCCTTCCAGGGCGCTCGCCATCGGCAGGCTGATCGACTGCAGCCGCGCCTGGTCGCGCTCCTCCGAGGTGTCGTCGTCGGCGCCGTGGAAGTACCCGCGCAGCAGCCCGTAGCGCCGGTCGCGCGCATCCCGCGCGATGCGCAGCACGCGCCGCATCGGCACGCCCACCAGCGCCAGCGCGTGGCTCGCGAGCATCAGCGAGCCCTCGATCGCCTCGGGCACCACCTCGGTGGCGCCGGCGGCGCGCAGCTTCTCCAGGTCGGTGTCGTCGATGGTCCGCACCACCACCGGCACATGCGGCGCGTGGCTGCGCACCTCATGCAGCACCTTCAGCGCCGACGGCGTGTCGTGGTACGAGATCACCACCGCGCTGGCCCGCGTCAGACCGGCCGCGATCAGGCTGGGCAGCCGCGCCGCGTCGCCGAACACCACGCTCTTGCCCGCCGCCGCGGCCTGCCGCACGCGGTCCGGGTCCAGATCCAGCGCCATGTAGGGGATGTGCTCCGCCTCCAGCAGCGTCGCCAGGTTCTGCCCGCTGCGGCCGTAGCCGCAGATGATCACGTGGGCGTCGGTCTTGATCGCCTTCTTCGCGATCGTCGTCAACTGCACCGACTGCAGCAGCCAGTCGCTGGCCGACAGCTTCATCACGATGCGGTTGCTGTGTTCGATGATCAGCGGGGTCATCAGCATGGACAGCACCATCGCCGCCAGCACCGGGCTGACCCACTGCGCCGCGATCAGGTTCTGCTGCGCGCCCAGCGTCAGCAGCACGAAGCCGAACTCCCCCGCCTGCGCCAGATAAAGGCCGGTGCGCAGCGCCACGCCGGTCGGCGCGCGGAACACCTTGGCCAGGCCCGCGACCAGCACGAACTTGGCCATCGTCGGCACCAGCGTCAGCACGATCACCAGCGGCCACTGGAACACCAGCGTCTGCCAGTCCAGCCGCATGCCGATCGTGATGAAGAACAGCCCCAGCAGCACGTCATGGAAGGGCCGGATGTCGAGTTCCACCTGATGCTTGTATTCGGTCTCCGCGATCAGCATGCCGGCCACGAACGCGCCCAGCGCCAGCGACAGGCCCGCGTGCTCGGTCAGCCAGGCCAGGCCCAGCGTCACCAGCAGCAGGTTCAGCATGAACAGCTCCTGGCTCTTGCGCCGCGCCACCAGCGTCAGCCAGCGCCGCATCAGGTGCTGGCCGCCGGTCAACAGCAGCGCCAGCAGCAGCGCGGCCTTCAGCCCCGCCCAGCCGAGCGACTGCAGCATCGCGCTGCCGCTGCCGCCCAGCGCCGGGATCAGCACCAGCAGCGGCACCACCGCCAGGTCCTGGAACAGCAGCACGCCGACCACGCGCCGGCCGTGCTCGCTTTCGAGTTCCAGGCGCTCGGCCATCAGCTTGATGACGATGGCGGTGGAGCTCATCGCCATCGCCGCGCCGAGCACCAGCGCCCCCTGCCAGCCCAGATCCCAGGGCCAGCCCATCACGCCGCAGAGCCAGCGCAGGAAGACATTGCCCGCCATCGTCCCGCCGATGGTGATCACCACCTGCAGCAGGCCCAGGCCGAACACCATCGAGCGCATGCTGTGCAGCTTGGGGAGGTTGAACTCCAGGCCGATGGCGAACATCAGGAACACCACGCCGAACTCGGCCAGGTGCTGCACGCCGGGCACGTCACTGGCGAGCGCCAGCGCGTTGGGGCCGATCAGCACGCCCACGACCAGATAGCCCAGGATCGGCGGCAGCTTCAGCGATCGGCAGACCACCACGCCCAGGACGGCGGCGATCAGGTAGACGAGGGTCAGGTCCAGCGCGGTGAGCATGGCGGCGATCGTAATGGCCCCCTCACTCCGGGTGGGCCCCAATGCGGCAAGAACCGGCGTCGATATAGTCCGCAGCCTCAGGTCCGTCGCATTCCATAGACAGAACGGACCGGTTTCACGAGGGAGATCCACGCATGTATGCCATCGTCCGCCGCGCCAGCCTGGCGCGCGCGTTGTGTACCGTCGCGCTCGCGATGGGGCTGACCGGGTGTGTCAGCGTCTATGTCGATAACAAGCTGCCGGAAGTCCCGGCCAGCCAGTTCGCCAAGCCGGCCCAGCCGCAGCCGGTCCAGCTGTTCTTCGAGTTCCAGACCAAGGGCGTGCAGAACCAGCGCGGCACGGCCATGCTGAAGGACCGGATCGCCGAGCAGGTCCGTTCCAGCGGTGTGTTCGCCAGCGTCTCGGACGGTCCCGTGGACGGTGGCGCGACGCTCAGCATCGTCATGGACAACGTGCCGACCTCGGACGACGCGTTCCGCAAGGGCTTCGTGACGGGGCTCACTTTCGGTCTGGCGGGTTCGCAAGTGGGCGACGGCTACCTCTGCACCGCGACCTATCGGCCAGCAGGCGCAGCCGAACCGATCGTGAAGAAGGCGCGCAACGTCCTGTGGAGCACGGTCGGTGCCGCGGCGACACCGCCGGGCGCCGTCAAGGCGGAGAGCATCGATGCCGCGATGACGGCGATCAGCCGTCAGGTCGTCAGCAACGTCCTCAACGACGTCACGCACGACCCGGCCTTCCGCTGAGCCGCTTCACGACAACAACAGAGCAAGAGAGCAACGGATGACATCCATGAACCAGACCCTGATCCGCACCGCCCGCCTGATCGCCATGGCCGGCGCCACCGCCGCGCTGACCGCCTGCGTCAGCGTGAAGATGCCCGCTCCGGCTGCGAGCGCCGCCAACGTCGAGAAGCTGCGCGCGGCCAAGGCCGCGCCCTCGCAGGTGGGCACGTTCAAGCTGGCGGCCGGCAAGCCCGCGGACATGGACACCACGCTTGGCGGCCTGCGCGGCTCGTCGGTGCAGCCCACCGCGGGAACCTTCTCCGCGCAACTGCGTGACGAACTGTCCGCCGAGTTGAAGGCGGCCGGCCTGCTCGACGCGGCCAGCCCAATCGTCATCGAGGGCGAACTGACGGACAGCCGCGTCGATGCCGCCATCGGCACCGGCACTGGCCGTCTGGCGGCGCGCTTCGTCGTCAAGCGCGGCGGCCAGAAGGTCTTCGACAAGGAGCTGGCGGCCGAGTCCAGCTGGGAGTCCAGCTTCGTCGGAGCCACTGCCATTCCGGCGGCGATCAACCAGTACGGCGCGCTCTACAAGTCGCTGATCGGCAAGCTGCTGGACGACGGCGAGTTCCGAGCCGCGATCAAGGGCTGAGCGGCGCGACGCGCGTCCCTGGCCAGCGAGCCAACCACCGTTTGACGGGCCCTTCGGGGCCCGTTTTTCATGGCGCGCCTCGAGCCAGGTCCCGCCCGGGTCCAGCCAATCGGGGGTCAGGAGGGACCGCCTCGGGGGGACTTGGCTTAGGTCATGCCGCGGGCGCAAACTAGCCGCCTTATGCATCGGGCGCATGCCCGCATGTGCACTCGGCTTTGCCGGACGTGGCGGACGCGCAGGGCTTCGGGGTACCGTTCGCGCCACCGAAAAGTTACGGAGCATTTCATGCCCAACCTGTCTTTCGTCTCCCCCACGCGCAACAGTCCCTGGGGCACCTACCTGTCCCAGATCGACGCCGTCGAGCCCTACCTGGGCAAGCTGGCCCGCTGGGTGGAAACGCTGCGCCGCCCCAAGCGCGCGCTGATCGTGGACATCCCCATCGAACTGGACAACGGCACCATCGCCCACTACGAGGGCTATCGCGTGCAGCACTCGCTGACCCGCGGCCCCGGCAAGGGCGGCGTGCGCTACCACCCGGACGTCACGCTGGAAGAAGTGATGGCGCTGTCGGCCTGGATGACGGTCAAGAACGCCGCCGTGAACCTGCCCTACGGCGGCGCCAAGGGCGGCATCCGCCTGGACCCCAAGACGCTGTCGCTGAAGGAGCTGGAGAAGGTCACCCGCCGCTACACCAGCGAGATCGGCATCATCATCGGCCCGACCCAGGACATCCCCGCGCCTGACGTCAACACCAACGGCCAGATCATGGCCTGGATGATGGACACCTACTCGATGAACGTCGGCGCGACCGCCACCGGCGTCGTCACCGGCAAGCCGATCCCGCTGGGCGGCTCGCTGGGCCGCGTGGCCGCCACCGGCCGCGGCGTGTTCGTCGTCGGCCGCGAGGCGATGCGCCGTCTCAACGTCAGCATGGAAGGCGCCCGCATCGCGGTGCAGGGCTTCGGCAACGTGGGCTCGGTGGCCGCGAAGATGTTCGCCGCCAATGGCGCCATCGTCGTGGCCGTGCAGGACCACACCGGCACGATCCTGAACGACAAGGGCATGGACATGGCCTCGCTGCTGGACCACGTCGCCCGCACCGGCGGCGTCGCCGGCTTCTCCGGCGCCGACCGCATCGACAACGAGAACTTCTGGGACGTGAAGTCCGACGTGCTGATCCCGGCCGCGCTGGAAGGCCAGATCACCGGCGAGCGCGCCAAGCGCGTGCAGACCCGCGTGGTGCTGGAAGGCGCCAACGGCCCGACCACGCCCGACGGCGACGCCGTGCTGGCGGACCGCGGCATCATCGTCGTCCCCGACGTGATCGCCAACGCGGGCGGCGTGACGGTCTCCTACTTCGAGTGGGTGCAGGACTTCTCGTCGTTCTTCTGGACCGAGGACGAGATCAACGTCCGCCTGGACAAGATCCTGGTCGGCGCGTTCAAGGGCATCTGGGACACGGCCGAGCAGCACAAGATCCCGCTGCGCACGGCGGCGTTCACCGTGGCCTGCACGCGCGTGCTGCAGGCCCGTGAAGAGCGCGGCCTCTATCCCTGATCGATCCTGATCCCCCCGGATCGGCCAGCCGCGGGTTTCTCGCGGTTACCGCGAAACAACGGGCCCCTCGGGGCCCGTTTTTCATGCCGGCGCGGCGCTCAGTGGGTGATCTTCGTGCCCAGCACGGCCAGGAACTGCGCGATCCAGGCCGGGTGCGCGGGCCAGGCCGGCGCGGTGACCAGCTTGCCGTCGGTCACCGCCTGGTCGACCGGGATGTCCGCATAGCTGGCGCCGGCGAGCTCCACCTCCGCCGCGCAGGCCGGATAGGCCGACACCCTCCGGCCGCGGATGATCCCCGCCGCCGCCAGCAGCTGCGCGCCGTGGCAGATGGCCGCGATCGGCTTGTCGGCCTGCGAGAAATGCTGCACCAGCGGCAGCACGCCCGGCATCGTGCGCAGGTACTCCGGCGCGCGTCCGCCAGGAATCACCAGCGCGTCGTAGTCCTGCGGCTTCACCGCATCGAAGCTCGCGTTCAGCGCGAAGCGGTGGCCCGGCTTCTCCGAATAGGTCTGCGCGCCTTCGAAATCATGGATGGCCGTCAGGACGAAGTCGCCGGCCTTCTTGCCGGGACACACGGCGTCGACGCGGTGTCCCACCGCCTGCAGTGCCTGGAAGGGCACCATCAACTCGTAGTCCTCGACGTAGTCGCCGGCCAGCAGCAGCAGCTTCTTGCCCATCGCTTCTCTCCAGAGTCGGGTTGCGGAGCGCCGATTCTGGGAGGCCGGGGACCTCAGGTCGATGAATCCGTTATGTACCCGCGTCGGCGTCGCGGGCTCGCAGCGCGGGCGCGGCGATGACGGCGAGCGTCCAGCAGATCCAGGCGGTCCACATCGTGTGGCTGGGGTAATGCGCGCCGCGCGCCAGCTGCGCCATGCCGTAGAGCGTGCCCAGCGCCAGCACGGTGATCAGCGCGGCCCGCGCCTGCACGGGATAGGCGCGGCGGAGCATGAAGAAGAGGCTGAAGAACGCGAAGGCGGAACTCGCGTGCCCGGAGGGGAAGCAGTGCCCCGGGCCTCCGTCCAGCACGCCGAAACGCCAGTGCGACACATAGCGGGCGACGCCGCCGAACTCGGCGAGGTCCCAAGGGCAACTCGTCGTGCTGCCCTGCTTGAGCAAGGGGATCAGGATCAGGCTGATGGCGGTGAGCGCCACCGCGCCCCAGCGCTCGCGGCGCGTCAGGCCAGGCCAGAGCGGGCGCACCGCGTTGACCAGCATCATCACGGCCAGGCCAGTCGTGAGCCAGCGCCCGCCCTGATGCAGCAGGCCGGCGGTGACCCAGTGGTCGCGCAACGGGAAGCCGCGCGCGTCCGCGAAGAGCCGCACGACGGCCAGATCCCATCCGGCCAGGTCCCACAGCAGCAGCGCGGCCAGGCTCACGAGGGCGATCAGCAGACCACGCCGCAGCCCGGGCAGTCTCAGCGCGCCCGCAGGGCTCAGGCCAGGCAGCGCGGTGGAACCGGCCGCGTCGAGCGACACGGCGGCGAGGGGAGGCAGGGGATGGGGCTTCACGGCCTGCGAGTGGGCCCGGATGCCCTGAAGTTCGGCTGAAGTTAAGCTGAAGCCTGGCTGAAGCCGCCTCGATCGCGCTTCTCCGGCTCCCTCCGCGTGACGGACGCCGCAAAGCGGCGCGCTTGCCGGTCCGGCTACGATCCGGTCCGGCCCGGCGGGGTCCCATCACAGAGCCCTGACGATTTCCTACCGCGACGCCCATGCGACTGCTGCTGCTCGAAGACGACGAACTGCTTGGCGAAGCCCTGCGCGACTTCCTGCGCCACGAGGGCCACACGGTCACCTGGGCCCGGCGGCTGTCCGAGCTGCTGCCGCGCCAGCACGAGGAGTTCGACGCGCTGCTGGTCGACTGGCAGCTGCCGGATGGTTCGGGCCTGGACTGGCTGCGCCACCTGCGCCAGCGTGGCGTGTCCACGCCAGCGCTGATGCTGACGGCGCGCGACCTGCTCGCCGACCGCCTCCAGGGCCTGGACAGCGGCGCCGACGACTACCTGGTCAAGCCCTTCGCCCCCGAGGAACTGGCGGCGCGCCTGCGCGCGGTCAGCCGCCGCCACGTCGGCGCGAGCAGTTCGCAGCGGCGCCATGGCGACGTGGTGCTTGATCTGGCCGCCAAGCGCGCGATGCGAGAGGGCCATCCGGTCGAGCTCACCGCCCGCGAATGGGCGGTGCTGGAGGCGCTGGCGCAGCGCGCCGGCCGGCTGTATCCAAAGCGCGAACTTGAATTGCAGGTCCTGGGCGACGACGCCGAGGTGCAGAGCAACGCGCTCGAGGTCCACGTGTCCAGCCTGCGCCGCAAGCTCGGCCGCGAGCTGATCGAGACGGTCCGCGGCCTGGGCTACCGGCTCGGCCCCGAGGCGCCGTGAGCGCCGCCACCGGCCCGCGCCGGCCGACGATCGCCGGGCGGCTGGCCCGGCAGCTGCTGATGATCTCGGCGTTCTGGGCGCTGCTGGCCGGTGTCAGCGTGTGGCTGGTGGTGCAGGAGGAGGTCGACGAGCTGCTCGACGAGACGCTGCAGGCCTCCTCCCAGGTGCTGGGCCAGCTGCTGCGCCAGAGCCAGGCGATGCCTGGGGAGATCGCCGACAGCGACGACCTCAGCACCCATTTCGCCTGGCAGCTCGTGGGGCCGGATGGCCGGCTGCTGCACCGCTCGCCGCTGGCGCCGGTGAAGGCTTGGAAGCTGCCCGCCGGCTTCAGCGACTGGAAGGATGACGGCAGCGATGGCGACGATTGGCGCGTGCACGTGCGCCCCTTGCCGACAGTGGCCGGTCCCGGCTGGCTGATGGTCGCGCAGACGAGTGCCGAGCGGACCGAAGTTCGCAGCCGGGTGGGACTGGCCAGCGCGTTCTCGGCGCTGCTGGTCGGCGGCTTGTGCATGCTCTGGATGAACCGCCGCGCCAGGGCCGAGCTGGCGCCGCTGGCACAGCTGACCGGTGCGCTCGCCGGGTACGACCCGCTCGACACCCGCCAGTTGCTGCCCGAGCAGCATCGGCGTGAGTTGGCGGAGATCCGCGCCGCGGTGCTGGACCTCGGCCAGCGCCTGGCGCAGCGCGTGGCCAACGAGCGCGCCTTTTCCGCCCACGCGGCCCATGCGCTGAGAACGCCGCTCGCCGGCATGGACGCGCAGCTGGCGATGGCGCTGCGCGAGGCGCCGCCGGAGTCGCGCGCGCGGCTGCAGCGCACCCGCGAGGCCGCCGACCGGCTGCGCCGCGTCGTGACCGCGCTGCTGACGCTGTTCCGCACCGGCATGAGCCTGCGCTGGCAGCGTATCGACCTGATCGAGCTGATGGCCCTGCTGCCGCTGCCCGATGGCCTGGCACTGGACCTGCCCGAGGGCGAGGGCGGCATCGATGCCGATCCGGACCTGCTCTCGGCGGGCTTGATCAACCTGCTCGACAACGCGTGGCGGCATGGCGCGTCGCGCGCGCTGCTGAGGCTGCATCGTCTGCCTGACGGCGGCCTGGTGCTGCACCTCAGCGACAACGGCGAAGGCGTGGCCGACTGGCAGCGCGTGGACCTGAACGACGCGCTCGAGCGCCAGCAATATGAAGGGCGCATGGGGCTGGGCCTGATGATGGCCGACCTGGTCGCGCGCGCGCACGGCGGCGACCTGCGGCTGCCGGTCGTGAGCGAGGGCTTTGCCGTCGCGCTGCGTCTCGGTCCGCGGCCCGATTGAACGGGCTCCGGCGCCCGCCTGCCGCGCCGGTGCCGCCGAGAGCCCGCGGCTACACTTTCGCCCTGTATGACGACCCACGCTGCCCTCACCCATTCCCGCGCGCTCGATGTCGCGCGCCAGGCCCTGCAGGTCGAGGCCGATGCGCTGCTCGCGCTCGCGCCCCGGCTCGGCGACGCCTTCGAGCAGGTGGTCCGCAAGATCCTGGACAGCTCCGGCCGCGTCGTCGTGATGGGCATGGGCAAGAGCGGCCATGTCGGCCGCAAGATCGCTGCCACGCTCGCATCGACCGGCACGCCGGCGTTCTTCGTCCATCCCGGCGAGGCCAGCCATGGCGACCTGGGCATGGTCACGCCCATCGACATCGTGCTGGCACTCTCCAACTCCGGCGAGAGCGACGAGCTCAACGCCATCATCCCGGTGCTCAAGCGCCAAGGCGTGCCGCTGATCGCGATGACGGGCGGCCTGTCCTCGTCGCTGGCGCGGCATGCGGACTTCGTGCTGGACTCGCGCGTCGAGCAGGAGGCCTGTCCGCTGAACCTGGCGCCCACCGCCAGCACGACCGCGCAGATCGCGCTGGGCGACGCGCTGGCCGTCGCGCTGCTCGATGCCCGGGGCTTCCGCGCCGAGGACTTCGCCCGCTCGCACCCGGGCGGCTCGCTCGGCCGCAAGCTGCTGACCCATGTGCGCGACCTGATGCGCAGCGGCGAGGCGCTGCCGCGTGTCGACGCCGCGATGCCGCTGCTCGACATGATGCGGGTGATGTCCGACAAGGGCCTGGGCTGCGCGATCCTCACCGGCGAGGATGGCCGGGTCGGCGGCATCTTCACCGACGGCGACCTGCGCCGCCTGATCGAACGCGGCAGTGACCTGCGCGGCCTGACCGCCGCCCAGGTGATGCATGCGAACCCGCGCACGGTGTCCGCCGACGCGCTCGCCGTCGACGCGGCCGATCTGATGGAGGCGGCCCGCATCACGCTGGTCCTGGCCGTGGACGACGATCAGCGCCTGGTCGGCGCGATCAGCATCAACGACCTGATGCGCGCGAAGGTGATCTGATGAGCGCTTCCTCGAACTCGACGCAGCCCGTCATCCGTGAACTCCAGCCCGCGTTGTCCTTCCCGCCCGAACTGCTGCTGAAGGCGCAGGGGCCGGGGCTCGGCCTCAAGGCGGCGATCTTCGACGTCGACGGCGTGCTCACCGATGGCCGCATCTACATCGGCGCGCAGGGCGAGGACTTCAAGGCCTTCGCGACGCTGGACGGCCATGGCATGAAGCTGCTGGCGCAGGGCGGGATCGTGCCGATCGTGATCACCGGGCGCGATTCGCCGGCGGTGCGCCGCCGCATCGCCGACCTGGGCCTGCCGCATGCGGTCTATGGCGCGAAGAACAAGCTCGCGGCGGCGCAGCCGCTGCTCGACCAGCTCGGCCTGGATTGGGCGCAGGTCGCGGCGATCGGCGACGACTGGCCGGACCTGCCGCTGATGATCCGCGCCGGTTTCGCCTGCGCCCCGGCTCAGGCGCATGCCGAGGTCAAGGCGGTCGCGCATCACGTCACCGCGGCCGCGGGCGGTCATGGTGCCGCGCGCGAGTTCTGCGACCTGCTGCTGATGGCCGCCGGCCAGTACGCCCGGCTGCTGCACGGCCATCTGGAAACGCTGGACGGGAGCGGCCACTGATGGCGGCGCTCGCTCCGCCGCCGGCCGCGCCACGGCGCCGCGCCCAGCCGCTGCTGTGGCGCCTGCAATCGGTGCTGGCGAACTACGTGCCGCTGCTGCTGATGGCGATGCTGGCCGGCTTCACCTGGTGGCTGATCAAGAACACGCCGCAGCTCGAAGCCCCGCGCGAACGCGCCGTGCCCAAGCATGAGCCCGACTACCGCATGAATGGCTTCGAGGTCGAGCGATTCAGCAGCGATGGCCGCCTCACCGGCCGCGTGATCGGCACCGAAATGCGCCACTACCCCGACAACGACACGCTGGAGATCGACTCCCCGCAGCTGCGCGCCTACGGCAAGCAGGGCGAACTGCTGGTCGCTGACGCGCAGCGCGGGCTGTCCAATGGCGATGGCAGCGAGGTCCAGCTGCTCGGCGACGTGAAGGTCAAGCGCTACCCCGGCGGCGATCCGGCCGAGGCGCCTGACCTGGAGCTCTACGGCGAGTTCCTGCATGCCTTCGTGCTGCAGCAGCAGATCCGGTCGCATCTGCCGGCGCGCGTCGTCGGCATGGGCGGCGAGATCCAGGTCAAGAGCTTCGTCTACGACCAGGTCTCGGGCCGTCTGAACTTCAGCGGCGGCGGCCGCGCGACCTTCTCCGCGCGGCCGGGCGTCAAGCCGCCGGTGGCAACCAGACCCGCTGCCGCGGCCGCTTCCGCGCCTTCCCGCAAGCCATGAATCGACTCGTCTACATCACCGGTGCCTCGAGCGGCATCGGCCAGGCGCTCGCGCTGCAGTATTACCGCGAGGGCTGGAATCTCGCGCTCGTGGCGCGCCGCGTTGAGGACCTCAGCGCCTGGGCCGAGTCGCAGGCGCTGGCGCCTTCACGCTGGCGCGTCTATCGAGCCGACGTCAGCGACATCGAGGCCATCGCGGCCACCGGCCGGCGCTGCATCGCGGAGCAGGGGCTGCCCGATGTCGTCATCGCCAACGCCGGCATCAGCATCGGCATGGACACGGCGATCTTCGAGGACCTCGCCGTGATGCAGCGGCTGTACGCCACCAACAACATCGGCCTGGCGGCGACCTTCCACCCCTTCGTCGCGCCGATGCGCGAGCGCCGTCACGGGACGCTGGTGGGCATCGCCAGCGTCGCCGGCATCCGCGGGCTGCCGGGACATGGCGCGTACTGCTCGAGCAAGGCTGCGGTGTTCAGCTACTGCGAGAGCCTGCGCGGCGAATGCCGGCCCGATGGCGTGAAGGTCGTGACCATCGCGCCGGGTTACGTCGACACGCCGCTGACGCGCGAGAACCGCTACAGCATGCCTTTCCTGATGCAGCCGGATGACTTCGCCCGCAAGGCCTATGAGGCGATCGAGGCGGGGGCGCGGGTGCGCTTCATTCCCTGGCAGATGGGCGTCGTGGCGCGTGCCATGCGGCTGCTGCCGGGCGCGGTCTTCGACCGCCTGCTGGCGGGCCGGCCTCGCAAGCATCGCGAAGGCGAGCATTGAGCACCCGCTTCGACCGGACCGTCGATTCACCAAAAGAGGTCGACAAGAAGGGTCGATAAGAAGGGTCGACAAGAAGGGGCGGCCGAAAGGGCTCGGCCAAAAGCAAAGGGCGCTCCAAGGAGCGCCCTTCTTCATCGCGAAGCGGGGATCAACCCCGCTGTGGCTCAGTAGCCGCCGCGACCGCCGCCGTAGCTGCCGCCGCCGCCACCACCGTAGCCGCCGCCGCCGTAGCCGCCACGGCTGCCGCCGCCACCGCCGTAGCCGCCGCGGCCACCGCCGCCGCCACCACCACCGTAGCCGCCGCCACCACCGCCGCCGCCGTAGCCGCCACGGCTGCCGCCGCCGCCACCGTAGCCGCCGCGGCCACCGCCGCCGCCGCCGAAGCCACCACCGCCGCCCGGACGGTCTTCACGCGGACGAGCCACGTTGACCACGATCGCGCGGCCTTCGAGGGCCTGACCGTTCATGCCGTTGATGGCGGATTGCGCTTCGTCGTCGGTCGACATTTCCACGAAGCCGAAGCCCTTGGAACGGCCGGTCTCGCGGTCCATCATGACCTTGGCGGAGATGACGGTGCCGAATTGCGAGAATGCCTCCTGGAGCGACTCATCTCGCACGCTGTAAGCGAGGTTGCCCACGTATAGCTTGTTTCCCATGGGGGAAGCCCTTTCAAAACCAAATAACCCAATGTGCTGCTTCAACCCATCGTGAACCACTCATACGAAGGCGCTGCATTCAGGCGATCCGATTATGTGTGACAGGATTGGCGGTTCGCAACGCGTCAAGCTGGTTGTTGTTTTTCAGCTTCTGCGCACAAACCCCGAGCAGTGCCAGAAGCGTTCAACAACCGTCGCCTCCGGCGCCATTCGCATGGCAAAACAGGCTCCCGATCCCACCCGCCGCTCCTCGGTGTTTTCCACTATCCGGAGGAACCCGCGCTGAAATCGCACAACCTGGCGGAGAACGCCCCCCACAGTGCTCCGGCAGCGCCAAGTGCGCTGCGCATCGTGTCGCTGGTCCCTTCGGTGACGGAGTTGCTTTTCGCACTCGGCTTGGGTCCGTGGATGGTCGGACGCACCGGTTTTTGCATTCACCCCCGCCCGGAGGTGTCAGCGATATCAAAGATCGGTGGCACCAAGCAGGTGAATCTCAACAAGCTGAAGTCGCTCGCGCCCACCCATGTGGTGGTGAACGTCGACGAGAACCGCCTCGAGACCGTCGAAGACTTGCGCGAATTCGTGCCCAACGTGGTGGTGACTCACCCCTGTGGCCCGGAAGACAACCTGACCTTGGTCACCCAGATGGTGGAGATGGTGGAGGTTTTTGCCGCCGAACTGGGGGTCAGGTCTGAACCGCTTGGAAGAAATGTCCGGGGTCCGGACAAACCCCAGCCGCCGCTTCCTGCGTTGCCGGATGTCCCTGATCTGCGTGACCGCGCCGCGCGGCTGGCCACCGAATTGAGGTTCGAGCTCGACGCCTGCCGCGACTTCCGGCTCGCAGCCGCCGCCGGCCACCCGCACGCCGGTTCGCGCGTGCTCTATCTGATCTGGCGCGATCCCTGGATGACAGTGGCGCGCGACACCTACATCGCCCGCATGCTCGCCGAAGTCGGGTGGCTCACCTGGCCGCCGGTGGAGGGCGGCGTGTCGGGCGCGGCGCGCTATCCGGCACTGACGGGCGCCGAGCCCTGGCTCCCGGGCGTCGAGGAACTGCTGCTCAGCTCCGAGCCCTACCGCTTCGGGCCCGAGCACATCGCGCAGGCGCAGGCGCTCTGCCCGAACGCCCGGGTGCGGCTGGTCGACGGTGAATTGATCAGCTGGTACGGACCCCGCGCCGCGCAAGGGCTACGCTACCTGCGCGAACTGGCTCAAGCTCCGCGATGATCGCGCCCATGATGACGACCGCCGCCGCGAACGCCACTTCCACCCTCCCTGCCGCCGGACAGGTCCTTCTCCTGGAGGACGACCCCGCGATCGCCCAGACCGTCTGCTTCGTGCTCGAGCGCGAGGGCTACCGCGTGCGCGCCTGCGGCTGGCTGCACGAGGCCCGCGCCGCGCTGGCCGCCGCGCCGCCGGACCTGGCGATCCTCGACGTCGGCCTGCCGGACGGCAATGGCCTGGATCTCTGCCGCGAACTGCGCCAGGGGCCGCTGGCCCGGCTGCCGGTGCTCGTGCTGAGCGCCCGCAGCGAGGAGGGCGACAAGGTGTTGGGCCTGGAGCTTGGCGCCGACGACTACCTGGCCAAGCCGTTCAGCAATCGTGAGCTGGTCGCGCGCGTGCGGGCGCTGCTGCGGCGCGCGCAGGCACCCGCGGCGCCGGCCGCCGCGCCGGTGGCGGGCTTCCTGGTCGAGGCCGAGGGCTCGCGCGTGCGCTTCCACGGCGAGCTGCTGCCGCTGACGCGCCGCGAACTCGGCCTGCTGCTGCGCCTGCTGAAGGCGCCGGGCCGCATCCACAGCCGCGAGAGCCTGCTCGACGCCGTCTGGGGCCTGGACGCCGACAGCGGCGACCGCACCGTCGACACCCACATCAAGACGCTGCGCGCCAAGCTGCGCCAGGTGCGGCCGGAGTTGGACCCCATCCGCACGCATCGCGGCATGGGCTACTCGCTGGAGTGACGGCGGATGCGCCTGGGCCTGCGGCTGTTCCTCGGCTTCTTCCTGGTGGCCGGGCTGAGCGCCTTCATCCTGCTGCGCGTCGTGCTGGGCGAGTTCAAGCCCAGCGTGCGCGAGGTGATGGAGGACATGATGGTCGACACCGCCAACCTGGTGGCCGAACTGGCGCGCGACGAGCTCGCCGCGATGCCGCCTGGAGGCGACCTGACCGGCACCCGTTTCGCGCAGCGGGTGCAGGACTACAGCGAGCGGCCGATCGACGCGCGCATCCTCAGCGCCCGCAAGCGCACGCTGGACTTCCGCATCTACGTGACCGACGCGGCCGGGCGGGTGGTGCTGGACACCGGCCCGGCGCCGGCGGTCGGGCAGGACTACTCGGGCTGGAACGATGTGGCCCGCACGCTGCGCGGCCAGTACGGCGCGCGCTCGACGCTGGAGCCGCTCAATCCCTACGGCAATGCCGGCGACCTGGGCAACGGCAAGGACGCCAAGGGCAGTCCCGTCATGTACGTGGCGGCGCCGGTGCGCTCCGGCGGCCGCACGATCGGCGTGGTGACCGTGGCGAAACCGGCGGCCGCCGTGCAGCAGATCATCTCGCGCGCCGAGCGCCGCATCTGGATCGCCGGGCTCTCGCTGCTGGCGGTGTCGCTGGCGGTCGGCGTGGCGGTGACGGTGTGGATGATCCTCACGGTGCGGCGGCTGCGGCGCTACGCGCAGGAAGTGCAACTGGGCCAGCGCCAGGCGCCGCCCAAGGTGCCGGGCGAACTGGGCGACCTCGCGTCGGCGATGGACGCGATGCGCGAGCGCCTCGATGGCCGGGAGCGTCTGGAGCACATGGCCCGGGCGCTCACGCATGAGCTCAAGAGCCCGCTGGCCGCGCTGCGCGGCGCCGGCGAGCTGTTGCAGGACGAGCTCCCGGCGGCGGACCGGCAGCGCTTCGCCGCGCAGGTGGTGTCGCAGAGCGAGCGCATGACCGAACTGGTCGAGCGGCTGCTGGCGCTGTCGACGCTGGAACTGCGGCGCGGGCCCGAGCATCCGCGGCCGGTGGCCCTCGCCGAAACCGTGGACGAGGTGCTCGCCCAGCTGGACGACCGGTTGCAGCAGCAGGCGTTGACGGTGCGCTGGCAGCGGCGCGATCCGGTGCGTCTGCAGGCCGATGCCGAGATGCTGATGCTGGCGATCAGCAACCTGCTGACCAATGCGGCGGACTTCGCGCCGGCCGGCTCGGCGCTGGAGCTGCAGGTCGGCGTCGACGCGCCGTCCGGGTCGCAGGGGCGGTCTCGCGCCTTCTTCGAGCTGCGCGACCACGGCCCTGGCGTGCCGCCATCGGCCTTCGCGCAGTTGGGCGAGCGCTTCTTCTCGACGGCCCGGCCGGGCAGCCTGCGCAAGGGCTCGGGCCTGGGGCTGGCGATCGTGCGCCAGATCGCGGAGCTGCATCGCGGCGAGCTGCGCTTCGAGCCCGCGGCGCCGGGCCTGCGCGTGCGGCTGGAATTCCCCGACTTCACCGGCGCCTCACAAACTTCGTCCTGATCTCACCGCCGCTCCCGAGACTGCCGCCTTCGCTGAACTGCCGAAGGGCAAGGAGAGGAAGGATGCAAGTCAAGGCGCTGTGGTGGAAGCTGGTGATCCTGGGCGGCGTGACGCTGCTGCTGTTGATGGCGCTGATGCGGATCGGCTGGCTGGTCGACGAGCGCCAGCAGCGCCAGCGCGCGGCGGAGGCCGGTGTCGCGGCCGCGCAGGCGGGGCCGCAGGTGCTGCTCGGACCGGTGCTGCAGCGCAGCTGCTCGGAGGAATGGGAGAACGTGAGCGGCACCGGCAAGGACCTCACGCGCACGGCCGAACGGCGCGACTTCGTGCTGTCGGCCGTGCCCACCGAGCTCAGGGTCGACGGCACGCTGGACCAGGAGCAGCGCGAGCGCGGCCTGTTCAAGGTGAACGGCTACGGCGGCGAGGTCGCGCTGAAGGCAAGGTGGGCGTCGCTGGCCGCACTGACGCCGATCGCGGAGCACAAGGGCAAGCTGAGCTGTGAAGATCCGCGCGTCATGCTTGCCGTCAGCGATGCCCGGGGGCTGCGCGCGGTCACGCTCAAGCGCGGCGCCCAGACGCTCGCGGTCGAGCCTGGCACGCGCCACGAGAGCTATGCGCACGGTTTCCACGCGGCGCTGCCGGACCAGGCGCTGGATCAGCCCTTGTCCCTCGACATCGCGATCAATCTGATCGGCATGACGGACTTCGGCGTGGTCCCCGCCGCATCCGCGACGCAGGTGCGGCTGCGCTCGAACTGGCCGCATCCGAGCTTCGGCGGACGCTTCCTGCCCATGTCCAAGCGCATCGATGAAAACGGCTTCGAGGCGCAATGGCAGGTCACGGAACTCGCGACCACGGCGCCCCGCGACGTGCTCGCCGGGTTCGCGCTGCCAGGCATCGAGCGTGAGCCGCTCGACGGTCCGACCTATGCGCCGAACCCGGCGCCCGGCCGGGAGGGCAAGTCCGGCACCGTCGCCGACACGCTGGCCTTCTCGATGATCAACCCCGTGAACCCCTACGTGATGAGCGACCGCGCCATCAAGTACGGCCTGATGTTCATCGTGCTGACCTTCGTCAGCGTCGGCCTGCTGGAGCTGCTGTCCGGCCGCCGCGTCCATCCGGTGCAGTACCTGCTGGTCGGCCTGGCGATGACGCTGTTCTTCCTGCTGCTGCTGAGCCTGTCCGAGCACCTGAGCTTCGCGCTGTCCTATGGGTTGGCGGCCGGCGCGGCGATCGCGCTGCTGAGTTTCTACGGCAGCTCGATGCTGGGCTCCGCGCGCCGGGGACTGGGCTTCGGCGCGCTGGTGGCGGTGCTCTACGCGGCGCTGTTCGTGCTGCTCAACCTCGAGAAGGCCGCCTTGCTGGTTGGCGCGGTGCTGCTCTTCGCGGTGCTGGCGGCGGTGATGGCGCTGACGCGGCGGATCGACTGGTACGCGCCGATGGGGCGCACTGCGGATCTGCCGCAGCCGGAGCTCGCCGGCACTCGGTGACAACGCGGTTGCCGGGCGTGCGGGGCTCGGTCAGCATGGGTCTCCAATGACCCATCACGGACCGAGCAACATGGGCGGAGACCACCCCGGCGGCCATCCCAAGGACCCTCGCGAAGCGGCCGCTGGCCGCTTCGACTACATCATCGTGGGCGCCGGCACCGCTGGCTGCCTGCTGGCCAACCGGCTGAGCGCCGATCCGGCGCGGCGGGTGCTGCTGCTCGAGGCCGGCGGACGCGACGACTACCACTGGATCCACATTCCCGTCGGCTACCTGTATTGCATCGGGAATCCGCGCACCGATTGGCTGTTCAAGACCGAGCCCGACGCGGGCCTGAACGGGCGCAGCCTGCGCTACCCGCGCGGCAAGGTGCTGGGCGGCTGTTCCAGCATCAACGGAATGATCTACATGCGCGGCCAGTCCCGCGACTACGACGGCTGGGCCGCCGCCACCGGCGACGAGGCCTGGCGCTGGGACGCGGTGCTGCCCTTCTTCCGTGAGCACGAGGACCATTGGCGCCTGGACGGCCAGGCCGAGCGACCGCCCGGCTTCGATCCGGCGCTGCACGGGCATGGCGGGGAATGGCGCGTCGAGAAGCAGCGGCTGCGCTGGGCGGTGCTGGACGCGTTCGCGTCGGCCGCGCAGGAGGCCGGCATCCCGGCGACGCCCGACTTCAATCGCGGCAACAACGAAGGGGTCGGCTACTTCGAGGTCAACCAGCGCGCCGGCTGGCGCTGGAACACCGCCAAGGCCTTCCTGCGGCCGGTCTGCTACCGCCGCCCCAACTTCGAGATGTGGACCGGCGCCCAGGCGCAGCGCCTGCTGCTGGACGAGTCCGGCGGCGAGACGCGCTGCGCCGGGGTGCTCGTGCGGACGCCGCAAGGGCTGGAGGAAGTCCGCGTGAACGAGGGGGGCCAGGTCCTGCTGGCGGCGGGCGCGATCGGGTCGCCGCAGCTGCTGCAGCTGTCGGGCCTCGGTCCGGCGCCGCTGCTCCAGCATCACGGGATTCCCGTCGTGAAGGACCTGCCGGGCGTCGGCGCCAATCTGCAGGACCATTTGCAGATCCGCGCGGTGTTCCAGGTCGAGGGCGTCAGCACGCTCAATACGCTCGCGTCGAGCTGGTTCGGCAAGGCGCGCATCGGGCTTGAATACGCGTTGCGCCGCAGCGGGCCCATGAGCATGGCGCCATCGCAATTGGGCGCGTTCGCGCGCAGCGGTCCGGACAAGGTCTGGCCCGATCTGCAGTACCACGTGCAGCCGCTGTCACTGGAGGCCTTCGGCGAGCCGCTGCATGCCTTCAACGCCTTCACCGCGAGCGTCTGCAATCTGAACCCGACCAGCCGGGGCACGGTCGCGATCCGCAGCGCCGACGCAGCCGATGCGCCGCGGATCGCGCCCAACTACCTCAGCACCGCCGAGGACCGCGAGATCGCCGCTCGCAGCCTGCGGCTGACCCGCCGCATCGTCGAGCAGCCTGCGCTGGCCCGCTACAGGCCTCGCGAATACAAGCCGGGCGTGCAGTTCCAGACCGATGAGGAACTCGCCCGGCTGGCGGGCGACATCGCCACGACCATCTTCCATCCCGTGGGCACCTGCCGCATGGGACGCGCGGACGATGGCGATGCCGTCGTCGACAGCCGGCTGCGGGTGCGCGGCGTCCGCGGCCTGCGTGTCATCGATGCGAGCGTGATGCCGTCGATCACCAGCGGCAACACCAACTCCCCGACGCTGATGATCGCCGAGCGCGCCGCCGCCTGGCTGCGCGCCGGCGAATGATCAGGCGCCGAAACGCTCTTCGAGATAGGCCAGCAGCGTGCGGATGGTCTGGGCTTCGCCGCCGACCGGACGGCCCGGCCGCGCGATGTCGTTCCACGCGAACAGGTCGATGTGCAGCCAGTCCTGCTCCGCCGGGATGAAGGCCTCCAGGAACAGCGCGGCGTTGATCGCGCCGGCCAGCGCGCTGCGGCCGGTGTTCACGATGTCGGCCAGGCTCGAGGCGATGCCCTCCTTGTAGGGCGCCCACAGCGGCATGTGCCACATCGGGTCGTCCATCTTCAGGCCCAGATCGACCAGGTCGCGCGCCGTGTCCATGTGCTTGGCGAACAGCGCTGGCAACTGCGCGCCCAGCGCGATGCGCGCGGCGCCGGTCAGCGTGGCCAGGTCGATGATCAACTCGGGCTTGGACTCGGTGGCATAGGCCAGCGCGTCGCACAGGATCACGCGGCCTTCGGCGTCGGTGTTGCCGATCTCGATGTGCAGGCCCGCGCGCGTCTTGATGACGTCGCCCGGCCGGTAGGCGTTGCCGCTGATCGCGTTCTCCACCGCCGGGATCAGCACCTGCAGGCGCACCGGCAGCTTGAGCGCCATGATCAGCGTCGCCAGGCCCAGCGCATTGGCGGCGCCGCCCATGTCCTTCTTCATCTGGCGCATGCCATCCGCCGGCTTGATGTCCAGGCCGCCGGTGTCGAAGCACACGCCCTTGCCGACCAGCGTCAGGCGCGGATGCTTGTCGCTGCCCCAGTTCAGCTCGACCAGGCGCGGGGCGCGGTCGCTGGCGCGGCCGACCGCGTGGATCGCCGGGAAGTTCTTCTTCAGCAGGTCGTCGCCGACGATCTCCTTGAACTTGGCGCCATGCTGCTTGGCGACGACGGCGGCCGCCTTGGACAGCTCCGCCGGCCCCATGTGCTCGGCCGGCGTGTTCACCAGATCACGCACGGCCGTCATCGCGGTGGCGATCGCCAGGCCGCGCTGGCAGTCTGCGCTGTTCCTGAGCAGCAACTGGGCCGGCTGGCGCTTGCGCGGCTTGTAGAGATCAAACTGGTAGCAGCCCAGTTCCCACGACAGCGCGGCGGCTTCGTCCTGCAGGGGCAGACCTTCGGGGGAGAGGGTGTAGTCCCCCTCGGGGAGGGCTTGCGGCAGCGCCGACAGCGCGAACGGGTGGGCCGCGTTGGCCACGCCGGCGAAGACCTGGGCCAGCTTGCCGTCCTCGCCGGGCACCAGCGCGAAACTGTCCGGCGCGCCCGAGAAGCCCAGCGTCGCGAGCCACTGCTGCGTGCGCTTGGGCAGCTTGGGGGCGAGGGCCTGATAGGCGGCGCGGTCGAGCGCCAGGATGGGCGTGGCGCGAGCCACCGAGTTCTTGAATTGGACGTTCATCGAAGGAGCCGTCAAAGGCGGCGGTGAAAGAAAAAGTTCAGCAGGACTGCCGCAGACGCGACAGCAGCGCTTGAGCGGCCGCCGTGGTCCCTGCGGGGGCGGTCGGGCTGGCCGCGGACATCGCGGGATTTTCCTCGGCGGCCTGGATCAGGCGCTGCGCCGCGGCCGGGCCCGGCAGCACCGGGCCGACGAAGCAAAGCCGCTCGCCGCGGCCGATCAGGAGCGTCGGGAAGGTCTCGACCTCCAGGTCGTCGACCAACTCCGAATCGTCCTCGATGTCGACCCACAGGAAACGCGCCTCGGGATGCGACTGGCGCAGCGCCGCGAAGTCATCGCGATAGGTATCGCAGGTCCGGCACCAGGCGGCGCACAAGCAGGCGACCAGCAGGTCGGAAGCACCCGTCTTCGCGGGGGCCGGCTCCGTCGGCGAGGGGGAAGTGGCGGACATGGGGCAGGAGCTTAGCTGACTTGGATTTGCCGCGATGGCGTTCGCAACACGTCCAATGCACCAGGCTGGTGCGGCATGCGTGACGATGGCGCGAGCTTTGTTCAGATTTGTGAGGAGGCTGTCAACGCAGCGCCAACGGCCTGCGTTAGCTGGCACAAAGCGGTCATCCCCCGCTTCACGCCCCTGACAGGCAAGAAGGTCCCCGACCATGATGAAGTTCCAAACCCGTACCGAATCCCAGCCGCGCCGCCTCCCGATGCCGGAGATGGCGAATCACGACAAGGGTCGCAAGCACGAAGCCTTCGAGGTCGCCAGCCTGGGCTGCGACCGCCGCAGCGTCGCCCGCGCCCTGCGCTTCGACCGCAAGCGCTGATCCGCGACGCGGGCCCGCCCCGGCCAGGGACGGGGCCCGCCGCCGCGGCCGCCCTCAGTCCTCGTCGTCCTCGGGGGACTGAAGCGGCGCGAGCAGCCGCTCGATCTCGGCGGCGCTGAACTTCTCCAGGCGCTCCCCGCCGTCCCGGCCCAGCAGGCCATCGGCCAGCGCCCGTTTCCGGGCCTGCAGTTCGAGCATCCGTTCCTCGATCGAGCCCTCGATGGCCAGTTGGTGCACGAACACCGGCCGCGTCTGCCCGATCCGATGCGCCCGCGCATGGGCCTGGGCGTCCACCGCCGGGTTCCACCAGGGATCGACCTGGATCACGGTGTCGGCGGCCGTGAGCGTCAGGCCGACGCCCCCCGCCTTCAGACTGACCAGCATCAAGGGGGCCTCCCCCGCCTGGAAGCGCCGGACCACCTCCCCCCGCCGTCCTTCAGGGGTCTCGCCGGTGAGCTTCATCAGCGGGACCTTGGCCTGCGTCATCGCCTCCTCGATCAGATCCAGCATGCCGGTGAACTGGGAGAACACCAGGATCGTCCGCCCCTGGGCGATCAGCTCCGGCACTTTCTCGCGGATCCAGTCGAGCTTGGCGGCCTCCATGCCGGCAGGGATGTCGACACCCGGCACCAGCCGCGGGTCGCAACAGACCTGGCGCAGCTTGAGCATGGCGTCCAGCACCGACATCAGTCCGGAGCCAAAGATCTCCGACTCCTTCAGCAGACGGCGCACCAGGTGATCAGCACCGATGCGGACGCTTTCGTACAGCTGACGCTGCCGCCCTTGCAGCGCGATGCGCTGGGTCAGCACCGTCATCGGGGGCAGGTCCTTGGCGACCTCCTCCTTGAGCCGGCGCAGGATGAAGGGCCGGACCCGCATCGCCAGTTCGCGGGCGCGGCGGGCGTCGCCGGTCTGCTCGATCGGCTTGCGCCAGTGCCGCGCGAACGAGCGCGACTCGCCCAGGTAACCCGGCATCAGGAAGTCGAACTGTGTCCAGAGTTCCCCCAGGTGGTTCTCCAGCGGCGTTCCGGTGAGCACGAGCCGCTGGTCCGCCTGAAAACGGCGCAAGGCCCGCGCGGCGCGCGAGCGCGGGTTCTTCACCGCCTGCGCCTCGTCGAGCACCAGCACCGAGAACTTCGCTTTGGCCAGCGCGCGCGTCTCCCGCCACGCGAGACCGTAGCTGCACAGCAGCAGGTCGATCTGGCCGAGGCGCTTGAGCACGTCCGCGCGCTCGGAGGGATCGGACAAGGTCGCCACCCGCAGTCCGGGCGCGACCCGTGCCGCTTCGTTCGTCCAATTGAAGATCAGCGAGGTCGGCGCCACCACGAGCGCGGGCGCGGTGAGCCGCCCGGCCTGCTTCTCCACCCACAGATGAGCCAGTGCCTGCGCGGTCTTGCCCAGTCCCATGTCGTCAGCCAGGATGCCGCCGAGCTGCTGACGAGCGAGGTATTGCAGCCAGGCCAGGCCCTGCAATTGATAGGGTCGCAGGACGATGCCCAGGCCCTGCGGCGGCTCGAACACGGGAGGCGGGCCGGCATCGCGCAGGCGCTCCCACATCGTCCGCAGCTCGTCGGCGCCATAGACCTGCCAACGGCTGTCGGGCACGTCGAGCGCGGCCAATCGCGCGGCCTCCCAGGACGTCAGCTTCACCGGGCCGCGACGCGAGCGCTGGGCGACCAGCACGTCCAGCAGATTGAGCATCAACCGCTTCAACGGGGCGGCCGTCGAATGCAGCCGGCGGCCGCCCGGCGCCTTGAGGCTGACGATGGCGTCGTCGTCAATGTTCGAGATCGCATCGGCATAGAGCCAGCGGCGATCCTTGCGCAGCAGGTCCCAGATCATCGGCGCGAGGTCCACGCGCTGCCCTTGCACCGTGACGCCTAGGCTCAGCATCCACGAGCCCTTGCGGCGCGACAGCCCCAGCGTCGGCAAGCGGTCGCCCTGACCCGGTGCGATCGCCGCCTGAACGTCGTAGGGCGTGTCGTCCTCGGGCTGCATCTCCAGCGACCAGGCGTCGATGGCCACGCTGTGGTGCGCGAATCCGGGCAGGACCTCGACCTCCCAGCCGAGCTGGCGCAGCCGCGGCACCTCGTCGGCGGCGAAGTCGGCGAACAGATCCTCCTGTTCCAGGGTCCAGCACGGCGTCAGGCCGCGGCCGAATGAGGCGTCGCGCCACTGCATCATGTCGGCGTCCACCGCGTGCAAGGGCAAGGTCTGCCACTGCTCGAGCGCCGCCGGCGAGGCCGGCCAGCGTTCGAGCCGCAGCAGCGACACGCGGTCGCCGCGCGGCCCGAGCTTCCCGTGCGGCCGCATGCCCAGTAGCCCGTCACCGCGCGTCAGCGTCTGCAGGATCAGCTTGGGGGGCGGGGAAGACGGCGGCGCGCTCATGGGCGGTCATTGTCGTCGCCCGCCACAGGGCGGCATTCCGCTCAACCTTCCTTGGCTTCCTTGCCTTCCTTGCCCTCCTTCGGCGCGCGCGGCTTGGGAAGGCCGGTCTTCGAGAAGTCCGCCGGCACCCGCATCAGCGCGGCATCCGGCTCGCCGCGCCGGATGTTGCGCAGTTGATAGTTCTGCTCGCCGCTGCGTGGATCCTTGTTCTGGACGCTCACGGTGACCTTCAGCTCGGGCGAGGCCCAGACCTCGCGCGACACGAGGATCGGTCTTTCATTGCCGATCTTGCCGGCAGGAATCGTCGCGGTGGTGCGCGTGCCCGTGAGCTTCAGTCCGTCGACCTCACGGGGCGGCAAGGTCTCGCTCTGGGCGCGCTCACCCGACACCGAGAGCGGATCCATCCGCATCGCCACCGCCGCTGGGATGGGCGGCATCGGGGCCAAGTCGCCGACCGGCGCTTCCACCCGGATCACTCGCACGCCCTGACCGGCTTCGCCCGGCGCGATCACCACGGCGGCCGGCGCCTGGGGCGCGGCTGGCGGCGCGGGAGGCTTCGGGGCTTCCACCTTGGGCGCGGGCTCCCCGCCGTTGAAGGCTTCCTTCACGCGCTCGCCATGCTCGCGCGCCCACTCGCGCATCTTGCTGGCGTACTCGCGGACGCGGCCGTTGTACTCGCGCATCTTCTCGTTGTAGTCGCGCATGCGCTCGCCGTACTCGCGCTGGGCCTCGGCGCCAGCGCGGCCGCCGCCCAGAAAGCGCGCGGACTTGCGTTCGGGATCGAGCAGCCAGTTCTCGCCGCTCACCGGGTCCCGGAGATAGACAAGCCGCTGGCCTTGGCGTTCCACCTCCTGCCGCGTGCGCCCTTCGCCGTCGCGGCACATCTGGCCGCTCTGCTGGTGAACGATGCGGTTGCCGTCGGCCAGCGGCTGGACGGTTTCGTGCACCGCCTGCGCGCAGTAGGGGGCGCCCTTGACGACCCGCTCGGACATCAGCAGGTGGGTGGCGACGCCCGATTCCGCGATCAGCGCCGAGATGTCGGGCACGGGCGGCACGGGCGGCGTGGGCGGCACGGGCGGGACGAACGAGGGTGGTGCCAGAGGCGCCGGCTGGGGCGAGTGCTTCGGCTGCGGCGCCGGCCGCGGATCCGGATCCGGCGAGGCGGGCAGGGCGTGGACCGAGGCGGCGGCCAGCGCCAGAGTGACGGCGGTGAGTGAGGTCTTCATGGCGGTCTCCAGGGAAGAGGCGGGAGGCAATGCGAATGAGAGGAAGCGGGTGGATCGGGGCAGTGAGGTCGATCAAGGGATCACGCGCATCGCGAGCACGTCACCCGAGGCATGCACGAGCAGCTCCGCCCGCACCGGCGCGGCGGCGTCCGCGGGGTCGTAGGGGAGACCGAGCAGCGCCAGCCTTTCGCGCGAGACTTCCGCCGGCACCAGCCAGGCAGTGCCGGCGCCCGCCTTCTCATAGGCGGCCCAGCGTTCGGCCGGCACCAGCACGATGAAACTGCTGCCGGTGTTGCCGAGCACCGTCGCGCCAGACTCGCCCGGGGGCGCCGAGCCCAGCAGCCACACGCACGCGACCAGCACCGAGGCGCAGAGCGCCGGCCCTGCGAGCGCCCAGCGCCAGCGGCTCGACGATCGGCCGCGCTGCGCCACGGCGAATTGCCGTCTCATCGCGGCCAGCGCCGCGTCATCGCGCTCCGGCGACGGTGAGCGCTGCCGCAAGTCCTGAGCCACGGCCCACAGCCAGTCGGCCAGGCGCGCGGTGCGGGGCGGGGATGCGTCGGAGGTCTTCATCATGCGGACTTCGAAGAACGTTCAAGAGCGGCGCCGGCCGGTGCGGACGGACGCTCGCCGTCCTGCAGCGAGGCCAGCAGGCGAGCGCGGCCGCGATGCAGGCGCGTGCGCAAGGTGTTGAGCTCGATGCCGGCGATGCGCGCGGCTTCGGCGTAAGCGCGCTCCTGCAGGTCGACCAGCACCACGGCTTCACGAAAGGTCCAGGGCAGTGCCTGAAGCGCCGTCCACACACGTGCTTGGTCCTGCGCGCGCACGAGTTGCTGCTCAGGGGCTTCGGCATGCTCGCCGTGGAGGCCTTCGCCGGAGTCGTCGTCCTCATGCGCCACCGGCAGATCGCGCCAGCGCGCCAGCAAGTGGTGACGTGCCATGCCGGCCAGGTAAGCCCCGAGCGCTCCTCGCCCGGCGTCCCAGCCCTCCGGCTTTCCAGCGAACTGGACAAAGGCTTCCTGCATCGCGTCCGCCGCCCAGTCGGGCTGACCGCACAGCGCCAGCGCGTAGCGGAAGACACCGGGTGATTCGCTGCGGTACAGCGGCTCCAGCGCGCTCGCATCCCCGTCGCGCAGCCGCCGGACCAGCGCTTGGCTCGCCGCGGCTGCCTCGGCAGGCGATCCGGCAGCGCCCTCGGACGTGTCTTCGCGAGCGCTCCTGGGCGCCGAAGGCGAGGAGAGCGAGCGGGCACGGCCGGCCAGTCGGTTCCAGAAGCTCATGGCGCGATCGATGGAGTCGTGGGGCGCAGCATGACCGTATTGCGCCGGGGGCGCCGAAAGTTCCCGGTTTCCATCGAAGAATTCGTCCAGCGGTTCGAAGCCGGCCCCGCGAAGCTGGCGATCCTGCCCCTTGTTTCAGGGAGATGACACCTCCACGCCACACCGGGCGGGCTGCGCGCGATGACCGGAACCGTGCAGCGTGCGATGTGCGCAAATCGTTTTCGACGGGGGTTTATTGCGCAAGTGAGGGCCGGCTAACCGATCCATGTTGGTGCATGCGCCGGGTGAAAACCCCAAGTGCGTGCATGGGAACCGGGTCCTAGCATCCCCCCCACTCGACGCGACGCTCATCCCGCTCCGGTCCCAAGCCGGCGAAATGGGGGTTGCCTACGGGGGCTGAGGAGACAAACAGATCAAACCAACACCAACGAATCTCGGTGACACTGTCACAATTCGCGGGCACCTGATTCAGGTGCCCGTTTTGTTTTCGCGGCCCCGATCGATGAGCTCCCGGCGAGCATGCGCGGCCCGTGTCTGCGGCCGGAATGCCGCTCCTGCGAGTCGTTGCTGATGATCGAGTTGTTGACCGCGGCCGTGGCGTCGCTGCTGGCCGGGTTCGTGGATGCCGTCGTCGGCGGCGGCGGGCTGATCCTGGTGCCGGCGCTGTTCAGCGTCTATCCGAACGCGGCGCCGGCCACCCTCTTCGGCACCAACAAGGGGGCCGCCATCTGGGGGACGGCCTGGGCCACCCATCAATACGCCAAGCGCGTGACCCTGCCCTGGCTCGCCCTGATGCCGGCCGCCGCGGCGGCGCTGGCCGGCAGTTTCGCGGGCGCCTGGGCCGTCACGCAGGTGGACCCGAGCGGCCTGCGCAAGGCCCTGCCGGCCATCCTGCTGGGCGTGCTGCTCTACACGCTGGCGAAGAAGGACCTCGGCCGCCATCACGCGCCGCGCCACGAGCCCGCGACCCAGACGCTGATCGCCAGCGCGATCGGCCTGACCATCGGCTTCTACGACGGCTTCTTCGGCCCGGGCACCGGCAGCTTCTTCGTCTTCCTGTTCGTGCGGCTGCTGGGTTTCGATTTCCTGCATGCCTCGGCCACCGCCAAGCTGCTGAACACCGCGACCAACTTCGCCGCGCTGGTGCTGTTCGCGGCCAAGGGTCATGTGTGGTGGCACGTCGCGGCCGTCATGGCCGTGGCGAACGTGGCCGGCAGCCTGGTCGGCACCCGCATGGCGCTGGCCAAGGGCGCCGGCTTCGTGCGCGGCATGTTCGTCGCGGTGGTGTCGCTGCTCATCCTGAAGACCGGCTACGACGCCTTCCTGCGCTGAGGCGGCGCCTGCCCGGCCGTCGCCCCCCGGGCACGCCAAACGCCCGCGGAACATCTCGTCACCCGCTGTCCGCCAAAGGCGGGATGCCGGTGCGCCATCGCCCGGGCTACCATCCGACAAACTCAATCGTTGCTCACCATGCCTGTCGATCCTCAACTGCGTGCGCTGGATATCGAGATCCCCACCCAGCCCGAAGTGCTGGTCAAGCTCTCGCTGCTGATGGCGGACGAGGACATCGACCTGCAAGCCGTCTCGGCGCTGGTGGAGACGGACATGGCGCTGGCCGCGGCCGTGCTGAAGGCGGTCAACTCGTCGCTGTACGGCCTGCGCGGCCGCGTGCAGACGGTGCACCAGGCGCTGACCTACCTGGGCATGCGCGAGGTCGCCGCCATCACGTTCGAAATGGGCCTGCGCGCCGCCTTCCCGCCCGCCGCGGAGCTCGAGCCCGTCTGGTCACGCGCCGCCAAGCGCGGCCTGCTGATGGGCCGCATGGGCCAGATGCTGGGCGTGGACCCTTGGGCGTCGCATTCGGCGGGCCTGTTCGAGGAATGCGGCAAGGCGGTGCTCTACCGCCACGCGCCTGGCCACTACCCGGCCATGCTGCGCGCCGCCGGCAGCGACAAGGAACTGGTCCAGCTGGAGCACACCGCCTTCGGCGTCAGCCATGACGCGCTGGGGGCCGCGCTGTGCGAGAGCTGGGGCCTGGCGCCCGCGGCCGTCGCGAGCGTCAGATTCCATGTGCAGGTCCAGCACGAGCTGCTGATGCCGGAGGCCATGCAGCGCCGCGGGGTGGGTGCGATCTCGCTGGTGGCGTGGACGCTGATGAACAAGCCCGAAGCGGTCGACGAGACGGTGATGGCGATCGCTCCCCAGGCGCAGCTGGACGAAACGCTGATGCTGCGCGCCGCCCGCCGCGTCGAGGAACAGCTGCAGCAGGCCGAATCGCGCGGCCGCTGAGCGCCGCGCTCAGGACGCGAGGCAGAGGCGGTCGCGTCCCATGTGCTTGGCCAGGTAGAGCGCCTCATCCGCGGCCTGCATCAAGGCTTGCGGGCTCAGATACGGATGACCGGGCTGCGTGGCCGCCAGCCCCGCGCTGATCGTCACGATCCCCTCCCCCGAAGCGTGATCCGGCAGGGCGCCGTGCGGCACCGCGAAGGCGCGCCAGGCCTCGTTCAGCGCCTCCATCAAGCCTTGGGCCGACTCGGCGTCGAAGCCGGGCAGCAGCACGGCGAACTCCTCCCCACCCAGCCGCGCGACCATGTCGGTGTCGCGCTGGAAATGCTCGGCCAGCAGCCGGGAGAGCCGGCGCAGCACCTCGTCGCCCGCGGCGCGACCGTGGCGCTCGTTGAACGGCTTCAAGTGGTCCAGATCGAGGATCGCGAGCGCCAGCCGCCCCTGATCCCGCTGCGCGCGCTTGAATTCCCGGCGCAGCGCGGCATCGAACTCCCTCCGATTGGCAATGCCCGTCAAGGCGTCGCGACGCTCCATCGACGCGAGCTCGCGCCGCTTCGCGTCCAGCGAGCGCTCCGCCTGCTGCAGCGCGCGATGCTGGCGGGCGACCTCCTCGCGCAACTCGCGGCCGCGCGACTGCTCGCGATGCAACTCGTCGCCGAGCGAGGTGCGGACATGATCGAGCGCCTGCTCCAGCTGCAGCAGCTCGCGCGGCCGCGGCTCGTCGTCGTCGAGCCAGGTCGGGACGCGCGGCGGCAGGGTCGGATCGAAGCGGCTCGCCTGCTCCGACAGGCGCCGCATCTGCCGCAGCAGCCAGCGGTCGAGCACGAGCGCGGCGAGCAGGCCCAGCGCCGTTGCCAGCACCAGATGAATCAGCGTCGAGCGCAGCAGCGGATCGCGCCGCAGCAGCTCGCCCATCGAGGCGGCGGTCGCCTGCACGATCAGCTCGCCGGTGTCGGCGAGCGAGAACTCAGCGCTCTGGCCGGGCTCGCTGTCGTCGTCGGAGAGCGCGCGGAACTGCTCGCCTTCCGGCGTGCGCAGCTCGACGCGGCGCAGATGATGGTGCGTGAGGATGTGATGCAGCAGCCCATGCAGCGCCTCGGGCTGCTGAGGCCGCTGCCGCAGGCTGTAGGCCAGCGGCCCGGCATACAGCAGGGGGATGGCGCTCAGTTCCGCGTCAGCTTCGGCGGAGCGGCGCTGCGAGGTCTCGCGCAGATCCCAGCCGGTCGACAGCGCGACCAGCAGCAGTCCCGACGCGAACAGCGCCAGCAGCGAGCGGGCGCCGACCGAGATGCGGAGGGCCTTTGGCGTCATGGGTGGATGTCGGAGGTTGCGAGCGCGGTCGCGGGAAACACCATCGAATCACCTGCGGACCATTGTGCCGAGCCGCGCCCGGCCGTTTCCCCGGGGAAACTCCAAGCGGGGAAAACACCTGCCGGCGCCAAAGGGGGATGCCATCCCCGCCCTGCAGCCGCCATGGCGATTCCCTAGAATCCGCCCCGCCCTGCGCGTTCCTCCGAATGCGCCGGGCAGCGTTCTCAGGGCGGGGTGAAAGTCCCCACCGGCGGTATCCGGGGCACGGTCGACAGACCGCCGACCCCGGGAGCCCGCGAGCGCCCGGCACCCGCCCCTGCGGCGCCGGGGTCAGCAGACCTGGTGAGAAGCCAGGGCCGACGGTCACAGTCCGGATGAAAGAGATCGCGTTCATCGTCGGCCTCGCGCCGGCGCATGCGCTCGCGCACGCGCCGTCACGCGGCCGCGCTGTGCGTGCGCGCCCTGATTCATCGTTCCACCTTGCAAAGGGTCCACATGAATCAGACCAACCTCCACTCCCCCTCCGCCAACCCCGCGGCCAAACGAACCACGCCCCGCGTGGCCATCGTCTCCGCCAGCTGGCATGCCGACCTCGTCGGACGATGCCGCGAGGCCGCCATCCAGGAACTCGAAGCAACCGGACCCGTCCAGGTCGACGCCTTCGACGTGCCCGGAGCATTCGAAATCCCGCTCCACGCGATGAAGCTCGCGCAGAGCGGACAGTTCGACGCCGTGCTCGCCTGCGCGCTGGTCGTCGACGGCGGCATCTATCGCCACGACTTCGTCGCACACGCCGTCATCGACGGACTCATGCGAGTTCAGCTCGACACCGGGGTGCCGGTGTTCTCGGCAGTGCTGACACCGCTCGCGTTCCATGAACATGCGACCCATCACGGGTTCTTTCATGAACACCTGGCGGTCAAAGGGAAGGAGTTGGCGTCAGCGTGCCGGGCGACGCTCGCGGCACTGCGCAAACTCGAAGCTTTGAGCGGCTGAGGGAGGGCACGCTCCGACTTCGGGAGGCCCAGGCGCGGCCCATCACAGGGCATGGGGCCTCCCGTCCGGGAACCCCACGCCCTGTTCCGGGCCCACATCCGCTCGCTGCCAGCCCTACAAGGGCGCAGTGGCATCGGACAGACGCAGCGAGGTCACGAACCTCCTCGGCTGACCAGACAGCGGATCGGTGAAGGCAATCTCTCGGGCCAGCAATTGCAGCGGACGAGTGAAGTCCACCTCGCGCTCGACCGGCTCCAGCACCGGATAAATCCGGTCGTTCACGATGGGCAGCGCCAAGGCACACAGCTGCGCCCGCAACTGGTGCTTCACACCGGTGTGCGGGCGCAGCTCATAGCGCGCGCGACCATCCGCCATGCGCTCGATCAGCGCGATGCGAGTGAACGCGTTGGGCTCGCCCTCGACGGTGCGCATCTGCATGAAATCGATCGGGTGCTCCTCGAGACGGCTCGCGTATTCGAACGGCAGGCGCTTGCCGACGTCTTCCCGCCAAGGGGCGATCGCCTCGTACACCTTCTCGACATCGCGATCACGGAAGAGACGCTGGTAGGCGTCGCGCGTCGCGGGCTGCACCGAGAACAAGGTCAATCCGGCCGTCTCGCGGTCCAGCCGATGGATCGGACTCAGATCGGCCAGTCCCGTCTCCTGGCGCAGCCGCGTCAGCAGCGTTTGCCGCACATAACGGCCCTTGGGCGTCACCGGCAGGAAATGCGGCTTGTCAGCCACCAGCAGGTGCTCGTCCAGATGCACGATGCGCGCGGCGAAAGGCACCTCCGGCTCGTCGTCCAGCCAGCGCCAGTAATAGATCCTGCATTGCGCGCGATAGGGCGCGACCGGCGCGAGCGGGACGCCCGCGTCGTCGAGCACATCGCCCCGCGCCATGCGCGCGGCCCAATCGCCCCGCGCGACCAGCGGCAAGCGCTCGGCCAGATAGTCCAGCACGAGGAGCCAGGGGCCCGGCGGGCAGGCCAGCGCACTGGCGGCGACGCCATCACGCAGCGGCAGCGCGAGCTTCGGCGGGCGAGCCATGCGCGCGGCTACTCGATCTGCGCCGGAGCGCGGGCGCGTTCGTCGAGGAAGCGGTTCAGGCGCTGCAGGTCCTCGGCGTCGATCGGCAGGCCCTTGCGCCAGGCCTTGATCCAGGCGTCGCGCTGGGGATCGGCGGCGAGCTGGCGCACCGCCTGGTCCATCGCCTCGATGGCGTGGCGTCCCTCCGGAGAGCGGGTGCAGCCGGCGGTGGCCACCAGCGTGCTGCGGCCCTCGGCCAGCGGCAGTTTGGCGAGCTCCGGCGGGCCCGGATGGCTGGCGCTGAAGTCGTCGACCGCCATCGGGTACTCGAGCGTGTAGTCCATGCGCCGCGCGCGCAGCATCGGCAGCAGGTGACCGCCGCGGCCAGCGACGATGGCGCGAGGGGCTCGATCCGGATCCGCCGCGAGCAGCTTGTCGATGCGCGGCCCGAAGCTGCGGTCGCGCGGCAGCAGGCCCACGAGGTCGGTGCGCCGCAGCAGGTCCGCGAGCTGCAGCGGCTGGCCATTGGATTCGAAGCGCGCCAGGTCCTCGCGCCGCACGATGACGTGGATCTGGCGCGAGAGCATCGGCGGGTACAGCGTGGTGAAGTACAGCCACTGCAGGCGCTCGGGCGTGCGCACATGCAGCACGGAGCAGAGCGTCTCGCCCTGGCGCGCCTGCTGCTCGAAGCGCGGCAGGCTGAGCTCGACGAATTCGTGGCGGAACTGCGGCATGCGCTCGATGAGCAGGCGCAGGAAGCCGTCGACCTCGCCCTGGCCGAGCTCCTCGGCGCGTTGCGGCGGCTTGCCGCCGCGATAGCTGAAATGCGGTGGCATGTCCTGCACCAGCCAGCGCAGGACGGGCCGGGCGGGCTGCGCGGCGGCCGCGCCGGCCGCCAGCAGGAGCGCCGCGAGGGCTGCGCTCAGTCGCCCTCGACCCATTCCACCTTGGCGCCGAGGCGGGTGATGTTCTCGGCGAATTGCGGATGGGCGCGGCGGACCGGGGCGGCGTTGCGGATGACCGACTTGCCGGGAATGCTGGCGGCGACCATCAACAGCGCGATCGCGACGCGGATGATGTAGGGGCTCTCGACCTCGGCGGGGCTGAGCGGCTTGCCGCCGAAGGTCACCATGCGATGCGGGTCCGAGAGGAAGGCGTGCGCGCCGAACTTGGACAGCTCGGTGGTCCAGCCCATGGCGCCGTCGTAGACCTTGTTCCAGAACATCACGCTGCCCTCGGCCTTGACGCCGAGCGCGACGAAGATCGGCAGCAGGTCCACCGGCAGGTAGGGCCAGGGCGCCGCCTCGACCTTCTGCAGGATGTTGCGGGTGAAGGGCTCCTTGACCTTGAGCTTGCCGTCGACGACCGCGTGCGACCAGCCGTCCTCGTGGACGATCTGCACGCCGAACTTGGCGAAGGTGCGATCGATCAGCGGGAACTGTTCCGGATGGGAGTTCTTGACCCGCACGTCGCCGCCGGTGATGGCGCCCAGGGCGAGGAAGGTGACGATTTCGTGGAAGTCCTCGGCGAAGGTGAATTCGCCGCCGCCGAGTTCCTTGACCCCGTGGATGGTCAGGCGCGAGGTGCCCAGGCCCTCCAGGCGCGCGCCCAGCATCTGCATGAACTGGCAGAACTCCTGGACATGGGGTTCGCTGGCGGCGTTCATCAGCGTCGATGTGCCGTGGGCGAGCGCGGCGCAGAGGACGAAGTTTTCGGTGGTGGTGACGGAGGCGTAGTCGGTCCAGTGGTCGTTGGCCTGGAGCTGGCCGTCGATCTGGACGAGCAGGCCGTCGGCGGCGCGGTCGACGCGGGCGCCGAAGCGCTCGAAGACCTCGACGTGGGGGTCGATCTCGCGGGCGCCGAGGGTGCAGCCCTTGACGTCGTCCTCGATGCGGGCGGCGCCGAAGCGGGCCATCAGGCCGGGGACCAGCATGATGGAGGAGCGCATCTCCTCGGGGAGGTGGTCCTTGGCGGGGTCGAAGTGGGTGTCCTGGTGGTGGAGGTCGAGGACGCCGGTCTTGAAGTCCACGGCGACGCGGCTGCCGAGCTTGCGGAAGACCTCGAGGATCTTCTTGACGTCGGTGATCTCGGGGACGCCGTTGAGGCGGACGGGCTCGCGGGTGAGCAGCGTCGCGCAGAGGATGGGCAGGACGGCGTTCTTGTTGGCCGAGGGGACGATGCGGCCCTTCAGGGGCGAGCCGCCGTGGACGATGAGATTGGACATGGCCTTGCGCGAGGCGCCGGTGGGATTCGGTGGACGAGCGCGAATTATCGGGGGTGGTGCGATGGCCCGGTGCTCGAACGGGACATGGGGCGCATCTTGCAACGCCGCGCCGGCCCCGGCCAGCGCGGGAGTGCTCCGGGGACGGAAGGAATCTTCCGGGGCCCGGGGCGGCAGGCAGCGTCTGGAGGAATGGACCCCACCGAGTGCTAGGGAAGTCATGGGCGCTCAGCCGATGCCGCCCTGGCCACAATCGCGGCCCATGAGCACGCCTGTCGATCCGTCCACGCCCCCACCCCCTCCGCCGCCATCGGTCGTGCCGTCGGAACCCGCGCCGTTCACCAAGGTGCGCGAGCTCCTGGCGAAGCACGCCCCGGCCTCACGCTCCTCCACCGGCGAGGCCGCCGAAGATCCGCGCGACTGGATCACGCCCGAGGACCTCAACGTCGCCCCGTCGCTGCTGGGCCTGCCGCTGGCCTCGCCCTGGCAGCGCGCCAAGGCCATGGCCGTCGACGTGACGCTGGTGACGCTGCTTTCCAACTTCGGCAACACGCCGCTGCTCGCCGGCTGTTGCTGGGTCGCCTGGCGCCGCTACAAGATGCTGCGCGCCTCGCGCGGCGAGGTCAGCAAGGAGCCCGGCTGGCTCGGCTGGGCGCCCGCGCTGTGTCTGGTGGCGTTCGGTCTGTACTCCAGCACGATGGAGAGCGTCGACGCCCCGACGAAGAAGGCGCGCCGCGAGGCCGTGGCCGCTGCGTCCCCCAACAAGGCGGACCGCGACACGCGCGATACGCGTGATACGCGCGATACGCAGGACGACGACGATGCCGACATGACCGAGGACGCCAAGGACCTGGTGAAGACCGCCGTCGCCTCCGCGGCTTCCTCCGCGAGCGCGGGCGGCTTCGACCTGCAGAAGCTCGAACAGCTCCAGCACGATCGCGACGTCGAACGCAAGGCGCAAGCCATGCAGATCAAGGCGCTCAAGAGCGAGGTGCGCAAGCTCAAGGAGGAAGCCAAGCGCACGCCGATCGAGAAACTCCGCCATTGGTGGGAGCTGGTGGGCCTGAACCTCGCCTGGGCCTTCGCCTACTTCGTGGCCTTCCCGCTGATCTGGCCCGGCCAGACGCCGGGCAAGCGGCTGATGGGACTGCGCATCGTCGAGCTCACCGGCAAGCCGCTCAAGCCGATGCTGTGCGTGCGCCGCTATGGCGGCTACGCGGCCGGCGCGACGACCGGCGGCATGGGCTTCCTGCAGATCCTGTGGGACGCCAACCGCCAGGGCCTGCACGACAAGGCCGCGCACACCGCGGTCATCGACACGCGCAACCCGCGCCGGCTGCGCCTGACCGAAGACCTCACGGGCTGATCGGTCCGGGTGATCGGTCGTGCTGATCGAGCCGGCTGATCGGGCCGCCGTCGGCTCAGCCGGCCGGGTCCAGCCGCTTCGCCCGCGCGAGCCGCCAAGCCTCGGCCGGGTCGTCCCCGTAGACCTGCTCGGCCGTGGTCGCCGTCTCGCGTCGCCGCGTGTCGATCGCGATCCGCTTGTCGAAGACGAAGCACTCGCCGCGCCAATCGGCGTCGGCATCGGGCATCTGCTCGAAGTAGTTGAGGATGCCGCCGTCGAGCTGCCGCACCGTCAGGCCACGCTCGGTCATCCAGCCGGACATCTTTTCGCAGCGGATGCCGCCGGTGCAGTACATCGCCACGGTCTTGCCCTCGCGGCGCCAGGCCTCGGCGTGCGCCTCGACGTAGGCGGGGAAGTCGCGGAAGTGCCGCACGCCGGGATCGATGGCGCCCTCGAAGTGGCCCAGTTCGAACTCGAAATGGTTGCGGTTGTCCAGCACCACGACGTCGTCGCGCTGGATCAAGGCCCGCCATTCACGCGGCGAGACATGCGTGTCGCGCGCGTCGGCCAGGCCCGTCACGCCGTCCAGGCCGAAGGCCACCAGCTCCGGCTTCTCATGGACCTTGAGCAGCGTGAACGGCCGCGTGACGCAGAAGCTGCGCTTGAAATGAAGATCGGCGAAGGGCGGCTCCGCGCGCAGCGCCGCCTCGTAGGCGTCGAGCGCCTCGACCGGCCCGCCCAGCGCGCCGGTGATGCCTTCCGGCGCCAGCAGCAGGTTGCCGCCGACCCGGTGTCCCAGCGCCGCGTTGAGGTCCCGCAAGCGCTGCGCCAGCGCCGAGGTCTCGTCCAGCCGGACGAACTTGTAGAACGAGCTGTGCTGATGCTCGGAGGACGACATGAGGGGGACCACTGAAGAGGGGATGCCGCGCAGGCGGAGGAAAGCCAGCCGCGATGGTACCGGCGGCCCTCCCCCCGCCGGGGGCAACCCGGGTACGGGACCCGTACTTGCCCGCCTAGAATCCGCCACCCTTTTTTGCGCCGTCCTGGCCCACCGCCGTGTCCGATCGACTTGCCGTCCTGCCCCAATACCTGATGCCCAAGCTGGCGCTGACGCGGCTGGCCGGCCGGCTGGCGGGGGCGGAACTCGGCGGATTCACGACCTGGACGATCAAGCGATTCATCGACCGCTACGGCGTGAACATGGCCGAGGCCGCCGAGTCCGATCCCGCCGCCTACGCGACCTTCAACGAGTTCTTCACCCGCGCGCTCAAGCCCGGCGCGCGCCCGCTGGCCGACGCGCCGCTGATCTGCCCGGTCGACGGCGCCATCAGCCAGTTCGGCCCGATCCGCGCGGACCAGCTCTTCCAGGCCAAGGGCCACCAGTACTCGACCGCCGCGCTGCTGGGCGGTGACCAGCACCTGGCCGCGCAGTTCCGCGACGGCCACTTCGCGACGATCTACCTCAGCCCGCGCGACTACCACCGCATCCACATGCCCTGTGGCGGCCGCCTCGTGCGCATGGTCCACGTGCCGGGCGACCTGTTCTCGGTGAACCCGGTCACGGCGCGTGGCGTGCCGGGCCTGTTCGCGCGCAACGAGCGCGTCGTCTGCCTGTTCGAGGGCGAGCATGGCCCCTGGGCGCTGGTGCTGGTCGGCGCGACCATCGTCGGCTCGATGGCCACCGTCTGGCATGGCGTCGTCAATCCGCCGCGTCCGGGCCGCCCGCGCACCTGGCATTACGAGAACGAGCATTTCAGCTACGAGCGCGGCGCCGAGATGGGCCGCTTCCTGCTGGGCTCGACCGTCGTGATGCTGTTCCCGAAGGACCTGCCGATGCGGTTCAACGCGCATTGGCAGCCCGGCGGCGCGGTGCGCCTGGGCGAGCCCATGGCGACGCTGGGCTGACGCGCCTCCCCCGCGCTTCCCCCGCGCCTGACCTCACGCCCCGCCATCGGGGGGCACGCCGGCACGTCGGCGCCTTTGCGGGACAATCGCCGTTTTGCGAAACGACGGCGACGAGCTCCCATGACCCTGCGTGTCCTGACCGGCATCACGACCACCGGCACCCTGCACCTCGGCAACTATGTCGGCGCGGTGCGCCGCGCCATCGCGGCCAGCCGCGAGCCCGGCGCCGAGAGCTTCTTCTTCATGGCCGACTACCACGCGCTGATCAAGTGCGACGAGCCGGCCCGCATCGAGGCTTCGCGCCTGCAGATCGCCGCGACCTGGCTGGCCGCCGGCCTGGACACGAGCCGGGTCGTCTTCTACCGCCAGAGCGACATCCCCGAGATCCCTGAACTGACCTGGCTGCTGACCTGCGTCACCTCCAAGGGCCAGATGAACCGCGCCCATGCGTACAAGGCCTCGGTGGACGCCAACGTCGCCGCGGGCGAGGACCCGGACGCCGGCATCACGATGGGCCTGTACAGCTATCCGATCCTGATGGCCGCGGACATCCTGATGTTCAACGCCCATCGCGTGCCGGTCGGCAAGGATCAGGCGCAGCACATCGAGATGGCGCGCGACGTCGCGCAGCGCTTCAACCACACCTTCAAGACCGAGCTGTTCGTGCTGCCCGAGGCCAGCATCGACGAGGAGATGGAGCTGCTGCCCGGCCTGGACGGCCGCAAGATGTCCAAGAGCTACGACAACGTGATCCCGCTGTTCGAAGGCGGCGCGAAGGCGCTGCGCGAGGCGATCTCCAAGATCGTGACCGACTCGCGGCTGCCTGGCGAGCCCAAGGAGACCGAGGGCTCGCACCTGGTCCAGATCTACGACGCGTTCGCCACGCCGGCGCAGCGCCAGGCCTTCCGCGCCGCGCTGCACGGCGGCCTGTCGTGGGGCGAGGCCAAGGACCAGTTGTTCGCGCTGATCGACGCCGAGATCGGCCCGATGCGCGAGCGCTATGACGCGCTGATGGCCAACCCCGAGAAGATCGAGACCATCCTGATGGAAGGCGCCGCCAAGGCCCGCGCCATCGCCGCGCCGCTGCTGGCCCGCGCCCGCGAGGCCGTCGGCCTGCGCCGCTTCCAGCCGCTGGCCGCGCCGGCCGCGCCGGCGGTCAAGGCCAGGTCGACGGTGCCCGCGTTCAAGCAGTACCGCGAGTCCGACGGCCTCTTCTACTTCAAGCTCCTCGCGGCGGACGGCACCCTGCTGCTGCAGAGCGCCGGCCTGCCGCAGGGCAAGGAAGCCGGTCAGTGGGTCGCGAAGCTCAAGCGCGAAGGCGCCGCGGCGCTGGCCGGCGCACCGGTGTCCAGAGCCGTGCCCGACGAGGTCCTGCTGCCGGCGCTCGAGGCGCTGGTCGCGGCGGAGCTCGACGCGGCGGCGGCCAAGGGCTGAGCCCTTGCGGCCACCGTGTCGAAAGGAAACCCTGGTTTAGGGTGCCAAGTCGATCACGATCATCGAAGAAACCCGCTCGTTCCTGACGGGGAGCGGGCGTAGTCTCCAACGCTGATTCCGTCCCGTTTCAGCATCACAACAAGGAGACCTTCGATGTCCATGACCCGTTTGCCGGCCGATTCCCTGGCGTTGCAGCGCCTGTATGCCTGGGAGCTCGATGCGCCGAACCGGGTCACGCTGCGCCAGCCGATGGGCGGCGGCGCCGTCAAGGACTTCACCTGGAAGCAGGTCGCCGATCAGGCGCGGCGCATGGCCGCCCATCTGAAGACGCTGGGCCTGGAGCAGGGCTGGGAACCGGGCGCCCGCGTCGCCATCCTGTCGAAGAACTGCGCCTGGTGGCTGATGAGCGACCTCGCGATCTGGATGGCCGGCTACGTCAGCGTGCCGCTGTATCCGACGCTCGCCCCCGAGACCATCCATCAGATCATCAGCCACAGCGAGTCCAGGCTGCTGTTCGTCGGCAAGCTCGACGGCTGGGAAGGCATGCGGCCCGGCGTGCCGCTGGGGCTGCCGTGCATCTCCTATCCGGTCTCGCCCGAGGACGCGCAGGACGCCTACGACCACTGGGACGCGATCTGCGCCGAGACCGAACCGCTCAAGGGCCGCCCCACCCGCGCCGCCGACGAGCTCGCCACCATCATCTACACCTCCGGCACGACGGGTGCCCCCAAGGGGGTGATGCACTCGTTCGGCAATTTCGCCTGGGCGATCGGCTCGGGCCTGAAGCGCATCCCGCTCACCGAGGAGGACCGCATGCTGTCCTACCTGCCGCTGGCGCACGTGGTCGAGCGCGCGCTGGTCGAGCACGGCTGGCTGCACACCGGCATGACGGTCTACTTCGCCGAAAGCCTGGACACCTTCGCCGCCGACCTGCAGCGTGCGCGGCCGACGGTGTTCTTCTCGGTGCCGCGGCTGTGGACCAAGTTCCAGCAGGGCGTGCAGGCCAAGCTCCCGCAGCCGCGCCTGGACCTGCTGCTGGGGCTGCCGGTCATCGGCAAGCTGGTGCGCAGGAAGATCCTCAAGGCGCTGGGCCTGAACGAGTGCAAGTTCGCCGCCGGCGGCGCCGCGCCGATGCCGGTGGCGCTGCTGAAGTGGTACCGCACGCTGGGCCTGCCGATCAACGAGGGCTACGGCATGACCGAGAACCTGGCGCTGTCGCACATCACCGTGCCGGGCCACGACCAGACCGGCAGCGTCGGTCCCGCCTACGACGGCGTGCAGGTGCGCCTGGACCCGATCACCGGCGAGCTGCAGATGAAGAGCCAGGCGCTGATGCTGGGCTACTACAAGCAGCCGGAGCTGACCGCCGAGACCCTCACCGCCGATGGCTGGCTCAAGACCGGCGACAAGGCGGAGATCTCCGACAAGGGCGCGCTGGCGGGCTGTGTGCGCATCACCGGCCGGGTGAAGGACCTGTTCAAGACCAGCAAGGGCAAGTACGTGTCGCCGGCGCCGATCGAGGACCGGCTCGGCGCGCATCTCGCCATCGAGGCCTGCGTGGTGACCGGCGCCAACCTGGCGCAGCCGGTGGGCATCGCGATGCTGTCGCCCGAGGCCGCCAGGCGCGACCGCGCCGGCCTGGAGCAGGAACTCGCCGCGCACCTGGCCAAGGTCAATGGGCGCCTCGATCCGCACGAGCAGCTCGAGTGCCTGATCGTCACCGCCTCGCCCTGGACCGTCGACAACGGCCTGATCACGCCGACCTTCAAGGTCCGGCGCAACCGCGTCGATGAGGTCTACGGTCCGAAGCTGGAAAACTGGATCGCGCAGCGCCGGAAAGTCGTCTGGGCCGATTGAGCCGCGTCATGGCGCCTGGCGCATGATGCGCGGATGAAACGCGGATCCCTCAAGCGCTGGGCCGCCCTGCTCAAGGGCGAGCTGCTGACCGTCTACTTCGCGGCGCGCGACCCCGAGGCGCCCTGGCTGGCGCGCTGCGTCGCCATCGCGGTCGCGGCCTACGCGCTCAGCCCCATCGACCTGATCCCGGACTTCATCCCCGTGCTGGGCCTGCTGGACGACATCATCCTGGTGCCGCTGGGCTTCTGGCTGGTGCTGAAGCTGATGCCGCCGCCGGTGCTGGCGCGCGCGCGGCTGCGAGCCGCCGAGCAGCGCGGCCGCTTGCCGCGCAACCTCAAGGTGGGGGTGGCGATCGTCGTCGCCTGGGTGCTGGTGCTCGTGCTGGCCGTGGTCTGGCTGGTGGGCCGTACGGGCGGCGGGGCGCCGCCGGGCCCGGTCTGACGCGGCCGCTGGGCCGGGTCGCGCTCAGTCCGGCCCGAGCCCCTTCTTGGCCAGCGTCTCCACGACCCACTCGATGAACACGCGCATGCGCGCCGACACGAAGCGGTTGGGCGAATAGACCAGGTAGACCGGCACGGCGTTGTGGTGCCACTCGGGAAACAGCGGCACCAGTTCACCGCGGTCGAGCTGCTCCTTCACCGCGTACTTCGCCAATTGCACGACCCCCAGCCCCGCCAGGCCCGCGGCGACATAGGCATTGCTGTCGTTGACGTCGAGCCGCCGGCGCCCTTCGATCTCCAGGCGCTCGCCGCCGCGATGGAACACGAACGGGAACACGCGGCCCGTGCGCGACGAGAAGTAGCCCACCGCCTGATGCGGCTCGCGATCGAGGTCGCCGGGCGCCTGCGGCGTGCCATGCGCCGCCAGGTAGGCGGGCGAGGCGCAGGTGCAGAACTGGATCTGGCCGACGCGCCGGGCGACCAGGCCGGCGTCCTGCACCGGGCCGACGCGCAGCACGAAGTCGACGTTGTCGACCAGCAGGTCGATGGCGCGGTCGCTGACGCCGAGCGCGATCTGGATGTCGGGATAGCGCGCGTGGAAGTCGCCCAGCGCCGGGATCAGCACCCGCGAGCCGGTCAGCGTCGTGACGTCGACGCGCAGGCGGCCGCGCGGCTTGCTCTGGTCGTGGAGCATCCCCTGGTCGATGGCCTCGAGCTCGTTGAGCAGGGCCACGGTGCGCTCGTAATAGGCCGCGCCGTCCTGCGTGACGGTCACCTTGCGGGTGGTGCGCGTCAGCAGCTGCACGCGCAGGCGGGCCTCCAGCGCCTGCACCAGCCGTGTCAGGCTGGCCTTGGGCAGGTCCATCGAGTCGGCCGCCTTGGTGAAGCTGCCGGTTTCCACCACCCGGGCGAAGGCCCGCATTTGCACGATCCGGTCCATCCAATGTCCTCGATCCGGCGGCCCGAAAGGGGGAAGCTCACCGCGGGTCACTGCTGCGGGCCGACGGGCGATTCTCATGGATTCCGCACGGCCGTGCGCGCCGCGGCCAGGATTCAGCGCTTTTGCACTGCCAAGGGGCACGCCGGGCGAATATCGGATGAATATGAAGCGGACCCGCGACGAATATCGGGAGCGGCCCGCCTGTTGATATGCCTGCCGAAAAAAGAAAACCCCTCGGCGAGCGTTAACTCATCCGAGGGGATATAGGCGGCCGGTGACGGACAGGAGGAGGGGGAGTGCGGAGAACCGCCACCGACCGGGGCCGGAGCCCCTGACCTTGCAAATGCTCTCTCAGGACATCTGGCGCTGTTGTTCGAGTTCTTTCAGGGTTTCAGGAGGGAAGCGGTGAAAACCGGTGATGCCGGATCAGCGGCCCGCCACGGCGGTGGCGGGGGCGCTGCCGCCGAAGCGCTTGACCAGGGTCGCGTAGTAGGGCGAGCTGCGCAGCTCGGCATAGCGGGCCTTGGCGGCGTCGCGGCGGGCGCTGTCGTAGCCGTAGGTCTCCGATTGCTCGACGGCGGCCAGGCCCGATTCGCGATAGATCTGCAGATCGGCCAGCACTTCGGCGCGGCTCACGGCGCTCGGGGTATTGACCGGTTGCTCATGCGGGTTGTCATTGGCCATCGCGTTGCCGGCCAGCAGGGCGGCGGAAGCAAACAGGACGGAAGCGACGATGTTCTTGCTCATGATCATTCCTTTCGGTTTCGGTCCCAGGGCGATCAGCGAAGGGGCGCGGGTTGAATATTCGACCCGTCGATCCGTATTTCTGGAGGAGATTCCCGGAAGCGGTATCGGTGTGTCGATGGGATGAACTATGGCGCATAAGGGTTGACCCTTAAATCCATTCCATCGCAACAGACCGTTGAAAAGATCGGAACAATCGACGCTCAGGCGTGGTCCTGCATCCCCAGGTGGTGGGACAGGTACAGCCGCCCGTGGAACCACGACTCCCACCCGCTGGCCTTGAGCCGATCCAGCACTGGTCCCTTGACCTCGCTGAGGTCCAGTCGGCGTCCCTGCCGCTCCAGCGTCTCGTGGAGCTCCTTCAACGCGCTCAGCCCGCTGAAGTCGATGCTGTTCACCGGTGACATGAGCAGCAGCACGCGGCGCGTCGTCGGATGGGTATCCAGGTGGGCCTGCACCACGTCCGCCAGGCTCCGCCCGTTGAGGAACAGCAGGCTCTCGTCGATGCGCAGCCCCAGCACCAGCGGATCCAGTTCCACCTGATAGCGCTCGACGTTGCGGTAATGCTCGGTCCCTGGAATGCGCCCGATCAGCGCCACATGCGGCCGCGCGCTGCGCTGCAGCAGCAGCGCGATCGCCCCCGCGACGCCCAGTCCCAGCGCCGCCGTGATGCCGACGAAGATCACCAGCAGCGTCACTGCCGCCATCAACAGCGCCTCGGCGCGCGCATAGCGCCAGGCATCGGCATAGGGACCGAATTTCAGTCCCGACAGCACCGCCACCATGATGCTGGCCGCGAGCACCGGCTTGGGCACCCAGGCCAGCAGCGGCGCCATCGTCAGCAGCGTCACGCCCATCATCCCGGCGACGAACACGCCGGTCATGCGCGTGCGGCTGCCCGCGTCGCTCATCAGCACGCTGCGCGAGAAGCTGGCCGCGGCCGGCATGCCGCCGGAAATCGCCGCGGCCAGGTTGGCCGCCGCCAGCCCCATCAGCTCCCGTCGCGCATCCACGCGCTGCCCGACGCGCCGTGCCAGCGACTCCGCCACCGCCAGGCTCGACACATAGCCGAGCAGCCCGATCAACGCGGCGCCTGGCAGCATCGCCATCCACAACTCGGGATCGAGCCGCGGCAGCGTGAAGACCAGGGCCAGCGGCGGCAGTTCGCCCACGCGCGGCAGCCCTTGCGGATCCCAGGCCCACGCGACGGCGATGCCGCCCAGCAGCACCGCCAGCGGCGCAATGCGAGACACCAGGCCTTTGGGCAGCCGCCGCACCGCGACCAGCGCCAGCAGCGCCACCACGCCGAACAGCGCCGCGATGCCGCGCCAGTCGAAGTCATGCGTCACCAGCGAGTGCCACAGCTCGGGCAAGGTGCCGCCGGTCGCCGTGGAGCCGATCAGCACGGGGAGCTGGCTCGCGGCGATCGCGATGGTCGCGCCCGATTCGAAGCCGTGCAGCACCGGCACCGACAGCAGTGCCGCCAGCGCATGCAGGCGCAGCAGCGCCGCGGCGCCGAGGAACAACCCCACCTCCGCCGCCAGCACCAGCGCCGCTTCGCTCGGACTGACGCCGGCCGGCGCGAGTTGCAGCGTCTGCATGATCATCAGCGCCAGCACCGCGACCGGCCCGATGTTCAGGAAGGGGCTGGACCCCAGCGCCGCGTACAGCAGCGGCGGCAGCAGGCTGGCGTAGAGGCCGACCTGCGGCGGCAGGCCCGCGAGCATCGCGTAGGCCAGGCTCTGGGGGATCAGGAGCACGCTGACCACCACGGCGGCGACGAGATCGTCGCGCAGGGCGTCGCGCAGATAGGGCCGCAAGGCGGCGAGGGACGGCAGGGTCGGCATGGGCGGCAGGCCGCGTCAGCAGCGCGGCGGGCGGCAGTATAGGAGCCGCCCCTCGCGCGCCAGTCCGCGGGCCGCCCTGGTCCACGCCCCCGTCATCGAGCGCGCCCTCAGAGGATCAGCGGTCCCGACGGCTTGTCCGGACGCACCACCGGCAGCGGCGGATCGCGGGGCTCGAGCAGGTCGATGCTCAAGCGCAGCGTCAGCTCCTCGCCGCGCGGCAGCGGCGTCGCGCGCGGTGAATCGGCGGTCATCAGCCGCAGCTGCACCACCGCGCGGCTGGCGTGGCGTTCATGGAGCAGCGTGTCGAGCGGCGGCGCTCCGCGCAGCAGCACCAGGCGGCCGCCCGCGCCGCTGATCGTCGCCAGCCCGCACCAGGGATCGCGCCGCTCCTCATGGCCGCGGTCCGGCTCGCGCAGCGCGTCCAGCGTGTCGTCCAGCCAGGCGGCCTCGGCGAAGTCGTCCGGAAACTGCAGCAGCCACCCCAGCCGCGCCAGCATCGGCATGCGGCTCAGATTGCACACCGACAGCTCCCACTCGAGGCGATGCTCGTCCAGCCGCAGGCTCTGGCTCGCCTGATAGCCCCACGAGCCCGGCGACGGACCGCGCGGGTGCAACATCATCGTGATCCGGTCCGAGGTCTGCAGCGTCACTTGCCAGGGCTCCTCGAAGGAACCCGGATCGGGGACGAAACGCGCCAGCGACTCCTCCACCACGGACGGCGGCGCCAGCCGCACGCCACCGCCGCCCACCGGCACGCCCCGTTCGTTGATCAGCGGCCGCAGCCACGAGGCCTTGCCCGTGGGCGTCATCTCGCCCAGCCACTTCAGCCGGCCGCCGCGGTCCGGCGAGACCACCGCGCGCCAGCGCCCCGATTTCAGTTCAACCTCACGTCCCACTTGCATCCCCGTGATGGAAAGGGGCGGAGTCTGCGCGTGAGGGGAGGACCGGTGGCCCACTCGAAAAGAGGTGGTGCTCCGCAGCTGTGATGGATTGGAGTGGACGATCAGCAAGGGTTTGCGGACCGGTCCGGGCGGCCGCGCTAGGCCCCGGCGATCAGCATCGCGATGCGCTCGTCCGAGAGGCGGATCGGCGAGGCATGGGGCGGCAGCAGCGCGACGATGGCGTGGTCGTCGCGGCTGCTGTCGCGCAGCACCGGCGACTGACGCGGCTCGCCGTTGGCATTGGTCAAGGCCGACACCATCGGCCGGTGCGCCTTGTCGCCGTTCTTCACCACCAGCCCGATCTCGCCGCTGGCCAGCCGCACCACGCTGCCCGGCGGGAAGATGCCGAAGGCCTTGATCAGCGCCGCCGCCAGCGGGCTCTGCGCCGCCATCTGATGCAACTCGCGGCCGGCCTGCGCGGCGCTCATCGCCGGCCGGTTGGCGCGGCTGCTCAGGCGCGCGGTGTAGACGTCGGCGTAGCGCAGCATCTCGGCCAACTCGCCGATGTCGCTGATGCCGTGCGGATAGCCGCGGCCATCGGGCGTCTCGTGGTGCTGCAGCACGGCCTCGAGCCAGTCGTGGTCGTCGATGCCGGCGGCGCTGAGCATCTCGACGCTGCGGATCGGGTGCTCGTGGATGGCCTCGCGCTGCATCGAGGTCAGCGGCGAGACCTGGCTCGAGAGCCGCGCCTGCAGGTCCAGCATCCCCAGGTTCATCGTCAGCGCCGCCTGGAAGGCCCGGCGCTGATCGTCCGGCCCCCAGCCCAGATAACGCGCCGCGGCCTGGCACGCGGTGGCCGCATGCAAGGAATGGGTCACGCCATAGTGCCCGCTGCCTGATTCAGGCTGTCGGACCACCTGTGCGAGTGCCATCTCCGGCGAGCAGTCGATCAGCGACATGAGCAGCGCCGTCGCGCCGTCGAGCGCCTCCGCGAGCCGCTCGGGAGCGGCGGACAGCGCGTTGCGCACGTCCGCCAGGCCGCGGTCCCATTCCTCGGGCAGGCGGTCGCGCAGAGAGGTGGCGGAGCTCGGGCGCCCGGGGCGCATCGCTTCGGTCAGCTCGTGGACCTCGACGATCGCTCCGCGGCGCATCAGCGCGTCGAGCTGGGCGCCATCGGCGATCACCTGTCCGCGCGCGAGCAGCAGCGTCCGGTCGGCGTCCCGCACGCTGAAGGCGAGCGGCTGGCCCAGGACGATCCGGTTCTTGACCGATGACAGTGAACAGACACGCATGACAGGCGCGATGAGCGGAGGGAGAGCCGGCCGCGCCAGGACATGTCGGAAATATGTAACGCGGGCGGCTCGGACTCTACATCGTCCGCCAGACGATCGTTCTGAACCGTGCCGGCCTTCCCTCACCCCGAGGGGCGAGGGAAAGCGCCAACTCCGTCACGGCCGGGAAGGGAGCCTCAGGCGGCGGCCGCGGCTGGGTAGTCGCTGTAGCCCTTGGCGTTGCCGCCGAAGAGGGTGCCGCTGTCGAAGGCCGCGAGCGGCAGCCCGCGCTCCAGCCGGACCGGCAGGTCGGGATTGGCGATGAACGGGCGGCCGAACGCGATCACGTCGACCAGGCCGGAAGCCAGCAGCGCCTCGGCCCGCGCGCTGTCGTAACGGCCGGCGACGACGATCCGGCCCTGGAAGGCGGCGCGCAGCGCGCGGCGGAAGTCCTCCGGAATGCGGGGGGCGTCGTCCCAGTCCGCCTCCGCCAGATGGAGGTAGGCGATCCCTCGCAGCGAGAGCGCGCGGGCCCCTTCGAGGATGGTCGGGATGATGTCCGGACAGGCCATGTTGCGCGCGGTGATGTAGGGCGCCAGCCGTACGCCGATGCGGTCGGGGCCGATCTCGGCGGTGATGGCGTCCACCACGTCGAGCAGGAAGCGCAGCCGGTTCTCGCGCGAGCCGCCGTAGGCGTCGCCGCGCTGGTTGGAGGTGGTGCGCAGGAACTGGTCGATCAGGTAGCCGTTGGCCGCGTGGATCTCGACGCCGTCGAAGCCGGCGCGCATTGCATTGGCGGCGGCGCGGCGGAAATCAGCCACGACGCCGGGGATCTCCTCCAGCGTCAGGGCCCGGGGGACCGGGCAGTCGACCATGCGGCCGGTGCCCTGCTCGTCGGCGATCCAGACCTGCGCCTCGGGCGCCAGGGCGGACGGCGCGACCGGCGCCTGGCCGCCATGGAAGACCGGATGCGACATGCGGCCCACATGCCAGAGCTGCAGCACGATGCGGCCGCCGGCGCGATGCACGGCGCGCGTGACCAGCTGCCAGCCGGCGACCTGCGCCTCGCTGTGGATGCCGGGGGTGAAGCTGTAGCCCTGGCCTTGCGGCGAGATCTGCGTGGCCTCGCTGACGATCACCGCGGCGCTGGCGCGCTGCGCGTAGTAATCGGCCATCAGCGCGTTGGGCACGTTGCCCGGCTGGGTGCTGCGGGCGCGGGTCATCGGGGCCATCGCGATGCGGTGGGGCAGGGTCAGCGCGCCGAGGGTGATCGGAGAGAACAGAGCGGTCATGGAAACCTCGCGGAGGAAGGGGAACCCGGGGAAGGCCAGGGCTTGGCGGACATCACTGGATGAGCGAGCCGCCGTCGATGTCGATGACGGCGCCGGTGATGAACGGGTTGTCGATGAGGAACAGATAGCCGGCGGCCAGTTCCCGCGGATGGCCCACGCGCCCGGCCGGCAGCGTCGCGGCGGCCTTGGCGAGCATGGCGCCGCGGGCGTCGGGGGCCATGCCGGCATAGGCCTCGGTGTCGGTCAGGCCGGGGCTGACGACGTTGACGCGCAGCGGCGCCAGTTCGCGCGCCAGCAGCTTGGCGGAGGCCTCCAGGGCCGCGTTCATCGCTGTCTTCACGAAGGCGCCCGGGACGGTGCGGCGGGACAGGAAGCCGGAGGTCAGCGTCAGCGTGCCGCCCGGGCGCAGCTGGCGTGCCGCAGCCTGCGCCACGGCGATCGCGCCCCAGAACTTGACGTCGAACGCGGCCTTGGCGGCGTCCAGGTCGAGCGCCGCGACCGGACCGCCGGGCGCCTGCGAGCCGGCGGTGAAGACGACGTGATCCACCGGCCCGATCGATTCGAAGAACGCGGCCACCGCCGCCGGGTCGGACACATCGAGTCCGGTGGCCAGACTGGCCGTGATCACGCGGCCTGGGCGCGCCTGCAGCGCCTGGGCGACGGCGCGCCCGATGCCGGAGGTGCCGCCGATGACGGCGCTGACGGTTTCGGCCGTGAAGGAAGAGGGGATGAGATCCATGGCTGTGTTCCAGGCTGTTTGATGGATCGAAGTCTGAAGGCCAAGGTCTCGGGGTTGAACCGCCTCGCGGCGGAAGCTTTTTCAAAGAAAATCGAACGATGACCCGGATCGCCGACCTTGAATTGCTGGTGCGCATCGCCGATCTCGGCAATCTGACGGCGGCCGCCAAGGCGCTGGACTGGTCGCCTGCCGCGGCGAGCGCGGCGCTCAAGCGCCTGGAGGAGCAACTGGGGTTCGCCCTGTTCGTGCGCAGCACGCGGAGCCTGCGGCTGTCGGGCGAGGGCCAGCGCTACCTGCCGCACGCGCGCGCCGCGCTGCGCGCGCTCACCGAAGGCCGCGACGAGGCGCTCGCCGGCCGCGAGGCGCTCAGCGGCGAGCTGCACCTGACGGTGCCGTCGGACCTCGGGCGCCATGTGCTGCTGCCCTGGCTGGAGCAGTTCCAGGAACGGCATCCGGCGCTGACGCTACGGCTGCAGTTGGGCGATCCGCTGACCGACCTGCTGCGCCGTCCCGTCGATGCCGCGATCCGCTACGGCCAGCCGGCGGGCGGCTCGCAGGTCGCGCTGCCCTTGCTCGCGGACTGCCGGCGCGTGCTGGTCGCCGCGCCGCATTACCTGGCCCTGCACGGCATGCCGGCCTCGCCGGACGACATGGCGCGCCACGAGGCGCTGCGCTACCTGCTGGACGGCGAGGTGCCCGCCCACTGGCCGGTCGAGATCGCCGGAGCGTCCGTGGCGCTGCGGTTGCAGGGACGCCGCGTCGCGGATGATGGCGAGGTCGTCAAGCGCTGGGCGCTGGCGGGGCTGGGCATCGCGTTCAAGTCCTGGCCGGACGTGGCCCAGGAGTTGGCGAGCGGCCAGCTGGTTCACGTGAATCCGCATTGGCGCGGCGACCCGTCGCCGCTGCACCTGGTGGTGCCGGGGCGCGCCCAACTGTCGCCAGCGCTGCGGCAACTGCGGGACGAACTGCGCCGCCGCCTCGAGGAGTTCGCGCGGACGATGCCGCGCTGAGGCCGGTTCAGCCGCTGGAATCCGGATGACAGGCGCAGGCCTCGCCATGCGCCGCGGACACCAGCTCTTCAAGGATGCCGCAGGCATGGTGGTCGTGGTCCGCGTCGCAGCGCTTCTGCAGCGCCACCAGCTGCGCCTCCAGCGCCTGCATGCTCTTGAGCCGGGCGCGGACCTTGCCGAGCTGCGACGCCACCAGCCCGTCCACCTTCGCCAGCGCCGCCGGATCACGGCTCTCGACACTGTCCAGCAGCAGCGCCACATCGGCCAGCGACATGTCCAGCGCCCGGCAATGCCGGATGAAGGCCAGCCGCTCCAGGTGCTCGTGGGCGTAGTCGCGATAGCCGTTCCCGCTGCGGGCGGGCGGGGGCAGCAGGCCGCTCTTCTCGTAGAAGCGGATGGTCTCGATGTCCACGCCGGTGGACTTGCTCAATTCGCCGATACGCATGAGGCCAGCATAGCCGCTTGACCTTGGAGCGGCTACAGACATTCCAATCCACCCCCATGGCACATCAGGAACACGCCCACGCCCACGACCACGTCCACGGTCACGGTCACGATCACCGCGAGGCGGATGCCCATGCCGGCCCCCACGCGCATGCCCATGGCCACGCCCATGCGGAAGGCGCCTGTTGCGGCAGCCACAGCGCGGCCCCGTCCGCGCCGGCGCCGAAGGTGTCCGCCGAGGAACTCGCCGGCACGACGCGCCAGCGCTACTTCATCGCGGGCATGGATTGCCCGACCGAGGAAGGGCTGCTGCGCCGCCAACTCGGGAGCCAGCGCGGCGTCGTGGCGCTGGAGTTCGACCTGATCAACCGTCTGCTCGACGTCCATCACCGCCTCGCCGATGACGCGCCGCTGCGCGCCGCGATCCAGTCGGTGGGGATGACCGCAGAGCCCGTCGCGGCCGAGGCCCCGCCCCCCGCCCCACCCCCCGCGGTCCCGGCCAGCCTGCGCTGGCGCATGGCCGTGGCCGGCGTCGCCGCGATCGCGGCCGAGACGCTGGCCTTCTCCGGCTTCGACGAGTCCGGCCCGCTGGTGATCGCCCTGGCACTGGCGACCATGCTGCTGGGCGGGCTGCCGACGCTGCGCAAAGGCTGGATCGCGCTCAAGCGCTTGACGCTCAACATCCATCTGCTGATGAGCCTGGCGGTGATCGGCGCGATCGTGCTGGGCCAGTGGCCCGAGGCGGCGATGGTGGTGTGGCTGTTCGGCCTGTCCGAAATGATGGAGAGCCTGAGCCTGGCCCGCGCCCGCGACGCGATCCGCGCGCTGACGCAGCTGGCGCCGGAGACGGCGTCGGTGCAGGGTGCCGATGGCCGCTGGAGCGCCGTCCCCGCCGCGCAGGTCGCGATCGGCGCGCGCGTGCGCGTTCCGCCGGGCGAGCGGGTGCCGCTCGACGGCCGCGTGCTGACCGGCCGCTCCAGCCTGAACGAGGCCGCGCTGACCGGCGAGGCGATGCCCGTCGACAAGGCGCCCGGCGACGCGCTGCTCGCCGGCAGCATCAACGGCGACGGGTTGCTGGAGATGGCGGTCACCGCCGCCAAGGGCCACACGCTGCTGGACCGCATGGCGGCGGCGGTGCAGCAGGCGCAGTCGCAGCGCGCGCCGACTCAGGCCTTCATCGATCGCTTCGCCCGCGTCTACACGCCGGCCGTGGTGCTGGCGGCCGTGGCGCTGGCGGTGCTGCCGCCGCTGCTGGGCCTGGGCGCGTGGAGCGACTGGATCTACAAGGGCCTGGTGCTGCTGGTGATCGCCTGCCCCTGCGCGCTGGTCATCTCGACGCCGGTGACCGTGGTCAGCGGGCTGGCCGCGGCGGCGCGCCGCGGCATCCTGATCAAGGGCGGCCTCTATCTCGAGCGCGCCCGCCAGCTCAAGACCCTGGCCTTCGACAAGACCGGCACGCTGACCGAAGGCCGGCCGCAGCTGGCGGCGGTGCAGCCGCTGTACCCGTCGGTGAGCGTCGACCAGGCGCTGCATCTCGCCGCGCGGCTCGACGCCGGCAGCGCGCATCCGCTGGCGCAGGCCATTGTCGCGGCCCATGCGCAGCGGCTGGGCACGGCGCTGGAGCCGGTCGAGCATCTGCGCAACCTGCCCGGCCTGGGCCTGACCGCGCAGCTGGAAGGTCAGGACTTTGCCCTCGGCAACGAGCGGCTGGCCGAGCAGCGCGGCGCCGTCGACGACGAGGCGCGATCGGCGGCCCGCTCGCTGCAGGCGCAGGGCCACACGCTGGTCTGGCTGATGCGCGGCCCGCAGACGCTGGCGCTGCTGGCGCTGTCGGACACGCCACGGCCCGAGGCCGCCGAGGTGCTGCGCACGCTGCGCGCTCGCGGCCTGGCGCTGACGATGCTCAGCGGCGACCAGCGTGCCAGCGCGGTGGCGATGGCGGGCCGGCTCGGCCTGCCGGAGGACGCGGTGCGCGCGCCGCTGCTGCCGCAGGACAAGCTCGACGCGATCGCGCGGATGGCCGATGGACAGGGGCCGGTCGCGATGATCGGCGATGGCGTCAACGACGCGCCGGCGCTCGCGCGGGCCGACATCGCGATCGCCATGGGCGCCGCCGGCAGCGCGACCGCGCTGGAGACGGCCGACATCGCGCTGATGCAGGACGATTTGCGCAAGCTGCCGGAGCTGATCGGCCTGTCCGAGCGGGTGGCGACCGTGCTCAAGCAGAACATCGTCGTGGCGCTGGGCTTGAAGGCGATCGTGGCGGCGCTCACGCTGGCGGGCATCGGCTCGTTGTGGCTGGCGGTGCTGGCCGACGCGGGCGCGAGCCTGCTGGTGGTGCTCAACGGCCTGCGTCTGCTGCGCGAGGAGCGCCCCTGAGCCGTCGACGCGGCGTGAACCGGCCATGGACGCCGTGCGAGGGCGCTGGGGAAAGTCCGCGCGACCTAGGGTGAGCCCTAATCCCGAAGCGGCGGTTGACGCTGACCTTTCGCTGACAATGGCGCGCCTGCCGCTGGCGGGCCCCAAGGGATCGACCGGTCCGGGGCCTGGACCAGCGGCAAACGCGTTCTGATCCCTGGAACGCGGTTTCCCGTGACCCGGAGCGCCGGGTCATCGATCCCTCAGCGATCCATCACGGAGCGTCGTTTGAACACAATTCAAACTCCCGGAGCGCGGCAGACCATCCTCGGCCAGCCCAACAGCCTGTTCGTCCTGTTCTTCACCGAGATGTGGGAACGGTTCTCCTACTACGGCATGCGGGCGCTGCTCGTGCTGTACCTGATCTCGGCCACGACCAAGGGCGGCTGGGGCTGGACGCGCGAGGAGGCCACCAGCCTCTATGGCTGGTACACGATGCTGGTCTACCTGACGCCGATCATCGGCGGCTACATCGCGGACCGGCTGCTGGGCACGCGCCGCGCGGTGGTGCTGGGCGGCTTCATCATCGCGGCGGGGCACATCTCGCTGTTCTTCGACACCCGCGTGAGCTTCTTCCTGGGCCTGGGCCTGGTGATCCTGGGCACGGGGCTGTTCAAGCCGAACATCTCGGCGATCGTGGGCCAGCTCTACAACAAGGACAACGAAGGCCAGCGCGACGGCGGCTACACGCTGTTCTACATGGGCGTGAACGCGGGCGCGTTCTTCGGCATCTCGCTGTGCGGCTACATCGGCGAGAAGATCGGCTGGCACTACGGCTTCGGCCTGGCGGCGGTGTTCATGATCCTGGGCGCGCTGCAGTTCTGGTTCGGCCAGGGCATCTTCGGCGAGATCGGCGGCGCCCCGAACAAGAACGCGCCGCTGGTGGATGCGAGCCAGCCGCTGGACGACACGCCGTCGCACATCGTGCGCGACCGGCTGATCGCGATCGGCGTGTTCTCGTTCTTCACGATCTTCTTCTGGTTCGCGTTCGAGCAGGCTGGCGGGTCGATGACGATCTTCGCGGCGGACTACACCGACCGCGCGCTGGTGGGCACCAGCGGGCTGATCTTCAAGATCGTGAACTCGCTGATGACGCTGATCCCGGTGGCGATCCTGAGCTGGCTGCTGATCAAGCTGGCGCGCAGCACGGAGGGCCTGTACAAGCTCTCGAACCTGCTGCTGGCGGGCGCGCTGGCGCTGATCTGGGGCCTGTCGCTGTGGATGCTGGGCCGCGAGTTCCAGATGGAGCAATCGGAGATTCCGGCCACCTGGTTCGGGGTGCTGAACTCCTTCTTCCTGGTGATCCTGGCGCCGATGTTCAGCAAGCTGTGGGAGCGCCACTGGAACCCGAGCGGTCCGGTGAAGTTCGGCGTGGGCCTGGTGCTGCTGGGTCTGGGCTTCGCGGCGCTGTCGTATGGCGCGTCGGGCATTCCGGCGGGCGCGAAGACGGCGCAGGTGAGCATGATCTTCCTGACGCTGGCCTATCTGCTGCACACGATGGGCGAGTTGTGCCTGTCGCCGGTGGGACTGTCCTACATCTCGAAGCTGGCGCCGGCGCGGTTGCTGGGGCTGATGTTCGGGGTCTGGTTCGTGAACGCGGCGATCGCCAACAAGATCGCGGGCGCGACGGGCTCCTACATCGACGCCATCTCGTCCACGTATTCGATGTCGACGTTCTTCCTGATCTTCACCATCATCCCGGCCGCCGCCGGCGTGCTGCTGATGCTGCTGAGCCCGTGGATGAAGAAGCTGATGCACGGCGTGCATTGAGCGCCTGATCGCTCCCGCGGACCTCCGCGGAATCCTCCAGAACCCGGGCGTTGCCCGGGTTTTTTGTTGGCCGCGTGGCGGGAACGCCGCCTTGAGTGATGCATAAGAAATGGTTATTGTTTATGCATCACATCTCCCTATTCTCTGGAGCTGCCATGGCGACCGCATCGAGCCAACAAGCCCTGAAGCTGAACTTCAAGGAGGACACGCTGACGACGGTGTCGAGAGACGCCCTGAAGGCGATGTCGAAGAAGCTCGGCTTCAACGAGACCCAGACCGTCCTCTTCGCCCTCGCCCGGCTCCGGGACGAAGTGTTCAACGAACAGGAGATGGAGAAGTTCATGCCTCTGACCAAGAAACATCACGAAGCCATCGCCAAGGCGGAGCCTCGCCGTCGCGGCAAGGTGCTCGATTCGCTGCTGTGAGGCCGCATGTACTGGACGCCGCGTCCCAAGTCGGGCGACATCGTCCAGTGCCGATTCCCCGAGCATGTCGGCGTGCCGGGACCGAAGGAGCGACCGGCGCTGGTGCTACAGGTTGAAGAGGCCGCCGAAGACCCGCGCGGGAGTGTCGTCGTCGTGGCTTATGCGACCAGCCGCCGCACCGGCATGCTGTTCCCCGGGGAATTCGTCGTCGAGCCCGGCGGAAAGTCCGGCCTCGCGAAGCTGACGAAATTCGATCTGGTGAACCAGCGCGTCCTTCCTTTCGGTACCGAATGGTTCGCGCCTGCACCCGGCCGGACGCCCGAGCATCCTCGCCGGGGCCGTCTGGATCTCACGAACGACCTGACCAAACGTCGGCTCCAGTCCGCCATCGGAGAAGCGAAGCGGCTGCGCAAGCGCTTGTCGTGAGGCGGGCGAGGGTTGCGCCGCACCCGCCTCGAACATCCGCTCCCGCCATCCCTAGCTTGATCCGCGGTGGTTACATCGCCGCGACATCCCGCGCGGCCGCGCCGTCCTGCTGACGCGCGGCGTCAGCAGCTCCCCCGAGACTTGCCCACACTCGCGACCGGGTCGTCAATGAAGCCCTCGGTCAAAGTGACAGGTATTGCCCACAGCACTGTGCGGACATTCGTGTACCGCGTACATTCCGCCGCACCTCACGGTGCAAAAGATGCCGTGGGGGTTTTGGGAGTGATGCATGGCTGGATCGAATCTCGCTCGCACGGCCGTCGCCGGCGCCATCGTGGCGCTGCTGCTGACCGCTTGCGGACAACCACAGGATCAACAACAACAGCACGGCGGTCCACCGCCCGTGACGGTCGCCGCCGCAGTCACGCGCGAGGTGCAGGACTTCGATGAGTTCACCGCGCGCCTGGAAGCGCCCGACACCGTCGAGATCCGCGCCCGCGTCGCCGGCACGCTCGACAAGGTCCACTTCCGCGAAGGCCAGGTCGTCAAGAAGGGCGAGCCGCTCTTCACCATCGACCCCCGCCCCTTCCAGGCCGAACTCAACCGCGCCGAGGCCCAGCTCGCCGCCGCGCGCACCGCCGCCGAGCTGTCCAAGTCGGACCTCGGCCGCGCCGAGAAGCTGGTCTCGATCCAGGGCGTCAGCCAGCAGGAGATCGACCAGCTCAAGGCCGCCGTCCGCAACAACGACGCCAACATCCGCGCCGCCGAGGCCGCGGTGACCCAGGCCCGGCTGAACCTGGAGTTCACCCAGGTCCGCGCCCCGGTCACCGGCCGCTCCTCGCGCGCCAACGTCACGCCCGGCAACCTGGTCAACGTCGGCGAGCCGGTGCTGACCACCGTGGTCTCCAGCGACAAGGTCTACGCCTACTTCGACGCCAGCGAGGCCACCTTCCTGAAATATGCCGCCGCCGCGCGCGCCGGCGGCGCCAAGCGCGAGCAGGCCAGCAAGGTGCACCTGGGCCTGGCCAACGAGCAGGGCTACCCGCACGAGGGCCGCATGGACTTCGTCGACAACCGCCTGAATCCGGCCACCGCCACCATCCGCGGCCGCGCGGTCTTCGACAACAAGGACGGCACCTTCACACCTGGCCTGTTCGCCCGCGTCAAGCTCGAAGGCACCGGCAGCTACACCGCCACGCTCATCCCCGAGCGCGCCATCGGCACCGACCAGGCCAACAAGGTCGTCATGGTCGTCGGCCCCAACAACATCGTGGCGCCCCGCCCGGTGGTCGTCGGCGCCCAGTTCGACGGCTTGCGCGCCGTCCAGGGCATCAAGCCCGGGGAACTCGTCATCATCGACGGCCTCCAGCACGCCATGCCCGGCGCGCCGGTCACGCCGCAGCAGGCCAAGCTCGACGACAAGGGCCGCGTGGTCGCCCCGCCGCAGGGCGCCGCGCCGGCCGCCCCGGCCGCATCGAAGTAACCGGGCGCGAGGTCGTTCATGGATATCTCCCGCTTCTTCATCGAGCGGCCGCGCTTCGCGTCGGTCCTCTCGATCTTCATCTTCCTGGTGGGCCTGCTGGCGATCTTCCGGCTGCCCATCTCCGAGTACCCTGAGGTCGCGCCGCCGCAGGTCGTCGTGCGCGCCCAGTTCCCCGGCGCCAACCCGCGCGTGATCTCGGAGACGGTCGCCACGCCGCTCGAGGAGCAGATCAACGGGCTGGAAAACGTCCTGTACTTCGACAGCCAGGCCACCGCCGACGGCGGCATGACGCTGACGGTGACCTTCAAGATCGGCACCAATCCGGAGGCCGCGGAGACGGCGGTGCAGAACCGCATCAACCGCGCGCTGCCGCGCCTGCCCGACATCGTCCGGCAGATCGGCGTGACGACCGAGAAGTCCAGCCCCAACCTGACCATGGTCGTCCACATGGTCAGCCCGGACAACTCGCGCGACGCGCTGTACCTGCGCAACTACGCGCAGCTGCAGGTCCGCGACGAGCTGCTGCGCGTGCAGGGGATGGGCTCGGTGCAGGTGTTCGGCTCGGGCGACTACGCGATGCGCATCTGGCTGGATCCGGCCAAGCTCGCCGGCCGCGGCCTCACCGCCACCGACGTCACCAACGCGATCCGTGAGCAGAACACGCAGGTCGCGGCCGGTGTGGTCGGCGCGCCGCCCGCGCCCAAGGGCACCGACTTCCAGCTGCAGATCAACACGCAGGGGCGCCTGGTCACCGAGGAAGAGTTCGCCGACGTCATCATCCGCACCGACACCGCCACCGGCGGCCTGGTGCGGGTGCGCGATGTCGGCCGCGTCGAGATGGGCCCGGGCACCTATGCGCTGCGCAGCCTGCTCAACAACAAGGAAGCGGTCGGCATCGGCATCTTCCAGGCCCCGCAATCCAACGCGCTGAACATCTCCAAGGACGTGCGCGCGACGATGGAGCGGCTCAAGGCCAACTTCCCGGCCGGCGTCAGCTACGACATCGTCTACGACCCGACGCGCTTCGTCGCCACCTCCATCGAGAAGGTCATCCACACCCTGATCGAGGCGGTGCTGCTGGTCGTGCTGGTGGTGATCATCTTCCTGCAGACCTGGCGTGCGTCCATCATCCCGCTGCTGGCCGTGCCGGTGTCCATCGTGGGCACCTTCGCGGTGCTGTTGCTGCTGGGCTACTCGATCAACACGCTGACGCTGTTCGGGCTGGTGCTGGCCATCGGCATCGTGGTCGACGACGCGATCGTGGTCGTCGAGAACGTCGAACGCAACCTGGAGGACGGCCTCACGCCGCACGCGGCGACGATGAAGGCGATGCAGGAGGTCTCCGGGCCCATCATCGCGATCGCGCTGGTGCTGTGCGCGGTGTTCATCCCGCTGACCTTCGTCCCGGGCCTGTCGGGCCAGTTCTATCGCCAGTTCGCGGTCACGATCGCGATCTCGACGGTGATCTCGGCGTTCAACTCGCTGACCCTGTCGCCCGCGATGGCGGCCTTGCTGCTGCGTCCGCACGACGCGCCCAAGGACCCCATCATGAAGGTGATGGACAAGCTGTTCGGCCGGTTCTTCCACTGGTTCAACTGCTTCTTCCAGCGCCGCAGCGAGGGCTACAGCCGCGGCGTCACCGGCATCCTGCGCCGCAAGTCGGCCGCGCTGATCGTCTACGCCGTGCTGCTGGGGCTGACGGCGCTGCTGTTCACGCGCATCCCGTCGGGCTTCGTGCCGGCGCCGGACAAGCAGTACCTGATCGGCATCGCGCAGTTGCCGGCCGGCGCCACGCTGGACCGCACCGACGAGGTGATCCGCCGCATGAGCGACATCGCGCTGAAGGTGCCGGGCATCCGGGATTCGATCGCCTTCCCGGGGCTGTCGATCGCGGGCTTCTCGGCCGCGCCCAACGAAGGCATCGTGTTCTTCGGCCTGGACGACTTCGAGAAGCGCACCTCGCCCGACCTGTCCAAGGATGCGATCCTGGGCAAGGTCAACGGCGCGATCCAGCAGATCCAGGGCGCGCGCATGTTCGTCGTGCCGCCGCCGGCGGTGGACGGCCTGGGCAACGCGGGCGGCTTCAAGGTGCAGGTGCAGGACCGCAGCGGCCTGGGCGAGCAGGCGCTCTACGGCGCCGTCTGGGGCACGCTGGGACCGATCTACGGCGATCAGAAGAGCGGCATCGGCACGCCCTTCTCGACCTACGACATCAACGTCCCGCAGCTGTTCGCCAACGTCGACCGGACCAAGGCCAAGCAGATGGGCGTGAGGCTGCAGGACATCTACGACACGCTGCAGATCAACCTGGGCTCGCTGTACGTCAACGACTTCAGCCGCTTCGGCAAGACCTACCAGGTGATCGTGCAGGCGGATGCGCCGTTCCGCGCCAACGCCGGCAGCATCACCGACCTGAAGACCCGCAACGAGCGCAACGAGATGGTGCCGCTGGGCGCGCTGATGAACGTCGATCCGACCTTCGGGCCGACGCGCGTGACGCGCTACAACGGCTTTCCGAGCGCGGACATCAACGGCGCCGCCAAGCCGGGCTTCTCGACCGGGCAGGCCGAGGCTGAAATGGAGCAGCGGCTGAAGAACCTGCCGCGCGGCATGACCTACGAGTGGACCGAGCTGACCTACCAGGACCGGCTGACGCGCGACATCAAGGCGGGCGGCTTCTCGATCCCGACGATGGCGGCGGTGCTGGCGATCTCGGTGCTGCTGGTGGTGCTGGTGCTGGCCGCGCAGTATGAAAGCTGGACGCTGCCGCTGGCGATCATCCTGATCGTGCCGATGTGCATCCTGTCGGCGCTGTTCGGGGTCTGGCTGTCGCACCTGCCGCCGTTCATGCAGTCGGGCGACCTCAACATCTTCACGCAGGTGGCGCTGGTGGTGCTGGTGGGCCTGGCGTGCAAGAACGCGATCCTGATCGTGGAGTTCGCCAAGGAGCTCGAGGAGCGCGGCGAGTCCATGGTCGACGCGGTGATCCATGCCTGCCGCATGCGTCTGCGCCCGATCCTGATGACCTCGATCGCGTTCTGCGCGGGCGTGATCCCGCTGATCCTGGGCTCGGGCGCGGGCAGCGAGATGCGCCGCGCGATGGGCATTGCGGTGTTCTCGGGCATGGTGGGCGTGACGCTGTTCGGCATCTTCCTGACGCCGGTCTTCTACTCGCTGCTGCGCAAGGGCACGGAGAAGAAGCGCGCCCACGCGGCCGAGCTGCGGCACCAGATCGATGCGGCGGCGCATCCGTTCCATCCGGGCGTCGACGACGCCGATCCGCCCAAGGGCACCTCGCCGAAGGGGCACGCATGATGTTCTTCCGAGTCTCTCTGATGGCCGCCGCGGCGGCCGCCACGGTGGCGCTGACCGGCTGCTCGACGGCGCCGGCGCCGCGGCAGTCCGAGGTGCCGCTGGCGTCCGGTTTCGCCAATGCGCCGCAAGGCGACGCGGCGACGCTGGCGCAGGCGCCGGTGAGCCGCTTCTGGCAGGGTTTCAACGACAGCGGGCTGGACGCGCTGGTGGCGCGCGCGCTGCAGGCCAACACGGACCTGCGCATCGCGGCGGCCAACCTGCGCGAGGCGCGGGCGCTGTCGCGCTTCGCCGATGCGCAGCTGGTCCCGACGGTGGACCTGAATGCCGGCGCGGCGCGCGTGCGGGCGCCGGACTACCAGGGCAACCCGCAGACCAACAACGCGTTCTCGGTGGGCTTCGACGTGCGCTGGGAGGCGGACCTGTTCGGGCGCCTGTCCGATGAGCGCCGGGCGGCCGCGGCCGATCTGCTGGCGGGCGAAGCCGGGCTGCGCGCGGCGCAGGTGAGCGTCGCGGCGGAGGTGGCGCGCAACTACTTCGAGCTGCGCGGACTGCAGGAGCAACTGCGCGTGGCGCAGCAGTCGCTGGACACGCAGCAGGGCGCGCTGAAGCTGGTGGCTGGCCGCCAGGAGGCGGGCCGGGGCACCGGCTTCGACACCGAGCGCGCCCGCGCGCTGGTGCAGAGCACGGCTGCGACGCTGCCGGCGCTGGAGATGGCGCTGGCGCGCACGCGCTACCGGCTCGCGGTGCTGACGGGCCAGCCGCCGACGGCGCTGGACGTGGAGCTGTCGGACGTCAAGCCGCTGCCCGGCCTGAAGACGATCGCGCTGGACCGTATCGGCACGCCGCAGGACCTGCTGCGCCGCCGTCCCGACGTGCGCGCGGCCGAGGCGCAGGCGGCGGCGGCGGCGGCGCGGGTTGGCGTGGCGCGTTCGGCGATGTTCCCGCGCATCACGCTGGGCGGCACGATCGGCCAGAACGCGACGCGGATCGGCGACCTGAACGATGGTCCGGCCTATGCGTACAACCTGGGCGCGCAGCTGGTGTGGAACCTGCTGGACTTCGGCCGCATCCGCGCGCAGATCGCGGCGGCGGGCGCGCGCAATGATGCGGCCTTCGCCAGCTACGAGCGCACGGTGCTCGCGGCGCTGGAGGAGACCGAAGGCGCGCTGGTGACCTACAACCGCAGCCAGCAGCAGGCGCAGGCGCTGTTCGACGCGGCGGTCTCGGCGGAGCGCGCCGCGCAGATCGCGCGTGAGCGCTTCAAGGTCGGCATCAGCGATTTCCTCGCGGTGCTGGACGCCGAGCGCGAGCTGCTCAACGCGCGCAATCAGCTGGCGCAGTCGCAGACCGCGGCGGCGACTTCGCTGGTCGGCGTGTACAAGGCGCTGGCGGGCGGGATCGAGACCGAAGCACCCGCACAGACCGCGGCGCGCTGACGCGCTTGCGCTTCGAGCGTGCTGCGCTGAGGTGCGCTCTGGCCCTCACCCCTTCCGCAAGCGGGCGGGGGTAAGAGCCGGACGTCGTAGTAAACCCCCTCGCCCCAGCGGGGAGAGGGAGGGGAGAGGGGGCTCGTGCCACAGCGCTGCTGCCCTTCGAAGCACCCCCCTCTCCCCTGCCCTCTCCCCCCTCGCGGGGGGCGAGGGAGTTCTTGCGCAAGGCAAATGCGGGCGGCCCTGTCTTAACCCCTCGCCCGCTTGCGGGAGAGGGAGGGGTGAGGGCCTGCGGCCGTCGAAGCGCGGGGCCTCGTGGCATCCCCGGCGGATGGCGGCGCGGGAGTTGGGCAGCAGCAGCGCTTGAGGTTGGATTGAGTGTCGGAAGCTCAGCGCAAGACCTCGCTGCTTCCTTCAACAGCCGCTCGCGGCCAGCAACGCCACCGCCGCGCCGACCGCGTTGAACGCAGACAGCGCAATGAATGCGGCGGCCCGTCTCATTGGCCCTTGAACAGCCCCTGGAACTGCCGCGACACCGGCAGCTTCTCCTCGCTGCCCTTCAGCGACAGCTGCATCGTGTTCTCGTCCACGCGCGTGGCGCTGGCGATGAAGCGGCTGTTGACCAGCACCGAGCGGTGCACCTGCCAGAAGATGCTCGGATCCAGGTCGCTCAGCAGCTCCTTGAGCGCGGTGCGGATCCACGCCTCGCCGTCGCGATGGACGACGCGCGTGTAGCGGCTGTCGCTCTGGAAGAACAGGATGTCACCGGGCGCGATCAACTGGATCTCGCGGCCCTGGCTGGCCTGGATCGGCCGCATCGAGGGCCGCTGCGCGGGCAGCAGCTGGCGCAACAGGTCGAGCGTCTCGGGCGGCATCGCGGGCATCGCCGGCGCGTCCGGCTCGGCGCCGAGCGCGGCCTGCCGCTGTCGCAGCCGCTGCAGGCACTGCTGCAGCCGCGCGTCCTCGACCGGCTTGAGCACGTAGTCGACCGCGCCGGCGTCGAAGGCCGACAGCGCGTGATCGCCATACGCGGTCACGAACACGACCTGCGGCGGCTCCGCGAGCTGCGACAGCCGCTGTCCCACCTCCAGGCCCGAGAGGCCCGGCATGCGGATGTCCAGGAAGCACAGCTGCGGCTCATGCGCGAGACAGTCGTCCCATGCGTCGCAGCCGTTGACGCTGGCCGCCACGATCTCCAGCTCCGGCGCCAGCCGTTCCAGCGCGGCGCGCAGTTGCTCGCGCGGACCTTCCTCGTCGTCCGCGATCAGCGTGCGGATCTTCGTCGTCATGCGTGTCTCCCCTCGTGGTTCTCGTCGACGTCCTCGTCGTTCTTTCCGCGTCCGCGGCCCGTGCCTCGGATCAGGCGGCCGGCACCTCGACCCAGGCCAGGCATCCCGGCGCATCGGCCGGTGCCGGCTCCAGGCCGAGCGCCGCGCGGGCGCCGAACTGCGCCTGCAGCCGCTCCCGCGTGTTGGCCAGGCCCAGCCCGTCGCAGGCGCCCGGCGCCAGGCCCTGGCCGCCATCCTGCACCTCGAGCCGCAGCCGCCCCTCGAGCGCCTTCGCTCTCACCGCGATGTGCCCGCCCCGCAGGCTGGGCTCGATGCCATGCGTGATCGCGTTCTCCGCCAGCGTCAGCAGCGTGCCGGGCGGCAGGCTCGCATGGGCCATCGCCGCCGCGGCCGACTCGTCCAGATCCAGCGACCAGGTCAGCCGCTGACCCAGCCGCGCCTGCATGATGTCCAGATAGCTGCGCACGATCTGCAGCTCCTGCTCGAGCGGCAACCGGTCCTGCTCGAACATCGGCAGCGTCGCCCGCAGATAGCGCGTCAGCGAGCGCAGCATCGGCCCGGCACGATCGTCGCGCGTGTCCACCCAGTGCTGCAGCGACGCCAGCGTGTTGAACAGGAAGTGCGGCTGGATCTGCGCCGTCGCCAGCCGCTGCGCCAGCGCGATGCGCTCCTCCTGCGCATCCAGCTCCGCCAGACGGGCGCCCAGCTGCTGCGTCCGGTACAGCGTCAGGAACCACCACGAAGACACCGTCAGCGTCATCCCGCCCGCGCCAAACGGCAGCAGGTCGCGCGCTTCGTCGCGGTAACCCAGCTTCACCATCACCAGCGTGACCAGCAGCATCACCACGCCAGCACCCATCGTCGCCACGTTGAACCGCGTGCGCGTCGGCTGGCGCCACAGCCAGCGCGCCACGCTCAGCCCCGCGGAGGCCACCAGCAGGCCTCCAATCAGGATCACGTGCGCCAGGTGCCGCGGCAGCATCGCGTAGAACACCAGACCCAGCACCAGCACGTTGCTCAAGACGTAGCAGTCAATGCCCGTCGACCACTCCCGAAGACCGGATCGCGCAATCTCCGCCTCACTGAAGCTGCGGCGAGGGCCCGGGAACAACAGATGACCCCAGTCGAAACGAACCCGGGCCCGATCAGCATCGGCAGAGCCATGTGATCGAGATGCAGCACCGGACTTGTCACCGGCTTCAGCGTGAGCGCTGGGCGTGGTCATGCGGCGAGTCTAGGACAGCCGTCCACAGACCGCCCGTGGATGCGGCGAACGGCAGCTTCGAGGGATGACTGGGACGCTGCCGCGACCGAGCAGCCAGCCCGGGATGCCGGTGCCCCTTTCCGCTCAGGCGCCTGCGCCCGCTCGGCATTCGCTTCAAGGGGCACCGGCATCCCGGGCCGGCACCACCACCGGGGCGGCGGCGGGAATGGCTTGAGCCAGGCATGGCGGAGATCAGCAATGGGGCTGACCACCGACGAAGACCTTCAGGGTGCCCGGCTCGATCGGGATCCAGGGCTCGCCGCGCGTGAGCGGCTCCGTCGCGACGATCGCGATGCGGTCGTCCTCCGTCGTCTTGGCGGCCAGATCCACCGTCAGGTCCTCGTCCTGCAAGGTCACCGGACCGAATGGGGGCTGGCGCAGCAGGTAATGCAGCTTCGTCGAACCATGCGCCCACAGCGCCTGGCCATTCGACAACAGCATGTTGAAGGTGCCATGCCGGTTGAGCTGCGGCAGCAGCTCGCGCAGCGTGTGGTTCAACTCATCGATGGCCGGCATCGTCGCGTGCGCCTTGGCCAGCTCCTGCATCAGCCAGCAGAAGGCCTGCTCGCTGTCGGTCTGGCCCACCGGCTTGAAGGCTGCATGCAGGCGCGGGGCGAACCCTTTCAGGTCGCCGTTGTGCGCGAACACCCAGTAGCGGCCCCAGAGCTCGCGCACGAAGGGATGGGTGTTCTCCAGCGAGACCACCCCCTGCGTGGCCTTGCGGATGTGGGCGATGACGACGTCGCTGCGGATCGGATAGGTCTTGACCAGCTCCGCCAGCGGCGAGACGCGCGCGCTGTGGTGGTCGACGAAGTGCCGCAGGCCGCGGCCCTCGAAGAAGGCGATGCCGAAACCGTCCTTGTGCTCATGCGCCCGCGTCGCCAGCCCGGCGAAGCTGAACATCACGTCGGTCGGTCGGCGGGCATTCATGCCCATCAGCTGGCACATGGCGGACCTCGCTCAGGACGTCATTCGAGGAACAGCCGGGTGATCCCCTTCAGGCTCACCAGGTTGCCGGGGTTGCTGGTCTCGTTGAGCACGCCGCTCATGCGCTGCAGCAGGCGCGGGCTCTTCTTGGCGCGCCAGATCAGCAGATCCGCCAGCCACGGGAAGCGGTTGACGCGATTGCCGCGCTCGTAGAGGTCGTACTTGGGCTGCAGCGCGCGCAGGCCCTGCTCGTACTGCTCGCGCACGCGGGCGTCGTCGGCGCGGTGGGCCAGGATGGCCTCGGCGGCGAGCAGGCCGGTCTCCATGGCCTTGCCGATGCCCTCACCGGTGAAGGAGTAGGTCGAGCCCGCCGCCTCGCCGGTGACCAGCAGGCCGGGCCGCGTCCAGCGCGCGCCCTTGAGCGTGCAGCGCAGCGGCGCGCCCTTGAGCTCGCCGATCAGTTCGCCCTCGGCCATCAGGCGCTTGGCGGGCGGGTAGTGCTCGACGAAGGCGTCGAAGATGGCGCGCAGGTTGACGTCCTTCTTGCGGCCCTTGCCGCCGAGGTCCTTGTGGCTGTCGGTGACGCCGACGCCGATGTTGAAGCTGCCGTCGGGCGCCGGGAAGATCCAGCCGTAGCCGGGCTGCACCGGTTTGCACCAGACGACCTCGAGCGCCTTGATCTCGCCGACCAGCGAGGGCGCGCGCACGTAGCCGCGCAGCGCGACGCCGCTGGGGGTGTGGCGCTCGCACATGCCGGCGGCGGTGAGCGCCTTGGGCACGGCGCCGGTGGCCAGGAGGACCCAGTCGGCGGTGATCTCATGGGCCTGGCCGTCGATGGTCAGGCGCGCGCCGCGCACGCGGCCCTGCGCGTCCTCGAGCGCCGCCTCGAAGCGGGCCGGCGCGAGGAAGCGCGCGCCGGCCTCCTGCGCGCCGAGGTTGAGGATCTCGTCGAGCTGCTTGCGCGGCAGCACGGCGAGATGGCCGGGGACGTCGATGCGTCCGCCGCGCGGGCCGATGCAGCCGACATGCGCGGAGCGCTGGGCCTTGGCCATGACGCGCTCGAGCAGGCCCAGGCGGTCGAGCGCCTGGTGGGCGTCGGGGATGAGGCCGTCGCCGCAGATCTTGTCGCGGCCCAGCGGCTGCTGGTCGGCCAGCACCACGTCCAGGCCCGCCTTGGCGAGCCAGCGCGCGGCGGCGCTGCCGGCGGGACCGGCGCCGATGATCAGGACTTGGCAGGCGGAGGGCCAGGACTCGGCAGACATCAGAAGGGATTCCGGTTTTCGTGGATTAGCCCGCGATTCTAGGGAGACTGTGACAACTGCCCCGATTCCCGGAGGAAGGAATACCGCGTCGACCAAAGAAATAGGGGCGCCGGCGTTGTTGCCGGCGCCCCTTTCGGGGTGTTGGGAAACGAGGGTTCAGCGATGCGCCAACCGCCTCAGAAACGGAAGCATGAGCGCCCCGAAGCGGGTGGCGGGCAGTACATCTCGTCGTAGTAGTAGCGATGTTCACTGACCTCGAAGCTGTACCCGTCGATGTAGATGCCGAGGAAGCCGTCGTGGGAGGCAGCTTCGTGGGCATAGCCCGTCGGGCCGTAGACACGTCGCTTCGGATCGCCGATCACGACTTGCATCGATTGAATGTTCTGAAAGCCGCTGGCAATTCGGTTCTTGATGTAGCCCAGTGGGGCGGCCAGTTCACCGGGAACGTTCAGGCTGAGCAGGTCCAGGCTCATGAACGAGAGGGGAGCCAGGTAATGATTGATCTGGTCCAGCTTGTTGTAGGCCCCTTTCACCGCATTGGAAATCGCTTGATCAACGAAGTGGTCGATGGCGAGATTGACCAGTTCTCCGACGACTGGCACCCAATCGAGGCTCGACGAGCAGTTGTAGGAAGAGTTCAGTTTGAAGTTTTGGATCTGAAGGTTGTCCACCACGCCGGTGTCCAGATTCACGTGGCCGCTGAACGTCGTCCCGTTGTCCAGGTCGAGCGCGATATTGCACGTCGCGCTGACACCGGCGTAGCTTCTCTTGACCGTGGCTCCAATGGAGACCTGCGGGCCGGAGAAGGACACTTCTCCCAGCCGATAGTTGAGCGAGATGGGACCGTTCACGATCACATAGCCGCTCTGATAGCCCTCGATCGGCTTGATCATTTCGAGGAGCGGCCCTTGCAACGCCGCACGGAGCTCATTCATCACCGTCTGCTGGGCGGTGATGATGGGCTGATAAATGCCGCCGCCGATCGGCTGCTTGTAGGTGACGCCTGTGTTGGTTGGCGTCCTGATCGTCGCCTCGGTATAGAAGTCCCGGCTCGCATGCGCGCATGTCGCCGCGAGCCCGACCATAGCGGTGGAGAGCACTTTCAAGATCAATCGCTTCATTGGTTCCGACCCCTGTCGAGAAGTGCGCAATGTCGGTTGCGCGCACGCCGGAGCTGATGCCCTGCTCTTGGATTGGCAGGCGTTTCTGACTCGGAAGAGATGCTACGAACGGCGATGGTCAGACCGCCATAGGCAAATCCTGGCCCCCAAAGGGAGGAACAGCAGGCGAAAAAAAGCGGGAGGGTCTCCCCTCCCGCTTCTGCCTCGTATTCACGTCGTCGCGGCGATCCCGAAGGGCCGCCGCGGGCCGGCGATCAGAACGAGTAGGTCGCGCGGACGTAGTAGGCGCGGCCCGTCGGGTCGACGTAGCGCGAATCCCAGCCACCGCCCTGGAACAGGTCTTCCTGGTTCGTGAACGGCGGCGCGCGGTCGAACAGGTTGCGCACGCCCAGCACCAGCGAGATGTCCTTGCGCGGCGCCCAGCTGCCGAACAGGTCGAAGGTCGTGTACGACGGCACGCGCGCATGCGTCGTCGGATCGAAGTCGACGTAGCCCGACTTGTAGCGCATCGTCACGCCAGCGCCGAAGTCCTGGTACTTCCAGTTCGTCGTCAGGTTGTGCTGCCAGCGGAAGATCGGGCCCGACTCGCCGTAGGTGCCGACGTTCTGCACCCAGTAGCCATCCTTGAAGTCCTGGAACTCATACTTGGCGATGTAGGTGCTGTTCAGCGCGAAGTCGAACTGGCCGACCGGGCTGTTCAGGCGGTACTGCGCGCTCAGGTCCACGCCGTTGGTGCGCACCTTGCCCAGGTTCAGCAGCGTCTGGTCGACGTAGCCGCAGTCCGGGCCCGGGCAGTTGCTGGCGATCGACAGCGTGTTGCCGGGACCGAAGTGGAAGTACTGCTGCAGCGCCGGGTAGGTGCTGTAGTTGTTGAACAGCGCGAACTGCGGGATCGAGCCGATATGGTCCTTCAGGTGCACCCACCAGAAGTCCAGACCGAAGCTGGCGTTGGCGATCGGCTCATACACGAAGCCCAGCGTCGCGGACTTCGACTTCTCCGGACGCAGGTTCTTGTTGCCGGCGTTCAGCACCTGGAACTGCGCGTCGCACTGGTTGCCCGTGGAACCATCCGGGCACAGCAGCGGGTTGGGATAGTTGCCGGCCGTGTTCGTGTAGGCGGGGCTGCCATACAGCTCGTACAGCGTCGGAGCGCGGAAGCCCGTCGACGCCGATCCGCGCAGCAGCAGTTCCTTCATCGGCTGGAAGCGGAAGCTGATCTTCGGATTGGTCGAGTTGCCGAAGTCGCTGTACTTGTCGTAGCGCAGCGAGCCGGTGACGTCGAGCGACTTCAGCACCGGCACGTTCAACTCGCCATACAGCGCGTAGACGTTGCGCGAGCCCTCGGCCAGCGAGTTGGGGTCCACGCCGGTCGAGGCCGAGACCTTGGCCGCGAAGTCGGTGTTGGCAGCCGACTTGAAGTTCTCACGGCGGAACTCGGCGCCCAGCGCGAGTTGCGCGGCGCGGCCAGCGCCGAACCAGTCCGCCAGGTCGCGGCTGGCGTGTCCGCTCACCGTGGTGACGGTGCCCTTGGCCGATTCCAGCAGGCCGTTCAGCGCCGCCTGCTGCAGCAGGGCGGTGCCGACGTCGTTCTGGTCGCCGAACGGGTTGATGCGGCCGTCCGCCAAGCCGGCGCCGATCAGGTCACCGTCGGCATAGCCGCTCACCAGGTACTGGTCGACCTTGCTGCGGTTGTAGGACACGTTGGCGGAGTAATCCCAGCCCAGCGCGTTGCCGTCAGCCGTGAACATCAGACGCTGCTGGTTGTTCCGGTTGGTCTGGCCACGCGAGCCGTTGGGGAAGTCGCGCCAGTAGACGAGCACCGGCTTGGTCGGGTCGATGTTCGAGCCGGCCGGAGGCGTCGGATAGAAGGCGGTGCCCGGGTTGACTTCGTAGCCACCGTAGGGAACCGGGGCGACGAAGGTCGTGACGGTGTTGCGGGTCGCGAACAGCTCCGCGCCCAGCGTCAGGCTGTCATTGACCAGCAGGCTGCCCTTGAGCAGGCCCGAAGTAGTCTCGACCTTCGGCGAGAAGTCCACGAAGGAGGACGTGACCAGCTTGCACACGCCATTCGAATTGACCATCGACCGGCCGTCGCAGGCGCTGCCGACCGGGTTGTAGAACTGCGCGTTGTCCTGCGTGTAGTTCGCCGGCGCGGTGCTGTAGGACAGGCCGCCGGGCATGCGCTGGTTGAAGTCGCGCTGCGTGCCGCCGATCGCGTCCTGCTTGCGGTACGACACCGAGCCGAACAGGTTGAAGCCCTGCTTCTGCAGGTCGCCGAACCCGTAGGCCACGTTGAAGTTGCGCGACTTGCCGCCGGACTTCTCGGGCTGGTCCAGGCCCAGGGTGATGGAGCCGCCCTGCAGATTGGACTTGGTGATGAAGTTGATCACGCCGCCGATGGCGTCCGTGCCGTACAGCGCGGAAGCGCCGTCACGCAGCACTTCGATGCGGTCGATCGCCGCGAACGGGATCATGTTCAGGTCGGGCGCCGAACCGTCCACCGCGTTGTTGGCAATGCGCTGACCGTTCAGCAGCACCAGCGTCTTGTCGGCACCGATGCCGCGCATGTCGGCGAACGACGCGCCACCGCTGCTCGAGCCCACCGACTGCGTGGTGTTCGTCGACGACTGCACCGACGACAGATTGGCCATGACCTGCTCGACGGAGGTGATGCCCGACTTCTTCAGATCGTCCATCTTGACGATCGTCACCGGGACGGCGGTCTCGGCGTCGATGCGCTTGATGGCCGAGCCGGTCACCACGACCCGCTCCAGCTGGGACTGTTCCGGTTGGTTCTGCGCCAGCGTCGGAAAGGACGCGGCCGCAATGGTGGCGGCAACTGCCAGGCTCACCGCGTTCAGCTTGTACATATCAGCACCTCAAGGGGAATGCGCCCGCCCTCCTTTTGGGCATGACGAGCGGAAATGAAAGGGCCCCGCATCGCGAGGCCTGGCAAAGTGTGAGCACGAATCCCTGGAGGTCATAGACCCTCGTTCGGCATACGCACCAATTCGTCGAGGCGCCGTCAAATGGCCTCGAAAACAAGGGTTTTCACTGAATGTTTTGTGACATTTCGGTCGTGCCAGCGCCACAGTTTCCGCATTTACCTGGGATTTACGCGTACGGAAATGTCGGAATTAAGTCGAGCTTGATTTGTACTGATAGCGCCCAAAACGTGAAGGCGACGTGAAGAAAATACGGTGCCTGTTGGCAAGAAGCGACCCTGGGCATACTTCGCACAAGGGCAATCTCCTGAAATATCCAGTCGAATCAACGGCTTGGAAGCGGCTTAACGAGGTAGCAAAGAAACTTCGCGAATGGAAATCGGAGCAGCCATGGACGCCATGAAACGACGCGTGGCAGCCGCTTGACGAAGGCAGTTTTCGCCTGCGGGAAACTGTGAAGATGGCGGCGCCTTCATCGCACGTCCGCACCGCGGCGGCGCGGGAATGAAAAACGCCTCCCGAGGGAGGCGTCGCGTGATCGGACGAATCGGAAAGCGGCGTGAGCCGCCTTCCGGAATCCAGTCCGATTACAGGCTGTAGCGCAGACCGACGTAGTAACGGCGGCCGATCGGGTCGTAGATCGTCGCGGTTTCGTTGCCGGTCACGTTACCCGGCAGACCGGTGATGATCGGCGCCGGCTTGGTGTTGAGCGCGTTGTCGATGCCCAGGTAGACCTGCGAGCGCTTCGTGATCTGGTACGTGCCCTGCAGATCCAGGTAGACCTTCTCCTTCACCTTGCCCCACTTCTTTTCGATCTCGTTCGACTTCAAGAACTGGTCGTCCAGGTAGGACTGGCCGATGTAGGTCGTGGTCGCCACGATGCCGAAATCGCCGTAGTTGTAGCCCAGGTTCAGCAGCCAGCGGTGCTTGGGCTGACCCACTTCGCCGTCGAAGCGGTTCTCCTCGGCGTCCGGCGTCGCCTTGTTGTAGGCCTTCTTCATGTAGGTGTAGGCCAGACGCGAATTGAACATGCCGTTGCCCAGACGGGTGGCATAGGTCGCGGTCAGGTCGATGCCTTCCACGAAGTCGCCGCCGGTGTTGGCGGAGGTTTCGTTGATGAACTCCAGCGAGCCCGCGCTGTTGGCGCCGGCCGCCGTCGCGCGGCGGGTGATGTACTGGCAGAACGACGTGTTCGCGCCGCTGTAGCACTGGTCCAGGGCGTACTGGCGTCCCGGGGTGTTGATGGCGTCCTTGATCTTGATGCGGTAATAGTCAACCGTCACCGCCAGGTTCTTCACCAGATCCTTGGGCGTGACGACGAAGCCCAGCGTGAACGACCGGCCCTTCTCCGCCTTCAGGTTGGGGTTGCCGCTGTCGAAGCCGGACACGCCCTGCAGGTCGGCCTGCGATTGCACGAAGCTGCCGTTGGCCGCGACGTTGGCCGCGACGCCCGGATCCTTCAGGCAGTTCACCGCGGTCGCCGACGTGTCGGTGGCCTTCACGCCGATGCAGGGGTCGACCAGGCCGGTCGGGAAGGTCTGGCTCGGCGCCTGGTACAGCTCGCCGATGTTGGGCGCGCGGGTCGAGGCGGAGTAGTTCGCGCGGACGCGGAAGGTCGTGTTCAGCGCCCAGTCCACGCCGGTGTTCCAGCTCGTCGTATTGCCCACGCTGGAGTAACGGCCCTGGCGCACGGCCGCCGAAGCGTCCAGCTGCTTGACCAGCGGCAGGTTCTTCAGCAGCGGCACGCGGGCTTCCAGGAACAGTTCCTTCACGTTGAAGGAGCCCGAGGTGTTGGGCAGCGCGTTGCCGGCGTTCAGACCGGTCTGGGTCAGCACGTCGAACTCGGTGCTCGAGGCCTCGCGGCGGTACTCGCCACCGAACGCGATGCCCAGCGGTCCGGCCGGCAGTTCGATCGGTTCACCGGTCAGTGTGAAGCCAGCCAGGGTCTGCGTGGTCTTGGTGTTCAGCGACGACGGCGCGTTGATGTAGGCCGCCGCCGCCGGGCTCAGCGTGTTGGCGCCGAAGACGTTGGCCGGGACGCAGCCCTGGGCGCGCGCGACCGCGTCGATACAGATCACCTCGGTCGTGTTGCCGTTGTTGTTGACGTCGTTGACGTCCGTCATCACCTGCATCGCGTTGCGCAGGTTCAGGACGTTGACCTGGCCGGTACCGGTCTGGCCTTCCTTCGTGAAGCCGTAGCCGATGTAGGTGTCGTAGTTCCAGCTCTTGCCGAGCTCGCCCTTCATGCCGGTCATCAGACGCAGCGTGTCGCGATCGGCCTTGCTGCTGCGGACGTCCACGTCGGACATGCGGCGCGTGAAGGTGAAATCCTTCAGGCCGTCGCCGTTGGTGTCGATGGCGTTGTTGTAGATGGTGTCCGGCACCAGCGGGTTGCGGACCTTCACGCCGTTGACCATGAACTCGGCCGGCGTCACGCCGCCCTGGCCATTGAAGACCTGGGCGGCGGCGTCCAGCGGGAACGGTTCGAGGCGCGTTTTGGTCTTCGTCGACGCGTAGTTGCCTTCGAAGAACGCGGTGTGCTGGTCGGTGATGTTGTACTCGCCCTTGGTGGCGAGCATCAGGCGGTCGGTCGGGACAGCGATCGTCCGGTAGGCCGAGCGGTTGAAGCCGGTCGCGCCGACGCCGTCACCGTCAGGACCATTGGTGGAGGGCGCAATCTCGTTGTGGTTGGCGTCGTAGGTGAAGCTGTGCTTGACCGGGCCCTTGCCCGCCGTCACTTCCGGCGTCCAGTAGGAGAAGGTGCCCTGCGGCACGAAGCTCGAATAGAACGGCCGGGTCGGCGTGAACAGGTCGGCGGGATCGCCGGTCTCCACCAGCGCCTTCGAGTACTGGTCCACCGCGGAGATCGCGCGGTCGCGCGAGTACACCGCGCCCTGCCGCGAACCCGACAGGTTCACCATGATGTTGCCGCGGTTGTCGGCGGTGTTCACACCGAAGGTGGCGGTGAACTTCTTCTTCTCGTCGTCGCCCTTCTGGCTCTTGCCGTACTGGGCATCCAGCTGCACGCCCTGGAAGTTGCGCTTGAGGATGATGTTCACCACGCCGGCCACGGCGTCCGAGCCATAGGTCGACGAGGCGCCGCCGGTCATGATTTCGACGCGCTCGATGAAGTCGGCCGGGATGCTGTTCAGGTCGACCGCGCTGGAGCCCGGCACGCCCGCCACGTAGCGGCGGCCGTTGACCAGCACCAGGGTCCGGTTGGAGCCCAGGTTGCGCAGGTCGATGGTGGCGACGCCGGCGCTGGAGGTCGAGAAGTTGGAGTTGGTGCGGCTGATGGCCGGGGTGCCGAACACCGGGCTCTTGAGCAGCAGTTCCTGCAGGTTGGCCACGCCCGACGCCGCGATCTCGGCGCCCGTCATGACCTGGATGGGCGCTGCGGATTCAGCGTTGGCGGAAAGGATGCGGCTGCCGGTCACCTCGACGCGCTCGAGCTGCTGCTGCGGGGCGGAGGCGTTCTGGGCGAAGCCCGCGACGGAATAGGCGCTCAGGCATGCCAAGGCGGCAATGCTGATCGAACGGCGTTGGAACATGGAGCACTCCTCGTGGGAAAGCGTTGACCAAACCGCCGGCCTGCCCTTGTCCTTGGACGCTCTTTCTGATCGCGTGGGGTGCCCGAGAGCCGCTCCATGGGGAGCCGGCGGAAATGTGAAAACAGTGTCAATTAACGAGAAGAACGTGCTGTCACGGGTTCCTCCCAATTGAGTGCAGGTGGCTGACTCAAGCTTGTGGGGGTGGGGATGCCTTTTTGCCCCCATGACCAGCGGCATGCCTATGACGGAGGCCATTTCGAGGCCGATTTGTCTGTCGCAGACGGAGGTGGCAGGCTTGGTGTCTTCCCTGACATGAAAAGGCGGCGCCGGCTTTGCGGCACGTTGCTCACCGGCAACAAGCCGTATCACATTGGCAACACGACTTCGCCTTCCGGCTAGGGATATCGCCTAGGTGACAGGGCATCGACGGCCGTGAGAACTCCGCCGGGGCTGCCGGCCAGCGCGGCCACAATGAAAAAGGCCCGCCGAAGCGGGCCTTTGTGTGGCGGCGCGAGGCCGCCGATCGTCCGTCGGACCGGGAACTCAGAACCCGTAGCTGGCGCGCAGGAAGAACGCGCGGCCGATCGGGTCCGAGTAGCGGGGGTCATAGCCGCGCTGCGAGCGGGTCGACTGGTTCGAGAACGACGGGTCGGTGTCGAACAGGTTCTTCACGCCCAGCGTCAGCGCGGTGGACTTGTTGAACTTGTAGGTGCCCGACAGGTCGACCAGCGTGTAGGTGTCCACGTTGCCGTAGAACGACGGGCCGCCGACCACGGTCGTCGGATCGTTCTGGTCGCGGTAGCCGCTCTGGTGACGGATCGCCAGGCGCGAGCTCCAGTTGTTCAGCGCCCAGGCCGCCGAGAAGGTGTGCTTCCAGCGCAGAACCGGGCTGCCGTCCTTGTAGACGCCGACGTTCTGGATGAAGTCGCCCGACGGGTTGGTCTGGTACTTGTAGCTGTGGACGTAGGTGCTCTCGTACTGCAGACCCAGGTTGCCCCAGGCGCCCAGGCCGGTGGAGTACGCGACGGCGAAGTCGATACCGTCGGTCTTGACGCGGCCGATGTTGGCGTTGGTCTGGACCACGTAGCCGATGGCGTTGCTGTTCAGGTCCAGGCCGCCGCACCGCTGCAGGTTGGCCTGCACGTCGGCCGGCAGCGTGTTGCAGCGGACGATGTTGGCGGCGTAGCGGGTCGGGTCGGCGAAGATGACGTCGATCGGCAGGACGCTGATCTGGTCACGCAGCTTGATGTTCCAGTAGTCGGCCGAGATGGTCAGCGCCTTGATCGGCTCGACCACCACGCCCAGCGTGAAGGTCTTGGACTTCTCCGGCTTCAGGTCCGGGTTGCCGCCGTTCTGGACCTGCGGCTGCGACTGGCAGTCACGGCTCTTCACGCCACCGTTGATCGGGTTGCCTTGGGCATCGCAGAGCAGCGGGTCGTTCTTGGCGCCGGACGAGAAGGTCACGGTCTGCGGGGCGTACAGGTCGTCCAGGCCAGGGGCGCGGAAGCCGGTGTTGTAGGAGCCGCGCAGCGCCAGTTCCTTGATCGGCTGGAAGCGGATGCCGACCTTGGGGTTGGTCGTCGCGCCGGCGTCCGAGTAGTCGTCGCGGCGCAGGGCCAGCTGGACTTCCACCATCTTGTGCAGCGGCAGCAGCAGTTCGACACCGATGGCCTTCACGTTGCGGTCGCCGCCGACGTGGTTGGCGGAACGGCCCGCCGACGGGATCGCCAGCACGACGTCGTCGTTGGTGTCGTTCTTGTACTTTTCCTTGCGGTACTCGGCAGCGACGGCCAGCGCGGCGCGGCCGCCGGGCAGGTCGAAGATCTCCTTGGACGCGCGGAAGTCGGCGCTCTGGGTTTCGCCCATCGCGTTGGCGAACACGCCGCGGCGCTTGGCCTGCTCGATGATGGCCAGTTGAGCCGGGGTCGCGTCGGCGAACGGGTTCAGGTTGCCGGCGGCGACTTGGGCGCGCACGAACGGGGCGTTGACGTAGCCGTCGACGGCGGCGTCATTGGCCGTGCTCTTCGAATACAGCACGCCCGCGCGGTAGTCCCAGTCGGCGATCACACCCGAGAGGTCAGCCACGGCGCGCTCGGCGGTCGAGTGCGAACCGTTGGTTCGCGGACCCGCCGGCACCATGCGCCAGCCCACGCTGATCGGCTTGGTCGTGTCGATGCCCGGGTAGTTGCGGGGGAAGAACGGGTTGCTCGGCTGCATCGTGATGGCCGACACCGGGTCCGGCGCGACGCGCGCGGTGTTGTCGTTCTTCGTCGAGATCGCGTCCAGCGACAGCACGTGGTTGTCGCCGATCTTGACCGACGCGCGGCCGGCCAGCGTGGTCTGGTCCACGTCGGGGGCGATGTCGATCGTCGAGCTGAAGTCGAAGATGCAGACCTTGTTGTTGGTCGGGTTCACGACCGACAGCGGGCCCTTGCAGTCCGGGGCCGACGGGTTGCCCGACAGGTTGCCCTGGGTGAAGTTGCCCGGGAAGGTGGTGGGCGAGCTGCCGGCCACGCCGCGCGACGGGATGATGCCGGTCTTGGCGAAATCGCGGTCCAGCGCGCGGATGCGGTCGGTGCGGCGCTTGTCCAGCGAGGCCCAGAAGTTGACGCGGTCCTTCTCCAGGTCGCCGAAGCCGAAGGTCAGCGAGGCGCCTTCCTTCTTGCCGCCCTTTTCCTGCGGGTTGCTCAGTTCGAGCACGGCCTGGCCGCCGCGGAAGTTGGACTTGGTGATGAAGTTGATCACGCCGCCGATGGCGTCCGTGCCGTACACGGCGGACGCGCCGTCACGCAGCACTTCCACGCGGTCGATGACGGCGAAGGGGATGGAGTTCAGGTCGACCGCGTTGGCGCCGAAGGCGAACGCCGTCATGCGGCGGCCGTTCAGCAGGACCAGGGTCTTGTTGGTGCCCAGGCCGCGCAGGTTGGCGTAGGTCGCGCCGCCGGTGCTCGAACCGATCGAGTTGGAGCCGGTGTTGCTCGACTGGCTGGACGACAGCAGTTCGACGATCGCCTCGACGCTGGCCACGCCCGAAGCGCGCAGTTCCTCGGCCTTCAGCACGGTGATGGGCAGGGCGCCTTCATCGCTGATGGAGCGCTTGATCGCGGAACCGGTGATTTCGATGCGTTCGAGCTGTTGCGCTTCTTGCGCATGCGCGGCGCCGACCGAGGCCGCGAGGATCGCTGCGGCCACGCTGATTTGGCGGAGGGAAGGAGAAGTGGGCATGCCTGTTCCGTGAATGGCAAAAGAGAAGGATGCGCCCAACAACTTTTAGTTACCGAGCGCAGTGGAAGGTGAAGAAACTTTAAGGAACAGGAATTGCCCGAGGCCTTCGGGTCCACCCCTAAGGACTTTCCATGATTGATGGGGGGTGTCATTTCTCACCGGCGTCTGTCACAGGCTGAAACACCGGCCTTGCCCAAACCTTGGGCAGAGGCGGGGCGAAGAAATCGATGCGCCCAAGAAAAAGGCGATCCCTGAGGGATCGCCAGATTGCGGGGGACGTACGCTGCACGATGAGCGCGAATGGCAGCGGATAGCCGCCTTTCGCACCACATTTGGTGCAGGGTCAGGCGCCGGTTGCCGCCTTGCGCTTCTGCCGCCACGCGTGAAGCAGCGGCTCCGTATAGCCGCTCGGCTGCTCGCGGCCCTTGAACACCAGATCCAAGGCCGCTTGATAGGCCATGCTTTCAGGGTGCCCGGCCATGGGCTCGTAACTCGGATCCCCCGCGTTCTGGGTGTCCACGACCGCTGCCATCCGTTCGAATGTCGCGCGAACCTGTTGTTCAGTGACGACGCCGTGCGCCAGCCAGTTCGCGACGTGTTGGCTGGAGATGCGCAGCGTTGCCCGATCCTCCATCAAACCGACTTGATTGATGTCCGGCACCTTCGAGCAACCGACGCCCTGGTCGATCCAGCGCACGACGTAACCCAGGATCCCCTGGATGTTGTTGTCCAGCTCTTGCTGCTTCTCGGTGTCCGACCACGACGGGTCGGCGGCGACCGGGATGGTCAGCAGGCGCTGGAGCAACTCGGCGCGATCGACGGACGGTGCCTCGGCCTCGATCTGCTGCTGGACCTGCGCGACGCTGATCTGGTGGTAATGCAGCGCGTGCAGCGTGGCGGCGGTCGGGCTCGGCACCCACGCGGTGTTGGCGCCGGCCTTCGGATGGGCGATCTTCTGCTCCAGCATCGCCGCCATCAGGTCCGGCATCGCCCACATGCCCTTGCCGATCTGGGCGCGGCCGCGCAGGCCGGCGCTCAGGCCCACCAGCACGTTGTTGCGCTCGTACGCCTGGATCCAGGCGCTGGTCTTCATGTCGCCCTTGCGCAGCATCGGACCGGCCAGCATCGCGGTGTGCATCTCGTCGCCGGTGCGGTCCAGGAAGCCGGTGTTGATGAAGGCCACCCGGCTCGGCGCCGCGGCGATGCAGGCGGCCAGGTTCACGCTGGTGCGGCGCTCCTCGTCCATGATGCCCAGCTTCACCGTCGAGGCCGGCAGGCCCAGCAACTGCTCGACGCGGCCGAACAGCTCGTTGGCGAAGCCGACCTCGGCCGGCCCATGCATCTTGGGCTTGACGATGTAGATCGAGCCCTGGCGCGAGTTGCGCAGGCCCGAGCCCGACAGCTGCTTCAGGTCGTGCAGCGCGATCAAGGTCGTGATGACCGCGTCCATGATCCCTTCGGGGATCTCCCGGCCGCCGTCGAGCAGGATGGCCGGGTTGGTCATCAGGTGGCCGACATTGCGCACGAACAGCAGCGAACGGCCCGGCAGCACGACGTCATCGCCGCCGCTCGCCGCCTTGTAGACGCGGTCGGGATTGAGGCGTCGCACGAAGCTGCGGCCGCCCTTGCTGACTTCTTCCGTCAGCGAGCCGCGCAGGATGCCCAGCCAGTTGCGGTAGGCGAGCAGCTTGTCTTCGGCGTCGACGGCGGCGATCGAGTCCTCCAGGTCCAGGATGGTCGACAGCGCCGATTCCATCAGCACATCGGCCACGCCGGCGGCGTCGCTCTTGCCGATCGCGGAGGCGCGGTCGATCTGGATCTCGAGGTGCAGGCCATGGTGGCGCAGCAGGAGGGCGGTCGGCGCGGCGGCATCGCCCAGGTAGCCGATGAACTGCGCGGGGTCGGCCAGCGCGGCCGTGCGGCCGTCCTTCAGCGCGACGGCCAGCGCCGTGCCCTCCACCCGGTAGCCGGCGGCATCGGCATGCGAGGCGCCCGCCAGCGGCGCGGCCTGGTCCAGCACCTGGCGCGCGAAGGCGATCACCTTGGCGCCGCGCGCCGGGTTGTAGCCGCCGGCGCGCTCGGCGCCGTCGGTCTCCGGGATCACGTCGGTGCCGTAGAGCGCGTCGTACAGCGAGCCCCAGCGCGCGTTGGCCGCGTTCAGCGCGTAGCGGGCATTCAGGATCGGCACGACCAGCTGCGGGCCGGCCTGGGTCGCCAGCTCGGCATCGACATTCGTGGTGGTCGCCTGCGCGTGCGCCGGCACCGGCACCAAGTAGCCGATGCGCTTGAGGAAGTCCTGGTAGGCCGCCATGTCGCGGATCGGACCGGGATTCGCGCGATGCCAGCCGTCGAGCTCGGTCTGCAGCCGGTCGCGCTCGGCCAGCAGCGCGGCGTTCTTCGGGGCCAGGTCATGCGCGAGCGCGTCGAAGCCTTGCCAGAACGCGCCCGGCTCGATGCCGGTGCCGGGCAGGGCCTCGGTCTCGATGAAGCGGGCCAGGGCGGCGTCGACCTGGAGGCGATGGTGGGGGCTGCGTGCGCTCATGAGGACTCCCTGATGGCGGAAAAAGGACGATGAAAGGGGATGCGGACAAGGATCCCGGCAGGATCCGGATGCGTTGACTGTAGGGTGCGGCGGCCGTTCGATTCATGTCAGCCCTGGTCGGAGATCCCTGACTTTTCTGCATGAATGGGGCGGACTAGGGTCTCCATTCATTGCTTCTGGCGGCGCAACGGACCCACAATCGCCGCCATGGACCGCCTCAAACAGATCGAGTCCTTCGTGCTGGTCGCGACCAAGGGCAGCCTGACGGCTGCGGCGCAGGCCGAGGGCGTGGCGCCGGCGGTGATGGGTCGCCGCCTCGATGCGCTGGAGGCGCGGCTTGGCGTGAAGCTGGTGCTGCGCACCACGCGCAAGCTGACGCTGACGCATGAGGGCACGGCCTTCCTTGAGGACTGCCAGCGCCTGTTGGCTGACTTCGCCAGCGCCGAGGCCAGCGTCAGCGCTGGCGGCATCCAGGCCAGCGGTCATCTGCGGATCACCGCGCCGGCGGGCTTTGGCCGGCGCCATGTCGCGCCGCTGGTGCCGGCTTTCCTTGCGCGGCATCCGGAGGTCAGCCTGTCTCTGAATCTGAGCGATCGCGTCGTCGACATCGTCAACGAGGGCTTCGATTGCGCGGTGCGTGTGGGCGATCTCAGCGATTCCAGCCTGATCAGCATGCGGCTGGCCGACAACCGGCGGCTGTGCGTGGCGGCGCCGTCGTACCTCAAGCGGGCCGGCACGCCCCGGCATCCATCCGAGCTGCTGCGGCACGAGTGCCTGACCTTGAGTTCCGACGCGAGCCAGACGCGCGGCTGGGCCTTCCGCATCGACGGTCAGGTGCAGCACCTGCGCCCGACGGGCCGGCTGGACTGCAGCGATGGCCAGGTGCTGCACGACTGGTGCCGTCAGGGCCTGGGCCTGGCCTGGCGAAGCACCTGGGAAGTGGCCGGCGCGATCCGCGCGGGCGAGCTGGTCAGCGTGCTCGACGAGTTCGCTGCGCCGCCGAACGGCATCTTCGCCATGCTGCCGCAGCGCAAGCACTTGCCGCTGCGGGTGAGGCTGTGGATAGACTTCCTGAAGGAACATCACGGCAGCCCCGACTACTGGGCGCGCGCCACCACCTGGGAGACTCCATGACGCTCGAAGCCTTGCTCGCCGGCCTGCACATCCTGGCGATCCTCGGCCTGGTCGTATTCCTGTCGAGCCAGGCGGCGCTATGCCGCACCGAGTGGATGAACGCGGCGGTCGTGCGCCGGCTGTCGCGGCTGGACATGATCTACGGCATGACCGCGGTTGCGGTGCTGCTCACCGGATTCGCGCGGACCTGGTGGGGCATCAAGGGGCTGGGCTGGTACTGGGGCCAGCCGCTGCTGCACGTGAAGTTCGGCTTGTTCGTGGTGATCGGTCTCATCTCGATCAAGCCGACGTTGACCTATCGCCGCTGGGTCAAGGCCCTCGACGGCGGTGCTGGTCTGCCGAGCGATGCTGAGGTGCGCGCGACGCGACGCCTGGTCATGATCCAGGCCCACCTGCTGATGCTGATTCCGATCGCAGCGGTGATGCTCGCGCGCGGTGTCCTGACCAAATGAGCCTCCCGACTTTCTCGGCCGGTTGAATCTGCCCACTTCGTCGGGGTGAGGCGGGCGCTGCACGACCTCGGCCGAGTGACGCGGCGCTGCATCGGGTGCTCCGCTAGGCGCAAACCGCAGCCATAGCAGCGCTATGGCGAGGATTTGCAACAACGCGGAGCGCCCGATGCAGCGTCGCGTGGTGTGTTACTTGGCTGAGAGGCAGTCTTTCATGAAGGCCTTGCGGGCGTCGCCGGTCTTGCCCTTGGCGTCGGCGTTGCAGGTCTTCATCTTGGCCTGCTGGTCGGTCATGGCCGGGGCCGACGCGGCGGCGGTCTCGCCCTTCAAGCAGCTGCTCATGAAGGCCTTGCGCTCGTCGCCCTTCTTGCCGGTGGCCTTGGCATCGGCGTTGCAGGTCTTCATGCGCTGCTGCTGCGCGGTGGGCTCCTTCTTCGGCTTGGCGTCGTCCGCGGCATGCGCGCCCAGCGAGGCCAGGGCCAGCATCGCGCCGGCGATCAGCGAGATCGGGGTCAGTCGTGTCATCACTCTCTCCTTCAGGGGGCTACGGGGTTGGGAAAGACCTCTCGGGCAGTGGAGCACACCAACGAGCGGCTCTCAATAGCGGTTGACGCCCGTCAAGAGAATGACTGACTGCCAGCAGTTGACCGCGACGGGGCGGCGCCTTCCCTGAACGAGTCGGTCACCGACTCACAGGATGCGGCGCGGGGAGGCCAGCGCCTCATGCGCCAGATGCAGCCGCCGCACCAGCACCTGGATGAAGGCGCGGTCGAAGCGGTGTTGGCACTCCGGGCTGAGCTGTCCCAGCGACTCCGGCGTGAAGGACACCGTTGTACAAAGTTGGGTCACCCGGATGTCGGTGCTGTGACGCCGCAGATCGGGATTCGGCGCGAGGTAGGCCATCTCGCCGACCGAGGTGCCGGTGCCCAGCGTCGCCACCAGCGCGCCCTCGCGCCACACCTCGACCTCGCCCTGCGTGATGATGTGGAAGGTGTTGCCTTCCTGCCCCTTCTTGAACAGCAGGTAGTCCAGCGGATAGCGGCGCCAGCGCGCGCGCCGCACCACTTCCCAGAGCTCCACGTCGCCGAAGCCGGCGAAGAACTCCAGCCCGCGCAGCAGGTTGAAGCGCTCCGAGTCCTTGACCTCGTTGAGCCGCGCCAGCGGCACCAGTTGCTTGGCGACCAGTTCCGACAGCGCGCCGCCGAAGGCCTCCCAGTCCGGATAGCGCTCGTGCGGATGCTTGGCCAGCGCACGCTGGATGACCGCGTCCAGCTCCGCCGTGACCCCGCCGCGCTGGCCCGCCAGCGGCTGCGGCGCCTGGTGGTAGATCTGATGCATCAGCGCCATCTGGTTGGGCGCGTCGAACGGCGCGCGGCCGCTGACCAGGTGATAGAGCACCGCGCCCAGCGCGTAGATGTCGGCCTGCGCGCCGACGTCGCCGCCCTCGATCTGCTCGGGCGGCATGTAGGCCAGCGAGCCGACGCGATGCACCTGCGTCATGTCGGCGTTCAGGTTGAGCGCGCTGCCGAAGTCGCTGACCTTGACGTCGGTGACCTGGCCCTGGCTGTCGAGCACCGCCAGCAGATTGGCGGGCTTGATGTCGCGGTGGACCACGCCCTGGCGGAACACATAGGACAGCGCCATCGCGCACTTGAAGCCGAGTTCGACGATCTGATCCAGCGGCAACAGCCGGTCATTGCGGCAGAAGTGCTTCAGCGTGACGCCGTGGACGAATTCCATGACGAGATACGGGAGGTCGCCGTCCTGCACCGCGTCCAGGATCTGCACCACGTTCGGATGCTGCAGCCGGCCCGCCAGCGCGGCCTCGGCGGCGAAGAAGCGGATGCTGAGCGTGTCCTCCTCGGAGCGGCCGCCTCCGGACCAGGCGCGCATGCGCTTGATGGCGACCTCCTGGCCCTTGAAGTCGTCCATCGCCAGGAAGACGTCGCTGGTGGCGCCCTCGCCCAGCCGCCGCAGCACGCGGTACTTGCCGATCTGCGCCGGCAGGTCGGCCAGACCGCCGAGCGTCGAGTCGGAGAAGGCGGAAGGGCGGGAATCGCTGGAGGCGCTCATCGGAGGGGCATCCTGCCCCAGGGGGAGGGGCTCGGCAAGGGGGGGCTCACCGGCTCTTACAGGGGACGGCCCCTAAAATGCGGCCCCATGATCCAAGCCAAGCAGGAATTGCTCGCCGCCCTCGGCACCGTGCTCCAGGGCCTGAGCCAGGAGGCCGTCGACGCCGGCCTCATCGCCGCCGCGCCGGTGGCCGCCTTCGAGACCCCCAAGCAAGCCTCCCACGGCGACTTCGCCTGCACGGCCGCGATGCAGCTGTCCAAGGCGCTGAAGAAGAATCCGCGCGAGCTGGCGACGACGCTGATCGCCCAGCTGCAGGCGCAGCCGGCCTTCGAGCGCTGGGTCGACGCGCTGGAGATCGCCGGCCCGGGCTTCATCAACATCCGTCTCAAGCCGGCCGCGCGCCAGGCCGTGGTCGGCGAGGTCTTCGCCGCCGCCGCGCGCTTCGGCCACCAGCCCGCGCGCGATACCTCGGTGCTGGTGGAATTCGTGTCGGCCAACCCGACCGGGCCGCTGCACGTCGGCCATGCGCGCCAGGCGGCGCTGGGCGATTCGCTCTGCCAGCTGTTCGCGACGCAGGGTTGGAAGGTCAGCCGCGAGTTCTACTACAACGACGCCGGCGTGCAGATCGGCACGCTGGCCCGCAGCACGCAGCTGCGCATCCAGGGCTTCAAGCCAGGCGACCCCATCTGGCCGACCGATCCGGAGAATCCGGACAGCAAGAACTTCTACAACGGCGACTACATCCAGGACATCGCCGACGCCTTCATGCGCAAGGAGACGGTGAAGGCCGACGACCGCGAGTTCACCGCGTCGGGCGATCCCGAGGACCTCGAGTCGATCCGCCAGTTCGCGGTGGCCTTCCTGCGCCATGAGCAGGACCTGGACCTGCAGGCGTTCGGACTGCGCTTCGACAACTACTTCCTCGAGTCCTCGCTGTACACGGGCGGTCAGGTCGAGGATGCCGTCGCGCGCATGATCGCCAACGGCAAGACCTACGAGGACGGCGGCGCGCTGTGGCTGCGCTCGACCGAGTACGGCGACGACAAGGACCGCGTGATGCGCAAGTCCGACGGCACGTACACCTACTTCGTGCCCGACGTCGCCTACCACGTCAACAAGTTCAAGCGCGGCTTCTCGAAGTGCATCAACATCCAGGGCACCGACCACCACGGCACGATCGCCCGGGTGCGCGGCGGCCTGCAGGCCACCGGCGTCGGCATTCCGCAGGGCTTCCCGGACTACGTCCTGCACAAGATGGTCACGGTCCTGAAGGGTGGCGAGGAGGTCAAGATCTCCAAGCGCGCCGGCAGCTACGTCACGCTGCGTGACCTGATCGAATGGACCAGCCGCGACGCGGTGCGCTTCTTCCTGATCAGCCGCAAGGCCGACACCGAGTTCGTCTTCGACGTGGACCTCGCGCTCAAGGCCAATGACGAGAACCCCGTGTTCTACGTGCAGTACGCGCATGCGCGGATCTGCTCGGTGCTGCGCAAGGGCGCCGAGCAGGGCCATGGCGAGGCCGAGGTGGCCGCGGCCGACGCCGCGCTGCTGACGGCGCCGACCGAGTACGCGCTGATGGCGAAGCTGGCGGACTATCCGCGCATGCTGGCGTCGGCGGCGCAAGACCTGGCCCCGCACGACGTGGCGTTCTATCTGCGCGACCTGTCCGGCGCGCTGCACAGCTACTATGGCGCCGAACGCGTGCTGGGCGACGACCCGGCCCTGACGCGCGCGCGCCTGGCGCTGCTGGCCGCGACGCGCCAGGTGATGCGCAACGCGCTGGCGGTGCTGGGGGTGTCGGCCCCGGACGCGATGGAACGTGACTCGCAGGAGCAGCAATGAGCAAAGAGAAGCAGCGCGGCGGATTCGCCATGGGCCTGATCGTGGGCCTGCTGCTGGGACTGGGGATCGCGCTGGGCGTGGCCCTGTACGTGACCAAGGCGCCGGTGCCCTTCGTCAACAAGCTGCCGCAGCGCACCGCGGAGCAGGACGCCCAGGAAGCCGAGCGCAACAAGAACTGGGATCCGAACGCGCCGCTGGCCGGCCGCACGACGAAAGCCGCCTCCGGTGTCGTGACGCCAGCGCCCGCGCCCCAGACGCCAGCGGTGACGCCGGCGCCGCAGGTCACGGCCGGCACGACGCCCGCGCCGGCCGTGGAAGGCCGCCCCGCCGAGCGTTCGCCCGCCGCGGCGCCCGTCCCGTCGGCCAAGCCCGAAGCGCGCCCGGCCGAGACCCGCAGCGCCGATGGCGCGCGCCCGGATGGCTCGCGCGGCAGCTTCTTCGTCCAGGCCGGCGCCTTCACGCGCATGGAGGACGCCGAGCAGCAGCGCGCCAAGCTCGCGATCCAGGGCTTCTCGGCCAAGGTGATGGAGCGCGAACAGTCCGGCCGCACGGTGTTCCGTGTGCGCCTGGGGCCGTTCGACTCCCGCGACGAGGCCGAGTCGCAGCAGAAGAAGCTCGAAGGCGCCGGCATCGAGGCCAATCTGGTCGCGATCCAGCGCTGAGCGCGCCAGGGCGGTTAATCCCGTCCTAAGCCAGTTTTTCTAGGATGGCCGGCCAATGCGGCGCCGGCCGCAGCGGAACACACAAGGAATCGAAGATGAAGCGTCGCGAATTCACCGCCCTCACGGCCCTGTCGACCGCCGCTGGCGGCGGCCTGCTCCTGAACGGCGCTCCGGCGCTGGCGCAGGGCGGCCCGATCGAAGGCCGCCAGTACCAGCGCCTGACCACGGCCGTGCCGGGCGGCGCGCCGGGCAAGATCGAGGTGATCGAGTTCTTCTGGTACGGCTGCCCGCACTGCTACGTCTTCGAGCCGACGATCGAAGCCTGGGCCAAGCAGCTGCCGGCCGACGTCGTGTTCCGCAAGGTTCACGTGGCGTTCCGCGCGAACGTGAAGATCCACCAGCAGCTGTTCTACACGCTGGAGGAGATGGGCAAGGAGGCGCAGACGCGTCCGGCCATCTTCAACGCGATCCACCGCGGCGGCCAGAGCCTGACCGACGCCGATTCGATGGCCAAGTTCCTGGCGCCGCTGGGCGTGGATCCGGCCAAGTTCAAGGAGACCTTCAACTCCTTCAGCGTCAGCACCAAGTGCCAGCAGGCCGCCAAGCTGCAGGACCGCTACAACATCGATGGCGTGCCCACCGTCGCGATCGGCGGGCGGTATCTGACCTCGCCGTCGATGGCCGGCTTCGGCCTGCGCGTCAGCGAGGAGGAATTGGGCCAGCGCTGCATCGCCGTCGCCAACTTCCTGCTGCCGAAGGCGCGCAAGGGCGAGTGAGCCCGCAGCGGCGCACGACGCCAGCCGCCACGATGAAAGCGCCCCTCGCGGGCGCTTTCTGCATTCTGGGAAAGCGCTTGCCTTTCTCCGCCCCTTGCGCATAAAGTGATATCACCTTTTGGAGGAGCCAGGTGATGAGCACGACTGCAGTCCCGAAGAATGTCCCGCCGCGCAGCGCGACGACACCGATCGAGCGCCGCGCAGGCGCGGCCAACGGCTATGCCGCGCTGCTGATCGCACTGGCTCTGCTGGCCTTCGCGGGCTGGCGCCTCTTCGCACTTGGGCCGGAGGCGATCGGCGCGGCGCAGGGGGCGCTGGTGGCGGCGGGCGTGGTCCTGCTCACCGGCCTCTACATCCAGCAGCCCAACGAGGCCCGCGTGCTGACCTTGTTCGGTCGCTATGTCGGCACGGACCGCGTGTCGGGCCTGCGCTGGACGGTGCCGCTGCTGATGATCAAGCGCCGCCTGTCGCTGCGCGCGCGCAATCTGGACGCGCCGACGCTGAAGGTCAATGACAAGCGCGGCAATCCGGTCGAGATCAGCGCCGCCGTCGTCTGGCGCGTCGAGGACACGGCGCGTGCGGTCTTCGAGGTCGACGATTTCGAGCAGTACGTCAGCATCCAGGCCGAGGCCGCGATCCGGCATCTGGCCTCGCAGTTCGCCTACGACGAGGGCGACGACCTCGGCGCCCGCGAGACCACGCTGCGGGCCGGCTCCGACGAGGTGATGGCCGCGCTGATCGCGGAGCTGCAGGCGCGGCTGCAGCCGGCGGGGGTCGGCGTCGAGACGGCGATGCTCACGCACCTGGCCTATGCGCCCGAGATCGCACAGGTGATGCTGCGCCGGCAGCAGGCCGAGGCCATCATCAGCGCCCGCAAGAAGATCGTGCATGGCGCGGTCAGCATGGTCGAGGAAGCGCTCAAGGGTCTGAGCGAGCGCGAGATCGTGCAGCTCGACGACGAGCGCAAGGCGGCGATGGTGTCCAACCTGCTGGTGGTGCTGTGTTCCGACAAGGACACGCAGCCGATCGTCAACGCGGGGACCCTCTACAACTGAGCAGCGAAGCGCAGATGGCCAGTCCCGCGAAGAAGCAGTTCCCGCTGCGCCTGGATCCGGCGCTGTGGGAGGAGATCGAGCGCCTGGCCGCGATCGAGCTGCGCTCGTCCAACGCACAGATCGAGCTGCTGCTGCGCGAGGCGCTCAAGCGCCGCGGCATCAAGCCGGCGCTTTCGCCCGCGCCGCGCCGCGGCCGGCCGCCGATCGCTGGCGAAGCCGCGCCGCAGGACGGCCGCCCGGATGCGGGCGAGGGCGCTACGCCGCCCGCCGGCGAATAACCCGTTCGGCGTCTGCGCCTTTCGGGCGCCCTGCATGGTTCGCACGACCGTGCTAAATTGCGCCGCATGGAAGCCAAGACCGCCCGCAGCGAACTGACGCAGAGCGCCATCGTCGATGTCGCGCTGGAGATGGCGCGCCTGGACGGCCTGGACAGCCTGTCGATCGGCGAGGTAGCCAAGCGGCTGAATCTGTCCAAGAGCGGCGTGTTCTCGCGCATCGGCTCGCGGGAGGCGCTGCAGTGCGCGGTGCTGGACGCCTTCGAGAAGACCTTCCAGCAGGAGGTCATCCTGCCCGCGCTGCGCGAGCCCCGCGGTCTGCCTCGGATGGACGCGATGGTGCGCGCCTGGCTGGGCCGCGTCGGCGGCCCGCATGGCAACTGCCTCTACGTCGCGGGCGCCTTCGAGTACGACGACCGCGACGACGCGATGCGCGACCGTCTGCTGGACGGCGTACGCCGCTGGCGCTCGACGCTGCGCCGCACGCTGGTCCAGGCGCAGGATGCCGGTCAACTGCGCGCGGATGCGGACCTGGACCAGCTGATCTTCGAGCTCGACGGGCTGTTCACCGCGCTCGTGCGCGAGGTGCGGTTCCTGCGCACACCGGACGCCGTCAGCCGGGCCTGGACCAGCTATCGCCGTCTGATGGCGCCGCTGCTGCTGGACGCGAATCGCGGGGCGCCCGCTTCCGCTCCCCGAACCCCAGCCTGAAGGCCACCATGCCGTCCGCCCGCTCTCAGGTTTCCACCGAATTCGCACGGACGTGCGAAATCTTCCTCGCCCCCTGTCTTGAGAGTCCATCATGACCATCCTGCTGATCCTGAGTCTGGTCTTCGGCGGTGCGCTGTGGCGTGCCTGGGTGTCCTGGCGGCGCCTGCTGCGCATGCTGCCCCGGCACAACCGCGACCTGGTGCTGTTCTGATCCATTCGCGCTGACGCCTCCACGCCGCCGCGTCAAGCGTCCCCGCCCCGCGCGGTCACGGGATATGCCCGGAGTGGCGCGGCCATGGGCCCTTCGTACACTCGATGGTTGAATCCATTGAGGAAAGTCCATGGCGTGGTTGATGCGCTGGCGGCCGGTGACCGTCGGCCCCGAGAAGGCGATTGCCCCTGATGAACGCCTGTCGTGGCCGCAGACCGCGGCGCTCGGCCTGCAACATGTGATCGCCATGTTCGGCGCCACGGTGCTGGCGCCGCTGCTGATGGGCTTCGATCCCAATGTCGCCGTGCTGATGAGCGGCGTGGGCACGCTGCTGTTCTTCTTCCTGACCGGCGGACGGGTGCCGAGCTACCTGGGCTCGAGTTTCGCGTTCATCGGCGTCGTGATCGCCGCCACCGGCTACGGCGGCAGCGGCCCCAATCCGAATCTGCCGCTCGCGCTGGGCGGCATCATCGCCTGCGGCGTGCTGTACACGCTGATCGGGCTGCTGGTGTCGGCATCGGGCAGCGCCTGGGTCGAACGGCTGATGCCGCCAGTCGTGACCGGCGCGGTCGTCGCGGTGATCGGCCTGAATCTGGCCGCCGTGCCGATCAAGAACATGGCGCCCGCCGCCTTCGACGCCTGGATGCAGGGCGCGACCTTCATCAGCGTCGCGCTGGTCGCGGTGCACGCGCGCGGCATGCTGCAGCGGCTCCTGATCCTGGCCGGCCTGATCCAGGCCAGCCTGATCTACGCGCTGCTGACCAACGGCTTCGGCCTGGGCAAGCCGATCGACCTCTCGGCGGTCATCGCCGCGCCCTGGTTCGGGCTGCCCGGCTTCCATGCGCCGGTCTTCGATTCGAAGGCGATGCTGATGATCGCGCCGGTGGCGCTGATCCTGGTGGCCGAGAACCTGGGCCACCTCAAGGCGGTCAGCGCGATGACCGGCCGCGACATGTCGCCGCTGCTGGGCCGCGCCTTCATCGGCGACGGACTGGCCACCATCGCCAGTGGCGCGGTCGGCGGCACCGGTGTCACGACCTACGCCGAGAACATCGGCGTGATGGCCGCCACCCGCATCTACTCGACGGCGGTGTTCGTCTTCGCCGCGCTGATGGCGCTGGTGCTGGGTTTCTCACCCAAGTTCGGCGCGCTGATCCAGGCCATCCCGCTGGCCGTCATGGGGGGTGTGAGCATCGTCGTCTTCGGCCTGATCGCGATCGCCGGCGCCCGCATCTGGGTCGACCATCACGTCGACTTCCGCGACCCCCGCAACCTGATGGTGGCCGCGATCACGCTGGTGATCGGCACCGGCGATTTCACGCTCAAGCTGGGCGGGTTTACGCTCGGCGGCATCGGCACCGCCACCTTCGGTGCGATCCTGCTGCATGCGCTGCTGCGGCGCGGACGCACGGACTGACCCCACGGCGCAGGCACGGGCGCGAACTCGTGCACGCTTGACGCGATCCACACGTCTGGACCACCCGTAACGAGACGTACAAACCGGCTTCGACACGATGAGCAAGGTTGGAGAGTTGAGAGCAGCGGACACCGCGCGGAAGACGGCCTTCATGGCCGCGGCCGCGCTCGCGCTCGCCCTCGCGCTGCCCTTGCTCGCGGGCTGCGGGCCGCGCGAGGCGGCCACGCCCGGCGCCGCCGCGGCCGGCAGCGGCGTCCCCGACCGCGCGCTGCAGGGCGAGCTCGAACAGCAGGAGCGCGTCGGCCAGGCGCATCCGCGCGAGCATCTGCGCGAGCTGCAGGCCATCGAGGCGCGCGCCGCGGCTGGCAGCGCCGAGCGGCTCGAAGCGCTGAGCCAGCGGGCCGCCCTGCTCGCGCAGCTGCGCGACCGCAGCGGCCATGAGGCCGCGCTCGAGGCGCTGAAGGCCTGGCCCGAGGACTCGCCGGTGCGCGCGCAGGTGCCGCTCGCGCTGATGCTGGCCAAGGCCCAGTGGCTCAAGGCCAATGGCGAGCTCGGCGCCGGCGTGCGGCTGCTGGGCGGGCTGCAGGAGATCGAGGCGGCCAAGGCGGACCGGCGGCTGCTGTGGCGCGCGACCGAACTGCTGGCCTACATGCAGGGCGATTACGGCGAGGTCGACGCCGCGGTGGAGAGCGGCCTGAAGGCGCTCGAGCAGGCGCGCGCGATGGATTCGCGCTGGCGGGCCGCGATCACGCAGGCGACGCTGGCGTTCAACTACTTCCGCAGCCAGCAGGTCGACCATGCCAAGCGCACCGCGGGCGAGGCGCTGCAGACCGCGCAACAGGACCCGGATCCGGTGCTGATGTACTCGATCCACACCATCCTGGGCATCGTCCACACGCAGGACGAGGACCCCAGGATCAGCCAGCAGGCGCGCGAGCAGGCGCTGCAGTACGCGCGCGAGGCGCAGGCCCCGTCGCTGCAGGCGCTCGCGCTGGGCAACCTGGCGGACTACGAGCTGCGCAGCGGCAACTACGCGCGGGCGCTGGAGCTCTCGACGCAAAGCCTGGCGCTGGCGCACGAGGTCGGCGAGATCTCCACCGAGATCCTGGCGCGGCACAACATGGGCATCGCCAAGATCGGGCTGCGCCGGCTCGACGAAGGCAAGCGCGACGTGCTGCAGGCCATCACGATGGACGCGCAGCGCGAGGCCGGCAGCTACACCGCCGATGCCTGGCTGGAGCTGGGCGGCTACCTCGAGAAGTTCGATGACCTGGCCGGCGCGGTCGATGCGTACCACCGCTCGCGCAAGGAATTCGACGAAGTGCTGCGCGACGAAACGCGCCGCACCGTGCTGGAGGCGCAGGCCCGCTACGAGGACCAGCAGCGCCAGCGCGAGATCCGCTTGCTCAACCAGGACAACAGCCTCAAGAGCGAGCAGATCCGCACCCGCGACCTGCAGCTCAAGCTGTGGGCCGAGGTGGGCGGCTGCGTGCTGCTGTCGGGCGCGCTGCTGGCGCTGGCCTACCGGCGCATCCGCCGCACGAATGCGGCGCTGGCGCAGACCAACGAGTCGCTGCGCGTGCAGAGCGAGCGCGACCCGCTGACGGGGCTGGCCAACCGGCGCCATTTCCAGCAGGCGATCGTCGAGCTCACGCGCGAATCGGGCGGGTTGCGCGGCAGCCTGTTCCTGATCGACATCGACCACTTCAAGCGCATCAACGATCAGTGGGGCCACGCGGCCGGCGACACGGTGCTGGTGGAGGTGGCGCGCCGGCTGCGCGGCGTGCTGCGCGAGCAGGACCTGGTCGTGCGCTGGGGCGGCGAGGAATTCCTGATCCTGGTGAAGTCCGAATCGACCGAGGACGCGCGCCAGCTCGGCCAGCGGCTGCTGGACCAGATGGGCGCCCAGCCGGTCGATCACGGCCCGCTGCGCATCCCGATCAGCGCGTCGATCGGCTTCGCGAGCTTCCCGATGGCGCCGCATGACCTGACGCTGGAATGGGAGCGCGCGATCGACCTCGTCGACACGGTGATGTACATGGCCAAGGCCCATGGCCGCAACAAGGCCTATGGGGTCGCGGCGATGCAGGCGCGCGACCGTGATCAGCTGCTCGCGCTGGCGGGCCGGGTCGAATCGGCCTGGCATCAGGGGCAGGTGCAGCTCGTGAGCCTGCTCGGACCGGTGCAGGAAGGGCGCGCATGAGGTCGCGGCGCTTCTCTCGCGGCTTGCCGGCCTTGTTCGGCGCGCTCTCGCTGACTTGGGCGCTGGCCTGCGCGCTGACCTTCGCGGCGGAGGCGTCCGCGGCGCCGGCGGCCACGCCCGCCGCGAGCGCCGGCGCAGAAATCCCGGATCGCGCGCTCGACGCGCAGCTCGCGGAATTGGACCGCTACGGCTACAACGAGCCGGAGAAGGCGGCGCAGCAGGTGCGCGCGCTGCTCGCGGATCCGGCGCATGCGGCGCAGCGGATGCATGTCGAGTACGTGCTCGGCCGCATCGACGCGTCCGCCGGCCGCGCCGACGAGGTCCGCCGCCTGGCGGCCGAGCTGGAGACGCGCCCGAACGGCAGGCCGCTGGCGCGCATGCTGCTGGCGGAGTTGCAGGACCGGCTCGGCCAGACGGGGCGTTCGGGGGAGATGGCGCAGCAGGCGCTCGACGAACTCACGCCCAGTTGCCCGCCGCCGCAGAACCAGACGGTGCCGCCGGGCTGCGACGCGCGGGTCGCGTTCCAGGCGCTGCGCCTGATCGCGCGAGCCCAGGGCGCGCGCGGCGAGTACGCCTTCGCCGACGCCTCGCTGCGGCGGGGCCTGGCCTGGGCGCAGGCCTTGCAGGACCACAACGCGATCGGCTCGATGCTGGGTGCGCTCGCCGTCAACAGCCAGGTGCGCGACGAACCCGCCGCCGCGCAGCAGTGGATGGCGCAGGCTTGGCAGCTCGCGCAGGGCGATGTCTCGGCGATGAGCCGCGCCAGGATGTACGAATCGATGATCGCGTCGCGCCGCGGGGACCGCGCGACGCAGCTGACCACGCTCGAGGAAGCCTTGCGGCTGGCCGGGCAGGCCGGCGCGCGGCGCGATGTCGCGCTGCTGCAGAACAACCTGCTCGACGTCTACATCCACACCGACCAGCCGGCCAAGGCGGTGCAGCTCGCCCGCCTGGCGCTGCCGGTCGTGCAGTCCTACGGCGACCAGACGGTGGAGCGCACGCTGCGGCACAACCTGTCGGTGGCGCTGGTCCAGCTGCGCCAGTTCGACGCGGCCAAGCGCGAGATCGCCCGCGTCGTCGAGTTCGCGCAAGGCGACTTCGATCCGGTGCGCCGCGCGCTGCAGCTGCGCGAGCTCGGCGAGGCCTACGCCAAGGTCGGCCAGTGGAAGGAGGCGTTGCGGCTCTATCACGAGGAGCGCGCGCTGAGCGCCGAGACGGCGCGGCGCAATCGCGAGTCCTCGCTGCAGCAGCTGCGCCTGAAGTACGACAGCGAGGCCAAGCAGCGCGACCTGGAGCTGCTGCGCCGCGAGCAGACGCTGAAGGACCGCGAGCTCGGCAACCGGCGCCTGGCGCAGTACGTCGGCGTGGGGCTGGTGGCGCTGGCGGGGCTGTCGCTGCTGCTGCTCGGCGTGATGCTGGCGCGCGTGCGCGAGGCCAACCGCAAGCTCAAGGCGAACCAGAGCCTGCTGCGCGCGCAGAGCGAGCGCGATCCGCTGACGGACCTCGCCAACCGGCGCCACTTCCTGGCCGTGATGGATCGCCATGCGAAGGACATGTTCACCGGTGCGCTGCTGATGATCGACATCGATCACTTCAAGCACGTCAATGACCGCCATGGCCATGCGGCCGGCGACGCGGTGATCGTGGAGGTGTCGCGGCGCATCGCGCAGGCGGTGCGCGCCGAGGACCTGGTCGTGCGCTGGGGCGGCGAGGAGTTCCTCGTCTTCGCGCGCAACGTCGCGCCGGATCAGCTGCAGTTGCTGGCCGAGCGCGTCCTGTTCATCGTCGGCGGCCAGCCGGTGCAGACCGCCGCGGGCGCGCTGCGCGTCACCTGCTCGATCGGCTTCGCGCATTTCCCGCTGCCGCCGGCGCAGCTCGCGCTGCACTGGGAACAGGCGGTCAACTGGGCCGACATGGCGCTCTACACCGCCAAGTCGCAGGGCCGCAACCGCGCGCGCGGCATCGTGACCGTCGAGGCCGGCGACGCGCAGGCGCTGATCCAGATCGAGGCCGACTTCGATGCCGCCTGCAGCTCCGAGCGCGTGCAGCTGCAGACCATCCTGGGCCCGGAACCGCCCGAGGGATCCGAGACCGCGTAGCGGCGCGGCGGGCCTTCATCGAGATCATCACGAGGAGACGCCCCATGAGCCTGCTGAACCGGCGCGCGTTGCTCGCGCGTTCGTCCGCTGTCTGGTCCGCCGCCTGGTCCGCCGCTGTCCTGCCGGGCCTGGTCCATGCGCAGTCCTCGCCGGGCTGGCCGTCGCGGCCGCTGCGGCTGGTCGTGCCCTTCCCGCCCGCCGGCACCACGGATCTGCTTGCCCGCGCGATGGCGCCCGAGCTGCAGAAGGCGCTGGGGCAGGCGGTGATCGTCGAGAACAAGCCGGGCGCGGGCGGCAACACCGGCTCGGCCGACGTGGCGCATGCCACCGATGGCCACACGCTGCTGATGGGCACGGTGGGCACGCATGCGATCAACCAGTCGCTGTATCCGAAGATGCCCTTCGATCCGGTGAAGGACTTCGCGCCGATCACGCTGGTCGCGGCGGTGCCCAACGTGCTGGTGGTGAATCCGGCCAATGCGCAGAAGTACGGCATCGCCAGCGTCGCGGACCTGGCGCGCGTGGCCAGGGCGAATCCGGGCAAGCTGAACATGTGCTCGAGCGGCAATGGCACCTCGATCCACCTCGCGGGCGAGCTGTTCAAGAGCCTGACGGGCACCCACATGGTCCATTTCCCGTATCGCGGTTCCGGGCCGGCGCTGCTGGACCTGATGGCGGGCAACATGGACCTGATGTTCGACAACCTGCCGTCGGCGCTGCCGCACATCCGGTCGGGGAAGCTGAAGGCGATCGCTGTGACGAGCGCGACCCGCAGCGAGGCGCTGCCGGAGCTGCCGACCGTGGCGGAGAGCGGCCTGCCGGCGCTGAAAGGCTTCGAGGCCTCGTCCTGGTTCGGACTGCTGGCGCCGGCCTCGCAGCCGGCGGATCAGGTCGCGCGCGTGCAGCGCGAGGCGGCCAGGGCGCTGGCGATGCCGCTCATCAAGGAGCGCCTGGCGAGCCAGGGCGCCGTGGCCGGCGGCGGCTCGAGCGCGGAGTTCGCCGCCCTCATCGCCAGCGAGACGGCGAAGTGGGCCAAGGTCGTGAAGGCCTCGGGCGCGCAGGTGGACTGAGGCTCAGATCTTGAAGTCGTAATCGATGGTCAGCGGCGCGTGGTCGCTGAAGCGCTGGTCGAGGTAGATCGCTTCGCGCTGCGCCAGGTGCGCCATGCCCGGCGTGGCGAGGTGGTAGTCCAGCCGCCAGCCCACGTTCTTCGCCCAGGCCTGGCCGCGGTTGCTCCACCACGTGTACTGCTCGGGCTTGTCGTTGAGCGTGCGGAACACGTCGACCAGGCCCACGTCCTGCTCCAGCAGCTTGGTCATCCAGGCGCGTTCCTCGGGCAGGAAGCCGCTGTTCTTCTGGTTGCCCTTCCAGTTCTTGAGGTCGATCTCCTTGTGGGCGATGTTGACGTCGGCCACCAGGATGAATTCGCGCTCGGCGCGCAGCGCCATCAGGTAGGGGTACATCTCCGCGAGGAAGCGGAACTTGGCCGCCTGGCGCTCCTCGCCGCTGGAGCCGCTGGGGAAGTAGCAGCTGATGAGCGAGAGCTTGCGGCCCGGCTTGTCGAAGCGCTTTTCGATCCAGCGGCCCTCGTGGTCGAACTCGGCGCTGCCGAAGCCGACGATGACGTCGCTGGGGGTTTCCTTCGTGTAGAGCCCCACGCCCGAATAGCCCTTCTTCTGCGCGTAATGGAAGTGGCCGCTGAGGGTGTCGTAGCCGGCGAACTGCGCCTCGACGACGTCAGCCTGTGCCTTCAGCTCCTGGACGCCGACGACGTCCGCCTGTTGCGGCGGCAGCCAGTCGAACACGCCCTTGGTGGCGGCCGAACGGATGCCGTTGAGATTGAGGGTGATGAAACGCATGAGAGGGTCCCCGGAAGAGGGCGGCAGTATCGCAAAGCCTCCTTCCGAAGTTGGCAGCAACGGGGGATCGGTCCTCGCGCGACAGGCCGGACGGCGCACCACGCCGGGCTGCTTGGACGCGCCGCCAGCGCCCATCCGGGCGAGCGGCGGCCGGTTGCAGTGTTTGGACAACACATACTGCACCACGATGGTGCGCAGGGTGACGGGTTGATGACGAACTTGCTAGATTCGCGTCCACCGTGCCACCGCGCGCTCACATTTTTGCCATCTGTGAACCGGGTTACCCCTTGGTCTTGCAGTTGACGCCCCCCGGTTTTCCATCCTTCCCGGAGCTTCTTCATGAATCGATTCGCCACCCAGCGCGCCGCCCGTCCGGCGCTGCGCGAGGCCGCCGCGGCCGTGTCGCTGGCCGTGCTCGCCTGGCCCGCGCTGGCCCAGGAGGCCGACGCCCCCGCCAAGGAAAAAGGCCAGCTGGAGACGGTGACCATCACCGCCGAACGCCGCGTCGAGAACATCAAGGAAGTGCCCAACGCGGTCACCAAGATCTCCGGCGAGAAGCTGGACGTGCTGAACTCCGCCGGCCAGGACGTGCGCTTCCTGTCGGGCCGCGTGCCCAGCCTGAACATCGAATCCTCGTTCGGCCGCGCCTTCCCGCGTTTCTACATCCGCGGCTACGGCAACACCGACTTCCGCCTGAACGCCTCCCAGCCGGTCTCGCTGGTCTATGACGACGTGGTCCAGGAGAACCCGATCCTCAAGGGCTTCCCGGCCTTCGACCTGGCCGCGGTGGAAGTCGTCGCCGGCCCGCAGGGCACGCTCTACGGCCGCAACACGCCGGCCGGCGTGGTGAAGTTCGACTCGGTCAAGCCGTCGCAGCGCCAGGAGGGCTACCTCAACGTCTCCTACGGCACCTACGGCACGATGAACCTGGAAGGCGCCGCCAACGTGCCGCTGACCGGCGACTGGGCCGCGCGCATTTCGGCGCAGATCCAGCATCGCGACGACTGGGTCAAGAACCAGGTCCCGACCGGCAAGACCGGCGAACTGGAAGGCTATGACGACCGCGCGCTGCGCGTGCAGGCGCTGTACCAGCCGCACAAGGACTTCAGCGCGCTGTTCAACTTCCATGGCCGCGACCTGAAGGGCAGCGCGCGCCTGTTCCGCGCCTCGATCATCAAGCCGGGCACCAACGACCTGGTCGACGGCTTCGATCCCGAGAAGGCCTACACCGACGGCGTCAACGAGCAGACCCTGCACGCCACCGGCGGCAGCGCGCGCCTGCGCTGGGGCCTGGGCCAGATCAACCTGTACTCGATCACCGGCTACGAGTCGGTGCGCCCGTTCAGCCG